>NZ_JBOIGG010000009.1:0-265926 GCF_050742655.1 Paraburkholderia sp. | reverse complement strand
CTGTCGACGGAGCTTGAAACTCGCAGGAGACACAAGCTGCGCCACGGCTGCCAACCGGCTTGGTGGCAAACCATTAATGGCTTGCTACCCACTGAATTCTGAATCAAAAGCAAGATATAAGGAGACAACGATGACAAAGACGAGTCACGCACAATGCGCTCTGGCCTTGATCGCCAGCGCCACACTCTCAGCATGTGGCGCAGGCTCAAGCGGTATTTCAGCTACGGCAGAAAGCAAGGTTGTATCGGGAAGTTGCTCGACCTTAATGAACTATCAAGGTTCGATTCCCACCACGATCACGAGTGCTACATCGATCGCCGCGAGCACGACTTCGCCGTGGCAGGTGCCATCGAATCTGCTCACACCGGGGAATCTGGTCGTCACGACGCCATTCTGCCGGGTCACCGGTGTGATCAAGCCTGTTAGCAATTCGAACATCGGCTTTGAAGTGTGGTTGCCGTTGAACAGGGATAGCTGGAACACGAAGTTTGTTGGCGGAGCGGACGGCGGGTCGACGGGTGCCATTGAGTATTCGTCGATGGTCGATGCGCTTCAGCGCGGTTACGCGGTGATGGGACACGACAACGGCCACACCAGCACGACCGTCTTCGAGCAGTCGTGGGCGTTTGATTTATCGACCGATACGGTAAAGACCGATCAGATCGTCGACTTTGGTTATCGTGCGGAACATGTCGTGACCGTCGTCAGCAAGGAGTTGACGAACGCATTCTTTGGCGACCAGCCGGCGCATTCGTACTACGTCGGCTGTTCGCAGGGTGGCCATCACGGGATGATGGAGGCGCAGCGGTACCCGACCGACTACGACGGAATCGTTTCCGGATCTCACGGAGGGGACTGGCTAGGGATGATGTCCTCGGAGGCCTGGGCGGGGGTGTCCGTTCTAAAGAACAATCGTGCGGGCGGCATGACGACTGCGCAGCTAACCGCATTGAATGCTGCGGTCGTCCATTCCTGCGATGCTAAAGACGGGATTGTCGATGGGCAGATCGACGACCCGCGGAAGTGCAGCTTCGACCCGGCCACGCTGCAATGCGGCGCCACTGGAGCGGATCCGGCGACCTGCCTGAGTGCTGCGCAGGTTCAGTCCGCAAAAGATATCTATGCCGGTCCGAAACGTACCGACACGGGGGCTTCCGTGTCTCCTGGGTATGCGCTAGGCAGCGAGGGAAACTGGAGCACGACCTGGAACGCGACGACTCAATTGCAGAGCGGCAGCTACTATGATTTCTTCCGGTTGATCCTTAAGAACGATCCGAACTTCGACATTCTGACGCTCGACTGGAACACGGATATCGATTCGGGCAGAGCGAACTACGGCGACATCTACGATGCGGTCGATCCCGACCTGTCGCAGTTCAAGGCGAACAACGGAAAACTGATCATGTATCACGGCTGGGCCGATCCGCTCATTTCGCCGTACCTGTCTGTCGCGGCCTGGGGCCGCATGCAGGACGAGATGGGGCAAAGCCAGGTCGCCCAGTTTGCGCGTCTTTTCATGGTGCCCGACATGGCTCACTGCGGCGGCGGACCGATCGGCACCGCGGACTGGCTCACCGCGATCGATAACTGGGCGGGCAAGGGCATCGCGCCGGACGCAACCGGTTCCGCTTCGACGATTGTCGGAACGGGGACGCTCAATGGAGTACCGAGGAGTCGCCCGTTGTGTCCGTATCCCATGGTGGAAAAATATAAAGGTAGCGGCGATATCAACCAGGCGGCCAACTTCACGTGCGGCGCGCCTTCTTGATCGTGAGCGCGCCGCCTGTCACGGCGCCTGTTACTTCTTCCGCATCATCGCCCGCACGGCCTTCGCCTGTGCGGGCCGTCCATGATCGCGCGCCTCGAAATGCGCGATCTTGCGCTGCGTGAGATCGATGTTCACGTAGTCGTTCGGTGCCTTGGTCGATGCGCCGTCGGTGGCCGAGTGATATTCGATGCGTAGTTGCGACGCCGTCGCCGCGATGCGCAGATAGCCGTAGTTGGTGTCGTCGTAGTTTTCCAGCACGACCTGATCCTTGCTGCCGGACGCGGCCTGGATAACCTGCGGTGCGCGCAGCGGCGCTGCGTTCTTCGCCGTCAGCTTGATGAGGCCATGACCGCCGTTACCGCACACGACGTACGGAATCTGCGTACCGTCCGCGTTGCGCGTGCGCGTGTAGCGCTGATAGTTGTGCGCGTGACCCGACAGGAACGCGTGCGGCCACACACCGTACTTGCTGCTTAGTGCGTCGATCTGCGCAAGCATGTCCACGCTCGATCCATGCTGCCCGAGCGCATACGGCGGATGATGGTCCGCGATCAGCAGCGCACCCTGGTACTTCTCGGCCTTCACGCGCGCGAACGCCGCATCGAGGTAGTCGAGCTGGCTTTTGCCGATCTGCGGGCTCGAGATCACGCCGGGATCCTCGAGCGTATTGCTGTACAGCACGAGGATGCGTACGAACGGCGCGTCGAACGTGAAGAACACACCGGGCTGGACCTGCGCGGTGCGCGACAGGCCGCCTGCATCGGGCGTGACGGTGAAGCTCTCCGAGCAGAAGTTCGCGAGCCATGCGGTGAGGCTCGTTGCATGCGTTTCCGGCGATACCATGCCGTCGTGATTGCCCGCGCACGACAGGATCGGTGCCGGGTAGTTGCGATACGGCTCGTAGAACTGGTCGTAGTAGTAGCGCGCTTCGCCGAAGCTGTAAACGACGTCACCGAGCAGCAGCGCGAACTGCGGCACTTCGGCCGCATCGGCTTCGACGAAATCGGCGGTCATCTTGTCGGCGACTTCGTTCTGCGTCGACGGGCCGCTCGTGTTGCCGCAGTCGCCCATCGCATGAAACACGAGTTGCCCGGCTGCGGTCATCCGCTTGACGGCCGCCGTGTTGCCGCCGAGCACGTCCGCGAGCGACAGTTGCGGCTCGACGCCGCCACGTGGCGCCGGAAACGGCAGCGGGAACAGCTTGTGTTCGGCGTTGAGCTTGTCGATTTCCTTGTACGCGGTCGTGTCCGATGCGTGCTGCACGCGAAACACGGTGGGGTCGGCGGTGGGTTGCGGCTGTGAGAATACCGGTGCGCTCAGGCTGCGGATGCCAAGCGGCATGCGTGGGCTGGCGAAGTTGGGGACGAGCGCCGTGGCCGGCACATCGCGTGTCGTGTTCGCTGTTTTACGCGAGTCTTTCTTGTTGGTTTCATTCACCTTCTTGCGAGGTTTCGATTTCGACGGCGTGGGCATGCGAAGCTCCTGATCGAAGGCGCGCAATGCGCGCGTGGGGACGCAAGACAGGCTGCGGTGAAGGTCGCTTGAACCCGCAGCCGAACCTTGTGACTCACACGTACCAGGAAAGTGCCGTCAGAATTATGACAATGCGTCGAGCAGCCCGTACCACGCGACGCCCGCGTTGATGTACCAGCGCTGCAGCGCATGCAGCGGAATCGGCCGGATCGCGGCGGGCGGCAGCGGCAGACCCCTCGACGTGCCGAGCAGATGCGCCGCCAGGTGTTTGCCGAGCGTCGTTGCCATCGCGATGCCGCGGCCGTTGTAGCCGAGCGCGATCGTCACGCCGGGCGCGGGCAGATGCACGTGCGGCAGGAAATCGCGCGTGATCGCGATGCGTCCGGCCCAACGGTATTCGTACTCGACATCTTCGAGTTGCGGATACATCAGCCGCGCCGCGCGTTCGAGATGCGCCCAGTCGCGCGAATCGGGTGCATCGCGCGGCTCGCGAAACGGTCCGCGGCCACCCATCAGCAGACGGCCCGTCGAGTCGCGACGGAAATACAGCAACAGGCGCCGCGAATCCGATGCGACCTCGCGCCCTGGCAGAATCGCGGCACCGGTTTTCGCATCGAGCGGTTTCGTCGCGACGATGAAGCTGTTCGCCGCGATCACCGACTGCGCGAGCCCCGGCCACAGCGCGTCGCTGTAGCCGTTGGTCGCGATCAATACCTGTGCTGCATCGATCGTGGGACCGTCGGGCCGCTCGTGCGTCGCGGTGCGGATGCGCCAGCCCGCGCGCTGCCGTTCGAGCCCAACCGCGCGCGTGCCGCCGTGAATCGCAACACCGTGCGTGCCATGCTCGAGCGCAGCCCGCGCGAGGCCGCGCGCATAGCTCAACGGCTGCACGCTGCCGGCACGCCGGTCTACCCAGCCGCCGATAAACGCGTCGGTGCCGAGCCGCGCGACGGTCTGCGCGCGGTCGAGTACTTCGACGTGCGCGCCGCGCGCCTCCCATTGCCGCGCGCGTGCGTGGAGCGTGTGCAGCAGCGCGGTCGAGTGAGTCGGTTGAATCCAGCCTGCGCGCGTCGCGTCGCATTCGATGCCGTATCGCGCGATCAGATCGAACACGGTGTCGGCCGCGTGACCCACGGTGCGCGCGAGCGCTTCGCCGTCGGTGCTGCCGTAGCGGCGCACCAGTTCGTCGGGGTCGTACTTGAGCCCGGGAATCACCTGGCCGCCGTTGCGGCCGGACGCGCCCCAGCCGGGTTCGTGCGCATCGATCACGCACACGCTGCGGCCCTGTCCCGCGAGATGCAGCGCCGCGGACAACCCGGTGTAGCCCGCGCCGACGATCGCGACATCGACCGCGACCGATGCCGCGAGCGGCGGTGCATCGACTGCGGGTTCGGCCGTCGCGGCCCAGAGCGACGGCGGCAGCGCACGTGCCACGTTAGCCACATTGGCCACGTCAATCGGTTTCATGGTGTTCGAAGTCAGAGTGAGGCGACGGCGGTGCCGTTTTCGCTGGACGAGTGAGAAGAGAGTCGACGCAGGAAGTCGCGCGTGCGCGGATGCGAGGGCCGTTCGAACAGATCGGCGGCGCTGCCGGTTTCGCAGATCGTGCCGTCGTGCAGGAAGCACACGCGGTCGGCCACTTCGCGCGCGAAGCCCATTTCGTGCGTGACGACGATCATCGTCATGCCGTCGGCGGCGAGGCGGCGCATCACGCCGAGCACTTCGCCGACGAGTTCGGGATCGAGCGCGGACGTCGGTTCGTCGAACAGGATCGCCTTCGGTTGCATCGCGAGCGCGCGTGCAATCGCGACGCGCTGCTGCTGACCGCCCGACAGCTCGGACGGGTACGCATCCGCACGATGCGCGAGGCCGACCCGGTCGAGCAGTGCGCGGGCGCGTTCGCGTGCCGCCGCGCGGGTTTCGCGTTTCACGTACACCGGTCCTTCGCAGACGTTCTCGAGCGCCGTGCGATGCGGGAACAGATTGAAGCGCTGGAACACCATACCGACCTGCGCGCGCAGCGCGTGAATCGCATCGGACTTTGCATCGACCGCTACACCTTCGATAGAGATCGTGCCCGCATCATGCGTTTCGAGCCCGTTGATACAGCGCAGCAGCGTCGACTTGCCGGAGCCCGACGGTCCGATCAGACACACCACTTCGCCGGCATCGACGTGCAGGCTCACGCCCTTGAGCACGGGCTGGTCGCCGAAGCTTTTGTGGATCGAATCGACGCGGATCATCGTTTCCCCTTCATGCCGAGACGGCGTTCGAGCCGCCGCAGCGCATAGACGAGCGGCAGGCTCAGCGCGAGATACAGCAGCGCGACGAGCGTGAACACCGTCATGTTCTGGAACGTGGACGACGCGATCAGCTGACCCGCGCGCGTCATCTCGGCGACGGTGATCGTCGAGGCGAGCGACGAGTCCTTCAACATCATCACGAGCGTGTTGCCGTACGGCGGCAACGCGATGCGAAACGCCTGCGGCAGCACGACGCGGCGCATGATCAGCGGGCCGCGCATGCCGATCGACTGCGCGGCTTCGATCTGTCCGCGGTCGATCGCTTCGATACCCGCGCGGAAGTTCTCCGCCTGGTACGCCGAATACGCGACGCCGAGGCCGATGAAACCCGCCTGGAACGCGGACAGTTGCACGCCGAGATCGGGCAGCACGAAGTAGATGTAGAACAGCTGCACGATGATCGGCAGGCCGCGGATCACGTTGATCACCGTCGCCGCCGCGTTCGACAGCAGCCGGTTCGCGGACACGCGCAGCAGCGCGAGCGCGAGGCCGAGCAGAGTGCTCAGCACGAACGAGCAGACGGTGATCTCGACGGTGACGACTGCGCCCTTCAGCAGGATCGGCAGGAACTCGATGGCGTTCTGCACGAACATGACGAACCTCCTTAGCGTGCTGGCCGCGTCATTCGACCTGCCATTTCTTGACGATCTCGCTGAGCGAGCCATCGGCCTTGATCTTGCGGATGCCTGCGTTGAGTTTCTCGAGCGTCCCGGTGTCGCCCTTGCGCACGACGAAGCACACCTGGCCCTTCACGCTCGGCTGATATTCGGCGACGAGACGCAGCTGCGGGTTGGGGTTCTTCTGCAACTGGTACGCGATGATCGGGTGGTCGCCGAAACCGGCCTTGATGCGGCCGAGCGCGACGTCGCGCAGGATGTCCGACACCGAATCGTAGGTGCGCACTTCCTTGAAGATGCCTTTCTTGTTCAGCGCGTCGACGAACGCGGTGCCCACCTGTGCGCCGACCACTTCGCCCTTCAGGTCGTCCATCGACGCATAGCGGCCCTTGTCGTCCGCGCGCACGACCAACCCTTCGCCGTACGAATAGACCGTGTCGGAGAAATCGACGACCTGTTCGCGCGCGGGGGTCTTCAGCATCGCCGCGGACACGATGTCGATCTTCTTCGTCGTCAGCGACGGGATCAGCGCGGAGAAGGTGGTCTGCTGGATTGTCACGTCGAAGCCGGCGGCTTTGCCGGTCGCGGTGATCGCATCGACCATCAGCCCTTCGATCGAATTGGTCTTTACGTCGAGGAACGTGAACGGCACGCCGGTGGCAGTCGCGCCGACCGTGTAGGTGGGCGCGGCGACCGCGCTGGCCGGAGCCAGCGTGATGACGGCGACCGCGATGGCAGCAAGCGTGGCGGCGCAGCGTTTGACGAGGTGGATCATGAAACTCTCCGCGTGGAATGAGGGCGATGAGGACAACTCGGGCGGTAAGCCACGTTGCCGTGCACTGATCATATTCGAGTCAAAAATATCGATATGGATTATTTGCGTATCGATATTCGATACGATAGACTCGGGGCGATCGAACCACAATTGGGTATTTCCATGAGCGCCATGAGCGTCGGGAACAACGAGCCGCAAGACACCGATAACGGTGAAGCGGCGGACGTGCTGTTCAACCAGTCGCTGGAGAAGGGCATTGCGGTGCTGCGCGCATTCAGCGCACAGCGCAGGACCATGACGCTGCCGGAGGTCGCGCAGGCCACGTCGATCACGAAGAGCTCCGCGCAGCGGATGATCTACACGCTCGAAAAACTCGGCTTCGTGCGCAAGCATCCGCGTACGAAGCGCTATCAGCTGACGCCGCACGTGATGCAGATCGGTTTCAACTATCTCGCCGCCGATACGCTGATCGACGTCGCGAATCCATTCCTGTCGGAACTGACCAACGTCACTGGCGAAACCACCAATCTCACCGAGCCGGACGGCAACGAGATGGTGTACGTCGCGCGCTTCGTGTGCATGAAGTTCGTGCCGATCCACATGCCGATCGGCAGCCGCATCCCAATGTATTGCACGGCATCAGGCCGCGCGTATCTGAGCGCGTTGCCCGAGCCGGATGCACGCACGCTGCTCGAGGCGAGCGAGCGCGTCGCTCACACGCAGCACACCACCACCGATCTCGAGAAGATCGAGGCGCTCCTGCTGCAGGCGCGCCGCAACGGCTACGCATCGAACCGCGAGGAACTGTTCATCGGCGACATGACGGTGGCGGCGCCCGTGCTCGACAGCGAACGCCGTCCGGTCGCGTCGGTGCACGTGGTCGCACCGACGAGCCGCTGGACCTTCGCGGACGCGCAGCAGCGTCTCGCGCCCGCGGTGATCGACTGCGCGCGCGGCATCAGCAATTCGATCCGCACGCTGTCGTAGGGGGCCTTGAACTCCGGGCCATTCGACCCAGGCAATCTGCCCCGGGAAATGACCAGAAAGGTTTGTAGCTTAACTAATTCATGCAGCACGGATATACTTTGCCCCGAAGCGCGAACCGCTGTACGTCGAGCGAACGCCGCATCGAACCTACGCAGTACTGTCTCTCAGGTTCTGGTAGCCCTCGGAATAACCAGAACCCTTAAGCCGGCCGCAAGCCGGCTTTTTTTTGTCCAGTTTGTTTAGCTGGATTTACCTGCTTGTTTAGTTGAAATTCATCTAGCGTTGCCGCTCGGACAGCCGCGTCGAGCGTCGCGAACCCGATAGGGGTTTTCCATAAAAAAAGCCGCCCGATCCGGCAAGCGGGCCGGCGGCGGCGGGGGAAAGCACAGCGGAAAAGCGGCGGTGATGTCCGCCGCCCGGTTCAACCCATGATCACGTTCGCGAGGCGGAACTGATACGCCGCCGAAGCGGTACCCGCACCGCCACCCGTCATCACGATGTCGGCGCTCGCGATGCCGAGCAGCGACAGTTCCGTGTTGATGTCCGAGATCACTGCCGAGTTCATCACCTGGCCCTGTTCGATCTGCGACGCGGTGCCGACCCACAGCGTCGGCTTGAACTCGAACACGGCCTTTTGCCCCGGGACGACGCCGGTCTTCTTCGCGAGCAGCCGGTTGTCCTTGAACACGGACGCGGTGATCGCACCCGCGCGCAGGTCGTTGCGCAGCTGGATCTCGCGCGAGCTGGTCGACGCGCCGGCGAGCGCGAGCACGTTGCCCGACGTCGCGCGTGACACGCTGAACATCTGACCGTTCTGCGCGGCCTTTTGCGGCATGTAGTTGCCGTCGGAATCGCTCGCGGTGACGCCGGTGTGCATCGGGAACACGAACGGATGGTTGTCGCCGCGACCGCAGTTGCTGATCACTTTCCAGGCGACGGAAAGCTCGTCGAAGCTGGTCGATACGTTTTTCTGGAACAGCACGATCTGGCTGTTGTTCACGTCGTTCGACAGATTGATGAAGTTCAGTTTGATGTCCATGACTTACCCTTACCGAATGGAGTGAGCAGCGGCAGACACGCTGCCGCCGCTGGTTCGTGCGGCTTACGCCATCAAGACGTTTTCGAGCCGGAACGTGAACGGCAGCGAGCGGGGGCCGGGGCCGCCGCCGGTCAGCACGATGTCGGCGCTCGCGATGCCGAGCAGCGACAGTTCCGTGTTGATGTCCGAGATCACCGCCGAATTCAGCAACTGGCCCTGTTCGATCTGCGACGCGACGCCGATCCACAGCGTCGGCTTGAACTGGAACACGGCTTTCTGTCCCGGCGCGATCGACGTCTTCGTCGCGAGCGGGCTGCCATCCTTGTAGATGGTCGCGTTCGCGGCGCCGGCCGGCAGGTCGTTGCGCACCTGCACTTCCGAGCTGCTGCCCGGGTCGCTTCCGAGCGTCAGCACGTCGCCCGACGTCGAGCGCACGACCTGGAAAACCTGGCCGTTCGTCGCCGTCTGCTGCGGCATGTAGTTGCCATAGCTGTCGCTCGCGCTGACGGTCATCGTCATCGGGAACTTGAACGGATGGTTATCGCCCTGACCGCAGTTGCGGATCACCTTCCATGCGATCGCCAGTTCGTCGAAATCCGTCGCGACGTTTTTCTGGAAGATCACGATGCTCGAGTTGTTGGCATCGTTGGATCGATTCACGAAGTTCAGCTGGATGTCCACTTGCTTGCTCCTTGAGTTGAAAGACGGCAATCGGTTTGCCGCGCACCTTGCCACCGGCCCATCCGGATGAACGGGTCGTGAAAGCAATTCGAAGAAGAGGGCGCCGTGTTTCGGCGCGGTCAGGTCAGGCTTGACGTGGCGCGACGGACGCTAGCGGCGCACGACGTTCTCGAGCGCGAAGCGCAGCGGTTCGGCCTCGGCGCCGCCGCCGCCGCCGGTCATCACGATGTCCGCCGATGTCACGCCGCTCAGCACGAACTCCGTGTTCTCGCTCGACAGCACCGCGGAGTTCAGCGCGTGGCCTTCCTGCACCTGCGAAACCGCGGCGATCCACAGCATCGGCGTGAAGCGGAACACCGCTTTCTGACCAGGAGCTACCGCCTGCTTTGCGGCGATCAGCCGGCCCGCGCTGTACGCGTTGACGTTCACCGCGCCGCGCCGCATCCGGTTCGCGACCTCGATGTCGGAGCCCGTGGGGCCGTGCGCGGGGACGGGGTCGCGGGTGATCCGGCCGCGGCCGGTTGGATGCGCGCTGACCGTGAAGCAGTCGCCGTCGTCGGCGGACAGACGCGGCGAGTAGTTGCCGTAGTCGTCGCCGATCGACACTTCGGTCTCGGTCGAGTAGACGAACGGATGCAGACAGCCGTGGCCGCAATAGCGGATTACTTTCCACGCAATCGCGAGTTCGTCGAAGTCGGGGATCACGTTGCGCTGGAACAGCACGACTTCGCTCGCACCGAGATCCTTCGAGCGGTTGATGAAACGCAGCGGGATGTTCATGCCTGTTGCTCCGTCGTGTCGTCGGCGAGATGCTTCTCGGCCCATTGCACGAGCGCGGGCTGCAGGCCGCCGGCCAGCATCGCGACATGCAGCGCGTGCGAGCGGCCCTGCGCCTGGACGTCCTGCGCGAGCGTGCCGAGCGCCATCGACGCGTCGTTGCTGTTGCGGCTGCGGCTCACGTTGTCGAGGTACTGCGCGGTCGCGTCGGCGAGCGCGCCTGCGTGCTGCACGTGACCCTGCGCGATGCGCGTCGCGAGATCCGCATGTATTGCGGCCAGTTCCTTCACTGCGGTCGCCGAATTCTTCAGGCCGAGCCGGTCGCGCTGCGTGCGCCAGCTTTCGTCGCCGGCGCTCTGGGCCGCATTGGCATACTGCTGGCTGGTCTGCAGCACGGTGCGCACCAACGCGCGCCACGCGCCGACGTCGGCGGCGGCACCGGCGAGGCCTGCCGGATTCGCCGACTGGGCGACGACCTTGCCGAACAGCTGGAATGCAGCGAGATTGGCGTTTTCCCACTGCGCGATGAAGTTGGAGAGCATGTCGATTCCTTGTGCGGGTTGAGTACAGGGGCGCGGCGGTTGCATCGTTATGGACGCGGCTGGCCGAGGCGCTCGATCATCTGTTTCACGGCGACCATCTGCGGCGCGTCGTGCGCATAGAAGTCGGGGACGTTCGCGTTGGCGCTCGTATAGCCCCAGAAGTCCCAGCAGCCGATCGGGTTGGCCACGGATTTATCGACCTGCGGATACAGCACGATCACGCGATTGGTGTCGGCGGTTTCGTTGTAGCCGGCCCCGCGCACGAAGCGTTCGCCGACGAACGACGCGCCCTGTTCGCAGCCGTGAAAGACGACGTGCACCGCGCACGCCGCGCTTGCGCAAGCGACTGGCAGATAGACGTAGCCGGTGTCCGCGAGCGATGCGCGGCGGTCGCGGTCGAACTCGCGCTGATCGAATGCGAGCAGGTTGCCGCCGGCCTGCACGGCGGGCGGATTGAGCTTCGTGTCGGGGCTCGCGTAGATCCAGTTGAGGATGTCGTCGGCCTGATCGAATCCGCAGTTGTTGATGTACGGCATCGCGTTCGTGCCGCACGATGCGTCGATGCCGTGATTCGTGATCAGCGCGTGTCCCGCGTTCGGGTCCTTGCGATACGAGACGTTCGCTTTCGGCACACCGGCCAGATCGTAGAAGTGCCTCGCTTCGTCGACGACGCTCGTCGACACGACCGCGTCATGCCCGCCGTTGAACAGGTAGATGCGTTGCTTGCGCAGGTTCGCGACATCGTCGATGTCGCCGGTTTTCGCGAGCGCCTGGGCGTATTTCCATGACGACGTCGCGTCGGGCGCAGGACCGAGCGGCTGCATGCACAGCGTCATCGCAGCGACCGCGGGTGCGGTCATCGACGACTCGACCGCGCAGCGAAACGCACCGCCCGCGACGATGCCCGCACCGATCAGCTGGCTCGAATACGCGACGTCGAACTGCGCGGCCATGAACGCACCCGACGACAGTCCCGATACGGACGTGCGTTGCAGATCGGCGCCGTATGCGGGCAGCGGTTCTGCGTCGGCTGCATCTGCTGCATGTGCGAGCGATGCGGACAGTGCACCGCACACGCATACGGCGCCCAATGCGATCGCGCGCAGGCGCCGGGTCCATCCGCGCATGCGAGTGGCGCGCAGTCGATCGTGCAAGGTCAGCGATGCTTCGTTCGGGACGGCTGCCGCGTTCATGTGAAGACTCCTGTCGTATGTTGTCGTGTGTTCTGGTTTGAGTGAAGAGCGTGCTTGCAGCGTACGTGCGGGCCGTCGCGCGAAGAATAGGGAGGACGGTACGGACGACGACCCGTGTCCGACGGCCTGGCCTGCCGCATGTGCAGGCGAAAGCACATCCGCAAACAAAAACGCCGCGCCCGATGAAGGGCGCGGCGCGCGGTAGAAAAGACGAAGAGAGCGTTACGAGAGGAACAGCTTGCGTTCGGCCTGGCGCCGTCGAGTGAGACCGGCGAGCGGCTTGCCGCCGGCCTTGTTCCAGACGAGAAACTCGTCCGCCGCGCGCGCGCTCGCACCCGCGTTCAGGTAGCGCAGCAGCGTCGACGAACGCAGGCGTCCCGCGCCGAGGTTGAAGACGAACGCCATCAACGCGTCGAACTGCTGCTGCGTGACGGCGACGCGCAGCAGCTTCACGAGCTGAACCTCGGCGCTGCGCAGATCGCGTTTCAGTAGCGCCTCGGCGGCGCCCGCTTCGATCGGGCGATCGAAGCGTTCGTGCGGCAGGATCAGGTGACCGTAGCCGATCGTCGGCTTGCCGACCGCATCGAGGTAGCGGTTAAGCCGCAATCCCTCGAAGTGCTTGATCAGTTCGATGCCGGCGGAACCGGTACACGTGGGACGGTTAGTCATCGGAAGGCTCCTTGTCGCTGTCGTTGCCCGTATTGCTGCTGTCGCTGTTGCCGTGTCGTGCGCGTGGTACGAGCCGGTGCGTGTATTCGTCGATCACGCGCATGATCGCTTCGGGTGGCGCGAGCGCCACGAACTGCATCTCGATGTCGATGTGCTCGCTGTCGCGTCGACCGGCATTGCCCTGATCGTCCTTGCGCGTCGACGGCGGCGCGAGTGTCACGTAGAAGCGACCGCGCTGATCGTCGCCCGCGATGGGTCCGCCCGCCGGCAAAGCCTCGGTGAAATCGCCGCGCACCGTCAGATGCACGACCATGCGGTCGAGCGCGAGACCGCGCGGTGTTGCAAGCGCGACGAGCGGTATCGGCATCGTGTGTTCGGCGTCGAGTGCGACTTCGACCGCGCGTGGCGCGAGCAGTCCGTCTTCGCGTGCCTCGAAGAACTGGTCGAGCATCGCGGTGTACTGATGCGCGAGCAGCTGGTTCGCGGCCGCCGCCGCGTGCTGCATGCCACGCGCGATTTCGTCGAGTGCGAGACCGCGCGGCGGCGGATGGTCCGCACTCGTGGGCGTCGGATCGTTCGGTGGTGGAGACGGCGGTGAGGGCGGAGGCGGCGCGGGAGGATCGCTCGCGGGCGCTTCGGGTGCGTGCGTGTCCCGTGTCTCCCGTGTCTCTCGTGCGTCGTCGGCGACATCGCTCGAAGCCGCAGCCGTTGCGTTCGAAGAAGCGGGCGGCACCGCCGCGGCCTGTGTGCCGCCCGCGTGCGATGCATCGGAGGCGGGTGCGGCGCGCGCTTCGCGCCGCCGCCTGAGGAAGCTGAACATGGTGAGGTCCGCGTCGGTGCGCCGCGCTTACTGCGTGGCGGTCTGTGAAGCGGTCTGCGAAGTGGACTGCGCAGCCGCAGCGCCCTTGCCGTCCTGCTTCTCGCCGATCAGCGTGCCGTCGGTCGGTGTCGCGGGCAGCGGCTTCACGTCCTTCTGCTTCGCGTCGGTGACGACCGGTTTTGTCGCGGCCTCCGTGAGGAAATCGATCACGCGCATCAGCGCTTCGGGCGGCGGCTGACGCTTCACCTGCGTGTGAATCGAATACTTCGCGCGCGTATCGGTGCTGCGTGTCTGCTCGGACTTGTGCGACACGCGGCCCGAGATGCTGATGCTCACCGGACCCCAGCCGAGCTTCGCCTGGAACTCGCCGCTGCCTTCGGTCGCCGACGACGATTTCTCGGACTGCGTGATCTCCATCTCGAAGTCGATCGTGCCTTCCTCGATCGCGATGATCGGATGCACGATCGCGGCGAGCAGCGGGATGCGCATCGTCTTCTGCACGACGCCCTTCGACACGCCGCCTTCGTCGACCAGCGTCTCGTCGTAATCGAATTGCACCGCGACAGCCTTGCCGTCCTGAATGCACACTTGCATCAAAAAATCGGCGTAACTTTTCGCTGCCTGAGTCTGCGCGGTAATCATCGCTTTCAATGGGCCTGCAATCATTTGATCCATCGGCAAAGCGTTAATCACAGAACCGATAAAATTCGCGTCCATAAAAAAACTCCATATCGAAATTTAACAACGTGGATTCGCTGTCTTTATTCAAATTACATACACTCCGCGTGGGCAGGGAGAGCCCATCAGTCATGCCTGGCGGCCGATGAAAACGGTACCGAAATTCTGGAAGAAATGACCGGTTGCCCGTAATAGAACATTCGTCACGGATCGACGGGCCTAGTGCGCCGCTCTTGAAACGGCGGTAAAAGCGAGCCGAAGAGACGTGAATAAACCCAATCCAGCGTCTCGCCACCGAGGGGAAATGCGCAAATGAACGTCCTGATGATCGATAGTCCGCCGCTGTTCGTTGCAGGAGTAGCCGATGTGTTATGGAAACGCGATTCGAGCTGGCAGGTCTGGTCCGCACAGCACCCTGAGGATATTTACCGGATTCGTACGGATTTACCCGCGGGTACGGTCGGTGCCGTGACGATCGAGTGGGACGAGCGCGCCGCTCAGGTTGGTTGGCCGAAGGTGCTGCAGGATGCGCTTGGCACGGTGCCCTGGCTGTTCGTCGTGCGCACGGTGTGTCGACAGGCGATCGCCGATGCGCTGCTCACGGGCGCGGCGGGTATCGTCGACCGGCACGCGAGTGCCGACGAATTCGCCGATGCGCTCGCGCGTGTCGCGTCGGGCGCGATCTACGTGCCGCCGAGTTACGCGATCGGTGCGCAGTCGGGACCCGCGCACGGACCGGTGGGAGACGAACGTGCGTTTGAACGACTGACGCCGCGACAGCGCGAAGTGCTGCGACTGCTCGCGGAGGGCAAGTCGAACAAGCAGATCTGCCGCGTGCTGAACGTCGCGGAAGGCACGATCAAGAACCATCTGTACGCGCTGTTCCGGCAGATCGGCGTGAGCAACCGCACCGAAGCCGCGTTGTGGCTGTCGCGGCAGATGGGCGCCGAAGCGACGCGCACGCCGGTGGTCCCGCTGTGCACCGCGGTGCATCACTGAGTCGGGCTGGGGCCCATGCGGTGGCGTTCGTGGGCCTCGCGTGAAGTGCGTGAAGCGTACTGATCGTGTGGATCGTGCCATCGGCCGATGAGTGGGTGGTCGCGGCGGAGCGTGGTGTGGGAGGAGACCGTGCGTGACCTGCGCATGCGCCCGCACGCCGCGCTTCGTTCGATCGCGATGGTGCTGCATGCGTTCGCGTCACTCCTGCGCGTGGTCCAGGTCGCCGGACGGCCCGCGCGCCGGTTCGGCGGCCAGCATCGCACGCGTGAAATCGGCGAGGCGCCGCCGCAGCACGTCCGCGGATGCGTCGCCGTCGGCCGACTGCTGCAGCTCGAGCAGGCTCGCCGCGAGTTCGCCTTGCCACTGCGCACGATCGGTGGCGGCCTGTGCGCGATGCGCGCGCAGCGCGGCATCGGCGTCGCGCGAACGGTCGCCCCGTACGACTGTTTCAAGCGTCTCGACGAGCCGCTGCAACACGCGATGCACGGCCGTCGCGGAGAAGCCGCCGAGCATCGCGAGCGCGGGCTTGCCGAAGCTGTGCATGCTGCCCTGGTCGAACATGTGCGGCGGCAGCATCTCGACGAGAATCAGCCCGGCCATCACGCCGAGGATCAATCGCGCGCCGTACGACGCGTCGTACTTCGGATCGTAGGTCGTCGCGGCGACGTAGCGGTGCGCCTGGAAGAGCGTAGCGAACGATGCGCCGAGCCCCGCGCAGAACAGCAGGAACAGCGCGTTCCACAGCAGCCGCGTGCCGTGCTCCTGCAGGAAGCCGTGGTCGATGTTTTCTGACGTGACGTCAGGCGACAACCCGGTCGCAACGACCGCGACCAGAAACGCGATCGACGACACCGTCAGCAGCCGGATCAGCGGCACCGGTCCAAGCCACGCGAAAGGATGACCGCTGCGATGCTCGGTATCGAGCAGCGTGACCGCCTGCGGCGTGGCTGGCGCGATCGCCGACGCGAGCTTGCGATGAATCGCGGCGAGCGCGTGCTGGGTTGCGTGCGAGCCGTGTGCAGTATGTGCACCATGCGTACCGTTTCCCGTTCGCCGGGTCGCTCGTTCGATCAGCACGCCCAGTTGCGCGATGGTCTCCGGCGCGACCGGCAACCCGTGATGCAAGGCGTAGCGCGCCATCGCCTCGCATTCCTCGCATAGCTGCATGCTCAGCGCGCCGGGTGCGGCGTGCGTGTCCGCATCCGCGTGCGCGACTGGGTGAGGTGTTGCGCGGCCACGGGACAACACGTGCGCCACGTGTGATATCCCGCGGAATGGCGCCGCAAGCAATGCAAGAAATGGATGCGTGCGCATGTCAGCGGTCCGTCGCGGGTTCTCGATGCAATGCCAATGCTTCGGGGCTGGACGTCGCTTCATCTGGAACGTCGAGCCGGAACTCGTGAATCGACACATGGCTGCGTTCGCCGAGCGTCAGATGCCGTGTGGCAGGCGCGTCGGGCAACCAGCTCCAGGTGCCGTCCCGCTCGTCGATCGCGAGCACCGCGGTCTCCTTCAGCCGGCGGCCGTCGTTGTGGACGATGTAGCGCAGCGACCGCGGCACGTCGAACCGGTGGTAGTCGAGATCGACGCCATAGGACAGCACGAAATCGAGCGCGTAATGCGGCGCGTCGAGATGCGGCGCCTTGAAATCGCCACCGGCGTGGTGGGCGTCGCCCATCCATTTGTAGAAGTCGAGGCAGATGTCGACGCCGAACGGCGGCACGCCGCCGAGCCGGTTGTCGAACATGTCCGCGACGCGGTTGTCGTGGGCCTGCGTGTGGCTTTGCGGCCCGATGTCCGACTGTTTGAGCACCTCGATCCGCGTGCCGTCGCCGAGCCGGAAGGTCCACGTGCGCGGTGTTTCAAGTTCGCGTTCGTGGACACCGTAGTCGATCCACGACGTGTATCGCTTCGGCCACGCGACCGCTTGCGGCAAGTCCGCATCGGGTCCGTGCGCCGCGAGCGGCGCGAGAAAATTCGTCACCGCGTACAGGTAGTTAAGCGATTCGAACAACGGTTCGACAGGGTGTCGCCGGTGCGACGCCGCGTGCGTTTCGTGCGTGGGGTCGATTGGGTCCGCTTCGTCCACGCGCGGTGTCTCGAACAGCATCGCTGCGGTGCCGGGCAGAAACAGCAGCTTGCCGTAGCGTTCGGGCGGAAACTGCGCGGCCACCTTCGCGACGCAGCGGCGCACCGGATCGATCTGCAGCGCGGACAGCTCACGCACTTCGCAGACGTTGCGCAGCGCATGCCACGGCGCGCTCCAGTAGAACTCGGGCGCGGTGACGAACGTGACAGCGGCTTCGCGTTCGCTGGACTCGTTTTCAGCCGCTTCTTTCGCGATCGCGTCGAGTGCGGTCAGCGTCGCGCGATGCAGATGCCAGCGCTGGACTTTCTGCAGACGCGTGGTGTAAGTGGCGAGCGTTTCCTGCGCGAGACGTGGCGGCTTCGCGCCGCAGTCGGAGCGAACCGAAATGACACGGAAGAGTTTCATCGTGATCTCCTTGAACGATGCGTGCCGCCGCGCGGACGACGCAGCGTTGGCGTCACCGTGTCGTGCGGCTGCTGCGGGCGGGACTCAGATTCAGATTCAGAGGGCGAGCGGATGCCCGTCGGTGGCCCACCCGTCGAAGCGGCGGCGATGGCCCGACGCACTCGGGTGATAGCCGACGCCGTTGTCGAGTGCTGCGGCGACTGCGCTTTCGGTCGCGACGAAGCGGAGCGCTTCCGACACGGCGATCGAGAGCCGCGCGAGCGCGTCGGCGACGATGCCGGGTCCGATCGGCATCGGTCCGGTGAAGCGGCTCAGCAGGATCGCCGAGCCGATCAGGTTGGCCGACGAGATTCCGGGCAGCGGTGCGTCCGCGTAGCCGAGCAGACGGTACGAACCGTCGATGCCGAGATCGAAGGCCGATGCCGGCGGCGCCCACAGCGGCGGATCGCGGCGGAAACGGAACGCGCCGTGCCGGTTCGCGAAGCCGAGCAGGTCGAGCGATCCGGCGGGCGAGTGATGTGCGCGATCCGGCTCGCACGCGAGATTGACGATCAGCGAGAACGCGTACCCGCGCGGGGCGTTCGGGATATCGACGGGCACGTCGAACGGATTCGCGCATGCACCGTTTTCGCGTGCGGTGCGACGCAGCGTTGCGATGTCCGCGCGATACGCGCGACCGTGTGAGAGTCGGAGAGACCGGGTAGACATGTCGGGCTTCTGTCGAAAAGTGTGGGGACGTTCGCGCGCAGCAGAGTAAGGGCTTCGCGAAAGAGGTGCCCTCACTGTGCGGCGCGCGCACGGCTCGAACAATGCGGCAGAAGTCACGGACGAAATGCAACGGAACGCCCCTGTCAGGCGTTCCGTGGGGAAGAGGCGGGAGGGTGGTGGTTTAGTAGTCGGTCGAGCGGGTCAGTGCTTCCCACTGCGCGATGTCCGCCTCGCGCTTCGCGAGTCCGCTACGCACGAGCCCGAGCGCGTCGCTGCCGAGCAGCAGATGCACCGGCGGATTCGGCGCATCGATCACGCTTAGCAGCGCACGGGCGGCCTTGTCGGGGTCGCCTGCCTGCTTGCCGCTTTTCGCCTCGCGGGCCGCGCGTACCGGCTCGAACAACGCATCGTAGTCCGCGATGCTGCGTTCGCTGCGGACCATCGAGCGGCCGGCCCAGTCGGTGCGGAACGAGCCCGGCGCAACCGCGGTGACCTTGATGCCGAAGCCTTCGACTTCCTGCGCGAGCGCGCCGGAGATGCCTTCGAGCGCGAACTTGCTGCCGCAGTAGTACGCGATGCCAGGCATCGTGATGTAGCCGCCCATCGACGTGATGTTGACGATGTGCCCGCTGCGCCGTTGCCGCATCGCGGGCAGCACGGCCTTGATCATCGCGACTGCGCCGAAGACGTTGACGTCGAACTGCCGGCGCATCGCGTCGAGCGGCGATTCTTCGAGAATCCCTTCGTGGCCATAGCCCGCATTGTTGACGAGCACGTCGATTTGGCCGTGTTCGCGTTCGATGCGCTTGACGCACGGCGCGATTGCATCGAATGCGGTGACGTCGAGCACGGCTGCGTGCGCGCGTGCCGCGTCGAGCGAAACGAACTCGTGCGCCGCGGCTTCGTTGCGCACGGTACCGACGACGGTATGGCCGTCGGCCAGCGCGGCGCGCGCGAACGCGCGGCCGAAACCGGAACTCACGCCGGTGATCAGGAAAGTCTTGCGAGGGGATGCGTTCATCAGATTGGCTCCGTATTGGACAAGCTCGGACATGCTCGAACATGCTGAACATGCGACGCATCATGACCGGGTGCGGTGCGCGTGCGAATATCCGTTCGTCTGCGATGCTTGCCTGATCCTATGAGCGGCTGGAAAACGGTGCGGGTGCGTGTCACACTCGGCGCATTCTTACGTTTTCGTTTGCTCGCGCCTGCACGATGTCTACCCATTCCCTGATCGACGCCTGCTCCGCCTCCGATGTACCCGCCGACGTCCGGCGCGAGACGATCGCGCGGTTGCTGGAACTCGCGCCGCTGGAGGGCTACAACCTGTGCCTGCTGCCGGATGTGCGTTTCCTGCGCTCGAACCGGCCGCTCACGCGCACGCCGGTGCTCTACGATCCGGGCATCGTAATCGTCTGCCAGGGGCGCAAACGCGGTTATCTCGGCGACGAGCTCTACCTGTACGACGCGCAGCACTATCTCGCGGTGTCGGTACCGCTGCCGTTTTCGATGGAGACCGATGCGAGCGAGCGCGAACCGCTGCTCGCGATTTATCTGCGGCTCGACTTCAATGTCGCGGCCGATCTGCTGCTGCAGCTCGAACGGCATGGCGACGGCGTGACGGCGCCGCCGCGCGGGATGGCGTCGACCCGGCTCGATGCGCCGCTCGCGCACAGCGTGCTGCGCTTCCTGCAGACCATGCGCGATCCGCTCGAGGCGAAGATGCTCGGTCCGGCGCTCGTGCGGGAGATTTACTTTCGGGTGTTCATCGGCGAGCAGGGCGGCTCGCTGCGCGCCGCGTTGAACCAGCATGGGCATTTCGGCCGGATCGCGCGTGCGCTCCAGCGGATTCACGCGGGCTTCGCGCAGACGCTGAGCGTCGAGACGCTCGCGGCTGAAGCGAGCATGAGTGTGCCGACGTTTCATGCGCACTTCCGAAGCGTGACGAACACGTCGCCGATCCAGTACATCAAATCGACGCGGCTGCATCAGGCACGTCTGCTGATGGCGCGCAACGGGTTGACCGCGGCAGCGGCGAGTGCGCAGGTCGGCTACGAGAGTCCGTCGCAGTTCAGCCGCGAGTTCAAGCGGCTATTCGGCGGCAGTCCGACCGAAGAGGTCGCGCGGATGAAGCGCAATTTCGCGCTGCCGGATGCCGGGCCGCCGTCGCTTTACGTGTCGTCGCACTAGGCACGGTCGATGCTGACTACGATCTGCGGATGCAGTCGCGGATCGGGCCGCGCAATCCGCTGTACAGCGCGATCGGCAAGGTGCTGCTCGCGTGGATGGCACCGGACGAGGCACGCCACGTGCTATCTACGTTCGTGCTCCGGAAGTCGACGCGAAAGACGCAGGGTTCCGCGGACGCCGTGCTCAGCATTCTGCGCGCCTGTGCGCGAGCAGGGCTACGGCGAGGATAACGACGAGCAGGAAGAAGGCCTGCAGTGCATCGCAGTGTCGTTCCCGGGCATGCGCTGCGGGGCCGATACGAAATCGCACTATGTCGGGCTGTTGAAAGAGGCCGGTCGTGCGATTTCGATGCAGCCTGGTTATCACGATTCGGCGGACGGTACCAGCTAGCTGCCTGATGTGTCCGGACCCCGTATAAAACGGCGCCGGTGGCGCCGTTTTTCATGTGTGTGCCTTGTTCCGCGGCTAGCCTGCGCGGCGTGACCTAATTGCAACTCGGCGCGCGGAATCGGGTCCGAGAACATAGACTGCACCCGGAACGGATCGGCTCTTATTGGCACTTACCGGGCCTTACCGGCCTGCTGCTCACGCTTGCCGCGCGCGCAGCGAAACCGCGGCCTTCACGGCGCATTGCGCAATACACCATGCAACAACGAATGCAACAACGCAACAAAATGAACGGTGAGTTGAGACTCGATCGGACAACGATAGTCCTGGTGGAAGATGACCCGCACAGCCGGGCGTCCTTGACTTCGCTACTCGAATCGGAAGGGGCCCGCGTCGTCGCGGTCGCGGATGCGGAGGAAGGGGTCGAAGCGGCGGTTCGCGAATTGCCCGATGCGGTGATCTGCGACCTCGATCTGCCTACGATGGACGGCTTCTACCTGATCCAGCGGCTACGCGATCATGAGATCCGCAGCGACCACGCACCGTCGATCGCGATTGCGCTGACTGGCCACACCGACGATACCTACCGCCTGCGCAGCATCGGCGAGGGGTTCCAGCACTTCATGATCAAACCGGCGCAACCCGACGAACTCGTGACGTTGCTGCACGACGCGATCGACGCCCGTGCGGCGGGATTGCACTGAAGTGGGTTTTGCGGGCGCATGAACGCCGCACGTTAGAACCGAGCGTGGCGCGGGCTGCGTTTAGCGGCCCGCGACCGGCTGTGCCTTGCCCGCTGTCTGCGATGCGGCAGCCGTGGCCTGCGCCGCTTCGCATGCGGCGCACAAACCCTTCAATTCGATTTCATCGCTGGCGAGCCGGTAGCCCGCGTCCTCGATCTGCGCGACGAGCGCCTGACGCAGCTTCGGCTGATGCAGTTCGGTAACGTTGCCGCACTGCTGGCACACGACGAGAATGCCGTGCTGACATTGCGTCAGGTCGTGGCACACGGTGAACGCGTTGATCGATTCGATCCGGTGCACGAGCCCCGCGGACAACAGGAAGTCCAGCGCGCGATAAACCGTCGGCGGCGCGGAGCCGGGATGGATCTGGCGCATCTCGTCGAGCAGCGAATAGGCCTTGGTCGCGCGGCCCGATTCGAGCAGCAGTTCGAGCACCTTGCGACGGATCGGCGTGAGCTTTTCACCGCGTTCGCGGCAATAGTCATCGGCGAGCGCCAGCGCCTTCTCCTGTGAACCGGAGCCGGCGTGCGCATGCGCGCCATGATCGTGAGCGTCATGAGTGCTGTGAGACTGGGGCGCGGCCGCGGCGGGTTTGGCGTTCTTCATGCGGTGATTATAAGGTCGAACGCGGAGGTCGAACGCGGGTTCGTCGCGGCGGCGGTGTTAGTCCAGCTTCGCTGCGAAGCCGCGCTGCACGCCGGGCCGCGCGAACAGTGCGTCGTACCAGCGCTTCACGTGCGGGTACTCGGCGAGGTCGACCTTATGACGCTCGTGGCGCCATGCCCAGCCGAGAATCGCGAAATCCGCCACCGACAGGTCACCCGCGACGAATTCGTGTTGCGCGAGCCGCCGGTCGAGCACGCCGTACAGCCGGCGCGTTTCGTCGGAATAGCGCTTAAGCCCGTAGCGCCGGTCGGTTTCCGATTCGAGCGCTGCGAAGTGATGCACCTGGCCGGGCATCGGGCCGAAGCCGCCCATCTGCCACATCAGCCATTCGAGCACGGGCACGCGTTCGCGCAGCGACTTCGGTAAAAAGCGGCCGGTCTTCTCGCCGAGATAGAGCAGGATTGCGCCCGATTCGAACACGCTGATCGGCTGACCGTCGGGACCGTCGCTATCGACGATCGCCGGGATCTTGTTGTTCGGGCTGATACGCAGGAACCCGGGGGCGAACTGCTCGTCCTTGCCGATGTTCACCGGCACGACCGTGTAGGGCAATTCCATTTCTTCGAGTGCGACGCTGATCTTGCGGCCGTTCGGCGTGCCCCATGCGTGAAACGTGATGGTCATGGCGTGTGTCGGGATGTGGGTTCAGGTAAGCGGAAAGTCGATATATTTTTTGAAGCCCGTGCGCGTACCGAGCCGCGAATACCAGCGCTCGAGATTCGGCAACGCGGGCCGCTCGACACCTTCGAGGCCGAACCACCGCTTCGCATACGCGCCGAGCACGATGTCGGCGAGCGTGAAGTGCTCGCTTTCGATGAAGAAGCGGCCTTGCAGATGCGAGTCGAGCAGCCGCCACAGAACGGTGACGGTGTCGATGTCGGTGGCGAGCTTCGCCGTGTCGCGTTCGGCTGCGGGCGTGCGCACCAGCGCCCAGAACACCGGTCGCTCGGCGGGTTGCAGCGTGGACAGCGACCAGTCGAGCCAACGGTCGACGCTCGCCCGTTCGCGTGGGCCGGCTGGGTACAGAAAGCTCGCGGGCGCGTACTGCATCACGAGATAGCGCAGGATCGAATTCGATTCCCACAGCACGTAGTCGCCATCGACCAGCGTCGGCACGCGGCCGGTGGGATTCATCGACAGGTAGTCGGTTTCGGTGTTGCGGCCGAACTGCAGTCCGGCATCGATGCGCTCGTAAGGTAGCGCGAGCTCGTCGCAGCACCACAAGAGCTTCTGGACGTTGACCGAATTGGCGCGTCCCCAGATCGTGATCATCCGGCAGGTTCTCCGTTGCAATGTTTGGCAAGCCGCGCAGTGGGCACGGCGTTCAACGGACAAAGATACACGATGCGGGCGAATGCTTCATGTCGAATGCAGGGAAAGCAGCCCGCAGGCGCCGCCACGCCGCGCGTCACACCCGTTGCGTACAATGTGCGCACCCGAACGTGACGAGGCACAGCATGGCCCGTATTGTCCCCGACGACTGGATGCATCTCGCCGCCACCGGCGCCGCAGCACGCGAACGCGAGACGCTCGCGCTGTTCAGGGACGCGCTGCCGGCCGGCTACACGGTCTATCACGGCGTGCACTGGACCCGGCTCAACGAAGGCTTCTCGATCTTCGGCGAAGCGGACTTCGTGATCGTCGGTCCGTCCGGCCGCACGATGATCGTCGAGCAGCGCACCGGGTTCCTGCGCGAAACGCCGAAGGGTCTCGTCAAGGTGCATCTGCAGACCGAGCGCAACGTCGCGATCGGGCTCGCGCGGACGATCGAAGGTCTGCACCGGCGCTTTACGGCCGCGTTCGGCACCGGCACCTATTTCATCGAAGAACTGCTGTACTGTCCCGACCACGCCGTGAAAGACGCGGCGATCGCGGGCGTGAATCCGGCGCGCATCGTGGACGCGACGCGCAAGGGCCGCTTCATCTCGGTCATTCGCGATGCGTTGCCCGCCGACGAACCGCGGCTGCCGTGCGCAGCGAAGATTCACGCGTTTCTCGCCGACGAACTCGCGCTGACGCCCGACGCGAGCGCGCTCGTCGGCGAAGCGGGCACGCTCGTTACGCGGCTCGCGGGCGGGCTCGCCACGTGGGCACGCCGGCTCGAGTTCACGCCGTTCCGGCTGCGCGTGATCGGCACCGCAGGTTCGGGCAAGACGCAGCTCGCGGTGCAGGTGATGAAGGACGCGGTTGCGCAGGGCCGCAAGCCGCTGTACGTGTGCTTCAACCGGCCGCTCGCCGATCACATCGCACGCGTCGCGCCGCCCGAAGCGAAGGTCGCGAACTATCACCAGCTGTGCGACTGGATTGCGCGCGATGCGGGCCGCACGCCGGACTTCGATGCGCCCGACGTATTCGCGCAGCTGGAGACGATCTTCGCGCAGACGCCGATCGATGCACGTTGGCAATATGACGTGCTGATCGTCGACGAAGGGCAGGATTTCCAGCAGCCGTGGGTCGCGACGCTCGAACGGTTGCTGAAGCCGGGCGCCGCGTGGTGGTGGCTCGAAGATCCGCTGCAGAACCTGTATATGCGGCCACCCGTCGAGTTACCAGGCTGGACCGTGCTGAAGGAAACGACCAACTATCGCAGTCCGCGCGACATTCTCGACTACGTGCGCGATATCGTCGGCGCGTCGGTGCCGCTGGCCGCGACGCTCGCGTCGGGCAGTCCGTTCGATGGTTCGACAGTGTCGGTGTCCGCGTACGACGAAGCGAACGCCGCGGAGAACTGCATCGAAGCGACCAAGCGCGCAATCACCCAGGCGCTGGCGCTAGGCTTTCGCCGTCAGGACATCGCGGTGCTGTCGTTTCGCGGCCGCGAGGGTTCGGCGCTGACGTCGCTCGACCAGCTCGGCCCGCATCGGCTGCGCAGCTTCACGGGCAAGTACGATCTGTTCGGTAATCCGGAGTATCGCGAAGGCGACGTGCTGCTCGAATCGATCTACCGTTTCAAGGGGCAGGCGGCGCCGTGCGTGATCCTGAGCGAAGTCGACTTCGATGCGTTCGACGAGCGGATCGCGCGCAAGCTGTTCGTCGGTGCGACACGCGCGACGATGAAGCTGATCGTCGTCGCATCGCAGCGGGCCGCCGCGCATCTGCGGGCGGGGGAGTAACGCAATAGCGTGCCGGGGTGGCCGTTTAGCCCCAGGGCGACGCACCGACCATCGTGCCCACGCGGGTCGCGGCATCCCACCAGATCACGCGCAGCAACGGCGCCTGGCGCGCGATCAGCAGCGCCTGCACGGGGTCGCTTTCGACGAAATGCGTGACGCCGTAGCGCAGCGCCGCCGCGGCCTTGTGCGCGGCTGCGCCGGCAGGCGTGTCGTCGTGTACGTCCGGCGCGCGCATCAGCAGTTCGAGATGGCCGAAGCCGTGCCGTTCGAGCCACGCGGCCGTGCGTTCGCGGTCGTGGACCGGCCGCCCCGTGACGATCGCGCGTACCCGTTCGAGATCGACACCCGGCAGCGCGGCGTAGGGCTGCAGCGCGTCGCGTTCGTTCAGCGCGGCCGCGAGATCGGCTTCGTAGTGCGCGGGCGGGATGTCGGGCAGCAGGATGCCGTCGAGATCGAGCGCATAGGCGGTTTGCGCGGCGGATTCGGGTTCATCCGCGCTCGCATCGCCAGTGCCGGATTCGGTGCGCCGCCAGTCCGCGCGATAGCGCTGCGCATAGACCTGACGCTCCCATGGGAACAGCGCGAAATAACCGCGCGCTTCGCGTCCGTAGTCGGGACGCATGCGACTCACGCCGTCGAATGCGCCGGTCAGTGTCTTGACGGTGAGGCCGTGCTGTTCGAGAAACGCGATGCAGTCGACCAGCGTGAAGCCGCGCCCCGCGATGTCCTCGCACAGCAGCACCTTCGAGCCGTGCGGCGGGATCGGCAGCGACGAGTCCCACATCGCGTGGCGCGCGCGGCGGTCGTAGCGCAGGAACGCGACCGGTACGTCCATCGCGTACGACGCCATCAGCGCGAGTGGCGCGCCGCCGCGCAGGATGCCGACCACCGCCGCGAAGTTTTCCGTCGCCAGCGCGGGCTGCAGCGACTCGATCCAGTGATCGAGCTGTTCGTAAGTCAGAGGAAGGACCGGCTTGTTCATGACTCGTAGGCTCAGTGCGAAACTCAGTGCAAAGCGCACCGCGGCCGCCTGGACGACCGCGCTACGTTTTTGAGACGGTTCGGGATTGGCGATATTATGCATGCGGTTGAGGCGGTCTGCGCTGGCGCGGTCGCGATATCACGAGGGCGGAGCGATACGATGCGCGCCGAAGCGAGTACAGGGATGGGTCCCATGAACAACAGAAAAAGCGGTGGGTGGATGCTGTGGGCGGTTCTCGCGTGCGCAGCATGGACCTCCGCGCAGGCCGCGCCGCTGTCGCTCGACGTGAGGGGCAAGATCGCGCGGACCAACGATCCGGCGCATCAGGTCTTCCACTTCAGCGAAGCCGATCTGCTCGCACTGCCTGCGCATTCGATCACGACGTCGACCACGTGGACGCCGAAGTCGACCTTCACCGGTCCGCTGCTCGGCGATATCCTGAAGGCGGTCGGCGCGACCGGCACGCGGATTGAAATCCACTCGCTCGACGACTACACGTACACGGTGCCCGTCACCGACGCGGACCACTACGGCGCAATCATCGCGTACGACATGAACGGCAAGCGCCTGAAGGTCAGCGATTTCGGGCCGCTCTTCCTGATCTATCCACGCGACGCATTCCCTGAACTGGTGGGCGCGTCCGCCGACTCGAAGTTCGTATGGCAGATCAAGTCGCTCATCGTCAAATGATCCGGCGCCCGTTGCGGCGCCCGTTGTACGTCATCGTGTGGCTCGCGGCGCTCGCCGCGCCGGTGGCCGCGATCGGCTACCTGCTGTACGCCAACCTGCTCAATCCGCGCGAAACCCAGCAGCTCACGACCACGTACGACGGCTTCTACTGGGACGCCGCGCAACTGCAGATCGCATATGCGCGTTTCGAGAACCAGTTGCTGCTCTACGAGACGGGTGTCGACAACGACTATGCGTCGCTGCAGCTGCGCTTCGAGGTCGTGCAGTCGAAGGTCGGCGTGATGACCGCGTCGACGCGCATGCTGGACAGCCAGAAGGCGCTCGCGCAGCGGCAACAGGAGGAACTGCGCGCGCTCGGCGGTGTGTTCGACACGATCGGGCCCGACCTCGACGCGCTGCCGCAGGACCCGGAACGCGCGGGGCGCATCATCACGCTGCTGCGCGCGCACTGGGGCGAGGTGAACGATCTCGCGTTGAGCCGGCGCTTCGCCGACGTCGCGGACCGCGAAGCGCTGAACCGCGATTTCATCGTCAAGCGGCGCCTGCTGTTCGCCGCGGGGCTGGTGTTGCTGCTGCTGTCGGCGGCATCGACGGCATTGCTCGTGCTGAACGGCCGGCGCCGCACGAACCTGATCCGTCAGCAGCACGCGGCGCTCGAAGCCGAACATCAGGCGAGCCGCGCTGCGCGCGAAGCGAGCCTCGCGAAAGACGCGTTTCTCGGCATGATCAGCCACGAACTGCGTACGCCGTTGCACGCGATCGTGTCGTCGATCGAACTGCTCGGCTTCAACTTCCATTCGGAAGCCGACCGCAAGGTGATCCAGCGGCTCGAGACAGCGGGGCGTCATCTCGAAGCGCAGATGAAAGACCTGACCGATTACGCGCGGCTCGGCGCGGGCAAGCTCGAACTGCGCAACGAACACTTCGATCCGCGCGAACTGCTCGCATCGATCGTCGACGAACATCAGACCGGTGCGGCCGCGAAGGGACTCGCGCTCGACGGCGACGCGCAAGGCGTTGCCGCGCAGGTGGATTCCGATCCGCACCGCATCCGGCAGATCGTCAACAACCTCGTGACCAACGCGATCCGTTACACGGAAAAGGGCGCGGTGCACCTGCGCTTCGCGCTCGACACGATGAGCGTGCCCGCGCGGCTGTCGATCGTCGTCGCCGATACCGGGCCGGGCGTGCCGCATGCGCAGATTCCACTGATCTTCAAGGAGTTCACGCAACTCGATTCGTCGCGCTCGCGGCGTTTCGAAGGCGCGGGCATGGGGCTCGCGATCGTGCAGGGGCTGGTGGATCTGTTCGGCGGGACGGTCGATATCGACAGCCGGCTCGGGGAGGGCACGACGTTCACGGTGTCGTTGCCGGTCTGGTGCGTCGAGCCGCCGGCGCGCGCGCCGCAGCCGGTCGCACATGCGCGGCATGGCGACGCGCGGACGCAGGTGCTGATCGTCGACGACAACGAACTCGTGCGCGAATCGCTGCGCGAAATGCTCGAGCACATGGATTGCGACGCGGCGACGGCGGGCAATGCGGACGATGCGCTCGCGTGGCTCGACGTGCATCGCTGCGACGTCGTGCTGCTCGATCTGCATATGCCGGAGCGCGACGGCTACGCGTTCATCGCGGATTTCGGGGCTCGCAGCGGGCCGTCGGCTGGCGTACCGGTGATCGCCGTCAGTGCGTATGCGCCGGACGAGTCGGGGGAATCAGGCGGGGGACGCAACGCGTTCTTTGACAGTCTCGCGAAGCCACTGCACTACGACGTGTTGCGCGACGCGGTGCAGCGCGCGCTCGCGCAGCACGTCGTAGTGCAGCCCGCGCCGCTCGACGCTACGCGCGATTGAGTCGCTTCGACAGGTCGGCGACGAGGATCGCCATGCGCGCCGGCTTCTCGTAGCACGCGACGTCATAGGTGCGGATAACCGCGCTGATTTCCGATTCGCTCGCCTTGCCGGTCAGCAGTTCGCCGGTCAGCACGAGGATCGGTGCATCGGGGTTTTCGGACGCGCGTACCGCGCGGATCGCGGCCGCCGAAGTCTGGTTGCCGAACAGCCAGTCGATCACGATGCCGTCGAACACCTGGGTCTGCAATGCGTCGGCGAACGCGGCGAGACCGTAGATGGCGAGCGCGGCGAAGCCGCTGCGCTCGAGATAGTCGCGCAGGTTGTCGGCGGACGACTGGTCGTCGTCGACGACGGCGATCAGCGGCTTGTCGGTTTCCGCGCGGCGCGGATAGATCTCGATCTTGTGGACTTCGTACGCGTTCTGGTAGAGCGCGCCGTCGTGCCGCACGACACGCCACTGGCCGAGCTTCGAATACGCGACGAACTCGGGGCGGCTGCCCGGCTCGAGCGCGGCGCCGACCCACGCGGTGCACGCCATGTCGATCGCGCCGACCGAGAACACCGCTTCCTGCGCGATCGCGCCGACCATGCCGGGGTCGAGCGACTGCGCACCGAACAGCTGCGCGGCGGGCTCGCCGAACACCTCGGCGACCTTCTTGATCTGCGACAGCGTCCACGGGCTGTTGCCGCGTAGTTTGCGGTGCCCCTGCGAAAAACTGAGGTCGAGAATGCGGCAGAGTTCGGTGGTCTGCTGGCGTTTGCCGATGCCGTGTCGGCTCATCAACTCGCGCACGCGCTCGGCGACCGCGAGGGAGTCGGGTGAGGTTGCTTCGTTGGCCATGCTGCGAAAAATGCCCGTCGATGTAAAAGGGTATCCGATGAGCCGCTCGAGACGGCGCGATGCCATTGCCCGGAACCTGCCGGCCCTGGGGGACAGCAAATGTACCGCAAAAAAATGCCCTTGCGGCTTTTTGGTGCCCGCGGCGGATTCCGGATTCGTATAGTGGGACGGCACCGGTTCGCGCGGCAATCGTCCTGGGATTGCGGTCCGCGAACGGGCGCTGCGGCGATGCTGCGGTGCGGGGTTGCCCGCCGGCACGCCGTTTCCATGATGGGCGGGCATCGGGGCGCCCATTCGGCATCGCGGAATGCGCCGTCGCATGCTTTCTCGTGCGACGCGATCCTCTGTTGAGGTAGGTGATGCCGGTCGATTTGTCCACGTGGGCGTCGGAACGACACGGAGGCAGTTCGAGGAGCGGATTGCCGCAGGCAAAGCTCATGTATGCTCGTTGCGGCGCGAGCAACGTGACGCGATGCATGATTGCGTAGAGCGAATCAGGACCACAACGACGAATGAAGAATGCGATGAACGAAGGGAAGGACGCGTCCCCATCCGCAGACGATGCGGACGCCGAACTGCGCCACACCGGCGTGCCCTATCACACGCAGTGGGGCAGTCCCGACTGGGTAGGGCCGATCGTCGATGATGGCGCCGACCCCTGCGACGATCCCACCTGGCAGCGGAGCGGCTTCACCGACCCTGAGCGCTACCGTTTCTGGGCGGACCGGCTGTGTGGGCTGACCTGTTTCGAATCGGCGCTGGACTACTGGGGCATCGCGCACCCGTCGCGTGCGGTGCTGCTCGACGACGCGCTGCGCCATGATGTCTACAAGATGCGCGACGACGGCGGTGTCGACGGACTGATCTACCGCCCGTTCGCCGGTTGGGTCGGCGCGGCGTTCGGCGTACGGGTGGACGTGCTGACCGAAGTGTCGATCGAAGAGATCGCGGCGCGGCTCGATCGGGACACGCTGGCGATCGTGTCGGTGAGCCCGGAAATCCGTTATCCGGAGCGGCCGAACGAGCGCCGCGGCGGGCACCTGGTTCTGTTGCACGGACGCGACCGGAAGGGCGTGTGGTTTCACAATCCGTCCGGCGTCGCGCCGCATCAGGCCGATGCCTGGTTGCCCTTCGATACGTTCGCGCGCTTCTACGCGCGTCGCGGGATGACGCTTACGCGCACGTGACCTGTGTGACCTGCGAGATTCAACGACGGCGGCCGCGGACTTCGTCATCCGGCACGCCGTGGTCGCGGCCTGCGGCCAGCATCACCTGATACTGGCTGTGACGCTGATACGAACGCCACATTTCGCGTGCAATCCTGCGCAGCGTGACTGAAAACGATGTTCTGGCAGGGTGGGCAGGAACGAGCGTGGACGAGGCGGGTTGGCTGGACATAACAATCCTAATGGTTAATACCTAAGTAATAACCATTATAACCGGCCAAAAACATCCGTCACCCAATGCGGCAAGCCGCCGCGGCACTAGGCACCGCCTACTTCGGCGCGATATCCCGCCGCACCCGCATGATGTGCTGCTCCACGTAGAACGCGGCCGCGTCCGCATCGCCGGCGACAATCGCCTCGTAGATCAGCCGATGCTCGGACACGTAGAGCCGGATGCGACCCGGGTCGTCGATGCCGTCGTCCTTCAGACGTTTCCACAGCGGCTGGTCCATCGTTTTCGCGACCTCGTCGGCGATCTTCACGAGCAACGCGTCGCCGGTCATCACCGCGAGCTGCCGGTGGAACAGCCGGTCGCTGTCGTTCCAGAGCGCGCGTTGCCCGGCGTCGGACACGTCGGCGATCGAATCCATCTGTGCGAGGTAGTGCTCGGCGAGCGGATCGCGCCGGCCTTGCATAGCAGCGCGCCGTGCGATCGCCGGCTCGAGGATCATCCGCACGTCGAGCGTAGACGTCGGGCTGAAGTCCGGATCGGCCGTCGGCGAGCCGTCGGGCGGTGCGGCCGCGAGCCGTTGCAGCGCGTCCGCGCAGACATAGGTGCCGGAGTTGCGCCGTGTCAGCACGAGCCCTTCGTTCTGCAGCGCGCCGATCGCTTCGCGCACCGCCGGACGGCCAACGCCGAAGCGCGCAGCCAGCTCGCGTTCGGACGGCAGCCGCGTTTCGGGCGCGAACTGGCCGCTGCGGATGTCGGCGCGAATACGCTCCGACACCTGCTCGTAGATCTGCTTCGGACGAAACGCGCCGTCGGGTGCGAAGGATGTCGTGACCATGGCGCCTCGCTTGCGGAACGGGGGACGGCAGCTGATCCGGATTGAAACCAGATAGCCGGAATTATTTTGGCAGTGGTTGCTGCTTAATCCAATGTGGTCTAGATTTTGGGCCAGTATAAGACAGCAGCGAGGAGAAAAGAATGATCGGATCGCGGGGGCGCGCGGCAGCATGAAACTGAATCGCGTGATCAGCACGGTGGAAGTGCATACCGGCGGCGAGCCGTTCCGGATCGTGACGAGCGGGTTGCCGAAAATGCCGGGCAAGACCATCGTCGAGCGGCGCACGTGGCTGAAGGAGCACGCGGACCATCTGCGCCGCGCGTTGATGCTCGAGCCGCGCGGTCACGCCGACATGTACGGCGGCTACCTGACCGACCCGGTCAGCGAAGGCGCCGATTTCGGCATCATCTTCATCCACAACGAAGGCTATAGCGATCACTGCGGCCACGGCGTGATCGCGCTCGCGACCGCGGCGGTCGCGCTGGGCTGGGTCGAGCGGACCGAGCCGGAAACGCGCGTCGGCATCGACGCGCCGTGCGGATTCATCGAGGCATTCGTTCGCTGGGACGGCGATCACACGGGCGGCGTGCGCTTTGTCAACGTGCCGTCGTTCATCTGGCAGCGCGACGTGGCTGTCAATACGCCGACGTTCGGCGAGGTGCGCGGCGACATCGCGTTCGGCGGCGCGTTCTATTTCTACACGTCCGGCAAGCCATTCGGACTCGAGATCCGCGAAGCGATGGTCGACCGGCTGATCCAGTTCGGCGCCGAAGTGAAACGCGCGGCGAACGAAGCGTTCAAGGTCGAGCATCCGCTGATTCCCGAGATCAATCACATCTACGGCACGATCGTCGACAATGCGCCGCGCCACGCGGACTCGACGCAGGCGAACTGCTGCATCTTTGCCGACCGTGAGGTCGACCGCTCGCCGACCGGTTCGGGTACTGCTGGCCGCGTCGCGCAGTTGTACCTGCGCGGCGAGCTTGCGGCGGGCGCGACGCTCGTCAACGAGTCGGTGATCGGTACGGTGTTCCGCGGTCGCGTGCTGGGTGAGACGAAGCTCGACCGCTTCGACGCAGTGATCCCGCAGATCGAAGGCGACGCGCACATTTGCGGCTTCGCGAACTGGATCGTCGATGAGCGGGATCCGTTGACGTATGGGTTTCTTGTGCGTTGAATGAACGGGTAACGGGGATGGGTGTTCGTCGGTTGATGCATTCCCATCGTTGGTTCGCGCCACTGCACAACACATAGGAGGCACCCCAGCATGACCGTTCAGACCGTCCAGATCCACGACGCCGCGGCGACCGCGCGTGTCACGCCGTACCCGGCGCTCGTCGACGCGCTGCGCGTGGCCGTGATCGATTACGCGAATGGCCGCATCGTCAGTCCCGAGCGTCTGGTCGTGCCGCTGAACGACGGCGGCATCCTGCTGTCGATGCCGGCCACTGCGCCCGATCTCGCGATCCACAAGCTCGTCAACGTGTGCCCGCGCAATGGCGAGCGTGCGTTGCCGACCATCCACGGTCAGGTGATGGCGTTCGATGCGGACACCGGCGCGACGCGCTTCATTCTCGACGGTCCGACGGTCACCGGGCGGCGCACCGCGGCGATGTCGATGCTCGGCATCGAGACGTTGGGTGAGGCTGCGCCGTGCGACGTGCTGCTGATCGGCACCGGTACGCAGGCGGCGAATCACGCGACGGCGCTCGCCGAACTGTATCCCTATGCGCGCATCCGGGTGCGCGGCCGCACGCTGGCGCGCGCGAAGGCGTTCTGCGACGCGCATCGCGCGCAGGCGCCGAACCTCGAACCGCTCGATGGCGATGGCGATGGTGCCGCGACACCGGCGTCGGTTGATCTGGTCATCGCACTGACGACGAGCCGTGCCGCGGTCTACGACGAGGCGCCGCGCGCCGGCCGGCTCGTGATCGGCGTCGGCGCGTTCACGCCCGAGATGATCGAACTGGGCGCCCGCACGGTGCTCGGCAGCGCGCTTTTCGTCGACGATCTGGCCGGTGCGCGTCACGAGGCCGGGGATTTTCTGCAGGCGGGCGTCGACTGGAACACGGTGACGGGCATCGCGGACGCGCTCGGATCAGGTGCCGCTGCCGCACGACCAGCCGACCGGCCGGTCGTTTTCAAATCGGTCGGCTGCGCGGCATGGGATCTCGCTGCATGCCGCGTCGCGCACGTGACGCTTGCGGCCGACGCGGCCTGAAGTGGTACCCGAGGTACAGGGGGAAAGGGCGGAGCGAGGTTCGGCGTAAAGAGAAAGGCAAGCGCTGCTCAAGCAAAAAGTATCGCCCGAACAGCGTCGCGTGCCGTGCAAACATTCCCAAAACGTTGCACCATAGGCGTCTTGCAAAAACGACCCGTGGCGGCTGCGCGCGGCCGTTTCTGCGCCGCCCTTTACCACGACGTTGCGACCGCACCATGACCAAACAGACCGCTCCTGCTTCGCCCGACCTGCCGCTCGACATGATCATCTTCGGCGGTGCCGGCGATCTGTCAGCCCGCAAGCTGCTGCCCGCGCTGTACATGGCGCACCTGCACGGCAACCTGCCGGCCGATACCCGCATCCTCGCCATCGGCCGCCGGCCGTGGTCGCGTGACGACTATGTGGGTTTCATGGAGGAGCATTCGAAGCCGTTCGTCGGTGACAAGGCGCTCGACGCGGCCTCGTGGGACCGCTTTCTCGCGCTGTTCGACTACGTGCGGGTGGACGTAGGCGCGTCGGAAGACTACGCGCGTCTCGCGCAGGTATCGCGGCCCGGCGTGCGGCGCGTGTTCTATCTCGCGACGGCGCCGAACCTGTTCACGACGATCTGCGACAACCTCGCCGCCGCCGGGCTGGTCGACGAGCATTCGCGTGTCGTGCTCGAAAAGCCGCTCGGTTCGGATCTCGCGTCCGCGCAGGCGATCAACACGTCGGTCGGCCAGCATTTCAACGAAGCGCAGATCTACCGGATCGACCACTACCTCGGCAAGGAAACGGTGCAGAACCTGATGGTGCTGCGCTTCGGCAACGCGATCTTCGGGCCGCTGTGGCAGGCGCCGTACATCAAGAGCGTGCAGATCACGGTCGCGGAGACGGTCGGCGTCGGCAGCCGCGCGGGCTTCTACGACGAAACCGGCGCGCTGCGCGACATGGTGCAGAACCACCTGCTGCAGCTGCTGTGCATCGTCGCCATGGAGCCGCCGGTGTCGCTCGACCCGGACGCGGTCCGCGACGAGAAGCTGAAAGTGCTGCGCTCACTGCGCCGGATGACCCCGGAAGACATCGCACGCGATACCGTCCGCGGCCAGTACACGGCGGGCGCGGTCGGCGGCGAGCCGGTGAAGGGCTATCTGCAGGAAGACAACGTGCCGGCCGACAGCCGCGCGGAAACCTTCGTCGCGCTGCGCGCGCACATCAACAACTGGCGCTGGGCGCACGTACCGTTCTTCCTGCGCACCGGCAAGCGGATGCAGAAGAAGGTCTCGGAGATCGTCATCGAATTCGCCGATCTGCCGTTCTCGATCATCCCGAGCGGTCCGCGCAATTACGGCAACCGGCTCGTGATCCAGCTGCAGCCGGCCGAGTCGATCCAGATGCAGATGCTGGCGAAGGAACCCGGCAGCGGCATGCACATGCTGCCCGTGAACCTGAACCTCGACCTCGAGCAGGCGTTCACCGAGCGGCGCGCCGAAGCGTATGAGCGTCTGCTGATCGACGTGGTGCGCGGCCGTCTCACGCACTTCATGCGCCGCGACGAGCTGGAAGCGGCGTGGGCGTGGGTCGAGCCGATTCTCGAAGGCTGGAAGGCGTCGAGCGACCGGCCGCGTCCGTACACGGCGGGCACGTTCGGGCCGTCCGCCTCGACCACGCTGATGGCACGCGAAAACTCGGTCTGGGCCGAGGAGTCTTAAAGCACACGGGCCGCACAGCCGGTCTGTCGCAACTATGGGACGCATGCCGCCGGCCGATCTGCCGGACGGATGCGTCCCATTTCTTATTCCCGCACGTCTTTCATCAGATTAATCCACGTCTTTTTAGCGCATTAATCCAGGCAGTTTTTAAGTGCGAATAACGGACTTCGCGTTTTATGCAAGCGTGGAAATCTGCCTGGAAAAATTCGGTAGCGCTCACCCGATTATCAGACTTCGTGAGAGGCTAGGCCTGTCATGCCTTTACGCGTTTTTATTGCGTCCGGCATGGCGATTTCCCCTATCTTGTCACTTAAAAGAGGTCACATAATGGATCGCCTTAATCCTGCAGTTTTACCTGCCGAATTTCGTCGCGAACACGCCGACGCCGAGGAGCTTGAAACCCCGAACGCGTCACTGCACCAGGAAAGAATGCCGTTCACCGTCCGCATCGTCGCCGACGACAACGGTCTTGAAAAAGCAGTGCAGATGCGTCGTCTCGCTTATAGCCGTCACCTTCCGGATTTCGCCGAAAAGATGGCGATCGAACGGAGCGATCGCGAACCCGGCACGATCGTACTGCTCGCCGAGTCGAAGCTCGACGGCGGCCCGCTCGGGACGATGCGTATCCAGAGCAACGTGTTCGCACCGCTCGCGCTCGAGCAGTCCGTCACGCTGCCCGACTGGCTGCGCGGTACCCGTCTCGTGGAAGCGACGCGGCTCGGCGTGGCCGGCGGTAGTATCGGGAGGATGGTCAAGATCGCGCTGTGCAAGGCGCTGTTTCTGTATTGCGGACAGGAACAGATCGACTGGATGGTGATTACTGCGCGCGCGCCGCTGGACCGCGAATACGAAGCCATGCTATTTGTCGATGTTTTCGGTAAGGAGGAGTTTTTGCCGATGGCGCATGTCGGAGGAATGCCGCATCGAGTGATGGCAAAGCCGGTTGCGCTCGTGCAAAAGCGCTGGGGAGAAGTCCGGCATCCGCTATACCGGTTCTTTTTTCAAACCTGTCATCCGGATATCGATCTAAATCCTGCGCATTTATCTTTCGGGGCGGAAACGGTAGGATGCCCCAGAGATTCGCAAATTGCCTAGGCGATCAGAAAGAGATATTTCGAAAAACCGGCTAGTCCGGCACGGCGATGGCGAATGTGTAGTACGTTTGCCATCGCCTTCGCGACGCCCGTAGTGCATCAGGGGACAATTACATATGGAACCGGCGGCTCTATTTTCGCGGTCAAGATACATGCGCGCGGGCATCGACCGGTTGCTATATGCATTCTCGGTCTACGCCGTGCCGGTGCTGATTGCGGCTGCCACCGTCGCGGTCCTGCTGTGGTCGCCGCAGCGATTCGAGTCGAGCGGCGGGGTGCCGCTCACATTGCGCGCGATCCACGACAACCACGCAACCCTCACCCCGCCAGCAGCGATGGCACTGCTGCGACAGGCGCCTGGCACGCGACGCTACAGCACGCGGCTGGCCGAAACCCCCATCTGGTTCACCGTCGATGCGCCTGCCATGCAGCCGGCGCGTCCTGTGCTCATCGAATTTCCATCGCGTCATGCGCAAACATTGGCGTGCTGGGCAGCCTCGACAATGACGCCGCTCGGCACTGCCAGCCGCATAGCCACCAGCGGCCAGATGCGTCCGGTGAAGGCCGGATTCTTCGTCGAACTTGGCACGCTCGCGAGTGCGGAGCCAATCCTCTGTCGCGGCACGTTCTCGGGGCCAGCCTACATTAATGCGCTCGCGTGGGACCGGGCCGGCCTCACCACCTCCGCACTCGATTTTGAGGAAAGTTCGGCACTGATCGCAGGCGGCCTGCTGACGCTCGCGGTGTTCGTGTTCGTCACCGCGCTGATCAATCGCGAACTCACCTATGTGATCTTCGCCGCGTGGCTCGTCGGCAACCTGCGGCTGTGTGCGAACGCGATGGGCTGGGACACAGAGTGGCTAGGCCGTGCGATCGCGCCGGATGCGATGCAGATGCTGCGACAGATTACCTTCGCCGTGTACTACCTGTTGACGGTTGCACTGTTCGGTCAGTTGTTCCGGCGCGAACTGAAGCGGGTCGGTTACCGCGGGACACTGCGCGTCATCCAGTACAACGGCTTGCTGCTGCTCGCCGCGTCGCTCACGCTCACCTATGCGCACTTCATCCCAGTGCTGTGGGGGCTGGGCAGCCTCTGCATGGCCGTGCTGATCTTCCTGCTCGGGCGGCTCCTATGGATGGCGCGTTCGCGCACGGTGCTGTGGTACGTCGCGTCGATGGCGGTCGTGCTGTTCTCGACGTTTTCCGAAGTGCTGAGTGCCGCGTTCGGCATCAAGCAGTTGTTCGGCGGCTTGAGTCCGGTCGTCGCAGCGCTGTCGTCGAGCATGATGGCGGCGTTCGCGATCGCCGAGCAGGTGCGCGCCGAGCGCGAACGCCGCCGGCAGATGCAGACCGAACTGCGCAATACCTACGACGTCACGCCGATCGGCCTTTTCACGCTCGACGGCGAGGGCCGTTTTGTCCGTGCGAACCCGGCGCTGCGCACGATGCTCGATCTGCGCCGCTCGGATTACGGCACGCGCCACTGGGGCGATTACTTCGAAGAGGGCGCGTGGGCCGCGCTACAGACGCTCGCCTATCAAGGTAGCGCAGGCGAACTGGAACTCGCCGGCGCGGCGGCGGGAGGCAACGGGGCGCGCCGCTATTCGCTGAAGGCGACGCGTTCGAACGGCTGGATCGAGGGATCGCTGCAGGACGTCACCGAACGCGCGAAGGCGATCGAGCAGTTGCACTTTCTCGCCGAGCACGATTCGTTGACCGCGTCGCTGAACCGCCGCGGTGTCGAGAAGGTGATCGCCGCGCAGGCCTCGCACACGACGCCGTGGGCGCTCGCATATATCGATCTCGACCGCTTCAAGCTGATCAACGATCTCTTCGGCCATCGCGCCGGCGACGAAGTGCTCAAGCAGGTCACCGCCCGCACTCGCGCGCTGTTCCAGAACCGCTATCCGGTTGGCCGCATCGGCGGCGACGAGTTCGTCTGCGTGATGACCGACACGACGATCGACGACGCGATTGCACAGTGTCACGAGCTGATCGCGGCGCTGAGCGCGGCACCGTATCAGGTCGGGCGGCGCTCGTTCCAGGTGAAAGCATCGATCGGGCTGATCGAATGCTCGCCGGGCGTGCGCGTCCAGGATGCGCTGTCGCACGCGGATCGCGCGTGCCGCGAGGCGAAGCGCGTCGCGCATGCGCGGCTCGTCACGTACCGCAAGGGCGCCGCCGCGTTCGAAGAACGCGCGAAAGAGCGGCTGCTGGTCGAATCGCTTGGACAGAACCGCGTGCCCGCGGGGCTTTTTCTCGTGATGCAGCCGATCATGTCGCTGAGTATGCCGACGACCTCGCTGAATTTCGAGGTGCTGTTGCGGCTGCGCGCGCAGGACGGCACGACGCTGCCTGCGGCCAAGGTAATCGTCGCCGCCGAGGAGTCGGGCAATATCGCGGCGATCGATCGCTGGGTGATGACGACGACGCTCGAATGGATCGATGCGAACGAGGCGCGGCTCCCGAATACACGCTTCGTGTGCGTGAATCTGAGCGGCGGGTCGCTGAACGACGAGCAGTTCGTCGAGGACATCTTCGCGCTGTTCGCGCGCCACAGTTCGATCGTGCATTACCTGTGCCTCGAAATCACCGAGAGCGTCGCGCTGCACGATCTCGAGAACACGCAGCGCTTCATCGCGCGGGTGCACGACATGGGCGGCAAGATCGCGCTCGACGATTTCGGTGCGGGCTACACGTCGTTCCGCTATCTGAAGGAGCTATCGGCCGATGCGCTGAAGATCGACGGCGAGTTCATCCGCACGATGTGCGCGCATCCGGCGGACACCGCGATCGTCGAGGCGATCGTCGCGCTCGCGCGCAATCTCGGCATGCGCAGCATCGCCGAATGGGTCGAGGATATCGGCACGCTGCGCGCGCTGAAGGAGATCGGCGTCGATTACGTGCAGGGTTACGCGATCGCGAAGCCGCAGGAAAACAGCGCGATTCTCGCGGCGCAGTCGGCGGCAAGCTTCGTCACCGATCCGGAGATCGCACGCTTTGTCGAGAGCCTGATGGTGCCCGCCGAACGCGGCCAGCACACGTACACGGCGAGCGCCGGCATCGGCTGACCGCTCAATACACGTCGACGCGTCCCGGAAATGTCTCGTTGAACGCCGCGGCGTCGTCGACAGACGCGGCGCCTTGCTGTTCGCGGTACATCACCGGTGGCACACCGAACTGCTTGCGGAATTCGCGGCCCAGATGCGACGCGTCCGAAAAGCCGCAGCTGGACGCGATGTCGGCGACCGTGCGATCCGAACTCGTCAACAGCCATGCCGCCGTGCGCAGCCGCACCTGCTTCGCGAAGGTCTGCGGGCTCTTGCCGGTTTCCGCCTTGAACAGGCGTTCGAGCTGCCGCGGCGACAGATCGAGCTTGTACGCGAGTTCCTCGAGCGGCAGCGACCGGCCGACGTGCTGCTCCATCAGCAGGATCGCGCGCTTCACCTTCGGGTGCGTGGCCGGTTCGAGGCCCGGCGGATGCGGCTGCGGCGCATTGCCTTTCTGCATCTCGCCGACGAGCAGGATGCGCAACGCCTTCTGCACGGTCGCGTGCTCGAAATGGCGCAGCAGGATCGCGGCGGCGACGTCGATCGACGCGCGTCCGCCCGAGCATGTAATACGCCGCCGGTCGATCACGAACAGCCGGTCCGCGATCAGCGCATCCGGATTCACGGCCGGAAAGCGCTCGACGAAATCCCAGTAGTGGAACCAGCTCACGCAGATGCGGTGCCCGTCCAGCACGCCCGCGCGCATCAGCGCGAACACGCCGGTACAGATGCCGACCAGCGTCGCATCGGTACGCGCGGCCTGGCGGATGAACTGCAGCGTTTCGTCATTGGCCTGCGGGCCCGAATGCAGTAGCCCGCCGACCACCACCACGTAATCGAACGGCTCGGCGTTCGCGAAGGTTTCCCACGGCGTGATCTGTATGCCGCAGCTCGCGCGGACCGGCGCGAGCGTGTCGCCGATCACGCTCCACGAGCAGCGCACGGGCTTGCTGTAGTCGCCTTCGTCGGCGGACAGCCGCAGCATGTCGACGAAACCGGAGAACGCGGTCAGCGTGAAGTTCGGCAGCAGCACGATGCCGAAGCGGATGCGCTCCTTCGGGGTGGCGTCGATCGAGGTCAGCGGTAGCGATTCTGCGGTTTTCATCGTGAAGCGAGGGCCGGGTTGAACCAAATGGTGCATCGGAGCGAACCGCGGCGGGGCCAGGGCCGTCGCGCGCTGATACGTATGCGCGCGCGATAAGCCTAGCGTCGCCGATCGGACCCGCCGCGACTTGCGCATTTCCGCCGTGAACCATCGCAGAAACGAACGCCGGGTCGCTGCAAGCGCGCCGTGGCGGTGCCGTCCCACGCCGATGCCGTTTTTGTTCTATCAGCCGATTTTACGCTTTGGTGTACTGGCGCCACATTGGTAAATGCGTGCGCGCTGCCCGACCTCGCCCGCCGCAGCGCCGATCCACCCCCACTCGCGAGGCAGTTTCCCATGAACGTCAGCGTCTTCGATCTGTTCAAGATCGGCATCGGGCCGTCGAGTTCGCATACGGTCGGTCCGATGATCGCGGCGTGCCGCTTCGCGTCGCATGTCGAAGACGCGAACCTGCTCGCGTTCGTGCACCGCGTCGAGATCGAGCTGTACGGCTCGCTCGGCGCGACCGGCAAGGGCCACGGCACCGACAAGGCGGTACTGCTGGGCCTCGAAGGGCATCTGCCGGACACGATCGATCCCGACCTGATCGCGCCGCGTCTCGCGCAGATCCGTGAACAGAAGTCATTGCGGCTGCTCGGCCAGCAGCCGGTGCGGTTCGAAGAACGCGAGCATCTGACGTTCTATCGCAAGCTGATGACCGGCACGGGTATCGTGCACCCGAACGGCATGCGTTTCCAGGCATTCGACGAGAACGGTCAGCTGCTGGTCGAGAAAGAGTATTACTCGGTGGGCGGCGGGTTCGTCGTGAACCGCGACGGCGATCGCGTGAACGGGGTGCGCACCGGCGCCGACGTACCGTTCCCGTTCCGCACCGGCGACGACCTGATGCGCGTGTGCCGCGACAGCGGTCTGTCGATCGCCGAGGTTACGCTGCGCAACGAATGCACGGCGCGTCCGGAGCGGGAGGTGCGCGACGCGCTGCTCGCGATCTGGCGCACGATGGCGGCCTGCGTCGAGCGCGGCTGCAAGGAGCGCGGCGAACTGCCGGGTCCGATGCGCGTGAAGCGCCGTGCGGCCGAACTGTCGGCGCAGTTGCGCTCGCGTTCCGAGGAATCGCTGAGGGACCCGCTGTCGATGCTCGACTGGGTGAACCTGTACGCGATGGCCGTCAACGAGGAAAACGCGGCCGGCGGCCGGGTCGTCACCGCGCCGACCAACGGCGCGGCCGGCGTGATTCCGGCCGTGCTGCATTACTACGTGAAGTTCGTCCCCGGCTCGAACGATGCCGGCATCGTCGACTTCCTGCTGACCGCCGCGGCGATCGGCATCATCTACAAGGAAACCGCGTCGATCTCCGGTGCCGAGGTGGGCTGCCAGGGCGAAGTCGGCGTCGCGTGTTCGATGGCCGCGGCCGCGCTCGCCGCCGTGATGGGCGGCACGCCGACCCAGGTCGAGAACGCCGCCGAGATCGGCATGGAACACAACCTCGGCATGACCTGCGATCCGGTCGGCGGGCTCGTGCAGATTCCGTGCATCGAGCGTAACGCGATGGGCGCGGTCAAGGCGCTGAACGCGTCGCGGATGGCGCTGAAGGGCGACGGCCAGCACTACGTGTCGCTCGACAACGTGATCAAGACGATGCGCGAAACCGGCGCCGACATGAAGACGAAATACAAGGAAACGTCGCGCGGCGGTCTCGCCGTGAACGTCATCGAATGCTAAAGAGAGGATGTGCATCATGAGCCGCTATTCGATATTCAGTCTGTTCCGCAACGGGTTGTCGTATCACGAGAACTGGGAGCGGCAATGGCGCAGCCCCGAGCCGAAGAAGGAGTACGACGTGGTGATCGTCGGCGGCGGCGGGCACGGTCTCGCGACTGCGTACTACCTCGCGAAGGAACACGGCGTGAAGAACATCGCGATCCTCGAGAAAGGCTGGATCGGCGGCGGCAACACCGCACGCAACACGACGATCGTGCGGTCGAACTACCTGTGGGACGAATCGGCTGCGCTGTACGAGAAGGCGATGAAGCTGTGGGAGGGCCTGTCGCAGGACCTCAACTACAACGTGATGTTCAGCCAGCGCGGCGTGATGAATCTCGCGCACACGCTGCAGGACGTGCGCGACACCGAGCGGCGTGTCAACGCGAACCGGCTCAACGGCGTCGACGCCGAATTCCTCACGCCCGCGCAGATCAAAGAGATCGAACCGACCATCAACCTGAACAGCCGCTACCCGGTGCTCGGCGCATCGATCCAGCGACGCGCGGGCGTCGCGCGTCACGATGCAGTGGCATGGGGCTTCGCGCGCGGCGCGGACCGGCATGGCGTCGACATCATCCAGAACTGCCAGGTCACCGGCATCCGTCGTTCGGGCGGCGCGGTGACCGGCGTCGATACGGTGAAGGGCTTCATCAAGGCGAAGAAGGTCGCGGTGGTCGCGGCAGGCAACACGTCGACGCTGGCCGACATGGCCGGCATACGGTTGCCGCTCGAAAGCCACCCGCTGCAGGCGCTCGTGTCCGAGCCGATCAAGCCGGTCGTCAACACGGTGATCATGTCGAACGCGGTGCACGCGTACATCAGCCAGTCCGACAAGGGCGATCTCGTGATCGGCGCGGGTGTCGATCAGTACACGGGCTTCGGCCAGCGCGGCAGCTTCAACATCATCGAAGGGACACTGCAGGCGATCGTCGAGATGTTCCCGGTGTTCTCGCGCGTGCGGATGAACCGCCAGTGGGGTGGCATCGTCGACGTATCGCCGGACGCGTGCCCGATCATCAGCAAGACCGACGTGAAGGGCCTGTACTTCAACTGCGGCTGGGGCACCGGCGGCTTCAAGGCGACGCCGGGCTCGGGCTGGGTGTTCGCGCACACGATCGCACACGATGAACCGCATCCGCTGAACGCGCCGTTCTCGCTGGACCGTTTCTACACCGGCCATCTGATCGACGAACACGGCGCGGCCGCGGTCGCGCACTAACCCCACGCACAACGGAGATAACAACATGCTGCTGATCGAATGCCCGTGGTGCGGGCCGCGCGCCGAATCCGAATTTAGCTGCGGCGGCGAAGCGGACATCATGCGTCCGCCCGAGCCGGAAAAGCTCACCGACCAGGAATGGGGCGACTACCTGTTCATGCGCAAGAATCCGCGCGGCGTGCACCGCGAGCAATGGCTGCACACGCAGGGCTGCCGCCGCTGGTTCATGGCGACGCGCGACACGGTGTCCTACCAGTTCCACGGCTATGAAACTTTCGGCGGCGGCACCGAAGGCTCCACCACTCACGACGCTCGCGAGGGCAACACACCATGAGCCAGAAAGATCGCCTCGGCGCCGGCGGGCGCATCAACCGCGCGATCCCGCTGACGTTCACGTTCAACGGCCGCACGTATCAGGGCTTTCAGGGCGACACGCTCGCGTCGGCGTTGCTCGCGAACGGCGTGCATTTCGTCGCGCGCAGCTTCAAGTATCACCGGCCGCGCGGCATCGTCACCGCGGGGGTCGAGGAACCGAACGCGGTCGTGCAGCTGGAGCGCGGCGCCTACACGGTGCCCAATGCGCGCGCGACTGAAGTCGAGCTGTATCAGGGGCTCGTCGCGAGCAGCGTGAACGCGGAGCCGAGCCTCGAGCACGATCGCATGGCGATCAACCAGAAGTTCTCGCGCTTCCTGCCGGCCGGTTTCTATTACAAGACCTTTATGTGGCCGCGCAAATGGTGGCCGAAATACGAAGAGAAGATCCGCGAAGCCGCGGGTCTCGGCAAAGCACCCGAAGCGCTCGACACCGATCGCTACGACAAGTGCTATGCGCATTGCGACGTGCTGGTCGTCGGTGGCGGACCGACCGGACTCGCGGCCGCGCATGCGGCGGCTACGGCGGGTGCGCGCGTGATCCTCGTCGACGATCAGCGCGAACTCGGCGGCAGTTTGCTGTCGTGCCGCGCGGAGATCGACGGACGGCCCGCGCTGCAATGGGTCGAGAAGATCGAGTCGGAACTGTCGCAGATGCCCGACGTGAAGATCCTTTCCCGCAGCAACGCGTTCGGCTATCAGGATCACAACCTCGTCACCGTCACGCAGCGTCTGACCGATCATCTGCCGGTGTCGATGCGCAAGGGCACGCGCGAACTGCTGTGGAAGATCCGCGCAAAGCGCGTGATTCTCGCGACCGGCGCACACGAGCGTCCGATCGTCTTCGGCAACAACGATCTGCCGGGCGTGATGCTCGCGTCGGCGGTGTCGACCTACGTGCATCGTTACGGCGTGCTGCCGGGCCGCACGGCCGTCGTGTTCAGCAACAACGACGATGGCTATCAGTGCGCGCTCGATCTGAAGGCGTGCGGTGCGCAGGTCACGGTCGTCGATCCGCGCGCTGAAGGCAACGGTGCTTTGCCGGCCGCTGCACGGCGTCAAGGCGTGAAGGTGCTGAACGGTTCCGTGATCACGACTGCGCACGGCAAGCTGCGGGTCGCCGCGGTGGAAGTGGCCTCATATGCAAACGGCAAGGTCGGTGCACGCGTAGCGGACCTGCCGTGCGATCTGCTCGCGATGTCGGGTGGCTGGAGCCCGGTGTTGCACCTGTTCGCGCAGTCGGGCGGCAGGGCGCACTGGAACGACGACAAGGTGTGCTTCGTGCCGGGCAAGGCGGTGCAGGCCGAATCCAGCATCGGCGCGGCAGCGGGCGAGTTCGGTCTCGCACGCGGACTGCGTCTCGCGGTCGACGCGGGCGTCGAAGCGGCGAAGGCGACCGGCTTCGATGCGCCTCGGCCGCAGGCGCCGCATGCGGCAGAAATCGCGGAAGCCCCGTTGCTGCCGCTGTGGCTCGTCGGCAGTCGCGAGGCAGCACCGCGCGGTCCGAAGCAGTTCGTCGATTTCCAGAACGACGTGTCGGCAGCGGACATTTTGCTTGCCGCGCGCGAAGGCTTCGAATCGGTCGAGCACGTAAAGCGCTACACGGCGATGGGCTTCGGCACCGATCAGGGCAAGCTCGGCAACATCAACGGGATGGCGATTCTCGCCGACGCACTCGGCAAGACGATCCCCGAAACCGGTACGACCACATTCCGGCCGAACTACACGCCGGTCACGTTCGGCACGTTCGCGGGTCGCGAGCTGGGCGATATGCTCGATCCGATCCGCAAGACCTGCATTCACGAATGGCATGTCGAACACGGCGCGGCATTCGAGGACGTCGGCAACTGGAAGCGGCCGTGGTACTACCCGCAGGCGAGCGAGGACCTGCACGCGGCGGTCGCGCGCGAATGCCTCGCAGTGCGCAACGGCGTTGGCATTCTCGATGCGTCGACGCTCGGCAAGATCGACATTCAGGGCCCCGATGCGGCGCAACTGCTGAACTGGGTCTACACGAATCCGTGGAGCAAGCTCGAAGTCGGCAAGTGCCGCTACGGTCTGATGCTCGACGAGAACGGTATGGTGTTCGACGACGGTGTGACCGTGCGGCTCGCGGACCAGCACTACATGATGACCACCACGACGGGTGGCGCCGCGCGCGTGCTCACGTGGCTCGAACGCTGGCTGCAGACCGAGTGGCCGAACCTGAAGGTACGGCTCGCGTCGGTGACCGATCACTGGGCGACGTTCGCGGTGGTTGGACCAAAGAGCCGCAAGGTGCTGCAGAAAGTGTGTAGCGACATCGACTTCGCGAACGCCGCGTTCCCGTTCATGTCGTATCGCGAAGGCACGGTCGCGGGCGTTGGCGCGCGCGTGATGCGGATCAGCTTCTCGGGCGAACTCGCGTACGAAGTGAACGTGCCGGCGAATCTTGGCCGGGGCGTATGGGAAGCGTTGATGGCTGCGGGTGCCGAGTTCGACATCACGCCGTACGGCACGGAAACGATGCACGTGCTGCGTGCGGAGAAGGGCTACATCATCGTCGGGCAGGACACCGACGGTTCGATCACACCGAACGATCTCGGGATGGGCGGGCTCGTCGCGAAGTCGAAGGATTTCCTCGGCAAGCGTTCGCTCGCGCGTTCCGATACCGCGAAGGCGGGGCGCAAGCAGTTCGTCGGGCTGCTCGCCGATGACGCGCAGTTCGTGATCCCGGAAGGCAGCCAGATCGTTCCACAGGGTCTGGGAGCGGGCGGCGCGAACGGGACGATGCCGATGCTCGGACACGTGACGTCGAGCTACTACAGCCCGATCCTGAAGCGTTCGATCGCACTGGCCGTCGTGAAGGGCGGCCTCGACAAGATGGGCGAGAGCGTGACGATTCCGCTCGCGAGCGGCCGGCAGGTCACCGCGAAGATCGCGAGCCCGGTTTTCTACGACACCGAAGGAGTCCGTCAACATGTGGAATGAAACCAGAAGCAGCGCGCCCGGCGTGCAGCGCGCGACGGGCGAGGTGTGGGGGGAGTCGCCGCTCGTCGGCGTGGACGATCTGTTGAACGCGCATCACGCGACCGCATCGAAAAAATTCCGTCTCGACGAGCGGCCGTTCCGCGATCTCGTGAACCTGCGTGGCGATGCATCCGACGAAGGGTTCGCGAGCGCCGTAGAGAGCGTGACCGGTTGCCGGCCGCCCGCGAAACCGAATACCGTGGCACGTGGCAACGGCTACGACATCCTGTGGCTCGGGCCGGACGAATGGCTCGTGCGGTCGCAGCAGCAACAGGCGTCGACGCTCGAGAAGAAGCTGGCCGCTGCACTTGCTGGACAGTTCGCATCGGCGGTCGATATCGGCAGCGGCTACACGGTGCTCGAGGCGAGCGGTGAAAAGGTGCGTGACGTGATCGTGCGCGGTTGTCCGCTGGACCTGCATCCGCGCGTGTTCGGTCAGGGGCAGTGTGCGCAGAGCCACTACTTCAAGGCGTCGATCGTGCTGATTCCGGCTGGCGAGAATACGTATGAACTCGTCGTGCGGCGCAGCTTCGCCGACTACTTCGTGCGCATCATGCTCGACGCGGCCGCGCCGCTGATGTCGTGAAGCCGGTCGACGCACCGCTCGTCGCGATGGTGTCGCGCGATTCGCTCACGTCTGTTTCAGGGCGTGGGCGCGGCTGGCGCGTGTTCGTCGACGAGCTTCAGGTGTCGACTCGCGTCGGCCTCTATCCGCAGGAGCACGCGGCGCCGCAGCCTGTCGTGCTCGACGTGAGCCTTGCCTATCGGGGTGAACCGTCGGAGCGCAGCGCGCACGCGATGATCGACTACGAGCGCTACTGCGAACGCGTCACCGCGTTTCTCGCGACGAAGCCGCATACGCGGTTGCTGGAAACGCTCGTAGTGGAACTCGCGGTGCTGTCGTTTCGCGAATGGCCCGCGCTCGATGCACTGACGCTCGCGCTGCACAAGCCGAAGATTCGCGAGGGCACGCGCCGGCTCGGCGTCGAACTTGACTGGACGCGTGCCGACTACGATGCGTGGTGCGGCGCGCGCGGCTCGGCGCCGTCATCGAACTAATTCGCTCAATGCCGCGCGCCCGCACCGCCGAACTCGTCAAGCGTGCGTACGATGGCGGCGATGCGCAGGCCGCGATTGCACTGCTCGAACAGAGTATGGTGCTTGGCCATCGGCGGATCGCGCTGATCCGCTATCTGCAGGCCGAACATCTGCATGCGCCGCTCGATGCGCGGCATCACGATTACGTACGCAGCGTCGCTGCACGGATGAGTGCCGCGACGCTGGCTCGCGTGGTCGGTGAAGCGCGCACGCGCGCGGGGCGCGTGCGGGATGTCGAGTGTGAAGGGGACGAGACTGGACACGCTACGTTTCACGCGCCGGATGCGGGGCAGGCGGGCTGATCGTCGCACAGTGCGCGGGGTTTGGCGGTCGTGGGCTTGCCGAATGTGGAGCGCAGCACACCGGTCGTCAACGCGATGCCGATGAGCACGATTCTGGAATCTTGTCGACGGATCAGGACTGCTGCGTGCGTGACGTTGCCGCCGGTTGCACTGGGGCGCCGGGTTTCGTGTAGACGTCGGCAACGCCTTCGTAGACGCGTTGCGTCGCGGGGCGTGCGCGGACCGTTTCGAACCAGCGCTGCAGATGGGGGAACTCGCGCAGATCCTGGCCGTGTGCGTCGTGCGGGACGATCCACGGATAGCACGCGATATCGGCGATCGAATATTCGCTGCCGCCGACGAATGGCCGGTCCGCGAGCCGCGTGTCGAGCACCCGATACAGGCGTGCGGTTTCCTTCGTGTAGCGCTCGATCGCGAAGGGCACCTGCTCGCCGGCATAGACGCGGAAGTAGCCGCTTTGGCCAGCCATCGGACCGAGTCCAGCCATCTGCCAGAACAGCCACTGAACGATCTCGACGCGTTCCATCGCCGACGAGCCGAGCAGGCAGCCGGTCTTTTCCGCGAGGTACAGCAGGATCGCGCCGGACTCGAACACTGGTAGCGCTGCAGTGCCAGTTTCGCTTGCCGGAGCGTGATCGACGATCGCAGGCATCTTGCCGTTCGGCGAGATCGCGAGAAATGACTGTTCGAACTGCTCGCCGCGCGACAGGCTGACCGGCACGATCCGGTATGGCAGGCGGGTTTCCTCGAGAAAGAGGCGGATCTTGAGGCCGTTCGGCGTCGGCGAGAAGTAGAGGTCGATCATGGCGGCACCCTGAGTCGGCGTGGGTCGATGGAAAGGGAAGGGCTTGTGTGACGGCTCTACTACGGTGGCGTGGATGAGGCGGGGATTCGCGAGGGGCTCGCGGTGCTGCGGGATGTGTGGCGCGCGGGGTAATGCGGAGGAAGAAGGCGATGCGGCGTGCGCATCGCCTTCATGTTCTTACGGCAGCGAAATCGTGAGATTGGCGGACTGCGGTCCGAGCTTGACGACCTGCGAATACGGCGCGAGCGCACGCAATGTCGAATCGCGCAGATACGTGTTCAGCCCGAGATAGCCCAGCAGCCCGACGAGCGCGAACACCGCGCCGATTGCCCACAGCGGCACTTCGCGCTTCAACCGGTGCGCGACCTGATCGGGCAGCGGCCAGTGCGGCGCGAACGGCGCGCGCTTGCCCTTCATGTGCGCGATTTCGTCGCCGAGCCGCGCGGTCAGGTAAGCGAGCTTCTCCGGTCCCTCGAGCAGATACTTGCCCTGAAACCCGAGCAGCAGGCACATGTGGAACACCTCGAGCGATTGCAACCGCGCGGCGCCCTGCGCACGGCATTCCTCGAGATAGTGATAGAACTTCTCACCGGCCAGCTGCTCGCCGAACAGAACCAGTTGCAGCGGACGCCGTTCCCATTCGGTACGGATGCGGAACGTCGACGACAGCACGGACTCGTCGATGGCCGCACAGAACGCGAATTTCGCAGCGTAGACGTCTTCGGCCGCGACGTTCAGCTTTTTCGCGCCGCGCTCGAAGTCGCCGAGAAACTGCTGGATGCGCGAGCCGAATTCGGTGGCGTCACCTGGCTCGCGGCCGTTTTTCAGCAGGAACAGCATGAAGAAACCGTCGTACAGCAGGTCGAGCAGCGACCGTACCTGGTAGCTCGGCTCGGCAAGCGGAGCGGACGAAGGATTCGGGGTCGGCTGGTTGCTGTCGCCGAACAGGGAGGGCGCGTAGCTCATGATGTGACCGCGATCAGTTCGAGTTTGAGATCGTTGATTCCGGACGGCGCGTAGATCATCGCCGACTGGGCCTGCAGCATGCGGTCATACAGCGCACCGCGCGTTTCGAACGAGAAGTAGCATGCGCCCGGCCGCACCGGGATCGCCGGCGGCACCTGCGGCGTATAGACGAGACGCACGCCGGGCATCGCGGACAGCACCAGCTTGTCGACGTCGTCTGGTGCGCCGACCTTGAAGCGTGCGGGCACCGCTTCGACGAGTTCGACCGTGGGCATGTTCGCCGACACCGCGATATAGAACATCGTCTTGTCGTCGATCTTGCCGGAGTCGAGGCGGCCGACGTGGAACGACGGCCGGACTTCTTCCAGCGCGATCGCGAAGTAGCGGGTCGAGATCACGGTTTCGAGCAGGTCGCGCAGGATCGTGTCGAGCCGCGCGAAACCGGGGCCGGGATCGTCGTGCCGGTACGGCGGCAGATCGGCGAGCGCGTAGCCTTTCGAGAACGTCATCAACTGCCCGGCGAGGCGCAGCAGTTCCTGGAAGAGTCGCTCCGGATGCAGCGCCGCGTGCTGGTACAGATGCGCGAGCGACGCGAACGCCGCGCTCGCGGTGTGCAGCAGCCAGAACGACGCGATGTCGCCTGAGCGGAACTCGATGATGTTTTTTGTCGGCTCGCGGTGAAAGCCGTACAGCGCATTGACCTTGGCCTGCAGCGCGTCGATCAGTTGACGCAGGCGCTGATGCAGGATCGGCGACGCGTCGATCGCGAGGCACGGCGGCACGAAGGTCTCGTCGATCTCGAAGCCGGACGTCGCGGTGCGGCGCACGCGTACGAGCGGCACCGACAGCAGCTGGTCGCGCGGCTCGCTGTGCGCGATCAGCTTGACGCGGGTCTTGAGGAACGTGATGTCGGCCTCGGCCGCATCGGTGAAGTGGTCGGCGACGGGCGACTGCTCGCTCACGTAGCGCGACACGAAACCGGCATTGGGATCGGCCGAATAATTCGCGCCGGTCTCGCGCACCGGATGCAGCGCCAGATAGAACGTGAATTCGTTGATGCCGTCGGGCAGCGTGTCGAGCGCGATGGGCGGCGGCAACTCGTCGGCCTGCGGCGCGGAGTAGAGCGCCCCATCGGGAAACACCAGCGACAGCTCGCTGACGCGCAGCACGTTGCTGCCGAGCGCGTCGCGGTCGAGGCGGACCGAACGCACGCCCCAGTTGTACGGCTGGATCGCCTGGATCGACTCGAACAGGCGAGCCTCGTGATAGGCGTCCTGACGCTGAAAATGCTGCGGCCTCAGAAAAAGGCCTTCCCCCCAGAGCACCTTGGCTGAATAACTCATCTCAAACCTGTTATATGCGTCGGGCCAACTGCCGATCCATACAAAGTCGTGCTGAATCGACAAAGAGTGTTAAATGACATTGCAGCGACATCTTCTCTTTAACCGCAACTGACCGAAGAAAGCAAATTCAGCGGTTGAGCGGGCAATCCCTGTTCGGCCGGTATCACGGAGCCGTTGGTCACGGTCATTGCGCAGTTATGCAGACCGATCATTATGCCGGATTTCTCCGACTTCGCAGGATCGAAAGCGAATTTCCAGCGCTGCATCGCAGGGTCGCGGAACAGCGCGACGATGCCGAATGCCTGCGCCTCGCGCGAGACTTTCTCGGTCACGTTGTAACGCTGGCCGGGTATCAGCGTCACCTCGCGGACATTGAGCAGATCGGCGCCGAGCGTGGTCTTTTCCTTGTTCGGATCGGTAAAGGTGTCGAATGGCGCCTGCTGGAACGAGGTCGGATCTTTCAATGCGTACAGCCGGACCACCAGCGCAAGCGGTTTGTTATCGGTGGCCGCGTTCAGGTTCGGCGCGGCATAGAGCGTCAATCCTATATTGCGCGGTGGCTTCTGCGCGTCCGGCAGGTCGGGCTTGCTGATACCGCTTGCCTGCATGATTGCCTGCGCAGCGGTGCCGAGCGCCGGAATGGCCGCGGCGCAGCCCGCGAGAAGCGGTACACTCGCGACTACGACTGCCGCATAACGCGCTCTATAAACGATTAAAGCCGGATTCATTTATATCGACAGGCATCGCGCCCGTCGTCTCCCGTCAAGGCGTTAAAGAATGTTAGAAAAGCAGGCGGAAAACTTCGTCTTCATGCAGAAGGAAAGGGAGGGTTTCATGCGATTTGCATGCAACGCATCGCCGCCCCGTAAAGTTGCCGGAAAATTTTTCCGCGAGCAGCATTCGCGGAGTTCTGTTTCCGGAAACTATTTCTTCTTTACATCGGCACTTAACCTGAACCTGATTTTTTCCGGCTTTCGACCGGTTCACACGAAAGTTGAATTATCAAAAATTGGCCTGTACTATACCCGCGCACTTCTAGCAAAGCAAAACTCCGGTTTTTCCTTGAATTAAAAAATCGCATGTCGGTGAAAAACGATGAAAGAGCGTCTCTTTGTAAAAGTATCTGGGGCAGTGTTGGCATGCGCGGTGATCGCCGGGTGTGCAACGCAGGGGAACAATACGCCACCTACACCGGAGGCATTCAATAAGAGCCTCGCCGATGCCGATACGGTCGCGAAGGGCGGCGACCAGGATCGGGCAATGGGGCTTTATCAGCAATTGGCAAAATCGGATCCCACGCGTGAAGAACCGTGGTCGCGCATTGCGCAGATCCAGTTCACTCAAGGTCATTACGGGCAGGCGATCGTCGCCGCACAGGAAGCGCTGTCGCGCGACCAGACCGACCGTCAGGCGAAGAGCGTACTGGCCGTCGCCGGTTTGAGGGTCGCGACGCAATCGCTCGGTGAACTGCGTCAGGACTCGTCGCTTGCGGGCGATGCGAAGTCGGATGCGCAGGCACTCGCCAAGCAACTGCGCGACACGCTCGGCGAAGCGTCGCTGTTCCCTCCTGAACAGGTCGACAAGCCCGTCGTGAAGAAGCGCCGTATCGTGCGTCACGTGGTGAAAGGCGCGAAGCCCGACGCGGGCACTGACAGCACCGCCGCCACGCCCGCCGCGACGACCACCACCGCACCGGCCGTCACGGTGACCGCGCCGGCAGCTCCGCCGACGCCCACGCCGCCTTCGAGGGCGGCACAAGGCAGCGGTGCCTCTGATCCGTTCAGCGCGCTTCGTTGAGTCTCATCGCTGATATCACACGCTAGTTTATTTGCAGGGGACCCGACGATGGCGAAGAAAGAAAGCATTCAGAAGCGCTTGCAAAAAGTGCGTCCGCCCCGCGTTCAACTGACCTACGAGGTCGAGCGCGGCGATGCGATCGAAATCAAGGAACTGCCGTTCGTCGTCGGCGTGGTTGCCGATCTGGCGGGGCAGTCGGAGGTCGAGCAGCCGAAACTGCGCGACCGCAAGTTCGTGAATATCGATCGCGACAATTTCGACGACGTGATGAAGGCCATCGAGCCGCGCGCCGCGTTCCAGGTCGAGAATCGCCTGAGCGAAGGCGGCGGCAAGTTTGCGGTGGACCTGCGGTTCCACTCGGTCGCCGATTTCAGCCCCGATGAAGTCGTATCGCAGATCGAACCGCTGAAGCGTTTGCTCGACGCGCGTTCGAAGCTCGCGGATCTGCGCAACAAGCTCGCCGGCAACGACAAGCTCGAGGATCTGCTGAGCGAGGTGCTGTCGAATACGCAGCAGTTGCAGGCGCTCGCGAAAAGCGGCGCCGGCGCGGACGACCAGCACGGCGACAAGCCGGATCATGACAAGCAGGGCGAATAGCCACGGGGTGTGAGATGACTCAGCAAACGGCGGCAACCCAGGCAGCTGGCGCACAGGAAGCCAGCGCCGGAACCTCGCTTCTCGACGATATCGTCGAGAAGAGCAAGGTCGCGAAATCCGATTCCGAACATGCGCGCGCGAAGGATCTGATCGGTGAGCTCGTGCATCAGGTGCTGGACGGCACCGTGGTGGTATCGGACAACCTGTCGGCGACGATCGACGCACGTGTCGCCGAACTCGACCGCCTGATCTCCGCGCAACTGAGCGCGGTCATGCACGCGCCGCAATTCCAGAAACTGGAAAGCACGTGGCGCGGTCTTGATTACCTGTGCAAGGAAAGCAACACGGGCGCGACCGTGAAAATCAAGGCGCTGCACGCGCCGAAGCGCGACATCGTGCGCGACTTCAAGACCGCGATCGAATTCGACCAGAGCGCGCTGTTCAAGAAGGTGTACGAAGAAGAATTTGGCACGTTCGGCGGTGCGCCGTTCGGCGCGCTGATCGGCGACTTCGAAATCACGCGCCAGCCGGAAGACGTCTATTTCATCGAGCAGATGTCGCACGTCGCGGCCGCTGCGCACGCGCCGTTCATCAGCGCCGCTTCGCCTGAACTGCTCGGCCTCGAGACGTTCGCCGATCTCGGCAAGCCGCGCGATCTCGGCAAGGTCTTCGATACCGTCGAATACGCGAAGTGGAAGTCGTTCCGCGATGCCGAAGATTCACGCTACGTTGGCCTGACGCTGCCGCGCTTCCTCGGCCGGCTGCCGTTCAATCCGAAAGACGGCGCGACTGCGGAAGGCTTCAATTTCGTCGAGGACGTCGACGGCACCGATCACAGCAAATACCTGTGGTGCAACGCGGCCTGGGCATTTGCCGCGCGTCTGACAGCGGCGTTCGACGACTTCGGCTGGTGCGCAGCAATTCGTGGCGTCGAAGGCGGCGGTCTCGTCGAGGATCTGCCTACCCATACGTTCAAGACCGACGACGGCGAGATCGCGCTGAAGTGCCCGACCGAAATTGCGATCACCGACCGCCGCGAAAAGGAACTCGCCGATCTCGGCTTCATTCCGCTCGTGCACTGCAAGAACTCGGACTATGCCGCGTTCTTCGCCGCGCAGTCGGTGCAGAAGCCGAAGAAGTACAGCACCGACAGCGCGAACGCGAATGCGGTGCTGTCCGCGCAGTTGCAATACATTTTCTCGGTGTCGCGTGTTGCGCATTATCTGAAGGCGATGATGCGCGACAAGATCGGCAGTTTTGCGTCCGCGCAGAACGTCGAGGTGTTCCTCAACCGCTGGATTTCGCAATACGTTCTGCTCGACGACAACGCGACGCAGGAGCAGAAGGCGCAATTCCCGCTGCGCGAGGCGTCGATTCAGGTATCGGAAATTCCGGGCAAGCCCGGTTCTTACCGGTCGGTTGCGTTCCTGCGGCCGCATTTCCAGCTCGACGAGCTGTCGATTTCGCTACGGCTCGTCGCTGATCTGCCGAAATCGGCCAACGCCTGATAGTTGTTAAACGAAGTCAATATGCCCGGGCCGGCCGCCCGGGCGGGCTGTCAAAACCACCTCTTTGGGGAGTCGATGCATTATGAAGGATCTCTACTTAAAATTCGGCAATCCGGCTATCAAGGGCGAGTCGCAGGATAAGGACCACGCAGGCTGGATCGAACTCGATTCGTTTAGCCATCTGATCCTGCAGCCGCGTTCCGCTACCGCGTCGACGGCAGGTGGTCACACGGCCGAGCGCTGCGAACACAGCGACATGCGCTTCACGAAAGACATCGACGTGGTCAGCCCGCTGATGTATCAGCATGCGTCCGGCGGCACGACGTTCGACGAAGTGACGATCGATTTCATGCGCTCGGACGGCGAAGGCAATCGCATCAAGTACCTCGAAGTGAAGCTGAAATACGTGATCATTTCGAGCATCGCGCCGAGCGTTGTCGGCGAAGGACTGCCGTCCGAGGAATTCGCGCTGAAGTACGCCGCGGTTCAGTGGAAGTACACGCAGCAGAAGATCGGCGGCAACCAGGGCGGCAACGCGCAAGGCGCGTGGAGCCTCACGAAGAACGACAAGACCTACGCGGTCTGATGCATAGGCGGCCGCGGCGCACACTCGCAGTGCATCGCGGCCGTATTGTGTCGCACCGGTTCTGCTCCATCCGATGAAGCGATTCGAACCGAGTTTTCTCGACAAGCTGTTCGACGATGAACCGCATCTGCCGGCATCCCCGGCCATGCGGCAATTGTCGCTGGAAGAATTGAAGGGCACCGTCGCTCGCGACGTCGAAGCGATCCTCAACACGCGGATCTCGCTGACCGAGCACGATCTGGCGGAATTGCCCGAGTGCCGGCGTTCGGTGCTGACCTACGGATTGAACGATTTCGCCGGACTGAGCCTTGCGAGTCACTATGACCGCACGTTCATCTGCAAGTCGATCCAGCAGGCCATCGAGCGGCACGAGCCGCGGCTGCAGCAGGTCGCGGTGACGCTCGAGCTGAACGAGCAGTCCACCAACGCGCTGAATTTCGCGATCCAGGCGCTGCTGGTCGTACATCCGGCGGAAGAGCCGGTCAGTTTCGACGCGATGCTGCAACCGTCGACGCTGCAGTATTCGGTGACGCGCGCGCGCGCGAAGCTTTAATTCCGCCGGTTGTACTCCGCGCCACGGCAGCGGCGGCGGGTTCGACCGGGAAGTATCGGGGGTTCGGGGACGACTGATGGAAGAACTGCTGCCGTATTACGAGCGCGAACTGGCCTTTCTGCGCCGCTATTCGCGCGATTTCGCCGAACGCTATCCGAAGATCGCGGCACGCCTCGCGATGTCCGGCGAGCACTGCGAGGACCCGCACGTCGAACGGATGATCGAATCGTTCGCGCTGCTCGGTGCACGCATCAACAAGAAGCTCGACGACGACTACCCGGAGTTCACCGAAGCGTTGCTCGAGGTGCTGTATCCGCACTATCTGCGGCCGTTTCCGTCGTGTTCGATCGCGCAGCTCGGCACGTCGGCGGCGCTGAGTCATCTCACCGAACCCGTGACGATCGAGCGCGGCACCGAATTCAAGTCGCGGCCGATCCGCGGCGTGCAGTGCCGCTTCCGCACCGCGTACGACGTGACGCTGGCGCCGATCCGCATTTCCGAGGCGAAGTACACGTCGGTCGCGATGGCCCCGAGCGCGACGGTGCTGCCTGCCAACGCGACTGCGATCGTCTCCATCACGTTCGAATCGACGTCACCGCAACTCGATCTGTCCGCGATGAAAGTGGACATGTTGCGCACCCATCTGCACGGCGAGCAGTCGTTCATCGCTGCACTGTCGGACTGCCTGTTCGTCAACGCGCTGGCCGCGTACGTGGAAGGCGACCGGCGCGGTCAGTGGACGCCGCTGCGCGCGTTGCCGTTCACGCAGGCCGGCTACGACGAGGCCGATGCGCTGATCGACTATCCGGCGAAGTCGCATCCCGCGTACCGTCTGCTGACCGAGTACTTCGCGTTTCCCGACAAGTTTAATTTCATCGATTTCGACCTGCCCGCGATAACCCGTGCGAGCGGCCGCTGCCAGCGCGTCACACTGCATATCGTGCTGAAGGAAGTACGCAGCGACTCGCACGTCGCGCGGCTGCTCGATGCGTTGTCGGCGCATCATTTCCGGCTCTTCTGCACGCCGGTCGTCAATCTGTTCAGGCAACACGGCGAGCCGATCCGCGTGAGCCATCAGGCTATCTCGTACCCGGTCGTCGCCGAGGCGCGTCGCGCATTTGCGTACGAAGTCTATTCGATCGATTCAGTGAAGCTCGTGCGGCAGCAGGCGCATGAAGAATCGGTGATCGAGTTCCGGCCGTTCTACTCGCTGCATCATGGCGAAGCATCGCGCGCGGGTCATTACTGGTTCGCGCGTCGGAACGACTGGGTTGCGCAGAAAAGCCCCGGCTACGAGACGGAAATTTCGATTGTCGACATCGATTTCGAACCGTCGTTACCGCAAACCGACACGCTGAGTATCGACCTGACCTGCACGAATCGCGATCTGCCCGCGGGGCTCGCGGTGGGTCTCGAAGGTGGGGACCTGTTCCTCGAAGGCGGCTCGCTGACCGGCAGCATCTCCATGCTGCGTCGGCCCACGCCGAGCGTGCGCTTCGAGCGCGGCCGCGCCGCGCACTGGCGGCTGATTTCGCATCTCGCACTGAATCACGTGTCGCTCGCGAGCAGCGGCCTGGCTGCCTTGCGGGAAATGCTCGTGCTATACGACCTGCGGCGCACCGCGGTGTCCGCGCGGCACATCGACGGCATCACCGGCATCGAGCAGCATGCGGCCGTGCAGTGGCTGCCGGGCAAACCGTTTGCCACCTTCGTGCGCGGCATCGAAATTCGCCTGACGATCGACGAGGAACATTTCGTCGGCACGAGTCTCGGCGCGTTCGTGCGTGTGATCGATATGTTCTTTGGGCTGTATGTGCACCTCAACAGTTTTGTGCAACTGGTCGTGCTATCCCAACGCACCGGCGAGGAAATCCTGAGATGCAAACCGCGCAGCGGCGAATCGATCCTGGCGTAATCGAGCGGCTGCTCGACGAGCCGTACCGCTTCGAATTTTTTCAGGCGGTGCGGATGCTCGAGCGCTGGTTCACCGACAACACGCAGACACGGCCCGGCGACGTCGTCGCGCGGCGCATCGCGTTTCGCAATTCGATCTCGCTCGGTTTTCCGCCGAGCGAGATCGAGAACGCGCAGTCCTACGACGGCGACGGCATCGCGCTGAAAGACCGTGACAAACGCGTCGCAGCGCTCGAAGAAGACAAGATCGTGCGCGTCGATCTGACGCCGGCATTCTTCGGTTTGCTGGGCGGGCAGGGCGCGCTGCCACTGCATTACACCGAGCAGGTCGTCGCGCGCGAGCAGTTGAAGCGCGACCGTGCCGCACGCGAATTCTTCGATATCTTCTCGAACCGCGCGACCGCGCTGTTCTACGCCGCGTGGAAGAAGTACCGCTTGCCGTTTCACTACGAGCTCGATCGCGACGAGCGCTATCTGCCGCTCCTGCTGTCGCTCGCGGGTGTCGCGAACGACGAATCACGCGACAGCCTGCAGGAGGGCACCGGTGCGCTCTTCGACGAGGCGATCGCCGGCTACGCACTCGCGGCCCGGCATCGGCCGGTATCGGCTGCCTATCTGCAACGCACGCTGTCCGACTATTTCACGGTGCCGGTGCGCGTCGATCAGTTCGTTGGCAAATGGTACGAAGTGCCGAAAGACCAGTTGACTGTGCTCGGCCAGGTGAACGCGGTGCTGGGTGCGACCGCGCTGGCGGGCGAGCGCGTATGGCAGCGCGACATGCGCGCACGGCTCGTGATCGGCCCGCTGTCGAAGAAGGACTACGAGGCGTTCCTGCCGGGCGCGGAGCGTGCGGTCGCACTGGAGCGCATGCTGACGCTGCTCGCCGGCGTGACGCTCGAATATGAAGTATCGCTGGTGCTGCGGCGCGCGGAAGTCGGACCGAGTCATCTGGGCGCCGGTGCGCGGCTTGGCTGGGATGCGTTTCTATGCACGCAGGACGCTGATCGCGACCGCGCCGATGCGCGCTACGAACTGCACGTCATTCACTGATCTTCAAGTTGAACTGGACCTGGATCGCACGACATGAGCACGCCGCTGAAAACCCTGATCGCGAAACTGAACACCACGTGCCGGCAGGCCGCCGAACGGGCGGCAAGTCTGTGCCTGTCGCGCGGACATTACGAGGTCGATCTCGAACATCTGCTGCTGACGCTGCTCGACCAGCCCGCGAGCGACGCATCGCTTGTGATCGCCGCCAGCGGCATCGACGCGCACGCGCTGCGTGCCGACCTTGAACGAGAACTCGAACACCTGAAAACCGGCAATACGCGCACGCCGGTATTTTCCGTGCATCTGATCGCGCTGTTCGAACAGGCCTGGTTGATCGCGTCGCTCGATTCGCAGATCGGTCGCATCCGTTCGGGGCATCTGCTGCTCGCGTTGCTGACCGCGCCCGATCTCGCGCAATTCGCGCAGCGTATGTCGCCTCTGCTGACCCGCGTGCGCGTGACCGATCTGAAGCACAAGTTCGACGATCTGACGGCCGGTTCCGCCGAAGTCGAACGCAGCGGCAACGCGAATAGCACCGCAGGAGGCGACGACCAGGCAGTGCCCACTGGCGAAAATGCCGCGCAGAAAGGACCGTCGAAGACGCCGGCGCTCGACACCTATACGACGAATCTCACGCAACGTGCGCGCGAAGGCAAGATCGATCCGGTAATCGGCCGCGAAGCGGAAATTCGTCAGGCCGTCGACATCCTGATGCGCCGTCGCCAGAACAATCCGATCATGACCGGCGAAGCCGGTGTCGGTAAAACCGCGGTCGTCGAAGGACTCGCGCTGCGCATCGCTGCCGACGACGTGCCCACGCCGCTGCGCGGCGTCGCGTTGCACGTGCTCGACATGGGGCTGCTGCAGGCGGGCGCGAGCGTGAAGGGCGAGTTCGAAAACCGTTTGAAAACCGTGATCGACGAAGTGAAGAAGAGCGCGCATCCGATCATTCTCTTCATCGACGAAGCGCATACGATCATCGGCGCCGGCGGCCAGGCCGGACAGAACGATGCGGCCAACCTGCTGAAGCCGGCGCTCGCGCGCGGCGAACTGCGCACGATCGCGGCGACGACGTGGAGCGAATACAAGAAGTACTTCGAGAAAGACGCGGCGCTCGCGCGGCGTTTTCAGGTCGTCAAGATCGAGGAGCCGAACGAAACGCTCGCGGCCGCGATGCTGCGTGGCATGGCCGGGCTGATGGAGAAGCACTTCAACGTGCGCGTGCTCGACGATGCGATTACCGAGGCCGTGCGTCTGTCGCATCGCTACATCAGTGGCCGGCAACTGCCGGACAAGGCGATCAGCGTGCTCGATACCGCGTGCGCGAAAGTCGCGCTTGCGCACAGTTCGACGCCGGGCGCGATCGACGACACGAAAAAGCGCATCGAGCGCATCGATGCGGAAATTGCCGCGCTCGAACGCGAAGCGGCGAGCGGAGCGGCACACGATGAACGGTTGACCGAACTGCGCACGCTGCGCGAAGCCGACCTGCAGAAAGTGGCGGCCGACGAAGCACGCTACGACAAGGAGCGCGCGCTGGTGACCGAAATTGGTTCGCTGCGCGCGGACATCGATGCAGTGCGCGGCGGCAGTGCCGATGCTGAAGCCGCACAGAAGGCGGAGCGTGCGCGCGAAACGCTGGCGGCGCGCGTCGCCGAATTGCAGACATTGCAGGCGGGCCAGCCGATGGTGCCGCTGCAGGTGGACGGCCTCGTGGTGGCGGAAATCGTCGCATCGTGGACCGGTATTCCGCTCGGCCGGATGGTGAAGGACGAAATCCAGACCGTGCTGAACCTGCAGTCGCTGCTGTCTGCGCGTGTGATCGGTCAGGACCATGCGCTCGAAGCGATCGGGCAGCGGGTGCGGACCGCGAGCGCGAACCTCGAAGATCCGAACAAACCGCGCGGCGTGTTCATGTTCGTCGGACCATCGGGTGTCGGCAAGACCGAAACCGCGCTCGCGCTCGCCGACATCCTGTACGGCGGCGAACGCAAGCTCGTGACGATCAACATGAGCGAGTACCAGGAAGCGCACAGCGTGTCGGGGCTGAAGGGTTCGCCGCCGGGCTATGTTGGGTACGGCGAGGGCGGTGTGCTGACCGAAGCGGTGCGGCGCAATCCGTATTCGGTCGTACTGCTCGACGAAGTCGAAAAGGCGCACCCGGATGTGCTTGAAATGTTCTTCCAGGTGTTCGACAAGGGGTCGATGGACGATGCCGAAGGGCGCGAGATCGACTTTCGCAACACGCTGATCATCCTCACGTCGAACGTAGGCTCGCAGGCGATCATGCAGGCGTGTCTGAACAAGAGCGGCGAGGAATTGCCCGACGCCGATGAGTTGACGGAGACACTGCGGCCGCAACTGTACAAGGCGTTCAAGCCCGCGTTTCTCGGCCGCATGAAGGTCGTGCCGTATTATCCGATTTCCGACGACGTGCTCGTCGAGATCATCGAACTGAAGCTCGAACGGATTCGCCGCCGCATCGAGGCGAACCACAAGGCGGTGTTCGACTGGGACGAGTCGCTCGTCGACGCAGTGCTCGCGCGCTGCACGGAAGTCGATTCGGGCGCGCGCAATGTCGATCACATCCTGAACGGCACGCTGCTGCCGGAAGTGGCGCAGCAGGTGCTGGAGCGGATCGCGGATGGCGTGGCGATCGAGCGGATCACCGTGCGCGCGGACGAGTTCGGCGCGTTCCAGTACACGGTGGCCTGATGCACGCGCCGGCCCGACGTTTCAACCGATTTCTATGGCCTTCGTCATGACGACCGACCTGACTGCGCTACTCGCGCCCATCAACGAAGCGTCGCCGTGCGGTGACGATCTGTTGTTCTCATCCGATTTCGACGCGATCCAGAACGCGCGGCGTTTCGAAGACCCGTCGCTCGATCAGGGCGAGTGGGTGACCGACATCAAGGAAGCGGACTGGTCGTTCGTCGCCGAGCGCGGGACCGCGCTGCTGCGCACACAGACCAAAGACCTGCGGCTCGCGGTATGGCTCACGGAGGCGTGGGCGATCGAGGACGGTGTGGGCGGACTCACGCAGGGCTATGCGCTGCTGACCGGCCTGTGCGAACGCTTCTGGGAGCAGGTGCATCCGCTGCCCGAAGGCGAGGACACCGAATACCGGCTCGGCAATGTTGCGTGGCTCGCGGGCCGTTCGGCTGAACTGCTGCGCGCGATGCCGGTGACGCAGGCGTCCGGCGCGCTGTACAGCACGATCGACTGGGAAGTGGCGACGCACGTCGCGCAGGCGGTGAAGCGCGATCCAGAGCACGCCGACGACATCGCGCGCGGCAAGCCGTCTGTCGAACAGATTGAGTCGTCGAAACGCGCGACACCTCCGGCGTTCTACACGACGCTGCTCACCGACCTGAAGAGCTTCGAAGCGGCGGTGCTGGCGCTCGAACAGGAACTGGACCGGCGTGCCGGCGATGCCGCACCGAGCTTCCGTCAGATCAAGGACGCGTACGACGGCGTCTACCGGCTCGCCGAGCGTTTTGCACGCGATGTCGGCGTCGATGCAAACGCGGTAACGAAGGCAGCGCCGAAGCAACCCGAGGCTGTGGAGCGCAACGAGCCCAGCTTCAAGACGCCGCTCGCGGCGGAACCCGTGCACACACCCGCTTCGCATGCACCTGCCGCCACGCCGTCGGTGACCGTGGCCGGCATTCAGACCCGCGCGCAGGCTGTCGACCAGTTGCGCGCAGTGGCGAAGTTCTTTCGCGCAACCGAGCCGCACAGCCCGGTTGCGTATCTCGCCGACAAGGCCGCCGAGTGGGCCGGCATGCCGCTGGACCAGTGGCTGTCGACGGTGGTGAAGGACGGCGGCTCGCTCGCGCACATCCGCGAACTGCTCGGCGTGAAGCCGGACGAGAAGACCTGAGCGGGCGAAGGCCCGCTTACGATCTTACGACCCCGCGCGGAATTCAATGCGACGGTTGCGTGCGCGACCGTCGGTCGTATCGTTCGATGCGATCGGCTGGTCGGGACCGACGCCGGTCGTCGTCAACTGCTGCGGCGAAATACCCCTCGCGACCAGATACCCCTTGACTGCATCGGCGCGCGCCTGACTCAGCGTGATGTTCGACGTGCGGTTCCCCGCGTTGTCGGTGTGACCGATGATCTCGACGGTCCTCGTCGTCAGCTTCGCGAGCACGGCGGCCATCTGGTCGAGAATCGCGCGGCCCTGCGGTGTCAGCGTCGCGCTGCCGGTTTCGAATTCGATCGTGCGGTTCGCAAGCGTCTGGTCGAGTACTCCCTGTTCGGACGCGCTCACGCGCAGGCCGTTGCGGATCGTGTAGGTCGGGTTCAGCGCATTCGCCATGTCGCTCGCGAGCTGCTGACGCTGCGACTCGTTATGCACCTCGCCCTTCACCTCGATCGACGTGCCGTCGATCTTCAGCTGTCCCTTGCTGATCTGTTTGAGCTGAGGACCGATCAGCTTCTGCACGTTGCTGGCCCAGTTCGGCGGCGTCGCGACATCGCCGACCTCGATCTGGTCGACCACATTGCCTGCGCCGTACGTGTCGCGCAGCCGCGAAAGCACAGCGGCCTTGGTCGCTTCGTCGGGCACCTTGCCGCCAACCACGACCTGACCGGGCACCGCATTCGCCGCGGGCGGAACGTCGGTTGCGGTAGTCGTCCGTGGGTTCGCCGCAGCGGGGGCGGGCGTCGCGGGCAGGATTGTCGTATGCACCTGCACGCCGCTGTTGTCGACTGGCGTGACGCGGGCTGGGCCGGCGTCGTCGGCGAAGACTGCACCGCTTGCAAAAAGGCCCGCGACGAGCAGCGCAACGGTCAGTGGCAGCGAGCGGCGGATCGTGCCGTGTCGATAGATCGGCATCGCGTCACTCTCCGATGAAGACTTCGCGGAACGTGTCGATGCTGACGCGCAGCGACAGTTGCGGTTGATCGAGGTAGCTGACGAGCTTGCTGATGCCATGGTCGTTCTGTGCGTGAGCGTGGACCCACTCGGGGTCGTCGATATCGATGTTGTGGGCCGCGTATGCCTGCGGATCGACCACGCTGTGCAGCGTCTTCGCGGATGCGCCGTTGAAGCCGATGATGAGGCGCTCGCGTTCCGCGATCGTGCCGATGAAGATCGCCAGTTCGAAATCGGCCTGCGACACGAACGGCGCGATCAGTTCGAGCCAGAACGCGGCGACGAGGCTGCGATAGAACGGATCGACCGGCAGTGGCAGTGTGAGGCCGCGTTCGAGATGCGACGAGCCGCTTTGCATCACCGGCCGCAGCAGCGAACCGAGCGCGAGCATCGCGCCGCGCAGCCGTACCGGATGACCGCTGTTGAGCAGCATCTGTTCGAGACCCGACAGCGTCTGGTGTTCGACGAAATCGTTGAACGTGCCGTCGTGCGGATTACCCGCGCCGCCGATGTCGATCGGCACCTGCGTGTCGCCGAGCGCCTGCAGCGCGCCGGGCGGCTCAGAGGCGCCGAGCAGCGGGCGCATCTGCGATGCAACGCGCGACCAGAGCCGCGCGAACGCGAGCGGGCTGCGCGCGAGGAACGCGAGCGGCTTGTCCACTTCGAGCGCGGTCGCGGCGAGGAACGGAAAGCGCCGCGACGACAGGTCGTGGCTCGCCACCATGTGGCCCGCGATCGCCAGCTTGCTGCGCGAACCGAGGAACGCGAAGTGCATCGGCTTGGCATTCTCGTAGACGATCTTCCAGCGCGGGTCGTCGGTGAGCATTTCCATTGCCTGCGCGATCCAGCGGTCGAGCGTCTGCAACAGCTGCGGGTTGTGCGCGCTTTTCACGAAGTCGCCGCGCGACGGGATCTTGCCGAAGTAGGCGATCTGCGCCTGAACGGTCTGCGTCATTGCGCGCTCCCTGAGGTTGCAGCGGTATTGGACGGTGCCGGCACCATGCCCGGCGCGGCACTCATTGGCGTCGCGTTCGCTGCATTCGCCGCGGCGCTCACGTCCGCGACCGACGACGGCAGGCGCACGCCGCGCAGGCTCTGCTGCTGCGGTGCGTCCCCGCTGCTGCCACTGCCCGTGGCCTGCGATGTACTGATGATGCGCATGCTGGCCTCGATGGTGACGTTGCCCTGCGTCCACACGAGATCGAACGTGCCGTCAGGACGGCGCTTGCGCTGCGCCGAATTGATCAGCTTCTCGAGACCGTAGCGACCCGGCTCGTTGACGAGCTGGATCGTGCGGCCGTCGAACGTGACCGCCGACAGCGTCGCACCCGGTGTGCCTTGCGGGTTCGGCCACACGAAGTTGGTCCATTGCGGTGGCGTGTTGCGGTAGCGCAGTTGCTGGCCGTCGATCGCGATCGTGTATTCGGTCGTGCCGCTGCTCGGCTGCGGCAGGATCTGGAACACGGTCTGCGGTTCGCTCGAGCCGCCCTGGCCGCCGCCGCTTGCCGCGCCGCCCGCGAGCGGCGCGACCCAGCGCGCGAAGCCGCTCGTGAAGTCCGGCGTCAGCTGCAGGCCCATGTCGCCCCACGTGCGCGCGGTCAGCGTATCGCCGCGGCGCACGGCGAGCGGTCCGAGCGTCGTGCCGACGAACTTCGCGATCGAGCCGTCCGGGCCGAACACCTGCCCGATTTCACTCGAGCCGGCTTCGACCTTCGCGTCGCCCGAGAACGGGTACTTGTTCGCAAGCGAGCCCTGGAACGTCTGATAGACCTGCGCGTTCCACACCTTGTTGACTTCGACACTGGCCGGCTGGATCACGACGGCGTACGCCTGCATCAGCGGCCGCACGAGCAGCGGACGCAGCGCCTTGCGTTGCGAATCGGTGAGGCCGGTCAGCATCTGTTCGTCGACGAACTTCAGCGAATCGGACAGTTCGGAGCCGCTGCCGTCGAGCGTCTGCTGCATCAGCTGACGCGCGCCGGGACCGGGGTCGCCCTGATTCTTCAGCACGTTGAAGCGCGTGCGGACCTTCGACAGCGAATCCATGTAGCCGCGCAGCAGCGACGCGTTGTCGCGTACCGCGACAATCCGCCCGAGACCCGCGAACTCCTGGCCGATCGGCCCGACCGGCAGCTCGACCGGATTGCCGTTGATGTCGATGTTCGCGTTCAACTGGCCGGTCGGCGCACGCGAGAACCACTGCTTGAACCAGTTCGTCATGCCGCTCTGCGCGCGCTTGAGCGTGGCGTTCGCGAGCGATGGGTTGTCCCACGACGTCTGGTCGTAGGCGGTTTCGAGCACCTTGCGGATCGGCGAATCCTGCGGATCGCCGAGGCGGTTCATCGCATCGACCGCCTGATTGAAGCTGCCGAAGCTCTGCACCGCTATGCCCTGCATGAACTTCTGCCAGTGCTGCGCGTACTCGGTCTTGTACATCGCGACGAGCGCCTTCTGGATCTGCTCGGGGCTGCCTTCGAGCGTCAGGTCGTCGGTCGCCGAGGTGTTGAGCACCCAGTCCTTCGCCTGCAGTTCCTTCGTCGCCGCGTCGCGGATCGCCGGCTGCACGTAGCTGAACCACGCATCGCGCGTGAACGTGCCGGGGATCGCGTAGCTGCCCGCGATCAGCGACGTATTGCCTTCGCCGACGATGCGCGCGATCGTCATCGGCGCGAAGCGGGTCGATGCGCGCGCCTTGATTTCCTCGTAGACGCGCTGCCGGGCCGGCATGCCGCGCACGACGTGGCGCAGGTTTTCGCGGGTCTGGTCGACCAGCGCGAGATTCGCGTCGATCATCGGCCAGTCGTCGTCGGAGACGCGCGACAGGTAGAACGTGATCATCCGTTCCGCGCTCTTGATCATCTCGTCGCGCGGCATGTTGCCGCGATTCGTTTCAAGCCAGCCGCGCCAGAAGCGCGCGACCTGGTCGGTCAGATGCGCGGTTTCGACGTGGCGCTTGTCCGACAGCATCAGGTAGGTTTTCAGTGCGTTGTACGCGTCCTCGACATTGGTCGGCGACGCGTCGCTATAGAGGCCGCCCTGGTTGTTCGCGGACATTGCCGCATGCGCGGACACCTGCACCGCGCCCGAATCGGGCGTGTGCGTCATCGGCGCGAGCTGGTCGGGATGCGTGTTGACGTCCTTCAGGAACGACGCGAGGTTCTGCGATACGGGCGTCAGCATGATCTGCTTCACGCCGCTGTAGTACTGCGTCAGCAGATGCTGCTCGAGCCGATCGCCCTGATACAGCCCGAGCGACACCGACAGCGGTCTGTCGCGGCGGAACTGCTCGAGCTGTTCGATGCGGTCCTCGAGAATGTCCATGGCCTGCAGACGCGATTGCAGATCGTTGCGGTTCTGCTGCAGACGCACGACGTTGTCGAGATCGGCCTGCACGTTCGCCGTGAGCTGCTGGTTGCCGATCGTCGACCACGTCCAGCCGCCGAGCGCGAGTGCGAGCGCCGCGACGAAACCGAAGAAGGTCGCGTAGCGCATGCGTGTCTTCGCGGGGCTCGCGAACTGCCTGACCGTTTGCCGGTCGGCGAAGATCACTTTCGAGAATAGATCGCGCAGGAAGAAGCCGTTCTTCGAAAACGTGGCGTTCCCTTTCGGCAGGCTGTCGGTCGACAGGCTGAAACGCGTGGCGATGCGCTGCGCGGCGGCGCTGTTGGTTTCGCCTTCCTGCAATGCGCTCGTGAAATAGAAGCCGCGGAAAATCGGCTTGTACTGGAACGGGTTGGTCTCGAACAGGGTGGCGAGGAATGCGCGCAGCGCCGGCTTGATCGTCGAGAATTCGAGCGGGAAGCTCAGTTGCCCCGGCGACAGTTTGCTGCCGCGGTTGATCGACATCTGCGCGATGCTGATTTCCTTCAGCCCTTCGTACAGTTCCTCGAAGCGATCGTCGAACAGCGCGACGACGTCGCGCCGCTCGTCGGACTCGTAGGGCAGGGTGGCGCCCCACACACGGTCGTATTCCTGGCGATCGTTGCCGCTGAAAAATTCAGTGAAGCCAGTGATCAGGTCGACCTTCGTGAACATCACGTAGACCGGCGCGAACACTTCGAGCTTTTCGGTCAGTTCCTGCACGCGCTGGCGCAGGTTCTTCGCGAGATTGATCGCGAACTCAGGACGATTGCCGGTCAGTTCCGCGATGCTCGCGGTGACGATGATGCCGTTGATCGGCGCTTTCGGCCGGTGACGCTTGAGCAGCCCGAGAAAGCCGAGCCATTCGCTGCGGTCTTCCTCGTGCACCGAATAGCGGCCGGCGGTGTCGAGCAGGATGCCTTCGGTCGTGAAGAACCAGTCGCAGTTACGCGTCCCGCCGATGCCGTGGATCACCGCGCTGTTCTTGTCCGCGAACGGAAACTGCAGGCCCGAGTTCAGCACCGCGCTGCTCTTGCCCGCGGCCGGGTTGCCGATCACGATGTACCACGGCAGTTCGTACAGCGCGGAGCCGCCGGACATCTGACCGATCTTCGACGTCTTGATCGTTTTCACCGCGTCGATGAGGTGCGTGCGCAGCACGTCGAGTTCCGCCTGCTTGCCGTCCGCGGCGGGCGCGGCCTTCGCGGTTTCAGCCTGCTGCTCGAGCATGTCGCCGAGCTTGCGGTTCGCGCGCCTCGTGCGCAGCCGCTTGACGATCCACACCAGCACCCACAGCGCGATGATCGCCGCGAGGATCACGGCAGGCCAGAAGGGCGGAATTTCCATCGCATCGGCCGCGATGAACAGTACGGCCGCGAGCGCAAGCAAGCCGATGATCGAAAGCGTGCGGGTGTGGGTCAACACGTTGAGGAAGCGTCGCATATGCCGTTCAGGTCCTGGTGCTGGGAGTGCTGTTGCTGTTCTTGATGGCGCTGGGTACTGCGGCTGCCCGCGGCTGCATTGCCGCGTGGGCCCGCGCGCGAGCGTAGCCGGTTTGCGTGGCGAATGCGTGTCCGGGCGGCATGTCGTGACGGCTCGTTGCGCGTGTACCTAAGTGCCTGCATGCGCATGACGTACGCGACACGCGTAGCGTAAAGACGAGCGTGCAACGCGAATATGGAATGCCGGAGAGTGTGCCGGCCACAAATGGATGTCGGCAAGCGTGCGCAGACAGAAGTCTGCTGGCTGCGTGGACGTCGGAATGGGCGGCCATCGTCAAGTGGATCTGCGAAGGGTGGGTGTCGCGATCGCGCTGCACGCGTCGCCGGCGAAAATGAATGAACGCCCCATGTTCACCTCATTATTGTCCGCTTCGGATGATTTGACATTTAACCTTTACGTCCCATTACGAAGCCGGGTTTGTGATATTCGACGTGGCCGAGGTCCATCAATTTCCAGCGGCCGCCCCAAACGAGGCCGACCCGCTCGGCACACTGCCCGTATAACTGATAGCCTCGCATGGCCCAGGGATCTTTTTCGGAAATGACGAGCTTGCCGTCGCGCAGAAACGCGTTGTCTGCCGCAAGCCCGTATTGGTGATAGCTCTGAAACGCGGCGGCATTGGTTACTCCCCCCATTTGCGCCAGCCGGTTTTGCCGCTCCGGACTGCGATAACCTTCCAGCAAAGCCATTTCATAGCCGTATTGCTCGCGCATCATTTTGTACACGAGCAATAAACGCGTCCTGAAGTCGGCGTCCAGCAGGTTCCAGTCGCGGCTCGCATCTTTCAGTGCGGGCCGAACCTGCTCGACCTCCTGAGTCGCGAAAACCTCAGGCGGCAGTGGCGGCGGCGGGACGAGCTGCTCGCCGTTCAACAGTGCGGCGATTTTTTCGTCGGGTACTCTGATGGTGTCGTCATATTGAAATAACAACTGTCTGCCGCGTAATGCAATGGCCACTAATGGCGGCGTCGCAAGAATACCTGTGGTCGTAAAAATCAGCAAGCGCCGGCGCACCAGTAAATTTTGCATATCGCCGAGTGTCGATTGCGAAATTCTTGCCGACTTCGCTAATTGACTGCGCGCCTGCGCGGCGCCTTTCGACGCGCGCCTCGAGATCAAATTATGCAGGTTGAGTACGCCGCCGAAAAGCGATGCCCGCACCGCCGGTAATAGCAGAATGGCTGCCACCGCGACGGCAATGGCAAAATAAGCGACGAGTGCTACAGCAATCAAAGGGCCCCCGGAAGAATTCGAAACAATTGTATTTTGTAATGCTTGCTCTTAGAATCAGGCCAGCCCAAAGTTGGGCGTTGCGCTATTATCGCGGCGAAATAAGCCTGAATTCAATGAGCAGGTTTCAAAGAGACAGTGAATGAGTGAGCCGGACAACTCAAATTCCAAAGCCCCGCCTAGCCTGCTTTCCGATACGGAGAAAGGCGCGCAAGCCAACGGCTCGCGCATCCTCGCGAATCTGGAGGGCCGCGTCGCACCGCCGTCGGACAAGCCGCGCCGTTCGCGTGCACCGGTCGCGATCGTCGCGTTGCTGGTGATCGCCGCGGGCGGCTGGGGTGCATGGCAGCTTCAGCATCGCGCCGGTCACAGCGAGGTTGTCGCGAGTACTGCGGCGCCTGCGCAAAACGCGGCAAGCAATGCTGTCGCGACACCGGCCAGCGGTACTGCGCAGGTCGCGGCGAAAGCCGCTGATAGCGTCGCTTCCGCGCCGCAGACAGCGACGATCATCGCCGACGACACCACCGATAAGGACACGAAAACTTCCGCCGATGCAGCGTCCGGTGCAAGCGATGACAGCCGCCTGTCGCGTGCGCTTGCGAGCGGTGCACAGGATGCGAGCGGTACCGCGCCGGCCGCGTCCGCTGCAGCTATCGCATCGACAAGGCAGGAGACGTCGACGGTCGCGAGCAATGCGACGAAGCACGACGCGGCGCATGCGAAGCACGAAGCCGCGAACGCGCGTCATGCCGGCGCATCGACCACGGTCGCGCAGGCGAAGAAGTCTGCGCACGACACCAGGGCGGGTTCGCGTGACGATTCGGATGCGGACCTGCTCGCGGCACTCGTCGCGCGCACCAAACCCGCGGACGCGCAAGCTGCTCCCGCAAAAACCGGCAACACAGCGACGAGCAAATCGGCACCGCATGCGTCGCGTACCGGTGCGCCCGCCACGCCTGGTACGCCGGCCGGCACCCAACTCGCGCAGCGCGTGAAGGAGTGCAGCGAGCAGGGCTTCTTCGAAGAGCAGTTCTGCCGCTGGCGCGTGTGCGATGGGCATTGGGGCAAGGACCCCGCATGCCCGAACGCGTCGCAGACGCGTCAACCCTGATCGACTCGACTTACCTGCGTTACCTCACGCTTTTCTTCTTTGCGCCGTTCGTGCGCATGTTCCGTTGCTTCGCTGTCTTCCCGCTTGCATCGAAATCTGCGTCCATCGCGTGTGCGATGCGACGTGTCGCGACGCCTTCGATGTCATCGATGTCTATCGCATGACGATTTGCTTGCGCAACGATTACGTCTATGATGGACGCCCCCTGTCGCGCGCATACGTTTCGTTTCGAACGGCTCGATGCCCGGTGTGCGGCGAACAGCAAACAGCAACGACAACCTGGGAGGCGTGAGTGAGGCAATTGATCGTGACGTTGACGTGCGTGGCGGGATTGACGGCGATGGTGGCGGGATGCGGCGGCACGCTGCAAACGACGACTGCGCCGAAGATCATCATCGACAGCGACTACAACACGATGAGCGACGACGGTCAGCTCGGCGTGATGGCCGCGCAGCTGCAGGCGCAAGGGCAGATCGAAGTGCTCGGCATCACGGTCGTGTCCGGCAATCAATGGCTGAAGCAGGGTGTCGCGGATGCGCTGAAATCGGTCGAGCGGCTCGGCGTCGGCGATCGCATCGGCGTGTACGCGGGCGCGAATTACGCGCTGTCGCACGACTACGCGACGATCCAGCGCGAGCTCGCGCAGTTCCCCGGCGGCGACGGTTACCTCGGTGCGTGGAGTTCGCCGGAGCCTAAGTCCGATGCCGATCTCGTCGCGCCACCCGATGGCTTCGCGACGCATACGAAAGTGCAGGACAGGAGCGCGGTCGACTTCATTGTCGACAGCGTGAAGCAGCATCCGGGAGAGATAACGATTCTCGCGATCGGTCCGCTGACCAACATCGCGCTCGCGACGCGGCAGCATCCGGAGATCGTGCCGATGATCAAGCAGATCATCTACATGGGCGGCGCGATCGATGTGCCCGGCAACACTACGCCGACTGCCGAATTCAACTGGTGGTTCGATCCGGAAGCGGCGCACACGGTGCTGCGTTTGCCGATCAAACAGGTCGTCGTGCCGCTCGACGTGACCGATACCGTGAAGATGAACAAAGCCACCTACGATCGCATCACGCACGATCCGTCGAAGCAGACCATCGTCACGCAGATCTTCAAGCAACTGAACGGTTATGGGTTCGACGGCAAGAATGGTTTTGAAACGAATCCCAACTACACCACCAGCATCTGGGACACGCTGACCATCGCGTACCTGATGGACTCTACGTTCGCGACGCAGACCGTCGACGAATGGGTCGACGTCGATACGAGCTTCGGTGCGAACGACGGCAAGGCCACCGGCTACGCGAGCAACCCGCCGGCAGGTCTGCAGAAAATGACGATCGTGAAGCGCTTCGACAACGCACGCTTCTTCGACTATTACGTCGATCTGCTGACGCGGCCCGTTCCGGTCAAGCCGTCGAATTAAGCGGGACCACACGCGCCGCGCACGAAGTGCGGCGCGTGAACCTCAATCCGCAATCAAGCGGTATTCAAACGGCCCTCAAGCCGCATGCAGCCCGCCGCGCATCAACTGCCGTACGCGCGACATGTCCCGCTCGACGTGCCCAGCCTGGTCGAACAGCTCGACGAGCCAGTCGACGAACGCGCGCACGCGCGGCGACACGCGCCGGCTCTTCACGTACGCAACCGACACGGCCATCGGCACCGGCGACCATTGCGGCAGTACCTCGACCAGCTGGCCCGAATCGAGGTACGGCTGCGCGGCGATGCGCGACGGCTGGATCAACCCGAGGCCCTGCAGCCCGCCGGTCAGATAGGCCTGCTCGTCGCTGACCTTCACGAAGCCATCCACCTTCACGCGGATCGCGCTGTCGCCGACCTCGAAATCGAAGTCGACTGCGCGGCCGTTGTGCCGCGACAGCCAGTTCACCGCGACGTGCGTCGCGAGATCGTCGAGTTCGACGGGCATGCCGCGGCGTTCGAGATACGCCGGGCTCGCGCACGTCACGTGATCGAGCGTGCCGAGACGCCGCGCGACGAGCCCGGAGTCGGGCAGCTCGCCGAGCTGGATGCTGCAGTCGACGGCCTCGGCGACGAGATCCACGTTGCGGTTGGCGATGCCGATCGCGAGATCGACCTGCGGATAGCGCAGATGGAAATCGTCGAGTGCGGGCAACACCAGCGCATTGGCCACGGCCCCCGGCATTTCGATGCGCAGACGTCCGCTGATCGCATCGGTCGTGCCGCGCAGGCCGGCTTCGAGTTCGTCGATGTCGGCGAGAATCTGCGCGCAGCGTTCGTAATACGCGGCACCTTCGGTCGTGAGGCTAAGACTGCGCGTCGTGCGCGTGAGCAGCGCGGTACCGAGCAGTGCCTCGAGGTTCTGGACAATCGTTGTGGCAGTCGCGCGCGGCATGTCGAGCGACTGGGCGGCGCGGGTAAAACTATGAGTGTCGACGATGCGGACAAACGTGCGCATCGCCTGAATGCGGTCGATCACGGGACATCTCCTGTGCGAACGGAAACAGACAATAAGTAAGTCATCGAAATGCGGAACGGCACGCGCGCGACGTCGCAGCATCGGGCGCGCGGCGCGAATCGGTCGCGCCATCCAGCGAAAGGAACACGGCCTGCGGCCGACGGACCGTCCCTTCAGGGAGGTGCGCCGGCGCAGCAGTCAACGTAAAGGCGGGGAGCGGGACGCAAGCCGCGCGAGTACACGGCCTGCCGGGAAAGAAAATGTTGCGGTGTCCTGCTGCCTAAGTTACCACCTGAGCTACTGCCTGAGCGAATCGAGGTCGATCACGAAGCGATATTTCACGTCGCTCTTCAACATCCGTTCGTAGGCGTCGTTGATCTGCTGCATCGGAATGATTTCAATGTCCGACGTAATGCCGTGCTCACCGCAGAAATCGAGCATCTCCTGCGTTTCCGCGATACCGCCGATCAGCGAACCGGCAAGCCGGCGGCGCTTGAAAATCAGGTTGAACACCTGCGGCGACGGGTGATCGTGCTCGGGCGCGCCGACGAGCGTCATCGTGCCGTCGCGTTTGAGCAGGTTGAGAAACGGATTCAGGTCGTGCTGCGCGGCAACCGTGTTGAGGATGAAATCGAAGCTGTTTGCATGGGCTTCCATCTCTTCCGGGTTCTTCGAAATCACCACCTCGTGCGCGCCGAGTCGCTTCGCATCCTCGATCTTCGACGGCGACGTCGTGAACAGCACGACGTGCGCACCGAGCGCGCGGGCGAACTTCACGCCCATGTGCCCGAGACCGCCGAGCCCGACGATGCCGACCTTCTGGCCCGGACCGACCTTCCATTGACGCAGCGGCGAGTACGTCGTGATGCCCGCACACAGCAGGGGCGCGACACCGGCCGGATCGAGGTTGTCCGGCACGCCGAGCACGAACGCTTCGTCAACCACCAGGTTCGTCGAATAGCCACCGAGCGTGATGTCGCCGTTCACGCGGTCGACGCCGTTGTACGTGCCGACCCAACCGTTCTCGCAATACTGCTCAAGCCCTTCTTCACAGCTCGCGCAGGTGCGGCACGAGTCGACGAGACAGCCGACGCCGACGAGATCGCCCGTGCGGTGATGCGTGACGCCTGAGCCGACCGCCGTCACGCGGCCGACGATTTCATGGCCCGGCACCACCGGGTACACCGAGTTCTTCCATTCGTTGCGGGCCTGGTGAAGGTCCGAGTGGCAGACGCCGCAGAACAGCACTTCCATCTGCATGTCATGTTCGCGAAGCGCGCGGCGCTCGAAAGTGAACGGTGCCAGCTTCGATTTCGGGTCTTGGGCCGCGTAGGCCAGGGTTGTGGTCATGATCGCTCCGACAGATGAGTGAGAGGAAAGGGCGTAGGCGAGCCGCACCGGACGCATCAGCGTCGGCGTTCGAAATGAACGTCGGTTATCGGTAGGTGCGCGGTAAGCGCGGGTGAGCCTGGTAGGCGGCGCGTGGAAAACTGCTTCTCAACAGGGTTCCCATTGTAGGGAGCGGGTCCCACCAGGGAAATACCTGAATGTCTCGAAGATTTGCCTATTTCTACGGTGGCGCGGCACCGCAACGCATTTAATGCTAGATTTCAAGCCTGTTTCTCCGCACCCGAAGATTTAGCAATGACCTCGATCCCTTCCTCCAGCCTTTCGCCCACAGCCGCCGCGCAGCAGCGGATGGTCAAGCTGTTCGACACGCTCGCGCCCACCGAAGGTTCCACGCATGCGTGCCTCGACGGCGTCCGCCTCATGCGTTCGAACCGGCCGCTGCCGCGCATGCCGGTCATGTACGAGCCGAGCATCGTGATCGTGTGCCAGGGACGCAAGCGCGGTTATCTTGGTGGCAAGACGTTCCACTACGACGCGCAGCAGTACCTCGTGATGTCGGTGCCACTGCCGTTCGAATGCGAAACCGACGCAACGCCCGACGAACCGTTTCTCGCCATCTCGATCCGCGTCGATCTCGGCGTGGTCGCCGAACTGCTGCTGATGCTCAACGACACGCGCGGCGCGGCGCATGACGAGCCGCGCGGCATCTATTCGACGCCGCTCGACCCGACGCTCGGCGACACGGTACAACGGCTGCTCGAAGCGCTCGTGTCGCCACTCGATGCACGCATCCTCGGCCCGGGCATTGTGCGTGAGATCTGTTACCGCGTATTGACGGGCGAGCAGGGCGACGCGATTCGCGCGGCGCTCACGCATCAGCATCATTTTGGCCGCATCGCGAAGGCGCTGCGGCGCATTCACGCGGATTACGAAGGCGATCTCGACGTCGACCTGCTCGCGCGCGAAGCGGGTATGAGCGTCGCCGTATTTCATGCGCAGTTCAAGACCGTGACGGCGACGTCGCCGATGCAGTACGTGAAGACGACCCGTCTGCATCATGCGCGGCTGCTGATGGTGCAGGACGGTTTGAATGCGGGTGCAGCCGCGGCACGCGTCGGTTATGAAAGCGCGTCGCAGTTCAGCCGCGAGTTTAAACGGCTGTTCGGCCGGAGCCCGGTCGACGAAGTGCGGCGCGTGCGCACCGTGATCGAAACGCCGTCGCTGCGCAGCGTAACGTCCCAGCGACCGTTCGTGACGGCGGCCTGAAGCGTCGGCAGCGGATGGCGTTCATGGCGCTCTATAGTCCGCTGAACCAGTTGTAGCCCTGGTCTTCCCAGTAGCCGCCGGGATTCGTGTTCGTCACGAAGATCGCGGCGATGTGCTTCGGGTTCTTGAAACCAAGCTTGGTCGGTACGCGCAGCTTCAGCGGGTAACCGTATTTCGGCGGCAGCGGTGCGTTGCCGAAGTCGAGTGTGAGCTGCGTCTGCGGGTGCAGCGCGGTCGCCATGTCGAGGCTCGAGTAATAGCGGTCCGCACATTTGAAGCCAACGTAACGCGCCGTCGTGTCCGCGCCGATCCGCTCGAGGAATGTACGGAACGGCACGCCGCGCCACTCGCCGATCGCACTCCATCCTTCGATGCAGATGTGCCGCGTGATCTGCGAAACCTGCGGCAGCGTGCGCAGTCGCGCGAGCGACCACGGTTGCCGGTCGGCGACGAGTCCCGACACTTCGAGCGCGAACGATGCGCCGTCTATGTCGGGGACGTCGAATTCCTGGTAGAACGCGTTGAACGGAAACGGCTTCGTGATCTGGCTTGCCGCATAGGTCGGTGCGAGCCGCGTGCCGCTGAAGAGCCAGGCCTGCACGCGATCGTTCCAGCGCGACATCGCCCACAGTACCTTGTCGACCGAATCGCCGTCCTGCATGTTGCAGCCCGACAGCATCGCGAGCGCGCCGGCTGACAGCGTCGAGCGCAGAAAAAGCCGCCGTTGCAGGCGTTCGAGCTGCGGACGATGTTCGGCGAGCGAGATGCGCGTGCTGCGGATCGAAGCGGCGTCTGTCACGAGTTCGGTGGACTCGGTGGGTTCGGCGGGTTCGACGACAGGGGGAGTATTGCGTTCGCTCATGCCCGGTGTTCCTGTTGCGTGTCGGGGTGCGTCGGCGCGTGACGTTTCGCACGGCCGGTGAACATCGGCAGCAGCGTGCGCGGCACCAGCATGACGAGCGCGAGATGCACGACGACGAAGCCCACGATGCCCGCCATCGCGCAGAAATGCACACGCCGCGCGAAGTCGTAACCGCCGAACAGCGAAGTGAGCCACGAGAACTGCACCGGCTTCCAGATCGACAGACCCGACGCGACGAGCAGCACACCGAGCAGCAGCACGAACAGATACAGCGCGCGCTGCACGGCGTTATAGCGGCCCGCTTCGTGCGGCAGCCGGAAGCGCAACGCAAGCAGCGCGTCGCGTGCGACGTCGCGCGGGGACACTGGCAATAGCTGGTGCTGCAGATGCCGGCTCAGGAGCCCGTACGTCAGGTACACGAGCCCGTTTGCGCACAGCAGCCACATCGCGGCGAAATGCCACGCGATCGACCCGCCGAGCCAGCCACCGACGGTTGCCCACACCGGAAACCGAAACGGAAAGATCGGCGACGCGTTATAGATCGCCCAGCCGCTCGCGATCATGCAGACCATCGCGAACGCGTTGATCCAGTGCGTGATCCGGACGACGAGTGGATGCGCGACGAAGCGCTCTGTGGGAACGGCCATGACGGAATCGGGAAAGTCAGATGCGCCACCGCGGAATGCGGCGGCGCTGTGCATTACATCGGCGGGACGATGCCGTTCTTGCCGGCGGAGATGAAGTTCGCCGCCATCGAGCCATCCGCTTCCTTGTGTGCGAACAGCACGACGTGCGCGCCCGGCACGAGCAGCGAACGATCACCTTCCGTCAGGTTGACGATCGGCACGTCCTGCGGAATCACGACCTTCTTTTCGCCATCCTTGTACTTGATGGTGACCGTGCGGCCATTGCTGACCACGACGTTGCCCACGGTGCCGTTCGTCATCGAGCTGTTCGCGCCCAGATCCCACGGACGGTGGCCTTCGCCAGAGCCGCGCATGCTGGCCGGGAATACGTGCACTTCGAGCGCCTTAAGCGAGCCGTCGGCCTGCGGGATCGCTGCCGTGCCGATGTAGCTGTCCGACTTGATGTCCGCGATGTTCGCGAGCGTCACGCCGCGGATCGGCGTGTCCTTCGCGAGCTTCACGTCGACGTCCTGGCCGCTGTTCTCGTGGACCTTGAGCGTGTCGCCGCTCAGCGCGGTGACGGTGCCGCGCACGCCGGTCGGCTTGGCCTGGGCGAAAGCCGCGGGCGAGGTGGCGACAAAAGCGGCGGCGACGAGTGCGGGGGCGGCGACTGCGCGCAGAAAATGACGTACAGCAGGCTTCATGGTGTTTCCAGGTGGTGGAGGACTGCTCAAGCGTAGTGCGCGAAATGGCTCGTGCGTCTGACGACTGGATGACAAAAAAGTCAGAATTGCCGGACTCCGCGTGCCAGCGGCTAGAATGCGGCGAAGCATGTTGAAACAGCACACACAAACGCGCGCCGCGACGGCGCGTCTCCCGAACGGTTTGGCACCATGAGCATTCTCGTCATTGAAGACGATCCGAAGACTGGCGACTACCTGAAAAAAGGGCTACGCGAGAGCGGCTATGCAGTCGATCTCGCGCGCACCGGCACGGACGGCTTGCATATGGCGCTCGAGCACCCGTACGAACTGGTCGTGCTCGACGTGATGCTGCCCGGCATCGACGGCTGGGAAATCATGCGCACGCTGCGCACGCGGCGCGACCTGCCGGTGATTTTTCTGACCGCGCGCGATCACGTCAGCGATCGCATTCACGGCCTCGAACTTGGCGCGGACGACTACCTCGTCAAGCCATTCTCGTTTACCGAACTCGTGCTGCGCATTCGCACGCTGCTACGCCGTGGCGTCGTGCGCGAAGCCGACGTATTCGAAATCGCCGACCTGAAGCTAGACGTGCTGCGTCGCCGCGTGACGCGCGAAGGCATCGAGATTGCGCTGACCAACAAGGAATTCATGCTGCTGCATCTACTGGTGAAACGGCAGGGCGAAGCGCTGTCGCGCACGCAGATCGCGTCGGAAGTGTGGGACATGAATTTCGACAGCGATACGAACGTCGTCGACGTCGCAATCAAACGGCTGCGCGCAAAGATCGATCATCCATTCGAGAAGAAGCTGATCCACACGGTGCGCAGCATCGGCTACACATTCGGTCCTGACGTATGAAACTGTGGACGTCGCGCTCGCTGACGACGCGCACCACCATCCTGTTCGCGGCGATCGCGTGCGTCGTGACGGGCATGCTCGGCGCGTACTTCTACCGCTCGGCGCAACTGTCGCTCGAGCGCTACGCGGACGTCATGCTGCTTGGCCGTGTCGAGCATTTCAGCCGGCTCGTGCGCGAGATGTACACGGTCAGCGAGCTGAAGGACCGGCCGCTGCTGTTCGAGACGATGCTCGGTGCGGAGCAGGACGTGCTGCTGTTTCGCCGGCCCGGCGAGCAGCCGTTCATCGATGTGAACCCAGGGGGTATCGCGGTGCCACCGCTGCGAGCGTTGGCCGCGAACCGCTCGCCGACGTTGGCCGACATCCAGTACACAAAACTGCCAGATGGCGTTGTCGTGCACTGGGCGGTCGCGTCCGCGTCGGCGCGCGAGGACGGTACCCAGGTCGAGGTGATCGCCGGCCATCCGATGGCGAAGGAAGTGCGCATGCTCGCTGCGTATCGCGACCGCATCGTCTTCTCGACGCTCGCGGGCATGCTGGCCGCGACGCTGCTCGCGTATGCGGTACTGCGGCGCGGCCTGCGGCCCATCAGGCACATCGCATCGCACGCGGCGCAGATCAGCCCGGCGAATCTCGCGGTACGGTTGAACAGCGACGACGCACCCGTCGAACTGCGGCAACTTACGCACGCGTTCAACGCGATGCTCGACCGGCTTGCTGATGGTTATCAGCGGCTGTCGCAGTTTTCCGCCGATCTCGCGCATGAAATTCGCACGCCAGTCGGCGTGCTGATCGGCCAGACCCAGGTGACGCTCGCGCAGGCGCGTGACGTCGCCGAGTATCAGCACGTGCTCGAATCGAATCTTGAGGAACTGAACCGGCTTGGCCACATCGCGGAGAACATCCTGTTTCTCGCGCAGGCCGACGACGCGGCACTGTCGGTCGACTGTGCGCCGGTCGCGCTCGGCGACGAACTGAACAAGATTGCGGACTACTTCGAAGGGCTCGCCGACGAGCGCGGCATGCGTTTCGCCGTGACCGCCGACGGCACTGCATGGGCCAACCCGATGCTGTGCCGGCGCGCGATCAACAACCTCGTCGTGAACGCGGTGCGCTACGGCGCACGCGATACCGTCGTGCGCCTGACCGGCACGCAGGATGCACAGGGCGCGACGGTCGTCGTCGAGAACGACGACGGTTTGCCGGTTCCGCCCGGACAACTACAGCGGCTCTTCGACCGCTTCTATCGCGCGGACTCCGCGCGCAGCCAGTTCACCGAATCGAGCGGTCTTGGCCTTGCGATCGTGAAGGCGATCATGAACCTGCATCGCGGCAGCGCGCACGTGTCGTGTCCGCGAGCGGGTGTGACGCGCTTCGAGCTGCGGTTTCCGACGCAACCGGCGCAATCGGCGTAACCACAGTCACGCATCGGCAGCGGGCGATGCGCCGTCCGCGTAACGGCTGCGTTTTTCGTCGTACATCAGCATGTCGGCCTGTTGCACGACGTGCTCCAGCCGGTCGCCGCGCTGACAGGTCGCGGCACCCATCGAAAAACTCAACGGCGCGCCCGGATAAAACTGGTTGTTGAGGTCGACCAGCTGACGGATCGTGTCGATCATCGCGGCGCCGCCGCGTTCGTCGGTGGCCGGCAGCAGCAGCGCGAATTCGTCGCCGCCGATCCGCGCGGCCTGGACCGGCGCCTCGATCGCTTTCGCCAGCACTTCGCCCGCGCGCCGCAGCAGCGTGTCGCCGGCCGCGTGACCGAGCTGATCGTTGACGCGCTTCAGCCCGTCGAGATCGGCCATGATCACGGTGACCGGAAACGGCCCCTTGCGCTCCAGCCGGTTCAGTTCGTCGACGTAGAACGAGCGGTTGCGCAGCTTCGTCAGTACATCGTGCTTGCCGAGGTATTCGAGGTACGCCTCGGCCTTCTTGCGCGCGGTGATGTCGGTAAGTGCGACCAGCACGAGGTCCCACGTGCGCTCGTGGCCGGGCATCACCGAGAACTGCAGATGCACGTAGACCTCGTGGCCTTCGAGCGAATAGTTCAGCACCTCGCGCTGCTGGAACAGCTTGCCGTCCCACAGATCGATCAGCTGCTCGCGAAAGTGCGGGCGCATTTCGTCGCGGAAAATCTCGGGCAGCCGCGCGAGCAGCGTCTTTTTGTCGGGTGCGGCGAACATCTGCAGCGTGTGCTGGTTCACGTCGACCACGTGAATCTCCTGCATGCAGCGATCGACGAATTCAGGATGCACGTCGGTAAACACGCGAAAATCGGCGATGCCAGCCGCGCGCGCATCGTCGAGCAGCCGCTTGATCGGACTGAAATCCTCGACCCATAGCGACACCGGCGAGTTCTCGAAGAGCCCGCGCGTGTATTGCTCCGCGTGCCCGATGCGGCGCCGCGCACCCTCTAACTCAGTGATGTCCTCGACCGATACCAGCACGCGGCCCCATTGCGCTTCGTGGCCGGGCAGCACGTGGCCTTTCAGCAGCACGTCGAGCCGTCGGCCGCCGAGCGTGTAGTTGACGGTCTGGCTCGTGAAGTGCGATGCACCGTCCCACAGCTGACAGAGTTCTTCGAGATGCGTGACCAGCATGTCGTCGCGGAATACCGCGGCGAGATTAGCCGTGAGCACATCCAGACTCGCGGCCTCGAACAGCGACAGCGTTTTCTGGTTGACCTTCACGACGCCGATGCGGCTCGCGCATTCGACCGCGCGATGCGGCTCCTGCACGATCGCCGCGCGCAGATCGGTCACGCCGTCGGCCCGCCATACGTCGAACAGCGCCCGTACGCCGCTGAAATCTTCGAGCCACAGCGAAACGGGCGCGAGATCGAACATCTCGGAGTCGTCGCCGGCCGCCGATCGTGCAGGCGGTTCGCGTCCGGCGGAGGAGGTATCGGGCATGGCGCGCTCCGGGGAAGGGAAGGTCGCCCATTTTAAGGCGCGTTCGCCACTGCCCGGGAATCGGTGCAAACGCGCAATCACCCTGCGGACCCGCACCGGATGAAAGCACAATGAAGCGCCGCCTTGCTACACTGACGAGCGCCGCCGTTCCTTCCTTTTGCTTTCTTCCGGTTAGCGTGTCCACGTCATGAAACCCTCCCTGCTGGTCCTGATCCCCCTGAAAGAAGACAGCTACGCGAGCGTCGACGCCGCGTACGACATCCACTACGCACCGACGCCCGAGCAGCGCGCGCAGGTGTTCGACACGCTCGATGGCGTGCCGGTCCGTGCGGTGCTGACCAACGGAACGAACGGTCTGACGGCCGCGGAGATCGACCGGTTGCCCGCGCTCGAATTTGTCAGTGCGCTCGGCGCGGGTTACGAGAACATTGCAGTCGATCATGCGCGGACGCGCGGCATCGTCCTCGTGAACGGCGCCGGCACCAACGACGATTGCGTCGCCGATCACGCGTTCGCACTGTTGCTGGCCGTCGTGCGCGACATCCCGCAACGCGACCGTGCAACCCGCGACGGCATCTGGCGCGATAAGCTGCCGCTGCGGCCCAATGTGTCGGGCAAGCGGCTCGGTGTGGTCGGTCTCGGCAACATCGGGATGAAGGTTGCGCGTCGTGCGGCGGGCTTCGACATCGAAACCGGCTATCACAACCGCAAGCCGCGCGAAGGCTCGCTGCTGCACTATTTCGACAATGTGCGCGACCTTGCGGAGTGGAGCGACTTCCTTGTGATCTCTACGCCAGGTGGCGCCGGTACGCAGCATCTGATCGACCGTGCAGTACTCGATGCGCTCGGTCCGCAGGGGTTTCTGGTGAACGTGTCGAGGGGCAGTGTTGTCGATACGGCGGCGCTGGCCGCGGCGCTCGAAGCGGGCACGCTCGGTGGTGCCGGGCTCGACGTGTACGAAAGCGAGCCGCATCCGCCGCAGCCGCTGCTGCATCTGAAGAACGTCGTGCTCACGCCTCATATGGGCGGGACGTCACCGGAAGCGGTCGGCGCATCGGTGCGCCATTTTCTCGCGAATGCGCAGCGGCATTTTGCGGGCGAGCCGGTGCTGACGCCGATCTGAGCGCCTCTCCATTCGCGCGTTGCGAACGGGTACCACGTCTTGGGCCACGCAGCGTGCGTGGCCCGTGTTTCTCAATCAACGCGCTTCATCGACTGCGACCTGATACACGGGCGCCTCGTCCACGAGCGCATCCGACGCCAGCGATTCCAGCGCAAGCCCCTTCGTTTCAATCCCGAACATCCACACCGCGAGCGCGGCCACCGCGAACGACAGCGCGCCGAGCGTGAACACGCCGCCCTGGCCGAACACCGGCAGCACGACGCCGACCGCATATGGCCCGATCAGCGAACCGATCCGCCCGATTGCCGACGCGAACCCCGAACCCGTCGCGCGTGCACCGGTGCCGTACAGTTCGGGCGTGTACGTATAGAGCGCGGCCCACATGCCGAACAGGAAGAACTGCATCACGAGGCCGGTGCAGATCAGCAGCGCGACGCTGTCACCGTGCAGCGCGGTCTGGCCGTACAGATAGGCCATTGCACCGCCGCCCAGGAGCGATGCGATGCAGGTCGGCTTGCGGCCCCAGCGTTCGACGAGCCACGCCGCGCACAGAAAGCCGGGAATGCCGCCGAGTGAGATCAGCACCGTGTACAGCACCGATTTCGTCACCGCGACGCCCGCCTGCTGCATCAGTGCGCCGAGCCACGACGTGAGGCCGTAGAAGCCGAGCAGCGCGAAGAACCACAACGCCCACACCATGATCGTCCGTTGCCGGTACGCGGCGCTCCAGATTTCGCGGAACGCGCCGCGCGTCCGCACGACGACGGCTTCGGCAAGCATCGACGGCGCGGGCAGCGATGCTATACCCGCTGACTTCATCACCTTCGCCTCGATCTGCGCGAGCACCGAATCGGCCTGATGCAGCCGGCCGCGATGTTCGAGCCAGCGCGGCGATTCCGGCACGATGCGGCGCACGATCAACACGAATACCGCAGGGATCGCGAGCAGCGCGAACACGCTGCGCCAGCCGAACTGCGGCAGCACGAAATACGACACGACGCCCGCCGTGATGAAACCGAGCGGCCAGAAGCCGTCCATCAACGCGACGAGCCGGCCACGCGAGGCGGTGGGCACGAACTCGGACAACAGCGTCTGCGCGATCGGGAATTCCATCCCCATGCCGATGCCGAGCAACACGCGGTAGACGATCAGTGCCTCGACCGAATGCGCGGTCGAGCACAGGTACGACGCGAGACCCCACAACACCATGCTCCACTGGAACACGGGACGTCGTCCGAAGCGGTCGGCGAGCAGACCCGCGACCGCGGCACCGATCACCATCCCGAAGAAGCTCGCGCTCGCGACGAGGCCGGCGGCCGCGCTCGACAGTCCGAACTCCGTGCGGATCGAGCCGAGCACGAAGGTCATCGTGCCGAGATCGACCGAGTCGAAGAAGAACGCGACTGCGATGATCAGGAAAATGGTGCGGTGATAGCCCGAAAACGGCAGGCGTTCGAGCCGCGCGGCGGCACTGGCGCGAGGAACGGGAGCAGGCGGGGGAGCGGCGGTGGGCATGGCATCCTCTGATGGACGTGAGACGGGCCGCGAACGCAGGTCGCGTCGGGGCTCAGGTCCATTCAGTAGATGCGACCATTATTTGCCGACATAGAACGGAACCGGCATCGGGATGGTATGGGGGCGCCATGCACGCCCCCTTGTGGCTACATCAGGTCAGCTCGTGTGAGCCGGCTCTCCCGCCCGCCGCGGCATGCCCTGCCTCGTCGCGCTTCCCCGTGCCGGCGCCCCATTCGCGACGTAATACCGTGCATCCGGGCGCGAAAGCGGCGTGCGTCCGCGGATGCGGTCGGCGATCTTCTCCGCGAGCATGATCGTCGGTGCGTTCAGGTTGCCGGTCGTGATCAGCGGCATGATCGACGCATCGACGACGCGCAGCCCGTCGATCCCATGCACGCGGCCTTCGCCGTCCACCACCGCCATGTCGTCGTAGCCCATCGCGCACGAGCACGACGGGTGGTACGCGGTTTCCGCGCGGGCCCGCACGAACGCGTCGATTTCCGCATCGCTCTGCAGCGCCGCGCCAGGACTCAGCTCGTCGCCGCGGAACCGGTCGAGCGCAGGCTGCTGGATGATCTCGCGCGTGATCCGGATCGCGTCGCGGAACTCGCGCCAGTCGAGCGCTTCAGCCATGTAGTTGAACAGGATCGACGGATGTTCGTGCGGATTGCGCGAACGCAGCTTCACGCGGCCGCGGCTCGGCGAGCGCATCGAGCCGACGTGCGCCTGAAAACCATGCATCTTGATCGCGTTGGTGCCGTTGTAGTTGATCGCCACCGGCAGAAAGTGATACTGGATGTTCGGCCACAGATCGTCGTCGCGTGTGCGGATAAAGCCGCCCGCCTCGAAATGATTGCTCGCGCCGATGCCGGTGCCGCGCAGCATCCATTCGAGTCCGATGGCAGGCTGGTTGCGCAGCAACAGCGCCGGGTAGAGCGACACCGGCTCCTTGCACGCGTACTGCATGTACATCTCGAGGTGGTCCTGCAGGTTCTGCCCGACACCGGGCAGATCGAGCACGACGGGGATGTCGAGTGCGCGCAGCCACGCACCCGGACCGACGCCGGAGCGCTGCAGGATCTGCGGCGATGCGATCGCGCCGCCGCACAGCAGTACCTCGCGACGCGCGTGCGCGGTAATGGCCTTGCTGCCGTGCAGGTAGGCGACGCCGTTCGCGCGTTTGCCGGAGAACAGGATGCGGTCGGTGGTCGCGTGCGTGACGATCGTGAGGTTCGGTCGCGCGCGCGCCTGATCGAGGTAGCCGCGCGCGGTGCTCGCACGCCGGCCGTGCGCGGTGACCGTGCGGTCCATCGGCCCGAAGCCTTCCTGCTGGTAGCCGTTCAGATCGTCGGTGCGCGGGTAGCCTGCCTGCACACCGGCGTCGATCATCGCTTCGAATAGCGGGTTCGTGCCTGGCTTGCTGGTCGTCACGTGCACGGGGCCGTCGCCGCCGTGATAGTCGTTCGGGCCGGCGTCGCGCGTTTCGGCCTTGCGGAAATACGGCAGGCAGTCCAGGTAGCCCCAGTCCTCGAGGCCTTTACGCTGCGCCCAGCCGTCGTAGTCGAGCGCATTGCCGCGGATGTAGCACATGCCGTTGATCAGCGACGACCCACCGAGCCCCTTGCCGCGGCCGCATTCCATCCGCCGGTTGTTCATGTGCGGCTCGGGCTCGGTTTCGTACGCCCAGTTATAGCGCCGGCCTTGCAACGGGTACGCGAGTGCCGCGGGCATCTGCGTGCGGAAATCGAACCGGTAGTCTGGGCCGCCCGCTTCGAGCAGCAGCACGGTCGCGTCGCGGTCTTCGGTGAGCCGTGTCGCGAGCACGTTGCCCGCCGACCCCGCGCCGATGATGATGTAGTCGTACTCGTTCGCCGCCATGCTGGCCTCCTTCAGAATACCGGTTGATACGGGCCGAGCTCGACCTGAATCGACTTGATACGCGTGTAGTGCTCGAGCGTCGTGATGCCGTTTTCGCGGCCGACGCCCGACTGCTTGTAGCCGCCCACCGGCATTTCGGCCGGCGATTCGCCCCACGTGTTGATCCAGCAGATGCCCGCTTCGAGCCGATGGATCACGCGATGCGCACGCGACAGATTCTCGGTGACGACGCCCGCGGCGAGGCCGTAGACCGTGTCGTTCGCGCGCGCGATCGCTTCGTCTTCGTCGGTGAACGTGAGCAGGCTCATCACGGGGCCGAAGATTTCTTCGCGGACGATCTTCATGTCGTCGCGGCAGTCGGCGAACACAGTAGGCTCGACGTACTGGCCGCGTGCGAATTCGCCGTCGACGATCCGTGCGCCGCCCGCGACGAGCCGCGCGCCTTCGCGCTTGCCGCTGTCGATGTAGCCGAGCACCTTGTCGAGTTGCGCGGCGCTCGCGAGCGGGCCGAAGTTGGTCGACGGATCGGACGGCTTGCCGATGCGGAAGCGTTTCACGCGTTCGACGATGCGCGCCTCGAACGCCTGCTGAACCGAACGATGGACGAACACGCGGGTGCCGTTCGTGCACACCTGGCCCGCGCTGAAGAAGTTCGCGGTGACGGCGATGTCGGCGGCGCGGTCGAGGTCGGCGTCGTCGAAGACGATCAGCGGCGACTTGCCACCGAGTTCCATCGTCACTTCCTTCAGCGTCGAGCCGCCCGCGGCCGCCATCACTTTCTTGCCGGTCTCGACGCCGCCGGTGAACGACAGCTTCGCGATGCCCGGATGATTCGCGAGCAGCGCGCCGACGCGGCCATCGCCCTGCACGACGTTGAACACGCCCGGCGGCACGCCGGCTTCGACGTAGATTTCCGCGAGCTTCGACGCGGACAGCGGTGTCACTTCGCTTGGCTTGAAGATCATCGCGTTGCCGGCCGCGAGCGCGGGTGCCGATTTCCAGCACGCGATCTGGACGGGGTAATTCCATGCGCCGATGCCGGCCGTCACGCCGAGCGGCTCGCGCCGCGTATAGACGAACGAATCGGCGCGCAGCGGAATCTGCTGACCTTCGATCGCGGTCGCGAGACCCGCGTAATACTCGATTACGTCCGCGCCGGTGACGATGTCGACCGCGCGCGTCTCGGCGATCGGCTTGCCGGTGTCGCGCATTTCGAGTTCCGCGAGCGCGTCGTTGCGCTCGCGCAGCAGGTCGACCGCGCGACGCAGGATGCGTGAGCGCTGCATCGCGGTGAGTGCCGCCCACGCGCGCTGGCCTTCGCGTGCGCTGTCGACTGCGCGGTCGATGTCGGCTGCACTCGCCTGCTGCACGGTGGCGAGCTTTTCGCCCGTGGCGGGATCGAAGGTATCGAACGTGTCGCCGCCGGTGGCGTCGACGTATTCGCCGCCGATGTAAAGACGTTGCAGGTCGTAGACGGACATCGTGGAGCTCCTTGAACTTGAATTCGGGTTGATGGGCACGCGCATCAGGCGGTGCGCGCCAGCAGCATGTCGATGTAATCGTTCGCGAGCCGCAGTGCCGCGCGCGTGTCGAACGGGTCGCCGGACAACGCACCGCGCAGCCACAACCCGTCGATCATCGCGGCAAGGCCGCTGGCCGCGCGTCGTGCTGCGCCACGCGGCAATTCTTTCGCGAATTCGGCACACAGGTTCGAATACAGGCGCCGCGTATTGACGCGCTGTAGCCGGCGCAGCGCAGGCTCGTGCATGCTTTCGGTCCAGAACGCGAGCCATGTCTTCATCACGGGGCCGCTGACCTGCGACACATCGAAATTGGCGGCGACGATCGCGCGCAATCGGGCGCGCGGCGGCGATTTAGCGGCGATGCGGCGACGCGTCGTCGCGGCCCACAGGTCGCGCAGGATGTGGCGCATCGTCGCTTCGAGCAGCCCGTCCTTGTCGCCGAAATAGTGGCTGACGATGCCCGTCGAAATATTCGCGCGTTGTGCAACCGAAGCGAGCGTCGTGCCCGACAGGCCCGCCTGATCGATCGTGAGCAGCGTCGCGTCGATCAGTTGCGCGCGGCGCACTTCGCGCATGCCGAGTTTGGGCATGGTGTCGAACCCTGTGATGTCGAGCGGCCTCGAGCTGTCTCAAGCGGCCGGAAAACCGCAGCTTAGCGATTTTTTATTGATCGTTCAATCAACAAAAACCGGGCAATGACTTGTTTTCAGCGCGATGTCGGTTTGAGCCAGGTCGATGTCGGGTTTTACACATTGGGGGCGCCCGCTCGCGGGCTACGCTCGAAAGAGCGGCGTTCGCCGAATGCCGTGGCGCAATGCGTGACGTCAGACGAACATGGAGACGAAACAATGAGCAGCAATCGCGGTGTCGTTTATCTGGGGCAGGGCAAGGTCGAAGTCCAGTCAATCGACTATCCGAAGATGGTCGATCCGCGCGGACGCGCGATCGGTCACGGTGTGATCCTGAAAGTGGTGTCGACCAACATCTGCGGCTCCGACCAGCACATGGTGCGCGGCCGCACGACCGCTGAAGTCGGCCTCGTGCTGGGCCACGAAATTACCGGCGAAGTGATCGAGGTGGGCCGCGACGTCGAGACGCTGATGGTCGGCGATCTCGTGTCGGTACCGTTCAATGTGGCGTGCGGACGCTGTCAGACCTGCAAGGAACAGCACACCGGCGTGTGCCTGAACGTGAACCCGTCACGCGCGGGCGGCGCGTACGGCTACGTCGACATGGGCGGCTGGATCGGCGGGCAGGCCGAATACGTGCTCGTGCCGTATGCGGATTTCAATCTGCTGAAATTCCCGGACCGAGATCGCGCGATGGACAAGATCCGCGACCTGACCTGCCTGTCCGACATTCTGCCGACCGGTTATCACGGCGCCGTGATGGCCGGCGTGAAGCCGGGCTCGACGGTGTACATCGCCGGCGCGGGTCCGGTCGGAATGGCGGCGGCCGCGTCGGCGCGACTGCTGGGTGCAGCATGCACGATCGTCGGCGACATGAACGCGGAGCGTCTCGCACATGCGCGCGCGGTCGGTTTCGAAACAGTCGACCTGTCGCGCGATGCGACGCTCGGCGAACAGATTGCGGCGATCCTGGGTAAACCGGAAGTGGATTGTGCGGTGGACTGCGTGGGCTTCGAGGCGCACGGCCACGGCAGTCACGGCAGCCAGGAAGAAGCGCCCGCGACCGTGCTGAATTCGCTGATGGACATCACGCGCGTGGCCGGCGCGATCGGCATTCCGGGCCTTTACGTGACCGACGATCCGGGCGCGACTGATCCCGCTGCGCGCAAGGGCAGCCTGAGCATCCGCTTCGGACTCGGCTGGGCGAAGTCGCATTCGCTGCACACCGGGCAGACGCCGGTGATGAAGTACAACCGCAACCTGATGCAGGCGATTTTGTGGGACCGCCTGCCGATTGCGGACATCGTCAACGTAACGGTGGTGTCGCTCGACGAAGCGCCCGACGGTTATCGCAAGTTCGACGGCGGTGCACCGCGTAAATTCGTGATCGACCCGCATGGGCTGCTGAAGGCGGCTTAAGCAGCGCGATTTCTGCTACCCGCATGCGCCGATTTCGCCGCATGCGGTGCAGAAATCGCAGCCGTCCTTGCGGATCACCGCGTTTGCGCCGCACGTGCCGCACTTGCGGCCGAGCATCGTGCGTAGTTCGAGCGGGCCTGCGGCTGGCGAGGGCGTTGCTTCGTGCTCAGAGGAAACGCTATCGTCCGTCATTGCAGAAGCAACCGGAGTCGGTGCGACAAGCTGCCCACGCGGCAGACTCGCAAGCAGCCGCGACGGCACCTGGTTGCCTTCCGAATCCAGAAAGCCGCGCCGGTGCAGAATCTGCTGGATTGCATACGCGAGCGCGGCGACTTCCGAATCGTGCCAGCGCGGCGTGCGGTGACCGTCGAGCCGCTGCACGTCGCCGAGCCGCACCTGACCGCGATCCCACGACACCTTGCGCAGATCCTGCAGATTGCGCGCGACAAAACCGCCACGCGCAGCAAGCGACAGCGAACGCATCGTCGCGGTGATCCATTGCTGCGACTCATCGCGTTGACCGACCGGGATGAAAAACTCGATCGGCCGTTCGATCGTCAGATCCTCGCCGCCGACCCGTCCGGTCACCTCGATGAACGACACTGCGACGTACAGCGATTTCTTGCCGGCCTGCGTCAGGTATTCGACCTTTTCGATGATCGCGGGCAGTTCGCCCCTCGGACGATGGTCGATCGCGACGCGCAATGGGTCGACGTCGGTTTCGGACAGCGCATCGTCGGCGGCCGACGAGGGCGTCACGCTCAGCACCGCACCCAGAGTCTCGTTCGGGCGATAGGTCGCGAGTCCCTTCAGACCGCTTTTCCATGCATCGAAGTAGAGGTTTTCGAACGCGTCGAACGGATAGTCGGCGGGCACGTTGACGGTCTTCGAGATCGACGTGTCGACGAACGGCTGCACCGCGGCCATCATGTCGAGATGGTCGCGCGCGGACATGTCGAGCGCGCTGACGAAATAGTCGGGCAGCGCCTCGACGTCGCCGCCAAGCGCACGATAGATGCGGTATGCGTGGTCCTCGACCGCGAACGATTCGCGGCTGCCGTCGGGCATCATCTTCATCCGCGTGTAGGTCCACGAGAACGCGGGCTCGACGCCGTTCGACGCGTTGTCCGCGAACGCGAGGCTCACGGTGCCGGTCGGCGCGATCGACAGCAGATGGCTGTTGCGGATGCCGTCGAGGCGGATCGCGTCCTGGATGTCGTCGGGCAGGCGCGACGCGAACGTGCCGTCTTCCAGATACTGCGCGGCATCGAAGAGCGGGAACGCGCCGCGTTCGCGCGCAAGTTCGACCGACGCGCGGTACGCCTCGTCGCGCATCAGCCGCGCGATGCGTGCCGCGAAATCGCGGCCTTCCGCGTGGTCATAGCGCAGACCGAGCATCACGAGCGTATCGCCGAGGCCGGTCAGGCCCACACCGATGCGACGCTTCGCGCGCGCTTCGGCAAGCTGTTCGTCGAGCGGCCATAGCGTCACGTCGAGCACGTCGTCGAGAAAACGTACCTGCGTGCGCGTGGCTTCGGCGAGCGCGTTCCAGTCGAACGACGGCGTGCCGCCGTGCCGCTGTGCGAACGGATCGACGACGAAACGCGTCAGATTCAGCGGCCCGAGATTGCAGCAGCCGTAGGCGGGCAGCGGCTGCTCGCCGCACGGATTGGTCGCGCGGATCGATTCGACCGCACGCAGGTTGTTGTCCTCGTTCATCCGCGAGATGAACACGACGCCGGGCTCCGCGACGTCGTAGGTCGAGCGCATGATGCGCTCCCAGATCGCGCGGGCGCGTTTTTCCGCATACACCCACAGGCCGTCTTCGCGCTGCCGCAGATCGCCGGCCGCGCGCAGTGCCGGCGAAGGTTCCGCGCGGTGCACGAGCTGCCACGGTTCGTCGTTTTCGACCGCGCGCATGAATTCGTCGGTGACCGCGACCGACACGTTGAAGTTGTTCCAGCGGCCCTTCGAATGCTTCGCCTCGATGAATTCGGGCAGGTCCGGATGCGTGCAGTCGAGCACCGCCATCTGTGCGCCGCGCCGCGAGCCCGCGCTTTCGACCGTGCGGCACGATGCGTCGAATACGTCGATATAGCTGCACGGCCCGGATGCCGACGAACTGGTGGTATGCACGCGCGCGCCCTTCGGACGGATCGCGGAGAAGTTGTAGCCGACGCCGCCGCCGCGGCGCATCGTTTCGGCCGCCTGCAGCAGCGCGACGTAGATACCGGGCAGGCCATTCTCGTCGACGCCCTGGATGCTGTCGCCGACCGGCTGTACGAAGCAGTTGATCAGCGTCGCGGCGATACCGGTGCCGGCCGCGCTCATGATGCGACCCGCGCCGAGTGCGCCGTTGCGCAGATGCTCGGCGAAACGGGCCTCGACAGAGTCGCGCAGCGCGGCCGGTTCGGCCTGTGCGACGCCGCGCGCGACCCGGCGGTAGACGTCGTCGACGTTGCGCTCGTCGCCCTTCGCGTACTTCTCGAGCAGCACGTCGAGCGAGAATTGCTGCGGAGCGACGTGGAGCGTGCGCGCAGCGATGTCGGTATCGTTTTCTGCCATAGGGACCTCAGGCGGAGCGTGTTCGGTGGCGGACAGTAGAAGAACCACTATAACGCTATATGAGGCCTTTTTCTTCCGCTGCAACGGCGGATCGGATCAGAAGGTCTGCTGCCTGGCCCGTGCCGACGCGGTGTTCGTTCGTCCGGTGAGGAACTGGCCGAGCATGATCGTTTGCCGTTCCACCACGAGGTGGACGATTGCCGCGACCGGAATGACGAGCGCTGCGGCTATGGCGATTGCATGCCACATGGAATCCGGCGACGGCATCAGGTGGATGACGGTGACCAGCACCACCGCGTGCGTTAGATACAGGCTGTAGGAGATCGTGCCGAGGAACGCGACGGGACGCATTGCCAGTACGGCCGCGAAGCGCGACGAAACGATCGCGGTGCAGATGATGCCTGCGGCGCCTGCCGCCACACACCAGTCGAAAATGAACTGGCCGATGGCCCCCGACATGACCGACATCGTCGATCGCGACACGAAGTAGAGCACCAGCGAACCGGCAAGCGCGGCCTCGGTACGGCGACCCGTGGCAAGCCACTGCCGCCAGGCTGGCTGATGGAGTGCTAGCGTCGCGCCGGCGATGAAGATGCCCAGATAGTGTGCAGTCATCGCCCAGTCGCCGTCGAAGTTCGCGCTGCTCGCGCCGGCGCGCGGCACGAGTGCGAAAGCAAGCATCGAAACAGCGAGGGCCGCCACGACGCACGCGCTCGCGGGTGCACGGGCCAGACAGAACACGACGAGCGGCATGATCAATGAAATTCGCATTTCGTAAATCAACGACCAGATAACCGGGATCATCTGGCCGGCTTTATATTGACCAATAAACAATAGATGATCTGTTATTTCCGTTCCTGTAAATGGACCACTCCACACAGCATTGAACCATCCTCCGGCCCATTTCACGGGGTGAACCGTCAATGCATTGACGATCGAGAAAGTGATGATCAGAACGGCGAGATATGGAAGATAAATCCTGCAAATCCGCTTGATCAGATAATTGCGATAAGTAATGCCATGGCGCGACCTCAACTGGAGTGTCAGAACGAAGCCGCTTAGCGTAAAAAACAGCAAAACAGCTTCATGCCCCAGCGCGACCACGCGTAAAGGCGTTTTAGGCACCCACGCTAAAGGACCGAGCAGAACGAAATGGTTGATGACAACCATCAACGCTGCGATGCCCCGTAGTGCGTCGAGTTGCGGGTAGTACTGGCTATGAGGAACGCTCGTCTCTTTCATCCGATAAAAGCCTCGCAGTCTGGATGATTGACAGGTGAAAAACGGGGCAACGTACCGCGCTATGCCAATTGGTTCGTTAACTAGATGATTAGATGTTTACCCGGGGTACGTGAAGGGCTGTATAAATTTCTAACAATTTCATTTATTTATATTTTTGTATGAATCGATTTCGGCGGCGAGGTCCGTTTCTTGCGACAGCAGTTGTTTTTCTATGATGCCAATGGATATCGGTCGTATTGCCCGGGCATATCTTCCGTGTGGAACGATTGACCGCGTATCGATCAATGCTAAAGGGTCTGACGAACATAAATTGCGAACTTGCCGGTGTATCGGAGGCATCGAATATTTTCGAAATTCTTTTCGTACTCGCTGAACCGGATTTAACGGTTAGTGTAAAGCGGCGTGAACTGCGCGAGGCAAACCGCTGTTACCTCGGCCTTTCATATCTCTAACCGCAATCTTTTACGCCACTCCGGAAATCTTTCCATTGCGCGTATTCCCGTCCACGCGACGTCGACCGCGAAACGGACCCATAACCTTTGACTGGAGGAAAATCGTGTCCCGTCTCACGCTCGCCGGAATGCTCTGCGTTCTTGCCTGTATGGCAACCGCCGCCACGTCTGCCGAAACGGCGCTGAACGTACAGACCTCGTGGATCGGCAACACCTTTGGTTTCGGCGACGGCACCTGGACGCAAAACAACATCACTGCGCTCGCGGTGGCTGCCGACGGCACGGTCTATACGAACGCGCCGTGGGACGAGAGCGGGGCGGAAGCGAGCGTCTACAAGGACGGCAAGGTGCTCGGCTTCGCGGGCGGCACGCATGGCTGGGGCAACGGCGGCGGCAATGCGATTGCGCTCAATCGCCGTTACGCGTTCATCGCGGTGTCGGTCAATAACGAGCGGGGCCATCTGGTTGGACAGGGCATCTGGCCGGAGAAAGGGCATCAATGGTTCGGCGTGTCGCGGCGCGAGATCGCCGATACGAAACGCAGCGCGCCATTCGAGCCGCCGGCGAATGCCACCGATCCGCGGGCGCGGCTCGCCGCGAGTTTTCTGATGGTGAACGACGAGCCGGACGGCACGCGTGCGGAGGTCAGCGGTCTCGCAGCGACCGATACGCTGCTATATGTATCGAATCCTGCGCAGGAACGCATCGAGGTTTACGACGCGCAATCGATGCTGCGCAAGACGACATGGGCCGTTCACGAGCCGGGGCGGATTGCGCTTGCCCCCGACGGCACGCTATGGGTGCTCACCGACACGCGCAGTGCCCGTGTGCCGCACGTTGCGCACTACACGTCGAACGGGCAGCGTCTCGACGATACCTTGCCGCTGCCGTCCGATACCGTCGCGACCGACGTCGCGGTCGATCCGCAAGGGCGCGTGCTGATCGCCGATAACGGGCCGCGCCAGCAGGTGCTGTTCTTCACCAGGACGAATGGTGGTTACGTGGCCTCAGGTACGTTAGGCGAGCGCGGCGGCATCTTTGCCGGCATGCCAGGCCGGCCGGGACCGCAACGCTTCAACGGGTTGACCGGGGTTGGCGTCGACGCGCGCGGCAATGTCTATGTGTCGACCAACGGCATCGGACCGCGCGACGACTCAGCCGGCGCGACGATGGGCGCGACGCTCGCCAGCTATGCGCCCGATGGCCGTCAGCGCTGGCAGGTGCAGGGGCTGCTGTTCGTCGACGGCGCATGGATGGACCCGTCGCGACCGGACAGCGTCTACACCGGCAACAAGCGCTTCACGCTCGATCTGTCGAAACCGGCCGGACAGCAGTGGACGTACGCGGGTTTCCTGTCGAACCGCTTCAAGTACCCCGACGATCCCGTCTTCCATACCGACCGCTGGCCACCGGGTTTGCCGATCGCGCGCAGGTTGAAGGGCCGCACGTTCCTGTTCCTGACCGACATGTATGCGGACCATCTGAAGATCTATCGCTTCGATGCGCCGCGCGACGGCGAAGTGGCGATCCCTTCGGGCTTCATCGCGGGCAGTGAGCGGGCGGTGGAGCAGCTACCGAATGCGCCAAAGAGTGGCGACTGGATCTGGCGTGATGCGAACGGCAACGGCAGGTTCGACAGCGACGAATTCACCGTCAATTCGAGCGGCAAGATGCTGGCCGGCGGCTGGGGCTATTGGGTCGACAGTGCCGGCGACATCTGGCGCACGCGCAATTCGGACGGCATCTACCGGCTTCGTTTCGGCGGGCTCGATGCGCGCGGCAATCCGGTCTACGCGTATTCGAACATGACTGCCTATCCGCTGCCGCAGCCATTCACCGACGCGCGCCGGGCGATCTATGAACCCACGACCGACACGCTCTACGTGACGGGCTACACGGCTGAGGCACCGGCCGATCGCAGCTTCTGGAAGGAGGCCGGGCGCGTGCTGGTGCGCTACGACAAATGGTCGACCGGCAAGCCCGTGCAGCGCTACGCGATCACGCTGCCGTGGAATACGACGTCGAAGCCGATTGCGACGATCATCGGCGTGACGGTGGAGGGCAAGTATGTCTTCGCGGTGGAGCCGGTGGGTGCGGTGCATGTCTACGACAAGGGCACCGGTGCGGAAATCGGCGTGATCAGGCCGGGGCCGGAGGTCGGCCGCGCGTCCGGCTGGGTCGATGTGGCGAACGGGGTGAGCGCCTTTCGACGCGCGGATGGCGAGTACCTGGTCTTCGTCGAAGAGGACGCGCGCGCCAAGGTGATCATGTACCGGTGGAGACCGGCGTGATCACGTGGACGTCAGGCCGGCATCAGCCCCACGGGCGCCACCATCCCGGTCAACGCATGCGCAAGCGGCGCGACCTGCTTGCGCCGTTCGCGCGTCGGCGCGGTGCCGAACGCGTCGCGATAGCTCTTGCTGAAATGGCACGCTGACTGAAACCCGCAGGCCATCGTGATGTGCATGATCGACATGTCGGTCTGCAGCAGCAGTTCGCGTGCGCGGCGCAGCCGCAGCGTCAGATAGTAGTGCGTCGGCGTCATGCCGAGATGTTCGCGAAAGAGCCGTTGCAACTGCCGTTGCGACATGTTCGCGAGCCGCGCGAGCTCCTCGCGCGACAGCGGCTCCTCGATGTTGTTCTCCATCAGCGCGATCACCTCGAACAGCGATTTGTTCGCGGAGCCGAGGCGGGCGACGAGCGGCATGCGCTGCTGCGCGCTGGTGTCGCGCACGTGCTCGACGATGAACTGCTCGGCGATCTGCGTGACGCGCGGCGTGCCGACGCGCGCGGCGATCAGGTTCAGCATCATGTCGAGCGGCGCGACGCCGCCGGTGCAGGTGACGCGGTCGCGGTCGATCACGAATAGTTCTTTCAGGAACCGCGTGTCGGGGAATTCTTCCTTCAGCGCCGACATGTTTTCCCAGTGGATCGCGCACGCGTAGCCCGCGAGCAGTCCGGACTTCGCGAGCGCATAGGTGCCGGTGCACAGGCTGCCGAGCGCGACGCCCACGCGCGCGAAGCGGCGCAGTGCGGACAGATGGGCCGGCGTGGTTTCGCGCTGCACGTCGATGCCGCCGCAGACAAACACGATGTCGGGCTGACCGATGGAGTCCGCGGCCGCCGTATCGACCGCGAGCCCGTTGCTTGCCGACACGAGGCCGCCGTCGGGACTGATGATCGACCAGCGATAAAGCGTCTGTCCGCTCAGATAGTTGGCCATGCGCAGCACTTCGATCGCATTCGTGAACGCGATCATCGTGAAGTTGGGCAGCGGCATGAACGCAAAGTGCGACAGGGACGCGGTGCGGTCGGGGGACATGGGGACGAGCGTTCCTTCGACTGAAGTCTCGATTGTTGCAGCCGACGTGGGGGTGACGGCGGCACTATTCTGAGTTCGAGGGCAACAAGCATGCCATACGGCTAAACCCTGACTACGGTGGGGTCAAGGTCGCGATACCGCACCTCCGAAGTGCGGTGGCGGCACTGTTCGCGGGCGACCGACGCACGGGGGCGGTGCGATCGCGTTGCGCCGCAGCATCGACGCAGCGCCTCGACCGTGAGGTCCTGACCGGTCGTTCCAGACACGCCAGCGGCGATCGTCGGACTTGTCCAAAACGGACCTGGATGTCGGAAAAGGCCAAGAACGCGTCTGAATTCGTAAATTGACACGTTGGGCGGCGGAGAAGAATAGAGCGTCGGCAGCCGGTGCCGGCAGGCCGGTAAAGGGAAGCGGAGCCATCGGGCGCGCGCTTGCCGGGTCTGCCAGGGCGACCCGTGCGGCCCCTGCTTTTCATGACTAACGGATACCCCGGACGCCCCATGTCGAACTCCACTCCCTTTTTCTCGCAGCCCCTCGCGGAGCGCGACGCGCCCGTGCGTTCCGCGTTGCTCAAGGAACTCGAACGGCAGCAGTCGCAGGTCGAGCTGATCGCGTCGGAAAACATCGTGTCGCGCGCGGTGCTTGAAGCGCAGGGCTCGGTGCTGACCAACAAGTACGCGGAAGGCTATCCCGGCAAGCGCTACTACGGCGGCTGCGAATTCGCGGACGAGATCGAGACGCTCGCGATCGATCGCATCAAGCAGCTGTTCGGCGCCGCGTATGCAAACGTGCAGCCGCACTCGGGAGCGCAGGCGAACGGCGCGGTGATGCTCGCGCTGACGAAACCGGGTGACACGGTGCTCGGCATGTCGCTCGACGCGGGCGGTCATCTGACGCACGGCGCGAAGCCCGCGCTGTCCGGCAAGTGGTTCAAAGCCGTGCAGTACGGCGTGAACCGCGACACACTGCTGATCGATTACGACCAGGTCGAAGCGCTTGCGCACGAACACAAACCGACGCTGATCATCGCGGGCTTTTCCGCCTATCCGCGTGCGCTCGACTTCGCGCGTTTCCGCGCGATCGCCGATAGCGTTGGCGCGAAGCTGATGGTCGACATGGCGCACATCGCCGGGATCATCGCGGCCGGCCGCCACGCGAATCCGGTCGAGCACGCGCACGTCGTCACGTCGACCACGCACAAGACGCTGCGGGGCCCACGCGGCGGCTTCGTGCTGACCAACGACGAAGACATCGCGAAGAAGATCAACTCCGCTGTGTTCCCGGGTCTGCAGGGCGGCCCGCTGATGCACGTGATCGCCGGCAAGGCAGTCGCGTTCGGCGAAGCGCTGCAGGACAATTTCAAGACCTACATCGATGCCGTGCTCGCAAACGCGAAGGCGCTCGGCGAGGTGCTGAAAGCGGGCGGCGTCGATCTCGTGACGGGCGGCACCGACAACCATCTGCTGCTCGTCGATCTGCGGCCGAAGGGGTTGAAGGGCGCGCCGGTCGAGCAGGCGCTCGAACGCGCAGGCATCACGTGCAACAAGAACGGCATTCCGTTCGACACCGAGAAGCCGACGGTTACGTCGGGCATTCGTCTCGGTACGCCGGCGGGCACGACGCGCGGCTTCGGCACCGCGGAATTCCGCGAGGTGGGCCGGCTTATCCTCGAAGTGTTCGACGCGCTGCGTGAACACCCGGAAGGCAACGCGGCAACCGAACAGCGTGTGCGCCGCGAGATTTTCGCGCTGTGCGAGCGCTTCCCGATTTACTGATACCTATATCGACGCGCACCACACGCATACGGAGCCCCACATCATGAGCAATCTGCACGAAAACAGCATCATCATCGACGGCCTGAACATCTCGAAGTTCGACCGCTCGGTGTTCGAGGACATGCGCAAGGGCGGGGTCACCGCCACGAACTGCACGGTATCGGTCTGGGAGAGCTTTCCGAAAACCGTCGACAACATCGCGTTGATCAAGCAGCAGATCCGCGAGAACAGCGAACTGCTGACGCTCGTGCGCACGACCGACGACATCCTGCGTGCCAAGAAAGAAGGCCGCACCGGCGTGATTCTCGGCTTCCAGAATGCGCACGCGTTCGAAGACAACCTCGGCTATATCGAAGCATTCGCCGACATGGGCGTGCGCATCGTGCAGCTCTGCTACAACACGCAGAACCTCGTCGGCACCGGCTGCTACGAGCGCGACGGTGGCCTGTCGGGCTTCGGTCGCGAAGTGATCACCGAGATGAACCGCGTCGGCATCATGGTCGATCTGTCGCACGTCGGCGGTAACACGTCGTCGGAAGCGATCGCATTCTCGAAGAAACCGGTGTGCTATTCGCACTGCCTGCCGTCCGGTCTCAAGGAGCATCCGCGCAACAAGTCGGATGAGCAACTGAAGGAAATCGCGGACGCGGGCGGTTTCGTCGGCGTGACGATGTTCGCGCCGTTCCTGAAGCGCGGCATCGATGCGACCGTCGAGGACTACATCGAGGCGATCGACTACGTCGTGAACCTGATCGGCGAGGACACCGTCGGTATTGGCAGCGATTTCACGCAGGGCTATACGGTCGATTTCTTCGACTGGATCACGCACGACAAGGGCCGTTATCGCCGCCTGACCAACTTCGGCAAGGTCGTGAATCCGGAAGGCATCCGTACGATCGGCGAGTTTCCGAACCTGACGGCCGCGATGGAACGTGCGGGCTGGAGCGAGACGCGCATCCGCAAGATCATGGGTGAGAACTGGGTGCGCGTGTTCAAGGATGTGTGGGGCGCCTGAGAGAACCTGTTCAACATAAAAGAAGCACGACGACGGGTGCCGCTGCGAGCACCCGCGTCAAGACAGCACCGTCACGAATCTGCTTACCCCACGGAGTCACCCCGCGATGCAACCGCAACTGCCGATCGACGTCGATCCCAACACCGGCGTATGGACTACCGACGCGCTGCCGATGCTGTACGTGCCGCGTCATTTCTTCACCAACAACCACACGGCAGTCGAAGAAGCGCTGGGTCGCGACACCTACGCCGAGATCCTCTACAAGGCCGGCTACAAATCGGCGTACCACTGGTGCGACAAGGAAGCGAAGCAGCACGGCATCGCCGGGATGGCGGTGTTCGAACATTATCTGAACCGTCTGTCGCAGCGCGGCTGGGGCCTGTTCTCGATTATCGAAGCGGACCCGGCGCGTGCGCATGCCCGCATCGAACTGCGCAACTCATCGTTCGTGCTCGCACAGCCGGGCAAGAGCGGCAAGCTTTGCTACATGTTCGCGGGCTGGTTTGCCGGCGCGATGGACTGGGTCAATGACACCAGCGACACGGCCGGCACAGGTAAGGCTGCACCGCGTTCGCAGTCGAAGGAAGTGCAGTGCGCGGCCGAAGGTCACGCGCATTGCGTGTTCGAAGTGTCGCCGCTCGCCTGATCGTCCAGGCCCACGCCGCTTACACCGCCCACGCCCGAGGTCGCCCGCGATGCGTTACCCCAATCTGTTCAAACCCTTGACGCTGAACCAGCTGACGCTGCGCAACCGCATCGTCAGCACCGCGCACGCGGAGGTGTACGCCGAGCCGGGCGGTCTGCCCGGCGACCGCTACATCCGCTACTACGAAGAGAAAGCGAAGGGCGGCGTTGGCCTCGCCATCTGCGGCGGGTCGAGCCCGGTATCGATCGACAGTCCGCAGGGCTGGTGGAAATCGGTGAACCTGTCGACCGACAAGATCGTCGATCCGCTCGCACGCCTCGCCGAAGCGATGCATCGTCACGGCGCGAAGATCATGATTCAGGCGACCCACATGGGCCGTCGTTCAGCGTTTCACGGCGAGCACTGGCCGCATCTGATGACGCCGTCGGGTGTGCGCGAGCCGGTGCACCGCGGCAACGCGAAGATCATCGAGGTCGAGGAAATCCGCCGCATCATCGATGATTTCGCGGCGGCTGCGAAGCGCGTGAAACAGGCGGGCATGGACGGCATCGAAATCTCGGCGGCGCACCAGCATCTGATCGATCAGTTCTGGAGCCCGCGCACCAACTTTCGTACCGACGAATGGGGCGGGTCGTTGGAGAACCGGCTGCGCTTCGGCACCGAAGTGTTGAAGGCCGTGCGCGAAGCGGTCGGCGCGGACTTCTGTATCGGCCTGCGGATGTGCGGCGACGAATTCCACGAAGACGGTCTCGATCACGAGCAGTTGAAGGAGATCGCCCAGGCGATGTCCGAAACCGGGTTGATCGACTACGTCGGCGTGATCGGCTCCGGCGCGGACACGCACAACACGCTCGCGAACTGCATGCCGCCGATGGCGCTGCCGCCCGAGCCGTTCGTGCATCTCGCGGCCGGCATCAAGTCGGTCGTGAAGCTGCCGGTGATGCACGCGCAGAGCATCCGCGACGCGGGCCAAGCCGAGCGCTTGCTCGCGAACGGCATGGTCGATCTGGTCGGCATGACGCGTGCACAGATCGCCGATCCGCACATGGTGATCAAGATTCGCGACGGTCGCGAAGACGAGATCAAGCAGTGCGTCGGCGCGAACTATTGCATCGACCGCCAGTACAACGGCCTCGACGTGCTGTGCGTGCAGAACGCGGCGACGTCGCGCGAGGCGACGATGCCGCACGTGATCGAGAAAACGCGCGGGCCGCGCCGCAAGGTGGTCGTGGTCGGCGCCGGGCCTGCAGGGCTCGAGGCGGCGCGCGTCGCGCGTTCGCGCGGTCACGACGTCGTGCTGTTCGAGAAAAACGATGCGGTTGGCGGACAGATCATGCTGGCCGCGAAGGCGCCGCAGCGCGAGCAGATGGCCGGCATCGTCCGCTGGTTCGACATGGAGACGAAGCGGCTTGGTGTGGACCGGCGCCTCGGCGTCGCCGCGGACGACAGGATGATCATGGCCGAGAAGCCGGACATCGTCGTGCTCGCGACCGGCGGTTCGAGCTTCACGCAGCAGGTGCCCGCATGGGGCGTCGACGAAGGGCTCGCGGTCAGTTCGTGGGACATCCTCGCGGGGCGCGTCGAGCCGAAGCAGAACGTGCTCGTCTATGACGGCGTGAGCACGCATGCGGGCGCGGGCGTCGCCGATTTCATCGCGAGCCGCGGCTCGAAGGTCGAGATTGTCACGCCCGACGTGAAGATCGCCGACGACGTCGGCGGCACGACGTTCCCGATCTTCTACCGGCGGCTGTACGCGCTCGGCGTGATCCATACGCCGAACTACTGGCTCGATCGCGTGTACGAGGAAGACGGCAAGAAGATCGCGGTGCTGCGCAACGAGTACACCGAAGAGCTCGAGGAGCGCGCGGTCGATCAGGTCGTGATCGAGAACGGCAGTACGCCGAACGACGCGCTGTACTGGAAGCTCAAGCCGGAATCGGTGAACCGCGGCCAGGTCGACGTGCACAAGCTGTTTGCTTCTGAGCCGCAGCCATCGCTGTCGGAAGAACTGGGCAACGGGCGCTTCCTGCTGTTCCGCGTCGGCGACTGCATCTCGATGCACAACATCCACGGCGCGATCTACGACGCGCTGCGTCTCTGCAAGGATTTCTGACGATGAGCCCGGCGTTTCTCATCACCGTATTGCTGTGGCTCTCGGTCGCCGGCCTCGCGTTCGCGGTCGCGAAGCGCGCGTCGTACTGGCGCCTCGGTCGCGCGACGCCGGCTGGCGCGTTCGGCTGGACTCATCTGCTGACCATCCCGAAGCGCTATTTCGTCGATCTGCATCACGTGGTCGCGCGCGATCCGTATATCGCGAAGACGCACGTCGCGACCGCGGGCGGCGCGATCGCTGCGTTCGCGCTGGTGTTTCTGAACTACGGGCTCGCGCTGTATTCGCCGTGGCTCGACCGGCTGATTTTTCTCGCGGCGCTCGTGATGCTGGTCGGCGCGGTGTTCGTCTGGCGTCGCCGGCACGGTACGAAGGCGGTGCCGGCGCGGTTGTCGCGTGGTCCGTGGGACACGCTGCCGTGGCTGCTCGGCTCGTTCGCGCTCGGCCTCGTGCTGTTCGTCGCGGTGCCTGCGGGTGCGATGTCCGGCGCGCTGGCGGTGGTGTTCGCGCTGCTGATCGCAGCTGGGGCGTTCGCGATGACGATGGGCGCGGCACGCGGCGGTCCGATGAAGCATGCGCTTGCCGGCCTGCTGCATCTCGCGTTTCATCCGCGGCAGGAGCGTTTTGCTGCGTCGGGTGATGTGCGCACGGCTGGCGCCGCAAACGCCGTCCCGCCGACCGCGCTGAAAACGCCGTCGCTCGAGCAGAGCGAATACGGCGTCGGCAAGCCGGTCGAATTCCGCTGGAACCAGTTGCTCAGTTTCGATGCGTGCGTGCAATGCGGCAAGTGCGAGGCCGCGTGTCCGGCGTTCGCCGCGGGGCAGCCGCTGAATCCGAAGAAGCTGATTCAGGATCTCGTGACGGGAATGGTCGGTGGAACCGATGCCGCGTATGCGGGTAGCCCGACGCCGGGCTTGCCGGTGGGGCAGCACATGGGCGAGCCGGACCGGCCGATCGTGTCGAGCCTGATCGAGGCTGACACGCTGTGGTCGTGCACGACGTGCCGCGCATGTGTGCATGAATGCCCGATGCTGATCGAGCACGTCGACGCGATCGTCGATATGCGCCGCAACCAGACGCTCGTGTTCGGCACGGTGCCGGGCAAGGGCCCTGAAGTGCTCGCGAATCTGCGCGAAACCGGGACGGCGGGCGGCTACGACAAGACTGCTCGCTACGACTGGGCAGTCGACCTGAACGCGCCCGTCGCGCAGCCGGGCAAGCCAGTCGACGTGCTGCTGGTCGCAGGCGAGGGTGCATTCGATATGCGTTACCAGCGCACGCTGCGTGCACTCGTGACGGTTTTGAACAAGGCGGGCGTCGACTACGCGGTGCTGGGCGGCGACGAGACCGACACCGGCGACGTCGCGCGGCGGCTCGGTGATGAAGCGACCTTCCAGCAGCTTGCAAAACAACTGACGGGCACGCTCGCGACGCTGACCTTCAAACGCATCGTCACCGCCGACCCACACGTGATGCACAGCCTGCGCAACGAATACCGGTCGCTTGGGGCGCGTTTCGATGTGCTGCACCACACGACCTTTGTCGCGGAGCTCGTTGCATCCGGCAAGCTCACGCCGAAAGCAGCCGATGCACTGCGCGATCGGCGCGTCACGTATCACGATCCCTGCTATCTGGGCCGCTACAACGGCGAAACCGAAGCACCGCGCAAGCTGCTGAAGTCGATCGGCATTCAGGTCGTCGAGATGGAGCGTCATGGCAAGCGTGGCCGCTGCTGCGGCGGCGGAGGCGGCGCGCCGCTCACCGACATTCCCGGCAAGCAGCGCATTCCGGACATCCGTATCGCGGACGCCCGGGCGATTAATGCGGACATCGTCGCGGTGGGTTGCCCGAACTGCACGGCGATGCTCGAAGGCGTGGTCGGTCCGCGCCCCGAAGTGCTCGACGTGGCCGAACTCGTGGCCGCGGCGCTGGAGTGAAGCGATGAACACGACCCCGAAACGTATCGATCCGCGCAGGCCGTACACGATCACCGCGCAGGGCTTGCGGCGGATTACGCTCGGTGCGGTGATCGAGGCCGGTGCGTCGAATGACGACCGCCACGGCTTGCCGCTCGCGCATGGCGCAGCGAAGAAGCCGTTGCGCACGACGCAGCCTGCGCAGCGCACGATCCTCGTCGTGGCGCACAGCGATCGCGGCGCGCTTGACGAACATACACGCCAGACGCTCGCCGCCGCCGCGCTGCTCGCGGATGCGGAAACGCAGGTCGCGCTCGTTGTGCTCGGCGAACTGAAGGACGACGCGGCCGCGCTCGGTGCCGACCGCATCGTCGAGCTGGCTGGTTTCGATCGCCGTGCATTTGCGCCGGAACGCGAACTGCACGCGCTCGCGGCCTGCGTCGCGCAGCTTGCGCCGACGCGCATCCTGATGCCGGACAATGCGACCGGCGACGGCGATCTTGGCCGACGTTACGCGGCCTATGCGGGCGCGAGCGTCGCGACACAGGTGGTCGAGATCGACGGTGCGCATGTCGGTCGCTATGCGCAAGCGAAGCAGGCGTTCGCGACGCGTGCGCTGCCCGATCTCGTGCTGCTCGCAGCGGGTGCGGTCGATCCACGGCTGCCGTTCGTCGGCGCGGGCGAGCGGATCGAACTCGCGCTACCGGCCGAAGCGGGCACCGATGCAACCGGCGTGTGCCGCGATCTCGGCATCGAAGAGATCGACGCCGCACAGGTCGCGCTCGAAGAAGCGGATTTCATCGTGTCGGCGGGTAACGGTGTTGCCGACGTCGCGGCGTTCGAGCGACTCGCGGGCGCGTTCGGCGCAGCGGTCGGTGCGAGCCGCGTCGCGGTCGACAACGGCCTCTTTGCGCGCGACAAGCAGATCGGCGCGACCGGCAAGACCGTCGAGGCGAGCGTCTACATCGCGTTCGGCATTTCCGGCGCGGTCCAGCATCTGCAGGGGATCAAGGACTGCCGTCACGTGATCGCCGTGAATCTCGACGGCAGTGCGCCGATCGTGAAGCGCGCGAACCTGACGATCGTCGGCGATACGCAGGCGACCATTGCCGCGCTGATCGACGAAGTGACGCGTGCGCGGTCCGAGCGTACATCGGCCGCCGACACGCCCGCCGTCACCGTTGCGGAAGGAGTTGCGGCATGAACGGCAAGCTCACAAAGATTGCGGTGCTGGTGTCGGTGGGCCGTCATCCGGTCAGCGGGGTCGCACGCTATAGCCGCAACGACGCGGCCGCGCTCGAAACCGGTCTCGCGCTCGCGCACCAGCACGGCGCGCTGCTCGACGTGCTGCATGCGGGCGATCCGTCGAATCCGGCGTTGCGCGACTATCTGGCGCTCGGTGCCGTACGCGTCGAAGTGTTGCCGTGCGACGAGCGCGACGACGCGACAGCGGCGCTTGCGAAGCGTGTGCAGGGCTACGACCTGGTGCTGACCGGCACCTGCGCGGAAGGTGCATTCGACAGCGGCATGCTGCCGTACCAGATCGCCGATGCGCTCGGTTATCCGCTCGTCGGCGCTGCGGTCGACGCGATCGTCGAGTCGGGCCACGTAACGGTGCGGCAATTCCTGCCGAAGGGCGTGCGCCGCCGCGTGCAGGCGCCGTTGCCGGCGGTGGTTGCAGTGCATCCGCTTGCGCCCACGCAGCCGCGCTATGCGTACGCACGCCTGCGCGCGGGCTCGGTCGATGCAGCCACGGCCGCGACGCCAGCAACCAACACAGAAGCCACGCAATGGAAACTGGCCGCGCCACAACGCAAACCCGTGCGGCTCGCCGCGCCGGAAAAGCGTTCCGGCCATGCGCGGATGACGTCCGCGACGACGACCGAAAGCCGCGGCGGAAGCGTCGTAATTGAAGGGACTTCGGTCGAAAAAGCACAAGCGATTCTGGGCTATTTGCGCGAGCATCAGCTCATCGATTACTGATTTTGCGCTACGCACACACTACATTGAGCTTTCCGGAGCACACGATGAAAGTATCGGCAGACATCCGCGCGCTGGTCGATCGGCGCAAGCAGGGCTACAGCCTCGAAGCGCCGTTCTACCTGAGCGAGGAAATTTTCACGCTCGACATGGAAGCGATTTTCCGTCAGCACTGGATCCAGGTTGCGGTCGAACCAGACATCCCCGAGCCGGGCGACTACGTGACGGTCGAACTGGGCCGCGATTCGATCCTGATCGTGCGCGACGACGACATGGACGTGCGCGCGTTCCACAACGTATGCCGCCATCGCGGCGCGCGGCTGTGCAACGAGGACAAGGGCTCGGTCGGCAACATCGTGTGCCCGTATCACAGCTGGACCTACAACCTCAACGGCGAGCTGATGTTCGCCGAGCATATGGGCGAGCAGTTCGATCGCTGCAAGCACAGCCTGAAGAGCGTGCACGTGCAGAACCTGGCCGGGCTGATCTTCATCTGCCTCGCCGACGAGCCGCCTGTCGACTTCGCGACGATGCGCGCCGCGATGGAGCCATACCTGCTGCCGCACGATCTGCCGAACTGCAAGGTTGCCGCGACGATCGACATCATCGAGAAAGGCAACTGGAAGCTCACGATGGAGAACAATCGCGAGTGCTATCACTGCGTCGCGAACCATCCGGAGTTGACCATTTCGCTGTACGAATACGGCTTCGGCTATCAGCCGTCGGCGGCGAACGCCGAAGGGATGGCCGCATTCGAGCGCAACTGCATCGAGCGCGCGGCGCAGTGGGAAGCGATGGACCTGCCGTCGGTCGAAGTGGACCGGCTGTCCGACGTCAGCGGTTTTCGCACGCAGCGTCTGCCGCTCGACCGCAGCGGCGAATCGCAGACGCTCGACGCGAAGGTCGCATCGAAGAAACTGCTCGGCGAATTCCGTCAGGCCGATCTCGGTGGACTGTCGTTCTGGACCCAGCCGAACTCGTGGCATCACTTCATGAGCGATCACATCGTGACGTTCTGCGTGATCCCGCTGTCGGCCGGCGAAACGCTGGTGCGAACGAAATGGCTCGTGCACAAGGACGCGAAGGAAGGAATCGACTACGACGTGAAGAACCTGACCGCCGTGTGGAACGCGACTAACGACCAGGACCGCACACTCGTCGAATATTCGCAGCGCGGCGCGTCGAGCAGCGCGTATGAGCCGGGTCCGTACTCGCCGTACACGGAAGGCCTCGTCGAGAAATTCAGCGACTGGTATGTGCGGCGGGTTGCTGCACAGATCGAGGCGATGTCGACGCGCATGCCGATCATTGAAGTGCATCACGAAGCGTAGCAAGCGTCGACGTAGCGAACACAAGCGAACACAAGCGAACAACTGGCTGCCGAGGGCAGGTGGAGCAAACGATGATGCGGGATGCGGCAACTTTCGAACCCGTTGAGAGCAGGCTGACGAAGCCGCAATTCTGGGCCGCGCTGCCCGAGCGCTGGACCGGCGACGTCGAGGAGACGCTCGTCTGTTGCCAGGTGCGTCAGGAGACGCACGACGTCAAGAGCTTCTTTTTCCGCTCGCCGCAAGGCCGTGCGTTCGTGTTCGAGCCGGGGCAGTTCATCACGCTCGAACTCGACATCGACGGCGAGACGATCAACCGTTGCTATACGATTTCGTCGTCGCCGACGCGGCCGCACACGATTTCGATCACCGTGAAGCGCGTGCCCGGCGGCAAGGTGTCGAACTGGCTGCACGACAACCTGCAGGCGGGTAAATCGGTACGCGTGCTCGGACCGTCCGGCGAATTCACCTGCGCGCGGCATCCGGCGCGCAAGTATCTGTTTCTGTCGGCGGGGTCGGGCATCACGCCGTTGATGTCGATGAGCCGCGCGCATCACGAGTTGAGCGAGGATCGCGACATCGTGTTCGTACACAGCGCTCGCTCGCCCGACGACATCATCTTTTCGCGCGAGCTCGATCTGATCGCGTCGAATCAGAGCAATTTCCGCACGTCGTTCGTCTGCGAGCGCGTCGGGCCGCGTACCAACTGGCATGGCGTGACGGGGTTCCTGACGCTGCCGCTGCTCAAGGCGATTGCGCCAGACTTTCTCGAACGCGAAATTTTCACGTGCGGCCCGGCGCCGTACATGCAGGCGGTGCGCGACCTGCTCGCCGATGGCGGCTTCGACGTCGCGCATTATCACGAGGAAAGCTTCTCGTTCGAGACGCTGACCGCGTCGGCGCCGGAAGTGGTGATCGACACGCCGGCCACCGGCGCCAATGGAGCCGACGCAGCCGACGCAACGCAGGCGTTCGCGGTCAGCTTCACGCGCAGCAATCGCGAGATCACATGCGGTAGCGGCCAGCACGTGCTCGAAGCGGCGCGCCAGGCCGGTGTTCGCTTGCCCGCATCGTGCACGCAGGGGATGTGCGGCACCTGCAAGGTCAAACTCGTGTCCGGGCAGGTCGACATGAAGCACAACGGTGGCATCCGCCAGCGCGAAATCGATCAGGGCATGGTGCTGCTCTGCTGCAGCAAGCCGTTGACGGATCTCGTGGTCGAGAAGTAACACAGCGCAGGCATTCGCGCGATGCACGTCGCATTTCCACAAGCGGGTGTCGCAAAGAATCATCCCTTGTCATTTCTGGCTGGCGATGCTGACTGCTCCACCGCTGCTGCGGCTACAAGGAGATCGACCATGAGAAGCCTCAAAAAGCTCTTGCTGTGCGGCGCATTCGGTGCCGCGCTGATCGCGACGATGGGCGCGAGCGTGACCGCAACCGCGGACACGAAGCCGACGATCAAGATCGGTTATGTGGAAGGATGGGACGACAGCGTCGCGACGGCGAACGTCGCGGCTGGCGTGATCGAAAAGCGTCTCGGTTATCAGGTGCAACTGGTGCCGGTCGCGGCCGGCATCATGTGGCAGGGCGTCGCACGCGGCGACCTCGACGCGACGCTGTCCGCGTGGCTGCCGGTCACGCACGGCGCGTACTGGGATCAGTTCAAGAGCAAGGTGACCGATCTCGGCCCGAACTTCAACGACGCGAAGATCGGCCTGATCGTGCCGGCCGACGTGCCGGAAAAGAGCATCGCCGACCTCGAGGCACACAAGGCGGACTTCGGCGGACGCATCGTCGGGATCGATGCGGGCGCGGGCGTGATGAAGAAAACCGAGGAAGCGATCAAGGCCTACAACCTCGACTATCAGTTGATGCCGAGTTCCGGCAGCGCGATGACCGCGGAACTTGCGCGCTCGATGCATGCCAATAAACCAGTGATCGTGACCGGCTGGGTGCCGCACTGGATGTTCGCGAAGTGGAAGCTGAAGTTCCTCGACGACCCGAAGAAAGTGTTCGGCGAGTCGGAGCACGTCGACAACGTAATCAACCCCGGGCTCGAAACGAAGGCCGCACCCGTGGTTGCATTTCTGAAGAAGTTTCAATGGAAGCCGGGCGAGATCGACAGCGTAATGCTGGCGGCTCAAAGCGGCGAAAAGCCTGCTGCCGCAGCCGACGCGTGGATCGCCGCACACAAGGATCGCGTCGACAGCTGGGTGGCCGGAGCGCAATAGCGTCATCTGCATCATTGACGTTGTAATGCAGCGGGGCGGTTTCCCGCTGCGACGATGCATGCGTTCCAGCCCGGGCACAGGCGCTTACAGGAGGCTCGTGGATGGAACAGGCAAGACTGCGCGCGCGCAGCACTCAGGGTGTCGAACGCGGCACCGCTCATGAAGAAGGCCACACGCTGCAACGCGGCCTCACGTGGAAGGACGCGTTCTGGGTGACGAGCGGCGTGCCAGCCGGCATTCTGTTCACGATAGGCGGTGTGTGCGCGACGATCGGCCAGCCCGCCTGGGCGATCTGGATCGCGGCGATCTCGATGGGACTCATCCAGAGCGCGACCTACGCCGAAATTTCCTCGTTGTTTCCGCACAAATCGGGCGGCGCGTCGGTGTACGGCGCGATGGGCTGGGTGCGCTACGGCAAGCTGATCGCGCCGGTTTCGGTGTGGTGCAACTGGGTCGCGTGGTCGCCGATGCTCGCGCTCGGCACCGGCCTTGCGGCGAACTACGCGCTCACCACGCTGTTCGCTCCCGACGCACTGATCAACACGTGGCATTGGACGTTGCTCGACCTCGGCTTCGTCAAACACGGGCTCACGCTGCGCATCAACGCGACGTTCGTGATCGCGGTTGCGTTCCTTCTCATCACGTTCAAGCTGCAGCACAGCGGCGCCGCGAAGGCGGCGAAGACGCAACGGCTGCTTGGCATCGCGTCGCTTGCGCCGCTGCTGATCGTTGGCATCGTGCCGTTCGTCACCGGCGATGTGCCTGCCGCGCATCTGTGGCCGCTGCTGCCACTTGGACACGATGCGCACGGCACGCTTACCGCGACCGCGTTCGGCTCATGGAACGGCACCGGCGTGACGATGGTGTTCGGCGCGATGTTCATGGCAGGCTGGGCCGCGTACGGTTTCGAAACGGCCGTCTGCTACACGCGCGAATTCCGCGATCCGCGCACCGATACCGTCAAGGCGATCTTCTGGTCGGGCGCGTTGTGCCTCGTCATGATGACGCTCGTGCCGCTTGCGTTTCAGGGCGTGCTCGGCACCGCCGGCATGCTGAATCCGAAGATCGTCGACGGTACGGGTGTCGGTGCCGCGATGGCGCATATGGTCGGCGGCGGGGCGATCGTCGCGAACGTGATCGTGGTGATGCTGATGCTGTCGATCCTGCTGATCGTGATGACGTCGATGATGGGCTCGTCGCGCACGCTGTACCAGGCGTCGGTGGATGGCTGGCTGCCGCGCTACCTGTCGCACGTGAACGAACACGGCGCACCGACGCGCGCAATGTGGACCGATCTCGGCTTCAACCTGATCCTGCTGATGATGTCCGACTACATGACGGTGCTGTCGGTGTCGGGCGTGTGCTACATGATCTTTGTGTTTCTAAACTTGCAGTCGGGCTGGATTCACCGGATGGATCGCCCGAATGCGGACCGGCCGTTCCGCTGTCCGACGTGGCTGCTTGCGGCCGGTGCGGTGTGCGGCTATCTCGATCTTGCGTTTATCGGTGCTGGCGCGGATCTGCAGGGCGAGGGCACGTTACGCAATGGCCTTATCGCGGTGTTGTTGATCGTGCCGGTGTTTTTGTACCGGCATTACTGGCAGGATCGTGGACGTTTTCCCGCGCGGATGACGCAGGACATGACGGTGGAGCCGGGTAGCGGGGCATCGGGTGCGCGACGCCTGTTGCCGTATGGCGCGTTGCTGCTGGCCGTGCTGGTCGTGTGGCTGTCGCATCATCTGGCGAAGCCGTTTTATTGAGCGTGATGCGATGGGAGCCGAAGCACCGGATTCAGCCCGTACCCGTCGGTCGTGAACCGCCGCTCTCAGGATGCGGGCTAGAACTCATTTCGTTCGAGCCATAGCGTGAGCGTTTGCCGACGCCAGGAAACGCTTCGCCTCACAGGCCATGATTTCGCATGGAGCGAGCGGCTTTCATATCCCCTCTGTAGTGTCTACCAGTAAGTCAAAAAACGTTGCTACGATTTTCAGAAAGCATCGGCGAAGCAATGCCGTTAAAAGACGATAGCCGGGACAGAAGGGAATTGGAACGCTCATCCGATGTGCGAGAGGAAATCGGGCAGATAGCCGGCTCAGGCCGGTTGCCGGCCGAACGCGCTCGTGTGTTGACGAGGCGGCGAGTGAGGCATCAATGCGTGCGCTACCTTCGCGCGCGCATCACCGCACCCGACGCCGGGCAATGTCGATCCATCGCAACGGGATAGCCGCGGTCTTTGAGGTAATCGTCCACTTGAGGTCGAACGTCATGTCCAGCATCAACGCAAAGTTGTCACCGCAGCAGTCCGTCCCGACGCTCGCTGAGTCGACGCCAGAGCATGGCGTTTCGAGGCATGTGTCCGATAGATCTCCAGGTTCAACAAGCGGTGGAACCTTGCTCGGCGGTCTTCGCACGCTAGGCAAAACACCGGCTGGCTTGTCGCCGGACACGAGACGCCCTGGGTCTCTTTTCGCGCGCATGCGTCCTGGCGCAGCCCCGCCGTCGCAATCGGTCGCCGCTGCCAGTGAAGTCCATCGCCCTGAGGCACCTAATCTGAGCAAAAGCGACATGCGCCCGGGAGACGTCCTGTTGCTGATCGATGAGTCTGGCAATTCCAACTGGACACATCGGGCGATCGTCATGGGGCAAAAGCTCGCAGGCGCGTCACTGCTGCGCGACAACAGCGGGGATTCGAAGCTGGTCCATTCAGTCATGTGGACAAAAGCGCAAAACAATCCAGGTAACAACGAACCGCAGGGCAAAGGTGAACCAGAAATCGCAGAAGTAAGAGGAGGGAATCGTCTGGTCTCTCAAGGCACGGCTTTACGCCAGGGCCTGTACCGGGTCTATCGACCGACCGACGAGAACGTGGGAGATTGGGCTGCGCAGATTTCGATGATATGGGCGGATAATCGAACCGCGATTCCCTACAACAAACCCGCTTCAGTTCTATCCGTAGTCAGGAACTCGACCTTCGGTTCGAAGGCTGCAGCCCGATCTGAGCGATATGCGGCCGAAGCATTCGATTCCACGCCGGCCTGGGGTGCTGACGGCTCCTTTTGCTCGTCGTTCATCGTTGCTGCTAACCAGGCGGCGGCCCAACAGACTGGACACGCACTTTCGGGCGCAAATCGAGTTGACGCAAAATCCACCTCTGTCCGCACGCTTGAGCATTTTCTAAAAAGTAACTCCGATCAATTTACCGACCTTGGTCATATTCGGATCAAGCCGGAAGACGTCCTGTACCAGGACTAGCCACCAGGCGCACGCGCAAGCGGGAATTTCTCGATGAGATACGTTGCGAAGTACCGTGGTCGAAGCTGATCGAACCGCATTGTCAGAAGGGGCGGACTGGGTGGTCGCGTTTCGATCGAGAGCGGCGCTTGCCTCGCGGGCAGAGGCTTACGCGCAACTACAGCACCACCGTCCGATCCCCATTGATAAACACCCGCCGCTCGACAAACGCCTTCACCGCGCGCGCAAGCGTGATGCATTCGACGTCGCGCCCCACCGCCAGCAACCGCTCCGGTTTATACGAATGATCGACACGCTCGACGACCTGCTCGATGATCGGACCTTCGTCGAGATCGTCGGTGACGAAGTGCGCGGTCGCGCCGATCAGCTTCACGCCGCGCGTATGCGCCTGGTGATACGGGCGTGCGCCCTTGAAGCCGGGCAGGAAAGAATGGTGGATGTTGATCGCGCGGCCGGCTAGCTTCCGGCTCGTTTCGTCGGAGAGAATCTGCATGTAGCGGGCGAGAATCATCAGCTCGGCGCCGGACGATTCGAACAGATCGAGCAGTTGTGCTTCCTGCTGCGCGCGATTGTCCGCGCCGACCGGCAGATGATGAAACGGTAACCCATGCTGCGCGGCCAGCGGCGCGAAGTCCGGATGATTCGACGCGATGCCCACGATGTCCATCTTCAGCTCGCCCATCCGCCAGCGGAACAGCAAGTCCGCGAGGCAATGCTCGAGCTTCGACACGAGGATCAGCACCTTCGGCCGCGCATCGACGTCGTGGATTGCCCACGTCATGCCGAAATCGGCGGCGATCGGGTCGAACTCGCGGCGCAGCGCGTCGATGTCGAGCGGCGGCTGCGCGCTACCTGCGTGGTTAGCGACGCCATGAAAGACACAGCGCACGAAGAAACGCCCACTCAGGTCGTCGTCGAATACGGTCAGTTCGTCGATGTAGCAGTGACGGCGGTCGAGCAACGCGACGACGGCGGCCACCTGGCCGGCGGCGCTCGGGCACGACAGCGTCAATACGAAGGAGTGTGGGAGATCGGTGGCGGGCATGCGGTCCTCGGCTTCACGTGAGAATGCCCGCCTGGGCCGTGCACTAGAGCAGCGCAGACGGGGATCCCGCAGTAAAGCAGCCCAATTTCCCCGTGCATAGAATCGATGCGCCGTGCCGCTGGTACGGGCGCGTCAGCACAGGCTGACGCACCCTGAACAGCCTTATTTACGCCTGTGCACGTCGTGAGTCACGAAGCCCGCATCGTTCTGCGGCAGCGCAAGCGCATCCGGCACCGCGAGCGTGCGGCGGATGTCGTCGAGACCGGCAGCCCAGTGGTCGCGCATCGTCGACACACCAAACTGATAGTCCTTGTAATGCTGCTCGTAGTTTTTCCGCTGATAGATCAGATGCTGGACGTTGTAGCGCTTGCTCGACGACAGCGCCTCGGCTTCCTTGCACCACGGACTGTTGTGGCGCTGTTCCTCGGGCACCTGTTCGAGCACGTGACGCAGCAGGTTGCGGTAGCGCTGGTCGCGCTGCAGCATGTCGGTGACGAAACGTGTGCGGCTCGAATACTGGACGTCCTTCGTGCGCTCGGCGATGCCCGCCATCGTTTCGGGCACCGGTCCGCGCGCGCTCCACAGATCGACCTGGAACGCGAGCGTGTCGCGGCGCGGTGAGCTGCGCAGTACTTCCATCAGCGGCGTATTCGACACGACGCCGCCGTCCCAGAAGAACTCGCCGTCGATCTCGACCGGCGCGAACGCGGGCGGCAACGCGCCCGACGCCATGAAGTGCTCGGGACGCAGTTCGATCCGCGTGTTGTCGAAGTAGACGAAGTTGCCCGTGCCGACGTTCACCGCGCCGACCGACACGCGCGTTTCGCCCGAATTGATCCGGTCGAAATCGCATAGCTCGAGCAGCGTGGCGCGCAGCGGCGACGTGTCGTACCAGCTGACCTTGCCGGGCTCCGCCGGCAGCGAACCGATCGGCGGCGGAAAGCGCGGCACGAAGAAGCCCTTTTGCCCCTGCATGATCGCGCTTGTTGCCTGCGACGCGGTGAACAGCGAGCGCAGCGATTCGTGGCTGTTGAACAGCGCGAACTCGAATGCGGCGGGCAGCGCCGGAAAGAACGCCGGCTGGCAGATCGTTTCCCAGAACTCGCGCAGCCGGGCGACGCGTCGCTCGGGCGGATTGCCGGCGATCAGCGCGGTGTTCAGCGCGCCGATCGAGATGCCGGCGATCCAGTCGAGCGCGATGTCGGCTTCGTGCAGGCCTTCGAATACGCCGGCCTGATACGCGCCAAGCGCGCCGCCGCCCTGCAGCACGAGGGCGACGGTCTCGTAGGGCAGCGCGCGCACCGGGGACGCGCCGACCTCGTTGTGCAGGTCGGTCGGATCGACGGCCTGCTTTTCGGTGCGAGCGCGTGGCTTCATTGCATGTACCAGCCGTGGCTGACCACGAACGATTGACCCGTGAGCGCGGCGCTCGGGAACGACGACAGGAACAGCACGGTTTGAGCGACGTCCTCGACGGTCGTGAACACGCCGTCGACGGTGTCGCCGAGCATGACGTTCTTCACGACATCTGCTTCGCTGATGCCGAGTTCCTTCGCCTGCTCGGGGATCTGCTTGTCGACGAGCGGCGTGCGCACGAAGCCCGGACACACGACGTGCGAACGCACGTTGTGCTTTGCGCCTTCTTTCGCGAGCACGCGGGCGAGGCCGAGCAGACCGTGCTTGGCCGTCACGTAGGCCGACTTCAGCGGCGACGCTTCATGCGAATGCACCGAACCCATATAGATCACGACGCCGCCCTGATCGCCCTTGTACATGTACTTGAGCGCGGCTTTCGTGGTGAGGAACGCGCCGTCGACGTGGATCGCCTGCATCTTCTTCCAGTCGGAGAACGAGTAGTTCTCGATCGGGTTGACGATCTGGATGCCCGCGTTCGACACGAGGATGTCGATCGTGCCGAATTCGGCGGCAACCTTGTCGATGCCGGTGTTCACGGCTTCTTCGCTGGTCACGTCCATCGCGATGCCGATGGCCTTGCCGCCGGCCGCCTTGATCTCGTTCGCAACGACGTTTGCGCCGTCCTGGTTCAGATCGGCGATCGCGATCACCGCGCCGGCTTTCGCGAGCGTCAGGGCGATTTCCTTGCCGATGCCGCTCGCGGCGCCGGTGACGACTGCCACTTTTCCGTTCAGATTGCTCATGACTGGGTTCCTTTTTTCGAGTGGGAGAGTGGAGGGTGGGCGAGACTACTGCGCCAGATAATCATGCACGACTTCGCCGAGGCCGAGCGTCAGATCGGCGATCAGATGCCGTGCCTCGACGATCTCGAGCACCGGCAGCTCGGCCACCGGAGCGAGCGCGTGATGCGCGAGTTCGAGCGACGCGGGGCCGGTCCACGCGCCTTGCATGTGGATGTCCTGCAGGTAGTAGCGTACGAGTTCGCAGACGCGCGCGGTGCCGTCGACGTGCGGGATGATCTTCAGCAGGAAGTTCGGACCGGCCAGGCGTTGCTGTTCTTTCGCGATGTCGAGCGTCTGGTGCTTGTAGCCCATCGTGCCGGTCGCGACGCGGACGGAGCCGTAGTCGAGCGTGCCGAGCAGGTGGTCGGTGTGCACGGCCAGTGTGGGCGACGCGAGTTTTTTCGGGAAGCCCCACAGTTCGCGGCCACCGGCGATCGGCGGATGGTCGTCGAGGTACATCGCGAGCGTGTAGCCACCGGGTGTGCCGTTGTATTCGACGGGGATGACCTGGCCGCTTTCGGTGTAGTCGCCGAAACCGGTGGAGTCGGCCATGCGGATGAATTCGTAGTGGACGAGCGGCGAGGTGACTTTGAGCGGCTCGGGCACGATCTCGCGCAGAAGATCGATGTCGGTACGGTACGTGATGATGAGGAATTCGCGACCGACGAAACGATAAGGGCCCATCGGGAATGCGGGACTCGTGAGCGGCATCGCAAATGCCTTCGAGCGCACCTGATCTTCTTTCATGCGTACTCCTTGTTGGTCGATTCGTTGTCCATCCGGAAACGTCACTATCTTAAGCCGCCCGGCGAGCGTTGTGCGTTGCCGCAACTGGAACGCTTCGTTGCGTGGATCGGTGCGCGCATCTCATAAATGTTGTGGAGAGCGGAACGATGGCAATCACGCGGGGCCGCGCCTGCGACAGCGTGCCGTGCGCAGATGACAGGCGCATGTGAACGGCTAGATGGCCTTACCTGGGTACTTTGCGGACCTTATCATGACTTTCGGATGAAAGTAAAAAGACAGGTGTGCGTCAGTAGAGCGTCGGTGTTTTGCGAAAAGAGGCAGGGCGGTAGTGACGGGCACGGATGACGCATACGTATCGATTGCACATGGTGCGGCGCGGCGACTTCTATGGAATACGTCTATGCCCGGCTTGTGCTACGGCTGATCGGCGCAGCGCCGCGCATGAAGGTCGAGCGTGACCACGCCATGGACCAGTACTGGGAGAGAGTGAAGCGGGAAATCGCAAGGCGGAAGCGTCGGCAGGCGCGATGCTCCTGGTCTCCTGACATTTGCCGATGCAAATCGGGTGGCATTAATATTTTTGTAATGAATATTCACCTGGATATCTGCATTGCGTTAAATCATTCTCCCTTTTTGCAATTCCTTATATTTTACCGATTGCCTACCTTCATTGGTCATACGTAAAATCACGCGAGGTAATCGGATAATCAGAACCGGGGCGGTAATGGGCACGCGAGACATGATCGGGGCAATAACCGGCGGACTGTCGCAGCAGGACCGCCTTCTGAAACTGGATACGCCGGCGGGTGCGAATGTGCTGCTGCCGCACCGGGTCACCGGGCGATCGAGGATTGGCCGTGACTACCTCTGGATGCTCGATTGCGTATCCACGTCGGGCGACGTCCAGCTCAAAACGCTGATCGCCCAGCCCATCACGCTCTGGATTCAACAGGCCGACGCTTCGTACCTGCCGCATCACGGCTACGTGCATACCGCACGCCGGCTGGGTTCAGAAGGTAGCCTGACCAGCTATCAGCTTGGCTTCTCCTCATGGATGCATTTCCTGAGGTTCCGCCGCGACCAGCGCCACTGGCAGGATAAAAGCGCGGACGCCATCATCGCGGACGTGTTCAATCAGCATCCGCAGGCGCAGGGGATGTTCCGCTTCGCGCTGTCGAAGCCGTTACCGTCCCGTTCATACTGCCGCCAGGACGAGACCGACTGGAATTTCGTGCACCGGCTCCTCGAGTCCGAAGGGCTCTACGGCATCTGGCAACAGGCCGCCGACGGCAAATCGCACACGCTGGTCGTCACCGACCAGCTTCAGACACTCGAGGCGCTTTCCCCCGCGACCGTCGGGTTCTACCGTGCAGGTGTGAGCAGCGAGGCCGACGCGCTCACGCAGTGGTCCGGTACACGCACGCTGCAATCCGCCACACTATCGACGCGCACCTTCGACTACAAGAGTCCCCCGACACCGTTCAATCCGAAAGCCACGTCAATTCCGACGATGGGCAATCAGGGCGATCTGCCCGCGCAGACGGAGGTCTACGAGTACACAGGCGGCTATACGTACCCAGAGCAGGATCGTGGCGACCAGCTGACGAAGATCCGCATGGAGGAATGGGAGTCGCAGGCGAAGCGCTTTCACGGTGTAGGCGGCCTGCGGCAGATCGATGCTGGACGGCGCTTCACGGTCGCCGGTCACCCTGTGCATGACCAGGACGGCGATAGCCAGCGCGAATTCGCAGCCATCGAGGTCGAGTGGACCATCGAAAACAATCTCCCGCTCTCCGGTCACGAGGCGAGCTATCCGCACAGCCTGCATAACCCGCTTACGCAGGCCCGCGCCGATGATCCTGGCCACACGTTCAGCGTGAGCCACGCCGACGGCTCGACCGGTTTCTACCGGGTCGCCATCGAGGCGCAGCGCACGACGGTGCCGTACCGCAGTCCGTTCGAACACCACAAGCCCGAAGCAAAGCTGGAGTCCGCGATCGTGGCCGGCCCGAAGGGCCAGGAGGCCTACACCGACGAACTGAACCGCATCAAGGTGCTGTTCATCTGGGACAGGCTCAACGAAGGGGACGAACGTGCGTCGTGCTGGGTGCGGGTCGCGCAGTCGGACACGGGCAGTGGCTATGGCGGTGTCCACATGCCGCGCGCGGGTGAAGAACTGTTGATCGGCCACGTCGGCAACGATATAGACCGGCCCATCGCTCTTCATCGCGTCTACAACGGCGCGGCAAAACCGCAGTGGCATTCGAATAGCCTGCTTTCGGGCTATCGGTCGAAGGAGTTCTCGGGCAGCGGTTTCAACCAGATGGTGATGGACGACGCGACGGGGCAGAACCGCGTCCAGCTTTACAGCAGCAGTACGAATGCGCAACTGCACCTCGGGTACCTGATCAACCACACCGGCAACACGCGCGGCAATTTTCTCGGCAGCGGCTTCGACCTGAGCTCGGAGGCATACGGCGCACTGCGCGCGGGCCAGGGGTTGTATGTGTCGACGCACCCGATTGCGAGCCAGCCGCTCGATGCCCGGGAAGCAAGCAGTCAGCTGGTCAATTCGGAAAGCGTGATCGACGCGATGTCGCAGGCCAGCGAGACGTCACAGGCCGAGAGTCTGAAGGATGGGCATGACGCGCTGAAGAGCTTTACCGATGCGACTCAGCATAGCGCGGCCGGGGCGACAGGCGGTGGGGGGAGTACGGCAGGCGGCGGAACCGGTAATGCAAACGCATTCACGCAACCGGTCATGCTGTTCGCCGCGCCGGCTGGTATCGCGCTGTCGACGCAACGATCGGCGCATGTCGCAGCGAATCAGCAGATCAATCTCGTGAGCGGCGGGAGCACGCATGTCGCGACGGGGAAATCGCTGATCGCGAGCGTGGGTCAGACGCTGAGCCTGTTTGTGCAGAACGCCGGCATGAAGCTGTTCGCGGCGAAGGGCAAGATTCAGATCCAGGCGCAATCGGACAACATCGAACTGACCGCACAAAAAAGCGTGACGCTGCAATCCGCGACCGAGAAAATCGAAGTCGCTGCCGATCAGAGCATCCTGCTGACGAGCGGCGGCGGTTACATCCGTATCGCCGGCGGCAACATCGAGATTCATGCGCCCGGAAAGGTCGATGTGAAGGGCGCGCAACATGCGTTCAGTGGTCCCGCGAGCATGGGCTATCCGTTGCCGTCGCCCCGATCCGACCAGCCGGGACAGCTCGAACTGCTGCACAAATATGCGAATGGCGAACCCTTCAAGGGTGCGCCGTTTTCGGTGCTTGATGCCAATGGCGGGGTGCTCCGCAAGGGCGCACTCGATGCGAACGGTCACACGGTTGTCAGCGGCCTGCCCGCGGGCGCGGTGCAGGTTCAGTTCGGCGAGGATCCGCGCAATCAGTACGATCAGTCCAGCGTGTTCAAGACTCCGGCATGGCCTGCGCAGCCGTTGCAGGCGGGCGGGTCTGCGCAGGCATCCGCGTTGTCGCAACTCGGTGGTTTGTTGCCGTCGGCAGCGGGCGCAGGCGCAGGAGCTGGCGGGGCGGGTGGCATGGCCGGTGCGCTATCGGGCGTGTCGAAACTGGCCGGCATGGCAGGGTCGGTCGGCGCAGGCGGTGGTGTGGCCAGCGCGCTGTCGGGTGCATCGAAGCTCGCCGGTGTAGCCGGTCAGGCGGCACAGGGTGGCAGCGGTCTTACGCAGGCACTGGGTGGCCAGGCCATGGGACTCGCGCAGGGCGCTTTGACTCATGCACTGCCCTCCGGTGCGAGCACGGCGCTGTCGGCGGCAAGCCAGCTGGGCGGTGCTGCAAAACAGATTGGCTCGCTTGCCCAGACCGCACGCGGAGCCGTCCCCGCGTTGACCTCTCTCTGACGTTCGCCCACGGCGAAATCTCATCTTCCAGAAAAAGAACCGCTATGGCTGATTCTCCAGCTGTCCTTCTTCCCAAGCCGACCGAGGTGTTCGTTGGCCCGCTCCTGCGATTCTCCATGGATGACGTGGGGGCAGGCATCAAGGTCTTCGACAACTGGCTCCACACCATCAGCGATGGTTTCATTACCCTCGAGCGGCTCCAGACGGTGGCCAGTGCGGTGCCGGTGGTGTCGAACATCCTGTCGGCCGTGGACCTCGCGCTCGACATCAAGGACATGATCGTCCACCACCAGCAGGGGCACAATCCCGACCTGTTCGACTGGATGAATCTTGCTCTCGACCTGATCGGCATCATCCCGATGCCGCCGGACATGGCGGAGTTCCGCATGGGCGGACGTCCGATCATGAAAATGATCCGCGAGGAACTCGTCAAGGCCGGCAAGACGGTCGCCGAGGCGTCCGCGCAGATGATCGAGGGTGCGGTGATGCAGGCGGTCATCGACAGCCTGAGCGAACAGTTCGCCGGAAAAATCCAGAGCTTCGTGGACGGCATGAAGAAATATCTGGATGCAATGCTCAAGACGTGTGCCGATCATATCGAAAAGATCATGAACGGCTTTGCCGAGGTGTTCGAGAAGGTGGCAGGCGACGCTTCCTTCAGCGTCGCCGGTAACCTCCGTGCGGCCGGACAGCACGCGGACGAAGTTACCGCAGGATTTGCTGCGTACGATGCGCGCAAGGTCGCCGCCGGTTACTGGCACTTCCTCGTCGACGGCGCGAAGATCGCGGTGAAAGAGGGGCTCAACGCAGGCTCGGCGACTGCAAAGGTGCTCGACCTGCACTACCAGCAGGTGTTCCGCGACATGGCTGGCCTGTTGCGTCGTATGGTGCCGACGGTCAAGCAGCATATCCTCGAGATGGGCGGGGCGGACTTCGGGAAGATCGGCTTTCTGATCAACTTCTTCCAGACGGTGATCGACAAGAAACGCGACGTCCTGAACCAGAAACGTTTGCACGTGTCTGGCATCAAGGAGCACGGTTCGACGAAGGTACAGCACGAGGAAGGGGAAGGACGAAAGGAAACAGTCCGGCATACCGACGAGGCGCAGCATCCAGGCGCGAACGACCGCAAGACCCACTGTCCGGTGCCATCGCCGGCCGCTGCATCGACTCGCTCTGTCGGCTTTGCGCTGGGAGATGAGCGATTGAGCCACAAGGACTTCGTGCTGCCGGGCGCGATGCCGGTCGATTGGACACGGACGTACCGCTCGTTCTTCGATGCGAACGACGAGGGCGGCGAACTGGGTGCGCGCTGGATTACTCCTTACACGACGCGCGTCGATATCGACGTCGCTGGACTGGTGTATCACGACGCAACCGGCCGGAGCGTGAAGTACCCATTGCTCGCACCCGGCGACGCACACGACGATCAGGCTGAAGGACTCACGTTACTACGGCTCGACGAACAGTGGCTCACGCTCACACGTGGCCATGAACTGCTTGAGGCGTACGAGAAGCACGGCTCGAGGTTCCGTCTCGCGTTCGTTAAGGACCGTGCTGGCAACCAGGTGACGCTCGACTACGATCAGCAGCGGCGCCTGTATCGACTCATTACGCCGCAGGCCATCGTGGCTTTCGTGCACGACGATCGCGACCGCATCGTCGAAGCGGTGCATCACGACGGGGAGGGCAAGCGCATAGGCACGCTTGCCAGCTACACCTATACTTCCGGCGGCGACCTGGTGACGGCCAATGATCGCTACGGTAACCGTCGCGAGTATGTGTACCGGCATCACCTGATCACGCGCTATACCGACCGGACCGGTCGCGGGATGAACCTCGAGTGGAACGGAACCGGGCCAAAGGCGAAGTGCGTTCACGAGTTCGCGGACGACGGTAGCCATGAGATACGTCTTGCATGGCATCCGGACTTCCGGCGAGTCAGCGTCACCGACGGATTGGGCAGCGTCACGCAGCACTACTATGACCGCGACGGCTACACCTTCCGCATCGTGCATCCTGGTGGACAGGAAGAGTGGATGTATCGCGATGCGAACCATAACCTGATACAGCACACGTACCCGGACGGCAGCATCGAACGGATGACGTACGACGCGCGCGGCAATCTGAGCCGGCACGCCCGTCGCGACGGCAGTGTCATCGAGATGGCGTATGACGACAAGGACCAGATGGTTTGTTTGACTGACCCGCAGGGTCATGTCTGGAAGCGCGAATACGACGATGCAGGTAACGTAACTGCTGAGATTAACCCGCTTGGTCACACGACGAAGTACAGCTATGACAAGCAGGGTCTACCGACGGCAGTGACGGACGCGAAGGGCGGCTCGAAGACCCTCGCGTATAACGGGGCCGGGCAACTGACGGCGTATATCGACTGCTCCGGTAAAACGACCAAATGGGGCTACGACGCGGAAGGGCGCTTGCTGGAAACGAAGGATGCGGCCGGCGGTGCAACAGTGTATCAGTATGGTTCGAATGGATACCCGGACGAGATTGCCTCTGCGGCTGGTATCGTTCGGGTGCAGTACGACGCCGAAGGTCGTGTGCTCGCACAATCCGATCCGATGGGACGCACTACGCGCTACGTTTACGACGGCGCAGGGCGGATTGCGAGCCGGGCCGATGCGCTCGGCCAGACGCTTAGCTACGGTTACGACCGCCTCGCACGACTGACGAGGCTGACCGACGCGAATCATGTGAGCTATCAGTTCCAGTATGACCCGGTTGGGCGCCTGGTCGAGACAATTGGGTTCGACGGCGTCGTAACCCGTTATGCGTACGATGTCGACAGCGGACAGCTAAACACCATCGACGAAGCCGGACAAAAGACGCAGGTCGAATTCGACCGCAGCGGCCGGATTGTAAGTCGTGCATCCGGTCAGGCAGAGGAGCGGTTCGCCTACGATGCGATCGGCCGGCTGATCGATGCGCAGAACGCGTACAGCCGCGTGCAACACTTCTTTGACCCGGCAGGCAACCTCGTGCGCGAGCATCACGCGTACAACCTGTTCGGCGTGCAGCGTAGCTACGTATGGCATCACAGCTATGACGAACTCGGCGTGCGCGTGCACACGGTGCGGCCGGACGGCCACGCGATCGACTGGCTGACCTATGGCTCGGGGCATGTACATGGCATGGCGCTGGACGGCGAGGAGCGCGTGCAGTTCGAGCGCGATGACCTGTACCGCGAAATCGAACGTACGTTGCCCAGCGGAATTTCACAGCGCACGATCTACAATGCGGCTGGGCAGTTAAAGCGTCGGGCTGTACAGCGTGAAAATGCCCCCGCCCCTCTGGCGGCACGCCTCTACAGCTATGACGTGGCTGGGCAACTGACGCACATTGAAGACAGCGGCAAGGGACTGACGGACTACCGCTACGACCCAGTGGGCCGGCTGATCGAATCGATTGGACCGGCTGGCACGGAACGCTTCGCGTTCGATCCCGCGAGCAACCTGCTCGAGGCCGGGCATCCAGAACAGGTACGCACGCGTGAGCCGGCCAGTCCTGTACGGCCGGAGAGTACGCTTCCGACGGAAGTACCGCGGGTGCTGGGCAACCTGCTTAAGGCCTATGCCGGCACTCATTTCGAATACGACGGACACGGTAATCTCATCGAGAAGCGCTCGCCCGACGGCGTACGGCGCTTCGAATGGGATGCCTTCAACCGTTTGATCGCAGCGCGGACCGAGCGCGCGACACGCCGAACCGAGGCCCGGTATTTCTATGATGCGTTCGGTCGACGGATCGCGAAGGAGGTCGACGGCGAACGGACCGTGTTCGGGTGGAGCGGTAACGCGCTGGCTTACGAGAGCGATGAGGTGAGCAGCACACACTTCGTCTACGAAGCCGGATCGTTCGCGCCGCTGGCGCAATACGTGGGTGCGCCGGTTACAGGGATATCGACTCCGGTGCGTGGTGAGCACGAGCGCTATACGCCCGAGGACGATCCGCTGCAACGCATACCTGTGCCCGCATCGGATGTGCACATGTTCCATTACCACTGCGACCAGATCGGTACGCCGCAGATGTTGACCGACGATCTGGGTGATGTTGTGTGGGAGGCGACATACAAGGCGTGGGGTGAAACGCGGGAGCTGACGGCGCGCGTTTCACGGGCGGCTGGCATCGTGCCGTATAACCCGATCCGGTTTCAGGGGCAGCAGGTCGATGAGGAAACGGGGCTGCATTACAACCGGCATCGGTACTATGATCCCAACGTCGGTAGGTTTATCAGCAAGGATCCGATCGGGCTGCAAGGCGGCATCAACGCCTATAAGTACGCTCAGAATCCCTTGGGCTGGGTTGATCCGTTGGGATTGGCCGGCGACAACTTGCTTGCGTTGCCTGCTCCGAAAGCGTCAAACCCGTGGATGCCGGATACACCATTGATGTCCTCACCTGCACCGGCCGGAGGCCTGACCGTTCAGATGGCAATGGCACCGGGGCAAACAAATCCCGGAGGTTGGGCAACGACCGATAACATTCCGGACGTGGCTTACGTTCGAGATGATCTGGCGGTAACACCTGAATTCAAAGAAAAGGTGTCGCAGGTGCAGACCTTTCAAATTCCCGAAGGGGTTCAATTGCAACATGGCACCGTTGGCCCTCAGACTTACGACTGTAGGCTTTATCCGGGGGGTGGCAGTCAAGTGCAAATATTGAACTACGCCGATCGGGCAAAGCTTGTGCCAATCGGTGCACCGAGACCAATCGAATGACACACATCAATATCGTTAGCGCTTTTCAAGCTATTGAACGACATCCCGGATACGACAAAGTCGATAATCCTCAGCGCTTTAGTGTCCTTGATCTGACACCCGTGGGGATTACTTGGCAATCGGGCGGTGCGACGGAAACGGTTAGAAGTTCTTCAGGTATCAAGGGGCTTTGCTTGAGCGATCTGAGTGGCGTGGCAGTTGTAGAGGCGCCATATGAGTCTGCGATCAATAGAGCCTACATCGTCAATGCCGATGGATCCAGGAGGGCTACAATCAGTCCTCAAACGGCGTTTGGCCGTGTCGTATTTTATGACGTTCTTTACCTCGATAACGGTGCGCTCGCTTTTCTTGCGGCTGCTCCAAGTCGCGATGCTCGTATTGAGGTAAACGAAACGGACGGTTCCGTGATCCATATAACGGAGAGTCGATAGGGGCCGCAAGCCATGAAGATCGACATCCCCACTGGTGATCTTGATATTTGCGGAACTACCATCCCGTCTCTGCTGACTCTGCGAGCCGCGATGCAGGGAAGATCCTTTCAGTCGGCCGAGAGAAGCCATCTGCCTGGTGGATACACCAAGCTCGTCCTGGAGTTTCGCTGCGATGACTGCGGGTACATCGTCTGGACGTACTTTCTCGGTGATCGTTTGTCTTGTGTATCCATTTACCTCGTTGATCACGCACAGGAAGAAGGCTGGAGCAATTGGAGTGAGGCAGCGGAGAGTGCGTCGCTTGATAAGCTGGTTAAAGTTCTCACGCAGCAAGGCATTTCGAACGGCCAACGTTTCTCGTGGGGAGACGTCTCTGCGTCCTATGATCCGCGTGCGGGTGTGGCAGGCACAACTATCCGCTACCTCCGCCGTGGTTAAATCCGGTGCTCCTTTCCGTAACTTGAATATCTATCGGTACGATGAAAATCCCTTGAGTTGGCGGATACCTGCTCAAGGCCGGGCATCAGGAGCAGGCGCGCACGCGTAAGCTAGCCAGCCCGGTACGGCCGGAAAGCACGCTTCCGCCGGAAGTGCCGCGGGTGCTGGGCAACCTGCTTAAGGCGTATGCGGGGACGCACTTTGAATACGACGGACACGGCAATCTCGTCGAGAAGCGCTCGCCTGACGGTGTGCGGCGCTTGGAATGGGATGGCTTCAATCGTTTGATTGCTGCGCGGACGGAGCGCGCGATGCGTCGAACCGACGCCACGTATTTCTACGATGCGTTCGGTCGACGGATCGCGAAGGAGGTCGACGGCGAACGGACCGTGTTCGGGTGGAGTGGCGACACGCTGGCCTACGAGAGCGATGAGGCGCGCAGCACGCACTTCGTCTACGAGGCGGGATCGTTCGTGCCGCTGGCGCAGTATGTCGGCGCACCGGTTGCGGGAATGCCGACGCCGGTGCGTAGTGAGCACGAGCGCTATACGCCCGAGGAGGATCCGCTGCAGCGCGTACCCGTGCCCGCATCGGACGTGCACCTGTTCCATTACCACTGCGACCAGATTGGTACACCGCAGATGCTGACCGACGATCTTGGTGACGTGGTGTGGGAGGCGACGTTTAAGGCGTGGGGTGAGACACGGGATCTGACGGCACGCGTTTCGCGGGCGGCGGGTATCGTGCCGCATAACCCGATCCGGTTTCAGGGGCAGCAGGTTGATGAGGAGACGGGGCTGCATTACAACCGGCATCGGTATTACGATACGGCAACGGGGCGGTTCATATCGAAAGACCCGATCGGGCTAGTGGGGGGGCTGAATTCGCACCTGTACGCGCCCAATCCCGTTGGCTGGATTGATCCAACGGGTCTGAGTTGCTGCAATTGCCTCTATCGTGGCGTGAGTGCAAAGCATCCAGCGATTGAGGACGCAAGACAAGGTGTCGTAAAGCCGGGGAATATCAACGGCAGCGTAACACCCGACGAACACAATGCTGGTGGCCGTTCGGCAGATAGCCCCTACACGTCGTGGACTCGTGACCCGGAGATTGCGAAATGGTGGGCAAATCGTGAGGGTCCTGGGGGGACGGTATTACAACTGCCTACGGGTGCTCCGGCAGCGGGTGACAGTTGGTCTTGGGAATATTCGATGGACGCATATGGCGAACAAGAGGTCTTGTTGCGCGGTTGCAGGTCCGGAGCTACGGTGACTCATCCATGAAAATACGTGAAATAGCCCTGCACATTGACTTCGAGTCCGTAGCTAAACGAGGCGATCTGAGTGGGCCTGCTCTGGACATTCTCAGGGAAGCCATCGACCATGGAGACCTACGAAATTTTCTCAAGCAGGAAGGAAACCTAGACGAATACTCTCACGCTGGAATGGTCGGGCTTCTTCAGCTGCGGAGCAAAAATCTCGCGAAGCAGGGCCGCGAGCATTACGGATTTACTGAAGCGCTGGAAGCGGTAGAGAAGCTGGGTGACGATGAGCGGATAAGCTGGATGGCGATTCCAACTTTGAGGCATCTTCTCGTACTCTTGATCAATGTGTCCAATCGCGACGTGATCGGATGCATGTCGCTCAGACGGCTCGATAAGGAACGACCAAAAATACCCCCCAATTGGGACGGATCTGAAGTGACTTAGCACGGCGGAGCATCAGAGCCGGACCTCCGCGAAGGAGCCCGGAAGATTTTGGAACCACGATATCGACCAACTCTAGTTCGCGCTTAAGGAGTATGCGGGCGAACACCAGTACGCCCCGCGCGAAGATCGGGCGATCCGTGACCGGGAACGGCAGGCTGAATACGAGTACAAGCTGCCAAGACCCGCTACCACTAAGACAAGCGGGGCAATCTGGTCTACCGGATGGACTGGGGCGGCCCGACGTGGGCGTACCGCTACGATCTGGCGAACCGGCTCATCGAGGCGAGCCGCTACGCGAAGACGCCAGAGACGGCTGAGCGACGTAGCGGACGATTGAGGGATGCTTGATCAGTGGTTGATCTGTGCTACAACCGGCATCGGTACTATGATCCCAATGTCGGTAGGTTTATCAACAAGGATCCGATCGGCCTGGCGGGCGGGCTCAATGTTCACCAGTACGCGCTTAATCCTGTGGGATGGGTTGATCCGTTGGGTCTGAGTTGCTGCAATTGCCTCTATCGTGGTGTGAGTGCAAAGCATCCAGCGATTGAGGACGCAAGACATCCAGCGTCGTTCGCGGAAGGAGGAGCAGGCGCAAGTGTCCGAGCGATTGATCCTTCCGACAATCGTGGCGCCGGTGCTTTCCTTGGAAATAAATGTAGAAAGCTGGCGCCAGGGACTCGCGTAAAGATCAATGTGAAGGAATAGAGGTCGTGATGACAGAGACGATCCTGGTGTCTTACAACCAGATATGCGTATTTGATGCAACATTGGATGAGCCGTTCAATGACTGGGCAGATGATCATGTCCATCAAGGTTTTGCCTGGCGGGCAGGTAGTGTTTCATTCGGTGCGGTGGAAAATGAAGAGACTGTTTTCGTGATCGAAGTTGATAACCCTGTAGAACTAGATCCTGTTGCATTCAGAGTAATTACAGTTCCCTTCACCGTGCCGGAGCATCAAGGGGTGATAGTTGGAAGCATTGGGGATGAGCGCGAGATTAAAATTGATCCCGGCACGTATCAACTGACCTTCGAACTGGGCCGGAAAAACGAAAAGCCTTGGTGCAGGATTAGCTTCGTCAAGAATGCCAATCCTCAGCCGCGAGTCATCAAAGCGGATTCGGAAATTACCAAGCTTGACTCCTTTCTAATGAGTGCTAGTCCCGCCGCCTGAACAATGAAGGGCCGCTTGTGCAGCCCTTCATTTAAGACTAGCTGAAGCAGCAGGCTGGAAGAAACCAGATGGTTCAGTCTGGTGGCCGCCAAATCGAGGCTTTCAAGGCGACCCGGTGGTAACCGAACTGCAACCCGGTCAACAACTTGACCGATATGCCTCGGAGCGTGGTACGTTCTTGGCACCTGCTGGAACACCATACACCAGTAGAGCACTCGTCCCTGGAACCGACACGCTAGCTCCGCTAAATAATTACGAGGTTGCGAAGGCTATCACCGTGAAAGCGGGACCCGCAACCTTGGTTTGGCGAACGGGGTTTGGGGACTCAATTTGAAGCTGCGAAACCGGTCGGTGAACTCGTTGCCACTGGTTGTCTCTTAAGGAAGTGACGTCAATGGATATTCATCTCGCGAAACAATTCGATATACGAGCGGACGGCAACGTTGATCAACGAAAATTGTTCAGCATCATCGAATCGGAGTTAAATGCTCGTGGAGTGAGCAGAGACTCCTATCGTTTGGCTAGTGATCCACATCTGGGTTTGGGGGAACTACGACTATCGGTGGAAGACGGGTATTGGGTGGTCTGTGTCGATGAGCGTGGAGAGTCTTTTAATCCTTGTATATTTACGAACCACTTCAATGCGGTTAATTACTTCATGTTTGAGTTATCCGGGGCTGGTGGCGAGGTGATATGGACAAAGCTCTGAATTGACAAAATCTATCAAATCCGGAGCAAGGTGGTGTGGATCGGGCGGTATAAAGCGCAGGGCGGAGCGAAGAAGGTCCGGCAGGAGAAGCCCGACTGTATCGAGCCCGCGAACCCGATCCGGTTCCCGGGCAGTATCATGACGAGGAAACGGGGCTGCGCTATAACCGACATCGGTACTATGAGCCGGTTATAACAAATCTAACAACAACTGGGTAACGAAAACTACGAAGGTACCGTGGTGAATGAACTAGCTACCTTGCTGAACTCCTTGGACTTGCTTTCCCCAGAACTTAGAAAAACAGGAAAAGTTGAGTCAGAGAATTTCTTTGCGATCCGGCGCGGTATTGTCGCCGATCGAGGAGGAGAGATCGACAAACGAAAGGCTGCAATTAAAGAGCTGACAACTTGTCGCGCCATGGCGCAGCACGCAGATTTTTCAGTCGCGGAAGAGGCATTGCTGGAAAATGTCGTAAGCGATGCCACAGCTTGCTCGGCCAGCATTCCATGATAGGCATTGCTTGAGTCGTGGTGTCCCGGTCACCCGCGCGCAAATTTACCCATCGTAAATGATAGATATTCGGCGCATAGAAACAATACTTGCAAGCATGACCAACCTCCTGCGGCTTGGGAGACTGGACGATTGGGCGCATGCGCTCGAACGTTGCTCGCATGACTTTGTCGTTGATCCATCCGCGACTTGCGCGCGAGTTGTCTCGATGTATGGCGGTATGGGGTCTCTCAATGATCTGGTGCTGTACCGGAACGGGCAACCACTGATCAAAGAGAACAACGAGCTAGACGCTCTGAGGGCCGAGTTGTACGACCTGTGTCGGGCTATGCCGCCTTGATCGTGCTAGCGCGCAGCGATACGTCGGCTGTTCGGGAGAGTGAACTTTGATAGAGGGTAGGGCGTGCGACAGGGGGCTACTCATCCGGCGGTCAAGTGCAAAAATTTGTTCTCAATTTGGATGCACTCAGGAAACCATGATCAGCAAAAAAGAAACCCTCTTGGCGGAGCTAGGTACGATCATTGCCGAGGTTTCGCACCTTTCTGACCGGGATGGGGTGGGCACTGAGCAACGTAAAAACGTGCTCGCAGTGCTTGGTGAATACGCTGCCTGTTTCACAGGCGACCCGCCACGTGCCACTGACTTCAATCGAGTCGCACGGATTGTAGTCGAGTACTGGCCGACGAATTTACTCGCTGGCGAACACGCAATCAGTATCGAACAGAAATTGCGCACATTTTTTAGCCAAAGAAAGTAGTTCTCAGCGACGGGTCACGATAACCGGCACGCTGTGCTTGTCACGCTACAGTGTTAGACCGTATAACGTGAAGATGCTCCCGCTCCGCTGGCGGCTCGCCGCTACAGCTATGACGCGGCGGGGCAACTGACGCATATTGAGGACAGCCGCCAGTCGCATCATTCCCAAAAGGACTGGTGGTCGCGACTGGAAAAACTCGGGAGATCAGCGCGAAAAATGAAAGAGTCTGTGTAGCATCCATCTAAATCCGTATGACTCAATATGACCACTACTCCCAGGCGAAGAACCTTAGCCAGTTGTTGACGGTTGACGGGGCGAGGGAAGTTGCGCGGGAGGTGCTCGACGCCATGGAATATGGCGCGACGGGCACCGAGATATTCATGATGCTTCGTGCTGCCGTGACCAAAGCCCTGGCTAGACAAGACTTATCGGCACAGACGCGACAACAAGCTCAAGAGTTGCTGTCACATCTCGAAGCCGCCCTCCGGTAGGAGCGGGCAACGTTCCGCGATCGATGATGGGTGAATACACACAGGCAGGTACACGACAAAACGATATCTGATACTGAACGGCGACCGCGCGATAGCTGATGGGACCGTTCACGCGACTGTCTGTTGAATCAAGCCCGACACTCATCAAACAACCATCGACGAAACACCGGCACCGCAGCGGCCTCGGGCCGCGCAGGCGGACACACGAGAAAATAACCGCGCGACGTGACGACCGGCGTGTCGAGCAGTCGCACCAACTGACCGCTCCCTACCAGCTCGTCGACGAGCGGCGTCCAGCCGAGTGCAACCCCTTCATTCATCAACGCCGCGTGAATCACAAGCGCGTAGCTGTTAAAGGTCATGCCGCTACCGGCCGGCGTGTGCTCGACGCCTTGCGCGGCGAACCAGCTGTCCCAAGCGAGCCAGCGCTCGGGTTCGGTCGGCTGCACATGCAGCAATGGCAGCGACGCAAGATCGGTCGCATGCGCGATGTCCGGATGCGCGGCCGCGAACGCCGGCGAGCAGACCGGCGTGACTTCCTCGGGAAACAGGCGCGTCGACGTGCATGGCGACCAGTCGCCGCTGCCGAACGCGATCGCGATGTCCGCATGATCGCGCTGCGGGTCGAAGCCTTCCTGCGACGTGACGATTTTCACGTTGACGTCCGGCATCGAGTGCTTGAGTCTAGACAACCGCGGCATCAGCCAGTAAGTAGCGAAACCGAAATCGGTGAGCAGCGTGAGCGCGCCTGACGCGCTGCGCGTGCGGATGTCCGCGGTGGCGACGCGGATCGCGTCGAGGCTCTGGCGTACGGCTTCGAAGAGCCGCTGGCCCTCCGCCGTCAAGGTCACGCCGCGATGGCCGCGCTCGAACAGCGGTGCGCCGAGGTCGGTCTCCAGCTGCACGACGCGCTGGCTGACCGCCGGCTGCGTCGAACCGAGTTCGCGCGCGGCGGCGGTGAAGCTCGCGAGCCGCGCGGCGGATTCGAACGCCGACAGCGTCTGCATCGACGGCAGTCGATCCTGTCTCGGCATAACCCTCCCTTATGGATCCATAAGCGTTCGACGCCTTCCCAGCGCTTTATTAAGCGGCAATAGTGGGGACGCTTTCGCACTGCGCATCTGACGGCGAGCATGCCGCAAACGCACATGCAGCAAACGATCTTCCGATTCTAATCGACCCCGCTCATGAGCCTTAACACAAAGCAGAATATCCTTATCCTGATGGCCGATCAGATGACGCCGTTCACGTTACGCGCATATGGCCATCGCGTGTCGCGCACGCCGCGCATTGACGCGCTCGCCCGCGAAGGCGTCGTGTTCGATTCGGCGTATTGCGCAAGCCCGCTGTGCGCGCCCTCGCGCTTCTCGATGATGGCGGGCAAGTTGCCGTCGGCGATCTCCGCATACGATAACGCCGCCGAATTTCCCGCGCAAACGCTAACGTTCGCACACTATCTGCGCGCGGCCGGCTACCGCACGATGCTGTCCGGCAAGATGCACTTCTGCGGTCCCGACCAGTTGCATGGCTTCGAGGAGCGCCTTACCACCGACATCTATCCGGCCGACTTCGGCTGGGTGCCTGACTGGTCGCAGCCCGACGTGCGGCCGAGCTGGTATCACAACATGAGCTCGGTGCTCGACGCGGGTCCGTGCGTCCGGACGAACCAGCTCGATTTCGACGACGAGGTCACGTTCACCGCGCGTCAGAAGCTCTACGACATCGCGCGCGAACGCGCGGCAGGCGGCGACGACCGGCCGTTCTGCCTCGTCGCGTCGCTGACCCATCCGCACGATCCGTACGCAATTCCGCGCGAATACTGGGACCTGTATCGCGACGACGAGATCGACATGCCGCGCGTCGAATTGTCGCGCGACGCGAGCGACCCGCACTCGCGCCGGCTGCGCGACGTCTACGAAGCCGACGTCACGCCGCCGACCGCCCAGCAGGTGCGCGATGCGCGGCATGCGTACTACGGCGCGCTGTCGTACGTCGATGCGCAGTTCGGCCAGATTCTCGACGCGCTCGCCGCGACGGGTCTTGCCGACGACACCATCGTGATCGTCACGTCGGATCACGGCGAGATGCTCGGCGAGCGCGGGCTCTGGTACAAGATGACCTGTTTCGAAGGCGGCGTGCGTGTGCCGCTGATCGTCCATGCGCCGCAGCGTTTTACGGCGCATCGCGTGGCGGCGTCGGTGTCGCATCTCGATCTGCTGCCGACGCTCGTCGAGCTTGCAACGGGTACGCGCCGCAGCGAATGGCCGGACCCGGTCGATGGTCGCAGCCTCGTGCCACATCTGGCCGGCGATAACGGCCATGATGAAGCGATCGGCGAATACCTCGCGGAAGGCGCGATCGCACCGATCGTGATGATCCGCCGCGGCCACTACAAGTTCATCCACACGCCGAGCGACCCTGACCAGCTCTACGATCTGGCGGCCGATCCGCTCGAACTCGACAATCTCACGATACAGCCGCACGCGGCTGCGGTACTCGACGCGTTTCGCGCAGAAGCGGCGCGCCGCTGGAACCTGCCCGCGCTGCACGACGCGGTACTCGCGAGTCAGCGGCGGCGCCGTTTCCACTTCGAGGCAACCACCCAGGGACGCATCCAGTCGTGGGACTGGCAGCCGTTCACCGATGCGAGCCAGCGCTACATGCGCAATCACATCGAACTCGATACGCTCGAAGCGATGGCACGGTTTCCGCGCGTCGCGCGTTAGAGCGTTGGTGCGCTCGCGCATGACCCATCCCACAATCCCGCAATACCTCAACGCTACGAACCGGAGCCATGATGAATAATAAAAGCTGGGCGATAAAAGGCTGGACTGCGCTGCTGTCGCTATGCCTGCTACCGGGCCTCGTGCCCGCGGCGACCGCAGCCGAGCCACCGAGCTGCACCGACGTGCGGATGGCCGACCCCGGCTGGACCGACATCGACGCGACCAACGCGATGGCCGGCGTGCTGCTGAAGGCGCTCGGCTACAAACAGAGCGTGTCGAACCTGTCGGTGCCGATCACGTATCAGGGGTTGAAGACCGGGCAGATCGACGTGTTCCTCGGCAACTGGATGCCGGCTCAGGGCCCGCTCGTGAAACCATTCGTCGATGGACACGCGATCGACGTGCTGCACGCGAACCTCACCGACGCGAAGTTCACGCTCGCGGTGCCCGACTACGTAGCCGCCGCGGGCGTCCATTCGTTCGCCGATCTCGCAAAGCATGCGGACCAGTTCCAGGACAAGGTCTACGGGATCGAGCCCGGCGCGCCCGCGAACCAGAACATCAAGAAGATGATCGCGGACAAGGCGTTCGGACTCGGCAACTGGTCGATCGTCGAATCGAGCGAGACAGGGATGCTCACGCAGGTCGAGCGCTCGGTGCGCGACAAGAAATGGATCGTGTTCCTCGCGTGGGAGCCGCATCTGATGAACACGAAATTTCACCTGACCTATCTGTCCGGCGGCGATGCGTACTTCGGGCCGAACTACGGCGGCGCGACCGTCAACACCGTGACGCGCGCGGGCTTCGCGGGCCAGTGCACGAACGTCGCGCGTCTGTTCCAGCAGATGACCTTCAGCGTCGACATCGAAAACCAGATCATCACGAACGTGCTGCAAAACAAGGTCGATCTGAATGCTGCTGCGCTGCAGGCGCTAAAGGGCAACCCGGCGCTCGTGTCGTCGTGGCTGAAGGGCGTGACGACCGCGTCCGGCGCGGATGGTCTGCAGGCAGTGCAGACGCAGCTCGGGATACGTTAAACCCGCGCGCTAACCCCACACTCATCTTGCGCTGATCCTCATACTGTGCCGCGGGCATGCATTGCCCCGCGGCGCAGCTTCTTCCAATGGCTTCATCGAATGGCCGACGCCTGTCCGCGTCCGCTGTCCGTGGCCATTTTCATAACGCTTGTCGCAATCAGACCAATCGGCGTCGCTTACGGTCGCATTGCAGTGAATTTGAATTTGTACTGTGCGACATCGCCCGTGGGTTATGCGTGGTGGCTTCCCGTGGCGAGCGCTTCACCGATAGCGCGTCATTCCAGCAAGACAGGCGGTTCCGCAGGTTTGGAGGCGGAATCCTCTTTCCATCCAGCAGGCAAGAGAGAACCACACAATGAAAAGACTGAATGCCGCAGCACTCACGGGCGCTGCCCTTGTGCTCGCCACCGTCCCAGCCGTCAGCCACGCGCAAAGCAGCGTGACGCTGTACGGCATTCTGGACGCCGGTATCACCTATGTGAACAACACCGGCGGCGCGCACGTGGTGAAGTTCGACGATGGTGTGTCGTACGGCAACCGCTGGGGCCTGAAAGGCAATGAAGACCTCGGTGGTGGCCTGTCCGCCGTGTTCGTGCTCGAAAGCGGCTTTCACCTCGGCAATGGCCAGCTCGGCTTCGGCGGTTCGGAGTTCGGGCGTCAGGCGTATGTCGGCCTGAAGAATTCGTGGGGCACGCTGTCGCTGGGTAACCAGCTCGACATGACCGAAGAGATGGTCTATCTGTACAACATCTCGGCCTGGGGGAGCGGCTACGCGATCCACCAGGGCGACTTCGACCGCTTCAACGGCGACCGCCTGCCGAACTCGGTGAAGTTCCTGTCGAATGAATTTGGGGGCTTCATGTTCGGCGGCATGTATTCGTTCGGCAACGTGGCGGGCAACTTCCACCAGAACAGCGCATACAGCCTCGGCGCGCACTACGCGAACGGCTCGTTCACGATCGGCGCCGCCTACACGCAACTGAACAATCCGAGCGGCATCTACGCGTTCGACCCGTACGCGATGATCGGCACGAGCACGTTCCTCGGCCGCCCGACGATCAGCGTCAACGCGACGACCGGCGCGATCACCGACCTGTATTCGAGTTCGTCGTTCCAGGTCGACAAGCAGGGCACGTTCGGCGTCGGTTCGAGCTATGCGATCGGCAACGTCACGCTGAACGGCAATTTCACGTACACGACGATCAAGGCGTTCGGTCAGTCGTCGCACATGAAGGTGCTCGAAGGCGGCGCGGACTGGCAGGTCACCCCGGCGTTCAGCGCGATCGGCGGCTATCAGTACACCAACTTCGAAGGGCATCACTGGAACCAGGTGTCGGCGGGGCTGCACTATCTGCTGTCGAAGCGCACCGACGTGTATATCTCCGGCGACTACCTGAAGGCGTCGCAGGGCGTGGACGCGGTGATCGGCTACAGCTTCACGCCGTCGACGACGAGCACCCAGGCCGACGTGCGGGTCGGGATGCGGCATTCGTTCTGATGCGGTGGGCGGGCGCGATGGGCGTCCGTCTGCTTACTGAAGTTGCAGGTCCAGGGCGCCCGCGCGTTTTCAGCGCGGGTGCCTTGTTTCGTTCATCGCTTCATCGCGCGCTTTATTGCGCCACAACCCGCACAGGGCTCCTGTCCCGTCGCGGACTCATCCCGAATTTCGCGCGGTACGTGCGCGAGAAATGCGACGGCGATTCGAAGCCGCACGCGACGCAGATCGACGTGATCGTCATGTCGGTCTGCTGCAGCAGTTCGCGCGCGCGGTTCAGGCGTAGCTGCAGATAGAAATGCGTCGGCGTGTCCTTCAGCGCCGAGCAGAACAACCGCTCCAGCTGCCGGCGCGTGACGCCGATCTCCTGCGCGAGCGCATCGGGCGCGAGCGGTTCCTCCATGTGCTGTTCCATCGCGCCGATCACCTGGATCAGCTTGCGGTTGTGCACGCCGTAGCGCGCCGCGATCTCCATCCGCTGATGGTCCGAGCGCTGCCGGATGCGGCTCACGACGAACTGCTCCGATACTGCCGACGCGAGCGTCGCCCCGTGACTGCGGCCGATCAGGTCGAGCATCATGTCGATCGACGCGGTACCGCCTGCGCACGTGATGCGCTTCTCGCCGATCTCGAACAGCTCCTGGCTCGCATGCAGCGACGGATAGCGCTCGTGAAAGGCGGACAGCGCCTCCCAGTGCAGCGTCAGCCGATCGGCCTCACCGAACAGCCCCGCCTCCGCGAGCACGAAACTGCCTGTATCGATACCGCCGAGCGTTGCGCCCGCGCGTGCGAGCCGGCGCAGCCAGGCGGCGAGCGCGCGGCTGTAGCAGGCGAGCGGATCGAAGCCCGCGACGACGAATACGGTGCGCGGATCGGCGGCGTCGAACGCGGCTTCGGCGTTCAGCGAGATGCCGTTGCTCGCGGCGACCGGCGCGCCGTCGATACTGAGGATGTGCCAGCGGTACAGGTTGTCGCGAAAGCGGTTCGCGACGCGCAGCGGCTCGACGGCGGACATGAAACCGATCGCCGAGAAGCCCGGCAGCAGCAGGAATGAGATGTCTTCGGGCATCGTGCGGCGGGTGCGGTCGACGGTGGCCTGGCGGGGAGTGGGGCGAGCGTAGCAAGCGGCGCGCGTGGCCGCAAGGGCCGTCAATATTGGCGCTGGACCTCCGTGAAGGTGGTTCGCATGCGGCATGCTGGTTTTCCCTCATGGTCGCAGGCGAGCAAGAACGGGTCGCTGACGGTCGCTTTGGCGGCAATATGCCCTTGTACCTTTGCTGCACACCACGCAATCACCAATGTCCGATCGGTCTGCCGTCCGGTAGACGGATTCGAAACACGCTCGAAACGTGTCAGAGGGGAAACGTCATGAAACTACGCGTCAAAGTCTTGTCCGCCGACCTGCTGTGCGCGGCCGCGCTGCTACAGCCGGCTCTCGCCCTGGCGCAAGACCCGGCCAGCTGCCGCAATGTGCGCTTTGCGGACATCGGCTGGACCGACATCACGTCGACGACCGCGCTTGCGTCCACGGTATTCGAAGGGCTCGGCTACCAGCCGGTGACGACGGTCGCTTCGGTACCGATCTCGTTCGCGGGACTGAAGAGCAAACAGCTCGACGTGTCGCTCGGCTACTGGTGGCCGGTGCAGGAAAAGGCGATCACGCCGTTCATCGACGCGAAGACGATCAACGTGCTGCAGCCGGCGAACCTGACCGGCGCGAAAGCGACGTTCGCGGTGCCGACCTATGAATACGACGCGGGACTGAAGACCTTCGCCGACATCGCGAAGCATCGCACTGAACTGGACGGCAAGATCTACGGCATCGAACCGGGCAGCAGCGCGAACGCCGCGATCAAGAAGATGATCGACACGAACCAGTTCGGGCTCGGCGGCTTCAAGCTGATCGAGTCGAGCGAGGCGGGCATGCTCGTTACGGTGGACCGCGCGGTTCGCGAAAAGAAGTGGGTGGTGTTCCTGGGCTGGGAACCGCACCCGATGAACATTCAGGTCGACATGAAGTACCTGACCGGCAGCGACGGCGTGTTCGGTCCGAACGACGGCGAAGCGCGCGTCTATACGCTGACCGCGCCGGACTTCCTGTCGCGCTGCCCGAACGCCGGCAAGCTCGTCAGCAACCTGCACTTTACGACTCAGTTGGAGAACGTGGTGATGCAGTCGGTGATGAACAAGGAAAAGCCCACCGATGCCGCGAAGGCGTATCTGAAGAAAAACCCGCAGGTGCTCGACAGCTGGCTGGCCGGCGTGAAGACGTACGACGGCAAGGACGGGCTGCCGGCGGTGAAGGCTTATCTGGGCCTTTAAATTCGACGCGCTCATATGACGCGCTCATATGACACACACAGGAATCTCGCATGAACCACGAAGTCATCGTGACCTGCGCCGTGACCGGCGCGGGCGATACAGTCGGCAAGCACCCGGCCATTCCGGTCACGCCGAAGCAGATCGCCGATGCGGCGGTCGAAGCGGCGAAGGCGGGCGCGACCGTCGCGCACTGCCACGTGCGCGATCCGCTGACCGGCCGCGGCAGCCGCGACCCGAACCTGTATCGGGAGGTCGTGGACCGCATCCGTTCGGCGGACACCGACGTGATCATCAATCTGACCGCGGGCATGGGCGGCGACCTCGAGATCGGTCCTGGCGAAGACCCGATGCGTTTCGGCGCGAACACGGATCTGGTCGGCGGGCTGACGCGGCTCGCGCACGTCGAGGAACTGCTGCCCGAAATCTGCACGCTCGACTGCGGCACGCTCAACTTCGGCGACGGCGACTACATCTACGTGTCGACGCCCGCGCAATTGCGCGCCGGCGCGAAGCGCATCCAGGAACTCGGCGTGAAGCCGGAGCTGGAGATTTTCGATACCGGGCATCTGTGGTTCGCGAAGCAGTTGCTGAAAGAAGGGCTGCTCGACGCGCCGCCGCTGTTCCAGATCTGCCTCGGCATTCCATGGGGCGCCCCCGCCGACACGACGACGATGAAAGCGATGGCCGACAACCTGCCGCCGGGCGCGCACTGGGCCGGTTTCGGCATCGGCCGGATGCAGATGCCGATGGTCGCGCAGGCGATGCTGCTCGGTGGCCACGTGCGCGTCGGCCTCGAAGACAACATCTGGCTCGACCGGGGCGTGCATGCGACCAACGGCACGCTGGTACAGCGCGCATCCGAGATCGTCGAGCGGCTTGGCGGGCGCGTGCTGACGCCGGCCGAGGGGCGTCGCAAGCTCGGGCTGCCGGCGCGCGGCGAACGCCAGCTGGAACGCCGGCCAGTCGAGCAGTTCGCATGAGCAGGTGTGCATGAGCAGGCTGCGTCAAAACATTTTTCGAACAGGATCGGGAAAGTCATGGCAGTGATCGTCGATATCAAGACATTTGCGGCAATCGGGGCCGGCGTGATCGGCAGCGGTTGGGTGGCGCGCGCGCTTGCACACGGGCTCGACGTCGTCGCGTGGGACCCGGCGCCGGGCGCCGAGCAGCAGTTGCGCGACAACGTCGCGAACGCGTGGCCCGCGCTTGAACGCATCGGGTTGACGGCGGGGGCGTCGCAGGCGCGGTTGCGCTTCGTCGACACGATCGAAGCGTGCGTCGCCGACGCCGACTTCATCCAGGAGAGCGCGCCCGAACGCGAAGGGCTGAAGCTTGCGCTGCACGAGCAGATCGGACTCGCGGCGAAGCCCGACGCGATCATCGGCTCGTCGACGTCGGGCCTGCTGCCGACCGACTTCTACGCACGCACCGCGCATCCGGAGCGCTGCGTCGTCGGGCATCCGTTCAATCCCGTGTACCTGCTGCCGCTCGTCGAGGTGGTCGGTGGCGAGCGCACCGCGCCCGCGACGATCGAGGCCGCGCAGCAGATTTATCGCTCGCTCGGCATGCGGCCGCTGCACGTGCGCAAGGAAGTGCCAGGGTTCGTCGCGGACCGGCTGCTCGAGGCACTGTGGCGCGAGGCGCTGCATCTGGTGAACGACGGCGTCGCGACGACCGGCGAAATCGACGATGCGATCCGCTTCGGCGCGGGTATCCGCTGGTCGTTCATGGGCACGTTTCTCACGTACACGCTGGCCGGCGGCGATGCGGGTATGCGACACTTCATGCAGCAGTTCGGCCCCGCGCTCGAACTGCCGTGGACGAAGCTGGTTGCGCCGCAGCTCACCGACGAACTGATCGAACGCGTGGTCGACGGTACTGCGGAGCAGGTCGGGCCGCGCTCGATCAAGCAGCTCGAACGCTATCGCGACGACTGCATCACGAGCGTGCTCGCCGCGATCCGCGATGCGAAGGCGCGTCATGGTCTCGCTGTCGACGAGTGACGGCGTGGCTTTTCTGATCACGCTATAGGAGCATGCAGCCGATGCCTGGACTGGAGATCTATCGCGACATCGTGCGGCCGGAGTGGGTCGACTACAACGGCCATCTGCGCGATGCGTTCTACCTGCTGATCTTCAGCTTCGCGACCGATGCGCTGATCGACCGCATCGGTCTCGACGATGCGACCCGCACCGCGCGCAAGCGCTCGATCTATACGCTCGAAGCGCACATCAACTACCTGCAGGAGATCAAGCTCGGTGCGCAGGTGCGCATCGCCGCGCGCCTGCTCGGGCATGATGCGAAGCGGCTGCATCTGTACCTCGAGATGTTCGCCGACGAACGCGCGGAGCCGGTCGCGGCGAGCGAGCAGATGCTGCTGCACGTCGACACGAACGGCCCGCGCTCGGTCGCGTTCGATGCGGACGTCGCCGAGCATGTGCGGGCGCTCGTGGACGCGGGGGCCGCGTTGCCGCCTGCGCAGTACGCGGGTCGCACAATTGCACTGCCCGTTGCGCGGTCTGTTTAACGTCGCGCAACGCTTCTCTTCGACGCCATGCTCGAAGCCGGGATCGCCGCTTTTGTCGCGCGCACCGCCGGGATCTATCCCGCGCATGCAGCGACACTTTCACCGGCCGAACAGCGCGCGATCTACGACCGCTATGCGGCTGCGTTCACGCCACCGTTGCCCGAGGGTTTGCACGTCGAGGACCGTACGTTCGACTCGGCGGCCGGACATCGGATTGCGTTGCGACTGTATCGATCATCGAAAGCGGCCGAGGCCCAGGTGCGCGGCACCGTGCTGTATTTTCACGGCGGCGGTTTCGTGCTCGGTTCGCTCGACAGTCATCAGGTTGTGACTGCGCGCATCGCTGCGGACACCGGGCTCGCTGTGGTCGCGGTCGACTACCGGCTTGCGCCAGAGCATCCGTCGCCTGCCGCGCACGACGACTGCATCGAGATCACGCGCGCGGCGCTCGAGGGACGGCTGCCGTTTGCGTCGCTTGCCGCCGATACGCCGCTGCTGCTCGCCGGCGACAGCGCGGGCGGCAACCTCGCGGCAAGTGTCGCGATGCGGCTGCGCGATCTCGACGAAACCACAACGACACGCGTGGCCGGAGTTGCGCTCGTGTATCCGATGCTCGGGTACGAGCCGCAGCGGCCCGCGCGCGACACCGAAGCGCATGCGCCGATGCTCACGCTCGCCGACGTTCATGCGTTTCGCCGTCACTACTGGCATGACCTGCGCGATGACCAGCGGCCGCCGGCATGGATGGTGCCGATCGATGCGGATCGCTTCGATGGTCTGCCGCCGGTGCTGTCGATTGGCGTCGAGCACGATCCGTTGCGCGACGATGCGAGTGTGTTCGTCGAGCGCATTCTTGCGGTGGGCGGTCGCGCGCAAAGCTGGATTGGTCAGGGCCTCGTGCACGGATGCTGGCGCGCGCTCGATACAAGTCCCGGCGTGCAACGCATGCACGAAGAGGTCTGTCGCTTCCTGCTCGACAGGGCGCGTCTTTCCTGACACGAACGCTCTCGCGCGTCCGCGCAAAAACGACGCGCGATGCGGCCCGTCGAATCGATGTTCTGCATATTGACGCCGCGAACGGTCACTCGAGGGCCGTCGCTATCCGGCATCTTGTCGCGATCGCAACCGGCGATCACGCACACCGGACACCGCAAAAAAGAAAGGAAGAATCAGGTTTCCGCGGTCAGCGCGCAGAGGATTTCGGCGGAGATCATCGCGGAGGCGTTCGACGGTGCTGGCCGTTCAGCCGGGCGGAATACTGCGTCGCCGCGACGGATCTTGCGACGCGATACCGCGCAGGTGCCGGACGTATGCGCCGACCGGCGCCGCCAGCGTTGCTCCCCGTAATGACAGCGGCCGGGTTCGACCCAGCGGATCACGAGCGTCGTGTCGGAGCGTTCGAGAATCTCGATCCGTACGCCATTGGCGCCGGTTAAGGGGATGGACTCTCTGGTCTTCATTATCGGCTCCGGGGGGATGTGTGGTGTGCCGAATGTAGTCCTGCCGGGGGCGGAGAGCCATTGCGCGCCAGTTGAAACACCGTTCCCTAAATAGCAATAATGCGATAGAACGAGCGGGCGGCTACGAGGGAATGCGGGTCTGCGGGAACATTAGTTGCATTAGATCGTGTTTCCGCAACACAGTGTTCTATGGGTAGCGACAACTCACGGCAGGATCACAGCCGGTTGAGCACTGCCGTTGGGCCGGGGTTGGCGCTTCCATTAAGATGGGTGATCTGCCGGTATGCGTCAGGCGAAGCGGAGTGTATCGCGCCTTCGCAAACCGGTGCCGCCAGTTACGCACATCGCCACCCACATCGCCCGAGGTTCCATGATCCAGCGCCCTTCGTCGCACGATTCCACGCCCCCCGACCGCCTCAGGATGCAGCAGATTGCATCGGCCGCACTGTACGGCGTGCTGGTCGTGCTCGCGCTGTGGATCGTGCACGACTTCATTCCGGCCGTGGCCTGGGCGTGCGTGATCGCGATCGCGCTGTGGCCGGCGATGCGCGCGATCGAAGGGCATCGCCTGTTCAAGGGACGCACGACGTTGGTCTCGCTGCTGCTGACCCTGGCCGTCGCGCTGCTGGTCGTGCTGCCGGTCGGTCTGGGCATCGCGCAGGCAGCGCGCGAGGCGCACGATCTACGCGTCTGGGTCCGGACGATCCAGGAGAACGGCGTGCCGTTGCCCACTTTCGTCGAGCATCTGCCGTTCGCTTCGCATCAGATCAGCGCGTGGTGGCAGGCCAATCTCGCGCAGCCGCTGGCCGATTCGGCGGCGATGAAGGGCCTGCACAGCCAGGCCATCGTCACGTTCGGCCGGCGCTTCGGGGCACGTGCTGCGCACGGGCTCGTGCTGTTCGGCTTCATGCTGGTCACGCTGTTCGTGATTTTTCAGGCGGGGCCGCGCCTGTCGGGCGCGTTGCTCAAAGGTGCCGGGCGTGCGTTCGGCGCCGACGGCGAACAGTTGATTCAGCGGATGGCCGGCGCGGTGCGCGGCACCGTGACCGGGCTGGTGGTGGTCGGACTCGGCGAGGGTGCGCTGCTCGGCATCGCGTACGCGGTCACCGGGGTGCCGCACGTGACGCTGCTCGCGCTCGTGACGGCGGTCGCTGCGATGCTGCCGTTTTGCGCGCCGGTCGTGTTCTGCGGCGCGGCGCTGTGGCTGTTCATGGTGCAAGGGACGGTCGCGGGCGCGATCGGCGTCGCGGTGTTCGGCTTCGTCGTGGTGTTCGTCGCCGAGCATTTCGTGCGGCCGGTGCTGATCGGTAGCTCGACGCGGCTGCCGTTCCTGCTCGTGCTGTTCGGCATCCTCGGCGGCGCAGAGACGTTCGGCCTGCTCGGGCTGTTCATCGGTCCCGCGCTGATGACGGTGCTGGTCGTGCTGTGGAATGACTGGGTGCGCTGATTGCGGTGATACTCGCTACGCGGACATCCGCAACCGCGGCGATAGCATGCGTGACAGCGGTTCCGATGCCCGCGCGACCAGCAACAACGCACCGATCGCGACGCCGTCCGCGAGCAGGCCGAGCGGTATGTTCAGGTAGCCGTCCGTCGCGGTATACAGCAGCGAATCGACGACGAGCGAGATCACCGCGCCCGCGACAAAACACAGCAACCCCTTGCGCCCGACGAGGCCGATCCACGGCAGACGCAGCGCGAGCTTCTTCGCGAGGCCGATGCGGATCAGGTTCGCGACCAGCCACCCGATCGCGACAAAATTCAGCGCGCGGAACCACGCGAGGTTCTGCTTGTACTCGCCGTCGAGCGGGGTGGTCTCGATGAACAGCTTGTACCACGCCGCCGCCGCGACGAGGCCGAGTGCCGCAACGCTGACGAGCCAGCCGAAGCGGTGCGCGCTCACGCGCTGATACACCGGCTGGCAACGCGCCAGCACGCCAAGCACGAACAGCAATTGCCACGCGAGCGGATTGAAGTCCCAGTGCGCATCCTCGACCGCGGGGAGATAACCCTGCAACGGCTTCGCGACGGCCCACAGCGCAACGCTGCCCGCCAGCAACAGCCAGGGCTTGCGACGCGCGAGCGGCAGCACGGCCGGCGCGGTCAACGCGAAGAACGTGTACATCGGCAGCACCGATGCGAGGTACGGCTGACGACGGAACAGCAGGATGTCGCGCAGGCCGGCGAGCGGCGCGGCGATGAAGTCATCGAGGTCGTCGGTGGTCATGTTCGGCGCGTCGATGCTGAGCGCGACGAGGATCGCGCTGACGAGCAGCATCAAACCGGCCGTGATCAGGAACGCGCGATAGATCTCGAGTGCGCGCACGAAGAAGCGCTGTCGTGCGACGGCTTCGGTGCGCCGCTCGGCGAGCGCCAGATACGCGGTCGCGGTCGCGAAGCCACCGAGAAATACGAACACTTCAGCCGCATCGCACAGCGCATACGCATGCAGCGTGAAGCGCGACAGGATGCTGCCGCCGATGTGGTCGACCACGATGACGAGCAGCACGAGTCCGCGAAAGAAATCCAGCTCGACGAGGCGTGACGACGAAGTTTTCATGCGTGATGGCTGATGCGGGCAAAACGGTTCGCTGCGGCGGCGCGCGAAAACGCGCGGCACACCGGGGCGAACCGGTTGATGAAGTAAGCGGCGTGGCAAGCAGGCAGTGCATGGCGGGGATGTCGTGGGGACATCGAGGAGCGAGCACTGCCGGGTGCAAACGACGACACATGGGCGTCGTCGTTCGCCGGGCTGTCAGAAGTGACCCGTGGCCGGTTCGCGAGTTCCGCCGCGATGCGGAGTGTGGCTGGATGGAATATTTCGAGCGGTTACGGTGGGTGGTGTGTGTATGGGCATGTCGCATCGCGATGGAATCATCGGGATCGATCTGGCAACTGAGCGGTCGTAGTACCGGACGCACACGTATGACTTTTCTTTCCCTCGGAGAACCACCTTCATGAGCAATCGCGCAGACCAGATTCTTCCGCACCACCGTTATGCCCAGTCGATCGGTGCGCCGCTCGCGTGTGTGCAAGGCACCATCAGCCGCGTGTTCGCGAGCCCCGGCAATCACCACGGCGCGAACCATCAGCATTTCGTCGTGAAAATCGACAAGGTCGTGAAGTTCGAAGGCGGCACCGGGAATCTCGTCGGCACCGAGGTGTTCGTCGCGGTGCGCTTCGGCGACAACGAAGGACTCGCGCAGGAAATCCCCGGTTTGCAGGCCGGCCAGCCGATCGAGGCGCAGGGCGAATACATCTCCGACGCCAACGCCTATCCGACCGAGGACAACAGCAATCCTGTCTTGCCCGTGCTCCACTTCACGCATCATCCGGTCGGCTACGTGCTGTACCACGGCCAGTACTACAGCTGATTTCCCCGCCTTTTCAAGTTGCACTGCGGGTTTGCCGATAAGAAGGCAAACCCGAGGCAAACCCGTGACAAGTCACGTCCGCGACATCCGCCAATGCGGCTCCGTCGCGACGGCCAAGCCTAAGCAATTTGTATCAGAGTGTTTTTCTGACCCAGACTTTTGTGAAACGCATTTTACAATGTCGCCGGAACATGGCATACCAGTCCGGCCCTTTAAACGAGGAACGTTGGAGTTAGCGTCGTTTTGTTCGAAGAAGCGGGCTGGATGCATGACGACGACTGACCGCGGCCGCGCCTCTGCGCAGCCGGATTTCGGTCGGTCGATGAATCGAGCAGGAGTCGAACATGGTGAGAAGTCGTTTCGACATCACGAAGTGGCGGGTTGCAGGTGCAGGTGTCGCAGTCGTTGCGACCGTGTTGAGCGGTTGTGCGAACGTCGGGCAGCAGACTGCGCAGAACGGTGCGGCGCAACCCGCATCAGGCGTATCGGTGGGATCGTCCGCGGTGGCATCGGCGAGCGTGGGCAACAACGCGACGAGCGCGATGACGGCCGCTGCCGCGAGTCCGGCCGCGGCACCTGCCGCGCCGCAAATCTATAAGGTGCGACGCGGCGACACGTTGAGCCGCATCGCGCAGAACCACGGTTGCAGCGTCGCGGACCTGCAGGCATGGAACGGGTTGAAGCGTTCGGCGCGGCTGAAGGCGGGACAAACGCTGCAGGTGTCGTCGCCGGACGCGACTGCGACTGCTGGCGGCACGAACAGCAACAGTGCGGCAGGGGCAACTGCAACGGCGGCGCCTTCGACGGACAACGCATCCACCGATCAATCCGACGCAACCGACCCGGCACTCGCGCGGCAGGTCGCAGCGCAGGCGGCTCGCCATGCGAAGAGCGTCGCGTTGACGTGGCCGGCGCAAGGCAAGGTGGTCGAATCGTTCCAGCCGGGTGAGACGCGCGGCATCGAGATCAGCGGCAAGTCCGGCGACCCGATACGCGCCGCGGCCGATGGCAAGGTCATGTATGCGGGCACCGGTCTCAACGAATACGGCAGCCTCATCATCGTCCAGCACAACAAGGACTTCCTGACGACCTATGCGCACAACCGCAAGCTGCTGGTGAAGACCGGCGATATCGTGCGGCAGGGTCAGCAGATCGCTGAAATGGGCGACGAGAACAACTCGCGTGTCGCGGTGCTGTTCGAAGTGCGCCGCGACGGCAAGCCCGTTGATCCGATGCCGTACCTGCCGCGGCGCGGTTAGACGCGCACAGCGCTTCAGATCACATACAGATCGACATATTCGTGAACAGGCATGGCTTCGAGCCGAGCCTGATCGAGCGAGACGTCGAGAATGGCGTGCTGCTGTTTCGCCGGAAAGCGTCGCGCGAGGTTGGTGCGGAATTTCTCCACCAGCAGCGGGATGCCGTCGGCGCGCCGGCGCCGGTGGCCGATCGGGTATTCGACCGCGACCTCGCCGAGCGTCGTGCCGTCGTTGAACTCGACGGTGAGCGCGTTGGCGATCGAACGCTTTTCCGGGTCGTGGTAGTCCTTCGTGTACTGCGGGTCTTCGACGCAGGTCATCTTTGCGCGCAGCGTATCGATGCGTGCGTCCTGCGCGATGGAGTCTTCATAGTCGGCTGCCGTGAGCCGGCCATAGATCAGCGGCACCGCGATCATGTACTGGATGCAGTGGTCGCGGTCAGCCGGATTGGCGAGCGGACCCTGCTTGTCGATGATGCGGATCGCCGCCTCGTGCGTGCGGATCGTGATCTTCGCGATGTCCTCGACCGTTTTCCCCTTCGCCTTCAGCTGGCCGTGCAGCGTCATCGCCGCTTCGACTGCGGTCTGCGAATGGAACTCGGCGGGAAACGAGATCTTGAACAGCACGTTCTCCATCACGTAGCTGCCGTACGGGCGCTGGAATTTGAACGCGTTCCCCTTGAACAGCACGTCGTAGAAGCCCCAGGTCTTCGCGGTCAGCACCGACGGATAACCCATCTCGCCGGTTTTCGCGATCAGCGCGAGGCGCACCGCGCGTGAGGTCGCATCGCCGGCCGCCCACGACTTGCGCGAGCCGGTGTTCGGCGCATGACGGTAGGTGCGCAGCGACTGACCATCGACCAGCGCCAGCGATACCGCGTTGATCAGTTCGTCACGCGTGAGGCCCAGCAACTGGCTGACCACCGCGGTCGACGCCAGCTTCACGAGCAGCACGTGGTCGAGGCCGACCTTGTTGAACGAGTTTTCGAGCGCGATGCAGCCCTGGATCTCGTGGGCCTTGACCATCGCGACGAGCACGTCCTTCATCGTGAGCGGTTTCTTGCCTGTAGCGACGGCGTTGCGCGAGAGCCAGTCGGCGGTGGCGAGAATGCCGCCCAGGTTGTCCGACGGATGACCCCACTCGGCGGCGAGCCACGTGTCGTTGAAATCAAGCCAGCGGATCATCGTGCCGATGTTGAAGGCGGCCTGTACCGGATCCAGCTGGAACTGGGTGCCGGGGACCTTGGCACCGTGGGGGACGATCGTGCCGGGCACGATCGGGCCCATCAGCTTGGTGCAGGCGGGGTAGGAAAGCGCTTCGAGTCCGCAGCCGAGCGTGTCGATCAGGCAGTTGCGCGCGGTTTCGAGCGCAAGCGTGCTGTCGATTGCGTAGCCGAGCACGTAATCGACGATATCGACGAGTACTTGGTCCGGCTCGGGCCGGACGTTGGAGATATGGCTCATAACAAGTGATGTGAAAGAGAAAAAAGCCAAGGCGCGGGACATACATGTCCGCGCCATCGCATAAACAGCAACTACGTGCCGCGTGAACTCACCCGCGCCGCGACAGCGGCACGAACTTCAAATTCTCGGGACCGGTGTAATTCGCGCTCGGCCGGATGATCTTGTTGTCGATGCGCTGCTCGATAATGTGCGCGCTCCAGCCCGCCGTGCGCGCGATCACGAACAGCGGCGTGAACATCGCCGTCGGCACGCCCATCTGGTGGTACGACACCGCGCTGAACCAGTCCAGGTTCGGGAACATCTTCTTCGCGTCCCACATGACCTTTTCGAGCCGCTCGGCGATATCGAACAGCTCCGTGTCCGACGCTTCCTTCGACAGCTTCCTCGCGATTTCCTTGATCACCTTGTTGCGCGGATCGGAGATCGTGTACACCGGATGCCCGAAGCCGATCACCACTTCCTTGTTTTCCACACGCCGGCGGATGTCGGCTTCCGCTTCGTCGGGGCTCGCATAGCGCGACTGGATCTCGAACGCGACTTCATTTGCGCCGCCGTGCTTCGGCCCGCGCAGCGCGCCGATTGCGCCGGTGATCGCCGAGTACAGGTCCGAACCCGTACCTGCAATCACGCGGCCGGTGAAGGTCGATGCGTTGAATTCGTGCTCCGCGTACAGGTTCAGCGACACATGCATCGCGTCGACCCACGACTTCGACGGAGCATGTCCATGCAGCAGATGCAGGAAGTGCCCGCCGATTGATTCGTCGTCGGTTTCGACCTCGATACGCCGGCCGTTGTGCGAGTAGTGATACCAGTAGAGCAGCATCGAGCCGAGCGAGGCCATCAGGCGATCGGCGATGTCGCGAGCGCCCGGCAGGTTGTGATCGTCCTTCTCGGGCAGCACGGTGCCGAGCACCGAGACGCCGGTGCGCATCACGTCCATCGGATGCGCGGACGCGGGCAGCCATTCGAGTGCGGCCTTCAGGTTCGCGGGCAGGCCGCGCAACGCGTGCAGCTTCGTCTTGTACGCGGCGAGTTCGGCGGCATTGGGCAGCTTGTCGTGCACGAGCAGGTAGGCGATCTCCTCGAATTCGCACGCGCTGGCGATATCGAGGATGTCGTAGCCGCGGTAGTGCAGGTCGTTGCCGGTGCGGCCGACCGTGCACAGCGCGGTGTTACCCGCCGTCACGCCCGACAGCGCGACGGATTTTTTCGGTTTGAACGCACCGGCATTCGGCGTGCTGTTATCTGCTTCGCTCATCGTGTGTGTCTCCAGCAGCGATCGTTACAGGGGATTTACTTCTGCGCGGCGAACAGCGCATCGAGTTTCTGCTCGTATTCGTGATAGCCGAGATAGCGATAGAGGTCTTCGCGTGTCTGCATCGTTTCGACCGTCGCTTTCTGCGTGCCGTCGCGCATCACGGTTTCGTAGAAGTTGAGCGCCGCCGCGTTCATCGCGCGATACGCGCCGCAGCAGTACAACGCGATGTCAACGTTCGCTTCGCGCAGTTCGGTCGTCGTGAAGAACGGCGTCGAACCGAACTCGGTCAGGTTCGCGAGGATCGGCACCTTCACGGCGGCCTTGAAGCGGCGGTAGTCGTCGAGCGTGCGCATCGCCTCGGGGAAGATCATGTCCGCGCCGGCCTCGACGTATGCGACCGCGCGCTCGATCGCCGAATCGATACCTTCGGCCGCGGCGGCATCGGTGCGCGCCATGATGACGAAGTGATCGTCGGTGCGCGCATCGACGGCTGCCTTCACGCGGTCGACCATTTCTTCGGTCGGCACGCATTCCTTGCCCGGACGATGCCCACAGCGTTTCTGTCCGACCTGGTCTTCGAGATGAACCGCCGCGACGCCGGCCTTGATGAACGAGCGGACCGTGCGCGCGATGTTGAACGCACCGCCCCAGCCCGTATCGATGTCGACGAGAAGGGGCAGGCCGGTCGCGTCGGTGATGCGACGCGCGTCGGTCAGTACGTCGTCCATCGTGCTGATGCCGAGGTCCGGCACGCCGAGCGAATTCGCCGCGACACCGCCGCCCGACAGATAGACCGCCTTGAAACCGACCGCTTCGGCCATCTTCGCCGCGTACGCGGTGATCGTGCCGACGACCTGCAGCGGTTGTCCTTCGGCGACGGCGGTGCGGAACTGCGCGCCGGCGCTTGCCGGAGATCGATGTGCTGTGTTCATGACGCCTCCAAGTAATGACCCGGCTGTTAGTGCAAGGACCGGACCAGTGGGCGTGCCGCTTGCAAGTGTCTGATTTACCGCGATAACTACGCTGAGCGGTAGCCGCAGTTGGTTTCATAAATGAAACCACAGATTTCGTTTGTGGAAGATGGTTCATAATCGCGACTTCTCCCTTTCACCCGCGTAATCCCATGAACCGACCTCTCGACGCCGCGCCGCGCCCGCGCATCTGGGCGATCGGCATCAGCCGGTTGCGCGACCTGTTTCGCGACATCGCCGGTGAATACGACGGCCGCGCCGATCTGCAGATCGTGTCGCGCGGCTTCGAAGATGCCGTCGCCGAGATCGCTGCAGCCGGCGTGCAGCGACCGGACGTCGTGGTCGCGGCCGGATTGAACGGCACCTTCCTGAAAGGGCGCGTCGATGTGCCGGTCGTGCTCGTGCATTCGACCGGCTTCGACGTGATGCATGCGCTCGCGCGAGCGCGCCGCGACGCGTCGCCGGTTGCACTCGTCACGCACGGAGAGACACCCGCCGAAGTGCGCCGCTTCGTCGCCGCGTATGGCATCGACGTGGTGTTCGCGTCGTACCGGTCCGCGCAGGACGCCGAGGCGTGCGTGCTCGATCTGCGCGACCGCGGCATCGGAACGATCGTCGGCTCCGGCCTCGTCACCGATCTCGCGACGCGGGCTGGTATGGAGGCGGTGTTTCTCTACTCGCGCGCGTCGGTACGCGGCGCGTTCGACACCGCGCTCGAAGTTGTGCAGGCCACGCGCGGCGAAGCGTTGCGTCGCGAACGGCTCGACAACGTGCTGCAGCATCTGCGCGACGGCGTCGTCGCGCTCGATGCGCAAGGCCGCATTGAAGCGATCAGCCAGCCGCTCGCGATTGCGTTCGGCATCGACGCGGGGGCGGCCGCCGGCCGGCCGCTCGCCGCAGTCGCGCCCGATCTCGCGGCGGCAATGCCCGATGCCGACGGCGAAACGCTCGCGACGGTACGCGGCACCGGTTACGTCGTCCATCGCGGACCGCTCGTCGGTGCGGGACCCGATGCGGCCACGGGCAGCGTGCTGACGTTTCACGAAACACGCGCGGTCGAACGGCTCGATCGCACGTTGCGTTCGCGACCGCGTCTGCAGCAGTTCGCAGCACGCTACCGGCTCGACGACCTGATCGGCGAATGCGAGGCGATCGCGCGCGTACGGCAGCTCGCGCAGTGCTACGCGAAATCCGATGCGACCGTGCTGGTGCGCGGCGAAAGCGGCACGGGCAAGGAGATGGTCGCGCAGGGCATCCATCGATTGAGCGCGCGACACGACTTTCCGTTCGTCGCGATCAACTGCGGTGCGTTTCCAGAAGCGCTGCTCGAGAGCGAACTGTTCGGCTACGAAGAGGGTGCGTTCACCGGTGCGCGACGCGGTGGCAAAGCAGGGCTGATCGAAGCGGCGCATCGCGGCACGCTGTTTCTCGATGAGATCGGCGAGATGCCGATGCCGTTGCAGAGCCGGCTGCTGCGTGTATTGCAGGAGCGCGAGGTGGTGCGGCTTGGCTCGACGGAACCGATGCGCGTCGACATCCGCGTGATTGCGGCGACGCATCGCGCGTTGACCGCAGCCGTCGAAGCCGGCACGTTTCGGGCCGATCTGTACTACCGGCTCAACATCCTGAACCTCGTGCTGCCGCCGTTGCGGGAACGTCTGCCGGACATCGCGCCGCTTGCCGCCGAATTGCTGCACCAGGCGGCGCGACGCGAACCGCGGCTCGCCGCACGTCTGCGCACGCGCGACGATGCTTCGCACGTGCTCGACGCGGTGAGCGAGCCGCTACGCCGCTATCGCTGGCCGGGCAATGTGCGCGAACTGCAGAACGTGATCGAACGCATCGCGGTCGAGCTTGCTGATGTGGAACTGTCCGCCACCTCGGCGCTTCCCGCGTTGACGCGCGACACGCTGCGCGCAATCGCACCCGAAGTGTTCGAAACGTCGACCCACGTGCACTCAAACACGCACGCCGAACAGACGCTGCGTCAGCGCAGCCGCCACGTCGAGGCCGACCAGATTCGCGCGGCACTCGATGCCTGCGGCGGCGATCGCGACGCCGCATGCCGCGCGCTCGGCATCAGCAAGACGACGTTGTGGCGCAAGCTGAACGCGGTCCGCGCGACGGGTTGAAGCGTGCCGACTGCGCGTTTCAGCGCAGGAAATCGAGTACCGCGGCGACGATTGCTTCTGGCGCATCTTCCTGCATCAGATGGCCCGCGTTCGGCACCGGCAGAAAGCGCGCGCCGGGCACGACGCTCGCCAGATGGCGGCCACGTTCGAGCGGAATCCAGGTATCGTCTTCGCCCCACAGGATCTGCGTGCGGCACCGCAACTGTGGATAGAGCGGTTCGATCTCGTCGGTGTAGCGCATGTCCATCTGCGCGATCTGCCGGTAGAACGCGGGCTGCCCGGTCTCGCCGAGCCACGGTGTGACGTAGGGCGTGAGTTCATCGTCGGGAAGCGTTCGCGCGACTGCGCCACGCACATAGGCGCGCACGACCGCCTCGTGAATGTACGGCGGCAGCCCTTCGAACGCAGCACTGTGATCGCGCACGTGGCGCACGAACGGCGAGCCCCACGGCGCGACCGCGACCGGATCGATCAGCGTCAGTGAACGGTAGTCGCAACCATTGAGCAGATGCGCGCGCAATACAGTGGCGCCGCCGAAATCGTGCGCGACGACATCGGGCGGTTCGTTGCCGTCGAGCTTCCAGTGCGCGAGCAGTTCGGCCAGCAGCGCGTTCTGCACCCCGAGCGACACGTCCTCGCCCACGCGCTTTTCCGATTGCCCATAGCCGAGCAGGTCGTACAGATAGACCGTGCGCCCGCGCGCGAGATGCGGTGCAATGCGATGCCACACATACGACGAGAACGGCGTGCCGTGCACCATCACGAGCGGCGGACCGCTGCCCTCGACGCGATATCGGATGGTCTGGTTGCGAAACGTGTAGTGCTGGTCGAGCGGCCAGTCTTTCATTGGAAACATTGAAAACGGCTCCGGCAAGAAAACGATCGGCCTACGTTAGCAGGAGCCTGCAATCGCAGCCACCCGCAAAAAAGCCCACGCCCCGGGAAAACCCTCGCGCGCGATTCCCATTCAACGGGAAATCGATTTTTGAAAATCGGGAACGTTCTGGCATTCTTGCTCCGGTTATTCATTGTGCATGGACTCAACGTGAACGCGGAACCCACGGTTAATGGCGCAGAGCGCGTGCTGCTCGTCCTCGCGGCGCTCGCCAGTCACGGCAAGGCGATGTCGGTCAGGGATCTGCTGACCGTCACCGGTCTCGCGCAAAGCACGCTTTATCGGCAGATTGCTTTGCTCAAGCGCTGGGGTTTCGTCGCGGAAAACGCGGGGCACTATGCGCCCGGTCCGATCAGTCTGCAGCTCGCGCTCGGCTTCGATGTGAATTCGCTGCTCGTCGAAGCCAGCCGCAACGAGATGCGGCAGCTTGCAGACGCATCGCAGGAAAGCATCGGTCTTGTCGTCGCCGTGAAGCATCAGGTGATGTGCCTCGAAATGGTCGACAGCCAGCATTCGTTGCGCTGTTCGTTCGAGAAAGGCCGCGCGGTGCCGTTGAAGGCAGGCGCATCGGCGAAATCGCTGCTCGCATTCATGGCGGACAAAGCGCGCGCCGAAGCGCTGGACAGCGCGTTCGGGCACGACCCCGCCGGCCGCATCGAGATCGAAGACGAACTCGAACGGATCCGCACGCAAGGCTACGCAGTCAGCGATAGCGAAGTCGATCCGGGCGTGTGGGGTGTCAGCGCGCCGATCTTTCATCGCAGCGGACGCGGCGTCGCGAGCAGCGCGTCGATCACGTTGATGGCGCCTTCCACGCGCGCGACCGGTCGCGAAAAACAGTTCATCGACGGGACGTTACGTACGGCCCGCGCCATTTCCGAGTACATGCAAGCCGATTGATGCGGCGCTGCCGGTTTCGATCTTCACCTCGAACGGATTCACAAGGAGTTCTCCCATGAAGCTGAAACGATTGTTGTCTGTCTCGTGCATTGTGCTTGCGGCCACATTCGCCGCTGCGTTCGCCGGTTTTTCCGGCAGCGCTTCTGCGCAATCGGCAGGCGTGTTGCGCGTCGCCACCGACGCGACGTTTGCGCCGATGGAATACACGGAAAACGGCGCGCGCACCGGTTTCGATATCGACATGATGAACGCGCTCGCGAAGACGATGGGTCAGAGCGTCGAATGGACCGACATCGATTTCAAAGGCCTGATTCCGGGGCTGATCGCACATCGCTTCGACGCGGCGATCTCCGCGATCTACATCACGCCCGAGCGCGCGAAGGTAGTCGATTTCACCGATCCGTACTTCGCGGGCGGGCTCGTCGTGCTGGTCAAGGCCGATTCGCCCGTCAAGTCGATCGTGGACCTGAACGGCAAGAAGGTGTCGGTGCAGGTGGGCACGAAGTCGGTCAACTTCCTGCGCGACAATTTTCCGCAGATCACCCGAGTCGAGGTCGAGAAGAATCAGGAGATGTTCGATCTGGTCGGCATCGGCCGGGCCGATGCCGCGGTGACCGGCAAGCCGGCGGCGTATCAACTGGTAAAGACGCGCGGCGGTTTCCGCGTGCTCGATAAACCGCTCAGCACTGAGGCCTACGGGATCGCCGTGCGCAAGGACGATCCGCAACTGAAGACTTCGCTCGACGCGGCACTCGCGAAGCTCAAGGCCGACGGCACCTATGCGGCGATCGTGCACAAGTGGTTCGGCGCGAGCGCGCAATGATGACCAACGCTAGCAGCCAACGCTAACGGCTAACGGGCTGGGACAAGCACATGGAACTCGATTTCTCGCCGGTCATCGCCGGCTGGCCCGACATCATGCACGGCACGGCGGTGACGGTCGAAGTCACCGCCGCGGCGCTCGCGCTGAGCTGCGCGCTCGGGCTGCTGATCGGCATCGGCCGGCTCGCGCCGAAGCGGCGCATCGTCTATGGGCTCTGCACCGCCTACCTGACGTTCTTTCGCGGCACGCCACTGCTGGTGCAGCTGTTTCTGCTGTTCTTCGGGCTGCCGCAATTCAACATCCTGTTGCCCGCTTTCGTGTGCGGGATGCTGGGGCTGGGACTGTATTCGGCCGCGTATGTGTCGGAGATCGTGCGCGGCGCGATTCAATCGGTGGATCGCGGACAGATGGAAGCCGCGCGCTCGATCGGCATGTCTTCGGGGCAGGCGATGCGCACGATCATCCTGCCGCAGGCGATCGTACGGATGATCCCGCCGCTCGGCAACGAGTTCATCGCATTGATCAAGAACTCGGCGCTCGTGTCGCTGCTGACAATCGACGATCTGATGCACGAAGGGCAGAAAATCATCAGCGTGTCGTACCGCTCGCTCGAGGTGTATCTGGCGATCGCGCTCGTGTACCTGGTGTTGACGCAGGCGACCAATTACGCGCTGCACCGGGTCGAACGCCGGCTGCGCGCAGGAGGAATGGTGCAATGAATGCCGTGTCCGAACCCATCGTCAGGATTCGCGGGCTGACCAAATCGTTCGGCGAGCACGTCGTCCTGAACGGTATCGACTTCGACATCGAGCCGCAGCAGGTGGTGGTCGTGATCGGGCCGAGCGGTTCCGGCAAGAGCACGTTCCTGCGCTGCTGCAACGGTCTCGAACAGCCGGAGGGCGGCACCGTCGACATCTGCGGGCACCGGCTCGTGGACGACGGCGTCATGCTCAATGAGCGTTCGCTGAATGCGCTGCGCACCGAAGTCGGAATGGTTTTTCAGTCGTTCAACCTGTTTCCGCATCTGTCCGTGCTGCACAACATCACGGTCGGGCCGCGGATGCTGCGTGGCGCGAGCAAGGCCGATGCCGAAGCGGCGGCGCTCGCGCTGCTGGAAAAAGTAGGCCTCTCGCACAAGGCGCACGCGATGCCGGCGAGCCTGTCGGGCGGACAGAAGCAGCGCGTGGCGATTGCGCGAGCGCTCGCGATGCAGCCGCGCGTGATGCTGTTCGATGAACCCACTTCCGCACTCGATCCCGAGCTCGTCGGTGAGGTGTTGCAGGTGATGAAACTGCTCGCGAGCGAAGGGATGACGATGCTCGTCGTCACGCATGAAATGAACTTCGCGAAAGAGGTCGCTGACGTGGTCGTCGTGATGGACGGCGGCGCGATCGTCGAAGCGGGGCCGCCGTCGGAGATATTTTCGGCACCGTCGCAACCGCGAACACGAGCTTTCTTGCAGGCGGTGCTGTCGCGCGCATGAGAGTTCCGTTCGATGAAAAGATCTGGAGTGGCCGTTCCGACGACGGCGAACCCGGCGATACGCGGCGCGTGTTCAATCAGGTCACGCGCTTCTCTGCGGCGTCGCGACGAAGCGATGGGCCGGTGATTGTCGGCTTCGGTTCCGATGAAGGCGTGCGCCGCAACCAGGGGCGTGTCGGCGCCGCGCATGCGCCTAAAGAGTTGCGCCGGGCGCTGGCGGGTTTGCCGGCCAAAGAAGCGCTACAAATAGCCGATGCGGGGGACATCGTCTGCGACGATGGCGACCTCGAGCTCGCGCAGGCTGAGCTGGCGAACGTCGTCGACGAGGTCCTCGCGAGCGGCGCGATGCCGCTGGTGCTGGGCGGCGGCCACGAGGTGGCGTGGGGCACGTATCGCGGCTTGCGGATGCATCTTGACGACACGGCAACGGCGCGCGCGCGACGACTGCTGATCGTCAACTTCGACGCGCACTTCGATCTGCGCCAGAAGCGTCCCGCGAATTCGGGCACGCCGTTCGATCAGATCGCGTGCGACTGCGCATCGCGTGGTGTGCCGTTTAACTACGTCTGCTTAGGTATCAGCGATCTCGCGAACACCGCGTCGCTATTCGCGCGTGCGCAGCAACTCGGCGCGCAGTACGTGCTCGACACCGACATGCAGGAGTCGCAGTTGCCGCAGCGCCTCGATCAGCTCGACCGCTTGATCGAAGCAACCGACGATATCTATCTGACGATCGATCTCGACGTGCTGCCCGGCGGAGTCGCGCCGGGTGTGTCGGCACCGGCGGCACTGGGCGTGCCGCTGTCAGTGGTCGAAGCGATGGTGCGGCGCCTGAAAGCGTCGGGCAAGGTACGCGCGGCCGACATCGCCGAATACAACCCGTTGCTCGATCAGGACCGACGCACCGCACGTGCGGCGGCACGGCTCGCGTATCGCCTGCTATGACCGCCAGCGACCGCGTTATTCAAGCTATTCGAGCCCGCGCAACACCTGCGTGACCACCCCGTGCTCGTGCAGCACGGCAGGGCTCGCCTGCAGTAGTGGCAGGTAGCGTTCGATAAACGCATTCTGCGGCGTGTTCGCATCGAACAGCGCGGCCACACCCTGCGCGGCGGCGATACGGTCGTCGTCGGTCGCTTCGCGGTCGTCGAGTATTTCGTCGACGTTGGCGATCACTGTCGACAGCGGTGCGATCCACCGAAACCCCGATCCATTGATCAACACCTGCAGGAACGCGGCCGGCGTGACCGGGCCGAACTCTTTTTCGTAGGCCGCGCGCTCGTGATCGAGGATTGCCTTGTGCAGCGTCAGCAGCGGCCTGCGGACGTCCGAGAGAAACTGCGTTGCGTGGGATGCGTTCATGGACCGGCTCCGTGCGATTGGGCGAAACGGTTCAGCAGCGAATCAAAAACTATTCATCAATGGCCGCGCGCTCGCGCGACGCTGATGCATACGACATCGTCCGCCGATGGTAACGCATTGATTTCAATTCCGTTCCTTCATCTGTGCAGGTACACGGCCGCGTGTGGGTCGCGTGTGCCGGATCGGCACGACGTGGGAAGCGTACGATTTAAGCGGTCGACGTCTTGTTTCCCACAGCGCTACAATCATCGCGCCTCTCCGTGTTATCGGCTGCGCCCCGTTCTGGTTGCATTTCGATGGTGCGCGCCCATTGGCGTTTCCTGCGGAATAAAAACGCGGGCCGCCCAGTTTTAGTTTAATCCGGCGTACAAAGCTGGCATCGAATGCATCCGGCTTCACCGGGCCCCGGCATTCGATCGACAACAACCCACAATCGGAGCAGCCCATGACAACGCTCACCATCAACGGTCAGACCCACACCGTCGACGCGCCTCCCGACATGCCCCTGCTGTGGGTGCTGCGCGACATCGTCGGTCTGACGGGCACGAAGTTCGGTTGCGGCATCGCGCAATGCGGCGCGTGCACGGTGCATCTCGGCGGGGTCGCGGTGCGATCGTGCGTGCTGCCGGTTGCCGCGGTCGGCGAGCGCAAGATCACGACGATCGAAGCGGTCGGCGACACGCCTGCCGGCAAGAAGGTCCAGGTCGCGTGGCGGCAACTCGACGTCGTGCAGTGCGGGTACTGTCAGTCGGGGCAGGTGATGTCGGCGGCCTCGCTGCTCACGCAGAACGCGAACCCTTCCGATGCGGACATCGATGCGGCGATGGCGGGCAACATCTGCCGCTGTGGCACGTACAACCGCATCCGCGCGGCGATCAAGCAAGCCGCGAAGGAGGCGTGACATGTCCCAGGGACTGCTCGACTCACAGAACGGCGACTCGCGCGCGGCCGACGGCTCGCGCATCACGCGGCGCACCTTCCTCAAATTCGGCATCACCGTAGGCGTTGCGACGGGCGGCGGTCTGCTGCTCGGCTTTAGCCTGCCGGCGCTGAGCCAGGGCGGTCAAGGTGCCGCCCGCAAGACCGTGATCGGCGGCGACGGCAACGAGGCACCGCAAAGCGGCGTATTCGCGCCGAACGCATTCATCCAGATCGACACGACGGGCAAGGTCACGATGGTGATCCCGAAGGTCGAGATGGGCCAGGGCGTGTACACGTCGATCCCGATGCTGATCGCCGAAGAGCTCGAAGTGCCGCTCGACAGCGTGACGGTCGACCACGCGCCACCCAACGAAAAACTGTTCATGGATCCGCTGCTCGGCGGTCAACTCACTGGCGGCTCGACGTCGATCCGCTATGCGTGGGAGCCGATGCGCCGCGCCGGGGCGACCGCGCGCGTGCTGCTCGTCAGCGCGGCCGCGCAGCAGTGGCAGGTCGACCCCGCGTCGTGCCACGCGGAAAACGGCCAGGTGATCCATTCGGCGAGCAACCGCAGCATCGGCTACGGTCAGCTCGTCGATGCTGCCGCGAAGCTGCCGGCGCCGCAGAACGTACCGCTGAAAAAACCGCAGGACTTCAAGCTGATCGGCACGGCCGCGAAGCGGCTCGATTCGCCGGAGAAGGTCGACGGCACGGCGCTGTTCGGGCTCGACGTGCGGCTGCCCGACATGGTCTACGCGGCGATCGTCAATTGCCCGGTGTTCGGCGGCACGCTCGAGAGCGTCGACGATACGAATGCGAAGAAGATCCCCGGCGTGCGTCAGGTCGTGAAGGTCGACAACGCGGTTGCGGTGATCGGCGATCACACGTGGGCCGCGAAGCGCGGCGCCGCGGCGCTCGACATCAAATGGAACGAGGGCGCGGCCGCGAACCTGTCGATGAAGCAGATCGTCGCGGAACTCGCGGAGGCCTCGAAGCGCAATGGCGCGGTCGCGCGCAAGGAAGGCGACGTCGGCAAGGCGTTCTCGGACGCGAAGACGCGCGTCGACGCGGTGTACCAGCAGCCGTTCCTCGCGCACGCGACGATGGAGCCGATCAACTGCACGGTGCACGTGCAGCCGGACCAGTGCGACATCTGGGTCGGCACGCAGGTGCCGACGCGCGCGGTCGATGCGGGCGTGAAGATCACCGGGTTGCCCGCGGACAAGATCATCGTGCACAACTATCTGCTCGGCGGCGGTTTCGGCCGACGGCTCGAGGTTGACGCGATCACCCAGGCGCTGAAGATCGGCAAGGCGGCCGGCGTGCCGGTCAAGGTCGTATGGACGCGCGAGGAAGATATCCAGCACGACATGTACCGCCCGTACTACTACGACGTGATTTCGGCGGGGCTCGACGCGAACGGCAAACCGATCGCGTGGCAGCACCGCATCGTCGGGTCGTCGATCATGGCGCGCTTCGCGCCGCCTGCCTTCAAGAACGGGCTCGATCCGGACGCAGTGGAGGTCTCGGCCGATCTGCCGTACGACCTGCCGAACCAGCTGGTCGATTACGTGCGCCAGGAACCGTCGACCGTACCGACCGCATTCTGGCGCGGTGTCGGGCCGACGCGCGGGACATTCGTCGTCGAGAGCTTCGTCGACGAACTGGCCGCGCAGGCGAAAGTCGATCCGGTGAAGTACCGGCGCGATCTGCTCGGCAAGTCGCCGCGCGCGCTCAACGTGCTCGACGTCGCGACGAAAGCCGCCGGCTGGGGCGGCGCTGCGTTGCCGAAGGGGCAGGGGCGCGGTGTGTCGGTGATGCATGCATTCGGCAGCTTCTTCTCGATGGTCGCGGACGTGACGGTCGATCAGGGCGAGGTGACGGTGAACCGTATCGTCTGCGCGGTCGACTGCGGGATGATCGTCAACCCGAACACGATCGAGGCGCAGGTGCAGGGCGGCATCATCTTCGGCATTACGGCCGCGCTGTACAGCGAGATCACCATTGCCGACGGCCGGGTTCAGCAGAACAACTTCACCGACTACCGGATGCTGCGGATCGACCAGACGCCACCCATCGAGGTGCACATCGTGAAGAGCGCCGAGGCGCCGGGAGGTATCGGCGAACCCGGCACCTCGGCGCTCGCGCCGGCACTCGCGAACGCGATCTACGCGGCGACGGGCAAGCGGCTGCATCAGCTGCCGGTCGGTGCGCAGCTGAAAACCGCGTGAAGGAGACAGACATGAATCGCACATTCAAGCTTGCGGGCTCGGCTGTCTTCGCTGCTCTCGTCGCATGCGCCGCGTGGCCCGCTTTCGCGCAGAACGGCACGGGTGCCAGTGCGGCCGACGACGCGCTCGTGCAGCGTGGCGCCTATCTCGCGAAGGTCGGCGATTGCGTCGCGTGTCACTCGGCGCCGCGGGGCAAGCCGTTTGCCGGCGGCCTGCCGATGACGACGCCGATGGGCGCGATCTACACGACCAATATCACGCCCGACCCGGAAACGGGTATCGGCCGCTACACGGAGGAAGACTTCTCGCGCGCGCTGCGTGCAGGCGTCGCGAAGGACGGTCACAACCTCTATCCGGCGATGCCCTATCCGTCGTACGCGAAGGTCAACGACGACGACACGCGCGCGCTCTACGCGTACTTCATGCATGGCGTCGCGCCGGTGAAGCAGGCGAACCGCGAAGCGGACATCCCATGGCCGCTCAACATGCGCTGGCCGCTGGCGCTGTGGAACGTGGTGTTCCTTGAAAAGGGCGTGTACCAGGACAAGACCGGCAAGGACGTTGCGTGGAATCGCGGCGCGTACCTGATCCAGGGGCTTGGCCACTGCGGCTCGTGTCATACGCCGCGCGGCATCGCGTTCCAGGAGAAGGCGCTCGACGAAACCGGCAGCCGCTACCTGACCGGCGGGCTGCTCGACGGCTGGTTCGCGGCGAACCTCACCGGCGCGCACAACGCGGGGCTCGGACGCTGGTCCGAACAGGATGTCGCGCTGTTCCTGAAAACCGGCGCGAACCAGCATGCGTCGGCGTTCGGTTCGATGACGAGCGTGATCAACAACAGCACGCAGGCAATGAACGACACCGACGTCACGGCGATGGCACAGTATCTGAAGTCATTGCCACCGTCGGGCGGCAACGGCGCCACGCCATACACGTACGACGCGCAGGCAACGAAGGTATCGCTCTCGCGGCCGGCGAACGATGCGGGCGCCCGCGTGTACACCGCGTACTGCATGCATTGTCATGGCGTCGACGGACGCGGCTTCGCGCCGATGCTCGCGCCGCTAGCGGGCAATCCGAACGTGCTCGAGACCGACCCGTCGTCGCTCGTCAACGTGACGCTGAACGGCACCGGCGATCTGGTGATTCAGGGGATCCCCGCGCCGTACCCGATGCCGAAGTACGCACCGGTGCTGAACGACCAGCAGATCGCCGACGTGCTGACCTTCGTCCGCGCGGGGTGGAACAACCATGCGCCGGCGGTGTCGGCGACGGATGTCGCGAAGCTGCGCAAGTCGACGCAGGCGGCGCGGTAGGGGTTGTTTGTAGAGGAAGGTCGGGCAGCGTTAGCGGTGCTGCCCGACCTTCTGGCGTTTTTCGAGGACGCGTGCGTACCACGTCAGCGGGAAACACATCGCGAAGTACAGCAGCGCGACCATCCCGTAGATCGGGAACGGCCGGAACGCGGCATTGGTGATCATCGTGCCGGTCTTCGTCAGTTCGGTGAAGCCGATGATCGACGTGAGCGCTGTGCTCTTTACCACCTGCACCAGAAAACCGACCGTCGGCGCCACGCCGATCTTCAGCGCCTGCGGCCACACGATGTAGCGCAACTGCTGACCGAACGTCATCCCGAGACTCGCGCCCGCGGCCCACTGTCCGCGCGGCACCGCCTCGACGCAGCCGCGCCAGATGTCGACGAGATACGCGCTGGTGTAGAGCGTCAGCGTGACGGTCGCCGCGAGCCACGGCGACACGTCGATGCCGACGAGCGGCAGTCCGAAGAACGCGATGAATAGCTGCATCAGCAGCGGCGTGCCCTGAAACAGCTCGACGTACAGCATCACGGCGCGGCGCAGCCAGGCGGCCGGTGCGACGCGCGCGGCCAGCAGCACGAGACCGACCGCCCCGCCGCCCACGAATGCGATCAGCGACAGCAGCAATGTCCAGCGGGCCGCGAGCAGCAGGTTGCGGGCGATGTCCCACAGCGTGAATTCGATCATCGCGTACGCTCCGTCGTGGGCAGCGCTCGCGCGCTATTGCGGGACACGAGCCGCGTAAACAGGTTTCTGGACGAGGCCGGAGCAACTGACGAAGCACGCGCCGTGCGACCAGCAAACAGCCCGCGGCCGAGTCGTCTCAGCACCTGCCGCAGCACGATCGACAACACGAGGTAGACGACCGTGATGATCACGTAGCTCTCGAACGAGCGGAAATTGCGCGACTGGATGAAGTTCGCCGCATAGGTCAGGTCGGGCACCGAGATCTGCGATACGACCGCCGAGCCGAGCATCACGATGAGCACCTGGCTCAGCAACGCTGGGAACACATTGGCGAGCGCCTGCGGCAGCACCACGTAGCGGAACACCTGACGCCCCTGCAGCCCGAGCGCATGCGCGGCCTGCACCTGGCCGCGCGGAATCGAATCGATGCCGGCGCGGACGATCTCGATCGCGTACGCACCGAGATTGACGGTCATCGCGAGCACGGCGGCCTCGATTTCGTCGATGTGGATGCCGAGACTCGGCAGCCCGAAGAACACGAAGAACAGTTGCACGAGGAACGGCGTGTTGCGGATCACCTCGACGTACGTCGCGACCAGCGCGCGCGCCCATTTCGGCCCGGCGACCGCGACGCTCGCACCGGCCACGCCGACAACCCCGCCGAGTACCGTCGATACCGCGGTCAGGCCGAGCGTCACGCCCGCGCCGCGCACGAGCATGCCGGCATACAGGCCGAAGCCGCTGAAGTCGAACGCGTACGTCATGTCGGAGGAATCATCACAGGGGGCCGGTCGATGCGCGAGGCCGGTCTAAGAGGCCGGGCTGCGCGCGGGATTACAGGTCAGCCGGCAGCGGCGCGCGCAGCCACTTCTGCGAGATCGCGTTCATCGTGCCGTCCTTGCGGGCGCGGGCGATGGTGTCGTCGACCTTGTGCAGGAGGCGCGGCTCGTTCTTGTTCAGGCCGACGTGATCCGGCGAACTGAACAGCGAGAACTTCTGCTCGGGATCGTTGGCGGGATGACGCGCGAGAATCGTCGCGCCGACGTCGTTGCCGACCACGAGCAACTGTACCTGACCAGAAATAAATGCAGAAATAGCGCCGTTCGGATCGTCGAAGCGCTTGATCGTCGCGCTGGCCGGCGCGATCTTGCTGACGCTCAGGTCTTCGAGCGTGCCTCGCGCGACTGAAACCGTCTTGCCGGCGAGGTCGTTCGCGTTTTTCACGGTGAGTGTTTTCGGACCGAACACGGCCAGGTAGTACGGCGCGTATGGCTGCGAGAAATCGATCACCTTCGCACGCTCGGGCGTCTGCCCGACCGACAGCAGCAGGTCGGCCTTGTGGTCGGCGAGATAGGCCATCCGGTTGTCGCCGGTCACCTGCACCAGTTCGACCTTCGCGCCAAGCGCCTTGCCGATCAGTTCGGCGACATCGATGTCGTAGCCCTGTGGTTTCATGTCAGGGCCGATCGAGCCGAACGGCGGGTAGTCCTCGAATACGCCGATGCGCACGACGCCGGACTTCGCGATCGTATCGAGCGCGTCGGCGTGGGCGGTCGGCGCGAACGACGTGAGCAGCGCTGCGGCGAAGGCGGCGGCCGGGACGAACCGCCAGGCGTGGCGGATGAGGGAGGGAGAGCGCATCGGTCGGTCCTGGGCTTGATGGGAGGATGGTTCGTCGGCGTCGACAGCAGCGTGCTTCGGCGACGCGTGCATGCACTCTAGGTTTGCCAAAATCGGCGAACAAACGAAATCTGCGCATGGGGGGCATGACGTGCGCTCATGCGCCGCGGATTGGCATCCGGTTTTGGCGATCGTTGCCGGGCATGAGCGCTGCGCATGGCGCTTCGGGGAAGTGCCGGTCGCGGCGGCAAGCTGCTTCGCGTATGCTTCAGCGTGATCCAGCCGCGTACGGACTGGCCCTCAGCCGCTGCGGCGCGTGCGTCTGCAGGTGCCTGAAATCCGGGCCCGCCCGCCGGCGCGATGAATTTTTCTGATACCCGATGCCTCGTTCGCCATGCGCCGACTCCCTCCGCTGAACGCGCTGCAGATCTTCGAAACGGTCGCGCGCCATCGCAGCTTTACCCGCGCGGCGGATCACCTCTGTCTGACGCAAGGCGCGGTCAGCCGGCAGATTCTCGCGCTCGAGGAGTACTACCGTTTCCCGCTGTTCAAGCGGCACGCGAAGGGGCTGACGCTGACCGCCGAGGGCGAGCTGTTGTTGCCGGCCGTCAAGGAGAGCTTCGCGCGCATCGAGGAAATCTCGCTGCGCCTGACGCGGCAGCGGACCGATCTCGCGCTGAAGGTGCCGACCTGCGTGATGCGCTGGATGCTGCCGAAGATCATGCGCTTCCAGACGGGCTATCCCGACCTGCACGTGCAGATCACGACGGCGTGGCAGCACGACGTCGATTTCCAGAGCGAGCCGTTCGATGCGGCGATCATCTACGGGACGTCGCCGGGTGTGGACGTGCAGGCGGTGCCGCTCTTCGAGGAACGGCTGACGCCCGTCTGCGCACCCGAGCTGTTGCACGGCAAGCCGCTCGCATCGGTTGCGGACCTCGCGCGCCACACGTTGCTGCATCCGACGCGCGATCATCGCGACTGGAAAAACTGGCTCGACTACGTCGACGCAAGCGATATCGATGCGTCGCTCGGCCCGAGCTTCGATACGCTCGACCTCGCGACGAACGCGGCGCTACAGGGGTTCGGCGTCGCGATCAGCGATCTCGCGCTGATCGACGAGGACGTTGCCGCGAAGCGCCTGGTGCGTCCGTTCGATGCGGTGCTGACGACCGGCGCGCGCTACTACTTCGTTTATCCGGACGCGGTCGCGCATCAGCAGAAGGTGCGGCTGTTCCATGACTGGATCGCCGCGCACTGGGCCGAATAGGGCGCTACGGCGCGATCGACAGGAACAGGTACGCCGCGAACAGCGACAGATGCACGACGCCCTGCAGGATGTTGGTACGTCCGGTGCTCAACGTGAACGTGCCGACTAGCAGCGTCAGGAACAGCAGCACTGTTTCCTTGCCGCCGAGTCCGAGTGCGAGCGGCTGGCCGGTCCACAGGAACACGACGGCGACGGTCGGGATCGTGAGCCCGATGCTCGCGAGCGCCGAACCGAGCGCGAGATTCAGACTTGTCTGCAGGCGGTCGGCGCGCGCCGCGCGCAACGCGGCGAGCCCTTCCGGCAGCAGCACGAGCGCGGCGATCACGACGCCGACCACGGCTTCGGGCAACCCGGCGCCGAGCACCGCGCGCTCCACTGCCGGCGACAGCAGCTTCGCGAGCAACACCACGGCGACGAGGCATACCAGCAGCAGCACGGCGCTCAGCGTCGTGACGCCGTTGCCAGGCGGCGCGGCGTGCGCGTTTTCGTCGCCGGGACGGACGCTGTCCGCGAGGAAGTAGTCGCGATGCCGCACGGTCTGCACGAACACGAACACGCCGTACAGCACCAGCGACGAGATGCCCGCGAACGCCAGCTGCGACCGGGTGAGCACCGGGCCGAGCTCGGTGCTCGTATAGTTCGGCATGACGAGCGTGAGCACGGACAGCACCGCGAGAACGGAGAGCGCCGCACTCGCGCCGCGGATCTGGAAGTCCTGCTCGCGGTGCCGCAGGCCGCCGGCCAGCAGGCACAACCCGACGATGCCGTTACAGACGATCATCACCGCGGCGAAGACCGTGTCGCGCGCGAGACCGGCTTTTTCCGGACCCGCGCCGAGCATCACCGACACGATCAACGCGACCTCGATCACGGTGACCGCGATCGCGAGTACCAGCGTGCCGAACGGCTCGCCGACGCGATGCGCGACCACTTCGGCATGGTGGACCGCCGCAAACACCGAGCCGGCCAGCGCGACGCCGATGAGCGCGAGCAGCCAGCCGCTGCCGGGCGCGGCCAGCGACGCGCCGAGGATGATCCATGCGGCGATCGGCACGGCGATCGTCCAGCGGGGCAGCGCGGTCGAGGTCGTTGTCATCGGCAGATCCTGTGTGCGGGTGAATGGGGTGAATCGGATGAAGAAACAGGAGCGGCGAAACAGAGTTGATCCATTATCTCAAGAATCGACGCTAATGTATTAAAATAAAAGGAATATTTCTTGTTATTCAGTCTGCTGAAGCGGACGCCGGAGGAGCCATTGTGATTCGTAGCCAGGAAACTTTGAACCTGTTGCTGGACAGCATTTCGCGATTCGTCAGGGAGCGTCTCGTGCCGAATGAGGAACTCGTCGCCGAGACCGACCAGATCCCCGCCGCGCTCCTCGACGAAATGCGCGAACTCGGTCTGTTCGGATTGTGCCTGCCCGAAGAATACGGCGGACTCGGCCTGACGATGGAAGAAGAAGTGCTCGCCGCGATCGAACTCGGGATGACGTCGCCGGCGTTTCGTTCGGCGATCGGCAGCAACAACGGCATCGGCTCGACCGGCATCGTGCTCGATGGCACGGCCGAGCAGAAGGAAAAGTACCTGCCGCGGCTCGCGTCCGGCGAACTGATCGGCTCGTTCTGTCTGACCGAGCCGGAAGCGGGCTCGGACGCCGCGTCGCTGCGCACGACCGCCGTGCGCGACGGCGATCACTACGTGCTCAACGGCACGAAGCGTTTCATCACGAACGCGCCGGAGGCCGGCGTGTTCACCGTGATGGCGCGCACCGATCCGACGGGCAAGGGCGCCGACGCGATCTCCGCGTTCATCGTCGAGGCGGGCACGGCGGGGCTGTCGCTCGGCAAGACCGATCGCAAGATGGGCCAGAAGGGTGCGCATACGTGCGACGTGATTTTCGACAACTGTCGCGTACCGGCGGCGAACCTGATCGGCGAGCGGGAGGGTGTCGGCTTCAAGACCGCGATGAAGACGCTCGACAAGGGGCGCCTGCATATCGCGGCGGTGGCGACCGGCGCCGCGCAGCGGATGCTGTCCGACGCGGTGCGCTACGCGCTGGAGCGCAAGCAGTTCGGCAAGCCGATCGCCGAATTCCAGCTGATCCAGGCGATGCTCGCCGACAGTCAGGCGGAAATCTACGCTTCGCGCTGCATGATCGTCGATGCGGCACGGCGTCGCGATGCGGGCGAGCGGGTCACGAGCGAAGCGTCGTGCGCGAAGATGTTCGCGACGGAAATGTGCGGCCGGGTTGCCGACCGTGCGGTACAGATCTTCGGCGGCGCGGGCTATATGAGCGAGTACGGGATCGAGCGGTTCTATCGCGACGTGCGGCTGTTCCGCATCTACGAAGGGACGACGCAGATCCAGCAGATCGTGATCGCGCGGGAGTTGCTGCGCGGGTTCGGCGGGTGAATGACTGACTGCGAGGCCGACCAGGAAGCCGCCGCCCTTCGTAACGAACGGCGGCGGTGCGATGCGGGGGAGAGGTTACTGGCCTTGCGGGCGAATCGCGAGATCGTTCTTCACCGCCGTCACGCCGGCCACGCCTTGTGCGGTTTCGGTGGCCTTGTCGCTTTGCCCTTGCTCGGGCACCGAGCCTTGCAGGATCACGTTGCCGCCGCGTGCACGGACCGTGATGTTCGCGGTGCTGATGCCACCGGCCTTGGTCAGCGCGGCGCGCACTTTGCGTTGCAGTGCGCGGTTTTCGGTGCGGACCGCTTTCTTCTGAGCCTTCGTCGAAGCGGCGGGGGCCATCGACGCTGAGGCGTCGCCTTCAGTGCCGCTCGCTTGCGCATAGGCGTTGAGCGAAGCCAGTACGACGAGTGCGCTGCCGACGATCTTGACTACGTGGATTGCCTTCATCTGTTTTCTCCTTTTGTCATGCGTCGCGAAGACCCTTCAGTGGGCCGGTGCACTACACCACTGGAAAACTGCGGCTGAACCGCCGGCATGCTGCTGCTTGCCGGTGTGCGCGAAATGTTCGCGCACCGCGTGCGACGAGAAAGGCTAACGTCGTCTGCCGGTGCGGGCCGGGAGTAACGATACTCCAATTGGGGCGCAACTGTCTCTGGTTCGAGTGTTGCGCTCGGGTATTGTGTGCGTTGGTGTGCGCCGGTGCGCGTTGATGTGTGCGGGCCGGCCTCGTTTAATCCCTCATCGACCCGATCCGCATGAATGCCTCATTGCGTCCCAGCGCAGCGCTTCCTGTCGTCCCGCTGACCCGCGACGATCTCCCCGTCGATACCGTCGAGCTGGCGCGTTTCATGGTCGGCCAGTATCTCGTTCACGATCTGCCTGAAGGACGGTTGAGCGGCCGCATCGTCGAGACCGAGGCTTACCCGCTTGGCGATTCCACGAGCCATGCATTTCAGGGGAGACGCCCACACAACGGCTCGATGTTTCTCGAACGCGGCCATGCCTACGTGCGACTGACGTACGGGCTGTCGTACATGCTCAACATGTCGAGCGAGATCGAGGACGTCGGCGCGGGGATTCTGATCCGTGCGGTCGAACCGCTCGAAGGCATCGCAGCGATGGAGGCGCGCCGTCCTGGTGCAAAACGTCTCGATCTCGCACGCGGCCCCGGCCGTCTGACGATGGCGTTCAGTATCGGTCCGTCGTTCGACGGGGCGGATCTATGCGCGGGGCACGGCCTGTGGATCGGCAGGCTCGCGGTGAAATCCGCAGACGAGCTTCAGGTTGGCGCGACGAAACGGATCGGGCTGTCGCGTGAAATGCATCGGCTGTTGCGCTTCTATGAGGTGGGGAGTTCGTATGTCAGCGGGCCGCGCAAGCTACTCGTGCCGTCAGCTGCGGGTACATCGATCGAGGGATGAGCGCCGCGCATGAACGGCACCTGAGTGCCACCTAAGTTCGCAGTTCGGCAGTATTTTCCGTCGTCTGACATCTCTGCAATTATTGCGGACCCGTTATGCGTTTGCGCGGTGGACATATTGGCTTTTCAAAAATTGTTGCCGATCTCGCAAATATGTTTCTCCTGATTAAGGGTTTTCCCTTGATGCGTCGCCTCCTACACTGAACTCACTCGCTTCCACATGGTGTGCGAAGCAGAGCAGAGAAAAAACATCTGGAGGTAATTATCATGAAGACGTTCATCAAGGCAGCACTCGTCGCCGCGGTTCTCGCCGCTCCGGTTGCATCGTTCGCTCAATCCGCCGATCAAGGTCTGACGCGCGCCCAGGTTCGCCAGGATCTGATCCAGGTTGAACAGGCTGGCTACAACCCGGCACAGTCGTCGGACGCGCAATACCCCGCAAACATCCAGGCCGCCGAACGCCGTGTCGACGCACAAAACGGCACCGCGCAAGCGCAACTGCCGGTTGCGGACACGAGCGGCTACGGTCCGTCGACGAGCGGTTCGTCGCAGTCGGGTGCCGTACAACCGACGAGCCCGCAACGCTCGATCTACTTCGGTAACTAATTGATGCAGCTGCACGACGGCTGACGTACCGGCCGTCGTGCACGCAGCACGCCGGTACGCGAAGCAGTCTGTTGAAAACAGGTTTCTTGCGGGTGTCGTGGGACTCTTCGCGACCCGCAGGATCTCGCGCGATGCATGCGCGCCAACCTCTCATGCACGGTACGCGGACGCTCCTCCGGTTTCCCGGCGAGCCGCCCGCAACCGATACAAGTTCCAGGAACCTCCGCCGCCGCAAGGTGGCTTCGCCCAACCGTCATGGCTTGGGCTTTTTTTGCTGCATCTGGCATGCAGTGGCAGCGGAAAATCGGTCGATTGGTCGTTGTAGCAGCGCCGCTCAGGTGTGTTCGCCGTTGATGTACTGCTCGAGCTGCTGGATCGTGAATCGCTGCTCGGCGATGATGTTCTTCACCAGATCGCCGATCGATACCATCCCCACCAGTTTCTCCTGATCGATGACCGGCAGATGACGCATCCGGTGGTCGGTCATCAGCGCCATGCATTCGTCGGTGGTCTGGTCGAGCCGCACGAAGCGCACGGCCTTGCTCATGATGTCCCGCACTGGCGTTTCCTTCGACGACCGCTCCATCAGCACGACCTTGCGCGCGTAGTCGCGCTCGGTGACGATGCCGACGATCGCGTCGCCGTCGGTGACGATCAGCGCGCCGATCTGCCGCTCGGCCATCTGGCTGATCGCGTTGTACACCGAGTCCGATGCGGCAATCGTAAAGACACTATGGTCCTGCTTCGACTTGAGTACCTGGGCAACGCTAGTCATGGAGCGGCTCCGTTTTCGCAGTGCAGCACGCCAGCGTGTGACGCGCCGTTGTGAGGACAGACGGCTCAAGTATAGGCGGCAGCGGCGCGCGCGTCGCGTACCTTGAGGCATGGGCCGCGCGTGCCGGCGATGCGGGCGATCGATTAGCGGTACACTCCAGTTCCCAACGTTACCCCGCGACGTCATCCGGTTACCAGGGTCACCAGGTTGATCGGCCGTGCGCCGGTTTATGTCCGCTTCGCCATTCAACGCCATGCCCACGTCTCACGATCCGTCGTCCCCGGACTGCTCCACCGGCGAATGCGTCGTTCTCGATGCGACCGCCACACTCCCCACACGCTACGGCACCTTCAAGTCGTACGTGTTTCGCGTCACGGACGGCGGCGCCGAACATCTCGCGCTCGTGATGGGCGACATCGAGAACCAGCAGTCGGTATTGACGCGTCTGCATTCCGAATGCCTGACCGGCGACGTGTTCGGCTCGTATCGCTGCGAATGCGGCGAACAGCTCGATCTCGCGCTGCGCCACATCGCGGCCGAAGGCTGCGGCGTGCTGCTCTATCTGCGTGGACACGAGGGGCGCGGTATTGGCCTCAGTAACAAGATCCGCGCGTATGCGCTGCAGGAGCAGGGGCGCGACACGGTCGAGGCGAATCTCGATCTCGGTCTGCCCGACGATGCACGCGAATACGATTCGGCCGCGGGCATCCTGCGGCTGCTGAAGGTCACGTCGGTGCGGCTGATGAGCAATAATCCGAAGAAATTCGATTCGCTCGTGAAGCACGGCATTCCGGTGTGCGAACGGGTCGCGCTCGCGATCCCGATGCGCGACGAAAACGAGCGCTACGTCCGCACCAAGCAGGCCAAGTTCGGCCACTACTTCGACGAAAACGAATAACGCGTCCCGGTGCGGCGTTCCTTGCATTGAAGACGCGCGTTTCCGCCAGCGCTTTGCCGGACACTCAACGATCTCACCGCGCCGTTCGAACAGGTACCTGCGTTCGTGTAACCGCTCCATCGTTCGCGTGTAGACCAACATCCCACCCCCGCTGTCCCTACGATGGGTTATCCGGTGCCCGATGCAGGGCGACCGTTCCTGGTGAGGGATCAAATGATGGAAGACGCGGTGATCGTTGGTGGCGGCCCCGCCGGAGTGGCATGTGCGCTATGGCTGCATCAACTCGGGTTACGGGTCATGTTGCTCGAGGCTGGCCCGACTGTCGGCGGGCTGCAGTTACGCAGTCCCTATATGAACAGATGGATTCCCGGCGTGCTCGGGCAGTCCGGGCAACAGGTCGCCGGGCTTTTGCAGGAACAGTTGTGCGCCGCATCGGTTCCGCACACCGTCGGTTTCAAGGTCACTTCGATTCGTCGTGCAGACGCCTTCACCTCCTGGGAAGTTTCAAACGGCTCCAGGATGTACCGCGCGCGCCATGTTGTCATTGCGACCGGCTCGAAACCGCGTCGAGCGGGGTTCGTGGAATCGGAATGCGTCGGAATTGGGCCCGGTATGTCGATGGAGAGAATCCCGGTTAAAGGTCGCCGGGTGGCGATCCTCGGGGGCGGTGACAATGCATACGATCAGGCGGACTCTGCGATGCGCCGTGGGGCGGCCTGCGTGGACATCTACTGTCGCCGCCCGCCGCAGGCGCAACCGCTTCTGCAGCGCCTGATCGATGCGCGACACGTCCATGTCGGACCGTTCGATGCCGATCAGGCTCGCATGACAGTCAACGGGATCTCCTACGATGTGCTGGGCGTTCAGTTTGGCTTCGACGCCTGCATTCCCGGAGGCCTCGACATCCCTCTGCGAAAAGGCTGCATCGTTGTCGACCAGCAAGGCGCAGTATCGTCATTGCCACGCATCTATGCGGCAGGCGAAGTGACGAACTATTGGCATCCTTGCGTCACTACCTCATTTGCACAAGGCATTCAGGTAGCAAAGTCCATTCAGACCAACGTAATGGCCGACGAGGCCGAAAACTCCCGCAACGCCTCTCAGCGCATCCAGCCACTTCGAGTGGATCTCACGCAGGAGACCCTGCAGGCTGTCGAAATATAGGTGCTATGTCGTCGTCGCCTTGATTGCTTCGAATAGCTCCTGGGCCTATCACGCCGTTCTATTGAGCGCGGCCGGCAAGCGTTAGTGGTACGTGAAGTCGTCGTTGCTGTCGGGAATTGCGTTCAGCATGTCGCGCAACCCATACCAGCCGACGATACCGGCCATGCTCAACAAGATTGCGAACAGCGTGCACCAGCGAGAACGGTCGGTTGGACGACGCATCGGCTGCGAAGTTGACGCGATGCGCAGCAGCGGACAGGTGGGCATCGATGTCTCCGTTAGCGGGTGGGTTGTGCTGGCGCATCGTGTGCAACGTGCGGCACGAGCGCAGCGAACACATCGGCCAGATCTGTCGTGCCGAAGTACCGCTCGGTCGCACCGTGCTCGATGTCGATTCGCCCCGCGTTGTGCGCGTCGTACAGATCGACGATCAGTTGCGTGTGCTCGTCGCTGAGGCCGGCTTGCCGCAGCGTCGCGGTCCATGTGTCGCGCGGCAGTTCGAGGGCATGGATGGAGCGGCCCAGTGCTGCGCCCAATGCATGCGCGACGTCGTGAGCGTCGACGCGCCGCGGTCCTTCGACGCTGACGATCCGCAGCGAGCATGCATCGCGCGGCGCCATCATCAGTTCGGCTGCCAACCCGCCGACGTCCTGCGCGGCGACGGTCGGAAAGCGTTTGGTCAACGGATGATGCAGGCTCGGCAGACGATTCATCGCAATAGCGGCGGGCATGATGCGCGCCCAGTTATGCATGTGCTCGGCGGCACGCAGCAGGATCAGATGTGTGTGCAGGCCCGCGAGCGGTTTCAGACTCGCTTCGAGTTCATGAAACAGCAACGTGATGCCGCTGCCGTGCTCCAGTTCCGCCCCATAGTCCGATAGCGCGAGCAGGATCTTAGGCGGGTGCCGGCTCAACGCTTCCGCGGCAGCCGCGAGGGTTTCGCGCATCGTGCGTGCGGGATGCGGATCGTCGTGCGGCACTGGGCACAGCATCTGTACCGCGGTCGCGCCTTGCAGCGCTGCTCCGATCGCGTGCGCGTCGCGCAGGTCCGCGAACGCGACGTCGCAGCCATCCTGTTCGAACGATTCGCGTTGCCGAACATCACGCCCGTCACGCATGACCGCGCGTACCGCCTGCCCGGCGTGGCGCAGCGCGGCAATGCTGGCGCGTCCCACCGGTCCATTCGCTCCGAAGATCACGTACACAGTCGCTCCTTGCCGGGTCCCGTATGGCCGGCGATACGGCGATCGTAGGCGCAGCCGGAAGGGATCGCGCGCAGCCGAGGATCGCGTTGCGCAGATCCGGATGACAATTTTTGCAGGACTCAGACGCAGCGCCGCAGCGGCGTCATGCAGAGCGAATCGAAACAACGCACAATGCTTGCAGATTCGACTTCCTGACCAGGGACACGCGATGACTTCAACAACCTCACCCGCACCCGATGCATTCTCCTATGCGGGCCCCCGCGCGAGCCTCCGTTCCAGCGCGGGTCGTGGATGGAAGGGCTTCGGTGCCGAACTGCTCGCGATTCCCGCGGGCGTTCATCGCGTTCCCGCGAGCCTGCATCATCGCGTGGGCGTACACGTCGGCACGCCCATCAAGGCACGTTGTTCGTGCAGTGGCCAGCGTTTCGTGCGAATTCAGGCGCACGGCGACGCGGACGTGATTCCGGCCGGTCACGACGGTGAATGGACCGACGAGGCGGACTGCACGATCCTGCGCATCTGGATCGGCGGCGAGTTCGCGAAGACCACGTTCGAACAACTCGGCGTGAAGCCGTCGCATGCGCGGATCGAACCGCACTTTCAACTTCGCGATCCGCGTTTTCAGCATCTCGCATGGGCACTGCGCGCCGAGCTCGAGGCAGACGAAAAATCCGATCCGCTGTATGCGGAGAGCTTGTGCACGGCGATGATCGTACGCTTGACGCAGGGCGCATCGGCGCTCGTCGACAAACGTCGCACGCTCGCGCCGCGCATGGCGGCACGCGTGATCGATTATGTCGAGAGTCACCTCGATCAACGTCTCACGCTGACCGAACTGGCCGCGCTCGCGGAACTGAGCGTGCCGCATTTCAAGGTGCTGTTTCGCGAGACGCTCGGCATGCCGGTGCATCGCTATGTGATCGAACGGCGCGTCGAACGTGCGCGTCTGCTGCTATTGCAGGGCCGGTTGAGTGCGAGCCAGGTCGCGCTCGAAACAGGCTTCGCGCATCAGAGTCACATGGCGCACTGGATGAACCGGTTGCTCGGTGTGACACCGCGCGAACTCGCCCGTTCATCGGCACATGCGATGCTCATTGCAGAGCCCGTGAACGACAGTGGCGACGAGTTGAAGCGGCGTTTGCCGCACACGCGTTAAGCAGTTTGCGTGTGAGGCGCAGTGCATGCGTCTGGAGTCCGCGCGGTATTGCCGCTGCCACTGTTTTCAGTGCTGAATACGCGAACTTTGCACCGGAGACCGTCGGATGCCTGAAACGAAACGAGCGACGAAAATTACGAACCCCGCGGACGCGTTGCGTGCACAGTCGCTGGATCGCGGGGCGACGAACTGAGTGTGGCCGGCCTAGTTTTTCACACGTAGCGAACGCGGATCGTAGGGTGCCTTCAGATGAATCGACGCCGGCAACTGTTCGCCCGCGACGTCGATCGTATAGCGACCGGCGGTGAGCCATGCGGCGTCGACGGCGCCGTCCGTGCGTCCGACGTAACCCATCGCGACCGGGCAGCCCAGCGAGTGCCCGTATGCCGCCGAACTCACGAAGCCGACCGGTGCGCCGTTGCGCAGGATCGCTTCGCTGCCCCACAACATGCGGTCGGTTGCGCCATCGGCTGTCAGTACAACCATCCGGCGGCGCAGCGGTTCGTCGCGTAGCTTGAGAAGCGCGTCGCGACCGCGAAACGGAATCGCCTTGTCGAGCTTGCACGCGAACGCGAGGCCCGCTTCGAACGGGTTCGTGTCCGGTGTGAGTTCGCGGCCCCACGCGCGATAACCCTTCTCGATACGCAGCGAATCGATCGCATAGTAGCCGCCGTCGACGAGCCCGAACGGTTTGCCTGCTGCGTGCAGCGTCTCGTACACGCCCACCGCGAATTCGACCGGCACATACAGCTCCCAGCCGAGTTCGCCGACATACGTGAGACGCGTTGCGCGCACGGTCGCGTAACCGATGTCGACTTCGCGGCTCTGGCCGAATGCGAACGCTTCATTGCTCCAGTCGGCTTTCGATACGCTCTGTAGTAGCGCGCGCGAATGCGGGCCCATCACGGCGAGTACGGCGTACTGTCCGGTCACGTCGACGATCGTGCAACGACTATCTGGAGGGATCAGCTTCTCGAGCGTGTCGAGATCGCGTGTGGTCTGTGCTGAGCCGGTGACGATCAGGTACTGGTCGTCGGCGAGACGGGTCAGCGTGAAGTCGGATTCATAGGTGCCGCGCTCGTTCAGCAGACCCGAGTAGACCGTCGTGCCTGGTGGCACGGCGACGTCGTTCGCGACGATCGACTGCAGCACGCTCTCGGCATCGCGGCCTTTCACGAGCAGCTTGGAGAACGACGTCATGTCGAACAGCGCGACGCCTTCGCGGCACGCGCGATGCTCGGCGCCACTCCACGGCAGCCAGTTCTGCTCGCCGAATGCGTAATCGATGTGCGCCTGGGCAGGGTCCGGCGCAAAAAAGTTCGCGCGCTCCCAGCCCATCTTGCTGCCGAAACAGGCGCCCTCGTCGCGCAGCAGCGCGTAGAGCGGCGAGCGACGGAACGGACGCGCGGAATCGAGTTCGCGGTTCGGCCACGGCATCGCGTAGTGCAGGCCGAGTGTTTCTTTCACGCGATCGTGCAACCACGTGTCGTTGCCGTTGAAACGCGCGAAACGACGAATGTCGACGGGCCACAGATCCATCGTCGGTTCGCCCGCAACGATCCACTCGGCGAGTGCCATGCCCGCGCCGCCGGCGGACGCGATGCCCATCGAGTTGAAGCCCGCACCGACGAAGAAGTGCCGTAATTCGGGCGCTTCGCCGAGGATGAAATTGTTGTCCGGCGTGAACGATTCCGGGCCGTTGTAGAACTGCCGGATCTCCGCGGTTTCGAGTGCGGGCACGCGCTGCAGCGCGTTCTGCATCAGGATTTCGAACTGGTCCCAGTCGTCGGGCAGCAGCTGGAACTCGAAGTTTTCCGGAATGCCTTGCATGCCCCATGGTTTTGCATCGGGTTCGAAGCCGCCCATTACGAGGCCACCCACTTCTTCCTTGAAGTAGATATAGCCGTCGGGGTCGCGCATCACGGGCAGATCGCGATGCACGCCGGCGATGCGTCCGGTGACGATGTAGTAGTGCTCGGCCGAATGCAGCGGCACCGTGACGCCGCACAGACGGCCCAGCGCTTTCGCCCACTGGCCCGCGCAATTGACGACGATCTCCGCGTCGAGCGTGCCTTCGTCGCCGTCCTTGTTGCGCCACGCGAGCCCGCATGCTTCGCGGCCGTGCGCGCCTGCACGTGTGTGGATTGCCGTGACCCGCGTGTTCTCGACAATCCGTGCTCCGCCGGTGCGTGCGCCGCGTGCGAGCGCCTGTGTGAGATCGGTCGGATTCGCCTTGCCGTCACCAGGCAGCCATACCGCGCCGAGCAGATCGTCGGTGCGCATCGCGGGCCACAGATCGCCGGCTGCCTGTGGGCCGATCACGTCGCAGTCGACGCCGTACGCGCGTGCGACGGCGGCCGTGCGTTTGAGCTGCGTCATCCGCTCGGCCGTGCGTGCAACCGACAGCGAACCGCATTGCTTCCAGCCCGTGCCGAGGCCGGTTTCCGCTTCGAGCTGGGCATATAGCGACGTCGAGTAGCGGATCAGCTTCGTCATGCTCTCCTGTGCGCGCAACTGTCCAACGAGACCCGCTGCATGCCACGTAGTCCCGCACGACAGTTGACCTTGTTCGATCAGCACGACGTCGGTCCAGCCCAGCTTCGTCAGGTGATAGGCGACCGAGCACCCGACGATGCCTCCGCCGACGATCGCTACGCGGGTGTGCTGTGGAAGAGTCGTTGGCATGAAAGTCTCGCAGGAGGGAGGGCGAACAGGGGGGGAGGACAAGCCGTAGAATGCAACATAAAGCCACAAAAAACAACATAATAATTGGATATTGTTTGGCTTTTGTTGGATATGTGTGGGAGTTAACTGGTGGATGGGGATGGTCTTTGATAGACTCCGCGCCATCCAGCCACGAGTCATCGCGATGTTCACGACGCCCCGCCAGACCGAAATCATGCGCATCGTGCGCGCGAAACAGACCTGCACGGTCGCCGAACTCGCGCAGTTGTTCGCGGTGTCCGACGAGACGGTGCGCCGTACCGTCAAGCCGTTGATCGCCGACGGTCTGCTGGTGAAGGTGCACGGCGGCGTAATGCTGCCCGACCGACTCGACGAGCCGCCGTTCCAGCGCCGGCTGCTCGAGCAGCGCGACGCGAAGCAGATCGTCGCTGCGCGCGTAGGCGAACTCGTGCGGGACGGCGACTCGCTGATTCTCGACAGCGGCACGACCTGCGTGCATATCGCCGACGCACTGTGCACACGCTCGCGACTGACGGTGGTGACCAATTCCGTGGAGATCGCGCGTACGCTCGCGCCACGCAACGGCAACCGGGTATTCGTCGCGGGCGGCGAACTGCGCGCCGACGATCTGTCCGCGATCGGCGACGACGTGCTCACGTTCATCCGGCGCTTTCACGTGCGCTTCGCGGTGGTGTCGGTGACCGCGATCGATTCCGACGGGCGCTTCATGGATGCGCAACCGTCGGATGTTGCATATTCGCTCGCCGCGTTCGCGCAGGCGGAGCGACGCGTCGTCGCCGCAGATCATGCAAAGTTCGGACATAGCGCGCTCGTGCATGCATTCGGCCCGACCGACATCGATCTGCTCGTCACCGACGAAGCGCCGCCTCCTGCGATTGCCCGCGCGTTTACCGAGGCGGGGCTGGAGGTGCGTGCGGGGCGTCCGTCCGCTGCGCCGGGTGAGGGTGTCTCGATCGCATGAGCGCTCGCCGCAGGGGCGGCGTTGCTCCTCGCATGCGGTTGCTTGCCGGGCATCCCCGGCTGCTTTCTTCACGTTTCGCACGCACGCAACGTCGGCTTCGACGCATCGCGTGATCGCTGCGCCAGCCGTTTTCCGCCCAGGCGCATTCCTCGCAAAGTCCCGCCCAGCTTGCTTGTGCACGGACGACGTCGACGTTCGTCGTGATCGTCGGAGCTCGTGTGGGCGCCACCGCTGACATTTCTTAACATTTGAATCGACCGAATTTAACCATTGCTGACAGTGGCCTCCCTCCGATATCTCGAAAATGCACTCAGACGCCAGACCGTGATGAACGGCACGGCAACGACCAACACAGATATGCCGGCGATCGATTCGAATCTGCCGGGACGGTCAATCGCTACGGGGCGGTTGCCGGCGCCGCCGAGGGCGTCGACGGTCGAGAGGAAAAGCAAGAGCGGATTTCAGTCCGCCGGGTACTTCGGGAAGTGAAGAAGCGGTGCGAAAGATCCTGATGGCGGCGACAGCGGCGATTGTGATGTCGTTGGGCATGAGCGGCGCCCTGGCGGGCGTGACGATCGACGGAACACGGGCGCTCTTCGAGGGCGGAGCAGCCGAGGTGACCGTCAGGCTCGGCAACGATGGTGATCTGCCGGCATGAGTTCAGGTATGGCTCGATAGGGAGAATCCGAATGCAATGCCGGACAAATCAAAAGTGCCTTTCACACTGTCGCCGCCGCTTTTTCGCCTCGACCCGAAGCGAAGCAGGAACCTGCGGTCTGTTCGAACGCAGGGTGCACTACCGGCAGACCGCGAATCGCCGCTCTGACTCAACGTCGCTGCACGACCGCCGTAGAACCACGGCGCAGCGACTACGGATGCGGATCGCGGCACAGCGCAGTCATTGCGCCGCTCGCGGATCAGACTGGTTTTTCGACCAGCGGGTCTGTCCGGCGACACGGTCGCCGCAGGCACGGGCGTCGCGTGGAAGTTCGTCAGGAAGGAGTGCGGCGGTTATGCACTTGGGGCGATCAACCCGACGCCTCGCTACGTAGCGTTGGGCCTCATGACGACGCAGAAGTCGCACAGCAACCGGTAACGACAGAACAACGAAGCAACAACAAAGCAACGACGACGGGCACGGCATCATTCAGGGACGGGGCGGCGGGGCCATCCGGCGATCAGACCGGCGACAACAAAGCAAGGGAAGGGGCGCCCGCGAGAGCGGGCGCACGATTAACCAACGGGATCGCGACGGGACCAACCAGCAGGATGGCGGAGCGAAAGCGGTGTGGCACTGGCCGAGGCTACCCGACTGACAATCCTTAAACGATTTAATGGACGGCCCTTCTTATACTGGGCTACCGAATGTGAAGTCTTTGAAGATTCGACGCAAAGAGACTGGACGGCAACATACGAGAACCTCGTCGGGACGAGCAGCACGACCGTAGAGGACGTTGCCACTACGCAGAGAGCAACGGATGTTTTTCAGACCTGGCACGACCCGCCTTCCGTTCCGAACGAACGATCGGGCACGCAAGACTGGCCGACGCCTGCAGCGGATCGAACTGGATCCGGCCACGGACGCGCACGCGCGCGCTGCGATCGAGGCCTACGCGGATTCATGCGCGCTCGAGATGCCGTGGCTTGCCGAACTGTTGCGTGCATCGGCCGCGCGCGAGCACGGCGAGATCACGCATTGCGCAGCAACGACGATGCGTGTGTTCGTGCTGGCGCAGGAATGGGCCGCCGGGCAGCCTGACTACGCGCATGCGGCATGGGAGCACGTTCGTACACACCTCGATGCGGCGCTGCGCGCAAGACTGCAGGCCGATATGGATGCCGGTGTCGACGAGATTGACGCCGGTGAGGTCATCGCACCGGCGGGCGCCGATAGCGAAGCGCAACCGCTAGTAGCGGACACCGATCCGGAGAGACCGGCAGATCCATCGACGTCGCGCGACTAGGCGCAACACAAGAAACATCCGGTCCGCACAGCGCGGTCCGAACGAGCACGGCGACAGTCCGGGCCGGAACCTGAGAGAAATGGAAGTGAGGCTCGCCCGCGAGCCGCAACCGGATAGCGATATGTCGCCACCGGAAGGGGACAGCTGTTTTTCGACCAAGATGATCGCCCCGATCGCAAACACGAACACGGGCGGCATGCATGGCATGTCGCCCAGCGTTCAAGCTGTGTTGTTTGCCTTGCCTTGCCGTGCAGAAACGGAACAGGCGCGCGGGCGCTTCGTCGATGATCGATCAACTGCGTGGCCGGCGGTGCATCCAGCATCGGCCGGCCGCGACGCTGTCCAGATCGATGAACGATGTGCGATGCGGGGTGTTATGAGAATTGCAGTTCTGGATGACGATCCGGCTCAGGCCGATTTCGTATGCGAAACGCTGTCCACGGCGGGACACATCTGCCACGCGTTCGGTGAGGGCAAAGCGCTCGTGAAGCAGTTGCGGCGTCAGACGTTCGACCTGCTGGTGCTCGACTGGAACGTGCCCGACATGTCCGGCGACGAAGTGCTGCGCTGGGTCAGGCAGAGCCTGTCGGAGCGGCTACCCGTGCTGTTCATGACGAGCCGCAGCCGCGAGACCGACATCACCTCGATGCTCAACAGCGGCGCCGACGACTACGTCGTGAAGCCGGTACCGGGGAGCGTGCTGCTCGCGCGCGTCGGCTCGCTGCTGAGGCGTGCGTACCAGCTCAATCCAGCCGCGGCCAAAGAGGTGTTCGGCGAATTCGAGTTCGACATCGGCGCGAAGCAGGTGCAGGTCAAAGGCAAGTCGGTTGCGTTGACGCAGAAGGAATTCGAACTGGCCTTGCTGCTGTTCCAGCACCTGAGCCGGCCGCTATCGCGTGCGCACATTCTCGACGTCATCTGGAAGCAGGCCACTGAAATTCCGTCGCGCACCATGGATACCCACGTCTCGATGCTGCGAGCTAAACTCGGCTTGCGGCCTGAAAATGGCTACCGGCTCACGCCGATTTACGGGTATGGTTACCGCCTTGAGCGGATAGAGAAGGGGGATGCGTGATTAGTGGGCGAGCCGTGATTGCGACCGGATCCGTCGAGCGGGCACGACGGCGCCGCCGGGCATTGCCGTTCGCGCTGTCGTGTATCGTCGCGACACTCAGCTGGCTTTCCGTGCCGGCTGTCGCACAGAAGCACGTGCCGCGCGTCGCGCAGGCCACTACACCCTACGTGACCAGGGCCGGCGACACCCTCTATGAAATCGCCGCGCGCTATCTGCGCGATCCGGGCGACTGGACCGTGCTGAGCCGACTGAACCATCTGCCGCCGCCGCGTCGTCTGCCGGCGGGACTGCAAATACGTCTCCCGGTCGCGCTTCTAAAGCAGGAGCGGCTCTCCGCGCGAGTCATCGCCACCAGCGGGCCGGTCGAGCATGCGTTCGGCAACAGCCCGTTCACGCCGGTCACGACCGACATGGCGCTCGGCGAAGGCGATCGCGTCCGCACCGGTCCAAACGGTTTCGTCACGCTGGAACTTGCCGACGGCTCGCATCTGTCGGTACCGCAAAACAGTCAGATCGACATCGGCTCGCTGCGGCAGACCGTGTTGACCGGTGCGAACGACCGCGTGATCGACCTGAAGCACGGCGAAGTCGACAGCGAAGTCACCCACGCGACGAAGAAAGACGACCGCTTCCAGATCCGTTCGCCGTCGGTGGTGGCGGGGGTGCGCGGCACGAGTTTCCGGGTCAACTACGATCGCGATGTTCAATCGACTGCCGTCGAGGTGCTCGACGGCGCGGTTGGCGTCGACAGCGCGGCGACACCGCCGCGTGCGCCCGGCACACCATTGCAGGCGTCGTCGCAACTCGTCAACGCGCACTTCGGCAGCGTCACACATGCGAGCGGCGGCGTCGGCCAGCCGGTCGAACTGTTACCCGCACCGGCACTTGTCGATCCCGGCAAAATCCAGGATGCGAAGGACATTTCGTTCGACATCGCTCCTTCGAAAGATGCGCTCGGCTATCGCGTGCAGATCGCGCGCGACGCCGATCTGCTCGACATGATCCGTGATCAGCGTGCCACCGGGCCGAAGGCATCGTTCGACACGCTGCCCGACGGTACGTATTTCGTGCGTCTATCGGCGATCGATCCGAACGGACTGCAAGGTCTCCCGCAGGTCTACGCGTTCGAGCGCCGTCAGCTCGGCCTCACCGCAACGGCTGCGCAGCGCGCCGGTACGCGCGATTTCGAATTCCGCTGGTTCGTCAGCCGCAGCGGCGTACCGACGAAGTTCCGCTTCGTGCTCGCGAAGTCCGCCGATCTGCACGACCCGGTTGTCGATCGCACCGATCTGTCGTCCGGGCGGCTCGTCATCAGCGAACTGCCGAAGGGCGTCTATTACTGGACCGTGATCGCCGAGCAGTTCGAGAACGACAAGTTCTATGAAAAGGGCAGCTCTGTCCGCTCGTTCACCCTCGCGCGCTGATGCCGGCGCCGACGGGTCGCGCATGACGCTCGACCCGCGGTCCCGTCTCGGGCGCCCTGTGGGGCGCCGTTTTCTTTTCGAATGGCTCGGCGTCGGTTGCCTCGGCGTGATCGTCGTGCTATTTGGCGCCGTGTGGCATCTGACCAATGCGGTCGATCACCTCGTCTACGATCGTTTCCTCGCGTTCCGTGCGACGCCGGTGCTCGACAACGTGGTCGTCGTCGAGATCGACAACGCGAGCATCGCGCGGATCGGCCGCTGGCCGTGGCCGCGCGCCGTGCACGCGGAAGTACTCGAGCGGATCGCCGCGGCACGGCCGGCCGCGATCGTCTACGACGTACTGTTCACCGAGTCCTCGCCGGACGACGCGCGCTTTGCCCGCTCCATTGCCGCAAACCACACCTATCTGCCGATCCTGCTGAGCCCCGAAAGCGCCAATGGCACCCGCGACGTCGTGCGCCCCGTCGCGCCGCTCGAGCAGGCAGCAGCCGGAGTCGGCCACATCAATCTCGAAGTCGACAGCGACGGTATCGTGCGGAGCGTCGCGCTGTTCGAAGGCGACGCGCATTCTCACTGGCCGCAACTCACATTGCCGCTATGGCGCGCGATCGCGGACGGTACCGTGCCGCTTGCGCCGCCGCCGGGCCGCGCATGGCATGTGCCGGGCGCCCGTATCAACGACAGCAGCGAACAGCGTTTCCTGATTCCGTTCAGTCCACGCGCAGAAAGCTATCGCAAGGTGTCGTTTGCGAGCCTGCTGAACGGCGAGGTCTCGCCCGACGTACTGCGCGGCCGGATCGTGCTGATCGGTGCGACGGCGTCCGGTCTCTACGATCGCTTCGCGACGCCGGTGTCCGGCAAGCTTGGTCTGATGCCCGGTGTCTACATTCACGCGAACGTGCTCGACGCGCTGCTAACCGGCCGAACGATCGAGCCGACACGCGGCTGGCTGGTGTTCATCGTGTCGCTGGTGCCGCTCGGCGTGCTGCTTGCCGGCTTCCTCGTGCTGTCCCCGTTGCGTTCGCTGCTGCTGCTGGCTGGCCTGTGCGCAATCACAGTAGCAGGCAGCGCGGCACTGCTGTACGGCGCGCGCGTATGGGCGTCGCCGATGCCGGCCATCGTCGGCCTGATCGCCGTGTATCCGATCTGGAACTGGCGACGGCTCGAAATGACGATGTCGTATCTGCGCAAGGAACTGCAGCGCCTCGCCGACGAACCCTACCTCTTGCCCGGTACACCGCGCCGCAGCGCGGACTTCGGCGGCGATGCGCTCGAAAAGCACATGTCGCTGATGGCGCAGGCTGCGCAGCGCGTGCAGGACATGAAGCGCTTCGTATGGGACAGCCTCGACAGCGTGCCGGAGCCAATCCTCGTCAGCGACGTGGCGGGCGTCGTGCTGATCGCGAACCAGGCGGCGAAAGCGCATTTCGCGCGGCTTGCAGCACCGCTGCCCGAAGGCCGGTTGATCCGCGAAGTGTTTGGCGATCTGACCTACGTGAAGTCGATCGACGAAAGCGCGGATGTCGGCGGCTTCGCGCGCACGCACTGGCCCGCGCTGCTCGATCCCGCTCGGTCCGAGTTCGAAACGCTGATGGAAAAAGGCATCGAGGTGGCCGACCGCAACGGTCGCGACCATCTGCTGCGCTACGCGAAATGCACGAATGCGCAGGGCGAGGCGACCGGCTGGATCGCGGGGCTCGTCGACGTTACCGCGTTGCACGCGGCCGAGCGTCATCGCGAGGATGCGTTGCGGCTGCTGTCGCACGACATGCGTTCGCCGCAGGCGTCGATTCTCGCGCTGGTCGAGATCGAACGCGCGCGCATCGAGTCGGACCGGATGCGGGAACTGCTCGAGCGCATCGAGCGTTACGCGCAGCGCGCGTTGACGCTCGCTGACGACTTCGTGCAACTCGCGCGCGCGGAGTCGCAGAACTACGTGCTCGAACCGGTCAACTTCGGCGAGTTGCTGATCGACGCAAGCGACGAAGTGTGGCCGCAAGCGCACGCGAAACACATCCGCCTCGAAACCCGATTCCCCGACGAAGACCACGCCGACAACGAAAACGACGACGTCGGCGCCGACGCATGCTGGATCAGCGCCGACCGTTCGCTGATCACGCGCGCGCTCGTCAACATCCTGAACAATGCAGTCAAGTACAGTCCGCCCGATACGCAGATTCTCTGCACGGTCGAGCGCGTCGAGCCCGGCGCGGGACGTCGACCGCACGTTCAATGTACGATTCGCGATCAGGGCTACGGCATTCCGCTCGAACAGCAGGCAAAGCTGTTCGAGCGTTTTCACCGCTTTCACGAAGCAGAGCGTCCCGACATCGGTGGCGCGGGGCTCGGCATGGCGTTCGTGAAGACCGTCGTGACGCGGCATGGCGGCGACGTGTACGTCGACAGCGCGCCGGGCAACGGCACGGCGTTCACGCTGGTGTTGCCGGCGCTCGACGAGACAGGTGTGCCGTCCGATATCGGCTGACACAGGCCCCACTCTTACGGAGCGAACACTATGATGAATCTCGGGCCGATCCGCACCGCACTGCTGGTGGCAGGCTGCGCGGCCGCACTGGCGGGTTGCGCCGGCGTGAAGACCGACGTGCATGCGTCGACGTCAGCCACGTCGCTGCAGGGTGACAAGACCTACGCACTGACGCGGCTGCCATCGCAGCAGACGAGCCCCGCGTACCCGCAATACGCCGCGCTCGTCGAGGCGGAGCTTGCGAAGTACGGCTTCAACGCAACCGATATGGCACACACACGCTATCTGCTGTCGATTGCGTACGATACGCGGCCGGCCGCGATCGGCATCGCAGCCGGTGAGTGTGCGGATAGCGACGGGGCCGCTGCGTCGGAGAGCGCGGCGGTCGACGCGAACGCCGATTGCCGCACGCCGGGCGAATCGTCGTTCTCGCTGTTCGGCGGCACGACGTACCGCCACACGCTGACGCTGCGTTTCCTCGAACGGACGACCGGCCGCGAAGCCTACAAGGTCACGTCGACGACCCGCGATCGCGAGGCCGACGCGCAGCATGCTGTTCCGTATCTGGTGAAGAGTGCGCTCGCGAAATTTCCGTATGCGGATCATCCCGACTGGCAGGTGAAACTGCGCACGCAGGATGCGTCCAGTGCACCGGAAGTCGTGTCGGTCAAACCGGTCGAACGCTAGGACCAGCACTGGTTGAGGCGCGTTTCAGTCGTCCGCGCTTCCGGAATCTGCGGCGGCATTTGCGTCGGGCCAGTGGTTCTCGAATATGCAGTCAACGAGCGGCAGACGGGTCGCCCATCGTTCGGTCTCCAGCATCGGCTCGTCGTAAAACTCCGCGACGTGGCCGACGCACAGGATCGCCACCGGCTTCGCACCGGTTGGCATCCGCAGCAGCGCGGCGACCTCGCCGGCGTCGAACAGCGACACCCAGCCGAGCCCGATCCCTTCGGCGCGCGCAGCGAGCCACATGTTCTGGATCGCGCACGCAACCGACGCGAGGTCCATCTCCGGCAACGTACGCCGCCCGAACACGTGCTTCTCGCGACCGTCCATCAGCGCGACGACCAGCAGCTCGCCGCACTCGAGCATCCCTTCGACTTTCAGCTTCATGAACTCGTCGCGCCGCTTGCCGAGCGCATCGGCGGTATGCAGCCGTTCGCGTTCGACTGCGGCATGCAACGCGCCGCGCAGCACGGGATCGGTGATGCGGGCGATACGCCACGGCTGCATATAGCCGACGCTCGGTCCATGATGCGCGGCATCGAGGAGCCGTTGCAGCAACGCGGGGTCGACCGGCTCGCGCGTGAAGTGGCGCATGTCGCGCCGTTCGTAGATCGCGCGGTAGACGGCCGCGCGTTCGGGGTCGCTAAAAGGCTTCGCCATTGAAGAGCGCGGCCGCAAAAGCCGGGTTGGATGGCCAGTAGCCGTGCATGTAGGTCGCGACGATCGGGCCGGCACGGTACACCGGTTCGCCTGCCGCAGACTGGTCTTGCGCGCGGGTCGCGGTGAGCACGGGTTCGAGCGTCGTTGTCATCTGTGAATAGTGGAACGTGTGGCCCTTCAGCGTGCCGTGGGAGCCGTCCAACTGCTGCATGCCGAGCGCGGCGAGGCGCGTGCCGATCGTCGCGTGGCCGGGCAGCAGGCCGAGCATCGGCTGCGATGTACTGTCCTTGCCGGTCAGGCTATCGAGCAGATACAGCATACCGCCACATTCGGCGACGATGGTTTTTTTTGCTGTGGCATGCGCACGCACCGACGCGGCCGTGCGCGCGGCGGCGGCAAGCGTCGCCGCGTGCAGTTCCGGATAGCCACCGGGCAGGTACAGCGCGTCGGCGGCGGATGGCACGGGTTCGTCGGCGAGCGGCGAGAAGAAGCTCAGCTGTGCGCCGAGTGCGGCGAGCAGATCGAGGTTGGCCGGATAGATGAACGAGAACGCTGCATCGCGCGCGATTGCGATGTGCTTGCCGTCGAGCAAACCCGGCAGCGCCGCATGCGCGTTGCTCGTGTCGGTCGTGTTCCGGGGCGGTTCGAATTCGATCGCGGGCGGCAACGCGGCGAGCGCGGTGTCGGCGAGCGCATCGGCGGCATGGTCGAGCCGTGCGTCGAGGTCGCCGATCTCGTCGGCCTGCAGCAAGCCGAGATGCCGGTCGGGCAGTTCGACCGCCGTGTTTTTCGCGGTGTGTCCGAGCCACGCGATGTCGGACGGCAGCGCGTCCCTCAGCATCTGTGCATGCCGCGCCGACCCAACGCGATTCGCGAACACGCCATGAAACGGCACCTGCGGACGAAACCGCGCGAGCCCGAACGCGAGCGCACCGAATGTCTGCGCCATCGCGTTCGCGGAGATCACCGCGGCGACCGGCACGCCGAACGCTTCGGCCAGATCGGCGCTGCTCGGCGTCCCATCGAACAGTCCCATCACACCTTCGATCAGGATCAGATCCGCGTTCGCGGCCGCTTCGGCGAGCAGGCCGCGGCACGCATCTTCGCCGACCATCCACAGATCGAGCGAGCGCACCGGCGCGCCGCTTGCGCGCGCGAGAATCATCGGATCGAGAAAGTCCGGACCGGTCTTGAATACGCGTACACGCCGGCCGAGCCGCGCGTGATGACGCGCGAGACCGGCCGTGACGGTCGTCTTGCCCTGGCCCGATGCGGGTGCGCTAATAAAAAGCGCGGGACACGCAGGCATCGCTCAGAACTCCACGCCGGGTTGTGCCTTCACGTGCTGCTCGCGATACGGATGCTTGACGAGGCGCATCTCGGTGACGAGATCGGCGGCTTCGATCAATTCGTCGGGTGCATGACGGCCGGTTACGACGACGTGTACCGACTCGGGTCGAGCGGTCAGCACCGCGAGCACTTCGTCGAGCGGCAGGTAGTCGTACTTCAGCACGGTGTTCAGCTCGTCGAGGATCACCATCCGGTAGTCGCCGCTTTCGATCATCCGGCACGCTTCGGCCCAGCCCTTGCGCGCGGTCGCGATGTCGGCGTCGCGGTCCTGCGTGTTCCACGTATAGCCGTCGCCCATCGTGACGAAGTCGCAATGCGCGATCGCGCCGAGGAAGTCGCGCTCCGACGTATGCAGCGCGCCCTTGATGAACTGCACGACGCCGAGGCGCATGCCGTGGCCGAGCACGCGCACGGCCATGCCGAACGCCGCCGTGCTCTTACCCTTGCCGTTGCCGGTGTTGACGATCAGCAGGCCTTTCTCGATCGTCGCTGAGGCTTGTTTCTTTTCGTGTCCTTCGCGACGTCGCTGCGTCATGCGCTGATGCGATTCGGGATCGGTTTTCATCGGTTGGGTCCTGGTTTTGATTCTGGTCGGGAGAGTCGGGGAGGGCTGCCGCAAGCGGCGCGGCTGTTCGCTTGCCGAAGTAGACATCGCGGTTGTCGGATGCGAGCGCGACGGTGACACCGTCGCATGCGATCTTGCCGGCGATCAGTTGGCCATCGTGCGAGGCGAGCAATGCGCAGGGTTCGCACACGCCGTCGATGCCGAACCGTGCACGCACGATAGACGATGGCGCGGAAATAATGGAAGTACTTGAGAGGGCAGACGTGAACGCCGCAATCTGCTCGCGCGTGAACACCTGTAGCGGCAACGCGTGACGCTCGCAGAATGCGAGCAGGCCGGGCTCCTGCGCTTTTGCATCGATGGTGGCGATCGCGCGCACGTCGGTAAGAAGACGGCCCCCAAGCGCCACGTGCAACGCCGCGTCGATCTGCTCAGCCGACACGCCGCTGCGGCATCCAATGCCTGCGATCAGGTGTGCGTTCACGCCGTGCCTCCAATGCGCGTGGCCATGATAGCGACAGGCATCGCGATGTCACCCGGCTCAGACGCATGCCGCGCAGTCGGACGCACAAAGGAATTCGACAGAAGGAAACAGGCCATGCCAGCCGGCTGCAATACGGATGACGCGCATTTCGCGCGCGGGCGCCGTGTGTCCGTCCCCCGCGGATCGGGCGGTCGGCAACGCTTGCGCGTGCCCCTTGGTCTGGCCGGTATCCGGGCTGACAGCCTCACGCCGCTGCCTTCCCGCGGATCTTGCCGCAGTGGCGTCGAACGACGTGCGCGGCTCGAAGGCCGCAGGCTGCTTACCGTTGCGGGGACAGCACAGGCTGGCGCGATGCGCTTCCTGTTTCCCGTTTAACTGCACGCGCGAATGCGTGTGCGGGCACCAGACGCGCGTACGATAGCACACGGAAACGATGCCCCGTCCCCGGCGCATCACGCACGACGTGAACACGTCGCTGGCTACGTTCAGGTTTGTCTGTTTACTCAATCGACGCTTCGAGCAGCCAGTCGAGCGATCGCGACGTCTCGTGCGACGATGCATCTGCCACGCCCGAACCGGTGTCAGGACCACGCCATACGAGACCTGCATTCACGTACGCTTCGCCGCGCCCGATCCTCGCGCCCTGATGAGCCTGCTCGGGGCTGCGGAATCAACGGAACTGCCCCCCGCCTTCCTTGACGCCACCGGGCTGCACGCCTACACTCGCACGCACTCTGGTGCTCGCGTGCGCGCCTCCCGCGCACGCAGTTAAACGGGAAACAGGGGGCTCTGCCGACCAGGCTGGGCCAACCTGTGCTGCCCCCGCAACGGTAAGCGAAGGCATCGCGCAAGCGATGCAAAGCCGGCTTCGCTGCACGCGCATCGCGCGCCTGCAGTCGACCACTGCGCGAACGGAATTCATTCGTGCGGGAAGGTGAAGCGGCGTTTTCGTCAGCCCGGATACCGGCCAGACATCATGGGTTCGCGCCGCGGGGATGCGGTGTGCGCCACGCCTGCAACGCGCTTTTCGCGAACCGCCGCTACGCCGTATCGTCCCCGTCCGCTGTGTTCGATGTCCTCGTCGCGTCGCTGTCCGTTCGCGACCGGGTGCGACATCGCACATGCGACACATGCGATTGCGATGCAGCAGGACCACGCGAACGCGCAGGTTGTCGGCGAACCTCACTTGCACGAACGGAGCAGCGATGCAGACACAGATGCGCAAGATCCCCGTCACGATCGTCACGGGCTTTCTCGGCAGCGGCAAGACCACGCTCTTGCGGCACATTCTTCAGCATGCGGGCGGTCTGCGCATCGCGGTGATCGTTAACGAGTTCGGCGAACTCGGCATCGACGGCGAAATTTTCAAAGGCTGCGGCATCGGCTGCGATGAAGATGGCCGCGAGACGGAAGGCCAGCTCTACGAACTCGCGAACGGCTGCCTCTGCTGCACCGTGCAGGAAGAGTTTTTTCCGGTGATGGAGCGGCTCGTCGAGCGGCGCGACCAGATCGATCACGTGCTGATCGAAACCTCCGGCCTCGCGCTGCCGAAGCCACTCGTGCAGGCGTTCAACTGGCCCGCGATCAAGAACAGCTTCACCGTCGACGCGGTCGTCACGGTGGTCGACGGTCCCGCCGCGGCGAGCGGCCAGTTCGCCGACAATCCGGCTGCCGTCGACGAACAACGTCGCACCGATCCGAACCTCGACCACGAATCGCCGCTGCATGAACTGTTCGAAGACCAGTTGTCTTCTGCCGATCTCGTGATCCTGAACAAGACCGATCTGCTCGACGACGCGCAGCAAGCAGCCGTCGAAGCGCTGGTGCGCGAAGAGATTCCGCCGCAGGTCAAGGTGGTGCGCGCGCAGAACGGCCAGCTCGACCTGCACGCGCTGCTCGGGCTCGAAGCCGCATCGGAAACGACGATTCATCTGCGGCACGATCATCACGGCTCGGCGGACGACGCCGATCATCACCACGACGAATTCGATTCGGTTGTCGTCGAATGCATGGCGCCGTCGCGCGAAGCGACGATCGGCGCGCTGCAAAGTCTCGTCGAGTCGAACACGATCTATCGCGTGAAGGGCTTCGCGGCGCTGCCGGGTGCAGCGATGCGTCTGGTCGTGCAGGGCGTCGGATGTCGCTTTGACAGCTACTTCGATCGGCGCTGGCGTCCGGAAGAAAACACGAACGCCACGAGCCGCTTCGTGCTGATCGGCGAAGACCTCGACCAGCCGACGCTGCAACGTGCATTCGACAGCGCACTGAGCGACACCGCTACAGCGCGCGCCGACACGCACGAGGTTTAAGCGATGCATCTGCTGCGCACCACGCCGGGCGGTTTTGTCGACGATACCGCCGGCGTCGTCCGTATCGACCAGAAGCCCGCTGACATCGTCGTGCTCAGTTCCGCCGACACTACGCTGTCTTTGCTTGCGAGCGTCGTCACACGCCTCGAACCGGGTTTCCCAAGCGTACGACTCGCGAACGTGACGTGGCTGCGGCAGCCGGCATCGGTCGATTTCTATGTCGACGACGTGCTGCAGCATGCGCGCGTCGTCGTCGTCGATCACCTCGGCGGCGAAGCGTACTGGCCGTACGGGATCGAACAGGTCGTCGCGCTCGCTGCGCGCCGCGGGCAGTTGCTCGTGATGTTCTCCGGGGACTTGCAGGAAGACCCGAACCTGCTCGCAAAGAGTACCGCCGACGCCGCGCTGTGCGAGGACCTGTGGCGCTACCTGCGCGAAGGCGGTCCGGTCAATGCGGAATCGTTCCTGCGCCGCATCGCGTGGCAGGCGTTCGGCTGGGGTCGCGAACCGGCGCCACCGCAACCGTTGCCGGCTGCCGCGCTGTATCACCCGCAGCACGACACCCCGACGCTCGACGACTGGCACGCACGCTGGCGTGCGAACGCACCTGTCACAGCGATCCTGTTTTACCGTGCGCATCTGCAGGCGGCCAACACAGCCGTATTCGATGCGCTGATCGATGCGCTCGAAGCACGCGGACTGAACCCATTACCGATCGCGATCACGTCGCTGAAAGACGCGGTGAGCCGCGACGTCGTGCAGCGGCTATGTGAGCAGCACAATGCATCGCTGGTGCTGAACACGACCGCGTTCGCCGCGAGCGCAATCGACGATCCCGAGCCGTTCGCGCTCGCCGGCGATGCGCCCGTGCTACAGGTGATCCTGAGCGGCGGTAATCGCGAAGACTGGGTGAAGGACAACCAGGGTCTGCATTCACGCGACATCGCGATGCACGTTGCGCTGCCCGAGGTGGACGGCCGCATCATCACGCGCGCGATCAGCTTCAAGGGGCTCGCGTACCGTTGTCCGCATACGGAAGTCGACGTGGTCCGCTATCAGCCCGATATGGAGCGTGTCGCGTTCGTCGCGGAACTGAGCCGCCGCTGGTGCCGGCTGCGTCAGTTGCCGAACGCGGACAAGCGGCTCGCGCTGATTCTCGCGAACTATCCACAAAGCGAAGGGCGCATCGGCAATGGTGTCGGACTCGACACGCCGGCGTCGGTTGCGGGCATTCTCGCGATGCTGCGCGACGAGGGGTATCGCGTCGACGAGGTGCCCGAAGACGGCGCAGCGCTGATGCAACGCCTCGTGCAGGGCGTCACCAACGATCCCGCAGTGCGCGACTTGCGGCCTGCGTTGCAAAGTCTCGCGCTCGCCGACTACCTTGTTCATTTCGCGCGTTTACCCGAACCCGTTCGCACCGCACTGAACGCGCGCTGGGGACCGCCGGAACAGGACCCGACGCTGCGTCGTGGCCGCTTCATGATCGCGGGCTGGCGCTGCGGCAACGTGTTCGTCGGCATCCAGCCGTCGCGTTCGCGCGACGACAACAATTACGCGAGTTACCACGACGCCGACCTTGTCCCGCCGCACGCGTACCTTGCGTTCTATCTGTGGCTGCGCGAGCGCTTCGGCATCGATGCGGTCGTGCACGTCGGCAAGCACGGCAATCTCGAATGGCTGCCGGGCAAGAGCGTCGCGCTGAGCGACACGTGCTGGCCCGACCTCGTGCTTGGACCGCTGCCGCATCTCTATCCGTTCATCGTCAACGATCCGGGCGAGGGCAGCCAGGCGAAGCGGCGTGCGCAGGCAGTGATCATCGATCATCTGATGCCGCCGCTGACGCGCGCCGAAAACTACGGGCCGTTGCAGGACCTCGAACGACAGGTCGATGAATACTACGACGCGCTGATGGTCGATCCACGCCGCGCGAAGCTGTTGCGCAAGACCATCCTCGCGACCATCGTCGAGCATCGGCTGCACGAAGAACTGAGTCTCGCGGAGCCGGTCGGTCAGGACGCGGAAGACACGGTGCTCACGCGTGTCGACGCCTGGCTGTGCGAGCTGAAGGAAGCGCAGATCCGCGACGGCCTGCATACGTTCGGCCGCTCTCCAGAGGGCGTGCAGCGTCGCGACACGCTGCTCGCGTTGGGGCGCTTTCCAGTCGGCGACGGGCAGGGTGCAAACGCAGGACTGATCGACGCGCTCGCGAAGGATCTCGGCATCGATCATCTGTTCGATCCTTTGACCGTGGACTGGTCCGCGCCGTGGGAGGGTGCGCGTCCGGCGCTGCTCGATCGGATCGATGCCGCGCCGTGGCGTCATTACGGCGATGCGCGCGAGCGCCTTGAAATGCTCGCGGCGAAGCTTGTCGAGCCGCTATGTGCGGATGGCTCAACGTCATCCATTGAGGGGTTCGCGCTGCCGCACGCCGAACGCGTGCTCGCGCGTCTACGCGACCAGGTGCTGCCCGCTCTCGACGCCTGCGGTCACGAAGAAATGCGCCAGCTGCGCCGTGGACTCGAAGGACGCTTCGTGCCGCCGGGCCCGAGTGGTTCGCCATCGCGCGGCCGGCCCGACGTGCTGCCGACCGGTCGCAACTTCTATTCGGTCGATACCCGCGCGGTCCCGACACAGGCTGCATGGTCGCTCGGCCTGAAGTCCGCGCAGCAGCTGATCGAGCGGCATCTGCAGGAGCACGGCGACTATCCGCGCGCGATCGGCCTGTCCGTATGGGGCACCGCGACGATGCGTACCGGTGGCGACGACATCGCGCAGGCGCTCGCGTTGATCGGCGTGCGGCCGAAATGGGCGCCGGGCAGCCATCGCGTGACCGACTTCGAGATCATGCCGATCGAAGCATTCGACCGGCCGCGCATCGACGTGACGTTGCGTGTGTCGGGCTTCTTCCGCGACGCGTTCGCGAACGTGATGCATCTGTTCGACGCGGCGGTGCAGGCGATCGCCGAACTCGACGAACCGCCCGAGCTGAACCCGATCCGTGCGCGCATACTCGCGGACCGCGATGCAGGGATCGCACTCGGCCTTGCGCCCGATGAAGCGCGCCGCCGCGCAGGCTGGCGCGTGTTCAGCGCGAGACCCGGCGCATACGGAGCGGGCCTGCAGCAGATGATCGATTCGCGTCAGTGGCAGACCGACGCGGACCTCGCCGGCGCGTATCAGGCATGGGGCGGTTACGCGTATGCGCAGAAAAGCGCCGGCGACGAAGCACGCGACGTGTTCGGTACGCGGCTCGCCGCGCTCGACGTCGTGCTGCAGAACCAGGACAACCGCGAGCACGACGTGCTCGATTCGAACGACTACTACCAGTTCCAGGGCGGCATGGCCGCTGCGGTCCGGCATCTATCGGGTAGCCAGCCGCACATCTATCATGCGGATCACAGCAACCCCGCTGCGCCGCGCGTCCGCACGCTACACGAAGAGATCGCGCGCGTGATCCGTTCGCGCGTCGTCAACCCGAAATGGCTCGATGGCGTAAAGCGGCACGGCTACAAGGGCGCGGCGGAAATCGCGGCGACCGTCGACTATCTGTACGGCTATGACGCGACCGCGCGGGTCGTCGCGGACCATCAGTACGCACTGGTCGCCGACGCGTACGTGAACGACGCCGACACCCGTGCGTTCCTGCAGCAGCACAACTCGCACGCGCTGCACGCAATCTGCGAACGGCTGCTCGAGGCAATGCAACGCGGACTGTGGCAGACGCCGGGCGACTATCGCGAGCAGATTGAAACGCACCTGCTCGCGAGCGAACAGCACATCGAAGGAACGACCCGGTCATGAACGCATCCTCTTCGGCTTTTCCGTTTACCGCGCTGATCGGTCAGGAGGCGCTGCAACAGGCACTGCTGATCGCGGCAGTCGATCCGGGCATCGGCGGCGTGCTGGTCAGCGGTCCGCGCGGTACCGCGAAAACCACCGCCGCGCGTGCACTCGCCGAGCTGCTGCCCGAGGGTAGACTCGTCACGCTGCCGCTCGGCGCGAGCGAGGATCGGCTGATCGGCACGCTCGATCTGGAGAGCGTGCTGCGCGACGGCGCGGTGAAGTTTTCGCCGGGGCTGCTCGCGCTCGCGCATCGCGGCGTGCTGTACGTCGATGAGATCAATCTGCTGCCGGACACGCTCGTCGATGCGCTGCTCGACGCGGCCGCGAGCGGCACGAACACGGTCGAGCGCGACGGCGTGTCGCACAGTCACGAGGCGCGCTTCGTGCTGATCGGCACGATGAATCCGGAAGAGGGTGAATTGCGGCCGCAATTGCTCGACCGCTTTGGCTTGATGGTCGCTTTGGAGAACTGCTTCGACGCGACGCTGCGGCAGCGGATCGTCAAGGCGCGGCTTGCGTTCGACGCGAACCCGGATGCGTTTCGCCGCGACCACGCGACGCAGCAGGCGGCGCTCGCGCAGCGCATCCGCGCAGCACGCGACGCGTTGCCTTCGCTTACGTTCGACGACGCGGTGCACGAGCAGGTCAGCGCGCGTTGCATCGAGGCGGTCGTCGACGGCTTGCGCGCGGACCTCGTGATGCTGCGTGCCGCACGTGCGCTTGCAGCGCTCGAAGCGGCGGATGCGGTGACGCTCGAGCACGTCGAGCGTGTCGCAGAAGCGGTGTTGCTGCATCGACGGCATGCAGACGATGAACACGCGCCGTCCGCTTCGGGAACTTCGTCTCGCGACAATGAGCCGCAGGACAATACGCCTCGATCCTCCAATGCCACGCCTCCGCAAAACGACAGCGACTGGGGCTATCTGCAAGCCGAGCCGACTGGTCTCGCGCACGTCAAAAGCGTCGTTCCGCTTACCGTAAAAAAAACCTGAGCCATCGGGATGGCGCCGCCGCTGATGGACCCAGCGGCTTCCGATGGCTGAGAGGCGCACGCTCTAACGCACGCGGCGGCGCACCGGGCACGCGCATCGCGTGGCCCGCGACACTCGCCGCGAAACGTCAGACCCCGTTGCGCGCCGAACATCTGCGCTTCGTGCCGACCGCATCGCAAGGTGGCGAACTGCATTGCTTTGCGCTCGACTGCTCCGCATCGATGCTGGCCGGCGAACAGCTTGCGCTCGCGAAGGGGCTGCTCGTCGCACTGTTCGACCGCGTCGCGCGCGAGCGGGGCGAAGCCGCGCTCGTGTGTTTCGGCGGGATGGGCGCCGATGTCCGGTTCGGGCCGGCTGCGCCGCGCTGGTGGAACGAGCGCTGGTTGCGCCCGGTCGGCGGCGCGGGCGGCACGCCGCTCGCGCTGGGTGTGCGTCGCGCGGCGCAACTGCTCGAGCGCGCGGCGCGTCGCAAGCCTGCGCAGCAGCGCTGGTTGTGGGTGCTGTCGGATGGGCGCAGCCGCGACCGGCCGCAGCGACCGGCCGGCGCGGATCGCGTCGTGTTCGTCGATTTCGAGCGGGCCGCGGTGCGGCTAGGGCGGTGCGCGCAACTGGCGCGCGAGTGGGACGCGGTGTATTGCGTGCCGGAGGATTTGATTCGGGCTTAGCTGCGTCCGGCCTTACGGATACCACCGCGGCGTATAAATCCACTCACCACCGTCGCTGCGCGCAAATCCACGAGTCGTCGACGAGCCAACAATCACCATCGTCCGCATATCGACATCGCTACTACGCAGGTCGCCGAGTGTCGTTGTTTTGAGCGTGCCACCCGGTCGGCCGATATCGCGGCCGAGCACGACGCGCGTCGCGGGCGCCCGGTATTCGCGCACGATGTCGAGCGCGGTGTCCAGTTGCCGCGGACGCGCACGCGATATCGGGTTGTAGAACGCCATCACCAGATCGGCCTGTGCTGCATGCCGCAGCCGCTGTTCGATGATCGACCAGGGCTTCAGGTTGTCCGACAGCGACAGCACGCAGAAGTCGTGACCGAGCGGCGCGCCGGCCTGCGCGGCGGTCGCCATCGCGGCCGATACGCCCGGTACGATGCGCAGATCGACTGTTCCCCACCGAGGATCGTCCGACGTATCGAGCGCTTCGAGCACCGCTGCCGCCATCGCGAACACGCCGGGGTCACCGGATGACACAACAACTGCCGCACGTCCTTCTGCCGCGAGTTCGAACGCGTGGCGCGCGCGTTGCAATTCCTCGCGGTTGTCGGTTGCGTGCACGCACTGGTTTTCGCGGAATGGGCCGGCCATGTTCACGTAGGTCGCGTAGCCGAGGATGTCGGTCGCGTCCGCGAGCGCGTCGCGTGCGGCGGGTACCAGAAGGTCCGCGGAACCTGGACCGAGGCCGATCACCGTGACGCGGCCACGCAGGCGGCCGATCGTGGCGACATCGAGCGGCGCGGCGGCGATCGCGAGCGCGACCGTCGATGCTTCGTCTTGCAGCACGTCGTGCGGAGCAGTAAGCGCGGCGGCGAGCAATCGGCGTTCATCTCCAGCGTCCGCATCGATATCGATGAAACGCAGCGGCACACCCAGCGCCTGTGCCGCATCGGCAAGCGCGACATCGGCGCAGCGCGTAGCCGGCGCAAGCAACGCCGCGAGAGCAGGGCGCGCAACACCGTGTGCATCCAATGCGTCGAGCACCTGCTGCTCAACGAGCGCACCGTCATCGCCGCCACCGACAATCGCCGCAACCACACTGCGCGGATGAATCACTAACGCATCCGGCGAAGCATCAACAAACGGCGTCACGCGAATCGTGCGCTGTGCTGACGCATCGCGTGGCAGCGCCGCGTCGTCGAGCCACGGCGCGTCGCCTTCGATACGCGTCGTCTCGCCCGCCAGCAGATCGGAGACGAAGCGCTTGCCGTGCGCGAGATCCGCGAGCGCATAGCCTTCGGGCGGATTCAAAACACAGGTGCCGAAACGCAGTTCGCCGCTCGTCGTGATCGCGGGCGCGACGTCGAGCGCCGCCGCAATCGAGCGCGCGAGCACGTTGACGCCCGCAAGCCCGCCGAGCAGCGGCACGACCGCGCTGCCGTCCTCCGCAACCGCAAGCACGGGCGGCTCCGCTCCCTTGTTCGCGAGCAACGGCGCGACGCAGCGAATCACGATCCCCGCTGCGCATAGCGCGACGATCGGCGTGCCGCGTGCGTACAGCGTACGCAGATGCGCACCGAGTTCGGTATAGCCGACATCCGCATCGACGCGGCCCGCCAGTCCGTGCACCTGTGCGCCGGGGCAGCACGCCTGCACGCGACGCGCGACGTCGAGTGCGCCGGCGCCGAGAATCACGATCGCGGGCGGCATCATCCCTGCCATTTTTGCCCCGGCACGACGAGCAGCGAAAAATACGGCGATGCCATCGGATCGACGTCCGCGAGCGGCACGATGCGCTGGTTCGCCATCGTCGCGCGCTCGACGTACAGCGCGCGCTCAGCGAGTCCGAGGTCGTCGAGTACGCGCCGCACCTTGTCGAAATTGCGGCCGAGCTTCATCACGACGGCGGCGTCCGCATCCGCGAGACGACGCCGCAGTTCATCCTCGGGCAGCACACCCGACAACACCGCGAGCGACTGGTTGCGGTAGACGAGTGGTGCACCGAGCACCGCGGCCCCGCCGAGCATCGAGCAGACGCCGGGCACGACCTCGGTATCGAAACGCACGGCGAGCCGGTCGTGCAGATACATGTACGAACCATAGAAGAACGGGTCGCCTTCGCAGATCACCGCGACGTCGCGGCCCGCGTCGAGATGCGCGGCGATGATCGCGGCGGCGGTATCGTAGAAGTCGGCGATGATCGCCTCGTACGACAGCGGCGGTTCGAGCGCTTCGGTCGTCACCGGGTAGACGAGCGGTAAAAGTACCCGCGGCTCCTGCGGCACCTGCGCGTCGTCGAGATGCGCTTCGACGATGCCGAACGCGTTGCCTTTCTTGCCCTTCGCGACGAAGTACGCGACGACCGGCGCTGCCCTCAGCAGTCGTACCGCTTTCAGCGTCAGCAGTTCGGGATCGCCGGGACCGACGCCGATGCCGAACAGACGTCCTGTGGCACGTTCGGTATGCGCAGTCATTCCACCTCCGACGCAAGCGCGTTTACCGCCGCCGCCGCCATCGCGCTGCCGCCACGACGTCCCGCGACGATCACCCACGGCACGTCATAGCGCCCCGACGCGAGCAACGCCTTCGATTCGGCCGCACCGACGAAGCCAACGGCGAAGCCGAGGATCAGCGCGGGACGCGGCGCGCCCGCATCGAGCAGGTCGAGCAGATGGAACAGCGCGGTCGGCGCGTTGCCGATTGCGACGACGCTGCCTTCGAGATGCGGTCGCCACAACTCGACCGCAGCGGCGGAGCGCGTGTTGCCAAGCTGCCTGGCGAGATCGGGCACGGCGTCGTTGCCGAGCGTGCACAGCACGGGGTTGTCTGCGGGCAGCCGCGCACGCGTGATCCCTTCGGCGACCATCCGCGCATCGCAGAGAATCGGTGCGCCGGCAGCGAGCGCCGCGCGGCCCGCGCGACCGGCGTCCGCGGAAAATTGCAGATCGTCGACGACGTCGGTCATCCCGCACGCGTGGATCACGCGGACGGCGAGCTTCTCGAGATCAGGCGGGATGCGCGACAGGTCGGCTTCCGCGCGGATCGTCGCAAACGACCGGCGATAAATCTGCGGGCCGTCGCGAAGGTAGTCATGCATCGGGGTGGCTCCGGGCCGACGGCGCGAGCAGCGCGGCGGCCTGTTCGATGGTCAGGTGGTGTGCGATGCGAATGCCGAAGCGGTTCGCGTTGGTGCTGGCTTCGTCGGCGCGTTGGTACAGGTCGTAGTGATCGGGTGCCACGGCGAGCAATGTGTGCGGCGCGCAGTGCGCGGCGGCACACGAGCGCTCGCAGCCGCTCAGGTGCACGACGGCGTCGGGCATCGCGTCGGGGAGGAGTGTGGCCAGGCGCCGTGCGTCGGCCTTCGTATCGGTCGCGCTTTTGGAGCAACCAGTCGAACCGGCACACGCAATCAGTCGCACATAAGGATGCGACGGCTCGCACGCGAGGCCGAGTGCACGCAGGCCGTCGAGCACCGTGGGTATCGAATCGTCGGCGATGTCGGGGACGAGCACGCTTTGCCACGGCGTGATGCGCAGCGTCGCGTTGCCGTGAGCCGATGCGAGCGCGGCCAGTGCGACGAGCGTGCGCGTATCGAGCCGCCCGAGCGCCGGCTGGCCGCCGACGTGCGACAGCCGTGCATCGCGTTGCCGATGTGCACCGATGCGCGGTTCGGGCATCGCGGGTGCACGGGTCCACGCGGCGATGGCGGGACTGGTTTGCAACGCGATGCCTGCTCGCTGGGCCGCGCGTTGCAGGAACACGGTAGCGTCGTGCTTGACGAGCACGTCGCGCATGCGCATGTCGTCAGGGCTGGCGACGTCGAGGAACGTATGCAGCAGCGCATCGACGAATGCAGGGATATCGGTAGCGGCAACTGCAGCGAGTGCGCTGCCCGGCACAGGCAGAGGGCAGCCGGCGAGACCGATCACGTAACGCACACTACCTGCGTCGTGTCGTGAAGAAGACATCGCCGAGAGCCACACATCATGCGGATGATCGACGGCCATCAGCCGTTCGCCGCCGTCGAGCAGCAGCGCGAATTTCGGCGACAGCGCCGCGAAGCGCGGTTCGCGTTGCAGCCGTGCGAGCAACGCGGCGGCAAGTGGCCCTGTGTCGTCGAGCGCGTGCGGATCGCGGCCCGCGAGCGGGCTCGTCATCAGGTTGCGGCGTTCGTCGGCGTGATCGTGTGTTCCAGGCCCGGTCTGCGTCAACGCTGCAGTCAACGCCGCTTCGTGACCGGCCCGCACGCCACGTAACTGCAGGTTCGCGCGACTGGTCAGCTCGACGATGCCCGCCGCGTGAAGGTCCGCAGCCTGCGCGATCGCGACCGCGTCGCGCGCATGCAGCTCGCCGCCCGGCAGCCTGATCCGGCACAGGCCGCCGTCGCGCGCGGCGACGATGCGCGCGAGCGACGGGCATGCCGACGCACGAAGCGCAGGCGATGCATCGACAGCAGCGGAGGATGAGACGTGGTTCAAGCGATCACCGGTTTAGCGTCGCGCGGCGGCCCGGCGTGGCTTCGACAGGAAGCAACGCGGCGTCGGTACACCCCGCCCGACGATGGCTGGCACGAACAGTGTTGCCGGCAGGTTTCCTGGCTTGCAGGTCGTGGTCCGCGCGTGCCTTCCCGAATGATTCAGTGGCGTGTGGAGCGCGGACTCGCTGCATACAGTTGCGGGGGCAGCCACAGTGTTGCTGTGTTCCCTTTTCAGCCCCGAAGGGCACCGGCGAGGCTGTATTATGCCTTCTTTCTCCGGCGTCTCGACGCGGGCGCGTAACCGGAAAACACACATGACGAGGATGGTGCGATGCCTGCGTGGCTGACCGTGGTGGGCATCGGCGAGGACGGCTTCGCGGGACTGGGCCGTGCGGCACGGCGCGCACTGCTCGATGCGTCGGTGGTGATCGGCGGCGAGCGACATCTTGCGATGCTGCCCGCGCGACTGCGTGCACAACGCGAGCCCTGGCCGCAACCGTTCGATCTCGCGCCGCTGCTCGCGCGACGCCCCGAACCGGTGTGCGTGCTCGCGAGCGGCGACCCGATGCTGTTCGGCGTCGGCGCGACGCTCGCGCGTGCGCTGCCCGCCGACGAACTCCGCGTGCTGCCCGCGCCGTCGTCGCTGTCGCTCGCGGCTGCGCGTACCGGCTGGCCGCTGCAGGATGTGACGATGCTGTCGCTGGTGGGCCGGCCAATCGCCGCGCTGCATGCGCATCTGCATGACGGCGCGCGTCTGCTGGTGCTGGGCGGTGACGACGCGGCGCCGTCAGCGCTCGCCGCGATGCTCGCCGAACGCGGCTTCGGTGCGACGCGGATGATCGTCTTCGAACACCTGGGCGGACCACGCGAACGCCGCATCGATACGCGCGCCGACGCATGGCACGTGGATACGCAGCAAGCACAACCCGTAGCCGCACTGAACCTCGTCGCACTCGACTGCCGCGCGGGCGTCGACGCGCAGTCGCTGCCACTCACACCCGGACTCCCCGACGACGCCTACCTCAACGACGGCCAGCTGACCAGGCGCGACATCCGGGCGATCGCGCTCGCGCATCTCGCGCCGCTTCCCGGCGAGCTGCTGTGGGACGTCGGCGCGGGCGCGGGCTCGATCGGCATCGAATGGATGCGCGCGCATCGCACGTGCCGCGCGATCGCGATCGAAGCGCATCCGCAGCGTCAGGCGTTTATCGCGCACAACCGCGACGCACTCGGCGTGCCGGGCCTGCAGTTGATCGCGGGCACCGCGCCCGACGCGCTCGCGTCGCTCCCCATGCCGGACGCGATCTTCATCGGCGGCGGCATGACTGCGCCCGGCGTGCTCGACGCGTGCTGGGCCGCGCTGCGTCCGGGCGGCCGGCTCGTCGCGAATGCGGTGACGGTGCAGGGCGAAGCGACGCTGGTCGCGTGGCGCGAACGCTGCGGCGGCACGCTGACGCGCATCGCGCTCTCGGCCGCACAGCCGCTCGGCGGCTTCGACGCATGGCGTCCGGCGCTGCCGGTCACGCTGCTCGATTGCCGCAAGCCCGCCGATCGATGATGCGCATCCTGCTGCTCGGCGGCACCGGCGACGCGCTACGTATCGCCCGCACGCTCGACGCGCCGCATGTGTACAGCCTCGCCGGACTCGGCAAGGTGCCCGGCGATCTCGCGTGCTCGGTGCGCGTCGGTGGCTTCGGCGGCATCGACGGTCTTGCGCGCTACCTGATCGACGAGCGGATCGGCCTGCTGGTCGACGCGACGCATCCGTACGCCGCGCGGATCAGTGCGAACGCAGCGGTGGCGAGCCGCATCGCCGGCGTGCCGTACTGGGCACTGCGCCGTGCGGCATGGCGGCCACAGCCCGGCGACGACTGGCGCCTCGCCGACGACTGGCACGGCCTCACGACGCTGCTCGCGCCGTTCTCGCGGCCGCTCTTCACGCTCGGGCGCGAACCGCTCGCGCATCTCGACGATATTCCGTCGCATCAGCAATGGCTGATCCGTTGCCTGGATGCACATCCGGGTGCACCACGTGCGCGTGTACTCGACGCGCGTGGTCCGTTCACGCACGAAGGTGAGCGTGCATTGTTCGATGTGCATGCAGTCGATGTCGTTATCAGCAAGAATAGCGGCGGCAGCGCGACGGTCGCGAAGCTCGATGTCGCGCGCGAGCGGGGCTTGCCGGTGCTGATGTTGAATCGTCCCGTGCTGCCCGAGGCGGACTGCGCATTCGACAGCGACGCCGCGCTGCTGCACGCACTGCACGATTCCGGCTGACGCGCGTTCGCGGCGCGCCACCGGCTGCACGCGTGCCCATTCATCCTTTCTCATAACGGAGCATGGCATGACGGTGTTTTTTGTCGGCGCGGGGCCGGGCGACCCCGAACTGATCACGGTGAAGGGGCAGCGCCTGGTGCGCAGTTGTCCGGTGATTCTCTACGCAGGGTCGCTGGTGCCGGCTGCGGTACTCGAAGGCAATTCGGCTCAACGCATCGTGAACACCGCCGACCTCGATCTCGACGAGATCGTCGCGCTGCTCGCGCAGGCGCACCACGATGGACACGACGTCGCTCGCGTGCATTCGGGTGACCCGTCACTGTACGGTGCAATCGGCGAACAGATGCGGCGGCTAGCCGAACTCGGCATCGCGTACGAGATCGTGCCGGGCGTCACGGCGACCGCGGCGAGCGCTGCCGCGCTGGGCCGCGAGCTGACACTGCCGGACGTTTCGCAGACGGTGATCCTCACGCGCTTCGCGAGCAAGACGACAATGCCGCCGGGCGAACAGCTCGGCGATCTCGCACGGCATCGGGCGACGATGGCGATCCATCTCGGCGTGCGCCATCTCGCGACGATCGTCGACGAACTGATGCCGCACTACGGTGCCACGTGCCCGGTGGCGATCGTCTATCGCGCGAGCTGGCCCGACGAGGAACGCGTGACGGGCACGCTCGCGGACATCGTCGTGAAGGTGCGCGCGACCGATATCGAACGGACCGCACTGATTCTGGTGGGACGTGTGCTGGGTGCCGAGACCTTCGGCGAGTCGACGCTGTATGCGAAGAAGGGCACGCGCAGCGGGCACACCGACCGTTAGCCGGAAAGGACGCGGAAGCGGCGTCCTGCCGCTTCCGTCATGTGCGCGTGATGTGTGCTTGACTAGCGCACCGGTGTCTGCGCAGACGTTTCGCCAGGCTGCGCATGCGGCTGCGTCATCGCGCTGACGACCGCGAACACGATCACGTTCACCGCGAGCGCGAGGAAGCCGATGTTCACGTCCTTCAGCGTGTCGGGCAGGAACGGCAGCAACTGGGCGACGCTCAGGTGCATCAGCGTCGTTACCGAGACCACCGCCACACCGGCGACGATTCCGCAGAACGCCCCTTGCTTTGTCGCGCGGTTGCGGGGCGCGAGGCTGCAGATCAGCGCGGGGAACAGCTGCGTGACGAAGCTGTAGCCCATCAGCAGCAGCGCCACGATGGTCTCGCCGCCGTGCAGCGTGAACGCGACCGCGACCAGCGCAACCACCGGCACCAGCAGGCGTGCGAGCCGGGTCACCGCCGCATCGGAGGCCTGCCGTTGCAGCCCGCCGCGATAGACGTCGTTGGCGAGCAGCGTCGATGCCGACGTGAGAATCATCGAGCCGGGCACGAGCGCGGTCAGTATGCCGGCCGCGCCGATCACGCCGACGAACCACGGGTCGAAAGTCTGGATCGACAGACGGAACAGCGACAGGTCGATGTCACCGCCTTTCAGGCCGGGCACCTTCAGCGTCGCCGCGAAGCCGACGAAAAATACGAACAGCAGGATCAACTGGTAGAGCGGCAGGATTGCCGCGTTGCGCCGGAATACGCTCTCGCTCTTCGCGGTGAAGATCGAGCCGAACGTATGCGGCCACATGAAGAAGCCGAGCGCGGTGAGCAGCACCGTCGACTGGAACCAGACCACACTCGAGCCCTTCGCGGGGAAGGTCAGGAAGCCGGGCCGCGCGACGTCGATCGCGCGGAACATGTCGGACAGGCCGCCGTAATAGTGGATCGGCAGATAGATGCCGAGGAACAGCACGATCCCGAGAATCAGCGTGTCTTTCACGACGGAGTTCCACGCGGAGCCGCGCACGCCCGATACGATCACGTAGGTCGTGACGACGGCGGCACCGATCCACACCGCCGCGCTCGACGAGATCACGCCATACGACGCGGTCGCGACGATGATGCCAAGGCCCTTCAGCTGCAGCACGAGGTAGGGGATCAGGGCGGCGACGCCGACCACCGCGACCAGTACGCCGAGCGCGGGGCTGTCGTACTTGCGCATGAAGAAGTGCGACTGCGACACGAGCCGCTGCGCTTTCGCGTAGCGCCATATGGGCGGCAGCATCCAGTACGACAGAATGTACGCGAGCGTCCCATACGCGAGGATGTAGTAGACCGGTGCCCCCTTGCCATACGCGAAACCGCTGCCGCCGAGGAACGTGAAGGTCGTATAGATTTCGCCCGCCATCAGCAGGAACACGAACGCGGTGCCGAAACTGCGGCCGCCGACCGCCCACTGCTCGAGGTTCATGTCGTGGCCGCGGCGCGCCCGCACGCCGAGATACAGCGCGAACAGCGTGACGGCGGCGATCAGGACGAGTGCGCTGCTCATGAACGAACCTCCGGGGTGTCGTCGACGGACGCGCGGTTCACCGGATCGAGCCGGTGGACGAGCGCCATGATCGCCGCGCTCAGCACGACCCACAACACGATCCACGCAAGCACGAGCGGCATGCCGAGCACCAGCGGCTCGACACGGTTGACGAACGGAACGCCGAGCAGGATGCCGATGAACGGCAGCACGGCGAGCACACGAAGGAACATGGGACGACTCCTCGAAGCGGTTGAACGCGTGGTGGAACAGTGGAGCTTCGGTCCCGACTGTATGCCGGATAACTCAACGCCGTAAAGGTTGTCAAAAATACGCAGGGCGGTTGAAAGACGGTGCTGCGATGTGCGCGTGCGGCAAGCGCCGCACCGCTCGCGTACGTGATTTTCGCGGGGCGTTGCGGTTACACTGGTCGCCGATCGCGCTGCGCATCGTGCTGCGACGCAAGAAAAAAACCGGCCGGCTCCGACCACGCGACAGCCAGCCGATACAAACGATACGAACAATACGAACCCGACACCGCCATGATCGACAGTCTCGTTTCCGACATCCTGTTCGGCTTCACCGGGCTCATCAGCATCATCAATCCGGTGGGCGTCGCGTTCGTCTTTCTCGACCGCACTGAATCGCTCGACAGCGCGGAGCGCACTGCGCTCGCGAAACGCGTGTCGATCAACGCGTTTTTCGTGCTGCTGGTCGCGTTCTTCGTCGGCACGCCGATCCTGCATTTCTTCGGGATTTCGATGGAGGCGCTGCGCATCGGCGGCGGGCTTGCAGTCGCGGTCAGCGGCTGGACGATGCTCAACGCGCCGGATCGCCGGCCTAACGAGGAAGCGGTCAAGCCGGTCAGCCCCGACGAAGCGAAATCGCGAGCGTTCTTTCCGCTGACCATTCCGCTCACCACGGGCCCCGGCACGATCGCGACTGCGATCGCACTGAACGCGAACCGCACGCACAAGCTGTCCGAGTTCCTGATGTCGGCGATCGCGTCGCTGACGATCAGCGTGCTCGTCGTGATCGCGATCTACCTGACGTACAGCCGCGCGGAAGTCTTCGCGCGCTACCTCGGCGCCGAAGGGACCAAGGTCGCGTTGCGCGTGTCGGCGTTCCTGCTGCTGTGCATCGGCGTGCAGATCATCCTGACCGGCGTGTCGGAATTTCTCGCGCCGCTCGCGGGCGCGCATGCCGCCAATTGAGCGTTGATCAAACGCCACACAACCGAACGGAGACCCCACCATGTGCCGCTGGCTTGCCTACACGGGTAACCCGATCCAGCTCGAAACCGTGCTGTTCCGCGCGCAGCATTCGCTGATCGACCAGAGTCTGCACGCGCGTCTCGGTGCGACGACGACCAACGGCGACGGCTTCGGTGTCGGCTGGTACGGTCATCCGACCGATCCTCCATTCCGCTACCGCTGCGTGCAGCCCGCATGGAGCGACCGTAATCTGCGCGAGGCGGCACGCGCGGTGCGCGCCGGGCGCTTCGTCGCGCACATTCGCGCGGCCACCGACACCCCGGTACAGGAAACCAACTGCCATCCGTTCCGTCACGGTCACTGGCTGTTCGTGCACAACGGCTCGATCCGCAATTTCCCGGCGGTACGGCGCGACCTGATGATGGCGGTCGCACCGGATCTGTTCATGGGCATGGAAGGGTCGACCGATTCGGAACTGATGTTCTTCCTCGCGCTGACGTTCGGGCTCGAACACGATCCGGTCGCCGCGCTCGAACGGATGGTTGGATTCGTCGAGGAAACCGGGCGGCGCTACGGCATCGAGCATCCGCTGAACATGACCGTGTGCGCGATGGACGGCGAGCAGATCGTCGCGGTTCGCTATTCGAGCGAACGCGACTCGCGCTCGCTGTTCCACAGCACGTCGTTTCGCCATCTGCACGAACTTTATCCGGACGATCCGCGCATCAAGGCGGTTGGCGACGACGCGTACCTCGTGCTGTCCGAGCCGCTCGTCGATCTGCCCGGTGTGTGGGAGGAAGTGCCGGAAGCGACGGCGATCGTCGCGCGCGGCGAGGACATCCGGCAGAGCGCGTTCGTGCCGCAGGCGGGGTGACCGGCGGGTTGGCCGGTGGGTTGAGGCAAACGCAGGCCTCGCCGGTTTTCAGGCGCGCCGACCTTGTCCTGATCACCCTGCATAGCAGCAATGACAGAGACCTGCCGTGTATAGGCGGCAGATCTCCAGAGGGAGTGCAGAACGCAGGCGGAAACTAGTGAACCGTCTGGGCTGCGAGCGAGTTGCTCGGCAGGAGGTTAGTCAACCAGCAGTTGCTTGGCGCGTCTTTCCCTGCGAAGCGATCGTACAGCCACGGCAACATCCCGACTGCCCATACTGCAGCGGTAGCGGCATGTTCGGTGGGGGTTTCGTTGTACTGGACAGGTATGCCGCTAGCGCAGAATTTTTGCGCCAGGGCGCGCACATCGCCGGCAAGCATCACGCCATCGCCCGTTTGCGGGCTAACGGTGCCATTCAGGATGCCCAGGGTACCCTGACTGATATACATCGGGATCGTCGGCGACCCGACCAGTCCGGCATCGACCTTGTTCATGGCGTCCACCAGCGCCGGGACGCTATTGAGATCGCTCGCATACTGCGGCTTGAACAGCGTACCCCACTGCAACCCAAGGTACTTCGGCAGGATATAGGCCAGCGACTGATCCTGAATATCGTTGAACACCGACACGCCCTGGCTGGTGAGATACGGTGTCGGGTCGATACCGTAGGCCTTCGTCAAACCGGAGATCGCCGCCGGCGCAACGCCGCCCCAGACAAGACTGCCATTGACGTAGCTCAGGTTGTGAATCGGATCGACGAGTACGCCCCCCTCGGCGGCGCCCACGAGCTGTTTGTTGACATCGGGTGCGTAGGTCGGAGCGAGCTGTGCGGCCCAGTCCGTGCCAATCGCTCCACCGGAGTAGCCAATCAATGCCACCTTGCTTGAAGGATTCAGACCGGTGCCCGGGGTATTGAGCACGGCGCGAATCGAGTCGAGAGTGGTCATGCCTTCTTCCGGACCGACCGGAAAGTCGGCAGTCTGGCCTTCGGTATCGGGCACGATAATGTTGTATCCCAGCGAGACCAGCAGGGCGAGCGGAACCGATTCAGCGCTGTAGATAAACGTACCCAGATTGATGATCTTTGTGATGTCCCGGTCCCCGGCAATCACACGTGACGGCTCATCGAAAGGGTTCAGAGAATCGTAAGCCGACTGGTACGAGATGGCCTGGCCGTTGCTGGCTGGACTCTGGATGACCGAGGTCACATTGACGACGGGCTGATTCTGCGCATTATTCGTGCGGTAAAGCAGTTGCTGGGCGATGACCGGTGTCGGAATCCCAGCGAGGTGATAAGTCACGTTCCGGGTCTTGAGCACCGTGCCCAGTGGAATCGACGACAGCGGTGTACTCCCTGTGTAGATATAGAACGGATCGGACGAGGTGGTGGCAGCCGCACTGGATGCCGGGGCAGCGATTGCAAGCGAAGTCGTCATTGCTATCGCAGCAGCCACAAGTAAACGTAGTTTCATACCCATGTTAAGTTCCTCTGAATTGGCATTGTCGATTTTTTATGTTGGTTCCCATGCATTCCGGACGCCGGCGGTCTGGACGCAGATACGCTGACACGCAATGACCGATTCGGGCGAACGGAGGCAACCGGGTTTCACCAGGTGTGTCCGATCGACCCGTTGCATAGGCTGCTGTTTGAATATAAAAAGGATGGCGCGGCGATTTTATTTTAACAATTCGCCATCCTATTTATTGACTATCCGAAATGCATGTAGCGCGACGCATCCGGCGCAATCATTAAAGCACAGCCATCAGACTGTTACATCTGTTTGGGGGGATTTTTGGCGTGTTTGAAGTAAATCACCTAACCATACTGGTCGCTTCGACCTGGTCTTTGTGCAGCGAAGCAGAGACGCCACGGCGACGTCGAGCGTAGCTTCGTGCGACGCCCGCGAGCGTGACGAGGCTCACCGATGCCGTGAACATCAGGTAGAGGCCTGGTGCACTGCGATTGCCGGTTACGCTCAGCAGCCATACGGTAATCGCGGGCGTGAATCCACCGAACACGGTCACGCCGATGTTGTAGCCGATCGACATGCCCGTCGCGCGCGTCGCGACCGGAAAGAGTTCGGCCATCAGCGCAGGCAATGCGCCGAAGTAAATCGACTTCAGCAGCGCAAGCCAGCCGACCAGCACGAACAGCCCGACGACCGACACATGGCCGACCACATACGAAAACGCCGGGTAGGCCGTGGCAAGACACAGCACTGCGGTAATCGACATCTGCTTCAGCCGGCCGATACGATCGGACAGATGACCGGCGAGCGGTGTCACGAGCGTCAGCACGAGACCGGCGAAGGTACTTGCTGCGAAGCCGGTCGAGGCATCGAGATGCAGTTCGCGGATCGACCAGGTTGGCACATACTGCAGCAGATAGCTCATGGACGTCGATACGGTCAGCGAGCCGATCGCTGCGGCGAGCATCCATTTCTGCGTCGCGAACACGTCGCGTATCGGCGTTGCGGTGTGGGTCGCCTCGCTGAAATCCGCCGCGTCCTCGAGGAAGCGGCGCAGATACAGGCCGGCGGGGCCGATCAGCAGGCCGAAGAAGAACGGGATGCGCCAGCCCCACGCGGCCAGATCGTGCGGCGACAACAGCCTCGCCAGCACATAGCCCGACCCGGACGCGAGCAGCGTCGCGAAGCCTTGAGTCGTGAACTGCCAACTGGCGATAAAACCGCGCCGATGCGGCGCATGCTCGATCAGCATCGCCGTCGATGCGCCGAACTCGCCGCCCGCCGAGAACCCCTGGATCAGCCGCGCGGCAAACACGCCGAGCGGTGCCGCGAGACCGATCGTCGCGTAGGTCGGAATCACGGCGATGATCGCGGTGCCGACCATCATCAGCGCGACGCTCAGCACGAGCGCAGCCTTGCGGCCGTGCTTGTCCGCATAGGCGCCGAGCACCATGCCGCCGAGCGGCCGCACCAGATACGACGCGCCGAATGAACCGAACGTAAGCAGCAACGACGCAGTGTCGTCGGCGGTCGGGAAGAAGTTCTTCGCGATATAGATCGCGAAGAAACCGTAGATCACGATATCGAACCATTCGAGCGCGTTGCCGACCGAGGTTGCGAGGACGATCCGGGTGAGGCTGAGGGGTCGCTTTTGCATGATGTCGCCTAGTCGTTCGATGCCGCGGCACTAACCGCACTAACCGCACTAACCGCACTAACCGCACTAACCGCACTAACCGCACTAACCGCACTAACCGCGCGTGCCGCACGTGCTGAACGCGCCGCCACGATGCCCGCAGCCGAGTCGCCGAGGTCCCACCACAGGCCCGCCATCACGCCGAGCGCCTCGCGTGCGACCGAGCCGAGCAGATGCTCGTTCGGCGCATGCTGCGAGCACGCGGGGTACGAGTGCGGCACCCACAGCGTGGGCAGGTTCAGCGTGCCTGCAAAGGCGTCGTTCGGCACGGTTCCGCCGAGATTCGGCAGCAGCGCCGGCTCCTTGCCGGTGGTCGCGCGCATCGAAGCGAGCGCCCAGTCCACCCACGGGTCGTCGAGATCGAGCCGCGTCGCGGCACTGCCCGCCGACACCGTGACGCGCACCTCGTCGAATCCGAGCCGCGCGAAGTGCGCTTCGAGATGATTCGCAGTCTTCTCCCAATCGGTACCGACGACAAAACGCAACTGGCACGCCGCTTTCGCCGATGGCGGAATCGCATTGACCGGCGCGTCCGCATTGCCCGACTTGAACGCCAGCACCTCGAGCGCGTTCCACGCGATCACGCGTTCGGTCGGCGTCAGGCCCGGTTCGCCCCAGGCAGGATCGATCGCGGGCGATTGCTCGTCGCGGCCGAGTTCGATATCGGCCAGCGCGCGACGAACCGCGGCGGAAACGGGAGGGGGCCGCAACCCATCGACGACGATGCGCCCGTTGCGATCGACGAGACTCGCGATCGCGTGTGCCAGCACCACGGCCGGATTGCGCAGCACGCCGCCCCAGTTGCCCGAATGATGGCCACCGTCGCGCAGATCGACGGACAGTTCGAACAGCACGGCGCCGCGCGAACCGAGAAACAGCGTCGGTCGTTCGGCGGATACGCGCGGGCCGTCGCTCGCGAGAAACAGGTCGGCGGCGAGCGCCTGCTTGTCCGCTTTGCAGACCGCATGCAGACCCGGCGAGCTGACTTCCTCGCCGGTTTCGAAGAGCACTTTCACGTTGTAGCCGAGCCGGCCACCGCGCGCATCCAGCACGGCTGCCAGGGCGGCGAAGTTGATCGAGTGCTGGCCCTTGTTGTCGGCGGTGCCACGGCCGTACCAGCGGTCGCCTTCCACGACGATGTCCCACGGCTTGAGCCCGGCGCGCCAATGGTCGTCGTAGCCGCGCACGACGTCGCCGTGGCCGTAGGTGAGGACCGTCGGCAGTTCCGCGCCTTCGTGGCGTTCGGCGATCAACAGCGGGCCGCCTGTCGGGTCGGGGTTCGCGACGAGCCGCGTCGTGAAACCGAGCGGCCGAAGCGCCGGAGCGATCTCGTCGGTCAGATACGCATGCAGCGCATCCGCGCGGGAGGGATTCTGACTCTCGGTCCGGCACGCGACGCGGCGCGTTAGCTGCTCGAGCAGCGTGCCCGAGTCGAAGACGCGAAACGCCGCATCGATTGCTGCTGCGCGGGTGTTCTGGCTTGCGGTCACGGTGGTCTCTCCAGCCTGGTGGCAGGGTTGCTGTAGGGTTGCGGACCAGTCTAGAAAGGCCAATAATTCGCGACAATTTCAATCTTTGCGGATCGCGTTGCCGAAATGGCAACGCGTCAACGTATCGACGGGGCAATTCATGTTGCACGGCATCGCGTTGCGCTATTTCGTCGAAGTCGCCCGGACGGGCTCACTTGCTGCGGCGTCGGAGAATCTGCACGTCGCGGTGTCGGCGCTGAGCCGGCAGATCGTCAAGCTCGAACAGGAGGTCGGCACACCGCTCTTCGAGCGCCTGCCGCGCGGCATGGTGCTGACCGAATCCGGCGAGTTGCTCGCCCAGCATGCGCGGCGCGCGCTGATGGAGGCGGACAGCGTGCTCGCCGATATTTCGGCGGCGCATGCGCTGGGCGGCGGCGTCGTGCGGATCGGCTGCACGGAGGGATTCACGCGTTATTTTCTGCCGGCTTTGCTCGCCGCCTTCCATGCCGAACAGCCGCTGACCCGCTTCGTGCTGCGCTCGGGCATACCGGCCCAGGTCGAGCATTGGGTAGAGATCGGCGATGTCGATCTCGGTGTCTCGTTCTCCACTGCGACGTCGACGGCCGTCAGCGTCGAATTCACCGACAGCGCGCCGGTCTGCGCACTGCTGCGTCCCAATCATCCGCTCGCGGGCAAAGAGCGGCTGACGCTCGACGATCTGCTCGCCTACCCGGTTGCCGTGCTCGAACGCGGGACGACGGTGCGCCAGTTGATCGACTGGTGCTGCTCGGTGCGCGGCCGCCATCTCGAACCCTTGTTGACCGGCAACAACTCCAGCGCGATGCATCACTTCGTCGCGCTCACCGGTGCGATCACGCTGGGGAGCCGCATCGCGTTGAAGGGCATGCAGAACGAGGCTTCGCTGGTCGCGAAGGAGATCGACGAGCCGTTGTTGCAGCAGCGCCAGGTGCAGGTGACGACGATGAAGGATCGCCGCCTGCCGACCATCGTCGAGCGGTTTCTCGTGAAACTGAAAGAGGCGTTGAGCGAGGCGCCCTGAGGCGTGCGATTCAGGTCGAGATCTGACGGATTTTTGCCGGATCCGGCCAACTCTCACGTCGACTCGTGATGCGCTTGCGCAGCGCCATGACCGGCGACTCGAGAAATCGCCACGACAGTCCCGCCGCGAGCACGGAAAACGCGAAGTCGAGCAGCACGCCGAGCGTTTCGACAAGTGTCGGTGACACGTGCAGCCCGCCGTAGATCGCGAGCGCGGGGCCGAGCGGATTCGGGATGAAGTTGTGCATCAGATAGAAGCCGTAGCTGATCGTGCCGAAGTACGCGAGCAGTCGTAGCTCCAGCGCGGCCGCGACGAGACTCGACTGGTTGTGCACGATCCACAGCACGACGAGCGCGACCGAGAACGTCAGCGCGAAATCGAACCATGCGTTACGGCCGGGATCGTGTGCGCCGAGCCATTGCGCGCTCGCCGCGAAGAACACGATGCCCGCGACGCCGACCGCCAGCATCGGTGGACCCTTTAGCACACGCTCAACAACACGCCTCAGCCCCGGCATCGTCGACAGCATATAGCCCAGGCCGCCAATCGCGAGGATCGAGAAATTCCACGGCGACAGCACGTAGATCGTGATGTCGTCGACGTGCGTCGCGTACATCGCGACGTGCGCGATGCCGCCCGCGACGATCGCCGCGATGCAGACGAGCGGATGCAGTCGCGACGGCGTCAGCAGAAACACGAACGGCGCGACGAGATAGAACTGTTGCTCGACCGCGAGCGACCAGAATACGCCGAACGGTCCGACCCAATGCCCGGTGACGAGCCCGATCCAAACGTTCGACAGATACGTGAAGTGGTACGCGAAACCGAGATCGGGGCCCGCGTGACGATAGAAGTGCTGCAGCACGAGCAGCACGCAGAGCACCGCGTAGTAGACCGGAAAGATCCGCAATGCGCGTTTCGTGAAGAACACGCGCATCTGCGCACGCACGCTGCTGTCCCCACTGGACGCTTCGATCCTGCAGCGTTGCCGGTGCAGCTCGCCGATGATCAGATAGCCGCTCAGCACGAAGAACATCCACACGCCGAGATCGGAAAGGTTGAACGCGTGAATGCGCGCCTTGTGGTCGAGGAACACCAGCGTCACGGCCAGTGCGCGGAGTCCGTTGAAGCCCTTGATGTGTGCGGAGGACGAATGCATCTCCATGACGAAAATCCCGGTCGTCGCGGGGCATTCCCGCGTTAAGCGGCGCAAGCGGGCGCCGGATTGCACTCTACGGTGGCAGCAGGGACTGGACTGTGCGGTGGCGCGCAGTGGCGCAAACGTTGGGGGTGTGGAGAGATCGCGTGCCGCCGATCTATCAGCATCCGTAATGGCTGCGATCAAATCATTTCAATTGTTGGATCGACATCGCGCTCCTACGCTTACTCCGCACAAAGTACAACAAGCCGGAGACAACCATGTCGTCACTTCTGCACGCGATTCCGTTTGCGAATCGATCGTCGCGCCGTCGTTCGTTCGCTCTACCGCGCATCGTTGCTTCACCGCTTTTCCGCGCTGTAGTGTGGGTCGTGATGGCGATGCTATCCGCAGCGCTGCTGGGGTGTTCCGGCGGCGGCACTACGATCAACGCCGGGACGCCGGACTGCGCCGCGTTGTTGCAGGCATCGATAGCCAATACCACGGTGACCGCCGCAACGATCATTCCCGCCGGCACCGATCTCAAGGCGATCACGGGCACGTCCGGCACGCTCGCCGCGCCCACCTGCCGCGTCGTCGCCACGGTCAGCACCCAACCGGGCGAGCACATCGGCATCGAAGTCTGGCTGCCGCAAACCGGCTGGAATGGCCGCTTGCTAGGCGTCGGCTCGGGAGGCTTCGGCGGCTCGATTTTCTATCAAGAACTCACGCCGGCGGTGGCGCGAGGTTTCGTAGCGGCGGCCACCGACACGGGGCACGTCGGCGGCACTTCCGGCGCGATCGGTCAGCGTCTCGCGTGGGCGAGCGATCCGGTGCAATTGAGCGACTGGGGGCATACGTCGATTCATTGGATGACGCTTGCAGCCAAAGACATCATTCGCACGTACTACGGGCATGACGTCGGGCACTCGTATTACGAAGGGTGCTCGACGGGCGGTGCCGAGGCGATGGAGGAGGTCGAGTATTACCCCAACGACTACGATGGCGTGCACGCCGGGTCGCCGGGTATGGCCTATAGCCATTTGATGGAAAGTTTTCTGTGGGGGGCATTGCTGCCGGCAAAGCAGCCGGCATCGCTGTTGACGCCAGCGGCACTCGCGCTGCTGAACGACACCGTACTGGCAAGCTGCGGCGGCACGACGGCCACGCAGGACGGATTTCTGGCTAACCCGCTGACGTGCAGCGTCGATATCACGCCGCTGCAATGCAAAAGCGGCCAGGATCCCGGCACGTGCCTGAGTTCGGCGCAGATCAGTCAGGCGCAGCGCCTCTATTCAGCGGTGCTCGATTCGCGCAATGGGAAGCAGCTATACCCCGGCTTCGCCTACGGAAGCGAACGTCAATGGACGTCGATCCAGGGCGCGCTCGTGCCGAATTACGCGCAACCGCTGTTGGCCAATGCCGTCTTCGACAACCCCAACTGGGACTGGACGTCATTCGACTTCGGCGCGGACGCCGATCTGGTCGACGCAAAACTGACGCCGTCGATCAACGCGACGAGTCCCGATCTGTCTTCGTTCCAGAAGCGGGGCGGGAAATTGATCATGACGCAGGGCTGGTCGGATTCGCTCAACGCGCAGACACTGCCGATCGAGTACTTCGAAAACGTCGTGCAGCAGCAGGGCGGGCTCGCGCAGACGCAGAATTTCTACCGGCTCGTGATGGTGCCGGGAATGGATCACTGCGGCGGCGGGCCGGGTGCGAATTCGATCGGCGGTTCAGTGCCGCCGGTGCAGATCGACAGTAGCCGGGATGTCGTGAGCGCGTTGCAGTCGTGGGTGGAGCAGGGCGTCGCGCCGCAATCTTTCGTGTCGACGAAGTATGTCAACGATACTCCGGCTTCCGGCGTGGCCTTCGAACGGCCCGTGTGCGTTTATCCCGCCTACCCGCAGTACAACGGCACCGGAGATCGTCGATCCGCGAGCAGCTTCCAGTGCGTGACCGGTCCACGCGGGGCGCCGTCGGGGTTGTGAGCGCAACCCGCGGTCACACGCTCTAGTGTGTCTCTCCGCGCGACGACAACGCGGCCGTGCGTGCCTCGATCGCGGTCAGTACCGCGGCCATGTCCTCGTCGCCGTGACCGAGCGCAAGCGTCTTGCCGTAGAGCGCGTAGCAGACGTCGAACAGCGGCGACGCGATGCCGGCTTCACGAGCGGCTTCGGCGAGGCTGTAGAGCACGACCATGTTCGCGTCGAGACGGTTGTAAGACCTGGCGACAGGGATGCATCCCGATCACCGTTTAAACCGATCCACTCTGAAGGGTCCGGCGTCCACCAAAGTCTCCTCGCCGGTCATCATCTCTGCGATCAGCCGTCCAGTGACGGGGCCCAACGTCAGCCCGTGATGCGCATGACCAAACGCGAACCACAGATCCTTATGCTTTCCCGCCGGTCCGATGATCGGCATCATGTCGGACGTACACGGGCGGCGGCCCATCCACGGTTCGGCGTCCAGGCGATCGGTCAACGGGAACAGCGTGCGAGCAACCGGTTCGACGGCGGCGAGCTGGTTGGGCGTCTTCGGCGCGTCGCGCCGCGCGATTTCAGCGCCTGTCGTTAGACGGATACCTTTGGCCATCGGCGCCAGCAAGTAACCGTTTTCGACATCGAGAACCGGATGATTCAGACGCGCTCCCAGCCGCGAGCCATAGTGCATGTGATACCCGCGCTTGGCACCGAGCCGCAGGCGATAGCCCAGCCGCGCACTCGCCTCATCCGACCATGGACCCAACGCGACCACCGCCGACGCAGCCTCGATCGTGCCCGCCGACGTATCCACCTGCCAATGATCGCGCAACGTATTCGCATCGCCGATGAAAAAACGCCCGCCCAGCTGCTCGAAGTATTTTGCGTAGGCCATGACAAGCGCGTTCGGATCGTTGACGGAATCGGCTGCCGTGTAGTGCAACGCGCCGATCAGACCGCGGTCGAGATCAGGCTCGCTCTGTTGCAGACGCGCCGCGTCGAGCGATTCGAATTCGACGCCGTATTCCCGACGCCACCGCTCAGCCAGTTGCGTTTCCCGGTCACGAACGGCTTCAGTGCGGAACACCCTCATCCAGCCGGTCGGGCGCAATAACGCGCTCGCGCCGGCATCGGCGGCTAGCGCACGGTGCTCGCTCACGCAATGTTCGATCAGCGTCGAGTAGGACCTCGCGATTGCCGCATGTTTCAGCGGATGAGAGTTGCGCCAGTATTGCCACAGAAACGGCGCGGCCTCGAGCATCGCATTGGCGTGATATCGAATGTCCAGCGACTGGTTACGCGCGTATCGCATCAACCTGCCGAGTTCGCGCGGAAACGCATACGGGTACACCCCCTCGCGCTGGATCAACCCCGCGTTGCCAAACGACGTCTCGTTTCCGGGCAGCTTGCGATCGACCAGCGCGACCTGGTAGCCGCGTTTCTGCAGATGGACGGCGACGCACACCCCGACGATGCCCGCACCCAGTACAACGGTATCGAATTTCATCATGCTCATGAACTCGCAGACCGTCGATTACACCAGGAGCGCCGTCACCGCGACTTCGACATCGCAACCCGGCTTCATGAGCAGTGCCTGTACGCAGGCGCGGGTCGGCGCATGACCCGCAGGCACCCATGCGTCCCAGACAGCATTAAATTCCGCGAAGTGCTTCGGATCGCTCAACCAGATATTCGCCGACAGCAGGCGCGTACGGTCGACGCCTGCCGCTTCGAGCAGCGTGTCGATACGCGCGAGGATTTCGTTTGCCTGTTCGGTCACGGACGCGTTCGCCGTGTCGGGCACCTGGCCGGCGAGATACACGACACCGTTGGCGATAACTACCTGGCTCATGCGCGCATTCGTTTGCAGACGTTCGATCGGGTTTGACATGGTGTTAGACCATTGAAATGCTGGTGCCATTCGGGCCAGACTGGTTGAAAAGAGGCGGCGCAGTCACGATCGACTTCAGCGACGGGTCCGCCTGCGTGAGCTTCGACAGATCGGGCCGCGGGCGGCTCAATACCGGCGATTGGTCGAACACCTGTTCCATCGCATGCGCGACCGCGAGCGTCTTGCGGTCGCCATGAAACGGACCGACGATCTGCAAGCCGAATGGCATGCCCGCATGATCGACACCGCAGGGCAACGACAAGGCTGGATGCGTCGTCAGGGTGATGACGTAGGTCAGCGCGAGCCATCGATAGTAGTTGTCCTGCTCGCGTCCGTTGATTTGCGCCGCGTACAGTTGTTGCCAGGGAAACGGCGAAACCGGCGTGGTTGGCGAGAGAATCACGTCGTACTGCTCGAACGCGCGCTGAAAGCGCTTGAAGATGCGGGTTTGCTCGGCGTGCGCCCAGGCGCTGTCGACAAGGCTCATGCTTGCGCCCAGTTCGTAGTTCGCGCGCGTGTTCGGTCCGAGCTGGTTCGGGTCGCGCGCATAGGCATCATGCAGACCGGCGACGAAGCTCTCGGCACGGATGACGTCGAAGCATCGGTGCACGTCGCCAAGATCGAAGTTCACCTGCTCACACGAGCGGAACGACGGCGCGATCAGTGCAATGCGTTCGCGGAACACCTTGCGGATGTCGTCGTCGACGTCGCAACTGCCGAAGTCCTCGGTCCAGCCGACTCGCAGCGAACCGAGGTCGATCTCGTCGGGCCGCGCGAAGCTCAGCGGATCGACGCGAAAGCCAAGCGGATCGCCCGCGGAGATTCCCGCAGTGGCGGCCAGCTGCAGGCAGGCCTCGGCAACCGTGCGGCCCATCGGTCCGACCACGGAGATCGGCGCCCAGCCGAGCAGCTTGCGCGAGTTCGGCACGAGGCCCGGCGTCGGACGAAAGCCCACCACGCCGCATTTCGACGCGGGAATGCGCAGCGATCCGCCGGTGTCGGAGCCGGTGCAGACCGGCAGCATGTCGCACGCGAGCGCAACCGCCGAGCCGCCCGACGAGCCGCCCGCATTCAACGCCGTATTGAACGGATTGCCCGTTGCGCCCCACACCGGATTGCGCGTGTTCGCGCCCGCGCCGAGTTCCGGCACGTTGGTCTTCGCGGTAACGATCGCACCGGCGGCACGCAGGCGTTCCACCAGCACCGAGTCATGCGTGGGCACGTTGCCGCGCGACATCGGCGTGCCGTAGGTCGTCAGAAGACCGGCGGTATCTTCGAGGTCCTTGACGCCGAGCGGCAAGCCGTGCAGCAGCCCGAGCGCTTCGCCGTCGAGCACCTGCTTTTCGGCGCGCTTCGCGGCGGCTCTGGCGGCCGGAAAATCCGTCGCGGACAGCGCGTTCACCGCAGGGTTGATCGCTTCGATGCGCGCTATGCAGGCGTCGAGCAATTCGACAGGCGAAATCTCTTTCCCGCCGATCATCCGACGCAGTTCAACGGCGCTGCGGCCGACCAGTTCATGTTCGTGACTCATTGCATCCTCGATTCATCAGGCGAGCGTTTCGCCGGTACGGTCTTTTAGCCAGAGTACCGGCACCAGCGAGATCGTACACGCGGCGGCCACATACCAGGCCGGCGCGAGCGGGTTGCCGGTTTGCGCGACCAGCCAGCTCGCGATAAACGGTGAGAAGCCACCGAAGAACGATGCGCTCACCACGTAGGTCAGCGCGATACCGGTCGCTCGGACATGTTTCGGAAAGAGTTCCGGGATCATCACGAGTACCGGAACGACCTGCCCGGCGACGAACACGGCGAGTACGGCGGAGACGATGCACAGCGCGGTCGTCGACGGATGTGCGCTGAGAAATGCGAATGCGGGATAGACAAGCAGTAGCATGACGACACGCGAAATGACCAGCACACGCTTGCGGCTGAAGCGATCCGCGAGCATGCCTGCCAGCGGCGCCGCGACGAACAGCATGAGCGAGCTGACAATGCCGGACGTGACGGCTGCCGTGGACGAGAGATGCAGTACGCGCACCGCATGGCTCGGCAGAAAAAACGCCGTAATGTAGACGGACACCGAGCCGCCCAGTTCGGCAAAGGTGCCGAGAATGGTCAGATTCAGATGCGTGGTCAGCGCTTCTTTCAATGCGCCGCGCGGTGGCGCTTCGCCGGGCTTGCGTTCGGTGAGCGTTTCTTCGAGCCGCCTGCGGATCAGCATGCCGGCCGGCGCGGCAACGATGCCGAGCAGGAACGGAATACGCCAGCCCCATTCGAGTATCGCTTGCCTGGATAGCGTGACGTTGATCAACGTGGCGACGAGCGCGCCAAGCACGAGGCCGGCTGCCGTGGCCGCGAAGTTCCAGCTGGCGAAGAAGGCGCGTGTGTTGTCGGTCGCGTATTCGACCAGCAGGGTGGTGCCGGGGCCGAATTCGCCACCCGCCGCGAAACCCTGGATCAGGCGCGCGGCCAGTACGATCAACGGCGCAGCGAGTCCGGCAACGGCATAGGTCGGCGCGCAGGCGATCATCGCGCAGCTTAGCGCCATCAGCATGATGGTGAGAACCATCGCCTTCTTGCGCCCGACGCGGTCCGCGTACGCGCCGATCACGATGCCGCCGAGCGGCCGCACCACGAAACCCACGCCGAATACGCCGATCGACAGCAGGAACTGATTCACCGGCGAAGCGGCTGGAAAGAATAACTGTCCGATCTGGATCGCGAAGAAACTGTAGATCGTGAAGTCGTAGAATTCGAGCGCCGTACCGATCGTCGTGGCGGTGATGACGTTGGTTTTCGTCAGACCGGACTGATTGAGTGCAAGAGCAGACACGATAGGGTTCCCACAGGAAAGGTGGAATCGGCGTGAGTTATCATATACGAGAAAAAATAAATTCTCGTATATGAGAAAAATTACCCTTGAAGTGAGCGAGATGGCCAAAGCGGTGATGAAAGATCGGATCGCAGATATGCACAATACGCACGATGCGCACGAGGCACCGCCCGCGCTCGACCACACACGGGTGGGCAGCCATTTGCGGCAGGCGCGCAAGGCACGTGGACTAACGCTGGCAGAGTTGTCCGAGCGTTCGGGCATTGCCGTATCGACGATCTCGAAGGCCGAGCGCGGCGATATTGCGCTGACCTATGACAAGTTTGCAGCACTGGCGCACTCGCTTGAACTGGAGTTCGACGCGATCTTCGGACGACGTCGCAAGCGGGCAGCGGGCGCGCTTAAACCGTCCTTTACGGCCAACGGCAAACAGGATATCTACGACACCCCGAACTACGAGTACGGCATGCTCGCCAACAACCTGACCGGCAAGCGGATGGTGCCGATGCGCGCACACATTCATGCACGCGCCGTGTCGGACTTCCCGGAGTACATCCGGCATTCAGGCGAGGAGTTCGTCTTCGTGCTGGGTGGCAAACTCGGATTGCGGTTTGAAAACGGCAAGTCGTTTAAATTGATGCCCGGCGATAGTTTGTATTTCGATAGTTCGGTTGGGCATGTTTACTTGAGCCTCGGTCAGGACGATGCGGAGGTGTTGGTGTGCTGTGTGGATACGGATGGGTATCGGCCGAGTGGTGCCATCTGACCGACGGGTCGCAATGTTGCGACTTCCACGCTGTGCAGGTCACGCTCCCGTCATCAGGCGCGTGCGGTTGCGTCAAGCAACGCAGGCGTACCCGCCGACGTGTCGTCGATCGGAAAATGCAGCAGCGCCGCGAGTAGCCCGGCCGCGGCCGTCGCGCCCCACAGCAGCGAATACGAACCGGTCGTATCGAACACGAAGCCGCCCAGCCACGCGCCGAGAAACGAACCGGCCTGATGACTCAGGAAGCACACCCCGAACAGCGTGCCGAGGTGACGCGTGCCGAACACCTTCGCGACGAATCCACTCGTGAGCGGCACGGTGCCAAGCCACGTCAGTCCCATCACGGCCGCGAACACGACAACCGACGAGGACGTTTTCGGCAGCAGGAAGAACGCGCCGATCGTCACGCCGCGAATCAGATACAGCCAGCCGAGCACATGCTGCTGACGGAAGCGTCCACCGAGCCAGCCGCACGCCCAGCTACCCGCCATGTTGAACAGACCGATCAGCATCAGCGCGGTTGCGCCGAGACCGGACGGCATGTGGCACAAGTACAGATAGCCGGGCAGGTAGGTCGCGATGAACGCGAGCTGGAAGCCGCACGCGAAGAAGCCGATCGTGATGAGCCGATAGCCGCGATGCTGAAACGCGAGCGCGAGCGTGCGGCGCAAAGGGACGGCCGGCGCTTCGGCCGCGGTCGCATGATTCGCCCCGCGACGCTCGAGTGCGACGCCGAACGGCGCGGCCGCGAGCATCAGCACTGCCAGCGCCAGCAGCGACGCCGAGATCCCCCACGTGAGCCGGATACTCTGCGACAGCGGGATCATCAGCACCTGACCGAGCGAGCCACCCGCGCTCGCGATGCCCATCGCCATGCTGCGTTTTTCCGCCGAAGCGGCGCGCCCGACCGCTGTCAGCACGACCCCGAAGCTCGTACAGCTGATGCCGACGCCGACCAGCAACCCGAGCCCCACGACCAGCATCGCGCCCGACGGTGCAAGCGCCGCGAGCGCGAGGCCGCCCGCGACCGCGACGGCACCAAACGCGACCACGCGTGCGCAGCCGTAGCGGTCCGCGGCCGCGCCGGCGAACGGCTGCGCGAAGCCCCATACGAGGTTGTGTATCGCGATCGCGAACGCGATCAGCGTAACGGGAATGCCGCGGTCATACGAGAACGGCCCGACGAAGAGTCCGAAGGTTTGCCGGATGCCCATCGCGGCGCTCAGGATAAGGGCCGCGGCCGCGACGCAGAGTGCGGTCCGGTAGTGTGCGGACATCGTGTGTCCGCCTGTCGTTGTCGCCATCGTTCGATCCTCCGCGATCGATACTGGCAGCGACCCGATGGCACGACAAAGGAAAAGTTTTCGCGGACAGATGAGCGTGGCTCACCTGTCGTCTGGTTCCGTCTGGTCCTGAGCGGTGTGTGTCGCAGGATCGTCCTCGAAATGCTCGGCTTCTTCCAGCAGCCATTGACGGAAGCCGAGCAGGTCCGGGCGCTGCGTCGTATGGTCCGCACTGACGAGCCAGTAGACGGTCGCGGCGGTGATCGTGTGCGGGCTCGCTTCAATAAGCGCGTTGGTCGCGAGATCGCGATCGACGAGCGGTCGCCTGCCAAGCGCGACGCCGAGGCCCATTACCGCGGCTTCGAGCGCGAGCTGGATCGTGTCGAAGCGCAGTCCGCCCTCGACGTTGATCCCCGCTGTACTGGTTCGTCGAGCCATGCCTGCCAGTCTTCGCTCGCGGTGTTCACGTGAATCAGCGTCGCGCGTCGCAGGTCGACGGCACCGGTGTCGTCGGCGAGTGCGTCGCGGTACGCGGGACTGCACACCGGCACGAGCCGTTCGCCGAACAGCCGCGTCCATGCATTGCCGGCGACCGGCACGCGGCTCAAGCGGATTGCGAAGTCAAAACCGTCGACGGGGAAACCGACCTGACGGCGCGACGTGTCGATCGTTACGTCGACGTCGGGCCAGCGGCTGCGAAAACGCGGCAGGCGCGGCAGCAGCCAGCGCGATGCGAGCGTCGGTGCGCAACTGAGCGCAATTGCGCTGCGCGTGTGGTGAGTCGGCAGACGTTGCGTGCCCGTCGCGATCAGCGAAAACGCTTCCGACACGTACAGCAGATAGTCGGCCCCGGCCGGCGTCAGCGACAGTCCGCGCGTCTCACGCACGAACAGTTCGACGCCGAGCGCCTGTTCGAGTCCGACGATGCCATGGCTGACCGCACTCGGTGTGACGTTCAGCTCGGCCGCGGCGAGCTTGAAACTCCCGTGCCTTCCCGCAGCTTCGAAAAAACGCAGCGACGAAAGAGGCGGCAGGCGAAGCGGCATGGCGGGTCCCCGGCGACGAACAAGATAATGGGCGAATGAGGCACGAGCATAACCGATGCACGGACCTGCAAAACCCGTCGCAGAGACTATCTGAACGACAACGCTACCCGCGTCAGGTCCGTTCTTCGCTCATGTCCACGCGGTTCGAATAGAACGCGACGTGACCCGCGATCCCGGCCACGGCTTCGTACGGCGTTTCATACGTCCACACCGCGTTGACGCCGCGCTCGCCAGCCGCCGCGATGCTGTAGTACGAGCAGTCGCCCTTGTATGGACAATACGTCGAATGATCGGTGTGCACGAGCTGCGCCATGTCGACGTCCTCGCGCGGGATGTACTGCACCGCGGGGTAAGTCGATTCGCGCAGTGTCAGCGCGTGCGTCGTATCGGCGACGACGCGTCCGTCGACCGACACGACGATGCGCGCGGGATTTCGCTCGATCGTGATCGGATGATCGGGGCCGGGCTGCTTGACTGGTTTGCCGTTCATGTCTGGGTTCCTTTACCTGCGGGCCGCTCGAAGAGCGATTGACTGGGAGATCCGGCGCGGTCGGTGAGTCGGTGAGGCCGGATCGCGACAGAGGCCTGGCCAGTTTGACATGTCCGCGCGGATCTTGCCGGCGGTGCGTCCAGGTGATCAGTCCGCGTCGCTGCCGCTGTTATTTTCCCAGTACACATTAAGCCCCATCAGCGACGTGAGCGTGCCAGCCGCTTCCTTCATCCGCACGCCGACTTCCGCGATCGACGGCACCGGCGCATTGTCGATGCGCTCGATGTACGGCGTGGTCAGCGTCGCAATCGCGTGGCCGTCGCGACCGAACACCGGGTACGCGAGATTGCGCACACCCTTCACCTGACGGCTCTGCATCCGCGCGAAACCGCGCTGGCGGATCTGCGCGAGATCATGCGCGAGCGAGGTTTCGTCGATGGCTTCCTCGCCGTCGACGGGTACGTGCAGCGCGAGCATCCGCAGGCGCTCCGCGTCCTCCTGGAACGCCATCAGCACCTGACCCGACGCGGTATCGGTCATGCCGATCAGCGTGCCGACCTTCAGCGAAAACCCCCAACGCTCCGGGCTCTCGACGCCCGCGACGATCAGCACACGACCCGCCTGATAGACGCATAGATGGAACGACTGCTTCACGTCGTTCGCGAGCTGCGTCATCAACGGCAGCGCGGTCGATACGAGCGAGCGCACCGGCTGATGCCGATGTGCGAGCTGGAACAGCAGCAGCGACAGTGCATAGCGCTCGCCGAGCGCGACCAGATAGCCGCGCGTCTGCAGCGTGACGACCATCCGGAAGATTTCGGCGGTCGTGCGGCCGAGCGCACGCGCGAGCTCGACGAGCGACAGACCTTCCGGATGGCCGGCCAGCAGTTCGATGATGTCGAGCCCTTTTTCGAGCGCGGGTGCCGAATAGCGCGTGGTGTCCAACGTGACTCCCTTGACGGTGGCTGCAAATATCGCAGCGATGCCGGGATTGTAGAGCCCGGCGCGGCTCCGGCGAGCCGTTCGGACCAGTGGGGAAAACACCGATCTTATTTCAGATATGAAAAATGTTTTTATGTATAAAATAATTGGCATCGATCGATGCGTGGTGAAAGTCACGCGAAGACGTCATGTCAGGTCACGCAAAACGCAGGAGACACCGGATGGCCGAGGTTGCATTCGAGCAGGTGCAGAAGTCGTTCGGCGCCGTGCAGGTGCTGAAGCAGATCGACCTGACCGTGCGCGACGGCGAATTCCTCGTGCTGGTCGGGCCGAGCGGCTGCGGCAAGTCGACGCTGCTGCGCGCGCTCGCCGGGCTCGAAGGCGTGACGCGTGGGCGCATCCTGATCGATGGCCGCGTGGTGAACAGCCTGCCGCCCAAAGACCGCGACATCGCGATGGTGTTTCAGAACTACGCGCTGTATCCGCACATGAGCGTGCTGGAAAACCTCACGTTCGCGCTAAAGCTGCGCGAATTGAAGCCCGCCGAGATCGACGCACGCGCCCGCGAGGCTGCATCGATCCTTGGCCTGAACGGGTTGCTCGATCGCTATCCGCGGCATCTGTCGGGCGGGCAGCGACAGCGCGTCGCGATGGGTCGCGCGATCGTCCGTGACCCGAAGGTGTTTCTGTTCGACGAGCCGCTGTCGAATCTCGACGCGAAGCTGCGCGTGCAGATGCGCGCGGAAATCCGCGCACTGCATCAGCGGCTGAAAGCGACTACCGTCTACGTCACGCACGACCAGATCGAAGCGATGACGATGGCCGACCGCATCGTCGTGCTGAATGGCGGCACGATCGAGCAGATCGGCGCGCCGCTCGATCTGTACGACGATCCGGACAACCTGTTCGTCGCGAGTTTCATCGGCTCGCCGTCGATGAATCTGTTCACTGGGCACTACGCGCAGACCGCCGATGCCGCACGAGTGCGCATCGGCGACACGATGCTGCCCGCGCCGCGTGTGCATGCAGCCGACGGGCAACCGGTCACGATCGGCATGCGCCCCGAACATCTCGTACTGTGCGCGGCGTCCGAGACCGACGGCTTCGCGTTCACGGTGAACGTCGTCGAGCCGACGGGTGCTGCGACCGAACTGTTCGGCACGGTCGCGGGCGCGTCGTGCTGCGTGACCGTGAACGGCCGTTCCGATCTGCGGCCCGGTGCGCAGGTGCGGCTGCGCGCGAAGCCCGAACACATCTATCTGTTCGATCCGGACAGCGGGCGCCGGCTGCGCTAACGCTCGCATCACAGCGCACGCCGCATCGACGGCGGGCGTTCAACGAACGACATCAGGAGACGCGCGATGCAGGACGGCAACGGGAAGCAGACAAAGAGGAAGGGCACGCTCGTGTGCGCCGCGGTATCGGTACTGGCGCTGGCCGGCATCGTCGCAGCGGGCACCGCGCGCGCGGACAACGAATACAAGGGCTACACGCTGCGCGTGAAGCTGATCGGCGGCGTGCAGTATGAAGCGCTCTATACGCGCATTCCGCTGTGGGAAAAACAGACCGGTGCGAAGGTCGAGATCGTGTCGCGCAAGAGTCACTTCGAACTCGACCGCGAACTGAAGCAGGACATCGCGTCGAATCACATCGACTACTGCGTGTCGTCGAACCATACGAATTTCGCCGCGCAGTACCCGATTTTCCGCGATCTGAAGAGCCTTTTCCCCGCCGACTATCTCGCGCAGTTCGCGCCAAACCTGTTGAAGCAGTCGGAAGTGAAGGGGCATCTCGTGCAGATTCCGCGCTCGACCGACGTCGAGGCGCTGTACTACAACAAGACCGCATTCGACGATCCCGCGAACCAGGCCGCGTATCGCAAGCAGTTCGGCAAGCCGCTTGCGCCGCCCGCGACGTACGCTGAATTCACGCAGCAGGCGAAGTTCTTCACGAAAGCGCCGAACTTTTACGGTACGCAGTTCCCGGGCAAGGACGAGGCGATCACGGGCACGTTCTATTCGCTGCTCGTCGCAAACGGCGGCCAGTTGCTCGATGCGAAGATGCGGCCCACGTTCAATTCGCCGATCGGCGTGAAAACGCTCGACTGGTTCGTCGATCTGTACAAGACCGGCGCCGTGCCGAAGGGTGTGCCGAGTTACGTGTGGGACGATCTCGGCAATAACTTCGCATCCGGCAAGGTCGCGCTCGACATGGACTGGCCCGGCTTCGCGTCGTTCTATAACGATCCGAAGACGTCGAAGCTGGCCGGCAACGTCGGCGTGGTGCGCGCGCCGCTCGGTGCGGGCAACCGCCGGCCGGGATGGTCGGGTTCGCACAGCTTCTCGATCACGAAGACCTGCGATCGCCCCGAAGTCGCCGCGAGCTTCATCGAGTTCCTGACGAGCCACGATTCGCAGATGGTCGAAGCGCGCCTCGGCACGATTCCGTCGCGGCTCGATGCGCAGCGCGATGCAGTGAAGGAATTCGACGCGAAGCATGAGACGTTCATGGCGAACGCGATCGGCGTGTTCAGCACGGCCGCGAAGGAAGATTCGTTCACGCCGCCGCGCATTGCGCAATGGAACGAGATCTCGAATGCGCTGTGGCCGGAACTGCAGAAGGCGATCATCGGCGACAAGACCTCGACGCAGGCACTGAACGACGCCGCGAAGAAGGTCTCCGACATCATGCAGGACGCAGCCGACAACGAGTGATGATGAACGTCGAACCCCGTCGCGGCGAACCGGTGCCGGCTTCTTCTCACGACGTGTCGCGCAACGCAGGCGCGACGCGCGTATTCGGCGCATTGGCCGCACGCGTGTCGCTGCCCGCGCGGCTGCTGTTGCCCGCGTTTCTGTCGGTGGCGATCGTGGTCGTGCTACCGCTGCTGTTTTCGCTATACACGAGCTTCACGTCGTACCGGCTCACCGATCCCGAGACGCTGTCGCACGTGATCGGCTGGCGCAACTATCTGCGCGCGTTCTCGAACGGGGACTTCTGGGCGGCGTTCGGACGCACCGTGCTGTTCCTGACGATCGCGCTGGACCTCGAGTTGCTGTTTGGGCTCGGCATCGCGCTGTTGCTGAACCGCGTGACCACCGGGCAGCGCGCACTACGTACCGTGATGATGTTCCCGATGATGTTCTCGCCGGTGCTGGTCGGTTTCCAGTTCAAGTTCATGCTGAACGACAGCACCGGTGTGATCAACAGCCTGCTGCAGACGCTGTTCGGCGTGAAGACCGCGATTCCGTTTCTCGTCGATGCGAAGACAGCGCTTGCGTCGCTGATTGCGGCCGAGGTGTGGAATTCGACGCCGGTGTTTGCGGTGATCCTGCTGGCCGGTCTGATGGCGCTGCCGAAAGACCCGATCGAAGCGTCGAAAGTCGACGGCTGCACGCCGTGGCAGACGTTCCGCTATGTGACGCTGCCGTACCTGATGCCGTTCATCTACATCGCGATGACGATCCGCTCGCTCGACGTCGGCCGTGCGTACGACATCGTGCGGATCATGACGAACGGCGGTCCAGGCGGGCGCACCGAGCTGCTGTGGACGATGGTCGGACGCATCGCGTACGACGATTCGCGCATGGGCTACGCGAACGCGATCGCGTACGTGTCGGTGCTCGTGTCGATCCTCTTCACGTTGTACTTCTTCCGCAAACTGAACGCCGCGCGCCGGCACATGGGACCGGCCTGACATCATGAGCGAACTTTCCTTCGCAGCGGACGATGCACCGGGCCGCACCCCTGCACAGTGGCTAAAAACCTTCGGCCTGTGGTTCGGCGTCTTCGTCGTGATGGCGGTGATCTGCCTGCCGGGGCTGTGGGTCGTGCTGAACGCGTTCCGTTCGAATGTCGCGATCCTGTCGAACCAGTCGCCGTTCGCGGCGAGTAGCTATACGCTCGACAACTTCCGCAGCATGTTCGGTTTCGGCCAGATGGCATCGCTGCCGATCCGCCAGTACTTCGTCAACTCGGTGATCATCTCGTGCGTGAGCACCGCCGCTGCGCTCGTCGTCGGCGTGCTCGGCGGCTATGCGTTCGCGCGTTTCGAGTTCCGTCGCAAGAACGTGTTCTTCGTGCTGCTGATGCTGACGCGCGCGATTCCCGGCATCGCGCTGTCGCTGCCGATCTTCATGCTGTGGGCCTGGACCGGCCTGCTCGACACGCGGCTCGGCGTGATCATCGTGTACCTCGCGATGAACGTGCCGTTCACCGTGTGGCTGATCGACGGCTTCTTTCGCGAAGTGCCGATCGAACTGTCGCAGGCCGCGCAGATCGACGGCTGCAACCGCTGGCAGGCGTTCTGGCGCATCGAGTTGCCGCTCGCGCGCTCGGGCATCGCATCGGCCGGCATTTTCGCGTTCCTCACCAGCTGGAACGAGTTCGCGCTCGCGACGCAGCTATGCCGCAGCCCCGATACGAAGACCTTGCCCGTCGGTCTGATGGATTTCACCGCGCAGTTCTCGGTCGACTGGGCCGGCATGTGCGCGATGGCCGTCGTGATCATCGTGCCGGCCATCATCCTCACATTCATCGTGCAGAAGCATCTGATCGCCGGCCTGACGCTCGGCGGTGTGAAGGGCTGAACGTAGAACAACGCGAGCACAACGCAACAGGGAGCATTCATGACGACAATCGATGCGGTCGAGATCCGCCAGGTCGATCTCCAGCCGAAGGTCAAGCGCACCGACGCGATCCAGTCGTTCGTCGTGCAGGAAACCGTGCTGCTGACGCTTCGCTGCAGCGACGGCAGCAGCGGTACCGGCTATACGTACACGATCGGCACGGGCGGCTCGTCCATCGTCGCGCTGCTGCGCGACCATCTCGCGCCTCGACTGATCGGCCGCCATCCGGCGGAATACGAGGCAATCTGGCGCGACCTGTTCTTTCACACGCACGCGACCGCGGTCGGTGCGATCACGAGCCTCGCGCTCGCCGCGATCGATACCGCGCTGTGGGACCGCAATACGCGCGTTGCGGGGCTGCCGCTGTGGATCGCGGCGGGCGGCGCGAAAGAGCGCATCCGCACCTATACGACCGAGGGCGGCTGGCTGCATCTGTCGGAACGCGAACTCGTCGACCAGACGCTGCAGGCGCAGGCCGACGGGTTTCGCGGCGCGAAGCTGAAAGTGGGGCGCCCGCATCTGTCCGAGGACGTACGCAGGCTCGATGCGGTGCGTGCGGCGGTCGGCGATGGCTTCGAGTTGATGACCGATGCGAATCAGGGCTTCACGTTCGCCGAGGCGCTGCGGCGCGCACGCGCGTTCGAACCGTTTCGCCTTGCGTGGCTCGAGGAGCCGATGCCGGCGGAAAGCGTCGACGCGCACCGGCGGCTGTGCCTGTCGACATCGGTGCCGGTCGCGGTCGGCGAATCGCTGTATCACCCGGGCCAGTTCGGCGAATACCTGAAGGCCGACGCGTGCGCGATCGTGCAGGCCGACGTCGCGCGGGTCGGCGGCATCACGCCGTGGCTGAAGATCGCGCACGTCGCGGAAGCGCTGAACGTCGAGATCTGTCCGCACTTCCTGATGGAACTTCACGTGAGCCTGTGTGCGGCCGTACCGAACGCGACGTGGGTCGAGTACATTCCGCAACTCGATTCGCTGACCGGGCGACGCGTGCGGATCGAAGACGGTTTCGCGGTCGCGCCGCGTGAGCCGGGGCTCGGGATCGACTGGGACTGGGACGCGATTAACGCCGCGCAACACGTGCATCTGTCGATCTATGTAAAGGCTGCGGCATAGCGATGACACGCCACTGCTTAACGCTGGATCTGCGTAACGATCCCGCCGCGATCGCCGCATACGACCGCTACCATCGCGACGTGTGGCCTGAGGTGCTCGCGCATCTGCGGCAATCCGGCATCGACGACATGACGATCTGGCGTCGTGGCAATCGCCTGACGATGTTGATCGACACCGCGCCTTCGTTCGATCTCGCGCGGCTTGCGGTCGGACCCGACAGCCCGCCGCGCGTGCAGGAATGGGAACGGCTGATGGCGACGCTGCAGCAGCGACTTGCGGATGCAACCGGCGACGGTCTCTGGCAGCCGATGGACGAGGTGTTCAATCTGCGCGAGCAACTCGCGCGCGGCTGACGACCGTCGCGGCACGCTTGATCAAATGGCTCGCAACAACTGACGGGCACGCTCGCGGCCCACGTCGAAGGCATCCTGGACGGTCACGATCTCGAGTCCGGCGTGCTCCGCGGCCCAATCGTGGGCCACGACGCCGGAAGCGAAAAAGTGCACGTGACAACAGAATGCATGGCGGATGTCGGCGGTGTCCTGCGGCAGGATCAGCGATATGGCTGCGCCGGCCGGTTCGACATCCCGTATCGCGCCAGGTGCGACTGTGAGCGAAACCGGCATGCCGGTCGCGGCACAGCGCGAGACCACATGGGCAGTCCGATCTATCAGAGCCGGGAAAAACAACGTGTCGAACGCGCACCACGTGTACAGGCGTCGACCCTCGACTTCGAAAACATGCGCCGTCTCGCGTAGCGTCAGTCCGTAGCCGACGACATTGCCGTCGTCATCCCACTCGGTGCTCACCGCCTGTTCGAGCGCAGCCACGACGCGCCTGGCTGGCCAGCCAAGGCTCCGGGCGAGCGTTGCGGGAGCAGCCGGCGTACCTTTCGCGAGTTCGCGCAGCAGCACGACAAAGAGATTCGCAAAGCCCTCGGACCGGTTGGCCGTCGTCAGGCGCGTCACGAGCTCATCTGTATAGCGAACAAGATTCATCGTGGACCTCTCCGCTTATCCGGCGCAGCACGACAACTGCGTCACATCCTTGAAGAAAGTCTGCGCCGCGAGCTTCAATCCTTCGACCATCGTCAGGTAGGGGAACAGCTGATCGGCGAGTTCCTGCACCGTCATGCGTGCGCGAATCGCCAGCGCGGCGGTCTGGATAAGCTCGCCTGCTTCCGGTGCCACCGCCTGCACACCGACGAGCCGGCCGCTGCCCACCTCGGCGATCAGCTGGATGAACCCACGCGTATCGAAATTGACCCGCGCGCGGGGCACATTGTCCAGCGTCAGCATGCGACTGTCGGTTTCGATTCCGGCCTGGCGGGCCTGCGCCTCGGTGTAGCCGACAGTGGCCACCTGCGGATCGGTGAAGACCACTGCGGGCATGATGTCGAGATTCAGGCTCGCGTTGCCACCGGTCATGTTGATCGCGGCGCGGGTGCCCGCCGCCGCCGCGACGTAGACGAACTGCGGTTGATCGGTACAGTCGCCTGCTGCGTAGATGTCAGGTGCGCTGGTCCGCATGCCGGCGTCGATCGCAATCGCGCCGCGCTCGTCGAGTTTTACGCCTGCCTGCTCCAGATTCAAACCGCGGGTGTTGGGCGAGCGACCCGTCGCGACCAGCAACTGATCGGCCCGCAACGTGCCGCGGTTCGTGGCGAGCATGAATTCACCCCCAGCATGCGACACCTGGCTGGCCTGGGTCTGCTCCAGCACGTCGATGTCTTCGTCGTGAAACGCTGCCGTTATCGCTGTGCCGATCGCCGGATCGTCGCGAAAGAACAGGGCGTTGCGCGCCAGAATCGTGACCCGGCTTCCCAGGCGGGCGAAGGCTTGCGCCAGCTCGACCGCGACCACTGATGAGCCGATCACGGCCAGTCGAGTAGGGATCGTGTCGCTGGCCAGCGCCTCCGTCGACGTCCAGTACGGCGTGTCTTTCAGGCCGGCAATCGGTGGCACTGCTGCGCTCGCGCCCGTGGCAATCAGGCACCGGTCGAACGACACGTCGTGTTCGCCGCCGCCAGTCAGTGCGACTGCGAGCGTATGGCCATCCTTGAAGCGCGCTGTGCCATGTAGCACGGCAATGTTCGGGTTCGATGCCAGGATGCTTTCGTACTTGGCGTGGCGCAGTTCATCCACGCGGCCCTGCTGCTGCGCGAGCAGACGTGAACGGTCGATCACAGGCGCGGTCGCGGTGATGCCCGCGTCAAAAGGGCTCGTCTGCCGCATATGCGCGACGTGTGCCGCACGAATCATGATCTTGGACGGCACGCAGCCGACGTTGACGCAGGTCCCGCCGATCGTGCCGCGCTCGATCAGCGTGACCTGTGCGCCGGTTTCGGCAACCTTCAAGGCAGCCGCCATCGCAGCGCCGCCACTGCCGATCACGGCAATCCGCAGCGCGCCGTCGACGCCGCTACGCTGCGCACCCGTCCTCGCCGGGCCGGGCACGTTCTCCAACGCCTGCCTGACATGCCCCGCGCACGACACGCACGTCATCCCGTCGATCTTCAGGGTCATCATGGGCATGCTCCGTTCTTTCATGAATATTTCCAGTCATGACCGGCCCTCTCGACCGTTCACCGGCCGATCGACGATGGATAGCCCGCGTCCGCCGTGGCCCTGGTCAGCGCCGGCACGTTGGTCCGGGTGTCGTCGAAGGTCACGATGGCTTCCCGCTGCTCGAAACGGACATCCGTTTTCTCGACGCCGGGAACGCTGGAAAGCGCATGCCTGACTGTGATCGGACAGGCAGCGCACGTCATGCCGGGAACAGACAGCGTGACCGTCCGGGACGCGGCCCAGACGGACGAGACGGGGGACGTGACGGCGACGAGCGCAAGCGTGACGAACAGCTTTTTCATGAGGACTTTCCGATCAATAGGGATCAGTAGAACAAGGGCAGGACATAAGGAAAACCAACCGCAATCAACACCAGCAAAGCCACGATCCAGAAGATCAGCTTATAGGCCGTACGCACCTGCGCAATCGCGCACACTTCACCTGGCTGGCACATCTGCGCTGGCCGGAAAATGCGTCGCCCGGCAAAGAAGAGCGCCACCAGTGCCGCGCCAATGAAGATCGGGCGATACGGCTCCAGCACGGTCAGGTTGCCGATCCAGGCTCCGCTGACACCCAGTGCGACGAGCAACAGCGGCCCGAGGCAGCAGGTCGATGCGAGGATCGCGGCCAGTCCGCCGGCGAAGAGCGCGCCACGCCCGGTTTGCGGTTCAGCCATACGAATGTCCGTTCAAAAGCTGGGTGAGTAGCGTAACGTTACTTCCGTACTCAAGTACGGAGTCAAGCGACATGCAGAACGATCCTGGAAATTTGACGATTGGCGCACTGGCCAGGGCGGCCGGCGTCAATGTGGAGACGATCCGGTTTTATCAGCGCAAGGGCCTGCTGCTCGAGCCGGACAAGCCTTACGGCGGCATACGCCGTTACGGCGACGCGGACGTGGCTCGCGTGCAGTTCGTGAAATCAGCCCAGCGGTTGGGTTTTAGTCTGGATGAGGTCGCCGAACTGCTCAGACTCGAAGATGGAACCCACTGCAACGAAGCCAGCAGACTGGCCGAGCACAAGCTGATCGACATACGGGAGAAGCTCGCGGACCTCGCCCGCATGGAAGCCGTGCTGTGCCAGCTCGTGCGTGCATGCCACGCACGTAAAGGGAGCGTCTCATGTCCGTTGATCGCTTCGCTGCAGGAAGACAAGGCTCTCCGCGAGACGGTACGATCGTGATGATGACCTCGGCCGGGCGCATCTCGCGCGTCCGGCGCGCTTTCAGGAGCAGCAGTGAACCAGACCCGAATCCCAGCCATCTACATGCGCGGCGGCACCAGCAAGGGCGTGTTCTTTCGCGCGGACAGCCTGCCCGCCGATCCGGCGTTGCGCGACCGGATCCTGTTGCGCGTGATCGGCAGCCCGGACCCGTACGGCAAGCAGATCGACGGCATGGGCGGCGGTACGTCGAGTACCAGCAAGGTCGTGCTGATCGGTCCGTCGGCGCGACCCGACTGCGACGTCGACTATCTGTTCGGCGCGGTATCGATCGATACGCCGGTCATCGACTGGTCGGGTAACTGCGGCAACCTGACGTCCGCGGTCGGGCCGTTCGCGATTGCGCAGGGCCTGGTCGATGCGCCGCGCGACGGCCTCGCGACCGTGCGTATCTGGCAGGCGAACCTCGGCGCGAAAATCGTCGCGCACGTGCCGGTGCAGGACGGCGAAGTGGTCGAGGACGGCGACTTCGAACTCGACGGCGTGACGTTCCCGGCCGCCGAAATCCGCCTTGAATTCCTCGATCCAGGCGGTGCCGAAGACGGCGACGCCGCGGCGGGCGCGATGTTCCCGACCGGACAACCGGTCGACACGCTCGACGTGCCAGGCTATGGCGCGTTCGCGGTCACGCTGATCAATGCGGGCAACCCGACGATCTTCATGCATGCGCGTGACCTCGGGCTGCGCGGCAACGAACTGCAGCCCGACGTCAACGAAAACGCCGCGCTGCTGAAGAAGTGCGAGGCGATCCGCGCGCACGCGGCCGTCCGCATGGGCCTCGGCAACAGTGCGGACGAAGTGAGCGCGTCGCGACCGGCCACACCGAAACTCGCGTTCGTGTCGGAACCGGCGGGCTACGTCGCGTCGAGCGGCAAGCGGATCGAGGCCACCGACGTCGATCTGAACGTGCGCATCCTGTCGATGGGCAAGCTGCATCACGCGATGACCGGTACCGGCGCGGTCGCAATCGCCGTTGCGGCAGCCATCCCGGGGACGATCGTCAACCAGCTCGTAGCAAACTCCACGAACGCAACGAACGGGCGCGTGCGCTTCGGACACCCCTCGGGCGCGATGACGGTGGGAGCGGAAGCCGAGCAGCGCGACGGCGACTGGATCGTCACGAGAGCGGTGATGAGCCGCAGCGCGCGGCGTCTGATGGAAGGTCAGGTGCTCGTGCCGTCGGCGCTGTGGACCGACGCGTGAGGCCCGCAGACCGCAACCTCCATGCCTGAATAGATTTTCCCAATGACATGAATCGGATCAATCAATTTTTCTAAATTAATAGGCATCGGCATACTTCGTCCACGTTCCAACCACTTCCAGCAAGGACCTCGTAATGCCGATCATCAACAGCCAGATCAAGCCCTTCAAGGCAACCGCTTATCACCACGGCGAATTCGTGCCGGTTACCGAAGAAAACCTGAAAGGCAAGTGGTCTGTCGTCGTGTTCTACCCGGCCGACTTCACCTTCGTGTGCCCGACCGAGCTTGGCGACCTGGCTGACCGTTACGCCGAATTCCAGAAGCTCGGCGTCGAAATCTACGGTGTGTCGACCGATACGCACTTCACGCACAAGGCCTGGCACGACACGTCGGACACGATCGGCAAGATCCGTTACCCGATGATCGGCGATCCCACGCTGACGCTGTCGCGCAACTTCGACGTGCTGATCGAAGAAGAAGGCATGGCACTGCGCGGTACGTTCGTGATCGACCCGCATGGCGAGATCAAGCTGTGCGAGATCCACGACAACGGCATCGGCCGTGATGCAGGCGAACTGCTGCGCAAGGTGCAGGCTGCCCAATACATCGCCGCGCATCCGGGTGAAGTCTGCCCCGCGAAGTGGACGCCGGGCGCCGACACGCTGACGCCGTCGCTGGACCTCGTCGGCAAGATCTAAGCTGTCATAGCAACGCCCCCGCTGTAACCCGATACCGGCGGCCCGCACGTTTTCGCAGCGGTGCCCGCCGGTCTCCCCGACATCCGCCTGTTGACCCGAGACTGCGCTTATCCCGCCGCCATGGGGACACTCACGCCACGAAACCGGAATCGCCATGCTCGACGCCAATCTCAAGACTCAGTTGAAAACGTACCTGGAAAAAGTCACCCGGCCGATCGAGCTGGTGGCTTCGGTCGACGACAGCGCGAAATCGAAGGAACTGCTCGCCCTGCTGCACGACATCGCGACGCTGTCGGCGCGCGTGACGGTGACCGAGCGCCGCGACGACGCCGAGCGCAAGCCGTCGTTCACGATCGGCGAGCCTGGCAAGGACACCGGCATCCGTTTCGCCGGCATTCCGATGGGACATGAATTCACGTCGCTCGTGCTGGCGCTGCTGCAGGTCGGCGGCCATCCAGTGAAGCTCGATGACGCGGTGATCGAACAGATCCGCGCGCTCGACGGCGACTATCGTTTTGAAACCTATATCTCGCTGTCGTGCCAGAACTGCCCGGAAGTCGTGCAGGCGCTGAACGTGATGGCGCTGATCAATCCGCGGATCCGTCAGGTGACGATCGACGGCGCGCTGTTCCAGGACGAGGTCGAGACGCGCCAGATCATGGCGGTGCCGACCGTCTACATGAACGGCGAAGTGTTTGGCCAGGGCCGCAGCGGCGTGAAGGAAATTCTCGCGAAACTCGACAGCGGCGCGGAAGCCCGCGCGGCAAAGGCGCTGCAGGACAAGCCGGTGTTCGACATGCTGATCGTCGGCGGCGGCCCGGCGGGTGCAGCCGCGGCGATTTACTCGGCGCGCAAGGGCATCGCGACGGGCGTCGTTGCCGAACGCTTCGGCGGTCAGGTACTCGACACGCTCGCGATCGAAAACTTCGTGTCGGTGCAGGAAACCGAGGGACCGAAGTTCGCGACTGCGCTCGAGCAGCACGTGAAGCGCTACGAAGTCGACATCATGGACGTGCAGCGTGCCGAAGCGCTGATCCCTGGTCGCGTGCACGAAGTGCGGCTTGCGAGCGGCGCGGTACTGAAGGCAAAAACAATCGTGCTCGCGACCGGCGCGCGCTGGCGCGAAATCGGCGTGCCGGGCGAACGCGAGTACCGCAATCGCGGGGTCGCGTACTGCCCGCACTGCGACGGCCCGCTGTTCAAGGGCAAACGCGTCGCGGTGATCGGTGGCGGCAATTCGGGTGTCGAGGCGGCGATCGATCTGGCCGGCATCGTGAGCCACGTGACGCTGTTCGAGTACAACGCGCAACTGCGCGCCGACGAGGTGCTGCAACGCAAGCTGCGTAGCCTGTCGAACGTGACGGTCGTCACGCAGTCGCAGACCGTCGAGATCACCGGCGACGGCAAGAAGGTGAACGGTCTGATGTTCGAAGACCGCGTGTCGGGCCACGCGAAGCGCATCGAACTCGAAGGCGTGTTCGTGCAGATCGGCCTCGTGCCGAACACCGAATGGCTGAAGGGCACGGTCGCGCTGTCGAAGCACGGCGAGATCGTCGTCGATGCGAAGGGCGCGACGTCGGTGCCCGGCGTGTTCGCGGCGGGCGACGTCACGACTGTGCCGTTCAAGCAGATCGTGATCGCGGTGGGCGAGGGCGCGAAGGCCTCGCTCGGCGCGTTCGATCATCTGATCCGCAGTTCGGTCGAAGAAAGCCAGCCTGATGAGGTGCTCGTCGAGGCCTGACGTGACGCGCAGGCGGCGCGATGCATGGGTGAAAGAGTGAAGAAGGGGCGTCCAACGCCCCTTTTTTTATTGCGCACATGACTTCAGCAAACGCGGGGCGCGAGGCCGTCAGGAACGGTCGACGCTGAAGCTCGGCAACCGAGTATGGCAAGCTATAGCGTTGCCGGATGCTGTCGTCCGGCTTACGCCATGCATCGTGAGCCATTCTGGATATGTCGCTAAAGTTCGCATTTCGCGTCGCGCTGGTCGCGGCGCTCACCCTGATTCCCGCGCTACTGCCTGACGTCGCAGACGTCGCATTCGCCAGTCCCGCAAAGAGCACCGCGCCCGTCGGCGATACGCCCGCCGCCTCGACCGTTGCGATACCCGTACCCGTCATCCTGTCGCACGACGACGCGCAAGCCGAACTGAAACGGCTGCAACGCGGGCAGGACAGCATCAAGCAGCAGGCCTCCACCGCAATCAGCTTCAAACAGCTTTCGGGCCTCGACGATGCCACGAAGCAGCTCGCCGACGACACCGACAAACTGACCGCCGCGCTGCTGCCACAACGCGCGCAACTGCAGGCACAACTGGACGTGCTCGGTCCTCCGCCGGCCGCCGGCGCGACGCCGGAAACGGCGTCGGTCGCGAAGCAGCGCACCGATCTCGACACGCGCAAGACGCAGCTCGACGCTGAGGTCAAGCAGGCCGCCGACGGCAAGACCAACCTCGCGAACCTGACCGCGCAGATTGGGCGGCTCGGGCACGGGCTGTTGAAGAACCAGCTCGCGTTCCGTTCGGGCAGCATTCTCGCGCCACAGTTCTGGTCGCCGCTGTTCCGGCCGAATCCGGACGATCAGGAACGTATGAGCGCGTTCGGCGCCGAAGTCGCGCCGGTGCTGAAATCGGTGTGGCAACCGGGACAGAAGTTCGTGACCGTGCTGCTTCTGCTGATCGCGCTCGCGGTGTGGACAGCAGGGCGTCAACTGATCGAGCGGGGGATGGCGTACCTGTGCCTGCGTCGCTTGCCGGAGGGACGTCTGCGGCGCAGTGCGCTCGCGCTGTCGACGTCGCTCGCGACCGTGCTCACGACCGCCGTCGCGGTGCAGCTCGTGTACTACATGCTGACGCGCCACGCGGACCTGTCGCCGTCGCTCGACGAGCTTGCCGACTCAGTCGCGAAACTCGCGATGACCTGTGCGCTGATCGCCGGCCTCGGCCGTGCGCTATTGTGCACGCGACATCCGTCATGGCGCCTGCCCGCGATCGCCGATCCAGTCGCGCGCGCGATGAGACCCTTCGTCGCGTGGCTCGCGGGGCTGCTGATGTTGTCCGGCACGATCGAGCAACTGAACCGCACGGTCGACACCAGCCTGCAGGTCACGCTGTTCGGGCGCGGCATCGTATCGCTCGTCGTGGTGCTGACGATCGGCCTGTCGCTGGTGCGCTCGAACCGCGTCCGCTCGGCGCTTGCCGCCGCAGGCGAAGCGCCCGAGGCGCGCTCGACACTCGCCGGCCTGATTCATGCGGGCGTCACGCTAACCATCGTGGTGTCGCTGGGCGCGCTGCTGATCGGCTACATCTCGATCGCGCGCTTCCTCACGTACGAACTGGTGTGGTTCGACATCGTGCTGTGCAGCGTGTACCTGCTGACGCAGCTGATCAAGGACGCGTGCGAAAGCTTCTTTTCCACCCAGCACTCGAGCGGCCGCGCGATCAAGCATCTGTTCGGCCTGACCGACATGCATCTCGACCAGGTGTCGACGATCCTGTCCGGCGTAGGCACGAGCCTGCTGATGCTGATCGCCGTGTTCGCGCTGTTCACCGGTGGCTTCGGCACGACGCCCGGCGATCTGCTAACGAGCCTGCTCGGCGCGTTCGGCACGGAGCGGCTGCAGCGCCTGAACATCGTGCCGGCGCACATCCTGAACGCCGCGATCGCACTGGGGGTCGGCGCGTATCTGCTGCGGGCCGTGCGCCGCTGGCTCGATGCGGAGTTGTTTCCGAAAAGCGGTATGGACCCCGGCATGCGGATGTCGCTCGTCACGCTGTTCAGCAATCTGGGCTACGTGCTGCTCGTGCTGCTCGTGCTGTCGCTGCTGGGTGTCAAATGGAACAACCTCGCGTGGATCGTCAGCGCGCTGTCGGTGGGGATCGGCTTCGGGCTGCAGGAGATCGTCAAGAATTTCGTGTCGGGCCTGATCCTGCTGACCGAGCGGCCGGTGAAGGTCGGCGACATGATCAGCATCAGCGGCGTGGAAGGCGACATCCGCCGCATCAACGTGCGCGCGACCGAAATCCAGCTAAGCGACCGGTCCACCGTGATCGTGCCGAACTCGCAGCTGATTTCGCAGAACCTGCGCAATGTGACGATGGGCAACAGCACGCAGGGCGTCGCGACGCTGATGCTCACGTTCCCGCTGAACACCGACCCCGAACAGATCCGCGACATCCTGCTCGGCGCGTTTGACGAGCATGCGGCGATTCTCGACAAGCCCGCGCCTTCGGTCACCTTCAGCCAGTTGACACCGGACGGCATCACGTTGAGCGTGACCGGCTATGTGAGCAGTCCGCGTATCTCGGGCTCGGTCAAGAGTGAGTTGCTGTTCGAGATCCTGAAGCGGTTGCGCGCCGCGAACATTTCGCTGTCGAATCCGCAGATGCTGATGGTGCAGAACGTGCCGCATCCGGGCGCGTGACGATGTGTCAACCGCTGCGTCAACCGTTGCGCGCGCTCGCTCTTGCCGCGATGGCCGCCGCGGCTGCGCGCGTTTCGACGTGCAGCTTCACGAACAGATGTTCGAGGTGCTTGTTCACGGTGCGCGGCGCCATCCCGACGATCTCGCCGATATCGCGATTGGTCTTGCCGCGCGATAGCCACAGCAGCACTTCGGCTTCGCGTGCGGTCAGACCGAATTGCGCCGCCAGCGCGGCGCTTTGTTCGACGTCGTCGAACTCCTCGAGAACGATCAGCCAGTCGTCCTGTGTCGCCGGGCCGAGCACGCGCGCGACCCGGCGCACGCCTGCCACGGTTGTCTCGAACGCGGCCTGCGGATCGGCGCCCGCGGCAATCCAGCGCGCGAGCCACTGCGCGAGCATCGGCGGCAGATACCCGCTTCCTGCGGCCACCGCGACGGGATCGTCGATGTCAGCAGGGATTTCGCCGCTCTGCGCATCGAGCGCATAACGCGCGATCCGGCGTCGCGCGAGGTCGCTCTGCCAGCGGATTTCGCCGTCGGCGGCCGCGACCAGCGCGGCGCGCATGCCGATCTGCAGCACCATGTCCGCCTGGCGGTGCTGCTGCGAGCGCCGGACATGCGCGGCGATGCGTGCCGTGACTTCACTCGGCTTCACGGGTTTCGTCACGTAATCGATACCGCCCACCCGGAAGCCCTGCACGACGTGTTCGCTGTCGGTCAGTGCCGTCATGAAAATCACCGGCAAATGGCGGTTGCGTGGATCGGCCTTGATGTGGCGGCAGGTCTCGAAACCATCCATGCCGGGCATCAGCGCATCGAGCAGCACGACATCGGGTGTGATTCGCGCCAGACATTGCAGCGCGGCTTGTCCGTCGAGCGCGACGAGAACCGCGTAGCCGGACGCCTGCAGCGTATCGGACAGCAGCGCGAGATTGTCCGGCACATCGTCGACGATCAGTACCGTCGGTTTGCCGTCGGGCAATTCCGGCTGGGTGAGAGGCGGCAGAAGGAGGGTCTCGTCATGCATCGGGATAAGCCTGCGGGAGAGGCGCGAGCCGTCGCGCGAGTTCGGCGAGCCGGAAGCGGCGGGCGAGCGAGCGCAGCTGTTCCAGCTGCGCAGCGAGTTCCGGCGCGCTCCGCTGCGCCGCGTCGAGATGTTCGATGATGCCCTGCACGTAGCCCACTTCAAGCAGCGCGTGCAGTTCGTCGCGCAACGCGGCGGGCAGCAGCGCCGGTGCATCGTCGGGCACAGGCGCAGGCGTGGTGACGGGCGCCGTGGCGCTTGTCGCATCGGCGATCCATTGCAGTCGCAGCAGCGCGGCCAGCTTGTCGAGCAGCAGCGGCAGATGCAGCGGCTTGGCAAGATAGTCGTCGCAGCCGGCCGCAGTGCCTTTCTCGCGATCGTCAGCAAATGCATTGGCGGACAGGATCAGGATCGGCGCGGCGGACAGATGATTGTCGCGAATCAGCCGGCTCGCCTCGAAGCCGTCCATGGCCGGCATGGCCACGTCCATCACGATCACGTCGGCCGATGCGCCGCCGAGCCACTGCAGCGCTTCGGGCCCGCTCGCGGCCTCGACGACGGCGAAGCCAAGCGGCACGAGCGTCTGCGTAACGATGCGCCGCTGCTCGGCGAGGTCGTCGACCACCAGCACCGTGCGGCGCGGTCCGTCATAGCCCTTCAACTTGAGCGGGCCGCCCGTGAGCCGTTGCGGCGCGCGCACCTCGGATGCGAAGAGCTTGACGATGAAGCGTGTGCCCTTGCCGACTTCGCTGTCCACCTGCAGACTGCCGCCCATCAGTTCGGTCAGCAGGCGGCAGATCGTCAGGCCGAGACCCGCGCCGTGATCGTGCTCGCGCGCCGCGGCGCCACGTTCGAACGGCAGGAACAGACGCTCCAGTTCGGCAGCCGGCATGCCAGGACCGGTATCGACGATCTCGAACGTGAGGGTTTCCCATGCGTAACCGGCACGCACTGTCACCGACCCGCTCGACGTGAAGCGGATCGCATTGCCGATCAGGTTGATCAGAATCTGCCGGACCCGTTTTCCGTCGATCCGCACCACGTCCGGAATGCGTGTGCTGGTCGTCATCTCGAAGCGCAGACCCTTGTCGGTCGCCTGCGGTTCGAGCATCGCCGACAGCTCGGCGACGAATTCCGGCAGCGAGACTTCGGTGACGTCCAGTTGCAGTTTGCCCGCTTCGATACGTGCGACGTCGAGCAGGCCGTCCACCAGGGCGAGCAGGTGCTCGCCACTGCGGTAAATGGTGGCGGCCGCGTCGCGCCGGGACGGCGTGAGCTCGTCGGCGGTCTGCAGCAGCAATTGCGCGTAACCGAGAATGCTGTTCAGCGGCGTGCGCAATTCGTGGCTCAAACCGGTCACATAGCGGCTCTTCGCGCGGTTCGCCGATTCCGCCGCCGCGCTGGCCTGCTGTAGCGCGGCGTCTGTCTTGCGGTGCGCCTCGATTTCCTGCATCAGCAACTCGGCCTGGCGCTGCGATTCCTCCTGCGTGACCTTGCGGTTCTCGTTGGCGAGCACAAGCCACCAGGCGGCGATGCAGCCGACCAGCGCGAGCGCAAAAAAGGCCCCCAGATAGCCGTGCAGCAGTACCTTGTGCGTGATGGCGTCGAGCAGCGGAAGGCTGCGCATGCTCTGATACCACTGGACCGACAGTACGCCGCCAAACAGCGCGAGCACGACGACCAGCACGCACGCGTATTGCGCGAGCCGCAGACCCGCGGGCCCGAGCTGGATTCGCGGAAACACCTTGCGCACCGTTTGCCCGAACTGCGCGGGCAAACGCGCATGCGGTTTGCAGGAGTCGTTGCAGCGCGAATCGAGCGAGCAGCACAACGAGCAGATCGAACCGGCATACGCAGGGCAGTGCGCCATGTCTTCGCGCTCGAAGCTGTTCTCGCAGATCACACAGCGCAACACCGCGCCCTGTTCCAGATCGCGGTCGTCGCGCGCGAGGTAATAGCGCCCCCGCGTGGCGATCGCCAGCAGCGGCGCGCACACGAATGCGACCAGCAGCGCGATGAACGACGACAGTGCCTCGGCGGTTTCGCCGAATACACCGGCATGCGACAGCGCGGCGACCGCGGAGGCGATCAGCATCGCGCCTACGCCGACCGGATTCACATCGTACAGATGCGCTCGCTTGAACTCGACGTGCGACGGGCTATACCCGAGCGGCTTGTTGATCACGAGGTCGCCGACGAGCGCGCCGATCCACGCAATCGCCACGTTCGCGTACAGCGCGAGCACCTTGCTGATCGCCTCGAACACACCCATCTCGACGAGCAGCAGCGCGATCAGCACGTTGAACACGAGCCATACGACCCGCCCCGGATGACTGTGCGTGAGCCGCGCGAAGAAATTCGACCACGCGAGCGAGCCGGCATAGGCGTTGGTGACGTTGATCTTCAACTGCGACACGATCACGAACAGCGTCATCGCGGCGAGTGCACCCTCGGGCGAGTGGAACAGATAGCGATAGGCGGTCAGGTACATCTGGGTCGGCTCGACCGCGTGCACCGGATCGATTTCGTGCTGGATCGCGAGGAACGCGAGAAAGGCGCCGCCGAGCATTTTCAGTGCGCCCGGCACGATCCAGCCAGGACCGGCGGCGATCAGCGCGACCCACCAGCGTACGCGGTTGGCGCGCGTGCGCGGCGGCAGAAAACGCAGATAGTCGACCTGCTCGCCAATCTGCACGATCAGCGAGAACGCCACCGTGCTGCCCGCGCCGAAGGCGAACAGGTTGAACTCGCCGCCGCCGCCCGACAGACCACGGAACGTTACCCATTCGGCGAGTGCGTGCGGCTCGCGCCACAGCACCGCCGCATACGGCGCGATCAACAGCACGATCCATAGCGGCTGGGTCCAGCCCTGCAGCCGGTTGATGAACGTGATGCCGAACGTGACCACCGGGATGATCACCAGCGCGCTGATCACGTACGCGAGCGACAGTGGGACCTTCAGATAGAGCTCGAGCGCGAGCGACATGATCGCCGCCTCGAGTGCGAAGAACACGAACGTGAAGATCGCATAGATCAGCGACGTCAGCGTCGAGCCGATATAGCCGAAGCCTGCGCCGCGCGTGAGCAGATCCATGTCGACCCCGAAGCGGGCCGCGTAGTAGCTGATCGGCATGCCGGTCAGGAAGATCAGCAGCGCGACCGCGAGGATCGCGCACACCGCGTTCGTGAACCCGTAGTTCACCACCAGCGAGCCGCCGATCGCTTCCAGCGCGAGAAACGAGACTGCGCCCATCGCCGTGTTCGCGACGCGGAATTCGGACCAGCGCCGGAACGTGCGCGGCGTGAAGCGCAACGCGTAGTCCTCCAGCGTTTCGTCGCCCACCCACGCGTTGTAGTCGCGGCGGATCTTGACGATGCGCTGCGTGCCGCCCGACGGCGGCCGCGATGCCCCAGCTTGGGGGGCGGCGGGCGGCGAGGGTGGTTCCGTTTGGTGCATCGATGCGTTCAGTCGGCGGGTTCCGGGTGGGCCGGCTCGTCCATGCAAATTGCATTCCATTCGCGATGGTCGTGTGGCGGGCGGCAGCGTGGCAGCGCGGCATGAACCGCCGGCATGCGCCTGCGCGACGGGCCGACGCGATTATAGGAAGCGCAAATTCGCGTTGCCCTACGTCAACTGACGTATTCAGCCGGACAAATTGGCTACCTACCTTTCGTTCCGTCGATGCCGCCGGCCGGTTTGCGCCGCGCTCGACCGACCCGACCACAAGGAGAATTCGATGTCACACGACGATCAGAACGAGCAGGGCATGCCTTCGGCGCTGCGGCGCAAACTGCTGATGGGCCTTGCAGCGGCGCCCGCGCTGGCGCTGTCGGGCATCGCGCGGGCAGACCAGTATCCGACCGCCAAAATCAATACGACCCATCTCGCCGTGACCGATACCGACGTGACGGTCGGCCAGCTGCATTCGGCGACCGGCACGATGGCGATCTCGGAGACCGGTTCGATTCAGGCGGAGCGGCTCGCGATCGAACAGATCAACGCGGCGGGCGGCATCCTCGGCCGCAAGATCAAGATCATTCAGGAAGACGGCGCATCCGACTGGCCGACGTTCGCGGAAAAATCGAAGAAGCTGCTTGAAAACGATCACGTCGCGGCGGTGTTCGGTTGCTGGACGTCGGCGTCGCGCAAGGCGGTGTTGCCGATCTTCGAGCGCGACAACGGCCTCCTGTACTACCCGACGTTCTACGAAGGCCTCGAGCAATCGAAGAACGTGTTCTACACCGGGCAGGAAGCCACCCAGCAGATTCTCTGGGGCCTCAACTGGGCGCAGCAGACGAAGAAGGCGAAGAGCTTCTTCCTGATCGGTTCCGATTACATCTGGCCGCGCACGTCGAACAAGATCGCGCGCAAGCACATCGAGCAACATCTCGTCGGCGCGAAGGTCGTGGGCGAAGAGTATTACCCGCTCGGCACCACCAACTTCAACTCGCTGATCAACAAGATCAAGATCGCGAAGCCGGACTGCATCTACGCGATCATCGTCGGCGGCTCGAACGTCGCCTTCTACAAGCAGTTGAAGGCCGCGGGTATCACGGCTGACAAGCAGTTCCTGCTGACCATCTCGGTGACCGAGGACGAAGTGCTCGGCATCGGCGGCGAAAACGTCGCGGGCTTTTATTCGGCGATGAAGTACTTCGAATCGCTCGACAACGACAACAACCGGAAATTCGTCGCTGCCTTCAAGGCGAAGTACGGACCGAAGTCGGTGATAGGCGACGTGACCCAGGCGGCGTACCTCGGACCATGGCTGTGGAAGGCGGCCGTCGAGAAAGCGGGCAGCTTCGACGTGGACAAGGTCGTAGCCGCTTCGCCCGGCATCGAAATGAAAACCGCGCCGGAAGGCTACGTGAAGATCCACGCGAATCATCACCTGTGGAGCCGCACACGCATCGGCCAGGCGCAGGCCGACGGTCAGTTCAAGGTGGTAGCCGAATCGCCCGATCTGATCGAGCCGAATCCGTTCCCCAAGGGCTATCAGTAAACACGGCGAGTAAGCATGACAAGTAAGCATGACAAGTAGGCACGACGCTACGCGAGGAGAGACATATGTCGGCTTCGGACATTCTTAACATCACGCTGATGCAGGGATTCGCGGGCCTCAGTCTGTTCAGCGTGCTGCTGCTGATGGGGCTCGGGCTGGCGGTGATCTTCGGCCAGATGGGCGTGATCAATATGGCGCACGGCGAATTCATGACGATCGGTGCGTACACGATCTACATGTTTTCGCAGATCGCCGACAACACCTGGCACGGGCTCACGCCTGTCTACTTTCCGCTCGCGATCTGCGCGGCGTTCGCGCTAGCGTTCGCGGCGGGCTGGCTCGCGGAGTGGGCGCTGATCCGCCATCTATACCGGCGTCCGCTAGACACGCTGCTCGCCACGTGGGGGCTGAGCCTTGGCATGCAGCAAGTGTTCCGCTCGGTGTTCGGTCCGAAGGAGGTGAGTCCCGCGTTGCCCGACTGGCTGATGGGATCGTGGTCGCCGGCACAGGGGCTCGACATTCCGGTCAACGGGCTGTTCGTGATGAGCCTCGCCATGCTGATGACGGGCGGGTTGCTGCTGGCGCTGTACCGCTCGCGCTGGGGACTGCGGGTGCGGGCCACGGTCGCCAACCGGCAGATGGCGAACGCGACCGGCATCGACACGCGCCGTACCGACCGGCTGACCTTCGCGATCGGCTGCGGGATAGCCGGCGTCGCGGGCGCGGCTTTTACGGCGATCGGCTCGACCGGCCCGACGAGCGGATCGCTCTACATCGTCGATTCGTTTCTGGTCGTGACGTTCGGTGGCGCGGCGAGCCTGCTCGGCACCGTCGCGTCCGCCTTCGGCATCGCGCAGATGCAGTCGATCAGCGAGTTCTTCATGACCGGATCGTCGGCGCGCGTGGTCACGCTGCTGACGATCGTCGTCGTGCTGATGCTGCGGCCTCAGGGGCTGTTCGCCGCGCGGGTACGTCGTGCCTGATCTGCACCGCGCGCGGCCCGGCGTGTTGTCCCGTCGTCCCTTCAATCGATGCAGGCTGGAGAAACCCGTATGGACCCGTTGAACCCTTCCGCAGGTGAGCCGGACGCGCCTTCGCCGCAGCCCGCTCGCGGCCTTCTGCCGCTCGGGCGCTGGCTGGCGGGCGACGGTTACAGCAGCATCGCGGTGCTCGCGCTGGTGCTCCTCGTCGTGTTTCCGCTCGCACTCGATGCGTTCCGTCTGAATCTGATGGGCAAGTACCTGACGTATGCGTTCGTGGCCGTCGGGCTCGTCATGGCATGGGGCTACGGCGGCGTGCTGAGCCTCGGCCAGGGTGTTTTTTTCGGCCTGGGCGGCTACTGCATGGCGATGTTCCTGAAGCTCGAGGCATCGGACCCGATCAGCACGAAGATCCAGTCGACCCCCGGCATTCCGGATTTCATGGACTGGAACCAGTTGACCGCGCTGCCGTTCTGGTGGAAGCCGTTTCACTCGCTGCCGTTTGCGCTCGCGGCGGTCGTGGCGGTGCCCGGCGCGCTCGCGTTCGTCGTGGGCTTCGCGATGTTCAAGCGGCGTGTCGGCGGCGTCTATTTCGCGATCATCACGCAGGCGGTCGCACTGATCCTGTCGGTGCTGATCATCGGCCAGCAGGGCTACACCGGCGGCGTGAACGGCATCACCGATCTGCGCACGCTGCTCGGCTGGGACATCCGCGGCGACGGCGCGAAGCTCGTGCTGTATTTCGTCAACGCCGTGCTGCTGCTCGCGGTGATTCTTGGCTGCCGGTACGTTCAGCGCAGCAGGTTCGGCACGCTGCTGCTGGCGATGCGCGACAAGGAGGACCGGGTGCGCTTCTCCGGCTACGACGTCGCGATGTTCAAGGTGTTCGCATTCTGCATCGCCGCCGTGCTCGCCGCGATCGGCGGTGCGATGTTCACGTTGCAGGTCGGCTTCATGTCGCCGTCCTTCGTCGGCATCGTCCCGTCGATCGAGATGGTGATCTATGCGGCGGTGGGCGGACGCATGTCGCTCGTCGGCGCGGTCTACGGTGCGGTACTGGTCAACCTCGGCAAGAGCTGGTTCTCGGAGACCTTTCCGAACCTGTGGCTGTTCCTGATGGCGGCACTCTTCATCGGCGTGGTGATGGCGTTTCCGGACGGGCTCGCCGGCCTCTACGAGAGCCATGTGAAGCCGTGGCTGCTGCGCCGTACGGCAAAGAGCGCAACAAGGAGCACGACATGAGCAATACCGATTTCGTGCTGGCCGTCGAAGGCCTGAGCGTGTCGTTCGATGGCTTCAAGGCGATCGACTCGCTGAATCTGTACGTCGACCGCGGCGAACTACGCGTGATCATTGGACCGAATGGCGCCGGCAAGACCACGCTGCTCGATCTGATCTGTGGCAAAACGCGAGCGAGCGAGGGGAGCATCAAGTTCCGCAACGAGGAGATGACACGGCTGCCGGAATTTCGCCGCGTGCGCAAAGGCATCGGACGCAAGTTCCAGACGCCGTCGATCTACGAAAACCTGTCGGTGTGGCAAAACCTCGAAGTGTCGTTTCCGCGCGGTCGCGGGGTGTTCGGCGCGCTCGCGTTTCGCCGCACCGGCGATGTGCTCGACCGCGTGCGCAGCGTGGCCGGCGAGATCGGCCTCGCGAGCCAGCTCGATCTGGAAGCAGGGCTGCTGTCGCACGGACAGAAGCAGTGGCTCGAAATCGGCATGTTGCTGATGCAGGAACCCGAACTGCTGATGCTCGACGAGCCGATCGCGGGAATGAGCGTGCGCGAACGCGAAACGACCGCGGAACTGCTGGAGCGTATCTGCCAGAACCGCTCGATGATCGTGATCGAACACGACATGGCCTTCGTTGCGCGGATCGCGCACAAGGTCACCGTGATGCACCAGGGAAAGATCCTCGCCGAAGGTCCGATGCAACAGGTGCAGACCGATCCGCGCGTGATCGATGTCTATCTCGGCCACTGATCTGGCTGTCGAGGAACCCAGCATGTTGAATGTCGACGACATATTCGTGAGTTACGGCCAGAGCGAAGCGCTGCATGGCATCAGTTTCGAGGCGGCCCGCAACGAAACCGTGGCGGTCATGGGGCGCAACGGCATGGGCAAGACCACGCTGTTCAAGTCGCTGATCGGCATTCTGCCGCTGAAGTCCGGCGCGGTGCGGGTAGACGGCGCGGACGTGTCGCGCGACGAAAGCTTCCAGCGCGTCGCCAAAGGCATTGCGTACGTGCCGCAGGGGCGGCAGATCTTCGCGACGCTGACCGTGGAGGAGAACATCCGGACCGGCCTCGAGAACGTCCGCGGCAAGACCGTTCCCGACGAAATCTATGCGCTCTTTCCGGTGCTCTACGAGATGCGTGCACGCAAGGGCGGCAATCTGTCCGGCGGCCAGCAGCAACAGCTGGCGATCGCCCGGGCGCTCGTCTCGCAGCCGAAAGTGCTGCTTCTGGATGAGCCGACCGAAGGTATCCAGCCGTCGATCATCAAGGACATCGCGCGTGCGCTGAACGAAATCCGCAAGTTGCGGGAGATCACCATCGTCGTGTCCGAACAGGTGCTGAGTTTCGCGCTCGACGTCGCGGACCGGCTGCTCGTCATCGAAGGCGGACGCTTCGTGCACGAGAGCACGCGTAGCGCGGCCGATGCGGCGACGATCCGCGAGTACCTGTCGGTATGAGCCGACTGCCTGCCAATTCCCCAAGGAGGATGTGCCATGGCTGAAACACTGATCAAGGTCGACCTGAACCAGTCGGCGTACGAGAACGAGAACATCCACAACCGCTGGCATCCGGACATCCCGATGGCGTGCTGGGTCAGCCCCGGTGACGATTTTATTCTCGAGACCTACGACTGGACCGGCGGCTTCATCAAGAACAACGACAGCGCGGACGACGTGCGCGACATCGATCTGTCGATCGTGCACTTCCTGTCCGGGCCGGTGGGCGTCAAGGGTGCGGAGCCGGGCGATCTGCTGGTGGTCGACCTGCTCGACATCGGCGCGAAGCAGGAGAGTCAGTGGGGCTTCAACGGCTTCTTTTCGAAACAGAACGGGGGTGGTTTTCTCACGGATCATTTTCCGCAGGCGCAGAAGTCGATCTGGGATTTTCACGGGCTTTATACGAGTTCGCGGCACATTCCGGGCGTGAATTTCGCAGGGCTGATCCATCCCGGTTTGATTGGCTGTCTGCCGGACCCGGCCATGCTCGCGACCTGGAACACGCGCGAGGCCGCGCTGATTGCGACCGATCCGCAACGCGTACCGGGGCTCGCCAATCCGCCGTTCGCCGCGACCGCCCATATGGGCCGGCTCGCGGGCGATGCGCATGCGAAGGCCGCGGCTGAAGGCGCACGCACGGTGCCGCCGCGCGAGCACGGCGGCAACTGCGACATCAAGGACCTGTCGCGCGGCTCGAAGGTGTACTTCCCGGTATATGTCGACGGCGCGGGCCTGTCGGTCGGCGATCTGCACTTCAGCCAGGGCGACGGCGAGATCACCTTCTGCGGCGCGATCGAAATGGCCGGCTGGGTGCATATGAAGGTCGAACTGATCAAGGGCGGTATGGCGAAGTACGGGATCAAGAATCCGGTTTTCAAACCCAGCCCGATCACGCCGAACTACAACGACTACCTGATCTTCGAAGGCATCTCGGTGGACGAGCAGGGCCGTCAGCATTATCTGGACGTGCACATCGCGTACCGCCAGGCGTGCCTGAACGCAATCGAGTACCTGACGAAGTTCGGTTATTCGCGCGCGCAGGCCTACTCGATTCTCGGTACCGCGCCAGTGCAAGGGCACATCAGTGGTGTAGTCGATGTACCCAATGCATGCGCGACGCTCTGGTTGCCCACCCAGATCTTCGAATTCGACATCCGGCCGACGTCCGCGGGCCCCGTCGTGCATATCCAGGGCGGTGTCGATTTACCGCTTTCTCCCGACCTGGTCTGAGCGACGGCCGTTCGAACCCGTCGGTCGCTGCACCCGACCTTGCGATAGACCGGGTGTGGCGGCCCTGATCCATCGAGGACTTTCCGATGCCGACCTACGACTACCACTGCGACCGCTGCGGCGATTTCATCGCGACTCGCCCGATCGCCGAACGCGACACCGCCTGCGGGTGCCCCACCTGCGGCCTGGCCGCGCGGCGCACGCTGAGCTTGCCCGCGCTGGCGCTGATGCCGGGCAACGCGCGCGCGAGCCATATCATCAACGAACGGGCGGCGCATGCGCCACGGCGTTCGGGCGAATCCCCTCATCGTCACGGGCCCGCGTGTGGGTGCGGAACGGGGATGAAAACCCCGGGCGCAACGGCGAACGAACTGAAGGGGGCAAGCGGCGGCCGGCCCTGGATGATCAGCCATTGAGAGGCCAGCGGGCGTCGCCTGTCTCGCCAGCCTGGGGCCGGCGTTCGGTAACGCTCTCCGATCCAGAGCGTGAATCGAACCGTTGAAGAAAAAATACGCTCCCGTTTCAACCCGGCCCTTCGATCGCCTATCATGCGTCGAGCGATGTTCACCGAACTCGCCGTCCGGACCGGATCGCATCGTCGTCACCGCATCCGTTCGCTCATCGATCACTTGCGCGCCTGTGGCTCCACATCGTCACCGCACACGCACGCAGGTCATGGACACACGTATGCCCGATTCGATCGTCGTGACCGTCGCAGTCGGCCTCGCGTTTGCCGCGGCGCTCTACATGACGCTGGTGTGGCGCCTATGGAAAGCGCGGCGGATCTGGCGCGCAGGCTCGACGATGCAGATCACGAAAATCTCCGCGTACCAGATGGCGCTGCTGAGCGGCGGCGTGTCGCGGGTCGCGCTAACCGGCGTTGTGCGACTGCTTGGGCGCAAGATTCTCGTGCCGGGCGTCGCCGGGGTGTTGATGGAAAACGGCACATCCCACGACGAGCTCGATGCGGTCGAGAAAGAAGTGCTGGCGACCGCGCGGCAGCCCGCGGTGTTCAGGGACCTGATGGTCCGGCTGGGGTCTGCCCTCAAGCGCGCCGGCTTGATCCGAGGTTTCAGGGACGAACTGATCGCGATCGGCTATATGCGCGCGTTCGGGTCGCGGCGCTGGTGGGCGAGCTATCTGATCAATATGCTGCCGTTTGCGGTGTTGATCTTTACAGCGCTTGGCGCAACGACCGGGCTCGCGTTGTCGGCGGATGAGCGGGACACGCTGCTGTGGTTTATCGGCGGCGCTTTCATCACGATGCTGATCGTCGCGCTGCCGGCGCGCGTGACCGAGTTGGGGCGCTACATCGTCTGGTCGGCGACCCAGCATCATCCGGACTTCAAGACCGCGCGTGCGATGCAGGGCGACGCGATCGACATCAAGATACTGGGGCAGTCGGTCGCGTTGTATGGGCCGGATGCGCTCGCGGGCAGCGACATGGCGTGGATCCCGGCCGTGCTGGCGCAGGTGGCGAACACGGACTGAGGCCCGTGATTTGCATCCCCGTTTTGCATCCCCGTCCTGCACGACGCCAGAGCTAGAACGTGTGCTGTATGCCGACCCCGTAGGTGCTGCCCGACGGGTTATCCGTCAGCTTGTCGTACGAGTAGACGACGTACACCTGCGTGCGCTTCGACAGGATGTAGTCGTACGCGACGGTGCCGGTATTGCGCACGTTGCTCCGGTCGAGCGGCGCGCTGTGTTTCGTGCGCGCCCATTCCGCGAGAATCGCGGTCGACGCTGTGAGCGGCACGGACAAGCCCAGTTCGTAGGTATGCGAACCCGTCTCCACGTCGTTGTTGCTGGTCATCTGCGCGGCGGCGTAGACCTTGGCGAATTTCGCGTCGTACGCGAAGCCGGCCAGATACAGGTACTGTCCGGTCGAAGGCGCGACTGCTGCGGTGCGGTCGCGCTGCGCCGAAAACACTGCGGTCAGCGGGCCGTTCCTGTAGGTCAGATGCAGGCCGAGATTGTCGCGGCCCTGATGACCGGTCGTACTGCTCACGCTGTAGATCACCGTGCCCGTCAGGCCGCCCGTGTTCGGCGTCACGTACTCGACTGCGTTTTGCCATACCGTGTCGCCGATCACCGTGTTGTTGTAGGTGGCCGTGTACGACTGCACGATCAGCGGCGAAAACACCACTGACGAACCAAACGGATTCACGAGCTGCTGGTTGATATAGGTCGGGTTGGTCTGCTCGCCGAACTTGAACGTCCCGTAGCGGCCGGTGAGGCCGACATACGCATTGCGCGAAAACAGACCGTCCGTCGTGTTGCGTCCGAGCTGCCCCGTGTTGGGCCGGAAAAAACTTTCGAGCCCAAAGATCACCGCATTGCCACCGCCAAGGTCTTCCCGACCGCGCATGCCCCAGTACGAGGTCGTGAGTCCGCCGCCGCCTTCCTGCACGGTGCTCGCACGGGTCGTACTGAGCTTCGAGCTGTCGACGTACATGCCGATCAGGCCATACATCTGCACCGACGACGATGCAATCGCGGCATTGGCGGACGATTGCGCAGCGTCTTCCGCGTGCGCGGCCCCGCCTGCGGTCAGCAGGCATGTCGTGGCGAGGCAGACGCGGTGAAAACCGAAACCGCGTCGTGAACCGTTTTGTCGTGTGAGTTTCAAGTGCGTCTCCAAACAGGTTATTTTTTTGGCGCGAGCGTTCCCCGCCGCGCGTGCGTACATGTGTTTCGCACACACGCACGCGCAGACCTCGAGACGCTTTGGCTTTTTTTTCGACTGACGGGTTAGTCAGTCGGCACAAATCAACCGGAACGGCGTCGCGACATTTCGGCGTTCAGTTTCGATCGGTCGAGTTCGTGTTCCCACGCGGAGACCACCAGCGTCGCGACGCCGTTGCCGATCGTGTTGACGATCGCGAGCCCGGTTCCCATGAAGCGATGAATGCCGAGGATCAGCACCATGCCGGACACCGGAATCAGCGGAAACACCAGCAGCGTCGACGTGAGCATCACGAACGCCGCGCCGGCTACGCCGCTCGCCCCCTTCGACGTCAGCATCGCGACACCGACCAGCGTCAGCTGCTGCGTCAGGCTGAGTTCGATGTTGAACGCCTGCGCGATGAACAGCACGGCCATCGTCAGATAGATGTTGGTGCCGTCGAGATTGAACGAATACCCAGCCGGAATCACGAGCCCGACCACCGATTTCGAGCAACCGAGACGTTCGAGTTTTTCGAGCATCTGCGGCAGCGCGGCCTCGGACGAACTCGTGCCGAGCACGATCAGGATTTCCTCGCGGATATAGCTCATGAAACGCAGGATGCTGAAACCGAGCAGCCGCGAAATCGCGCCCAGCACCACCAGCACGAAGACCACGAGCGTCAGGTAGAACGCGCCGATCAACTTCAGCAGCGGCAGCACTGCACCGATGCCGTAGGTGCCGATCGTGAACGCGATCGAACCGAACGCGCCGATCGCCGCAACCTTCATGATGATGTGGACGATGCCGAAAAACGTGTGGGCGAAGTGATCGATGATCGCCGTGAGCTGACGGCCTCGCTCGCCGGTTGCCGCCAGCGCGGCACCGAACAGCACCGAGATCAGCAGGATCTGCAGCACGTTGCCGGTCGCGAACGCGCTCGTGACCGTGTCCGGAATGATGTGCATCAGGAACTCGACCGTGTTCTGCTGATGTGCGGCCGTCGTGTAGCCGGTCAGCGCGCTGGCATCGATCGTGGCGGCGTTCAGGTTGAAGCCGGCACCTGGCCGGAACAGATGTCCAGCGACGAGCCCGATCACGAGCGACAGCGTCGACACCACTTCGAAATACAGCAGTGCCTTGCCGCCGACGCGCCCGACCTTCTTCATGTCGCCCATCCCGGCAATGCCGGTGACGACGGTGCAGAAGATGATCGGCCCGATCACCATCTTGATCAGCTTGATGAACGCGTCGCCGAGCGGCTTCATCTTCACGGCGAGCGACGGCGCGAAATGCCCGAGCATTACGCCGAGCACGATCGCGACGAGCACATGAAAATAGAGCGTGCGATAGAAGGGCTTCTTCGCGGGGCGTGACTGCGGCGTCATGACTGCACTGTCATTCATGACGCCACTCCTGTACGGGCGGCGCAACGTGCGCGTGAATCATCGTTGTCTCCTGACTTCGGGTGGTGAGCGAAAAGACTGTCTATACCGTCTTTTCGCATGTCTGCCATCTTGATGCGGCAGTTTGTCGACGTCGTTGCGTCGGTGGATGTCGATCAGAAACCGTAGAGACGCGCCGGGTTCGTGACCAGCAACTGTTCGCGCAACGCCGCGTCCGGGCAGAAGCGATAGAGCAGATCGACCAGTTCGCCGTCGTTCGGCATGTCCTTGCTGATGTTCGGATGCGGCCAGTCCGTACCCCACAGCACGCGATCGGGCGCGGCCTCGATCAGCGTGCGCGCGAACGGAATCGCGTCGTCGAACGGTCGGCGACCTACGGACACGCGTTCCGCGCCGCACACCTTGACCCACGCGAGCGGATTGCGCATCAGTTCGAGTAGTTGCGTGAACGGCTGCTGATCCAGTCCCGCCTCGGCACGCACGCGGCCCATGTGATCGATGACGAAGGGCACCTTGATGCGTGCGATCCGGTCCGCGTACTGCAGGATGTCCTGCGCGTCGAGATGCAGCACCACGTGCCAGCCGAGTTGCTCGATCCGCCCGAGCACGCGGTCGAACACGTCGAGATCAGGCGCGCCGCCCAGATGCGCGACGAAATTAAAGCGCACGCCGCGCACGCCGTTCGCATCGAGGTCGGCGAGCTGTTCATCGGTGACGTCGCCGTCAACGATCGCGACGCCGCGATAGCGCCCGTTGCCGTGCGCGATCGCGTCGAGCATCGCGGTGTTGTCCGTTCCGTGGCAACTGGCCTGAACGATCACGCCGCGGCTCAGGCCGAGAAAGTCGTGCAGCGCGGTCAGTCGTTCGAAGGGCGCATCGGGCGGGGTATAGCTGCGATCAGGTGCATACGGGAAACGGTCGGCAGGACCGAACACGTGACAGTGCGCATCGCACGCATCGGCGGGCAGTGTATGCGTGGGTCGAACGGGATGGGGATCGGGAGGCAGGCAGGATTTCAGGCTGGATGTCATCGAACGTCGTCTCTGGGTGGTGGGCCGCGCCGTATGCGGTCCCTGTAGATGGACGAATTGTGGTCGCCGATGCTCATGGCTACAATTGCCATACCTGACTAGCTGATATACAAATCTCACATAGCCCGATGGACCTGAAACAACTCGAGGCGTTCGTTCATGTCGCCGAACTCGGCAGCTTCACGCGCGCTGCCATCACACTGGACACCAATCAGCCCGCGTTAAGCCGGCTCGTACGGCATCTGGAGGTCGAGCTGCGCCATACGCTGCTCGAGCGCAACGGCCGGGGCGTCACGCTCACGCCGGCCGGGCAGCGGATGCTCGCACACGCGAAGGGCATTCTTTCGCAGGTGCAACGAGCGTCGCAGGATCTCGACGAGTTGCATGGTCGCGTAGGCGGCCATTTCAGCATCGGCATCACGCCGAGCTTTGCGAAGGTCGCCACTCACGATCTCGTGCGCAGCTTCCGGACTTCGTTTCCCGGCGCCACCATTTCGGTTGCCGAGGGCCTGTCCACTTACCTGATCGAATGGCTGATGATGGGACGCGTGGATGCGGCCGTGATCTACGACACGTTCGATACGCCGTTGATCGACAAGCGAACCGTCTTCACCGAAGAACTGTTTTTGATCGGCCAGGGGAGTGCGGACGAACCACCGGACGACGCGCCTGTGACGACGATCCCACTGCGGGAAATCGCGCGCTATCCGCTCGTGATTCCCGGCCGTATGCACGCGATCAGAAGAATGGTGGAGGCGGCTGCGGCGGAGCAGGGGGTGAGACTGCGCATCGAACTGGAAGTCGACGCGGTCGCGTCGATTCTCGATCTCGTCAGCGAGGGGATCGGCTATGCAGTGCTCTCGCTGAACGCGACTGCCGGCGATGCGCTCAAGCGGCGCTTCCGTTTGATCCGCATGACGGAGCCTACGCTCGTCAGCCGCCTTGCGATTGCGACCAGCACCAAGCACACGCTGTCGCAGCTCGCGATCCAGTCACTCGCGATGCTCGAGTCGAGGATCCTGCCGCTCTATGGCAGTGGGGTGCGACTCAAGCAGATGTGGCCGTTCAGGGGGATGGACTAGATGTCGGCGACGTGAAAGCGCTTGCCATCCCGATCACCGGGTATCTGTATAGCTCGTCGGCCAATATTCCGGTCGTCTATCAAATCGCCCGGCATCATGATGCGGTGTGAAACGCAACGCTGTGCTGAATCTGCCCGACCAATTGTTGTATCGCTACGTCAATACTTAGATCGGAAGTGTCGAGCGTTGTATTCGTGAGCTGATAAAGGTTCTCGCGCGCATCGAGCATCCGGTGAATGTGTTCGAGCGCTTCGCGCCGTAGCGCCGCCGTCGCGATGCGCGCATCGTTCTGCGCCATCACACGTGCAAAGTGTACGTCGGGCCGGGCTTTCAGCCACACGGTGTAGAACGTGCGCAGCAGCAGTTCGTAGGTTGCCGCCTCCGCGACGATACCACCACCTGGTGCGAGCACAACGCGCGGGTAGGTATCGACGATCTGTTCGACGCAGCGCCTCTCGAGCCTGCGCATTCCCGTCTGACCGTACAGCGTAATGACTTCGCCAATGGCAATGCCGGCTTCCTGCTCAATCATCTTGTCGAGTTCGATGAACGGTGCATCGAGTTCTGCGGCAAGCAATGCGCCGAGCGTCGATTTGCCGGCGCCGCGCAGCCCGATCAGCGCCACGCGCTGACCGTGGAGTGCATCGGCAACGCCCGGCGTCGAAATCAACTGCTGGCGCAGTTGTGCAAGCACTGCGGGCGGCTGCTGCTTGAGGAACTGCACGAGCATCGTGAGGTCCGCGTTCTGCGATGCGCCATCGGACAGGAACTCCTGCATCGGCACATTGAGTGCGACGGACAGCTTGTGCAGCAGCGCAATCGATACATTGCCTTCACCGCCTTCGACGCGGGCCAGATACGGCACGGAGACACCCGACTGCATGGCGAGCTGCTTGCGCGTCATGCCGCGCTGCGCACGCAACGTGCGCACGCGGCGCGCAAGGCTAGTGAGCAGAGTGTCCTGCGCAGACTTTGCGGTGCGTGATGACATTCGGTTGGGGGAATCGGTCGCCATTTCAGTTCTTGACGGGAAAGCCGCATCTTACGCGAGCGTCGGGCTGGGGCATTCATGTAAATATACTAAAAAATATCTTCCTTGCGATGATCTAGCGAGATGCCGCAGAGTTTTCATCTGAGGTCACGCGAATTTCCAGGGTTTTCACTAGATTCGTGCATTTGTCTTGCGCAATCAAAGATATCTTATAAGATATGTTCATCGACCACCTGGATGAAGGCATGACTGACGCATTACTCGATGTACGCCTTGACGGCGCCGTTGCGCATCTCGAACTGATGCGTTCCGCGAAACGCAACGCCCTCAACGACGCGCTGATCGATTCGCTCGACACTGCGTTCGCAAGCCTGGGCGACGAGATTCGTGCAGTCGTGCTGTGCGCGGCTGGCCCGCACTTCTGCGCGGGCCTCGATCTCGCGGAAAACAGTCGGCGCGCGCCGGTCGATGTGTTGCGCACGTCGCAGCGCTGGCATCAGGTCTTTCATCGCATCCAGTTTTCGAGCCGGCCGGTCGTCGCGGTGCTGCAGGGTGCAGTGATCGGCGGGGGGCTCGAACTCGCGCTCGCCGCGCATGTGCGCATTGCCGCAAACGACACGTTCTTTCAGTTGCCGGAAGCGCAGCGTGGCATCTTCGTCGGCGGAGGTGCATCGGTGCGGGTCGCACGGGTGATCGGTCCGGACCGGATGACTGAAATGATGCTGACCGGCCGTCGTTACGACGCACAGGACGGACATCGTCTTGGCCTTGCGCACTATCTCGCCGAACCCGATGAGGGCCGCAGGATGGCTGCCGAACTCGCAGCACGCGTCGCGCAGAACGCGCCGCTGTCGAACTGGGCAGCGATCAACGCGGTACCGCGCATTCACGATATGTCGATGAGCGACGGCTTGTTTACCGAATCGGTCACCGCAGCGCTCATGCAAAGCGGCGACGACGCGAAGGAAGGCATGCACGCGTTCCTGAATGGCGAGCGTCGCTAGCGCCGCACCCGTTGCCCATAAGAACAGCAACTATCTTGAGACGAGCAATGTCACGCGTCATGGAAGTCCGACTGCCAGGGAGTGTTGGAGCGAACCATTGCGTTAAGCGTGATGAGCAGTTTGCGCATGCAGGCGACAAGGGCGACCTTT
>NZ_JBOIGG010000008.1:0-283385 GCF_050742655.1 Paraburkholderia sp. | reverse complement strand
CCGCGGGGTGGGCGGGCCCCGTGTCACTCCGGTTTGCGACGCGAGGGACGATCTCGTCTCGGACCACTACCGTGTCAGTGCGAGGACGACACTTAGGTGCGGGCCATCTCGGGCTACGCGCGGAAAGGACCTGGTAACGTCTCGAGCGGCTTTCTTTGCCTCCTTTCTTTGCCGCGGCAAAGAAAGGAGGTGCCGCCCCGCACAGGGGCAACGCCTGCGCCGCGAGGCGCAAATTAGCACCCGCCCACCAGGGCAAACAGCCAAAAAGCAAACCCAACACCACCGCCCACGGCAATAAAAAAAAACTAAAAACCTTATACAGAACAAGGAAAAAGCGATTTCGATTGTTCCACCCCACCAACAATTCATTTCGCGAATCCGCGATTTATCAAAACCAGTTCAAAGCATAAATTTCACCCTGCCGCAGCGCCAACCCTTCGGCGCCGCAATCGAATCACAGGAGTGAATCATGAAACGCCATCTCGTCGCCGGTCTGCTTCTCTCGATGCTCGCGAGCACCGCTGCCTTCGCAGGCGGTGGCGGCGGCATCGGCCGCGCAGGCACCTACAACGATTATTCGTGGGCCCACATCGATACGCAGCACGCTAAAACACGCGCCGAAGTCCACGCCGAACTCGTGCAGGCCTATCGCGACGGCTCGCTGCCCGCACTCAGCCGCAACAGCTATCCGGACAAGAGCCTCATCGCTCGCACGCAAGCCGAACGTCTCGCGATCCAGTCAAACGACGAAGACGCAACCCGCCTCGCACGCGACCAGAAGCAACCGGTAAGCGACCAATAAGCGCTCACCATTCACCCATACCACGCGTGTCCAGCATCCATCCGCCTGCCGGACACGCCTCTCTCACAAGGAGCCTGCCATGAATCCGTCCGAACTCGACGATTGGTCCACCGATGCCCCGGTGTGGACGCCCTATCGCGCCCACTGAGGCGCCCACCAAGACGCCCACTGAAGCACCGGCGGTACAGCGAGGTTAGCGGCGCGGCACACCGTCGCGCCACTCGCTCCAGTGCGTAACGATGTCCTGCACGAGCGGATTGCCCGCACGGTACAGGTTGTCGACGGCGATCGAGAAACCGCCCTGCGCCGCGTAGTTCAGCAGATTGTCCGCGCTCGTCTGGCCGTCGTACGGCCGGTCGAAATCGGACCCCGAACGCAGCACCGCAACACGATTCAGGTCGACGCGGTTGACGCTCGCCGCACGCTTCAACGCTTCATACGTGGCGTTGTCTTCCTGCTGCGTCGTGCAGTACACGCCCTTGCCGTCGGTCAGGATTTTCGTCCAGTCGCGGGCGCGCTGGCCGAGGTCGGTACCCGACCACCACGTGTCGCCAGCAAGCGTGTCGCATTGAATGACCTTTGGCGACTGGTTCGCGGGCGCATACGAGAACTTCGCACGCGCCGCTTGCGCCTGTGCGTTGTCTTCGAGCGTGACGTTGCGCGACAGCGCGAACGCGGCATCGGCGAGCTTTGTGTTCAGCTGGAATACTTCGGTGCGATAGTCGAGCGGCGGCTTCTGCGTCGGGCTCGTCGTGTTGATGCCGAGGTAGCCGGTGGTCCAGCCCGGCGGAATTTCGCGGCCATCGAGTTCCCATTGAATACCGAAATCGACCAGCCACTTCGCCCACGCCGCGGAGCCCAAGGTGCCCTGCTGCGGATCGATACCCGCGATGCCGGCCACCATGAAGTATGTATGCCGCAGATCGAAGCGCGGCGAGAACGTCAGCGCCATCGTCGACGTCGCAGCGTTAGCATGACCCATGCCGGTCGTCATCACGCAGATGTCCTGCTTGTTGCAGCTGATCGTCGGGTAATCCGGCGACAGCCCCGCGACGGTAATCTTCTCCCACGGCCCAAGATGGTCGAGCCACACCTGCCCTTCCGGGGCAAACATCGAGATGATCATCACTTTGACGTGACGGCCGTGCGACGAGTCGCCTTGGGCAAAGCTGTCGCCGTCATCCGCATTCGCGGAGAGCGGCGAAACGGCCGCGCACGCGGCCAGCATCAACGCAGGGACAACACTGAAGGTACGGGTCAGCATAATGGGGCCTTCCTTTGTTCTATGTCGCGTTGGGAGGAACTGCCTGATGTGCTGCGGGTGCAGCAGGACGCCGGCACGCGTCTCGACGCTGCTGACCGCAGACGAAGTGAAGCGGTACAAGTATAAGTGCAGCGATTTTTTTTGCCACCCGACATTCGCGTGCAATCTGCGTCATTATCAAATCTGCCTCAGCAATCTATGCGCGCCGGCTTGTCAATTCCGGCGCCCGGATTTCTATAATCGAACGCTCGCCTTTGCTTGCCTTTCCCTCCAGCACGTTTCGACAGGAGCAGCACAAATGGACTACATCAAACTCGGCCGCACCGGCCTCGACGTCTCGCGGCTGTGTCTCGGCTGTATGAGCTATGGCGCGCCGGACCAGGGCACGCACGCATGGTCGCTCGACGAAGAGCAGGCCCGCCCGTTCATCAAGCAGGCACTCGACCACGGCATCAACTTCTTCGACACCGCCAACGTCTACTCGGCGGGCACGAGCGAGGAGATCGTCGGACGCGCGCTGAAGGACATGGCGCGCCGCGACGAGATCGTGCTCGCCACCAAGGTCTTCAACCGGATGCATCCAGGCCCGAACGGCGCGGGCCTGTCGCGCAAGGCGATCTTCGCGGAGATCGACGCGAGCCTGCGGCGTCTCGGCACCGATTACGTCGATCTCTACCAGATCCACCGCTGGGACTACGACACGCCGATCGAGGAAACAATGGAAGCGCTGCACGACGTCGTGAAGGCGGGCAAGGCGCGCTACATCGGCGCGTCGTCGATGTACGCGTGGCAGTTCTCGAAGGCGCTGCATGTCGCGGAGCGGCACGGCTGGACGCGCTTCGTCACGATGCAGAACTACGTGAACCTGCTGTATCGCGAGGAAGAACGCGAGATGCTGCCGCTGTGCGAAAGCGAAGGCATCGGCGTGATTCCGTGGAGCCCGCTTGCGCGCGGACGTCTCACGCGCGACTGGGACACCACGAGCGCGCGCTCGGAGACCGACGAGTTCGGTCGCACGCTGTATCAACAGACGGGCGACGCGGATCGTCGCATCGTCGAGCGGGTCGGCGAGATTGCGGCGGCCCGCGGCGTGCCGCGCGCGCAGGTCGCGCTCGCGTGGGTGCTGCAGAAGAAGCCGATCAGCGCGCCGATCGTCGGAGCAACGAAGCCGCAGCATCTGGACGATGCGGTGGCCGCGCTGTCGCTCGAACTGACCGCCGAAGAAATCGCGAAGCTCGAAGAGCTGTACGTGCCGCACGCGGTCACTGGCTTCAAGTAAGCGCTATGGAACCGGATGCACTCGACGGGCTCGGCGTCTTCGTGCGTGTCGCCGAAGCGCGTAGCTTCACGGCGGCAGCGATCGCGATGGGCGTCACGCCGTCCGCGATCAGTCACACGATCCGCCAGCTCGAAAATCGCCTCGACGTGCGGCTATTCAATCGCACGACGCGCAGCGTCAGCCTCACCGAGGCCGGCGCCGCGTTTCTCGCGCGCATCCAGCCGCTTGTCAGCGAACTGAGTAACGCGGTCGAAGATGTTGCGGGGTCATCCGGCAAGCCGGCCGGCATCGTGCGGCTGAACGTGCCGCGCACCGCCAGCATCGTGCTGCTCGAACCGCTGCTGCGCGAATTCCTCGATGCGCATCCGGACATCGGCCTCGACATTACGCTCGATAACGGACTCACCGACGTCGTGAGTCAGGGGTTCGACGCGGGCATCCGCTTCGGCGATGTGCTCGAGAAGGACATGATGGCGGTACCGCTGCAGCCGGATCTGCGCGTCGCGATCGTCGCGTCGCCAGACTATCTCGCGCGACGCGGTGTCCCCGACCATCCATTCGCATTGCGCGAACACGATTGCGTGCACTTCCGGATGGGCAGCACCGGCACGCTGTACCGCTGGGAATTCGAGCGCGGCGGCGAGAGTGTGCAGATCGAAGTCGGCGGACGGCTCACGACGAACGATTCGCTGGTGGTCCTGCAGGCAGCGCTCGACGGCGTCGGCATCGCGTATCTGTTCGACCGCTACGTGGAGCGTTTTATCCGTTCGGGGCAACTGGTGCGCGTGCTCGAAGAGTGGAGCCCGACGGCCGGGCTCTACCTGTACTACTTCAATCGCAGCAGCATGCCGCCGAAACTGCGCGTGCTGATCGACTTCCTGAAGGACGCGCTCGCGCGGCCGAAGCCCGCGCGGCACGCGTTGTCCGCGTTGCGCACGACGTCGCCCGTGCCGACGGAAATACCCGCGTCGAAGCGTGCGCCCGCACGCAAGCGGCCGGCACGCTGAACTCCTACCCGCGTACCGGCCGCCCCCGTTCAATCGAAATCGGTGCTGGCCGACACCGGCGCCCACTTCATCACTTCAGCCTGCAGCGCGCCGAGCTTCTGCCCGACGAACAGCAGCGCATCCTTGCCAAGCAGCAGATGCAGCGGCGGCTCCGGTGCGTCGACTGCACCGATGATCGCATCGGCGGCCTTGCGCGGATCGCCGGGCTGACGGCCGCTCATCTCCTGGCGGCGTTTGCGCGCAGCGCCCACGGTCGAGTCGTAGTCGTCGATCGGGTTCTCGATGCGCGTCATCGACGCACCCGCCCATTGCGTGCGAAAACCGCCCGGTTCGACGAGCGTCACCTTGATGCCGAGCGGCGCAATCTCCTTCGCCAGCGACTCGGAAATGCCTTCGAGCGCGAACTTGCTGCCGTGATACAGGCCAAGGCCCGGAAACGTCGTGATGCCGCCCATCGACGACACGTTGACGATATGTCCGGCGCGCCGTTTGCGCATATACGGCAGCACTGCCTGAATCGCCGTGATCGGGCCGAACACGTTGACCTCGAACTGGTGACGCGCCTGATCGAGCGTCACTTCCTCGACGGCGCCTTCGAGCCCGAAGCCCGCGTTGTTGACGAGCACGTCGATGCCGCCAATGCGCGCTTCGGCGGCGTCGATCGCGCGGTGCACCGCTGCCTCGTCGGTGACGTCGACGACGACGCCGAACGAACGGTCTGGTGCCAGCGCGTCGAATGCGGCGGCGCCGGCGTCGTTGCGGAAGGTGCCGACGACGCGTTCGCCGCGCTCGACAAGACGTTCGGCGAGCGCGCGGCCAAAGCCGCTGCTGACGCCGGTGATGAACCATGTACGCATGAAAGGCTCCTGCAGTTGAATGCGAAACAAGTAGCGGGAAACCGACGGCGCTTCACCGTCGATCTGTGCTCCATTATTCGCATCGCCCATCGCCGCATCAACCGCCTCGCGTGCAATGCCCTATTGAGATTCGCTAACAAATCCGGTCATCCGAAGACGCGACAGAGACGCTACTTCATTGCGGCCAGCGCTTCGGCCCGGATACTGCTTTGCGGCGAGGTGCAATCCTTCATTGAGTCCTGGTCTGCGGACAGGCCTCACGCGCGGCCTGAAGCCCATCGGCATAAGCCGCTTCAAACACGCTGGTCTTCATGTTCGCACCGAATTGCGCCTGCAGCCGCGCCCTCGACCATTTACCGTTTCCTGCCGCTGCCGCCAGCAAGTCGAATGCAATCGCCTGCGACGGGTCCTGCGCATTGAATCTCCCCGAGCTGTAGTTCGTGGCAAGCAATCCGGCTGCGAGCGGATCACATTGCCCGGCCGCATCCTTCAGATGATCCAACGCATCATCCTTCCAGCGCTTGACATCGGGACTATCCGGATCGGTTTCCGCTGACGGAATTTCTCCCGTTCCATCGGGTCCCTCCAGAAAGAAGTCGACCTGCGCGCCCGCCTGACCGGTTCGTGCGGCCAGTGCGAGAAATTGAAGGCGCTCCTGAACTTCAGCGGGCGTAACCGCCGCACATAGATGCGCCTGATCGACAGGTACGGCAGATGAAGCACGATCGCCCTGAGTCGAATCGCGTCGTGCGGAACCCGCGGCACAAAGCGACTCGGCAAGATAGACCTTATAGGCGGCGGCCGCGTCACCGAGGCGCGCGGCGCCTTCGTACCGGGCAACGTACTGCGCGACAGTTTTGCCGCCCAGATCGACTATACGGCCGCTGCTGCCCGTCAAGGACGGTCGCGCCTGGTTAGCCGTTCCTGTTGCAGCCGACGGCTCGAGCTGCGAGAAAACCGAGGTACCGCCCTCGCCGGTTCGCAAGCCGGGGGCTGACACAGCGGCCGGCACCATCGGCGCCGGCCCACGGGCGGTGTAATAGACAGTGGCCAGGACCATACTCGTGAATCCTGCCGCGGCGAGGAGTGCACGCTTCTTATTCATGAGAATGGCCTGACCTTGCGCGCGTCGCTTACTGCCAGAGATAACAGTACGTTTCGCTGCTCTCGAGATTGTTGCCCAGCGCGGGCTGCGACAGGTCGCGGGTCCAGCCGTTCGGATCGGTCGGCGTCGGCGTGTCGCCACAGTTCGTATGGACCCAGTGGATCCCAACGTCACCGCCCGTGTAGAGTTCCCCGCAGAGTTCGAGTTGATCGCCGACAAGGATCTTGTTCAACGGAGACGGCACGCTAGCCTGGTTTCGTTGATAACCGTTGGCGAAAACGTCGTCCATTGCGACGTCGTACACCTGGCCGTCGGTTCCCTGCAAACTCACGTGCGTGTGATCCAGATAGATGCCATTGAGTTGCGATCCCGGTTTGTATGTGGGCGCAGTTAGAACAGTACCGGTCAGCAAGGTGCCTCCTTGACAGACATCGGCTGCCAGCACGGGAAGGGATGCAACGGACAATGCCAAAGCAAGAAGAATGTTCTTCAATTAAACCCCCTCGAAGGTTGAACGGAATATACGACGTGGAATCCTTTCACATCTTTCGGACGCGACGTGTGCAGTCATATAGCGAGTCGCATTCCTTAAGATTCCGCTCTTGAAGATACAGAAGAGATAATGACCATGGAATGAAATTCCTTGCGGATAAATGCATCCCGCATGCAGTGATTTTTTCTGACGCAGATTTGATTCAGCTTAAAGATGGACAACGCCTCGCCGAAGAGCCAACGGCACGTGAAGAGCAGTCGAAGTGCTGCAGCACCTCGAAATCTCAATCTTTCTCAACACCGGGTTAGTGGCAGGACTAAAGCATCAATCTCATCGATCGGCAGCAGCGACGCGCGGCACGTCCGGTTCGAAAAACACCCATTTAACCTGCGGAAACGTCGCCTGCAGATCGGCTTCGACCACGTTGATCGCATCGACCATCGCGCGGCCGCTCGCGTAATCGATCATCTCGGCCTGCACCGCAACCACGACGTGCTTGCCCCATTGCAGCGTGATCAGGTTGATGATGCTGCGGATCTCGCCGCGCGCGCGCAAATGCGCTTCGATCGCGCGTCGCACTTCCGGGCTCGCCGATTCGCCGATCAGCATCGACTTCACTTCGCGCGCGACGAGCCACGCGATCACCATCAGCAGCACGCCGACGCCGATCGAACCGAGCGCGTCGTACACCGGATTGCCGCTCACCATGGTCGCCAGCACCGCGACGAACGCGATCGCGAGACCTGCTAGCGCCGCAATGTCTTCGCCCGCGACAACCAGCAGATCGGACTCGCGCGTTTCGCGGAACCAGCGCCACATCGATTTGTCGGGGTACTGCTTGCGGATCTCGCGAACCGCGCCCATCAGCGAAAACGTTTCGAGCACGACCGATACGCCGAGCACAACGAGCGCGACGAACGCATGCGACAGCGGTTCGTGCGCGACGAGCCGGTGCAGCCCTTCGTACACCGAGAACGCGCCGCCGACGAAGAACAGCAGCAGCGCGACGATCAGTGAATAGAAGTAGATCGCGCGCCCCGCGCCGAGCGGATGCAGCACGGTTGCGGGACGGCGCGCCTGCCGCAGCCCGAACAGCAGCAGCAACTGGTTGCCGCAATCGGCGGTGGAGTGGATCGCTTCGGCGAACATCGAGCCGGAACCGGTGAACGCCGCGGCCGCGAACTTGCAGACGGCGATGCCGAAGTTGGCAGCGAGTGCGTAGAAAATGGCTTTCGGCGATTCTTCTGTCATCGTCGGACGGTGCGGGCGGTCGTGGAAGGAAACGCCTTTGTATCACAACCGCTCGTGCGCCAAACCATGTTGTCAAGCGCGCTCCAGCACCGCCATGTCGCGCACCACGACGAGCAGCATCGACAGGCTCGCGCCGCCCGATGCACGCAGATCCGCGAGCAGTCGTTCGTAGCGTTCGAGCGCAGCCGCGCGATGTTCGCACCATGCATCGACAAGCGCGTCCGGTGTAGCCGCATGTTCGTCCTGCGCAAGCGCGCTTGCCGTCAACGCTCGCTTGAGCCGCGCGAGTTCGGCGAGCGCCGTGGCGCGCGCGAGCAGGTCCCAGTGCGTCGGTGTCGGCAACGTGGCTGCACGCTCACCGATCCAGCCGTAGTTCAGCCGCGTGCCGAGCGCGAAGTACACACCCGCGACAAGTTCGAGGTCGCGCCCGCTCGTCGCTGCCACTTCGGCGATGTCGAGCAGCGCCGCCGAGTTCTCACCGCTCGCAACCCGCACCGCGAGACCACTGTCGACGCCCGCATCGACAAGTTCGCGCTGTCGCGCCGATAACGCATCGAGATCCTCGTGCGGCAGCAGTGCCGGCCATTGCGGCGCGAGCCGCTGCGCCGCGTCGCGGCATCGTTCGAGCAGATCCGTCACGCCACCATCGCGCACCGCACCGGACAGCAGCTGGCGCAGGAACCATAGCGCCGAGCGTTCGAGCAACCGTGCGACCTCGACGAACATGCGCGCCTGCACGTCGTCCGCGACGCGGTTGTCGAGCGCATCGATGTCGGCCCATACGCGGTCGAGATCGAACACGTCGCGCGCCATCAGACACGCACGCACGATATCGCCCGGCTGCGCGTCGGTCTCCTCCATCAGCCGGTGCACGAACGCACAGCCGACACGATTGACGAGCGCGTTCGTCAGATAGGTCGCGAGAATTTCTCGACGCAGCGGATGGCGCCGCATCGGCTCCGCGAAACGCTGACGCAACGGCTGCGGAAAATAGTCGACCAGCATCCCGCCAACGAGCGGATCTTCCGGCAAGTTCGATTCGAGCAGCGTGTCGTACAGCCACATCTTGCTGTACGCGAGCAGCACTGCGCGCTCCGGCGTCGTGAGGCCGAGCTTCGCGGCCTGGCGCTCGGCGAGTTCGTCGTCGGCAGGCAGAAATTCGATCGCGCGATTGAGCCGGCCCGCGCGTTCGAGCATGCGCATCAGCCGCGCTTCCGCATCGAGCTGTTCGACGCCGTAGCGCCCGGCGATCGATAGCGCCTGGGTCTGATAGTAGTTGTCGTGCAGCACGAGCAGGCCCACTTCGTCGGTCATTTCCGCAAGCAATGCGTTGCGTTGCTTCGCGGTCATCTCGCCGTCGGCCACGACGAGGCCGAGCAGAATCTTAATGTTGACCTCATGGTCCGAACAGTCGACACCCGCTGAATTATCGATCGCATCGGTATTGATGCGGCCGCCGCGCTGCGCGTACTCGATACGACCCAGTTGCGTGAGGCCGAGATTGCCGCCCTCGGCGACCACCTTGCAGCGCAGCTCCGCGCCGTTCACACGCACCGCGTCGCTGCTGCGGTCGCCGACCTGCGCATGCGTCTCGCGCGTCGCTTTCACGTAGGTGCCGATGCCGCCGTTGTACAGCAGGTCCACCGGCGCGAGCAGCAGCGCGCGGATCAGATCGTTCGGCGCGAGCGCGGATGCGCCGATGCCGAGCACCGCCTGCATCGCGGGCGACACAGGGATCGTCTTCGCGGTGCGCGGAAACACGCCGCCGCCCGCGGAAATCAGCGCGGGGTCGTAGTCGGCCCAGCTCGAGCGCTCGAGCGCGAACAGCCGGCTTCGCTCGGCGAAACTCGCGGCTGCATCGGGGTTCGGGTCGAGGAAGATGTGCCGGTGATCGAATGCCGCGACGAGCCGGATGTGCGGCGACAGCAGCATGCCGTTGCCGAACACGTCGCCCGACATGTCGCCGACGCCGACCACGGTGAAGTCCGTCGCCTGCGTGTCGACACCCATCTCGCGGAAATGCCGCTTCACCGATTCCCACGCGCCGCGCGCGGTGATCGCCATCTTCTTGTGGTCATAGCCGACCGAGCCGCCCGACGCGAACGCATCGTCGAGCCAGAAGCCGTAGTGCTGCGAGATCGCATTCGCGTAATCAGAGAACGTCGCGGTACCCTTGTCCGCGGCGACCACGAGGTACGGGTCGTCCGCATCGAGGCGCACGACATCCGTGGGCGGCACGATCGCGCCGGCCACTCGGTTGTCGGTCAGATCGAGCAGCCCGCGCAGGAACGTCTGATAGCACGCGATCCCTTCGCGCATCCACGCTTCGCGGTCGCCGGGCGGCGGCGGGTTCTTCACGACGAAACCGCCCTTCGATCCGACCGGCACGATCACGACGTTCTTCACCATCTGCGCTTTCATCAGCCCGAGCACTTCGGTGCGGAAATCCTCGCGACGATCCGACCAGCGCAGGCCGCCGCGCGCAACGCGTCCGCCGCGCAGATGCACGCCTTCGACGCGCGGCGAATACACCCAGATTTCGAACATCGGTTTCGGCTCGGGTAAGCCGGGCACCTTCGATGGATCGAACTTGAACGACAGATACGCTTTCGGTTTTCCCTCTTTGTCGCGTTGATAGTAATTCGTGCGCTGCGTCGCACCGATCACGCCGAGAAACTGCCGCAGAATGCGGTCCTCGTCGAGATTCGGCACCTTGTCGAGTGCGCTTTCGATGTCCTTGTGCAGTTGTGCGGTGCGCGCGTCGCGGACCTGCGGTGTGCCGGTCGTGGCCGGGTTGAAACGCGCGACGAACAGATCGACGAACCCGCGCGCAATCGCCGGATTGCCGGTCAGCGCGCGCTCGATATACGCATCGCTGAACGTCGAACCCACTTGCCGCAGATACTTCGCATACGCGCGCAGGATCGTCACTTCGCGCGCACCGAGATGCGCGCGCAGCACCAGCCGGTTGAAGTCGTCGTTTTCGATCTCGCCGGTCCACACCTGCTCGAACGCGTCCTCGAACAGATCCTTCACGCGCTCGATGTCGAACTCCGCATCGTCCGCGAGTTCGAGCCCGAAGTCGTGAATCCACGCGGGCTTCGCACCAGGCGCTTCGATCAGGTACGGCCGCTCCTCGTCGACGCGCACGCCGAGATGCTCGAGCATCGGTAGACTGCGCGACAGCGCGATCGGCTCGCCGGTCCGGTACACCTTGAAACGGAACGCGCGTGGGCCCGATTCGATCGGTCGATACAGGTTCATCGCGAGCCGCTCGCTGCCCTGCACGCGTTCGATCAGTTCGATGTCGCGTACCGCCGTGCGCGCCGGATAGTCCTCGCGATAGCCGGCGGGAAACGAATCGGCGTAGCGCTGCAGCAGCCGGTTGCCCTGCTCTTCGCCGGACGCATCGAGCAGCGCATCGGCGAGATCGTCCTGCCAGCGGCGCGTGACCTGCACGAGCCGCGCTTCGAGTTCGCGCGTGTCGACCTCGGGCATCGTGCCCGACTGCGCATGCACGACGAAATGAATCCGCGCGAGCGTCGATTCCGACAGGAGCGGGGTGAACTCGACGGTCGCACCGTTGAACGTGTCCGTCAGCAGCGCGGCGATGCGTCGTCGCAGATCGGTGTTGTACTTGTCGCGTGCGACGAACACGAGGCACGACACGAAACGGTCGAAGCGGTCGCGCCGCACGAAAATCCGCGTGCGCTGATGTTCCTGCAATCGCAGCACGCCGAGCGCGACGTCGTAGAGTTCGTCTTCGTCGGCCTGGAACAGCTCGTCGCGCGGCCAGGTTTCGAGCACCGTCACGAGCGACTTGCCGAGATGGCCCTTCGGCAGGAAGCCCGCGCGCCGCACGATGTTCGCGCACTTGCGCCGAACGATCGGAATTTCCGCGCTCGACACCATGTAGGTCGTGGACGTGTACAACCCGATGAAGCGCCGCTCGCCGCGCACGTTGCCGTCTTTGTCCGTGAGTTTCACGCCGACGTAATCGAGGTAGCCCGGCCGGTGCACGGTCGCGCGCGAATTCGCCTTGGTCAGAAAAATCGGCGACGCGCCGCGGATGATTTCAGCCGCGGCCGGCGGCAGCGGTGTGATCTCGGCGGCGCCCGGCTCGCGCAGCGCTTCGCGCAGGATGCCAAGGCCGGAGCCCGGCACGCCGCGCAGGCCGAGGCCGTCGCCATGCGCGACGAGTTCGTAGTCGCGCTGGCCGAGGAACGTGAAGTGATCGGCGGCCATCCATTCGACAAACGCACGCGCCTCGACGCCTTCGGCGCCGGTCTCGCGGGCCTTCATCTCCTTGATCGTCGCGCGCGCCATGTCGACGATCTTCGGCCAGTCTTCGACGGCTGCGCGTACGTCGCCGAGCACATGCGCGATGTCGTCGGATAACGCCGCGAGCCGCGCCGCATCGCCACAGCGGTCCACCTCGAAATGAATGAACGATGTCAGATGCGAGTGCGTGTCGCCCGCCTCCTCGCCGCCCTGCGCGACCCGGGCGATCGTGCCGTCGGTGTTGCGCCACAGCCGGAACACCGGGTGCACGACCGAATGCAGCGCGAGCCCGAGCCGGTTCACCGCCATCGATACCGAGTCGACGAGAAACGGCATGTCGTCGTTGACGATCTCGACAACCGTGTGATCGGAATGCCAGCCATGCTGTTCGAGAATCGGGTTGTACACGCGCAGGCGTTCGGTGCCGGGCGCGAAGCGCTGCGCCGTTTGCCAGTGCGCCATCGCGGCGCCGTAGAGATCCGCGATGCCGCGACTATGCAGGTCGTCCGCGTCGACGAAGTCGTAGTAATGCCGCAGAAAAGGTTCGACGACGCCGAACGCGGGCTCGGGCAACCGGCCTCGTGCGAATTCGACGATGTCGTTGAACAGATGCGCGACAGCATCTTCGTTTTTCGCTTGCATGACGTCCTCCACAGCGGGCGACTATCGATTGCATCGTCGGGATGGGCATTATGCGCCCGGCTCGTGGAAAAGCGATGTGCATCCGCACATCGCTTTTCCACCGACCGCTCGCTGCAACGTTGCACTGCGAAAAATGCCTGAAAACATGATGTGTTCTGTTATGCAGCGATCACAGACGAGGGTTCGCCTGATTGGCGGGCCACGTATGCCGCGATAGTCTTTGAACGTCGTCGACGGGCTGCTTTGCACGCCTCGAAGCGACGTTCGAAATTCCGATCTTCTTAGCGACACACATAGCGACACACGACCGTTCGATGGGTCGCAACGCCAGGCCAGGCACTTACCGATTTCGCCAGTAGACGGCACGTCTCCTGATCGCCCGCTCAGGCCCGGCATCCGTGTCCGCGCAATGTCGCGGCCGGCTTTCTCGTACCGGGGTAAACCTGCAGGCCTCGTCATGGAGACCCCCATGAAGCGCATGCCATCTCGCTGCGTCCGAACGCTGGGCTACACCGCTGTGCTGCTGTTCAACGCGGAAGCGTTCGCGCAGTCGCTGGAAGATCAAACCCCGCAGGAAAACGTCGCGACGCTGCGTCAGGAACTCGACCGGCGCGTGCAGGAACTCGACGCGCTGAAGCGCAGACTCGCCGATCAGGAAGCGGGCCTTGCGCGGTTGAGCCGCGCGCTGGACAGCGGTACGCTGGGGACGTTGCGCGGGGCTGGCGAGGGCGAGCCGTCCGGCAATGCGCCGGCCGCTGGCGCCGCGCAAACGGCACAGCAGTCCGCTCAGCCTGTGCAGCCGTCTCAACCCGTCGGCCAGGCGCCGGTGACCGACAGTGCTCCGCCCGCAGTCGCGCCGATCTTCGATCAGCCCGGCGTGCTCACACCGCGCAACAAGTTCGTGCTGGAGCCATCGTTCCAGTTCAGCTATTCGTCGACGGATCGTGTCGCGCTGGTCGGCTATACGATCATTCCCGCGTTGTTGATCGGACTCATCGACGTGCGAGAGGTCAAGACAACAACGCTCACCGGCGGGCTCGCACTACGCTACGGGATCACGAACCGGATGGAAATGGAACTGCGCGTGCCCTACGTCTATTCGACGAACGACACGGTAAGCCGCGAGATCTTCACGGGCAGCGCGCAGGACAATGTGTTCAGCAGCAACGGACGCGGCATCGGCGACGTCGAGATGACACTGCGCTATCAACTGAACGAGGGCGGCCCCGACAGGTTCTACTACATCGGCTGGTTGCGCTTCAAGACGGCGACCGGCAAGGGTCCCTTCGACGTGGTCACCGATTGCGTGACGCGCTGCGTCGGCAACACGACCGGCACGGGTCTGCCGCTCGAACAGCCGACCGGGTCCGGCTTCTATGCGGTACAGCCGGGGCTCACATGGCTGTTCCCGAGCGACCCCGTCGTGTTCTTCGGCAACTTCAGCTATCTGCACAGCTTCGCGCGCAGCAATCTGAGCCTGACGATTCTCGATGGCGAAAAGGACTTCGTCGGCCGCGTGCAACCGGGCGACATCTGGGGCTTCAATGTCGGCATGGGGCTCGCGCTCAACGAGAAAGCGTCGGTCAGTCTCGGCTACGACCAGAGCATCGTGTTGCCGACCAAACAGAACGGGCAGACTGTACCGGGCTCGGTGCGCGTGATTCTCGGCACGCTGCTGCTCGGCTACTCATACCGGCTCTCGCCGAAGACCACGCTGAATTTCACGATCGGCGCGGGCCTCACACGCGATACGCCGGATCTCACGTTGACGGTGCGCGTGCCGATCTCGTTCTGATGACGGCGGTGCGCTGTCGAGCCGCGCGATCAGTGCGGATGCACCGCGTTTGCGAGCGCGCCGGTCAGCGTCGACATCACGTTCATCCCTTTGAACATCGACAGCGAATTCACCGACGTGTCGATCGTCGTCATCGCCTGGATCTGCTGGTTGTTCAGCGAGTTCTGCAGCACGGAGCCGGTCAGCGCGGGCAACGCGCCGGCCTGCACGACGTTGCCGTGACCGACCTGTACCAGTGCGCCCGCGTTCGCGGCGATCAGCGCCTGGGCCTGCTGCGCGGTAATCGCGCTGACATCGGGGATGTTCACACTGGTTGTCGTGACGAGGTTGCCATTCACGTACGCGACACGCGAAATGCCGAACGACACCTTGAGCCCCGACGGCAAGTCGAAACCGCCGCGCATTGCATCGAGCCGCGCTTCGCCGAGCGCGACGGTTGCGGTGCGAGGGGGCCACTGTGGGTCGTCGGGTGTGCGGGTGGTGTGAGACTGCTCGACAGGTGGCTCCGGTCCGTTGTGCATGACGACAATCTCGCCAGTCGCAACAGCCGGCGAATCGTTCCCGGTCGCGCCCGTGACGAGCGACGACGCCGCGCCGCCCATCACGGCGGCGAAACAGGCCAGCATTCGCATTGCGGTTTTCATGATGGTTCTCAGAAATCGCCCGGACCGAGCTTGGGTATCGTGACGTTATAGAGACTGTCGCGACTGATGCCGGTATACAGCGGCGCAGCAGGCGCGACGCGCCAGTCGCGCGGATCGTTGAACAGCGCCTGCCCCGGTTTGTTGTGGATCACGAAGAACACGTGGTCCTCCCATTTCTCCTCGAAGCTCGCGAGCGGAATCGGCCGCGTGCCGGTCGCCGGATCGCCGACGAGCACACGTCCGTTGCGCAACCCTTTGACGACGACGAAGTGGTGATAGCCATGCTCGGTGATCAGCACGATCGCGGGCGTGTTCGTCTCCGCGAGTTTTTCTAGTGGCAGCTCGTAGCCATCCGCGACGAAACCGTTCGCGTCGAGAAAGCGCCGGATGTCGAGCAGCGAAAAACCCTGCTGACGGATCTTCGCCTGATCGCCGTGCTCGTACATCTGCGCGAACGCGGTCTGTTCGCTGACCGGATAGTCATACTGATAGGTCAGCAGCGTCGCCACCGCCGCGGACCCGCAACTGAAATCGTATTGCTGCTTGATGGTTCGCTTGAAGCGCGCTTCCTTCAGGCTCGTGACGTGCATCGTATAGCCCGCGCCGGCCGCATCGACGACGTCGATCGGGTCGGCCCGTGCGACGCCCGCGAGCAACCCGCACGCAAGCGCGGGAAACATCAGCCGTGCGACGCGCGGATTCATCGCTCAGTTTCCGAAGCGGACGTTGAGGATCGTCGCGTTCTGGATCAGCACGTTCGCGCCGGAGTTCTGGATCACCGTCGGCAGCCCGCTCGAGTTAGCGAACGAGCCTTGCGTGATCGCGTTGGAACCCGTCGTCACGTTCTTCGCGCTGTTGTCCGACACAGCACCGGTGAGCGTCATGTTGCTGATCGTCTGGTCACCGCCGCGATGAGTGTCCAGTTGCTCGGGCGTCATCGCAACGCCGAAGCTGGAATCGGAGTCGGGCTGCGTCGGCGCGGCGCGCTGCTCTGCAACCGGAGCAGCCGGCGATCGCGCGTCGGACGTTGTGGCGGAGACATTGCCTATAGCAGGCACAGCCTCCTCGATCACGCTGCCCAGTGCAGGTACCGGCGCGGCGACCTCGGCCGCACAGACATCGACCGCAACAGCTGTCCATCCGATCGCGACAGGCAGCATCCACTGCGCAGCGCGTCTGAACGCTTGCATGATTGTCTCCTTGCCCCGCGTGAGCCGGCCGGCTCGCTGCGGGTGCGTTTCTGGTCTCGCCTCGTGCGAAAACGCCGGGACGATCCGTTGACACGCCGCGAAGCGCTAAACCTCGCGGCGTGCCGGGTACTGCTGAAGATGCTGAAACTGCTATGGGTTGGCCAAACGACTCAATGTCCGACGGTCAGATTCGCCTGCACGGTGACCGCCTGCTGCACCAGCGAAGCAAGACCGCTGTTCTGGTTCGCGACCATGATGCCCGCCGCGGACTGTCCGACACTCGCCATGCTGTTGGACATGTTGAACGTGCCGGCATCGACCGCAACGGCCCCGCCCGCGCCGCCCGTACCGCCGGCCGCGCCATTGCCTACGCCGCCGTTGCCTACGCCGCCCGCGCCACCTGCCGCACCCGCGGCACCGACTGCGCCGTTACCCGCGGTCGCGCTGCCGTTGCTCGCCATCGTCGACGAGCTGCCGTTGGTCGCCTGACCGCCGGTGCCGGTACCGCCCGTGCCGCCCGCACCGCCTGCGCCGGCCATGCTCGTTGCCGCCCCGCCTGCACCGCCCGTGCCCGAACCTGCTCCACCGGTTCCTGAGCCCGCGCCGCCCGAGGCTGTCGCCGTGCCTGCCGAGCCTGCACCGCCAGTGCCGGTCGCTGTGCCCGAACCGGTGCCGGTGCCGGTGCCTGCACCGGTGCTTGCCGTTGCGGTACCGCCACCGCCGCCGGCATGCGACGTGCCGTTACCCGACGAGCCGCTGCCGGCGCCGAGGCCCGCAGCAAGACCGCCGCCGCTGCCGCCGGCCGCGCCGCTTCCCGCCAGCGCGCCGCCGCCCGTGCCGCCTGCCGAGCCACCGCTGCCGGTGCCCGTGCCGCCCTGCGTGCCACCCGCGTGCGCGCTGCCGCCGCGTGCGCCGCGACCGCCGTTGCCGCCGAGGCCGTCGCCGGCCGTGGCACCGCCGTTGCTCGCGTAGCCCGCCGACGCGCTGCCGTTGGTCGCGCTGCCGCCGCTGCCACCCGAGCCGCCTGCGCCACCGTTACCGCCATTGCCGCCAAGGCCGGCGCCGCCGTAACCCGCGCCGCCCTTGCCGCCCTTGCCGCCGCTGGCGTTGCCCCAGTTGCCCGCCTGGTTGCCGATGCCATAGACGCTGACGTTGCTCACGTAGCCGTCCAGCTTGCTGAGCGCAACGACCTTGGTGCTATTGAAGGAGTCCTGGTAGACCTGTGCGCCGGACGTCACTTCATTGGCGTTGGCGCCGGTGGTGCTGGTCTGTGTCGAGGTTGCCGCATTGCTGAGTGTGTTCGCGCCGCTGGTGGATTTCTGGGTGCAGGACGCGTCCGAGTTGTCGCTGCATGGATTTGCCATCGCGTAGCCGCTGAGACCGAGGGCAACGGCCGCAGCGGACGCCATTAAAGTCTTTCGCATGGTTTCCTCCTGATGTGGTGGGACGGTTTGGCCGACTACGCCAATCCGCGGCACCACGATGCATAGAAGGTGCCATGCACGTAATCTGTCGAAAGGTAAAAGGGTCTGCGGAATGTCGGCCGAGCGAAGGCTTATTTAAGGTGCACAAATGCGTATTTATGTTTCTTGTTTGAAACGCACTAAATACGCGTTACGCGAATTTCAGAAGAATAATTTTAAGATACATTTATTTTAATTCATGGATTTAGTTCTATTTTTTAGAGTGAATTCACATGAATTTAAAATGTTTCTGTTTTGCTGCATTTCCGTAGCACTTCTGGCCCGCTTATCTTCATCGCGGTGCGTGCCATGCCTGTTGAGTCTTTCAAAACCTTACCGACAGAGGCTCACAAAGCTTGACTGCCCGCTTTTGGCATGTTTTACGGCAGTTCGAAAACGTATCTTTTACGATCTGTTTTGTCTGTGAGGTCAAAATTTCCTGAATTTAGACTTCACAAAATGCGTAATTCACCAGATAAATTATTATGATAATAATATAGAGGAATTTGAAACGCCGCCACTAAATTCGCATTTCGTCAATTGGCGCGAACAAAGAATCAGACGAAACAATTTAATACAAATATAGCAGGTTCAAGTCCGTCGAATTGTTAATTCACGCACGATAATTGCATGGATTTTTAACCGGACTAATTCACTGCTGGTTGCCGGACACTGCACCGACCTCACCGGCGGATTCCTTCAGCCATGACGTCACGGCGCGAACGACCCACTCGGGATCGTCGTGCGGCAGATCGTGTCCCGCCCACGGGTGACGAACATGCGACGCGTCCCACCCCGTCGCGAGCTTCGCCGAACACACGGGGTTCACCAGTTGATCCGCATCCGACGACAGGACCAGCGTCGGGCATCGAGGCGGACTCGCCGCTGCGCTGAAGCGCGCCGCCGCCCACAGCTGACTCAACGCATTGAGCCGCGTGACTGGTGCGTGTTCGCGGATCGCGGTCCAGTCGGCGAGATCGCGCACCCACGTATCGCGACGGTTGCACGTCAGCCGGTGAATCGCTTCTTCCGCCGCATACGCTTCGCGCCAGTGCAGCGCGACGTTCAGCAACGTGGGCCAGGCTCGCGGACGCAGCCGCTCCGTTACGCGACTGAACGGCCGCATGCTGGTGTTGATCAGCACGAGCCGCTCGATCTCGCGCGGATACTGCTGCGCCCACGCGGTCGCAACCATTCCGCCGAGCGACATCGCGAACAGCCGGTACGGCGCCGGTGCACCGCTTTGCAGTGCAGCGAGACGCACGAAGCCGACGGTCCGCGCGACGTCCGCCGGCGAGCGCAGCTGCGCGAATACGCCGTTGCCCGGCAGGTCGATACGCAGAACATCGCTCACCCCTGCTGCGTCGCGCAGCAGCGAAGGTAGCGGCCCCCAGTGCCGCACTTCGCGAGTCAGACCGCGCAACAGGATCCACGTGCTCATGTGCCGGCCTTGCGATACCAGTACTCGATCGCGCGCTGCTGCAGTTGCTGTCGACGCGGGCCTTGTGGCAGCCAGCGCTGCGATGCGAACGCAGCGCGCGTGAGAAAGTCGAGAAGGTTCGCGTGACGCCGCAACACACGTGCGGTGCGATGCGCCTTCAGCGGGTTGAACATGCCCTGACGCGAAAAGATCTGCCGCGGATTCTTCTTGATCCACACCCACGAACCGAGTTCGAGCGTCATCGGCAGGAAGACGTTTTGTGCGGGCGCGCGATCGTACGCGAAGTCCCACAGGTCGCCGTGCAGCAGGTATTGGTGGCTTTGCGGCTCGAACATGTAGCCGTGATGCGGATGCGCGCCCTCGAACATCGTCTTCAGCGCAAACATTTCGGGCAGATGCGACATCGCACGACGCGTGCGCGCATACGGAAACCAGATGCTGTCGCTCCAGCCGTAGCCCGAATGGCAATCAAGCGCGAGACTGAGCGGCCGCGACGCGAGTTCGCGCTCGACCACGTCGAGCAGCGCCGCCGCTTCGCATTCCATCGGCGCGCCACGTTGCCCGCGATACCACGGCAGCCATGCGCCGAGCCGCTGGCCGCCCGCGAGCAGCGGCACGCGAGCATCGGCGTCCTGCGGCGCGTTGCGCATCAGGTCGACACCGTTCGGGTTCGCGCGGGTCGCGGCCCACATGCCGCCCGGATTGACGATCGGCATGAAGATCAGACGAATGGATTGCAACTGGCGTACTAACAGTTCATCCCATTCGAGCCGGCCGAGCAGCGCGCGCATGTAGTCGAGCACGAGTTGCGAGCCGATGCGTTCCAGCCCATGAATGCCGCCGAAAAAACCGATGGCCGGCGCCTGCGGATCGCTCGAACCGAGGCTCGCGGTTTGAACCTCGAATGTCCGGCCGTGTACCTGCGTTTCGCAGACGGTCTTGATTTCGAAGATTGCACTGCCGTCGTCGAGAATCGACTTCAGGTCTTCGTACTCCGCGAAACTGTCGGGAAGAAAACTGAGCGCCTGCATGACGGTGCCGTTTGCGAACTGCAAGGTTTTTGGGGACGGCTCACGCTGATATGCGCAATATAGCCCGTACGCGACGAACAATACATGACATGTCATCGACGCTGCTGGTAACTGTCACGCGAAAGTCATGGTGACACGCGCGTGACGCTCAAAAAGATATAGTCGTCTAGACGTCGCGATGCCTTCACTCAATAGTCATAGTCGCTTCCTAGAATGGGCCGCATCGCTCAGGGATGGTCCGGGCGTGATGGCGAGGTATTCATGGAAGCAATCCGCATCGAGCGCCTGTCGAAGACGTTCAACAACGGCCGCAAGGCGCTCGACGAAATCGACCTGCGTGTCGAGCCCGGGGAAATGGTCGCGCTGATCGGCGCGTCGGGCTCGGGCAAATCAACCCTGTTGCGGCACATCGCCGGCTTTACCGTCGCGGACCCGCAGCCGTCGCGCATCGAGATTCTCGGCCGCCCGATCCAGCAGGACGGTCGTCTTGTGCGCGAGGTTCGCAGCATTCGCCGCGACATCGGTTTCGTTTTTCAGCAGTTCAATCTCGTGAACCGTCTGACGGTACAGACCAACGTGCTGATCGGCGCGCTGGCACGGCTGCCGTTCTGGCGCCGTATAACAGGCCTGTTTCCGCGCCACGAACGCGAACTCGCGTTGACCGCGCTCGCCGAAGTCGGCATCGACGGACACGCAGGCGAACGCGCGGCGAATCTGTCGGGCGGCCAGCAACAGCGCGCGGCTCTTGCCCGCGCACTCGTGCAGCGCGCGCGCATCATCCTCGCCGACGAACCGATCGCCTCGCTCGATCCGGAATCGTCGCGTCGCGTGATGGAGATGCTGCGCGCACTCAATACGAACCATCAGCTAACCGTACTGGTCTCGCTGCATCAGGTGGACATCGCGATGCAGTATTGCGTGCGTACCGTCGCGCTGCGCCAGGGCAAGGTCGTGTACGACGGACCGTCGGCATCGTTGACGCCCGTACTCCTGCGCGAACTGTACGGCAGTGCCGTGCGCGAACTGCTCCACGGCGCTGCAACGCCCGACGAGATCACCGATGTGCCCGTCGCCACGCCGGCCGGCACACCACCGGCCACCACACCATCGCCGTATGCCTTCGCGCATTCGGTCTGAACGCTCACCGCTCTCCCTTTCTTATCCGCTTCACCACAGGACTCCCGCTCGATGAAATTTCTCCGCACCCTGATCGCAGGCATCGCCGCATTCGCGTGCGTCGCCGCTCATGCCGAAGACCTGAACTTCGGCATCATCTCGACCGATTCGTCGGCGGTGCTCAAGCAACGCTGGCAACCGCTGATCGACGATCTGAACAGGCAGACCGGCCTCAACGTGAAAGCGTTCTTCGCCACCGACTACTCGGGGATCATCGAAGGCATGCGCTTCAACAAGGTGCAGATCGGCTATTTCGGCAATGCGTCGGCGATCGAAGCCGTCGATCGTTCGAATGGCGAAGTGTTCGCGAAGATGCAGTATGCGAACGGCGATGCCGGCTACTACTCGCTGCTGATCACGAACGTGAACAGCCGCTTCAAGACGCTCGACGACGTGTTCCGCAACACGAAGGACGTGACGCTCGGCTTCGGCGATCCGAACTCGACGTCGGGCACGTTGATCCCCGGCTACTACCTGTTCGCACAGCGCCATGCGCCGGTGAATACGTCGTTCAAGACGGTGCTGCCGTCGAGTCACGAAGCGAACCTGCTTGCCGTCGTGAACAACAAGATCGACATCGCGACGAACAACACGGAAATGCTCGACACGCTGAAAAAGCTGCATCCGGACAAGTTCGCGCAGGTGCGTGTGCTGTGGAAGTCGCCGCTGATTCCGTCCGATCCGCTCGTGTGGCGCAAGGACCTGCCGCAGGCGACGAAGGACAAGCTGCGCAACTTCTTCGTGAACTACGCGAAGACCGATCTGCATGAAAAGCAGATCATGGGGAACATCACCGGCTACAGCGGCTTTGCGGCATCGACGGATGCGCAGTTGCTGCCGATTCGCCAGGTCGCGCTGTTTCAGCAGAAGCAGAAGATCGAGGCCGACACGCATCTGTCCGACGACGAACGCAAGACGCAGATGGCGGCGCTCGACGCGAAGCTCGCCGCGCTCGACACAGCAATCAAGCAATGAACGCCGCCGATCTCGACGCAGCCGCTGCAACGGGCGCAACGCAAGCGGCCAGTGCCAAGGCCGGCAAGCGCGGCTGGCTGTCGCTCGTCGGCTGGATCGTCGCGATCGCGGTGCTGGGCCTGTCGTGGCGCGGCGCCGACATGCGTCCGCTCGATCTGCTGTCCGACTCCGGCAACATGGGGCAGTTCGCGAAGGACTTCTTTCCGCCCGACTTCGGCGACTGGCGCATCTACGTGCACGAACTGGCGATCACGCTCGCGGTCGCGGTGTGGGGCACCGTGCTCGCGGTCGTCTGCGCGATTCCGTGTGGTCTGCTGTCGGCGCGCAACATGGCGCCGCAGTGGGTCGTGCAGCCAGTGCGTCGCGTGATGGATGCATGCCGCGCGATCAACGAGATGGTGTTCGCGATGCTGTTCATCGTCGCAGTCGGCCTCGGCCCGTTCGCCGGCGTGCTCGCGCTGTGGGTGCACACCACCGGCGTGCTCGCGAAGCTGTTCGCCGAAGCGGTCGAAGCGATCGATCCACGTCCCGCCGAGGGTGTGCGTGCGACCGGCGCGACCGGCCTCGACGAGATCGTCTACGCCGTGCTGCCGCAGGTGCTGCCGCTGTGGATTTCATACGTGCTGTACCGCTTCGAATCGAACGTACGCTCGGCGATGGTGGTCGGTATGGTCGGCGCGGGCGGGATCGGCGTCGTGCTGTACGAGGCGATCCGCTCGTTCGACTACGCGCAGACCGCGGCGGTAATGATCATGGTCATCGTGGTCGTGACCGCGATCGATCTGATGTCTGCGTGGCTGCGTGAGCGGGTGATCTGAACGGCCTCACGCGGACAACGCGATCCGCTCCAGCGGCCCTACCGTGGCGTCGAGCGCATCGGCAAGCGTGTTGAACGCAGGCGCGATCTCATCGTCCGGCACGCACGCGTAGCCGAGCAGCAGCCCCGACGGCGCGCTCGCAGGCTGCGCGTAATAGCCGGACAGCGCGCGCACGACAATATTGCGTTCGAGCGCCACCGCAGCCGCCGCGCGATCGTCGGTGCCGTCCGGCAGGCGCATCACCAGATGCAGCCCGGCATCGCCGCCCACTGCCGCGAACGCGTCGCCGTAGCGCTGCGCGGCGGCATCGAGCAGCGTCTGCCTGCGCTGCCCGTACAGTGTCCGCATCCTGCGGATGTGCGACGTGAAATGCCCCTCCGCGATGAACTCCGCGAGCACCGCCTGCTGCAGCAGCTGCCCCTCGCGATACAGCTCCGCGCTCGCGGTCGCGAAGCTCTCGGCGAGCGCTTCGGGCACGACCAGATAGCCGACCCGCAGCCCCGGAAAGAGCGTCTTGCCGAAGCTGCCCACGTAGATCACCTGCCCCGCCGTGTCGAGCCCCTGCAGCGATGCGAGCGGCCGGCTGCCGTAGCGGAATTCGCTGTCGTAGTCGTCCTCGATGATCCAGCATTGATTCTGCCGCGCGTACTCGAGCAGCATCCGGCGTCGCGCGAGACTCATCACCATCCCGAGCGGGTACTGATGCGACGGCGTCACGAGCATCAGCTTCGGCGGCTGCGCGAGATCGGCGGACGATGGTGCAATCCCTTCGTCGTCGACGGGAATCGGCCGCGACTGCAGCCCCGACACGTGCAGCACGCTGCGCACGCCCCAGTAGCACGGGTCCTCGGTCCAGATGACGTCGCCGGGATCGGACAGCAGCCGCACCGCGAGATCGACCGATTGATGGATCCCGGTCGTGATGACGATCTGCTGCGGCGTGCAGCGCACCGAGCGCGACGTATGCAGGTAATCGGCGAGCACGTGACGCAGCAGCGCGAGACCGCCGCCGGGCGCGTAGGTGAGCAGTTCCGGCCGCGGCGCGCGCCAGTACTTCGCGTTGAGCCGGCTCCACACGCGCGCCGGGAAACGCGACACGTCCGGCACGCCCGGCATGAACGCGCCGCCCTGGCGCCTCGACACGCCGGCCCCGGCGATCAGCCGCGCGCCGCGCGTCGACAACGTGCGCGGCGCGTCGGCCGACGTCGGCGCGACCATCTGTTCGGGCGCGGCGTCGAGACCGATCACGTCGTCTGGCGCGCTTTCGGCGACGAACGTGCCGCGCCCCGTCGCCGACGTCACGTAGCCTTCGAGCACCAGTTGCTCGAACACCTGCGTCACTGTATTGCGCGCGATGCCCAGCTCGGCCGCGAGCAGCCGCGACGACGGCACGCGGCTACCGGCCGGCAGTTCGCGCGACAGGATCGCCTGCTGCAGCAGCCGGTGCAGCTGCCGGTAGACCGGCTGGCCGCTGCCGCGGTCGAGGCGCTGCGCCAGCCAGTCGGACAGAACACTTGCGCGCATGAATTGGCTCCTACGTTTTTATTGAAATGGCTCTAAAGATAAGAGCCAAAGTTGATTATAGTCGTAGCATGCGGCGCGGCGACCTCTCTCGCCCGGCCGTCCCATCCGACCGGGTACGACACACCTGCGACCCACCGAAAACCAAGGAGATCGACGTGAAGAATGCCGAACTGAAGAGCCGCAAGGACGCCGCCACCCCGCGCGGCGTCGGCGTGATGTGCGATTTTTATGCGGAGCGCGCCGAGAACGCGGAGCTTTGGGACGTCGAGGGCCGCCGCTACATCGACTTCGCCGCCGGCATCGCGGTGAACAACACGGGCCACCGTCATCCGAAGATCGTTGCCGCGATCCGCGAGCAGCTCGATCACTTCACCCACACTGCGTATCAGATCGTGCCGTACGCGTCGTACGTCGAGCTCGCAGAGAAAATCAACCACCGCGCGCCCGGCGACCATCCGAAGAAAACGGCCTTCTTCACGACCGGCGCCGAAGCGGTCGAGAACGCGATCAAGATCGCGCGTGCGGCGACCGGCCGCCCCGGCGTGATCGCGTTCACCGGGGGCTTCCACGGTCGCACGATGATGGGCATGGCGCTGACCGGCAAGGTCGCGCCGTACAAGCTCGGCTTCGGCCCGTTCCCGTCGGACGTGTTCCATGCGCCGTTCCCGAACGCGCTGCACGGCGTCTCCGTCGAGGACTCGCTGAAGGCGATCGAATTCCTGTTCAAGGCCGACGTCGATCCGAAGCGCGTTGCCGCGATCATCTTCGAACCGGTGCAGGGCGAAGGCGGGTTCTATCCGGCGCCCGCGGAATTCGTCCGCGCGCTGCGCAAGCTGTGCAACGAGCACGGCATCCTGCTGATCGCCGATGAAGTGCAGACCGGCTTCGCGCGCACCGGCAAGCTGTTCGCGATGCATCACTACGACGTCGTGCCCGATCTGATGACGATGGCGAAAAGCCTCGCGGGCGGCATGCCGCTGTCGGGCGTGGTCGGTCGCGCGGAGATCATGGACGCAGCCGCGCCTGGCGGCCTCGGCGGCACGTATGCGGGCAACCCGCTCGCGGTCGCGGCCGCGCACGCGGTGCTCGACATCATCGACGAAGAGCAGCTGTGCGAACGCGCGGTCACGCTCGGCAATCGCGTGAAGGCCGCGCTCACCGCGTTGCAGCGCGACGTGCCGCAGATCGCCGAAGTGCGCGGTCCGGGCGCGATGGTCGCGGTCGAGTTCTGCAAGCCGGGCACGCACGAGCCCGACGCGGAATTCACGAAGCGCGTGCAGACGCGCGCGCTCGAACGCGGGCTGCTGCTGCTCGTGTGCGGCGTCTATTCGAACGTGGTGCGCTTCCTGTTCCCGCTGACGATCCAGGACGCGGTGTTCGACGAAGCCATGTCGATTCTCGACGAAGTGCTGAAGGAAAGCATCGCGGCAGCCGCCTGACGCATCGCGTTCCACGCTTCAGTCTTTCGTCTGCGGCGGCGCGGCTTCGCGCCGTGCCGCCGCCTCTATTTCCTTTCTCTTGCATCGACTCTGCGAGACGACCATGACCGCACCGCTATTTAACGACCCCTCCCTCTTCAGACAGAAGGCCTACGTGGCCGGCCAGTGGGTCGCATCCGACGACGAAAAAAGCTTCGCCGTGAACAACCCTGCGACCGGCGAAACGCTCGGTAGCGTGCCGAAGATGGGCCAGCAGGAAACCCGTCGCGCGATCGAGGCGGCCAACGCCGCATGGCCCGCATGGCGCACGAAAACTGCGAAGGAACGCGGCAGGATCCTGCGCACGTGGTCCGATCTGATGCTCCAGCATGCGGACGATCTCGCGCTGCTGCTGACGCTGGAACAAGGCAAGCCGCTCGCCGAGGCGAAGGGCGAGATCCAGTACGCTGCGTCGTTTTTCGAGTGGTTCGGCGAGGAAGCGAAGCGCGTGAACGGCGACACGATTCCGACGCCGGCGAACGATCGCCGGATCGTCGTGACGAAAGAGCCGATCGGCGTGTGCGCGGCGATCACGCCGTGGAATTTCCCCGCGGCGATGATCACGCGCAAGGTCGGACCCGCGCTCGCGGCTGGCTGTCCGATCGTCGTCAAGCCCGCCGAAGCGACGCCGTTCTCGGCGCTCGCGCTCGCAGTGCTCGCCGAGCGCGCGGGCGTGCCGCCTGGTGTGTTCAGCGTCGTCACCGGCGACCCGCGCGCGATCGGCGCGGAGATGACCGGCAACCCGATCGTGCGCAAGCTGTCGTTCACCGGCTCGACGCCGGTCGGCCGTCTGCTGATGGAGCAATGCGCGCCGACGGTCAAGAAGGTCTCGCTCGAACTGGGCGGCAACGCGCCGTTCATCGTGTTCGACGACGCCGATCTCGACGCGGCGGTCGCGGGTGCAATCGCGTCGAAGTATCGCAACAGCGGACAGACCTGCGTGTGCACGAACCGTTTCTACGTGCACGATAAAGTCTACGACGCGTTCGCCGCGAAGCTGAGCGCGGCCGTCGCGCAGTTGAAGGTCGGCCGCGGCACCGATGAAGGCGTGACCCAGGGTCCGCTGATCAATGAGGCCGCAGTGCTGAAGGTCGAAGCGCACATCGAGGATGCGCTTGCGAAAGGCGCGCGCGTCGTCGCGGGCGGCCACCGGCATGCGCTCGGTCACGGCTTCTTCGAACCGACCGTGCTCGCGGACGTCACGCCGGCGATGAAAGTCGCGCGCGACGAAACCTTCGGGCCGCTCGCGCCGCTATTCCGCTTCTCGTCCGACGACGAAGTGATCCAGTTCGCGAACGACACCGAATTCGGACTCGCCGCGTATTTCTACAGCCGTGACATCGGCCGTGTTTGGCGCGTCGCGGAAGCGCTCGAGTACGGAATGGTCGGCATCAATACCGGGCTGATCTCAAACGAGGTCGCGCCGTTCGGCGGCGTCAAGCAGTCGGGGCTCGGCCGCGAAGGGTCGCAGTATGGGATCGACGATTACGTCGTGATCAAGTATCTGTGTATGGGCGGGATTTGAAGCCGACGCCGGCGTTGGTCTTGCCAACGAGCCTATATCGCTAGTCCAGCGACACCCCATCGAACCGATGGCTGCCGAGCGGCGACAGCAGCATCCCCTTCACGCGCTTCGACACCGGCAGCGACACGATCGAATGCGCGATCGGCGTGTACGGCACTTTCTCCTTGAACACGACCTGCGCCTGCTCGTACAGCGCGGTGCGTTTCGCCGTGTCCGGTTCGGAGCGGGCCTTGACGATCAACGCGTCGAAGGTCGGATCGCACCACTTCGACACGTTGCTGCCGTGCACGGCGTCGCAGCCGAGCAGCGCGCCGAGCCAGTTGTCCGGATCGCCGTTATCGCCCGACCAGCCGTACAGGATCGCGTCGTGCTCGCCGTTCGCTTTCGCGCGGCGATTGTATTCGCCCCACTCGTAGCTGACGATCTTCGCGCGCACGCCGATCTTCGCCCAGTCCTGCTGGATCAGCTGCGCCATCAGTTGCGCGTTCGGGTTGTACGGACGCTGCACGGGCATCGCCCATAGCGTGAGGTCGAAACCGTTTGGAAAGCCCGCCTGCGCGAGCAGCGCCTTCGCTTTCGCGGGATCGTACGGCGCATCCTTCAGCTTCGCGTTGTACGACCATTGCGCGGGCGGCATCGGGTTGGTCGCGATGCTCGCCTTACCCGCAAAGACCGAGCGGATGATCGCCGGCTTGTCGATCGACATGTCGAGCGCACGCCGCACATCAACGTGATCGAGCGGCGGATGCTGCGTGTTGTACGCGACGAAGCCCACGTTGAAGCCGACACCCGACACGAGCGTCAGCGACGGATTGTGCTCGACGGTCGCGAGATCGGCCGGCCGCGGAAACGCGGAGACCTGGCATTCGCCGGTCGCGAGCTTCTGGATGCGTGCGGCCGGATCGGGCGTGATCGCGAAGACCAGATGCGCGACCTTCACGTCGGCGGGAAGCCAGTAGTCGGGATTCGCGTCGAAGCGGATCAGCGCGTCCTTCTGGTACGAGCGGAACACGAACGGCCCGGTGCCGACCGGCAACTGGTTGATGTCCGCTTCGCGGTGCGCGGCGCTCAGCTGCGCCGCGTATTCAGCCGACAGGATCGACGCGAAGCTCATCGCGAGATTGCGCACGAAGATCACGTCGGGCGCTTTCAGATGGAAGCGCACCGTGTAGTCGTCGACCTTCTCGATGCGCTCGATATTCTTGTCGAAGCCCAGATCGCTGAAATACGGAAAGCTGACTGGGTACGCCTTGCGGAACGGCAGATCGGGATCGAGCATCCGGTTGAACGTGAACAGCACGTCGTCGGCGTCGAAGTCGCGGGTCGGATGGAACCACGCGGTGGTCTGGAATTTCACGCCGTGCCGCAGATGGAACGTGTACGTGCGCTGATCGGCGGACGTGTCCCAGCTGGTGGCGAGCGTCGGTTCGAGGTCGAGCGTGCCGCGGCGGAACTGCACGAGTTCGTTGTAGACCGTGTAGGTGCTCGCGTCGAAATCGGTGCTGGTCGTGTGCTGGCCTGGATCGAAGCCGGCGGGACTGCCCTCGCTGCAGAACACGAGCGTCTTGCCGGGGGCCGCGATAGCGCTGATCGAGTACGCGGTGAACAGGCCGGCCAGGGCGACGCGGCGCACGGTGTGCATGAAAGAAAGTGGCTTCATGTGGGCGGTCAGGGCAGGGAGAAACGATGAGGGAGCGCGTTCGCGTCGTTCGAGCATAGCCCGCCGATTTTCCGTGCGCACGCGCAGCGTCGCCAACAATAAATCCGTACAACAATATGCGCGATGCTTCTAAGGATCGATCGCGTCGCCCCGATACCCCTACGTGATGCCGCTTATTACCGGCAGAAAAACCATGTAATCTTCCGTATTTTCTTCCGGCATCAAACGAATGATTCGACCGTCGGCGCGCGCGATCATACAGGTCTCGACAGGGGTGTCGCTCGACCGCGCGACGGGGAAGGCCTTTACCTTTATCCACTCGCAGCGGGCATTCCAGTTCGCTGCCCTCGCGATTCTGCTTGCAGTCGGCTGCACCGGCTTCGCGTCGCGCGCTGCTGCGGCCACACCCTCAGCGACGACCGCCGCCCCTGTCACGCCAGACAACGCCTGCGGCGCGACCGGCGGCGCCCCGCACCGTCCATCGGTGGGCCTCGTGCTGTCGGGCGGCGGCGCACGCGGCTACGCGCACCTCGGTGTGCTGAAAGTACTGGAAGAAAACCGCATTCCGGTCGACTGCATCGCCGCAACCAGCATGGGTGCCGTCGTGGGCGGTCTGTACGCGAGCGGTATGACCGCGAAGGAAATGCAGGACCGGCTTGCATCGGTCAATCTCGCGGACATCGCGTTCGACGTGACCGCACGCGCGGACCTGCCGCAGTCGCGTCGCGAAGATGAGCAGCTGTACGTGAACAGCCTGTCGTTCGGGTTCGGCAAGAACGGCCTCCGGCTGCCCGCCGGGCTCGTGCAAGGCAACCGGCTGCAGGCGCTGCTGCAGGACTGGACATCCACGGTGCCCGCGAACCAGTCGTTCGACCATTTGCCGATCCCGTATCGCGCGATCGCGACCGATCTGCGCACCGGCCAGCAGGTCGTGCTCGAGCAGGGTTCGCTGCCGCTCGCGATCCGCGCGAGCATGGCGCTACCCGGCCTCTTCGCGCCGGCGGACGTCGATGGCCGCACGCTCGTCGACGGTGGACTCGTCAGCAATCTGCCGATCGAAACGGCGCACGACATGGGCGCGAACGTCGTGATCGCGGTGGACATCGGGTCGCCGCTGCGTCCGCTCGATGCGCTCGCGTCACCCGCCGACGTCGCGCAGCAGATGATCGGCATCCTGATCCACCAGAACGTCGCGCTGCAGCGCAAGCAGCTCGGACCGAACGACGTGCTGATCGAGCCGCAGCTCGGGGCGCTCAGCTTCACCGATTTCGCCAACGCAAAACAGGCGATCGCCGCGGGCGAGGCCGCGACGCGCGCCGCGCTGCCGGCGTTGCGGCATCTCGCGCTGTCGCCGGAACAGTACGCTGCATATCGCTCGGCGCACGCAGTACACGAGTCAGCGCCGATCCGCATCACGAATATCGATATCGCGACACCCGGTCGCGTGCCGGAAAAACGCATTCGCGACGCGCTGCATACCCATCCCGGCGACGTCTACGATCCCACGGCGCTGAACAAGGACCTGCTGTCGCTCACGACAGCCGGCGACTTCGAAAGCGTGACGCAGCAGATGATCACCGACGGCGACACGCATACGCTCGTCATCGACGCGAAAGAAAAATCGTGGGGGCCGAATTTCCTGCTGTTTGGCCTTGGGTTGTCGAGCAGTTCCACCGACGAAGGCGGCTTCCGGCTGCATGTCGGTTACCGGCGGCCGTGGATTACGCCGTCAGGACTCGAAGGACGCATCGACAGCACGCTCGGCAGCGACCTGGTCAACGTACATGCAGAGTTGCGGCAGCCGTTGTCGGATACATTCGGATATTACGTTGCGCCTTATCTGGGTCTCGAGCGGCGCTACATCAACCTCTACGATCCGGACACCAATTTCAGGATCACCCAGTATCACCAGCAGACGGAACGGGCCGGCCTCGATCTGGGCGTGCCGCTGTCGACATTCGGCGACTTCCGGATCGGTGTCGAGTACGCGCACGGTTACGGATCGGCCGTCTACAACTTTCCCAACACCGACGCTCAGGGCAACCCCATCGCAGGAGGTGTCTTCCCCTCTTACTACGGGCGGCAGGTCAATGTGCACGCACGGTTTACCATCGATCAGCTCGACGATCCGCTCTTTCCCCGCAAAGGATACTTCGTCAATCTGCGCGTGGAACGGTCGCTAACAGGGGGGAGCAACGGCGGATTCGCGGACAGCAACGCCCGCTACACCGAGGTCTACGGAAAGGGACTGGTCGCGGCCAGCTTCGGGCGGCACAGTTTCAGCGCGAGCCTCGAAGCAGGCAAAGATTTCGGAGGCACTAACCAGGTCAATCCGTTCGGCTTTACGCTGGGCGGCTTCCAGCATCTGTCCGCCTACGCCGCCGACCAGCTCGCCGGTAGCACGATGATCTATGGGCAGGTCACCTATATGAACCAGCTTGCAGCCTTTAACACGTCGGTAATCCATGGGCTCTTCGCGGGTATCAGCATCGAAGCCGGCAATGTCTGGGACAACGGCTCCTCAAGCGCCGATCTGGCCGGTATCGGCAAAGGTCCGCTCAAACGCAGCGTCACCTTCTTCACCAGCGTGACCAGTTCATTCGGCCCGATCTACTTCGGCGTCGCGCTCGCACCGGGCGGCCGCAACAACGTCTACTTCCAGCTGGGCCACACCTACTGAACGTCACCGTCGGCGGCCGCGCGAGGCTGCCCGGCAGGCCAGCTCAACTCGAAGCGCGCGCCGCCGAGGGTCGCGGGATCGGTCATCGCGATGCGCCCTTTATGCGCGTGCAGCACCTGACGCGTGATCGCCAGGCCGAGACCGTAGCCGCCGGTATGCCGGTCGAGCCGCACGAATGCGTCGAAGATGCGCTCCCGCTCGTCGGGCGACACGCCCGGACCGTCGTCCTCGACGAAGATCTCGACGTTGCCGTGCTGCACCGCGAGGCCGACAGCGATCCGGCCGCGCGCATATTTGCTCGCGTTGCGTAGCAGGTTGCGCATCGCGTACGACATCAGCCGCTTGTCCATCGTCACGCGCAACATGCGGTCCACGTCGACCGTCGCAACGATCTCGCAGCTCGTGTAGAGCAGCGTCGCATCGTTCACCTGCCCATCGAACCAGGCGGCCAGCACGGTCGGTTCGAGATTCGATTGCAGCGAACTGTATTCGAGCCGCGCGTAGGTGAGGCTCATGTCGATCAGTTCGTCGAGCTCGGTCACATCCTGATCGATGCTCGCGAGCGCGCTGTGATATTCAGCGGCCGATCCCGGTTCGCGCAGGATTTCCACTGCGAAGCGCACACGTGCGAGCGGTGTGCGGAGTTCGTGCGAGATGCCGTTGGTGAGTTCGCGCTGCGCGGCGATCAACCGTTCCATCCGCATGGCAAGCGCGTTCAGCGTGCGTGCGAGCGGCCCGATGATCACGCTGTGCGACTCGCGGGCGCGTGTGTTGAAGCGGCCGCCGGTGAAGTCGATCGCGCGTTCGCGGACCATCACGAGATCGAGCCAGACCGGCCGCATCCAGCCGTACGCGGCGAGTGCCGGTGCGCCCAACGTCACCAGTGCCGCGAGCGTCAGGCCGCCCGGTAGCGTGCATAGCGCATGACCCACAGTGTGCGCGCCCAGCACGGCCATGAGACCCAGCAACGGGACAGCGGCGACCAGCAGGACGAGCGTGAGCAAGCGCAGATAAACACGCACGTAGAGCCGTGACCAGCTCGGAACGCGATCCGCGCGCGTATCAGTCCACGACCGCCGGAAGCGCAGCAGGCGCCATTTGCAATAGCGGTAGACGGAGAGTTTTCGCGCGGCAGCGTTCATGGTCACGGACGAAGGATCGGCGAGTGGCGCACCCGGCAGCATCCGCCGATCCAGGTAGCGGTCAGCGGTCACCGCTCGCGCGGCTCACGTTAGCACATCGCCACGGGCGACGAAGTCGAGCGTGCGGGCAGCCACGGTGTCGCGTTCGTTGTCGAGCGTGATCATGTGATAGCTGTCGGTGAGGCGCACGAAGGTCACGTCGCGCGTGCCGAGGTGTTTGCAGATGAATTCGGCGGAGCGGATGCTCGTCACTTCGTCCTCCTCCGAATGCACGACCAGCGTACGACATGCGACGCGATGCAGCGCGCGCTTCACGGCGAAGCGCATCCAGTCGACCTGTGCGATCGCCGAGAGCGGCACGTACGGATAGTGCACACCGCTTCCCTTCTGCAGATGCCGCCGGATCAGATTGCGGATGCGCGCGTTCTTGATGCCGAACGGCTCGCCCTCGGGCACGCGGATCAAATGACGCAGGCCAGGCACGCAATACAGCAGGTAACGCAGCGGCTGCAGCGGAGAACCATTCCAGCCGTCGAGGAACAGCGGCGGCGACAGCAGGATCAGTCGGCCGCGCGTCACGCGTTCGCGTGCGCACAGCATCAGCGCAAGCAGTGCGCCCATCGAAATCCCCGCGACGTCGACGCGCGCGTAACGCGCCAACAGCTCGCGATAGGTCTTGCTCAACAGCTGCATGTAGTCGGCGAGGCTCACGTCGTTCAGTTGATCCGGCGACGAGCCGTGGCCCGGCAGCGACGGCAGATAGACGTCGCAGCCGCTTTCCTCGAGCTTTCTGTCGAGCGAACCGAAATCGTGACGCGTCCCGCCAAGACCATGAATCATCAGGACGGCGTGGCGGGCAGCAGGGAGGGAACAGACGGACATGACGCGGGCGCATATAGCAGTGAAGCCCGGATGGTAGAGAGGACGTGCGCGCGCGACTGTCGATTTGCAGCGCCGTGTGTAGAGTTTTGTCGAGCGCGCGTTACGCGAAATTTCAGCTATGCCGGAAACGCGGGAGGCGTTCCATGAAGGCCATGCCTACTCCCACGCGATCTTGCTGAACTGGTAGCCCTTGCCGCGGATCGTCTTGATGCGCTGAGGGTTGCTCGCGTCGTCGTGCAGCTTGCGGCGCAGCTTCGAAATGCCGCCGTCGATCGTGCGGTCGAGACCGTCGAACTCGACGCCACGCAGCGCGCGCATCAGATCGTCGCGGCTCACCACTTCGCCGGCATGGCTCACGAGCACCCACAGCAGGTCGAATTCCGCCGACGTCAGGTCCGGTACGCTGCCGTCCGGCAGCATCACCGAGCGACTCGCACGATTGATCACGAACTTGCCGATCGCATGGCTATCCGGCTGGCTCGCGGGTTCGACGCCGCGCGACGCCACGCGGCGCAGTTGCGCCTTGATCCGCGCGAGCAGGATGCGCGGCTCGACGGGCTTGTGCACGTAGTCGTCGGCACCGAATTCGAGGCCGAGCAGTTCGTCGAACTGTTCGTCGCGTGCAGTCACCATGATGATCACGCCGTCGTAATGCTGCTCGCGTGCTTCACGGCAGATCTGGAAACCGTCCTTGCCCGGCAGGTTCACATCGAGGATTACGAGATCGGGACGGCGCCTGAGGATCGCCGGCACGGCGTCGCTGCCGTGCAGCACGACGTCGACGTCGTAGCCGTGCTTGCCGAGATAGCCGGCAACGAGAGCGGAGAGGCGGTTATCGTCTTCGACGAGCAGGATCCGGAAGGGCATGGATGAATCGTTCAAGGCGAGTTGGATTCGTGGCGCGATTGTCACGCGGTCGCCATGATACCAGGGCGGCGAACCTGGCTCACGCCGAAGCCGGCATACCGCGGCACAACGGATTGACGGAAACGTTCTGCGCTCCTTCGCGGCGTCACAAAACCTGACAATTCTGCGCTCAATTCGACAACCGCAGTAAACCCGCGTCGCTAGCATCCAGCCCATTGCAATACCGGGAGAACGACGCGTGATGCCCCTGTTCGTCGACAAGCTCGCCGCGCGCCTGCCGCGGCTCGCAGATTTCGCCATGTCTTTTTCGATGATCCAGCGCGCCGGACACACGCTGTATCCTGGCGACACGCTGTTTCACCGGCTGCGCCGCATGCGGTTGTGGCTGCGCTCGATTGTCTGGTGGCACTCGACCACCGTCTGGCTCCGGCGCTGTTCGAACTCGTCGCTGCGCGAGATCGTCCGGCGCCATCCGCTCGCGATCGAACGACCACATCGGCCGTTCCTGCACGGCGGCTTCAGTTCGCGCGAACGGATCGCCGCGAGCCTCGACCATCAGACGCTCACCGAGCAACGCGTGCCGCAGCTCGCACAACGCATCGCCCGCGAAGGGCACGCGACGATCGCGCAGTTCGCGGTCGGTGCCGAACGCTGGCAGATCACGCTCGAATCGCTCGACCAGTTCCAGAAGGAAGGCGACTGGACCCTCTGCATCCGCGACGCGAACGGCCGGCGCGTTGTGTCGTGCACGTTCAGCCTCGCGTATCTCGGCGGCAAGGTGCGGCGGCCGCGGCTGTGCGTCGGGTCGGTTCAGGGTCCGGACACCTCGATCAACGGCCGCGAACTGTTTCGCGCACTAACGAAGCGCTGGTACGGACTGCGGCCGAAGGTCTTCGTCATCTATCTCGCGCAGTGCATCGCGTCCGGACTCGGGACGGGCGGCACCTTCATCGTGTCGAAGCGCGCGCACATCTATGCGAACTGGCGCTACTGCCTGCGGCGACGGCGCGTCGCCGCGGACTACGACGGCCTGTCGCTCGAATGCGGCGCCGTCGCCCGCTGGAACGGCTGGTTCGTGCTCGCGCCGCCAGTCCGGCACACGCGCGATGCCGACGGCGGCAACGCGCTGCGACGCAAACGCAATTCGCTGCGCGAAGACCTCGCCGCACAGATCCGCAACAGTCTCGAAGGCTGATAACCCACGCTGCTTTCCGCCTTGTCGATCACGAACCCTGGCGCACCGTCAAGGGGTTGAGGCCTTACGAAAATTTTTCATCGATTACGTTAAGTTTCATGAAAGGTCGTCGTAAACATTAAAAGAGGGCTGGGTTGCGTTGCCCTTCCTCCTGTCCCGACAAGAACGGAGCTTTGCATGGCCAGCACGACCCCGACTTCCACAGATACCGCCAACCTGCTCGCGCAGGCCGCCCAATCGATCATCAGCGGTTCGACCAACTCTTCGCTCGACGTCGACAAGCTGGTCCAGGCGCTCGTCACCGCAAAGACCGCGGGCCGCACCGCGCAGATCGCGAACAAGCAGACGCTCGACAACACCCAGCTGTCCGCGATCGGCAAGCTGAAGGCGGCACTGTCGGCACTGCAGACCGCGGTCGCGGGCCTCGCCGACGGCACCGCGCTGTCGCACTTCGCCGCGACGGCGAGCGGCAAGGGCGTGACGGCCAGCACCGGCAAGGGCACCACACCCGGTAGCTACGAACTCGACATCGCGACCGTCGCGACCGCGCACAAGCTGTCGTCGAACGGCTTCGCGGCCGACACGAAATTCGGCACCGGCACGCTGACGGTCGGCGTCGGCGACAAGTCGTTCGCGATCAACGTCGATGCATCGAACAACTCGGTCACCGCCATCGCCGCGGCGATCAACAGCTCGGCGAACAACCCGGGCGTGACGGCAAGCGTCGTCAATGCGGCCGACGGGCAGCATCTGGTCGTTACGTCGAAGGAAACCGGGGAGGCGAACGTCGTGTCGTTGAAGGCAAGCGGCGGACTCGACACGCGGCTCGACTCGTCGGGCTTCCGCGAAGTGAGCAAGGCACAGGACGCGCAACTCACGATCGACGGCAACCCGGTCAAGAGCGCGACCAACACGATCTCGAGTGCGCTGCCGGGCGTGACGATCAACCTCGCCGCAGCCGCCGCGAACACGAAGCAGACGCTGACGGTCGCAACCGACGACACCGCGACCAGCACCGCAGTCGGCAACTTCGTGACCGCCTACAACGCGTATGCAACGACCGCGCATTCGCTGTCGGCCTACGACCCGGCCGCGACCGATGGCTCGAAGGCCGCGCCGCTGCTCGGCGACGCGATGCTGCGCGACGTGAGCAACGGCCTCGCGAACATCGTCAGCCAGGGCGTCGCGTCGGGGGGCAAAACGCACAGCCTGTCGGCGCTCGGTATCGACCTGCAGCACGACGGCACGCTGAAACTCGACAGCGAGAAACTGAAAACGGCGCTATCGACGACACCGGGTGCGGTCGCCGCGCTGTTCAACACGAGCAACGGCATCGGTGCGTCGCTGAATCGCTTCGCGACCACCTATGTGCAGAAGAGCGGCCTTATCGATACGCGCACGCAGGCGCTCAACGCCGATCTCGCTTCGCTGCAGCAGCAGTCGACACAGCTGCAGACGTACACCGGCACGCTCACCAGACAGTACAACGCGCAGTTCACCGCGCTCAACAACCTGATGACGACGATGAACAACAACAAGCACTATCTGACGCAGCTATTCGGCGGCGACAACAACGCGGGCGCGCTGTCGCGTAACAAGTAATGCAGCTACGCCGTGTTTTCGTATTGACAACATAGCGGCGTCCCGCCACACTCGACCCCATGCTGACCTACACCTCTACCTGCGCCAACGCATTCAATCGAACAATGCATGCCACCTATGGCGGGCATTGGGGATTGCGTATGCGTTAGCAGTCAGCGTTAAAAGCAAACGAACCCCAAAGGCCCCGCCGGAAACGGATGGGGCCTTTTGCTTTTTACCAGTCGTGAAAATGGAAAAGGCGCCTCCGTCAGACGGCTTTATCGACGGAGAGCATGATGAAAGAGGTAAGCTCACAGTACCCGGAATACGAGTGGCAAGACGAACGGTTGCCGGAAGTCGTTGTGCATTTCATGCTGTGGCCGGGTGCCACGCATTCGTGGCGCGTCGCATACGATGCGCGGATGCACGTGCATGACGCGCGGATCTGGCTCACGCGCGCGCAAAGCCCGTACGACCACTGGCTCACGCCCGGCGCGGAGTTGCAACTGACGCGCGGCGAGCGCGTCTGGATGAGCACGGATGGCGACGGTGCCACGCGCGTTTCGGTGCGCAGCAAGCTGCCTGCGTTGCGTCATCCGCTGCGGCGCTGGCTCAGCCGGTTGCTGCGGTTGAATACCGAGATGGTCGAGCCGGTTTCGCGTTGACGACGCGTGTCCACCATTCACCGGCACGATGCAATGCACGGTCCCGTGCGGCGTACCCACGCCGCACGGGACCCCTTCACGCATGAATTCAAACCGCGTCAGATGCGTTCGATCGCGAGCGCGATGCCCTGCCCGACGCCGATGCACATCGTGCACAGCGCGAAGCGGCTGTTCGTCCGGTGCAACTGGTGCATCGCCGTCGTGACGAGCCGTGCACCGCTCATCCCGAGCGGATGCCCGAGCGCGATCGCGCCGCCGTTCGGATTCACGCGCGGATCGTCGTCGGCAATGCCGAGCAGGCGCAGCACCGCGAGCCCTTGCGATGCGAACGCCTCGTTAAGTTCGATCACGTCGAACTGGTCGATGGTCATGTTCAGACGCGCAAGCAGTTTTTGCGTCGCAGGTGCTGGGCCGATGCCCATCACGCGTGGCGCGACACCCGCAGTCGCGATGCCGAGCACGCGGGCGCGCGGCGTGAGGCCAAAGCGCTTCGCACTCTCCTCGTTCGCGAGCAGCAAGGCCGCGGCGCCGTCGTTGACGCCCGATGCGTTGCCCGCCGTGACCGTACCGTCCGGCCGCACGACGCCCTTCAGTTTCGCGAGCGCGTCGAGACTCGTTTCGCGCGGATGCTCGTCCTGCGACACGACGAGCGGATCACCCTTCTTCTGCGCGATCGTCACCGCGACGATCTCCTGCGCGAGCGTGCCGTCGCGTTGCGCACGCGAGGCCTTCTGCTGGCTGCGCAGCGCGAACGCATCCTGGTCGGCACGACTCACGCCGTATTCCTGTGCGACGTTCTCGCCGGTTTCCGGCATCGAGTCGACACCGTATAGCTGCTTCATCAGCGGATTGATGAAGCGCCAGCCGATCGTCGTATCGAATACGTCGGCCTGACGCGAGAACGCGCTCGTCGCCTTGCCCATCACGAACGGCGCACGGCTCATGCTTTCGACGCCGCCCGCGAGCAGCAACCCCGCCTCACCCGACTTGATCGCGCGCGCCGCGATCCCGACCGCGTCCATGCCCGATCCGCACAGGCGATTCACCGTCGAACCCGGTACGCCCTGCGGCAGCCCCGCAAGCAGCAGCGACATCCGCGCGACATTGCGGTTGTCTTCGCCAGCCTGGTTCGCGCAGCCGTAGATGACGTCGTCGACCGCGTTCCAGTCGACCTCCTTGTTACGCTCGATCAGCGCCTTCAACGGCACTGCGCCGAGATCGTCCGCGCGAACCGACGACAGCGCGCCCGCATAGCGGCCGATCGGCGTGCGAACGGCGTCGCACAGGAAAGCTTCGGTCATGAGATGTCTCCGGGAGAATGCCGTGTGCGTGGCAACGGGGCGGCTGCATGCCGGCCCAACCTGGTACAGGGCTTGAAAAGCATTGCTTCGATTACGGTCCAATTGTTCTATATAAGAACAAATAATCGTATATCGAACACTCGGATCCGATGATAGGCCCGCGCCGGAAAGCATGTCAAGCCGCGCGGGCGCACGCACCGGGAGAACGCACATCGACAAACAAGGCGTCAGCGAACCTCGATCCGTTCGTCGTCGATATAGCCGCGAATCACGTCGGCGAACGTGCGGTCGCCCGACAGCCCGAGCCGTTCCGCACGCGTCGTGTCCCACTGCCCCGGCCAGCTGCCGACAATCTTCTCGACGCGCACATCCGGCTGCCAGACGATCCGCTTCGCGACGTCATCGCCGGCCACCTCGCGCAGCGCCGCGACCATCTCGTCGACGCTCACCGAAATGCCCGGCAGGTTCAGCACGCGCTGATTGCCGAGCACGGCCGCATCGAGTTCGAACCCGGCGATCAGACTCTCGATCGCCTTGCGCGGTGACAGCAGCCACAGCCGCGTACTGCCCGCGACCGGACACACCGCAGGCTCGCCGTTCAGCGGCTCACGGATAATCCCGCTCGCAAACGACGACGCCGCCGCATTCGGCTTGCCCGGCCGCACGCTGATAGTCGGCAGACGCAGCACGCGGCCGTCGATAAAACCGCGTCGCGAGTAGTCGTTCAGCAGCAATTCGGCGATGGCCTTCTGCGCGCCGTACGACGACTGCGGATTCAGCGCCGTATCGTTCTGCACGACGTCGGGCAAGTCGCCGCCGTACACCGCCACTGAACTCGTAAACACGACACGCGGCCGATGCCCGCGCTGCCGGCACGTGTCGAGCAGCAGACGCGATGCATCGAGGTTGATGCGCATCCCGAGATCGAAGTCGGCTTCCGCCTGGCCGCTGACGATCGCGGCCAGATGAAAGATCGCCGCCGTGTCGCCGTCGATCGCATTCGCCAGCACGTTCGCCTCCGCGATGTCGCCGACTTGCGTGCGCACCCGGCTGTCGCCGAAGTCGGCTGCACGCACGACGTCGAGCAGCACGAGTTCGGTGACCGGCTGCGCCACGCCGTCGGCATCTTTCAACGTGCCTCGCGTCAGCAGTTCGCGCGCGAGACGTTGACCAAGAAAACCCGCACCACCGGTGATCAGTACGTTCATGATGACGTTCGTCCTTTGCTTCGATCAACCCGCGTCGCGAAGGTACGGTCTGAGCCAGCCCAGTCCCGCCGACGTGCCCGCGCGCGGCCGGTATTCACAGCCGATATAGCCGTCGTAGCCGAGCGAGTCGATCAGATCGAACAGGTACGGATAGTTCAGCTCGCCGATGTCCGGTTCGTGGCGCTCGGGCACGCCGGCGATCTGGATATGGCCGATGCCGGCCATGTCGCGCTTCAGCTTCACCGCGAGATCGCCCTCGACGATCTGGCAGTGATAGCAGTCGAACTGCACCTTCAGGTTCGCCGCGCCGACCTCTGCGCGGATCGCCTGCGCATCGTCCTGGCGGTTCAGGAAAAAGCCCGGGATGTCGCGCGTGTTGATCGGCTCGATGACGATCGTGATGCCATCGGCAAGCGCGGCCTGCGCCGCATACGCGAGATTGCGCAGATAGACCTCGCGATGGCGTTCGCGCGACTGGTCCGCGCGGATCAGGCCCGCCATCACATGCAGCTTGCGATTGCCGAGCACGCGTGCGTAGTCGAGCGCGGTGTCGACACTGCGGCGGAATTCGTCCTCGCGTCCCGGTAGCGACGCGATGCCGCGTTCGCCGTTCGCCCAGCCGCCGGGCGGCGCATTGAAGAGCGCCTGCGCGAGGCCGTGCGCGTCGAGCCGGGCCTTCAGATCGGCTGCGGGGAAATCGTACGGAAACAGAAACTCGACGGCCTTGAAGCCATCCGCTGCCGCGGCGGCGAAACGGTCGAGAAATGCGTGTTCGGCATACATCATCGTGAGATTCGCGGCGAAGCGGGGCATTGGAACAGCTCCTTGATTGATCGTTGGCAGCACACGTGGCGCGCGGTTCGTCGGGTTGCAGGTCGGGTTATCATACAAAGACCGCAACGCATCCGCAGCTTCGTCACCCGGGCAACGCGTCGGCGAAGTTGGCGAAACCCGATGCATACGCTATCTTCACGGCTTTCGCTGCGGCCCGGTGCGGCCGTCTCCGCGTCTACTGCAAAGCCCTGAGGCCCATGACCCAAGCTACCGAAGCATCGGCCGCGGAGCCGGCCGGCTCTGCGGCAATCCCCGAAAAACCCGGCGACTCCTACGTGCAGTCGTTCGCGCGCGGCCTCGCGGTGATTCGCGCGTTCAACGCGGAGCGCCCCGAACAGACGCTCACCGACGTCGCGGCCGCGACCGGCCTCACACGTGCCGGCGCACGGCGCATCCTGCTGACGCTACACACGCTCGGCTACGTCGAAGCCGAAGGCCGCCTGTTTCGCCTGACACCGAAAATTCTCGATCTCGGCTTCGCGTACCTGACATCGATGCCGTTCTGGAATCTCGCCGAACCGGTGATGGAGGATCTGTCCGCGCAGGTGCACGAGAGCTGTTCGGCCGCGGTGCTCGACCGCACCGAGATCGTCTACGTGCTGCGCGTGCCGACGCACAAGATCATGACGATCAATCTGTCGATCGGCAGCCGGTTGCCTGCGTACTGCACGTCGATGGGTCGCGTGCTGCTGGCCGCGCTCGACGACGCCGCGCTCGACGCGACGCTCGGCCTCGTGCCGCTCTACGCACACACACCGCGCACGATCACCGACAAGGACGAGCTGAAGAAAGCGATTGCGCAGGTACGCCGCCAGGGCTGGGCGATCGTCGATCAGGAACTCGAGGTCGGACTGATCTCGCTATCGGCGCCGATCCGCAACCGCCAGGGCCGCGTGATCGCCGCCATGAATATCAGCGGCAATGCGCAGCGCAATTCCGCGAAGCAGATGGTGAAGTCGTTTCTTGAACCGCTGCAGAATGCGGCGCAGACGGTGTCGGAGAGGGTTGCGCGGCGGAGTTGAGGGTTGCGTGGCGGGCGGGTGACACGGGGAGTGAAATCAATAAACCCCCGGCACCCCGGGCGGCCGATGTTTGAACCGCCGATGCACCCAGTAATACTGCTCGGGGAATCGCAAGATCTGAGTCTCGAGAAACGCGTTCATTCTCGACGCGTCGTCGGTGTCACTTGCGGACGGGAAGTCGGCGAGCGGCTCGAAGATCGTCAACTTATACCCTTTGAAATCGGGTAGCACTTCCGTCACGAACGGCACCACGCGCGCGCGGCCCAGTCTCGCCAGCCGTGAGACGGACGTCAGCGTGCAGGTGGCCACGCCGAAGAACGGCACGAAGACAGAGTTCTCGACACCGTGATCCATATCCGCCGCAAGCATGACGGGCTTGCCGGAGCGAAGTATTCCGATGATTTTTCTGGCGCTCGTGGACCGTTCGATCATCTCCGCGCCAAACCTGCCGCGCTGTTGTTTTGCAAGGTCGCACATGCGCGTGTTCGACATGCGTGTGTACAGTGACGCGACAGGCAACTGCGTCGAGTACAGCATGCACCCGACCTCGATACCCACGAAGTGGAATCCCATAAAGATGGTCGGTGGTGCATTCGTATCTTCGAGATCGAGCTTGCTGTCGATCTGGACAATATTCTTTATCGCCTGCTCGCTACCGAACCACTGAATGCCTCGCTCGAGATAGCTGCGGACAACCTGCCGGAAGTGAGCCTTCGCGAGGGCGTCGTGTTCATGTTCGGTCTTTTCCGGAAAGCAAAGACGCAAATTCACCAGTACCACATGCTTTCGACGGCTTGGAAGCGCGTACAACGCTGCACCGAGGGCGCTGCCAAACCTCGCGACCAGCCGGTAGGGAAGCACTGAGAAAGCGCGCAGCAGCATGACGAGGAGGACGTAACCGAGTTGTTCCACCGTTGTTCCTGCGTGCAATGGCCAACTACGCCATGTGTGAATGCGATCGTTCGTCGACGACGAACGCCCTTTGAAGCAAATTGCAGAAACACGCCGTTGTCTTGACGCGCCAGATTGAAGCGATGCGTGGCGTGATGGACGATCCAACCTCGGGATCAGGTCTCACGGTCTGATCGGCGCAATAGCCGGTGGAAGCAGGCGGGATATAGGTGGGTGCCCTAAGGAAGTAAGGAGGCAGCCATAGATTTACCGCAAACGTGCGCATTATCGCACGCGGCCGTGGGGCTACTCACTTCGAGGCCTGCCGGCGATCTTCATGCCCTGCCTGAGCCGCTCCCGCTGCGCATCGCGGCAACCGCCCTGATCTCGACAAAGAGAGTCGGCCTGGCCAGCAGGAGCATAGCGAAGACGACGAAGAAAGCCGTGTATAAACTCACTTGCGGCTCGGCAACAGGGCTCCGATACTCCGATACGCAGGCGAAGGAAAATGAAAGATGTAGACGGCCTTTTGCAATGCCAGACGGCTACCCCCGAAGTGCTCGCGAAGGATGCTGTCCTCCCGGGCACGCCCGCTTTTCTATAGTGATTTCGTAGAAGATGACCACGACGCATTTGAATACATTCGCTTCAGCAGCCAACCCGGCGAATGCAGCCACCGCTCTACCCGATCAGCAAAGCCCCGTTGAAGCGAAAGCACAACCGGTGCAGGGAATTTTTTTGCACGCGGGATGGAGGACTGCGGGAACGTGGTTGTGGTCGCGATTCCGTGCGCTGGAATCGGTCAATGCGTTCTATGAGCCGCTGAGTTCACTGGTCGGTGAACTCGCCCCTGCCGATATTGCCGATATCCGCCCCACCTACAGCTCCGGCCATCCGCCTTTGAGTTCAGCTTATTACGAGGAATACCGACCGTTCCTGCAATCGACCGCGCGCGGCGTACGCGGATACCGGGGGAGCTTCGGGATCGATCAATTTGGTGGACAACCCGATAGAGATTTCCCGGCGTTGCAAACGTATTTGAACGACCTTTGTGAGACTTCGGCAGGTCAACGCAAAATCGCGGTTCTCAAGTTCTGCCGATCTCACGGGCGCATGCCATGGCTTAAAGAAGCCTTTCCCGGAGTCATGCATGTCGGGATTCTCCGCAACCCTGCTTCTCAGTTTGCATCAGGCTGGTTACTGAGGCAGCAATGGCGAAACGCATTCTTCGTTGCAGCGCCATTTCGTGTGCTGGGCTTTCAACAGAGCGAGCCTATTGTCAGGCAGGTTATTACGGAATGTGGCGTGAAATTACCGCCTGTTGCGCCGACCTCGTACGATACCTACGCGGCCGCTTGCGATCACTATGCGCAAACGGTCGAAGGTAGCGACGCCTATCGAGCATTTATCGCCCTCTGGATTCTTGGCGCCTGGAGGATGTTGAAGAGCGCGGATCTTGTCGTTGACTCGGATCTGCTTGGACAGTCTCCCGATCACGCATCCGAGCTCGGCGCGCGATTTCGGGCGAGCACTGGGCTAACGCCGGACCTCAGTGCTACCCGAGATCTGGTTGACGAGGCGAAGCGCAACGTAAGACGGATGACGGCAATTGACGGCCGCCTGTTGCGTCCAATCAATTCCGCCGCCCTGAAGTTTTTGTTCAGGCAACTCGATACGACGGACGCCTTGCAGGCGGACCTCGCTGAGACTGTTCGGAAAAAAGTAGCGCTCGCGAATGACATAGCTGACGAGTGGCGCTACTACTGACGCATCGCGCGGTGCGATTCCTCGCATCGGACGCCTCTCCATGTCGCGCAACAGCGCCCTCAACCAGCCCTAATCACTCATCTCCCCCGCGGTCTCCCTCAACATCGACACCGCGACCAGCGACACGATCACGCACCCCGCGACATACGCCGCTGGCGCGAGCCGGCTGCCGGTCAGCTTGATGAGCCACGTCGCGACCAGTTGCGCGGTACCGCCGAACATGCACACGCTCACCGCATACGCAATCGAAATACCGGTGGCACGCACGCGTCGCGGGAACGACTCGCACATCAGCGCGAACTCCGAGGCGGAGCCCATCGAATAGGCGACCAGCATCAGCGCGGTCGCCGGCACGATCACCGACAGCGAAGGAAAGCGGTTGATCAGCATGAACGCCGGAAACAGCAGCAGCACGAGGATGCCGCGACCGATCAGGATCGGCTTCTTGCGGCTGCCGATGCGATCCGACAGCAGCCCGAACAGCGGACACGTCACCAGCACCACGACGCCTGCAGCAACGCCGACCAGCATCGACAGCGACATCGGCAGGCCAAGCGTGTGGATCGCGTAGGTCGGCATGTAGAAGGTCAGGATGTAGATCGACACCGTGCCGCCCATCACGGTCAGCGTGATCAGGATCAGCGTACGCAGATGGCCGGCGAACAGTTCATGCAGCACGCCGCGTTCGATGCCGTGCGCGGCACTCGCTGAATCGTCGGCGAGACGGCGTCGCAGCACGAGACCGACCGGCGCAATCAGCAGGCCGATCACGAACGGCACGCGCCAGCCCCAGCTTTCGAGCGCGGCGTGCGGCAATAACGCCGACAGCGCAGCCGCCATGCCCGAGCCAGTCAACGCGGCAGCGCCCTGCGTCGCCAGTTGCCAGCTGGCGCGCTGGCCGCGTCGCGCGGCCGTGCCCTGTTCGAGCAGCGTCGACGTTGCCGCGCCGACTTCGCCGCCCTGCGAGAAGCCCTGCACCAGTCGCGCGAACACGATCAGCAGCGGCGCGGCGACGCCGATCTGTGCGTAGGTGGGGGCGATCGCGATCAGGGCGGTGCCGAACGCCATCAGCATGATGGTCAGCGTGAGCGCGGCCTTCCGACCCCGGCGGTCCGCGTAGAGGCCGAGCAGTACGCTGCCGAGCGGCCGTGTGACGAAGCCGGCCGCGAACGTGCCGACCGACAGCAGCAGCGACGTCGTCGAGTCCGATGCGGGAAAGAACAGCTTGCCGATGATCACCGCGAAATAGCCGTACACGGTGAAATCGAAAAACTCGAGCCAGTTGCCGATCACCGCGGCGGCTACTGCGCCGCGGCTCGTGCGTTGGGGGGTGTCGAGAGCGTGACTGACGGTATCCATCCCGGATCGTCCTTCGCTAGTGGCGTGTCGTGACAGCGATAAGCGGCAATGAGCGACGGGCGCTACGCGTGCCGCCGCGGCCCTGCAGATTTCAGCGGCCGAGCCAGCGCTCGACGAGCCGTGCCCAGAACGCCGCACCGACCGGCAGATTCAGGTCGTTGAAATCGTAGTGCGGGTTGTGCACCATGCAGCCGTCCTCGCCGACGCCGTTGCCGATTCGCAGGAACGTGCCGGGACGCTGCTGCAGCATGAACGCGAAGTCCTCGCTGCCCATCAGCATGTCGGTCTGCGCGACGACCTTGTCGTCGCCGACCAGTTCGCGCGCGACGTCGATGGCGAACTGCGTCTCCGCATCCGAATTGACGACGACCGGATAGCCGTCGATGTAATCGACCGTCGCCTTGCCGCCGTAGCTCTCGGCCTGGCTTTGCGCCAGTTCGGTGATACGTTGCTTCAGCAGCGCGCGCACTTCCGGGCTGAACGAGCGCACGCTCAGTTCGAGTTTCGCGGTGCTCGCAATCACGTTGTTCGCGGTGCCCGCGTGCATCGAGCCGACCGTCACGACCGCCGGCTGCGACGGATCGACGTTGCGTGCGACGATGGTCTGCAGCGACATCACGATGCTCGCCGCGATCACCACGGGGTCGACGGTCAGATGCGGACGCGCGGCATGTCCGCCGACGCCTTCAATCGTGATGACCGCCTTGTCGCCCGCCGACATGAACGGTCCCTTGCGGAACAGCAGCACGCCAGGCTCCGCGCCCGGGTGGTTGTGCACACCGAATACCGCGTCGCACGGAAAGCGCTCGAACAGACCATCTTCGATCATTTTCTTCGCACCGCTGTCGACGCCGCTTTCTTCGGCCGGCTGAAAATACAGATGCACAGTGCCCGAGAAACGGCGGGTCGCGGCGAGGTGCTGGGCGGCGCCGAGCAGCATCGTCGTGTGGCCGTCGTGGCCGCATGCGTGCATCTTGCCGTGCGTCTCGCTTGCGTACGGCAGGCCGGTCTCTTCGATGATCGGCAGCGCGTCCATGTCCGCGCGAATGCCGATGCGGCGCGTGCCGTCACCCACCTTCAGCGTGCCGACCACACCGGTACGGCCCACGCCGCGCGTGACCTGCCAGCCCCATTGTTCGAGCCGGTCCGCGACGAGCGTCGCGGTCGCCACTTCCTCGTACGCAAGCTCCGGGTGCCGGTGAATCTGATGACGGATTTCGCGCAGGCTGCCGGCGGCACCTTCCAGATCAGCGACTCCGGTCAGTGCAGCGGCACTCGATGCTTCGCTCATGGCGACTCCAGATGATGTCCCAACGATCGTGCCGCCAGCCGGCGACGAACTGGCAAGCACTATACCGGCGCCATTTTGTTCAAACAAATGTTCGGCGGATTTCGAACCGGGGATCGCGAGCGAGGCCGCGGATCGCCCGGTTCGCGAGACGACTTACTTCGCGTCGTCCTTCAACTGCGGAAGTGCCGACGTTTCACCCGGCGTGAGCAGGCCGGCTTGCGAATAGACGCGCAGCTTGTCGCGCGTGTCGGTGATGTCGAGATTGCGCATCGTCAGCTGGCCGATCCGGTCGCGCGGCGAGAAGGTCGACGCAACCTTCTCCATCGACAGGCGTTCCGGCTGATACGTCAGGTTCGGCGATTTCGTGCTCAGGATCGAGTAGTCGTTGCCGCGGCGCAGTTCGATCGTGACTTCGCCCGTGATCGCGCGCGCGATCCAGCGCTGGCCCGATTCGCGCAGCATGATCGCCTGCGGGTCGAACCAGCGGCCCTGGTACAGCAGACGGCCCAGACGACGACCGTTCTCGCGATACTGCTCGATCGTGTCTTCGTTGTGGATGCCGGTGATGAGCCGTTCATAGGCGATATGCAGCAGCGCGAGGCCCGGAGCTTCGTAGATGCCGCGGCTCTTCGCCTCGATGATGCGATTCTCGATCTGGTCGCTCATACCCAGACCATGACGGCCGCCGATGCGGTTCGCTTCGAGCAGCAGTTCGACCGCGTCCGGGAAGGTCTTGCCGTTCAGCGCGACCGGCTGGCCTTCTTCGAAACGGATCGTGATTTCTTCGCGGTCGACCTTGACGTCGTCGCGCCAGAACGCGACGCCCATGATCGGGTTGACGATCTTGATGCCGGACTCGAGGCTCTCGAGATCCTTCGCTTCGTGGGTCGCGCCGAGCAGGTTCGAATCGGTCGAGTAGGCTTTCTCCGCCGACATCTTGTACGCGAAGCCCGCCTGACGCATGAACTCCGACATTTCCGCACGGCCGCCGAGTTCGTCGATGAACTGCTGGTCGAGCCACGGCTTGTAGATCTTCAGGTCCGGATTGACGAGCAGGCCGTAGCGGTAGAAGCGCTCAATGTCGTTGCCCTTGTACGTGCTGCCGTCGCCCCAGATGTTGACGCCGTCTTCCTTCATCGCGGCGACGAGCATCGTGCCCGTGACGGCGCGGCCGATCGGCGTGGTATTGAAGTACGTCACGCCGGCCGTCGAGATATGGAACGCGCCGCACTGCAGCGCCGCGATGCCTTCCGCGACGAGCTGCGCGCGGCAATCGATCAGGCGGGCGCCCTCGGCGCCGTATTCCGTCGCGCGGCGCGGGATCGAATCGTAGTCGTCTTCGTCGGGCTGGCCGAGGTTGGCGGTGTAGGCGTACGGCACGGCGCCCTTCTGGCGCATCCAGTGCAACGCGGCACTGGTGTCGAGGCCGCCTGAGAACGCGATGCCAACTTTTTGACCCACCGGAACGTTTTCGAGAATCGTGCTCATGGACAAAGCCCGTCAAATGGAAGAAATAAGCGAGGGCATTAGTTTACTCGATGCGGACGGGGGCCTGCCGAAAACGGTCGTCCACCCCTCGCCGACCTGACGATACCCGAAGCGCTTCCAGGAACGCAGCGCCGGCTGCTTCGAGCGTGCCGGAGTTGTCGATTGTTGTCAGCCGCGCGTTTTCTGGTAATGCGAACGGCGCTTCGCGCGCGAGGCGCGTGGCGACCTCGGCGGCGGTTTCGCGTGCACGACTTCCGTGTGCGGACAGCGCGGGCAGATGTTGCCGCGAACCGTTGACGACGACCGTACAGCCCAGCGCGAGCCACGCGTCGAGTTCGATGCCGGTCCCGTAGCGCAGTGCGTGACTCGACCATCATGGCTTCCGGTGTCGCCCACCAAGATCTATCGAGGGTGTCCAGACGAAACAGTTTTTGCGTACGTTGAAATTTCGGAGTTCTCCTGCTTTGGGTGACTGCCACAGCAGGATTTGATAAATATTAATGAGATAGCAGAAATAAACCTCATTTACTTGACTCACTCATTTTCGATGCTTACTCTTTCTTCGCAGATCGCCAATAAGATTTCGCGACAATATTTGGAGTGGTTTTGTCGAATTTATCACAATGGGATTGATATGATTAATCAAGCCTCAGCAATATTTTCATCGCACTTGTCACGAAAAACCTCCCTCAAAAAATTCCACGGACAATTCAAGTCAATTGTGCCCATGTGTAATTTTCAGAATTTTCGGGAAGGTCAATTTTTACGAAACGCAAAGTCTTTTCATCAAACATTGGGGATATTTACGCGCATACTGACCGAAATGGAAATTGATGTGGTCGCGGGTAGTAATGGCGGTGGCTTTTGGAGCGGTGTGGGGACCTCGCTGGACAACGCGGGGCGCGGCGCCCTGGTTGGTGGTACGTTGGGAATGGCACTTGGACCGGAGATGGGAGCCTTGGGCACTGCCGCAGGGGCGGTTATTGGAGCAGGAGTCGGGTTCCTCGGGGCTAGTATGCCATCGGGAATCGGAGCGTGGGGGCGGGACACACCCCCACAGCTATATGACCGAATGCCGTAATGGGTACGCTAATACTCTGATTGATCGGGGACCGTGTTGCCATTTTCAGATGACAAAGATCGCTTAATCATACCCGGGGTAATTTTCCCTCCCGGGGCTTAGGTAGCTTTGCTATTTGGGGCGGAGTCAACTCACTCAGCAGCAGTGAAGGTACGGCACTGAAATTGATTGATTCAATCAATTTCATGACTCGCAATGTATAGAAGAGTATTTACTTACTTTCTGGGTAAATTATTTTACAAACAACTCGGCGAAAAGAGCGAAAAAATATATTCAAGATGACGATTTTTAGCGAGATTGAAAATTTCTTTTCAAAACATTCGGTTAATAGTTGGATTGGTCTGTTGGGGAGTGTGGTTTTCTGTCTTTGCGGGCTACTGACCGTATTTGGAGTACTTACGCAGCATCCCTCCATATTTAGCAAAGCCGGAGGCGCTGTGTTTGCACTGCTGTTTCTATGGGTCGGTAGCACCTATGCCAGGAAGCTGATGAAGTAGCTTCAGCAACATGAGAGAAACAACGGGGGACGCTGCCCGTCCACGAACGCACGAGTGCGTCTGTGTATGGTCGCGAACTAGAGACGAATCCGATGCGAAGCTGCCGCATCGGGCAGCGCGCCAAGAATTGAAGATCTCAAAAGAGTTCGCGTTGACGGCTTTTCGCATAGTGGCCGAAAGACCCTTGGCAACAAGGGGGCGGTATGGATGGCTCTGAAAATCATCGGTGACCAGCATGCTGGATTGTCCCGAAGTGACAGGCCGGAAGTGCAGCGGATGCGACGAATGATTTACATCTGTAGCGGCATTCAAGCGTTCGAATGACGAGAAGTGAAATTGATGATCGACGGACTGCCAAAAATTTCCAGAAATTCAACCATCGGTCAGCGCGGCAGTTCGTCGCCCCAAGTCTGACGATTTGTGGTTTTAGGGATTCTGATTTGCATGCCAGACCAGTAAATCGGAATAAATGCAGCACCACAGTTGTGTATCTTTTTCTACAGGAGTTTGCCATGCAAGTCATTGAAGATCCGAGCATCCTCGCATTGATCGCAGGCGGAGCCGGGGCAGCATCTGCACCTGCGCCTGCCTCTGCTCCTAGTGCGGGCTGGCATCCTGGTGGGCCGGACACGAGCATCCCAGGGTACCCGCCGTCTTCGGTACCGTCTTTTATCAGCAATCCCCCTGGATGGATAGGTGCACATCTGAGCGGAATCGGAGCCTGGGGGCGGGACACTTTCCCACAGATCTTTGACAGACAGCCATAATGAGTGCGCTAGTACTCTGACTGATCAGTGTCATGCTGCTGGCGTCACCGCTCTCACCGTGATGCACAAGGTATAGACGACACATCCAATCCGCAACCTGGACCGGGATCGCGAGCAATCGGAATCCTCCGTGATGATCGCGGTCCTCCCAGATCGGGGGTATCGGTCCAATCCTGGTTGGGGATGCAGCGAATCCGACAGGCAAGTGTTTTGATTGACTGCAAAAAACCGCTCTGTTCATCAATTGTGTGGTGATGCCGCAGCCCGCAGGGCCTGCGATTTCGCTCGTAAAAAAGTGGAATGTCCGTCTGCCAGGACTACCAACAGTTTCGAATGTTTATGGTGATAAAAAATCAACCCGACAGGTCTGGCTGGCGCTGGACAGTTGTTGCTATTGGAATGATCTGCGTTTCATTAGGGATTGGCAGCTTCGTTGTATACGCAATCGCCGGTTTTCATCAAGTGAGAACGGGCAGCAACTGGCCGGCATACCGACTGGTTGTTCTAAGCATATTCATTAACACAGTGGCAGCGTGGGTATGTCTGAAATTCGTCTTCAAACACATCGAACGTCGGCCACTCCTGACGCTCGTTGCATGTGACGGCACACTAAGGATCGGCAGAGTCTTCTGCGGAGCCATGTTCTGGCTCGTTTCATTTGCGACAATGCTTCTGGTCCTGGCATGCAAAACAAAACTACAGACTGATGTCTGGCCCGACATGTATGCCAGACCACACTGGCCTGGAACGGGAAACGTCATTTTGCTCGTGCTGTTTATCCTGACGCTCATCTTTGCGGCCGGACAGGAAGAAATGATTATCCGCGGATGGTGGGCACAAAAAATCGAGAGGCATACAAAGAACAGGGCAATCACGGCGATCATCATATGCGTTATTTTTGCAATCGGCCACGGCTACACAAGCTTGCCTATTTCCGCAGGCTTTGCGCTGATGTCGCTGGGGTTATCGACGTTGATTGCATACGAAGGGCGACTCGAACTGGCAATGGGGGCGCACGCGATGCATAACGTCTTCCTGTTCGTACTATATTTTACAGTCGCACGACGCGACACGGGTTTTCATGAAGGAGCAGGGTTACTAAACAAGCCAGTTACCTGGGATGATGTTGTCGTCGTTGGTGGAACTTATCTCTTGATGTTGCTGCTGCTGCATGGCATGCGGCGCTTTCAAAAGAGAGCAATGCCACCGCTGCCCGGATAGACGAGCAATCGTACTTTATGAAAAGCCCCGTTCCGGGTTAATGCCAAGGCTTATCTGAGCATCAGCAGTGACCCTCCGAGATAAACTTTTTCGCGCTGAGGCTGAACAGGCGCAACGCGCGAGCATCCTCAGTGAGATCATCCTGGTCCGCCCACTATCGTTCGCGTTCGTGACGGCCGGGGCCGCCTGCATGGCGCTTGTAGTTATCCTGTTCTTCGTGTTCGGCGGCTACACACGGCGCACCACCGTGGAAGGCGTACTGACACCCGACGTCGGTCTCCTGAAGCTCTATGCGAGGGAGTCCGGCATCGTGCTAAGGAAGCATGTCGTCGAAGGCCAAAGCGTGACGCGCGGCCAGGTGCTCTACACAGTCTCCACTGACCTGCAAAGTGTGGGCGGTGGCCAAACGCAGGCCGCGCTCATCGACCGTGCACAGCGACGCAAGGAGTCGTTAAAGCAGGAAATCGGCAAGACACGATTGCTGCAAGGCGACGAACGCGACACGCTGCAGGCGAAGATTGCAAACCTGCACACAGCGCTCGCAGGCATTAATGATCAGATCGCTGCACAGCGTACACGCGTGTCGCTTGCGGCCGACGCAGCTGCGCGTTACGTCGGTCTGCTTGCCAAGGACTACATTTCGAGAGATCAGGCCCAGCAGCGCGAGGCCGATCTACTCGATCAGCAATCGAGACTCAACAGTCTGCAACGCGACCGTGCGACCACGGCGCAGTCACTCACGGAAGCTGTCAACGATCTCGCAGGACTCTCGCTCAGGCAGCAGAATCAGCTATCCCAGATCGGCCGCAGTGTGATCGAGGTCGACCAGAGCCTGATCGAGAGTGAAGCGAAGCGCGAACTTGCTATCAGTGCACCCGAAACCGGAATCGCGACCGCTGTCATCGCCGAGCCCGGGCAGATGATTGACACCGTGCATCCAGTCGCGAGCATCGTGCCAGTTGGCGCGCACTGGCAGGCGTACCTGTTCGTGCCAAGCGCTGCCGTTGGGTTCGTCCGAATCGGTGATCCGGTATTGATCCGCTATCAGGCGTACCCCTACCAGAAGTTCGGGCAGTACGCGGCCAGTGTTGCATCGATCGCCCGCACCGCCCTGTCCGGCGCAGAACTCGCGACGAGCGGAGGCCCCACCGATCGCAACGGCACGTTCTACAGGATCACGGTCTCGCTGAAATCACAGACCGTCACCGCCTACGGCAAGCCCCAGCCGTTGCAGGCCGGCATGGCGCTACAAGCCGACATCCTGCAGGAGCACCGCCGTCTGTACGAATGGGTGCTCGAACCCCTTTACAGCCTGACCGGCAAACTCTGACGCGGCATTCACCTATGTCTTTTCTGGATCGCCTTTCGCTCGGCATCGGCAGCAAGCTCCCGATGATCCTGCAGACTGAAGCCGCCGAATGCGGCCTTGCGTGTCTCGCGATGATTGCCGGTTTTTATGGGCATCACGCCGATCTGGCGACGCTGCGCGGCCGGTTTCCGATATCCCTGAAGGGGGTAAGCCTCGGTCGTGTCATCGAAATCGCACAACGCCTCGATCTTGGCACCCGTGCGCTGAAACTCGATCTCGACGACCTCAACCAGTTGCGTGTGCCATGCATCCTGCACTGGAACTTCAATCACTTCGTCGTATTACTCGGTGTAAACGGCAAGACCGCAACGATTCACGATCCCGCGCGGGGCGTCCGCAAGATGCCGCTCGACGAAGTGTCGCGTTCCTTCACCGGCGTTGCACTGGAGTTATGGCCAGTGAGCGCGTTTCAACAGCGCGAGGCGCCGCCCACCGTCAAGCTGCGTGCGCTCTTCGGACCGGTGTTCGGCCTGTCTCGCTCGCTAGGGCAGATCCTGTTGCTCGCCATTGCGCTCGAAGTGTTCGCGCTGGCGTCGCCGTTCTTCCTGCAATGGGTAATCGACGAGGTAATCGTCAGCGCCGATCGTGATCTGCTGACGGTGCTCGCGACTGGCTTCGGCCTGCTGTTGCTAATGCAGCAGGCGACAGGCGCGATGCGCACCTGGGCGTTGATGTACCTCGGCACCACGCTCAACATTCAATGGCGCGCCAATGTGTTCACGCACCTGCTGAGCTTGCCCGTGCAGTATTTCGAGCGCCGCCATCTTGGCGATGTCGTGTCGCGCTTCGGCGCGGTCGATACGATCCAGCAGACGCTCACGACGGCGTTCCTGAGCGCGGTGATCGACGGGTTAATGACCATCGTCACACTGGCGATGATGTTCGTCTACAGCTGGAAGCTGGCGCTGATCGCGCTCGTCACGATGCTGCTCTACGGTCTCTTGCGGCTGCTCTGGTACCGTCCGCTAAGGCGTGCGACGGAAGAGCAGATCATCCACGCCGCGAAGCAGCGGAGCCACTTCCTGGAAACGGTACGCGGCGTGAAGACGATCAAGCTGTTCAACCGTCAGGGCGAGCGGCGCTCTGGCTGGCTCACGCTGCTGGTCGAGCAGATCAACGCGAGCCTGCATGTACAAAAGATCCAGTTGCTGTACCAGCAGCTGAATGGTCTGCTGTTCGGCATCGAGGGACTGTTGATTATCTGGCTCGGTGCGAGGCTCGTGATGGACGGTCAGTTCACGGTTGGCGTGCTGATGGCATTCAATGCGTACAAGGGGCAGTTCGACAGCCGTGTCGGTAGCCTCATCGACAGGTTCTTCGAAGTCAAGATGCTGCAATTGCAAGGTGAACGTCTCGCCGACATTGTGTTCACGCAGACGGAACGTGACGCCAGCCTGCGCAACGTGCCGGGTGAAGCGGACAACCTCGTCGCAAGCATTGAGGCCGACCAGCTCGCTTTCCGTTACGCCGACGGGGAGCCGCCTGTGCTCGACGGTGTTTCGCTAAAAGTTGAAGCCGGCGAATCGGTCGCGATTATCGGGCCGTCGGGTTGTGGCAAGACGACGCTCATCAACGTGCTGCTCGGCGTGCTCGCTCCCTCAAGCGGAACGATCAGGATCGGCGGCATCGATATCAACCGGCTCGGGATTGACCGCCTCCGCTCGCTCGTCGGCACCGTCTTGCAGGACGACGTGCTTTTTGCGGGATCGATTGCCGACAACATCAGCTTCTTCGACCCTCAGGCCGATCAACATTGGGTCGCCGAATGTGCGCAGATCGCAGCAGTACATACTGACATCGTCGCGATGCCAATGGGTTACAACACCCTCGTCGGAGACATGGGCACGGTGCTCTCGGGTGGCCAGAAGCAACGGGTGCTGCTCGCGCGTGCGCTCTACAAGCGGCCAAAAATCCTTGTACTCGACGAGGCAACGAGCCATCTCGACGTGCACCGCGAGCAACAGGTGAACGCGGCAGTCGGCGCGCTGCGGATTACACGCCTGATCGTTGCGCATCGGCCAGAAACGATTGCGTCCGCGTCGCGAGTGATCCTGCTGAATGGCGGCAAGGTGGTGCTTGACCAACCAACGTCTGCGCTCCCTGCAGGCAAGGCCCCACCGCCACCTGTGGCATCCCACGGCCAGGCCATCGCGGGACGGTGACACGCGATGGCTAAAGCATTCCTTGTCGTGACTGCGTATGCAACCGCGTTGCTCACTTCGCAGACCGTCGAAGCGCAATGGTTCGACGTCTACGGGACTCACAAACTCGCCTCCGACTCGCCCGCCGCACCGTTGTTGAAGAATGCTTCGTGCCAGCCGGAAATCGTTGATCGTCCGGTCGAACTGGAGGACGCAATCCTCCAGGCGATCTGTGCGAATCCCCGGGCCCAGCAGGCATGGGCAAATGCTCGCGCGCAGGCAGCCGCCGTTGGCATCGGTGAAGCCGCATACCTCCCGACGCTGAATGCAACGGCTGGCATCGAACGTGACACGCAATCGACTACGTATGACGGCAGTAGATTCGGCGTGGATTCACCTGGAAGTTCGCAGAACTCGTCTAGCAGGTACGGAATGCTGAACCTGAGCTGGGTGCTGTTCGATTTCGGCAAGCGCAGCGCCGCACTTCGGCAGGCACGGCAACTCCTTGCCGCCGCCAATGCGTCTCAGGACGATACGCTGCAAACCGTGTTCTTCACGGCGGCGCAGGCTTATTACGCTGTTCGCGATGCCCAGGCCTCAGTCGATGCCGCACGGAAGACAGAAGACATCACGAAGGAAAGCCTCACGGAAGCCAGTGCGAAACACGACGCGGGTGCGGGCACACTGAGCGATCAGGTGCAGGCACAGACAGCCTGGCGACGTGCGCTGCTCGACCGCGTGAACGCCGAGGGAGAGGCACGCACGGCGGCCGGTGCACTAGCAGTTGCGATGGGGCTGGACGCGAATGCACCGGTCCGGATCGCCACGTCCGAGCCGCTCATGGATCGAGGCGAATTCGTGGAGGGTGTCGATCAACTTGTCGAAGATGCGAAAGCACGGCAGCCGAAACTGGTTTCCGCCCGTGCGAGACTGGATGCAGCGCGAGCGAATATCGACGCGACACGGGCACAGGGACGCCCGACGATTTCACTCGTGGGCAGCCTGACCCAGAACAATCCGTCGTACCAGCAGCAGCCGCAATCGATCCCGATCACCGCGAGTCGCGGCAGCACGATAGGCATTCAGGTGACGATTCCGCTATTCGATGGCTTCGCGTCCAGCTATCGTGCCGCACAGGCACAGGCTCAGGCTGATGCGCAGGAAGCCGATCTGCGGAACACCGAGCTGCAGGTGTCGCTCGACGTATGGACGAGCTACCAGAGCCTTCAGGCGGACACGGCAAATCTGGACAATTCCAAGGCGCTACTCGCCGATGCACAACGCTTGATTGATATAGCGCGCGGCCGCTATAAGGCGGGGGTTGGTACCTTCACTGAACTGCTGAACGCCCAGACCGCGCTGACTGATGCGCAGAAGCAACGTGTGCTAGCGATCTCCAAGTGGCGCACTGCGCGGCTCAAGCTCGCGGCGAGTCTGGGGAATCTAGGATTGTGGAAGGAAAATTGATGCTGCCAAGCGTCGCCTACCCGCCAGATGCTGCCCTGTGTGGACGCTATGCGAACGTTTGCGTGCGAAAGAGTTCCGGGTACCATGCGGTCTCGTCGAGTTTGGCGGCGGCTTATCGAGCTAAATGTGGTGGTTGCTACCGCTCACACCGGCTACGCCCATCGCGCTCTCCAACGTGCCACACAGTGCTCCAACAAACACATTGCCGGCCACTTCGAGCGTGCCGGAGTTGTCGATTGTTGTCAGCCGCGCGCCTTCCGGTAGCGCGAACGGCGCTTCGCGTACGAGGCGCGCGGCGATCTCCGCTGCGGTTTCGCGTGCACGAGCGCCGAGCCGCGCCGCGAGAATGTGGGGTGCCGCGGTCACGTGCACGACTTCCGTGTGCGGATAGCGCGCGAGCACGTGTGGCAGGTGCTGCCGCGACCCGTTAACGACCATCGTGCAGCCCAGCGCGAGCCATGCATCGAGTTCGATGCCGATCCCGTAGCGCAGCGCATGACTCGACCATTCGAGCGCAAACAGGCCGAGCGTCGAGCGAGCGTCGAACTCGGCCATCGACAACGCGATGTGATTTTCGCCGCTACCGACAGGTCGCGTGATGTAGCGATGTGCGAACAGCACGGGCTCGCCGGCAAGACGTTCGCGCGCAAAACCGAGCAGCGCGTCCTTGCCCGCGCCCGACGGCCCCATGACTACGATCAAGCGACCCTTCATTGATTGGCCCCTGCGAACGCCAGCCGCTGCCACAGCACGAACGGCGCACCGGGCTCGGGCTCGACGAACAGCGCGGCCCCGTTCACCAGCAACGCCCCGAGCGCCGGCACGCGCGCACGCCACCACGCGAGCAGCGTGTCGCGTTCGTGCGCGTCGTCGAGGGAATTCGACAGCGTCATGTGAAAGCGGAATTCGTCGAACACGTACGGATAGCCCCATTCGACGAGCAGTGCGCGTTGCCGTTCGGTCAACGGCGCTTCGAGACGTCGTGCGAGATCGGCTGCGGATGGCGCGGCACGCAACGCGTTGCAGGCCCGCAGCGCGCTCGACGCAAGTTCGCGCATTGCGGTGTCGGCCGCTGGCGTCGCGGGCCGCAACGCGATGAAACGACCCAACTGCGCCGCATCGACCGGTAGCGCGAACGCATCGCAACTACGCGCCCAGCGTTGCGCGACCGCCAGCACGTCCTGCTGCGTCACGCCGTCGGCGGGACGGAACGGCGGCACCAGTGTGCCGTGCCAGCCATAGCGACGCGGTGCCTGCGTCAGTTCCGCAAGCGGACGCGTGAGGCCATCGGGCTGCGGCGCCACGCAAGCCACGTCGCGCTCCGCATCGCGGCCGAGCCACTCGCTGCCGGCCTGCCACCACACGGATGCCGAAGGCGGCGCGTAATACAGCGCGAAGCGGGCCGTCGCCGGCCACGCCATTTCGACTGCTGCGCTCATACGTCGTGCTCGACCATCAGTTGCACGCGGTCCGCGGCGAAATGCGTGAAGCCGTATTTGATCGGCGTGCCCTCGAGATCGACGTCGACGTTCTCGACCCACAGCACCGGCTGCTGCCGGTTGATGTTCAGACGGCGCGCGACTTCCGCATCGGGCAACACGCTGCCGATACGGCTCCACTTACGCAAGTAATCCGCGACACCGAGTTCGGCCATCGCCTTCGTGATGCCGCCCGTGCGTTCGAGCACTTCCGGCAGGTTCGCGAAACGCACCGCGGGGTACCAGTTGCGCGCATACGTGAGCGGCACGCCGTCCGATTCGTGCAGCGTCTCGATGCGAAACACTGGCGCCCCTGCACGCAACCCGAGCGCTTTCGCGACGCCCGGCTCCGCCTTCATACGCGACGACGACAGCATCATTCCCGCAGCCGCGTGATGCTGCTGACGCAGGTTTTCGGTGAAGCGCGTGCGGCGTCCGATCGTGTAATCGATCGCGCCCGGCTGCACGAACGTGCCGCGTCCCTGCTCGACACTGACGAGCCCGAGTGCCGCGAGCCCGAGCATCGCGCGACGTACCGTGTGCCGGTTGACGTCGAAGCGTTTTGCCAGCTCCCCTTCGCTCGGCAGCCGTCCATCCTCGCCGAATCCGCTCGCTGCGATCTCAGCCGCGAGGATCTGTTCGATCTGCCGCCATACGGCTACGCCGCCGCCTCGTTCGACCGTCGTGCCAGGGGTTGCGCCGTCGTTCGATGTCATGGTGTTGTCATTCCCTTCGGTTCAAATATCGTTGGACGCATTGTAGTGCGCAGGCCGTGATGAAATGATGAAACGACACATGCGCAACAGACGCAAGTATTTTATCTCTAAACGTCTAGACGTTTAGATGAATAGATGGTCAAATGACTGGACGGATCGACGTCCGCAGCGACGTTACCGATTCAACAGGAATCTTCGATGAGTCTCTCTTCTTCCGCGTCTCCCTCTTCTTCTGCTGAACGGCGTGCCTGGATGGCGGTATTCGCCCGTACGCCGCGCGCCGAACTCGAAGCGGCGCTGCAGCGCGCGCTGGGCGACACCGCGGCACCGGCGTTCGACTGGCTGCGGCCGCCTGAAACCGGGCTCGCGATGGTGCGCGGCCGGGTCGGTGGCAGTGGCGATCCGTTCAATCTCGGCGAAGCCACCGTCACGCGCGCCACGCTGCGGCTGCGTGAACCGGAAGGCCGCGCGCCGGTCGGCGTTGCGTGTCATCTGGGACGCGACCGGCGCCGCGCGGAACTGGCCGCGCTCGCCGATGCGCTACTGCAATTGCCCGAGCATCATGCGCGGCTGCATACGCAACTGGTCGAACCGCTCGCGGCGCAGATCGTCGCCGCGCGCGCCGCACGACACGACGACACCGCGTCCACGCGGGTCGAATTCTTCACGATGGTTCGGGGCGACTGATGACTTTCATGCAAAACGATACGCAGAACGACACGCAGATCGCGCTCTCCACGTTGACGCCCGGCTTCACCGATCCGGTGCACGACACGCAGGCGGTGTTTCGCACGCTGCTCGACGTGTTGTCGCGTCCCGGCACGGTCGGCACGATCGATAATGTGCTGCCGGCTGCGCGCGCATCGGGCACGCATCGCGCACGCGCCGATCTCGCCGCCTTCGCCGCGCTGCTCGCGCTGTGCGACTACACGACGCCCGTCTGGCTCGCGCAGCCCGACACCGCGCTTGCATCCGCGCTGCGCTTTCATACGGGTGCACCGATCGTCGACGAGCCGCATGAAGCGTCGTTCGCGTATGTGCACGATGCGCAGACGTTACCGTCGCTCGCGAGCTTTCCGCTCGGTGAGCCGGAACAGCCTGAGCATTCGGTGACGCTGCTGGTACGCGTCGACGCGCTCGCCGGCGGCACGCCGGTCGTGCTGCGCGGTCCTGGCATCGAAACGACGAAAACCATCGCGCCGCTCGGCCTGCCCGCGCACTTCTGGGAAGAGCGCACCGCGCTCGCGCCGCTCTTTCCGTGCGGTATCGACTGCTATCTGGTGTGCGGCGACGCTGTGGTCGGCCTGCCGCGCACGACCCGTGTGGAGACGAACTGATGTACGTAGCCGTCAAAGGAGGCGAACGCGCGATCGAAGCATCGTGGCGTTTGCTCGACAAGGCCCGCCGCGGCGACACGCGGTTTGCCGAACTGAGCGTCGCGCAGATTCGCGAGCAGTTGCGACTCGCGGTCGCGCGCGTGATGACCGAAGGGTCCGTGTACGACGAAGACCTGGCTGCGCTCGCGATCAAGCAGGCAGCCGGCGACCTCGTCGAAGCAATCTTTTTGCTGCGCGCGTATCGCACGACGTTGCCGCGTTTCGGCTATACGTGTGCGCTCGAATCGGAACGCATGCACATCGAGCGGCGCATCTCCGCGACGTTCAAGGACTTGCCCGGCGGCCAGCTGCTCGGCGCGACCTACGATTACACGCAGCGTCTGCTCGACTTCGCGCTGCTCGCGGAAAGCGATGCGTCTGAAGACGAAAACACAACCCATGCCGTACGCACCCCTGCACCGCACGAATCGCACGAACCGGTGCCGCGCGTCGTCGCGCTGCTCGATCGCGAAGGGCTGATCGAACAGGAAACGTCTTCGCCGGATGCGCCGGAGCCCGCCGACCTGTCGCGCGAACCGCTCGCGTTTCCGGCGAGCCGCGCGACGCGCCTGCAGAATCTCGCGCGTGGCGACGAAGGCTTCCTGCTCGCGATGGGCTACGCGACGCAGCGTGGCTACGCGCATTCGCATCCGTTCGCGGGCGAGATCCGCTTCGGTTCGGTGGCGGTCGAGATGGAACTCGACGAACTCGGCGAGACCGTCGAGATCGGCGACATCGACATCACCGAATGCCAGATGATCAACCAGTTCGCCGGCAGTACCGACGTGCCGCCGACCTTTACGCAAGGCTACGGCCTCGCATTCGGTCATTCAGAGCGCAAGGCGATGGCGATGGCACTGGTCGATCGCGCGCTGCGCGCCGAAGAGCTTGGCGAGACCCTCGCTTCGCCAACGCAGGACGTCGAATTCATGTTGTCGCACAGCGATAACGTCGAGGCGTCGGGCTTCGTTCAGCATCTGAAGCTGCCGCACTACGTCGACTTCCAGTCGGAACTCGAACTCGTGCGTCGCCTGCGTGCGCAGCACGCTGCACGTTCTGAACATTCAGCAAGCACCGACAGCAACGACCCGCTCGACGAGGAGCAAGCCGCATGAGCGCGACCCCTCTCACCGCCCAGGCCAGCGAGTACAACCGCCCCGCCGAAGGCTACAACTTCGCGTATCTCGACGAACAGACGAAGCGCATGCTCCGCCGCGCGCTGCTGAAGGCTGTCGCGGTACCTGGCTATCAGGTGCCGTTCGCGTCGCGCGAAATGCCGCTGCCGTTCGGCTGGGGCACCGGCGGCATCCAGGTGACCGCCGCGATCATCGGTCGCGACGACACGCTGAAGGTGATCGACCAGGGCTCCGACGAAACCACCAACGCGGTGAACATCCGCCGTTTCTTCGCGCGCACGACAGGCGTCGCGACGACGCAGCGCACCGCCGACGCGACGATCATCCAGACCCGCCACCGGATTCCCGAAACACCGCTGACCGGGCAGCAGATCCTCGTCTATCAGGTGCCGATGCCCGAGCCGCTATACCGGCTGGAGCCGCGCGTCGCCGAATGCCGCAAGCTGCATGCGCTCGCCGATTACGGGCTCATCAGCGTGAAGCTCTACGAGGACATCGTGCATCACGGCAGCATCGCGACGACCTACGATTACCCGGTGATCGTCAACAGCCGCTACCTCGCGTCGCCGTCGCCGATTCCGAAATTCGACAACCCGAAGATGCACATGAACCCCGCGCTGCAGCTGTTCGGTGCGGGCCGCGAGCGACGCATCCACGCGATTCCGCCGTACACGCCAGTGCGCAGTCTCGACTTCGACGACCATCCGTTCGAAATTCAGCGCTGGGATCATGCATGCGCACTGTGCGGATCGAAGGAAAGTTTTCTCGACGAGATGATCGTCGACGATGCGGGCAGCCGGATGTTCGTCTGCTCGGACAGCGACTACTGCCGGCAACGCCGCGACGAGCAGGACAACGCGCACGAAGAAACGCACAACGAAGGAGCCGACGCATGACCCCGCTGCTGAGTGCCCGCGGCATCACCAAACGCTACGGCGGCCGCACCGCCTGCGCGAACGTCGGCTTCGACCTGTACCCCGGCGAGGTGCTGTGCATCGTCGGCGAATCGGGTTCGGGCAAGACGACGCTGCTGAACACGCTTGCGCTGCGCACGCCGGTCGACGGCGGCACGCTGCACTACACTGCGGCGCACGGCGACAGCATCGATCTGTTCGCGCTGTCCGAACCACGCCGCCGTCTGCTGATGCGCACCGAGTGGGGTTTCGTGCAGCAGAATCCGCGCGACGGATTGCGCAACGGCGTGTCGGCCGGCGCGAACATCGGCGAGCCTCTGATGGCGGTCGGCGCGCGCCACTACGGTCGCATCCGAGACACCGCGACGCAGTGGATGCAGCGCGTCGAACTCGACGCCACCCGCATCGACGAACTGCCCGCTGCGTTCTCGGGCGGCATGCAGCAGCGTCTGCAGATCGCGCGCAATCTGGTCACCGGTCCGCGGCTCGTCTTCATGGACGAACCCACTGCGGGACTCGACGTGTCGGTGCAGGCCCGGCTGCTCGATCTGCTGCGCACGCTCACGGCGACGCTGCATCTGTCGGTGCTGATCGTCACGCACGACATCGGCGTCGCGCGGCTGCTCGCGCATCGACTGATGGTGATGCAAGGCGGCGAGGTGGTCGAGGCCGGTCTCACCGACCAGGTGCTCGACGATCCGCAGCATCCGTACACGCAAACGCTGGTGTCGTCGGTCCTGCCGGTCTGACACCGGTCTCACGCTAGCCGAACGAATCCGCTTCGAGGTCAAGTCATGTCATCCATCGAATTGCGCAGCCATGCGCGCGCCTTCGCCGACAACGCCGCGCTGATGCTGCGCGCGGTCGACGTCGCGAAGACGTTCACGCTGCACGGCCAGGGCGGCGTACGGATCGACGCGCTCTCCGGCGTGTCGCTCGACGTCGCGCGCGGCGAATGCGTCGTGCTCGTCGGGCCGTCGGGCGCGGGCAAGAGCACGCTGCTGCGCTGCCTGTACGGCAACTATCTGGCGAGCCGCGGCTCGATCGCGATCCGCGACGATGCGCAGTCCGCGCAGCACATCGCGATCACGTCCGCGCAGCCGCACGACGTGCTGCATCTGCGCCGCACGGTCGTTGGCTACGTGAGCCAGTTCCTGCGCGTGATTCCGCGCGTGCCGACGCTCGCGCTCGTCGCCGAGCCGCTGATTTCGCGCGGCGTCGCGCAGGACGAAGCCGAGGCGCGCGCCGAGGCTTTGCTCGCGCGGCTAAACGTGCCGCGCCGGTTGTGGTCGCTCGCACCCGCGACGTTTTCCGGCGGCGAACAGCAGCGCGTGAACATCGCGCGTGGACTGATCGCCGGCCAGCCGGTGCTGCTGCTCGACGAACCGACCGCATCGCTCGATGCTGAAAACCGCGCTATCGTGGCTGGATTGATCGTCGATGCGCGCGAACGCGGCGCGGCGATCGTCGGCATCTTCCACGACGAGGACACGCGCGCGCAGGTCGCGACGCGCCGCCTCGAACTCGCGCCGCCGCAACGCGACGTCGCGCTGCATTGAACATTGAATTCGCCTGCGAATTTGCCTGCGAATTTGCCTGACTACGGAGCCTGTCGATGTTGATCAAGAACGCTCGCATCGTGACGCGAGATGAAGTTTTCACGGGCACGCTACGCATCGAAGACGGCGCGATCCGCGACGTCGAACGCGGCAGCACGTCCGCACGCGAAGCCGAAGACTGGAACGGCGACTATCTGCTGCCCGGCCTCATCGAGCTGCATACCGACAACCTCGAGAAGCACCTCGCGCCGCGGCCCGGCGTGTTCTGGAATACCGACGCCGCATTCGTGATCCACGATGCGCAGGTCGCGGCGGCCGGCATCACGACCGTGTTCGACGCGCTCGCGATCGGTTCGCGCGCGACGGTCGGCATTCGCGGCCGTGACATCCAGACGAAGTGCGCGGAGGCGCTCGAACGCTTCTCGGTACGCGGCCTGCTGCGCGCCGAACACTTTCTGCATCTGCGCTGCGAGATCGCGACTGCCGACGTCGTCGAGGTGTTCGATTCGCTGTGCGGCCATCCGCTGCTGCGGCTTGCGTCGGTGATGGATCACACGCCGGGGCAACGGCAGTGGCATGACCGCGACCAGTGGCGCCGCTTCCAGGAGCGGCACGGCAAGTGGACCGACGAACAGGCGAGCATGATGCTCACCGAACTCGAAAGCGAACAGCAACGCTTCGCCGATGCGCACCGTCGCGAGATCGTCGCGCGCTGTGCGACGCTCGGCGTGCCGGTCGCGAGTCACGACGACACGCTCGTCGAGCACGTCGAACAGGCCGCCGCCGAAGGCATCGTGCTGGCCGAATTCCCGACCACGCGGGTCGCTGCCGAAGCGGCGCACGCACACGGCATCTCGACTGTGATGGGTGCGCCGAACATCGTGCGCGGCGGCTCGCATTCGGGCAACGTGTCCGCGCTCGATCTCGCGCAGGCCGGGCTGCTCGACATCCTGTCGTCGGATTACGTGCCGTCGAGCCTGCTCACCGCCGCATTCGAACTCGTCGACAAGGCGGGCTGGAGTCTGCCGCGCGCGGTCGCGACGGTTTCCGCCGAACCGGCGCGCACCGCGGGTCTGCACGATCGCGGCGCGATCGTGCCGGGCCTGCGCGCGGACTTCGTGCGCGTGACGATGCTCGACGCATTGCCGGTGCCGCGTGCGACGTATAGGGCGGGTCTGCGGATCGTCTGACGCGGGTTACACGGGTTACGCGGGCCTTTCAGCGCAGCCGGCCCGCCGCTGCGCTGCACCATGCGGTTTAGAAGTGCAACTCCTCGACCATCCGGTGTTTCACTGACTCCGGGATCTTTTTGAACTGGTAAGCTTGGCGCGCGCTGCTGGCCGCCGGCCGGCAGCCCTGATCAGGCCCGGTCGTAGCACCTGGCCATGTCGCGCGGCGGCACAACCGCTGGCGCGGCCACACGAACCACTCGAGGAGTAAAAACAGTGAAAAAACTGCTAGCGGTTTTGACGGTTGCCCTGCTTGCCACCGTCTCGATCGGTGCGCATGCGAAGGACTGGACCACCATCCGTTTCGGCGTCGACGCCAGCTACCCGCCGTTCGAATCGAAGGGCGCCGATGGCAAGCTCGTGGGCTTCGACATCGACCTCGGCAATGAAATCTGCAAGCGTGTGAAGGCCAAGTGCGTGTGGGTCGAAAACGACTTCGACGGCATGATCCCCGCGCTGAAGGCGAAGAAGTTCGACGGCGTACTGTCGTCGATGTCGATGACGCCGCAACGCGCCGAACAGATCGCGTTCTCGTCGAAGCTGTTCAACACGCCGACGCGCCTCGTCGCGAAGAAGGGTTCGGGCATCCTGCCGACGGCCGATTCGCTGAAGGGCAAGTCGGTTGGCGTTGAACAGGGCACCATCCAGGAAACCTACGCGAAGGCGTACTGGGAACCGAAGGGCGCGAAGGTCGTGCCGTACCAGAACCAGGATCAGGTCTACGCCGACTTGCTGTCGGGTCGACTCGACGCAACGCTGCAGGATGCGGTTCAGGCCGATATCGGCTTCCTGAAGACGCCGCGCGGCGCCGGCTATGAATTCGTCGGCAAGGACCTCGACGATCCGAAGACGCTCGGCGACGGCGCAGGCGTCGGCATGCGCAAGGAAGACACGGATCTGAAGGCCGAGATCGACAAGGCTATCGCCGGCATGATCAAGGACGGTACGTACAAGAAGATCGAGAAGAAGTATTTCGCCTTCGACGTGTACGGCGGCTAATGTACGTTTGATGCCTTCGTGCGGCGGCGGTCTCCCGCGCCGCGCGGGCACGAATCACGGGCTCCGCCACACGCGGGGCCCGTTTTGTTTGGGGCACCCCCGCGCGCCAATCCGCGCCGGATCGGCTAAGATCGATCCGTTACGTTTCCGGCAGTGCGGCACGATGCGCCGCGCGCCGTCCGATTTTTGTCACTGCTGATTCGCGGCCCGTCGTTCAGGCGCCGCGCCCCTCGCACCCGATACCATGCAAACCCACCACCATCCGCTGATTTCCCCGACGCTCGGCACCGCACGCCAACTGACGAGTTTCCACTACGGCCCCGGCGGCGGGCAGAAGGTCTACATCCAGTCGTCCCTGCATGCCGATGAACTGCCAGGCATGCTGGTCTCGTGGGCACTGCGGCGCAAGCTCGCCGCACTCGAGGCCGCAGGCAAACTGCGCGGCGAAGTGATCGTCGTGCCGGTGTCGAATCCGATCGGGCTGAACCAGCACTTTCTCGGTCATCTCACTGGCCGCTTCGAATCGAACACCGCGCAGAACTTCAACCGGAATTTCTACGATCTGTCGGCGCTCGTGCAACCGGTGATCGAAGGTCGCCTCACCGGCGACATCGACGCGAACCGCGTTGCGATCCGCGCCGCGATGCGCGAAGCGCTCGACGCGCAAAAGCCCGTCACCGAAATCGAATCGCAGCGCCTCGCGCTGCAGCGTCTGTCGTATGACGCGGACGTCGTGCTCGATCTGCATTGCGACTGGGATGCGGCGATGCATATCTACACGAACCCGGAGCTGTGGCCCGACGTCGAACCGCTGTCGCGCTACCTCGAAGCGAAGGCGTCACTGCTCGCGCTGAACTCGGTCGGCAATCCGTTCGACGAGATTCACAGCTTCTGCTGGTCCGATCTGCGCAACCGCTTCGGCAGCCGTTTCCCGATTCCGAACGGCTCGATCTCGGTGACGGTGGAACTGCGCAGCCAGCACGAAGTGTCGTACCCGCTCGCCGAGCATGACGCGCAGGCGATCGTCGAGTACCTGACGCATCGCGGCGTGATCGACGGTACGCCGGCACCGCCGCCGCCGCTCGAATTCCCCGCGACGCCGCTTGCGGGCACCGAGCCGATCGTCGCGCCGGTCAGCGGCGTGCTGGTGTTCCGTGCGGAAGTCGGGAGCCGCGTCGAGCCGGGTACGCCGATCGCCGACATCGTCGATCCGCTGACGGACACCGTCGTCACGCTGCAGAGCACGGTCGCCGGCGTCATGTACGCGCGGCACATCACGCGCTTCGCGATCGCCGGCATGGAAGTCGCGCGTATTGCCGGAGAGAAGGCGTTTCGGACGGGCTCGCTGCTGTCGCAGTAGATCGGCGTCAATCCGCAAACAAGAGCCGCGCTGAAACTCTCTAGCCGTTCCACAAGTAAGCGCGGCGCCGGCTCCGGCAGCCACGACACGGACAGCAATTCCGGGCCTGCAGGAAACACTGGATACCCCGGCCCCCCGGCCGGTGTTGCCCTGCGTGCGCAACGAATATCCGCCCTTTAAGTCGCGCCAGGCTATCTCCGAAGACCTGCTGCGGCTTGCAGCACACCCGGACTTCGTCTCAGAGACGGCTCGCCTCAACGGCAATTTATCCACCATTAAGTTATTGAACCATAAAGGTTTTCTGTATATTTTCTGAAAACCTGGATTTGTGCCGAACAGCACATGCTTGAGCGGCTTTTTGTTTTTGCTCCGACGAAGCCTGGGCGTAGTCAGAACGCCGGCACAATCACGCCTTTGAACCGTGTGTCGATGTACTTGCGCACATCGTCCGACTCATATGTTGCGACGAGCTTCTTCACCCACGGCTTGTCGCGATCAACGGCGCGGCGCGCCCCAGCATAGGTGCCCCCGCGCGTGCAACATCCGGCTGTTTTGCGCCAGCCCTTGTCGCGCCTGCGCGACATCTACCGGCAATAACTTACCTGTCACATTCCTTTCGCTGGTTTTCCCTTACATTTGCGGCCAATCGTAAGACCTCGCCTCAGAGCGCGGCTCCGCGATTGCTTCTTTTCTAACGGAGAATGCCTTGAACAAGAAAGTATTGACCACCGCCCTCCTCGCAACCATCGCGGGGACCGCCCATGCGCAGAGCAGCGTCACGCTGTACGGCCTGATCGACGCGGGTATCAGCTACGTGAACAACGCGAAGTCCGGCAACACCCATGACAAGCTCGTCAAGTTCGACGACGGCGTCGCCCAGGGCAGCCGTTGGGGCCTGCGTGGCACCGAAGATCTGGGCGGCGGCCTGAAAGCGATTTTCGTGCTCGAGAACGGCTTCAACGTCGGTAACGGTACGGCTGGCCAGGGTGGCGCGATGTTCGGCCGCCAGGCGTACGTCGGCCTGTCGAAGGACGGCATCGGCTCGTTCACGTTCGGTCGCCAGTACTCGTTCTCGACCGACTACCTCGGCGGCAACTACTCGACCGGCGGCAACACGGTCGCAGGCAACTACGCGTACCACATCAACGACGTCGACCAGCTGACGTCGAGCCGCATCAACAACGCCGTCAAGTTCAGCAGCGCGAACTTCTCGGGCTTCACGTTCGGTGCGTTGTATGGCTTCTCGAACCAGGCCGGCGCATTCGCAGGCGCACCGACGGTAGGCACGACGACCGGTTCGTCGCGCGCCTACAGCTTCGGCGTGAACTACGCGAACGGCCCGATCGGCATCGGTGCAGCGTACACGGACATCCGCTTCCCGGGTCTCGCTTCGCCGTCGTTCTCGACCACGGTCTCGAACATCACCACCGGCACGATCCGCGATCTGCGCACGTTCGGCCTCGGCGGCCGCTACCTGATCGGACCGGCAACGCTGTGGGCGCTGTGGACCAACACGCGTTTCGCTCCGATCACGGGCGGCGCGACGACGTTCAACGCGTACGAAGCCGGTGCCAAGTACGCGATCACGCCGGCACTGACGGGTGGCCTCGGCTACACGTACATGCGCCTGTCGGGCGCGAACCACGGCCACTTCAACCAGGTCGACGCGAGCATCGACTACGCGCTCAGCAAGCGTACCGATGTCTACGTTCTTGGTATCTACCAGGGTGCATCGGGTCGCAACGGCGGCCAGGATCTGCAAGCGCAGATCGGTTCGAGCCCGACCTCGTACTTCGGTACGTCGGGCCCGGGCGCGGACAATCAGGTTGCTGCGCGCGTTGGTATTCGCCACAAGTTCTAAGCATTGCCGCGAGGTTTTCCGCTTGCGGGAAGTCATCAGCTGTAGAAAAACGCCCTTCGGGGCGTTTTTCTTTTGGTGCTGCCCGATGTATGCGTGAGCGTGTGCCCATCGATGCGGCGGCGTGCCGCTTTCGGGCCGAGGGCCGCATCTGGTACGCTGCGGCCTTTACACATTCAGATAGTCAGTCTGCGAAGCAATGGAAATTCCGTTCAACGAGCGTGGCGTGTCGGTCACGCGCAATGCGCTGTCCGCCGCCGGCCAGGTGTTCCCGCTGCGCGACATCCGCGCGCTGCGCGTCGTCACCGTACAGAAGAACAAGGTCGTGCCGGTCGGCATCTCGCTTGCGGGGCTCGTCGGTGCGATTGTCGGCGGCGTGCTCGGCTCGGGCGCGGGATTCGTGTGCGGCGTGATGCTGGCTGTCGTCGGCTACCTTGCGTGGCTCACGCAGGACGTTACGCACCGTCTGATCCTCGAAAGCGGCGACAGCGAGCGCGAAGCAGTGTCGAGCCTCGAGCTTGCATTCGTCGAGAGAGTCGAGCAGGCAGTGCGTGCGGCGATGTCGCCGGCAGAACCGGCGACGGCCGCAAAGGACTGATTGACGCGCGCCGTCGCGATTAGCTTCGGCGCGCAATGCGTCATGCGTTACGCGCGGCGCCGATCTTGAACTCGAATTCACCGATGCCTTCGAGACCGCCCTGCACCGTGTCGTCGGGTTGCAGTGCAGCGACGCCAGCGGGCGTGCCGCTGAAGATCAGATCGCCGGGCTTCAGCGTCACCGATTCCGACACGTAGCGGATGATGTCCGCGACCGGCCAGATCAGCTGGCTCAAATCGCCCTGCTGACGCAGCGTGCCATTCACCGACAGCCAGATCCGGCCCGCCTGGAGATGTCCGACGGCAGACGCCGGATGCAGCGGCGTCACCGGCGCCGACGCATCGAAGCCCTTACCCCAGTCCCACGGACGACCCGTTTTCTTCGCTTCGCCCTGCAGATCGCGGCGCGTCAGATCGACGCCCAGGCCGTAGCCCCACACCAGATCGAGCGCGTCGCTGGCCGCGACGTTCGTGCCTTCCTTGCCGATCGCGATGACCATCTCGATCTCGTGATGCAGATCGCGCGTCAGCGGCGGGTACGGAATCGTGCCGGCGGCGGGCACCACCGCGTCGGTCGGTTTCTGGAAAAAGAACGGCGGCTCGCGGTCGGGGTTGCCGCCCATCTCGAGCGCGTGGTCCGCGTAATTGCGGCCGACGCAGAACACCCGGCGAACCGGGAAACGCGCATCCGATCCGGCAATGGCGACGGACGTGACGGCGGGGGCGGGAATGACGAACTGGACCATGTGGGGCTCCGTGCGAAGGTTGTGATCGACAGAGCTGGACGATATCGCTGGAGTGGCTGGTTGGCCTGGACAGAATGGCGGGAGGGCCTGGATTATTTTGCTTTGTGTGGTGTTGCTCGTTTCGTGTCAGCGGGCGGGGCGTGATTTGCGGGGCGTCCCTGCCCCTGCGTTTGCCTCTGTCTTTGCTCGGTACTCTGATGGCGACTGCCCGGTCACCTGGCGAAAGCGTCGCGTGAAATAGGTTTCGTCACGGTAGCCGACCTGGAATGCGATGTCCTTGATCTGGCGACCCGGTTCGTCGAGCAGCTTTTTCGCGGTGTCGATGCGCGTCTGCGTGATCCACTGCACGACCGTCTTGCCGGTCTCGCGCTTCACGAGATCGGCGACGTAGCGCGCGGGCAGCGACATGTGCGCCGCGATCGACGCACCCGACAACGCCGGATCGGACAGCGTCGCGCGCAGATGATCGGACACGCGCGCGAACGCTGAATCGGGGCGTGGTGAGCGTAGTGCGCCTGCTGCGGACTGGGCTTCGATTGCTTCGCGATGGCTGCGGCAGATCGTGCCGATCAGTTGTAGCAGGTAGCCTCGTAGCAGCACTGTGTCTCCGAACTGGCGGTGTTGGTCTAGCTCGATCATCCGCTGCGCGAGGGTTTCGACTTCGGCGATCTGCGTGTCGTTTAGCAGGAAGTCCATGTGCTCCTGGAGCAGGAATGGGGCGAGCATTGGGTCGTGTGCTGCATCCGCTATCGACGTCGACGTTGTGGCTCCGGACGGGCGGCGTCCTAGCAGGAAGTCCAGCGAAAAGTTGATCACCACAAAGCGTGATTGCACCGGATGCGGAATGCGATGCACGCGATGCGGCAACACGAACGCGATTGCTTTGTGCGGGAATGGTCTTACTGTGTCGCCGATTTCTTGATGCGTGTCGCCGCCGAGGTTGACCTGGATCTGGAAGTAGTCGTGCTTGTGCGATTCAGTGATCGGCGAACGGGCTGTTTGATCCCGGATGTAGAAATCCAGGTGGTCGCTACGCTCGGGCATGGCGTAGGTGCGGGAGGTGGGGGGGCGGGGCATGGGGGAAAGGGCCGCGGCGGACGACCGTGTTTTTGTAGACGCAGGTTCGTTACATGATGAAGTGCACGGCCATTGTAGACGCCCGCTCCTACACATCGACCATCTCGCTCGCGACCCGCAAAATGACAGACGCCGCGCCAGCCTCTGTTATTTTGATGGGGTGGCAGGTTGAGCCGTCGCCCCTAGCGCAGTCAACCCTAGCGCCGACGCAGCCACTTTCAATATGTCATCGTTGGAGTCGATAGTCATTGGAAAACCCTTCACGTCCAAGATATTGCTATTCAATGAAACGACTAGCTTTCCGTCGCTGACCTCCAGATTGAACAAAGTAGCTTGCTGCCCCAAGGTCCCTTTTACAAGGTTTCGAAGTGCTTCTGTTTGAGTTCCGGCTCTAACTCTGGCCAGTGCCGGTGCAACTACTGCTAATAACATGTCCTGCAACGATTCGACTTCCCTGATCGGCTTAGTTGTTGCTGCTCTACGGAGGAAGCGGAGCACGTCGGAATACGCCTTTTCAACATCCTGCTCGGCTACCGTCCGAAGCGCTGCAACCTCTTCTGCCGCCAAGCCTGGCTTTTCAGCATTATTGTCGCTTGAAACGAACGCGTAGTAAGATTCTATAGATCCGCGACGCAGGATGAAGCATCCTCGAGCTTCGAGCACGTCCAAAAGTGCACCGAGACGATCCTTTATCGTTATCCAAGCTTTATCTGGCGATAAACTTTCGACAGTAGCATCATCGTTACCGAATAATGCAGAGAAGGCTGCCCTACGTTGGATTTTTTCTGCATCAGCGTCCTTTGAATCTCGAGTAACCCAATATCGCTGCCTCTCTGCGAGTGAAGCGATTTCGCTCCAACGCTTTTTAACTAATTCACAGAAAGCCGAAAAGACTGAGCGAGACAATTCAACTCCAGTGCGAGAACCCCATCTTCGCTACAATAGCGTCGATATCTTCTCCAACAAGGAAGTCGTTTGCCAAGTCCAGCCCGTCAGCAAGGCCATCCGCATCTGCTAGGACCATCGGCTCCTTACCTAACATCCTGAAAAGCTTCGCGACAATCGGAAACTGCCCCTTTCCGATCACTGGGAGTAGCTGTGCTCCACCAGCCTCCAAAGCTATGTCCAAATGCGTTGAAAGTCCATTGCAAATAATCGCATCCGACGGCCCTTCAATCAGCAACGGAGTCTTAGAAAAAAAACACAGCTTATGCTCTTGCCCCATCCTCGCTAACAAGCCAAGAAGTTTTCTATTCTTCAACTCGGCCGCGTCCGGAGACACTTGAATGGGCTGTTGACCGCTTTCATAGCACAACACCAGGTTCGGAAGTTGCTCAGGTGAATCTACGCGAATAAATTCCGTTGAATGCGTCGCGACTATGATCAATTTCTGGTTGGTAGTCGTCGTTGGCAATCCTGCGACACTTAGCAATTCCTTCAATAGAAATGCTTGTAACTGTGGGTGCAGCGAAACCTCTGGCTCATCGATAAGCAGCGCCCCTACTTCATCGTCGTAGATCGCGGATAACAACCCTACTAGATGCAGCAGGCCGGAGGCCTCGCGGGCCGACGAATATTCACTTCCTTTGCCATTTGTCTTTAGGAAGGCAATCTTGAGATTTCCCGCACTCCATTCAATAATCAAGTCCCGGTCGAACAACTTTCTCAATCGCTCTCGGACCTTTACCAAAATATCTGGCCTTGTAGCTAACGTGTGAAAGTCGCCTTGCAATGTTTCATATTTGTGCCGTCGCTTAGAATCATCTACGCTCCCGTAGGTTGCCTGCTCGTACCGAGGCTCGTTGTTCCTGTGACCATCAAAATCGGAACGAAACTGTTCCAAATAATACGCTCGGCCTGCAGAGAGATACCTTACATGCTTATTCGCCGTGTGTGGCAATAAGGCCGTTTTCAATCCTCGCAATAGCTGCGTTTTACCTGAACCATTCGGCCCGATAATAACGGTCAGACCTTGGTACAAGACAACGCTGCGCGGCTCATTCTTGCCATCAACCTGAACACTTGGTCTGGTATGAAGTGGGAAAGTCAACGGTCACCCCCTAGATTTCTACGAATCCCTCACGGTAACCGGAATGACAACTCTGAGGTGCGAAATTTAAGTTTATCGTGACCTCATAGCGAAAGCCGAAAGATGACTGACGCTTGATTCTCAATTGAGCAGGCTAAAGCTGACGCTCACACGACCGGCCCAACCATCAAACAAACGGTCACAATTGGTCGATAACACTCCAACACCAAAGGTCCCGCCACCAGTGATTCACCGCTCCACCCACTGCGAATAGCGGCAACGACCAACAGTGAACTGGCAGCGCCTCGCCCTGTTAAAGAGCCCAAGACTTACCCTCACAAACCCAAATCCTCCACGTTAACACCGCCTTTACACCCCCACCCCCACCTTTAACCTCCCGTTGACACCCCCGAGACTAAAGTAAAACCACCTCAACAACCCGCCGCAACGCCCAGCGACGGCGCCCTCAAGATGCTTCAATCCGTCCTTCTTGCGAGAGAAACCGCGCTGCCGCGTACCCAGTACAAGCCGCGCCCTCAGCCTGCCATCGTTTCGTTCGTCACGCTCGACGTGACAATCCCCGGTACGTCTTCATCACAAGCGCGGCACGTACTGCACTCCGCGCTCGGCGACGGCCTGCGCCTCTACATCGTCACCGTCGACAAGCGCCACGAATACACGACGTTCCGTATCGAAGTCACCGGCCGCACGCTCGACGAGGTGATCACCGTCCTCACACGCGCCCTCGGCAACGCGACGCTAGGCCGCGCAGCGGCCAGCGTCATACGCCGCCCCGCCACCCGCACCAGCTAAACGCAGCTAGAACGCAACTGAAACGCGCAAAGAATCAACTCATGTCGAGCGGCTTCACATGCCAGATGCCGCTCGCGTATTCGCCGATCGTGCGATCCGACGAGAACTGCCCCATGCCCGCGACATTCGCGATCGCGCTGCGCGTCCACGCAGCCGTATCGCGGAAGCGCGCGTCGACTTCGTCCTGCGCCTTCGCGAACGCCGCGTAATCGGCGAGCACCATGTAGTGATCGCCCCAGTCGACGAGCGTATGGAAGATGTCGGAGAAGCGCCGCGGATCCTCCGGTGAAAAGAAGCCGCTGCGGATCTGGTCAAGCGCGACGCGCAGCTCGGGGTTCTCTTCGTATAGCTGACGCGGCCGGTAGCCGGCGGCGCGCAGTGCGTCCACTTCGTCCGCGGTGTGCCCGAAGATGAAGATGTTCTCGCGCCCGACCGCATCACAGATTTCGATGTTCGCGCCGTCGAGCGTGCCGATCGTCAGCGCGCCATTCAGCGCGAGTTTCATGTTGCCGGTGCCGGACGCTTCGGTGCCCGCCATCGAGATCTGTTCCGACAGGTCCGCCGCCGGAATGATCAGCTCGGCGACGCTCACGCCGTAGTTCGGCACGAACACGACCTTCAACCGGTCGCCGACGAGCGGATCCTCATTCACCTTCTTGCCGACATCGCCGATCAACCGGATGATGGTCTTCGCCATCCGGTACGCGGACGCGGCCTTGCCCGCGAACATCACGACGCGCGGCACCCAGTCGCGCTCAGGGTTCGCGCGGATCTGGTTGTAGCGGACGATCACGTGCAGCACGTTCAGCAATTGTCGCTTGTACTCGTGAATGCGCTTGACCTGCAGATCGAACAGCGCATTGGGATCGACGTTCACTTTCAGCTGCTGCGCGAGGTGTTGCGTGAGGCGCAGCTTGTTCTGCCGCTTCGCGCCGCGGAACGCGTCGGCGAATGTCGGATCGTCGGCGAATTCGCGCAGCTTCGCGAGTTCGAACAGGTCGCGGCGCCAGTGCGTGCCGATGCGTTCGTCGATCAGCGCGGACAGTGGCCGGCTCGCCTGCGACAGCCAACGTCGCGGCGTAATGCCGTTCGTCACGTTGGTGAAGCGCTCGGGGAACATGCGCGCGAAGTCGGCGAAAATGTCGCGCGTCATCAGTTGCGAATGCAGCTTCGATACGCCGTTCACCTTCTGGCTCGCGACGATCGCGAGGTGCGCCATCCGCACGCGGCGCTGTCCGTATTCGTCGATCAGCGAGATGCGCCGGATCATCTCGGTGTCGTGGCCCAAATGCTCGCTCACGCGCTGGAGAAACTCGGCGTTGATCTCGAAGATGATCTCGAGATGCCGCGGCAGCAGCCGCGCGAGCGTCTCGACGTCCCACGTTTCGAGCGCCTCGGGCATCAGCGTGTGGTTCGTGTACGAGAACATTTGCTCGATCGATTTCCACGCGGTGTCCCACGGCACGCGATGCACGTCGACGAGCAGTCGCATCAGCTCGGGAATCGCGAGCACGGGGTGCGTGTCGTTCAGATGCACGGCGACCTTGTCCGAGAAGCGGCCGAAGGTGCTGTGCGTGCGCATGTAGCGGCGGATCAGGTCCTGCATCGTCGCGGAGACGAAGAAGTATTCCTGGCGCAGCCGCAGTTCGCGGCCGGCCGGTGTCGAGTCGTCCGGATACAGCAGGCGCGAGACGTTCTCGGACATGTTCTTCGCGTCGACCGCGCGGCGATAGTCGCCCTTGTTGAACGCGGACAGGTCGAGTTCTTCGGTCGCGCGCGCGGACCACAGGCGCAGCGTGTTCGTCGCGCTCGTCGCGTAGCCGGGGATCACGGTGTCGTAGGCCATCGCGTTGACGTGCTCGGTGTCGATCCACTCGACGCGATCGTCGCGCTGCACGGTGCGTCCGCCGAAGTGCACGAGATACTGGACCTCGGGCCGCGGAAATTCCCACGCATTGCCGCTGCGCAGCCAGTAGTCCGGCGTCTCGACCTGCTCGCCGTCGACGATCTGCTGGCGGAACATGCCGTACTCGTAGCGGATGCCGTAGCCGAAGCCCGGTATGCCGAGCGTCGCCATCGAATCGAGAAAGCACGCGGCCAGCCGGCCGAGGCCGCCGTTGCCGAGCGCGGCATCGGGCTCGAGTTCGGTCAGCATGTTCATGTCGACGCCGAGGCTCGCGAGCGCCTCCTTCACCTGGTCGTGAATGCCGAGCGCGAGCAGCGCATTCGTGAACGTGCGGCCGATCAGAAATTCCATCGACAGGTAGTACACGCGCTTCACGTCCTGCTCGTATTGCAGTCGCGTGGTTTTCATCCAGCGCGCGACGAGCCGGTCGCGCACGGCGAGCGCAGCGGCATGCAGCCAGTCGTGCGGTTGCGCGGTGACGGCGTCCTTGCCGACGCCGTACATCAAGCGGTTGGAAATGGAGCGCCGTAGCGCGTCGACGGTACTGTTGAGCTGGTCGAATTCCAGGTCCACGGTTGTCATCGAAGCCTCTCGGTTAGGCGATGCGACATGCTGCTGCCGATCGCGGACAAATAAGCAGGGTAGGACATTTCGCGGCGCGCCGTTGCGCACATCCGGATCGCGCATCGCGAACAGAACCGCGAAGCAACCACTGTACCGCACGATCCCGGTGCGATCGCGGACCAGACTCGAATCAGACGCGCGCCTTCAGTGCATCGTTCCATGCACGTGTGCGTGCACTAGTATGTGAGAGGACGAAGACGGAACCGCGACAGACCGCGCCGTCTTCGCATCGCGCGTTTCATCGCGCCGACGGAGAACGATATGAACGCACAATCCATGCTCGGAATGATGCACGCCCAGGAATTGCTGATGGTGTCGATCGTCCGCGCGCTGCCACCCGAGACGCGCCGCCGGATCTCCGACGAATTTCAGGATCAGGTCGAGCTTGCCGAGGCGCCGCATCTCGGTAGCGGTCACGATCGCGATACGGCCGAGGCGTTCAAGGCACACATCCGCAAGCTGTCGATCCTGCTCGCGACGTGTAGTTGAACGATCGTCGTCGAGGGGGGGTTGCGTTGGGTTGCAATCGTCCACACGCGGCACGTTGTGTGGCAGGCTCGGCGGCCTGGTCTGCTGGCGGGGTCTTTTCTTTCGCACCGAACGTGGTCGGTGCCTCAGGCGCAACTCGTTTCAAGGGGCTCAGCGGGGCAGACCGTTAGTTGCGTGCATGACCGCAAGCGCTTCATTCGACCCATGCCGCATTGCTCAACCCGGCTGCACGATTCTTCTGCGTCTGCAACAATCGCGTATCCGCCACGATTCGCCACGCGGCGAGTCGCGATTGTCAGCCGTCCGAAAGCGGGCGGCACACCGCGTGACCGATGCGCAACCCGACGAGCCCCACCTTGTCCGACCCGACCTCCCCCGGCGTCCTCCGCCCTGTCGACGAACCGATGTCCGCGGGCAACCGCCGCGCGATGGCGGCGATCATGCTCGCGGTCGCGCTCGCGACGCTCGACACCGCCATCGCCAACACCGCACTGCCCACGATCGCCGCTGACCTGCATGCGGCACCCGCTGCATCGGTGTGGATCATCAACGCGTACCAGCTCGCGATGGTCGCGACCTTGCTGCCGCTCGCCGCACTCGGCGACATCATCGGGCATCGGCGCATTTATATCTCCGGGATTGCGCTGTTCACGCTCGCGTCGCTCGCGTGCTCGCTCGCGGACACGCTGCCGCTGCTCGCGGCCGCACGCGTGCTGCAGGGGCTCGGCGCGAGCGCGATCATGAGCGTCAACGCCGCGCTGATCCGCGTGCTGTATCCGCCGCACCGGCTCGGCCGCGGGCTTGGGCTGAATGCGCTGATCGTCGGTGTGTCGTTCGCGGTCGGGCCGACGGTCGCGTCGCTGATCCTGTCGGTCGCGGCATGGCCATGGCTCTTCGCGGTGAACGTGCCGCTCGGCGTGCTCGCGCTGGTCTTCGCGTTGCCGGCGCTGCCGCACACGACGCGCGGCGCACATCAATTCGACCGCGTCGCCGCGATCTTCAACGTGATCACGTTCGCCGCGCTGATCTTCGCGCTCGGCGAAGCGGCGCAGCGCGCGCCGACGCACGTGGTGCTTATCGCGGCTGCTATCACGATCGTCTTCGGCGTGCTGTTGATCCGCCGCGAGGCCGGCCATCCGGCGCCGATGCTGCCGGTCGATCTGTTCAAGCTGCCGGTGTTCACGCTGTCGGCGGTGACCGCGGTGTGTTCGTTCGCGACGCAGGGTCTCGCGTTCGTGTCGTTGCCGTTCTATTTCGAGGGCGTCCTGCATCGCAGCCAGGTCGAGACGGGCTTTCTGATGACGCCGTGGCCGGTCGTCGTGGCGCTCGCCGCACCGATCGCGGGGCGGCTGTCGGATCGCTATCCGCCGGGCTTGCTCGGCGCGATCGGGCTCGCGGTGCTGTGCGGCGGGATGGTGTCGCTGGCGTTGCTGCCGCCGTATCCGCAGGTGATCGACATCGCGATCCGGATGTCGATTTGCGGTGCGGGCTTTGGGTTTTTCCAGTCGCCGAATCTGAAGGCGTTGATGGCGAGCGCACCGCCCGAGCGCAGCGGCGGCGCGAGCGGCATCATCGCGACCGCGCGTCTGCTCGGCCAGACGACCGGCGCGGCGCTCGTCGCGCTGAGCTTCGGTATCGCGGGACGGCATGGCCCGACGCTCGCGCTCGCGACCGGCGCGGTGTTCGCGGGCGCGGCGAGTATCGCGAGCGGATTGCGGCTGTTCGCGCCATCGCATCGCGCGGGGACGCCGGTCGCGAGTGGCTCGGCGAGTGGGTCGGCCAATACCACGCAGCGCGGCTGAACCAGCCCGCGCCCTACCTTCAACGCGCGAAGTACCCCTTCGCCGCCGCGACGAACGTATCGATATCGTCGCGTGATACGTCCATGTGCGTGACGAAACGCGACGCGTACAGCATCTGCACGAGAATGCCGCGTTCCTTGAGCCACGCTTCGAGCGGCGAGCAGTCCTCCGGCGGGAGCTGCGCGAACACCATGTTGGTTGCCTGGGACAGCACCTTCACCTGATCGATCTGCGCGAGCCCCGCGGCGAGATGCGCGGCGTTGTCGTGATCGTCGGCGAGACGCTCGACGTTGTGCTCGAGCGCATAGATGCACGCGGCCGCGAGCACGCCGGCCTGGCGCATGCCGCCTCCGAGCATCTTGCGCCAGCGGCGCGCGCTCTCGATCAGCGCCTTGCTGCCCACCAGCACCGATCCCACCGGCGCTCCGAGCCCTTTCGAAAAACAGATCGACACCGAATCGAACGGCGCGCACAACTCAGCGACCGGCCGGCCGGTCGCAACCGCCGCATTGCAGACGCGCGCGCCGTCGAGATGCGCCGCCAGCCCATGATGCCGCGCGAGCGCCACCGCTTCATCGACATAGCTGGCCGGCAGCACCTTGCCGCCGATCGTATTCTCGAGCGCGAGCAGACGCGTGCGGGCGAAGTGATCGTCGATTGGCTTGATCGCGGCGGCGATCTTGTCTAGCGGCAGCGAACCGTCGGCCGCGTTCTCGATGGGCTGCGGCTGGATGCTGCCGAGCACCGCAGCGCCGCCGCCCTCGTACTTGTACGTGTGTGCGGCCTGGCCGACGATGTACTCGTCGCCGCGCGCGCAATGCGCCATCAACGCGGCGAGGTTGCTCTGCGTGCCGCTCGGGAAGAACAGGCCCGCTTCCTTGCCGGCACGCTCGGCCATCGCGGCCTGCAGCCGCAATACGGTCGGATCGTCGCCCCAGACGTCGTCGCCGGTTTCGGCGGCGGTCATCGCGGCAAGCATTGGTTGTGAAGGACGGGTGACGGTATCGCTGCGTAAATCGATCATCGATTATTCCTGTGAGGGCGGAGGCGACGCGGCGAGCTTGAGCAGAGGCGGAGCGTGCGCGACGGGGACGAGCGGAAAGGCGAATGAAAACGCACCGTCGGCAAGTGTATGCGATATGCGTGCGCACCCGGCATCGTCCACGACGGCGTTGGGGGTTCAGCGGGAAGTTTCGAGTTGGGTTGACCGGGCGATCGCGGTACGCGTGATTAAAAGACTTGAGCACGGGCTACACGCAGGCCGCGTCCGCGCCCCGCGTGCAGCAACAGAGCGACAGCGGCTCTCCACCATCAAGGAAAGCACACCGTCGAAGCAATCTTCCCTTTTATCCGCCCGACTTCGGCAACCACGCGAGCGGATCAACCGGATGCCCGTCGCGGCGCACTTCGAACTGGATCGACGCGACGCCTTGCGCATCCGTGCCGACTTCGCCGATCGTCTGCCCTTGAGCGACCGCGTCGCCTTCCTTGACGAGCAGCGTGCGGTTTTGTCCGTAGGCGGTGATCAGCGACGAATCGTGCTTGATGATGACGAGCGGCCCGTACGCGGGAATGCCGTTGCCCGCGTAGACGACGCGCCCCGCCGCCGCGGCCTTGACCGGATCGCCGGCCTTGCCGCCGATCACGATGCCGTTCGTCTTGCCGGCCACGAACGTCCGCAGGATCGGCCCACGCAGCGGCCAGATGAGCCGCACGGAAGAAGCCTCGGGCGTCGCGGCCTGCGCGCCCGGAACCGCGGCGGCGGGATTGCCTGACGTACCGGATGACGGCGGGACATACGCGGAAGTGGACGGCGGCGCGACCCGCAGCACCTGCCCGACGATCAGCGATGCGTTCGACGGTAGCACGTTCCACGACGCGATATCTTGCGGACGCTGGCCGAACGCGGCGGCGACGCTCGCGACCGTATCGCCGGAATTGACGCGGTAGTAGCCGGCCGGCACCGAGCCCGTTGAAGCGGTCGGCGACGATGACGATGAGGACCAGTTGCTGCCGGTATCCCCCGGCCATGGCGTCAGTGTGCAACCGCCGGTGATGGCGGCAATGGAAAGTGCAATCAGAAACTGCGTGCGTGTCTGCTGCTGTTTTCGATTCATGTTGTGGTCCTCGACACGGTAGTCAATCGACGCTCGTCCCTCGGCATCCCGTCATGTGAAACAAAAAGGGAGTGACGCGGCCGTGGTTCGATCGGCAAATGCGTGCTGCGTTCCGGAATGGGCCCTCGCGGCGCAGCGGCGACCCCGTGCGTCAATGTCGCCGACGCATGGTTTCGCCGCCCCATTATAGGGCCGCTTGCCCGCAGAAGCCCGCCGCAAGCCAATCCGCGGACGGCGGGACAATTTTGTCCGAGCATTGATTCCGCAGACGACTCGCCTATACTGATCCTTGCTGCCACGACGTCCAGCAGGCGAGCCTGTCGCCGCAATGTCCCGTCCCGAAGGAGTTCGACGATGAACAAAGCTACGTTTCTGGCTGTGCAGCTGAATGTCGAAGACGTCACCACATCGCCGGGCCTCGTCGAACTGTTGAACGCCCACCTCGTCTTTTCCGCGGATGTCGCTGAAGCGGCCGATGCGCTGGTCCAGCTGGCCAGCGTGACGCGGCTCGCGAGCGGCGTCGAGGCCACCGTCGAAATCCCCGCGCTCGCGATCGAGCGGCTGCGCGAAGCGCTCGACGCGCTCAGCAGCTACGACGAATCTTGGCTATTCGCACTCGAACCGAGCCGCGCGCTGTTCGATGGACTCTCGCACCACCGCCGCATCCTGCATTGAGGCGCACCGCAATCTGAAGCGGTGCCATGCGCACCGCCCACCGGCCAGAGGCCGGGCCTGGCCCCCGCCGGGCACCGAATTTCGAGGGCACGTCACATAGAGGAACTGCGATGAAAAATCTCCTGAACCGGCGCAGCTCGTTGCTCGCCAACGGTACCGCCCATCTGGTCCCCGTCGTTCGCGACGAGGCGCCGGCCTCTGCCGAAGACGACGCCGCGGCACAGGCGTCGTCGACGACCGAGCCCGTACGGCCCGTCACGACACTGCGGCCGGTACCGGTCGTACCGTCGCAGGTGAACGGCCGGGCGGTGCAAATGGCGGACAGCTCGGAGGTCGAATGGCTCGCGTCCGAAGAAGCGCTGACGCCGTTCCGGGTCTTTCGCAGCTTCGAATACTCGGTGAGCCTGCTCTTTCACGCGAAGGAGTTGACCTACTACATCGTGATGTACCAGAACAACACGCTGTGGCGCGCGCTGAAGGCGGCCGAACTGGAGACGGCGGAGGCCGTGTTCCATCATTTCGAGGAACAGGCGGCGCGGCTCGCCGACAGCGAAACACGTCGCGCGCAACTCGAGGCGCAGAACGAACAGCTCGCGCGGATGATCGCGCATTCGGAAGCGCAGGCCGAACGGTTGCGCAACGATATGCAGCGCGGCACTGCGCACGAGCAGGCAGTGTCGAACCGGCAGCATCAGATACGCAAGGAGGTCGCGCAGCTGGAGGCGCAGCGTGTCGCCGCGCAGGCGCAGTTGAACAAGATGCACCGGCAGATCCACCAGCTCAATCTGTCCAACAACGAAGTGCTGCCGCATCTGCCGGCGAATCGCTAGCGGTCCGCATCGCTGGCGTCCGCCGACGCACCACGCGCCGCGCATCAATGTAAAACGGCGCGACCCGGGAAGTCCCGGGCCGCGCCGTTATTTCATGTGGGCTGCCGGAGTGCTACCGGCGTCCCTTGCTGCTTCGCTGCTTAGTGACCGAAGTACACCGACTGCGTGTCGTTGGTCGGCACGACCACACGGGCGCCGCCTTGCGACGAACCGCTGGTCGCTGCGCCGTAGCCGCTGGTATCGGCTTGCGCGACAGCCTTCTGTTCGTTGACGCGACGTTCAGCGGCCTGAATGTTGTTCGGGTAGTCGGTCTGGTCGCCGAGCGGGTTGTAACCCGCCTTTTCGAGCTGGACCAGGTCGGCACGGACTTGCGCGCGGGTGACCGGTTGGTTCGATTGAGCAAACACTGCGACCGGGGCGGCAAGAAGGGTAGCGATAGCAACTGCACGGATCAGGGATTTCATGATTACCTCCAGACTTTGTTAGTTCGCTTCGACACATGTCTTAAGCGATTGATTACAGTCTAGGCAATCGATCTCCTAGGGAAAACCCCCGATTCGATGATTCTCTATTCCCGGAATTGAAACAATAACGGCGCGATCGCGGGCCCAAGCGACGAGCCAGCGCAACAATGGTGCACATCGCCGTCCGTGCCACCGAGGCGGTTCCGGGCAACGGGGCACGCCCCACTGCCCGGAATGTTCAACGAACCAACCCGCTTAAGACCAGTTCGCGTGGAAGCTGCCCGGCTTGTCGGTACGCTCGAATGTATGCGCGCCGAAGAAGTCGCGCTGTGCCTGCACGAGATTGGCTGGCAGACGCGCCGAACGGTAGCCGTCGAAGTACGCGATCGCCGACGAGAACGTCGGCACCGGCACGCCCGCCGCGATTGCCGCGGTCACGACGTCACGCAGCGCGGCCTGATAGTTCGACGCGATGTCGCGGAAATACGGATCGAGCAGCAGGTTGGCGAGCGCCGGGTCTTTCGCATACGCATCGGTGATCTTCTGCAGGAAGCGCGCGCGGATGATGCAGCCCGCCCGGAAGATCTTCGCGATCGTGCCGAACTGCAGATCCCACTTGTACTCTTCGGATGCCGCACGCAGTTGCGCGAAGCCCTGCGCATACGAGATCACCTTGCTGAAGTACAGCGCGCGCCGCACGGCCTCGATGAACGCGTTGCGGTCGCCGGCGAACGGCTTCGTGGCCGGTCCTTCGATCACTTTGCTCGCCGCAACGCGTTGATCCTTCAGCGACGAGAGCACGCGCGCGAACACCGATTCGGTGATCAGCGGCAACGGCACGCCGAGATCGAGCGCGTTCTGGCTCGTCCACTTGCCGGTGCCCTTCTGCGCGGCGCGGTCGAGGATCACGTCGACGAGATCCTTGCCGGTCTCGTCGTCCTTCTTGCCGAAGATCTTCGACGTGATCTCGATCAGGTAGCTGTCGAGCTCGCCCTTGTTCCATTCGGTGTAGACACTGCCCAGTTCCGCATTCGACAGGCCGAGCACCTGCTTGAGCACCGCGTAGCTCTCGGCGATCAGCTGCATGTCGCCGTATTCGATGCCGTTGTGGACCATCTTCACGAAGTGGCCCGCGCCGTCCGGGCCCATGTACGCGACGCAAGGGTCGCCGTCGGGTGCCTTCGCGGCGATTTCGGTGAGGATCGGTGCGACCAGGTCGTATGCGTCACGCGGACCGCCCGGCATGATCGACGGGCCTTTCAGCGCGCCCTCTTCACCGCCCGACACGCCGGTGCCGATGAAGTGCAGACCGGCTTTCGCCAGTTCCTGATTGCGGCGGATGGTGTCGGTGAAATGCGTATTGCCGCCGTCGATCAGGATGTCGCCCTGGTCGAGCAGCGGCTTCAGCGATGCGATCGTCGCATCGGTCGGCGCGCCCGCTTTCACCATCAGCAGGATGCGGCGCGGTTTTTCGAGCGACCCGACGAATTCTTCCAGCGTGTAAGCCGGTACCAGCTTGCGATCCGGAAATTCCGCGATCAGCTCGTCGGTCTTCTCGCGGCTGCGGTTGTACACGGAAACCGCGTGCCCGCGGCTCTCGATGTTGAGCGCCAGATTGCGGCCCATCACCGCCAGCCCCACCACGCCGATTGCCTGCTTGCCCATGTGAATTCTCCAGATTCCAGAAAACGGGATGCTCCGCCGCGCATGCGGGCGACGGGGCGTCGAGGATGAAAGGATAAAAGAAATGCCCGCCGGCCGCTCGTTTCCCGGCATGCGGCACGGCGGCAAGACGCTGCTCTTGCGCGCCGGACGCCCGGTCTGCGGGCCGCGGACCCGGTCAGCGGCGCCGCAGCACGAGGCTGAAATTGTTCGCGGGCATCGCGACCGGTTCGCCGCACGCGAAGCCCGCCGCGTCGCCGAGCGCGACGACCGCCTCCATGTCGCGCACGCCCCATAGCGGATTGCGGCTGCGCAATTGCTGGTCGAATGCATCGTTGCCCGGCGACGTGTGCGCGCCGCCCCGCTTGTACGGTCCGTACAGGAACAGCACGCCGTCCGCGCCAAGCACGCGCGCGGCGCCGTCGAACAGCGCGTGCGCCGCGCTCCACGGCGAGATGTGCAGCAGGTTGATGCTGACGATCGCGTCGGCGTGTTCGATGCTCCACGGCAACCGCTCCACGTCGAGGTCGAGTGGCGGCCGCACGTTGGCGATACCCGTGTGCGCGATCCAGGCGGCAATCGACGCGCGCGCCTGCGGATCCGGATCGCTTGGCTGCCAGTCGACCTGCGGCAGCGCGGCGGCGAAGCGCATCGCGTGTTCGCCGCTGCCGCTCGCGATTTCGAGCACATGTGCCGTCGGCGGCAGCACGTCGCGCAGCACTGCGAGAATCGGTTCGCCGTTGCGCTGCGCGGCGGGCGCGTACTGTCGGGCGTCGGTCATCAGTAAAGACTCGTGCGTACGCGTTCGGGCAGATCGCGGTCGTAAGCCTGCGCATCGAACGACGAACCGCTCAGCCGGCGAAGGATTTCGCCGGTGCTCCGCAGCTGGGTCCGCTCAATGTGAAGCGTCGGGTCCCACAGCTTCGAGCGCGCGAACGCTTTCGAGCAATGAAAGTACACCGCGTCGACGTCGACGATCAGCACCGTGCGCGGCAGCCTGTCGTCCACCGCGAAACGCTGCAGCCATTCCGGGTCGGCGGTGATGTGTCCGCGTCCGTTCACACGCAGCGTTTCGCCGACACCCGGCACGACGAACAGCAGCGCGAGATGCGGCTCGCGGATCACGTTGCGCAAACTGTCGATGCGGTTGTTGCCGGGGCGATCGGGAATCGCGAGCGTACGCTCGTCGACGATCCGCACGAAGCCAGGCGCATCGCCGCGCGGCGAACAGTCGAGTCCTTCGGGGCCGGCGGTCGCGAGCACGACGAACGGCGCGTGTTCGATGAACGCGCGATAGTCTTCATTGACGTACGGGATTTCCTTGCGCACCGCGCGTTCGTGCGGCTCGCCGTAGAGGGCGTCGAGTTCTTCGAGCGTGGTCAGCATGAGGGCTCCTGGTTCGCAGCGGCGGTGTGCCAACGGTGTGCGATTCGCGATTCGATCCGTGATTATCGACGATTCGCGAGTCGTTCAGTGCGCGGCAAGCAGCCCCGCAAGCGCCGTCAGCGTCGGCGCGCACGGCGCTTCGACCTTCAGCGCCAATAGCGGATCGGCGCGCGTGCGGCCAAGATTCAGCGCCGCGATCGGCCGGCCCATCTTCTGTGCCCACACGCAGAAGCGATAGCCCGAATACACCATCAGCGACGACCCGACGACGAGCACCGCATCCGCCGCTTCGAGCGCCTGCGTCGCCGCTTCGACGCGCTCGCGCGGCACGCTCTCGCCGAAGAACACCACCGCGGGCTTCAACAGCCCGCCGCAGACCGGACACGCCGGCACGCGAAACGCGTCGAGGTCGTGCCACTCCAGGTGTGCGTCGCCGTCGGCGGCCGGCTCGGCGATCGCATCGAGGAGGCCAGGATTTTCTTCGACGAGCGTGTGCTGGATCGCGGTGCGCGAATGGTGCGCGCCGCAGTCGAGACACGTCACGCCGTCGATCCCCCCGTGCAGTTCGATGACGCGCTGGCTGCCCGCGCGCTGATGCAGCCCGTCGACGTTCTGCGTCACGAGCGTCGGCACGTGACCCGCGGCTTCGAGACGCGCAAGCGCGACGTGCGCGTCGTTCGGCTGCGCATCGGCGACGACCGGCCAACCGACTGTGCTGCGTGCCCAGTAGCGTTGCCGCGCGGCAGCCGAGCCGAGAAATTCCTGCAGCGTGATCGGCGGCGAACGCTTCCATGCGCCGTTCTCGTCGCGATAGCCGGGGATGCCGGAGTCGGTGCTGATCCCCGCGCCGGTCAGCACGAACAGCCGCGGATGACGCTGCACGAAGTCGTGCAGGTCGGCGAGCATGGGCACATCGGCGGGGGCAAACGGCAGCAGGGTCATGAGCGAAAACCGGCAGGGACGAATGGACGCGCACGCATGGTCAGTCTCTTTTGCGCCGTGGCCGCTGCGCCTGTGTTTGCGGATGGCGAGCCTCCCACGCCGCGAGCGCGACGCGATAGCGATCGAGCGCGTCCTCGTACAGATCGAACACGCATGGCTCACAGCCGCTGCGGCAGCAGTCGTCGGGGCCTGGCGGTCGCGGCGGCTCGGGACGCGGATCGTCTTCTGAAGCGAGGTCGGGCGAAGGCTTCGGCACGGCAATGAAACGGGTATAAAAGCGTGGCGTGAGATTGGAACAACTCAGGCGCCCAGTATATGACGGGGCGCCACACGCTGCCCGCCCGCGCATACACGCGTGCGGGTCCTTGCTTCACCCCCGCCCGACGAACGGCATCTTGCTCGCCATGATCGTCATGAACTGCACGTTGGTCGCAAGCGGCAGGTCCGCCATGTGCAGCACCGCATCGGCGACGTGCTCGACGTCCATCAACGGCTCGACGGCGATCTCGCCGTTCGCCTGCGGCACGCCGCGCGCCATCCGCTCGGCCATCTCGGTCGCGGCGTTACCGATGTCGATCTGTCCGCAGACGATGTCGTAAGGCCGGCCGTCGAGCGACACCGATTTCGTGAGTCCGGTGATCGCGTGCTTGGTCGCCGTGTACGCGATGCTGTACGGCCGCGGCGCATGCGCGGAGATCGAGCCGTTGTTGATGATGCGACCGCCGCGCGGCGACTGCGTCTTCATCAGGCCGAATGCCGCGCGCGTGCACAGGAATACGCCGGTCAGGTTCGTATCGACGACGGCGCGCCAGTCTTCGACCGAAAGCTCGTCGATCTCCACGGGCGGCGCACTGCGGCCCGCGTTGTTGAACAGCACGTCGAGGCGGCCGTAGCGCGTGCGGATCGTGTCGAACAGCGCGGCCACGCTCGCCGGGTCCGTCACGTCGCACGCGACGGGCAGCGCATCCTCGCCGCGCTGCTGCGCTTCATCCGCGAGCGCCTCGAGCGGCGCCGCGCGACGCCCCGTGAGCACGACCGTATAGCCGTGCGCGAGCAACCTGCGCGCGCTCGCATAACCGATGCCGCTACCGGCGCCGGTCACGAGCGCGATCTTCTTCGAATCAGTCACAACGTGTCTCCTTGCAGACGGAAGCCGCTCGCGCTCCCGAGACACACGTGACGCGTGATGCGCCCGATTCAGTCGAGCGCCCGGTCGTTCGGGTTCGCGAACAGCGATTTCATATCCGCTGACAGCGGATAGTTCAGGTTGATGCCCTTCGGCGGAATCGGCTGCGTGAACCACGTCCTGTACATCGACGCGGCCTCGCCCGACTTCTGCAGCCGCGCGATCACGCCGTCGGCGAGCGTCTTGAAGCCGGGATCGTCCTTGCGGAACATGCAGCCGTACACCTCGGACATCGGCGACGTGCCGGTGATCAGATAATCGTCCGGGTCCGCCTCCTTCGCCCTCGCACCATACAACAGCGGATCGTCCATCACAAATGCGACCGCCCGGCCGCTCGTCACGTTGAGGAACGATTCCGCGTGATCCTTGGCGCTGATGAGACGCATATTCATCCCTTTCTCGACGTTCATCTGCCGCAGCAACCGTTCTTCCGACGTACCCGCCGTCGTCACCACCGTCTTGCCCGCGAGGTCCGGAAAATCCTTCACGCCCGACGTTTTCTTCACGATCATCCGCACGCCGTACTGGAAAAAGCTGTTCGAGAACGCGACCTGGTTGTCGCGCTCTTTCGTGTGCGTGGTCGATCCGCACTCGATGTCGATCGTGCCGTTCTGCACGAGCGGAATGCGGTTCTGCGACGTGATCGGTATTTCCTTGACCTTCAGGTCGGGCCGCTTCAGTTCCTTGCGGATTTCGTCGACGATCTTCAACGCGATCGCCTGCGAATAGCCGATGGTGTTCTGCTGTTCGTCGTAGTACGAGAACGGTACCGACGATTCGCGCACGCCAAGCGAGATCACGCCGGTTTCGCGGATTTTCTTGAGCGTCGCGCTTTGGTCTTGTGCCTGCGCGCTGCTGATGCCTGCGACAGCGAGTGCGCATCCGGTTGCGATCGTGGTCAGGGCTGCTGCTAGTTTCATGGTCTCTCCTCTAGTGTTCGTGGGTTCGGGTGTTGCAGGGAAACTAGCGCCGCAGCGAATACGCGGCGAGGTCGACCGGTGGCGTACGGCCCGCGATCGCTTCTGCCACCGCTCGCGCGCTGCCGCACGCGAGCGTGAAGCCGAGTGCGCCGTGCCCCGTGTTCAGCCACAGGTTGCGGTACGGCGTCGCGCCGAGCAGCGGTTTGCTGTCCGGCGTCGCCGGACGGTGACCGCACCACGTGCGCGCCGCGAGGTAATCGCCAGCGGCGGGAAACATCTCCTGCGCATGACGCGCGAGCAGCGCGAGCCGTGCGACGCGCTGCCCGGGATCCATCCCGGCGATCTCGACCATGCCTGCGACGCGCAGCCGTCCGCCAAGCGGCGCATACACCACCTTGCGATGCAGATCGGTCACGCTGACGCGCGGTGCGCGCGGCGGCGGTGCAGTGATCGTCAGGCTGTAGCCGGTCAGCGGATAGATCGGCAGACGCACGCCTAGCGCACCAAGCAGCGGCACGCTGCCGTTGCCGAGCGCGACGACGAACGCATCCGCGCGCACGTCGCCGCGCGGGGTGCGCGCGGCAATCACGCTGCCGTTCGGCGCGACGAGTTCGCTGACCGGCGTCGCGTAGCGGATCGTCACGCGATAGCGCCGCTGCAGCACGTCCGCGAGCGCGACGCCGAAACGATGACAGTCGCCCGCTTCTTCCGACGGCGTATGGATGCCGCCCGCGAGCAACGGCTGCGCGTCCGCGAGCGCCGGTTCGAGCGCGACGCACGCAGCGGCATCGAGCGCGTGCTGTTCTACGCCGGCCGCGACGAGCGGCTCCATCCGGCGCCGCGCGCGCTCGAACTCGACGGGATTGCGATACACGACGAGCTTGCCGTTGCGCACGTAGTCGAAATCGAGCGCTTCGTCGTGCACGAGCGCATGCAGCGCGTCGCGGCTCAATGCGCCGAGTGCGAGCAGTTCGACCGCGGTCCGGCGTGCACGGTGCGTGCGACACGCGAGCAGGAACGAAACGCACCAGCGCCACTGCTGCACGTCGAGCCGCGGTACGAAACGCAACGCCGAATCGCGTTGCAGCAGCCACGCCGGCAAATGCGGCAGCACCGCCGGATCGGCGAGCGGCGCGACGTAGCTGTAGCTCAGCTGGCCGCCGTTCGCGAAGCTCGCTTCGAGCGCCGCGCCGCCGCGGCCTTCGAGCACTGTCACGTCGTGACCGTCGCGAGCCAGGTAATAGGCCGTCGTCAATCCCACTACACCCGCCCCGAGAACGCATACCTGCATGAGCCGCCATCCGCTGAAATCAGTCGGCGCCAGTGTCGAACGCCGAAAACGCGTGGGCAAATCACCAGAAGCGTGGTGCCATAACCTGAGGTTAAGGAGGTGTTCAGCTTGAGGCTGTCAGCACGGCGGAGGCGCGTTCAAACGGCGCGCGCAATACCTCGAGAAACGCGCGACCGGCCTGCGAATCGAGGCCGCCGTCGCGCCATACCGCGAACACGCCGACCGATAGCGGCGGCACGACCGGCTGGATCGTCACCGGCTCGACGCCGCTGCGTGCGGTCAGTTCGTCGAGCAACACGTGGCCGATGCCGCGCGCGGCCAGCGCCCGCGCGACGTACCACGTCTGCGCTTCGACCGCCGCGACCGGGCTATCGAGCCCTGCCGCTTCGAGCGCGTTGTCGATCACCTCACCGAGCGGATCGACGTTGCCGATGCTGATCCAGTCGCGCTCGACGAGCGCCTGTAGCGATATGGGTTCGTCGTTGTGCGGCGCATCGCTGGGCGGCCCGACACAGACGAGCGCCGCCCGCCCCAGTTCCGCTGATGCGATGCCCGGACGCGCGGGCGGATTCAACGCAACGCCGAGATCGAGGTCGCGCGTGAGCAGCGCATTCAGCAGTTCTTCGGTATGACGGGTCTGGATTTTCAGCGACACGCGCGGGTACGCGTCGCGAAACGTCTGCACGGCCTGCGGAATGACGCTTAGACCGAGGCTCGGCAGACAGCCGATGCGCAGATGGCCTTCAGGTTGCAGCGCCAGATTGCGTGCGAGGCGGCGGATGCCGTCGAGGTTCGCCTGCAGCTTCTGCGTTTCGGAGAACAGCAGTTCGGCTTCGCGCGTGGGTTGCAGTCGGCCGTGCGCGCGGCTGAAAAGCGGTAGCCCGAGGCTGCGCTCGGCGTGTGCAAGCACCTTGCTCACCGCGGGTTGCGACACGCTCAGCAACTCGGCCGCTTTCGACAGCGAGCCCGTGCGCATGATCGCGTGGAAGACTTCAATGTGACGCAGACGCATGCGTGAAACCGGTTGAGTTGAACGACTTCTGCACTGCCCTTCCTCGCTTCACGCGGTCACGCGCGCAGCGCTGCGGCAACTTCGTCATCGGTGCGCGCATCGAGTTCGCCACGTCGGCACGCGTTCACGAAGCGTTCATAATCGCGCTCGACCTGGTCCGCATACGCGCACGCGTACGCGGTCAACGCTTCGGGGAACGGATCGCTGCGGCCGATATACGCGGCAAGCTCGATCGCCTTGCCGCTCGCGCGTGCATGCGCGCGGGCGAGCGCCCATCCGCATAGTCGCGCGTAACCTTGCAGCACGCTGCTGTCGAACTGCTCGAGCGCCGCCGACAGTTTCACGTCGTTCAGTTGACGCACGTAGAACGGCCGCCCCGAAGGACCGGTCGCCCAGCCGAGAAAGAGATCGCTTGCCGCCTGCAGCAGCCGTTGTGCGTGCACGACACGCTCGCCTTCGTGACGCGGCGCCGCCGCCGCGAACGACTGCGCGACGGCCGAGCGATGCGCTTCCTTCACCTGCAGGAACAGTGGCCGGTCGTGATGGTCGGTGGCGAGCAGCACGAGACAGCGCGCACCGACGCTGCCGTCGTCGGCGATCTTGAACACGCTGTCCTGCAGCGCGAACTGACCGAGCAGCTCGCGACGCTCGGGAGCGAGCGTCTTCTGGTAATCGGCGTACAGGCGCTCGGCGGCTTTCTGGCCGTTGTCGGCGGCGCGCCCGTCGTCGCCTGCATCGAACAGCGCGCCGGCCTCGCCGATGTGAAACAGCGCCGGCGATTGCGTGCGTATCCGCCACGCGTCGCCTTCGCGCTCCGCTGCGCTTTCAAGCATGCTTTCGTGCGTGCGCGCGGCCGCTTTCTCCATGCCGCGCCGGATCGCGCGACGATGTTCGGGCGCCAGCGCCGATTCGATCATCCGGTCGAACGTGATGCGGTCGTACCAGAGTTCGAGTGCACCGCGCTCCGCATATTGCGCGATGCGTTCGCGATATTCGTCGGCGGCGGTCATGACAAGTTCGTCCGCGGCGCCGCGGCTCAACCGCATGTGGCGCGCGGCGAGCACGAGACTCGCGGCAAGCCGCTTCAGGTCCCATTCGAACGGGCCCGGCGCAGCTTCGTCGAAGTCGTTCAGATCGAACACGATCTGTCGTTCAGGGGTCGCGAAGCCGGCGAAGTTCAGCAGATGCGCATCGCCGCAGATCGGTGTAACGAGGCCCGTGTGCGGAACCTGGCCGAGATCGTGAGCTTGAAGAATCGCGCTGCCGCGAAAGAAGGCGAACGGCGAAGCGGCCATGCGGCCGTAGCGCAATGGCACGAGCCGCTCGATGCGGCCTTCGCTCGCGAGCCGCAACAGATCGAGCGGATCGCGCTGCAGATCGCCGACCGAGCGATGGCTCGAGCGTTTCGAATGTTCACGCACGGCACGTCCGGCTGCCTGCCGCTCTGCGATGGTGCTGGCCCTCATGCGCTGCTCCGTTTTTGAGTCGTCATGAACCGCCTGTGCCGGGGGCCGCCGGACTGCTACCCAGCATCGCTGCGCCGCACGGCCGAGGTACCGGCCGCCGTTGCAGACCGTATTAAATCCTGCGGCGAACACATGCGCAAGTGCGTCAACCGATGCGGGCGTGTCATCGCAACGAACGCACCGATTTTCGGCGAGCATGGACTCACCGGGCATACGCACGGTACCATCCGGCTCAAACACGGCCTCAAACACGCTTCACATCCCGACCTTGCCGCACGGCAAGACACGCATCGCCTACGTGGTTCGAACCGGCCTGACCTGCTCCGTGGTGAAATCGCCTTTTTCAACGCACTGCCGCATTCTGTGCACCGCATCGATGCTGTCGCTGTTGCCGGGCTGCTCGTGGTTCAGTCCGTGGTTTAGCCATCATCGCTCGCATGTCGAGCCTGTCACGGGCTCGCTCGCCATTGCTCCCGCACAGGACTTCGTCTACGTGCCGGCGCTCAGCGAGCACCATTCGGCGAACCGCATCGAGAACACGGCCGTCAGCAGCATTTTTCTTAAGCAGGATGTCAATGCCGCAGTACGCGATGCGATCGCCGCTCAACTACGGCTTGCGGGCTTCGATGTCGCCGGCACGCGCAGGGTGCTGAGCGGGCGGATCGAGAAATGCTTCGTCGACGACGAGCGCTCGCCCGCGCACTGGACGCTCAAGATCTACTACGTCGTCACCGACGTGGAGACCGGCCGCGTCGTCTATACGTCGACGAAAACGGTGCGGCGCGAGGCGCCGAAATTCACCAATAACGCGATCGCTCTGGAAGATACAGTAAGGGCGAACGTGCAGATCTTGATCGACGATTCGTCGTTTGCCAGCGCGCTCAACTAGCGCCGCACCCGCACCTCTATTCGCGAGCCATCATGTCTCTTACCGCCTGGCTGTTTTTCCTGCCCGCCTGCTTCGCGCTCAACATGGCACCGGGCCCGAACAACCTGCTGTCGATCAACGTCGCCGCACGTCACGGCTTCATGACTGCGTTCGTCGCGGGCGCGGGGCGGCTCGTGTCGTTTGCGCTGATGCTCGTGCTCGCGGCAACCGGACTCGCAGTGGTGCTGCATGCGTCCGAGATGTTCTTCCTCGCGATCAAGCTGACAGGCGCCGCCTATCTGATCTGGCTCGCGATCCAGTTGTGGCGCACCGATGCCGGTCCGATGGATGCGCCGAAGCAGGACGACGCGTCGCTGTGGCGCATCGCGCGACAGGAGTGTCTCGTCGCGGCCGGCAACCCGAAGGCAATCCTCATATTCACCGCGTTCCTGCCGCAGTTCGTCGATATCGCGAAGCCGATGCTGCCGCAGTTCGCGGTACTCGGCGCGAGTTTTCTCGTCCTCGAGTGTTTCGCGATCGCGCTCTATGCGTGCGCGGGCATGTACCTCGGCAAATGGCTCACACGCTCGACAGTACGGCGCTGGTTCAACCGCTGCTGCGGGACCTTTCTCGGTGCGATCGGCATCAGTTTTCTGCTGGTCCGGCGCGGGTAGCCATCCTGAAGCGTGCAAAAAAATCATAAGCAATCGCTAATGATTTTTCCGATAAACTTTAACTTTCATCAATCGTAGTCCTCCCCTATTCTGCATCGATAAGCCCGCCCCGACTGCGAGACGCGCATGGGCAGGCAAGCGGTTTTTCAATGTCAGGGGAGGCAACCATGAAGATCTGTATCTTCGGGGCAGGAGCGATTGGCGGAATGATGGGCGTGCAGCTCGCACGTGCGGGAGCGGACGTGAGTTTCGTCGCGCGCGGCCCGCATCTCGCAGCGATGCGCGAGCACGGCGCACGTCTGCAGATCGACGGCGAGGAGGTGTCGGCGAAAGTGCGCTGCACGTCCGACCCGGCGGAACTGGGCGTTCAGGACTACGTGATCGTCACGCTGAAGGCGCACTCACTGCCGGGCGTCGTCGACGCGATGCAGCCGCTGCTCGGCAAGCACACCGCGATCGTCACCGGCGTGAACGGCATCCCCTACTGGTACTTCTACCAGCACGGCGGCAAATTCGCCGGCACGCGCCTGTCGAGCATCGATCCCGATGGCTCGCAATGGACGAAGCTCGGACCGGAACGCGCGATCGGCTGCGTGCTGTACCCGGCTGCGGAAATCGTCGCGCCGGGTCTCATCAAGCACGTGTACGGCAAGAAATTCCCGATCGGCGAACCAGACGGCGAACGCACGCCGCGCATTCAGGCGCTGCACGAAGCAATGCAGTCGGCGGGGTTCGAGGCGCCGATCCGCGACAACATCCGCGACGAAATCTGGCTGAAGCTGTGGGGCAACCTGTGCTTCAACCCGATCAGCGCGCTCACGCACGCAACGCTCGACGTGCTGACGAGCGACCCCGGCACAAGAAACGTATCGCGCACGATGATGCTTGAAGCGAAGCGGATCGCCGATCAGTTCGGCGTGCATTTCCGCGTCGATCTCGAGAAGCGGATCGATGGCGCCGGCGCGGTCGGCGCGCACAAGACGTCGACGCTGGTCGATCTGGAGAACGGCCGGCCGATGGAAATCGATCCGCTGCTGACGGTCGTGCAGGAGATGGGACGCCTGGTGGGCGAGCCGACGCCGGCCATCGATGTCGTGTTAGCGCTCGTCAAGCTGCGCGAGCGCGTCGCGTTGCAGGAAGCTTGAACGAAGTAACGAGGAACTGAAAAGCGGGGCATCGAACCTGTGCGTTCGATGCCCCGCTTTTTAATATCGCGCTCATTGATCGAGCGCAAGTCATACCGTTTTCGGTTCGGTGAAATTTTCGATCGCGACGTCGCCGTGCTCGCGCTTAAAACCCGAATCGCCGAAGCCGCCTCACGGCAACCGCACGTCGTGGTGTTTCAGGTCGACATGCATGTTCATCGTGTTGCTCCTTGCATTGAGAATTCGCGCCGGCCGTGGCTACGCGACACGCGTATCAGCGTGCGTGCAAGGTCGCATTCGCATCGTCCAGCGGATGGTCGGCCCGCACACCGTTGGCGGCGGCCCATGTTTTCTTCGAGAAGGTCGCGGGCGTCGTTGCCGCACTGCCGCGCGCGAACTGCGACCACACCGCGTCGGCGTTCGGACGCAGCGAGCGATTGCGGCGGCGGATCAGCATCGCGGTCAACGTGATGTCGGGCAGCAGCGGCACGGCAACGAGTGTCGACGCGTGCGCCTCGCGTGCATCGACCGGCAGCACGCCGATGCCAAGTCCCAGTTCGACCATGCGCAGCACAGCGGCCGCCTGGCCCAATTCCTGGGTCGTGCGCACATGTACTTGTTGGGCGCGCAATGCGCCGTCGACGGCGGTGCGCACACCGGACTCCGCATTCAGCGTAACGAGCGGCAGATCGTTGAGCGCGCTCCATTCGAGCGACACGCGGCGTGCAAACGGATGCGAAACGGGCAGCAACGCGCAGAGCGGCGTCGTGAAGAGCGGCTGCGCGTGCAACGTGTCGGGGTTCGGCGCGGCGCTCGACGACACCACGCCGAAATCGACCTCGCCCTGCTCGACGCTGTCGATCACCGCATCGTGCGACCAGTCCCGCACCGAGACGACCAATTCGGGAAACGCGGTCGCGCAGCGCGCGAGCGCGCCGGGCAACCAGTTTGACGACAGTGCCGGCGACACCGCGACCGCAACCATCCCGGTATGACCTTCGTGCGCCATCCGTTCTTCGCGCAGCGTCAGTTCGATTTCGTCGAGCAGCCGGCCAATGCGTCGTTCGAGATTCGCGCCGGCCGGTGTCAGTTCGACTTGCCGTGTGGTTCGATCGAAAAGCCGCAGGTCGATGGCCTCTTCGAGTTCGCGCACGCAGCGGCTCACGGCCGACTGCGTCAAATCGAATTCGCGCGCCGCGCGTGTGAAGCTACGCTGACGCGCGACCGCGACGAAAACCCGCAACTGCTGCAACGATACGTTCATCGATTTCCCTGTTGCCTGTTGCGGCGGCTATCAACCCGAAAGGCTGCTATTCGCCGGTCTGTTCGGGCCAGTGACTCAACCGCGAAGGATTGGCGCCATTAAGCACCGGCGTGTCGCTGGCCTCGATGAACCGCGTGCGCATCGGAGCAAGGATGAATTTCGCCGCGACGCCAGCTGCGATCGTGACCACCGCGGCGGTGATGAAGACCGCATTCCAGCCGCCGCTCGTCGCCAGCACCGATGCGATCGGCACGAGCAGCGATGCAGTGCCCTTCGCGGTGTACAGCGTGCCGGCATTCGCCGCCGCATACTTGCTGCCGAACGTGTCCGCACAGGTCGCGGGGAAGATCGAGAAAATCTCGCCCCAGAACAGGAAGATCAGCGCAGCGAACGTCATGAACGCGTACGGGTTGGTACCGAACTCCATCAGCCCGAGCAGCGCGAGCCCTTCGCCGACGAAGATCGCGAACATTGTGTTCTCGCGGCCGATCTTGTCGGAGATGAAGCCGCACAGCGGACGCGTGAAGCCGTTGCAGATGTTGTCGATCGACAGCGTCGCGGTAAGCAGCGGCAGCGTCATGCCGAAGATCGTCATCGGAATGCGGGCGAGGCCCCAGTCCTTCGCGATCGGACCGATCTGCGCGGTCGCCATCAGACCGCCCGCGGCCACCGCGACGAACGACACGTAGATCACCCAGAACACCGGCGTCTTGATCATCTGGCCCGGCGTGTAGTCGGTCTTCGTCACCGCGAAGCGCTTCTTCGCCGCCGCAACCTTGCGCACTTCGGGCTTTTTCAGCAGCAGCGCGAGCACGAAGATGCACGCGCCCTGCAGGATGCCGAAGAAGAAGAACGTATGCTCGTAGCCCGATCGCGTGATCATGTTGGCAATCGGAATCACCGTCACCGCGGCGCCCGCACCGAAGCCCGCGGCCGTGAGCCCCGCGGCAAGACCGCGCCGGTCCGGAAACAACTTCAGCGCATTGCCGACACACGTACCGTACACACCGCCCGCTCCGATACCCGCGATGACAGCCGCGACATAGAGTTCAGGCAGCGTCGTCGCGTACGAGTTCATCACCCACGCGACGCCCGCGCACAACGCGCCGACAGCGACGACCGGCCTCGGGCCGAACTTGTCGACGAGCCAGCCTTCCACCGGCACGAGCCAGGTCTCGGTGAGAATGAAAATGGAGAACGCGAGCTGGATCGATGCCTGGCCCCAGTGGTGCCGCGTATTCATCGGTGACACGAAGAGCGTCCACGCGTATTGCAGGTTCGCCACGAGCGCCATGCACAACATGCCGATGACGAGTTGAGACCATCTGTTCGACCAGAAAGGGGCAGCTGTGGCCTGCCGTGTATTCGCGTCCATACATTGTCTCCGCTATGTATTCAGGGGCGCCGGCGTTATCGCCGTGCGCGATACATCACTGCTTATAGTTGTGCCCGCCGGGGCGGGAGTGCTTCCTTTTCAACGACTTCGCGTCGATATAAATTCCGTGAATCCACACAATAAAAAATCGAATACCAATTGTTACGCCGAGGGTTGTTACCAAAAGCGTTGCGGCTTGTTCGCCCTTGTCGCAATCAGCAAAAAACCCGCGTTAACCCGATGCTTTTACGGTGGCTCGCCGGCTTACAGTTTCCATCCTAGGGTCTATGCTCAATCAGTGATAATTAAAGTTTGTTAGTATTTGGATTCATATCTGCTTATACATCGGCCATGACGATGAGAAACGCGACGCTGCGTCAGTTGAAGGTGTTCGAAACGGTGGCCCGTCATCTGAGCTTCTCGCGTGCCGCAGAAGAATTGCACCTCACGCAGCCAGCCGTTTCGACGCAGGTGCGGCAACTCGAAGAACACGCGGGGCTGCCGCTTTTCGAGCAGCTCGGCAAGAAAATCTACCTGACCCCCGCTGGCACCGAGATGCTTCACTACAGCCGCACGATCATCCAGCAGTTCCACGAAGTGGACGAAGCGATGAGTCAGCTGAAGGGCGTCTCCGGCGGCAAGCTGAACGTCGCGGTGATCAGCGCCGGCGATTATTTTTTCCCTCGTCTGCTTGCCGAATTCACGCGGCGCTACTCCGGTGTCGTGCTGAATCTCGCGGTGCACAACCGCGAGGAACTGCTGCATCAGCTCGCGACCAACCAGACGGACCTCGCGGTGATGGTGCGTCCGCCGCACGAGATGGATGCGATCAACGAACCGTTCGCGCCGCACCCATACGTGATCGTCGCAGCGCCGACGCATCCGCTCGCGCACAAGCGCAACATCAAGATGAGCCAGCTTGCGAACGAAGCGTTCATCGTGCGCGAACGCGGGTCGGACACGTGGAATTCGATGGAAGAAGGATTCGCGGGCCGGCTCACCAACCTGAAGATCGCGATGGAGATCAAGAGCACCGAGACCATCAAGCAGGCGGTGATCGCCGGCATGGGCATCGCGTTCCTGTCCGCCCATACGATCAGCCTCGAACTGCAGGTCGGACATCTCGTCGTGCTCGACGTCGAGAGCTTTCCGGTGATGCTCAACTGGTACGTCGTGCATCGCAAGAACAAGCGCCTGCCGCCCGTCGCCGTCGCGTTCCGCCGCTTCCTGATGGAGGAAGGCGCGAAGCTGATCGAACAGATCACCGGCGTGAAGGAGTTGAGCGTACATAAGTAGTAGGTTATGAATTTCCAATAAAACTTTAACTATTGCAAATCCATCGCGGGCCCTATGCTGAAGGCGAGTTATTTCACTCGTCCGCACAGGAGTCCGATCATGAATCACGCTTCGACGGTGTCTCATGTCACCACGCGTGCTGTTCGCGTTACCGCGGACAGTCCCGACGACGCACACATCAGCGCGTATAACGCCGCGTTCAGCGACCTCGGTCTGCGTTTTCGCTGGGACCGCGGCACACTCGACGCACTCAACGAATTCGCCAGCGAGGCCGCGCGTATCACCGCGTACATCGAACGGTTTCACGCGCATCTGCACCGGGCCTACGACGCGGACTTTCTCGCGCAACTGATCCTGCAGAAGAAGAGCCAGTACTTCCGCGAGTCCGTTCCCTCGAACGGCTTCTGACTGCTACTGCTTTGCCTTGCGGCGCCCGATGAACACATCCCGCGCGGGCGCCGCCTTTTACCCGGTTTAGTACCTCACCCGCCTGGAACACCGGCACGAGTATCGGCGTCGATCCGTCGCGCTTCGTTCGATCGCGCGATGCCGCACATCGCAAGCATCGTCGAGTAGCTTCCATGGCTGCATGCTGCCGTCGCCGGCGCTCGCGTGCGCTTCGACGTCACGCCAGTCGAAGCGCAACCGGTGCATGCGCAAGCGCTCGCCGTGCGATGTGCCTGCGAACTTCGACAAAGCCATCCAGTGCGCCCCAAGTGCGGCGGCAAGCACGCTCATCGCGAACAACAATGCGCCCGCAGGAATCTGCGCGGATGCGGTGGCGAACCCATAGGCAAGCCACGCGCACAGCGCGAGCCCGGCGACATCGACGATGCGTTCGCTGCGCCACACAACCGGCTGTCTGCCGAGCGCAGCACGCACACCGTGCACACGACACAGCACGATCGTCGAACTCGCGAACAACACTGCACCGATGAAGATCGCGACGCAGATCTCGACTCGCTGGACGCCGTCCACCGGGGACACCGCAAACCCATACCGCGCGAATCCGCACGCGATCGCGATGCATCCCGCGAGCGCGCTGCACCCTGCGAGCGCAACAGGACGTCGTGCAAAATCGCGCGACATTCAGGCCGGCACCGCTGTCGCGACCGCGTCGGACGCACTCTGCGCAGCGAGTGCCAGCGTATTGCTCAGCGTGCCGATGCCTTCGATCGACACCGCCACCGTCGCGCCGTCCTTGATCGAGCCGACACCGAGCGACGTGCCGCATGCGATCACGTCGCCGGCTTCGAGCGTCAGATCCTGCGAGATCAGACTCACCTGCTCGGCCGGTGAAAACACCATGTCGGAGAGCGGATAGTTCTGGCGTTCGACGCCGTCGAGCGTCGTCACGACGCGCGCGGCATGCCAGTCGAAACCGGACACGATCGCGGGACCGATGCAGCAGAACGTATCGAAGCCCTTCGCGCGAGACCATTGCGGAAAGTGCGGGTTCTCGTTGAGCAGTTCGGCGGCCGTGACGTCATTGACGATCGTGTAGCCGAAGATCGCGGACGCAGCCTCGTCGACGCTCGCATCGCGACAACGCCGGCCGATCACGATGCCCAGCTCGCCTTCATAGACGATCTTCCCCGCGTAATGCACGGGCCGACGGATCGCATCGCCCGACCCGATGACCGAACCCGGCGGTTTGAACAGGAACAGCGGATGCATCGGCACCGGCTTCTCGAGCTTCGCGGCAAGCGCATGAAAGTTGTTCCACAAAGCTACTACCTTGCCGGGCGCGCACGGCGCAAGCGGCGTCAGCGTGCGCAGCGACAGCACCGCGCCGGTCGGCACAGGCTGATCGAGGCTGTCGTACTCATGCAGATAGCCGTTCTCGACGCGGCCGAACACGATCCCGCCGTCGTTCGACATGAAACGCATCCACGTATCCATCGCAATCTCCTGGCAGTGCCGGTGCGAACCGTGCGTGACCGCAGGGCGCCCGTACCGCGGCAACATCGTTTGATCGACGGGCCGCGCATGCGATGTTCAGCATGCGACGCCCCACGGTGCCTCTTGTTCAGTCCCGGTCAGATCGCGCCGGCTGCGCGCAACGCGCCGATCTGGTCCCTCGAATAGCCGAGTTCGGCCATCACTTCGTCCGTGTGCTCGCCGAGCAGCGGCGATCGCGTGACATCGGTCGGGCTGTCGGACAGCTTGATAGGATTGCCGACCGTCAGATACTTGCCGCGCACCGGATGATCGACCTCGACGATCGTGCCGGTCTTGCGCAGCGATTCATCTTCAGCGATCTCTTTCATCGACAGGATCGGACCGCACGGGATGTCGTACTTGTTGAGGATCTCCATCGCCTCGAACTTGGTCTTGGTCATCGTCCAGCGTTCGATCTCCGCGAAGATGTCCTTCAGACGCGGCAGGCGCGCAGCGGGCGTCGCGTAGTCCGGATCGGTGGCCCACTCCTCCCTGCCGATCACGTTGCAGATCTTTGCCCACACCGGGGCCTGCGTGATGAAGTAGATGTACGCGTTCGGGTCCGCCTCCCAGCCCTTGCACTTGAGGATCCAGCCAGGCTGGCCGCCACCCGACGCATTGCCCGCGCGCGGCACCGCTTCGCCGAAGGTGCCGTTCGGGTACTGCGGGTACTCGCGCATCACACCCGTGCGTTCGAGGCGCTGCTGGTCGCGCAGCTTCACGCGACACAGGTTCAGTACGCCGTCCTGCATCGCGGCGAGCACCTTCTGGCCGCGCCCTGTCTGCACGCGCTGATAGAGCGCGGCGACGATGCCGAGCGCGAGATGCAGACCGGTGCCGCTGTCGCCGATCTGCGCGCCGCTGACGACCGGCGGGCCGTCGTCGAAGCCCGTCGTGGAGGCCGCACCACCCGCGCACTGCGCGACGTTCTCGTAGACCTTGCAGTCCTCGTAGGGGCCCGGGCCAAAGCCCTTCACCGACGCGACGATCATCTTCGGATTCAGTTCCTGGATGCGTTCCCACGTGAAGCCCATCCGGTCGAGCGCGCCGGGCGCGAAATTCTCGACGAGCACGTCGCACTTCTGGATCAGCGCCTCGAGCACGAGCTTGCCTTCGGGGTTCTTCGTATCGATCGTCACCGAACGCTTGTTGTGGTTCAGCATCGTGAAGTACAGGCTGTCTGCGTCGGGAATATCGCGCAGCTGGTCGCGTGTGACGTCGCCGACTCCGGCGCGCTCCACCTTGATCACGTCCGCGCCGAACCAGGCCAGCAACTGCGTGCAGGTCGGGCCCGATTGCACGTGCGTGAAATCGAGGATGCGCACACCGTCGAGTGCCTTGCCCATGTCGTCTTCCTCCGTACGTTTGATTGCCTGCACATGAGCCGGCGGCGCTCCGGACCGTCGATCGGATGGTCCACGTTGAATCATCCAGATACGCCGCGTTGATCTCTTGATCAATACGGTATGTGATATATCACATTCGTTCAAGCGGATTTTTGTGTCGGGATTAACCCTGGATGACGCGGCCTGGCCTTGTGCGATGGGCGTCTCAGGGCGACGCATCGCCTGGTGCGATCGCGACCCGAGGGAAAACACTAGGGCTGGCGGTTGGGCCGGGCCGCAAGCAAAAAAGGCCGGCGGAAATCCGCCGGCCTTTCAGCTTTTCAACCCGCTTTTCAACCCCTCAACCGCGGCGCCTGGAGTTAGTCGAGGAAGTCGCAGTTCGCTTCGACGAATACGGCCAGATCGAGCGAGTGCTGGCGCACCAGCCGCTCGGCCAGTTCAGTGTCGCGCTGCTCGAGTGCCTCGATGATGCGCAGATGATCGACGATCGAACGCGACGCGCGGTCGCTCTGCGAAATGGTCAGCCGGCGGATGGCCCGCACGTGCACGAAGATGTTCTTGATCGTCTCGAGAATGATCTGCGATTTCGACAGCTCGACGATCGCCTGATGGAACGCGATGTTCGCGTCCGAGTATTCGGCGATGTGCTCGGCCGGCGTCGCGTCGCGGAAATGGTCGAACATGTGCCGCAGCCCCGCGATTTCCTCGTCCGTCGCATGCAACGTAGCGAGGCGCGCGGCCATGCTTTCCAGCGCGGCCCACATCTGGATCATCTCGACGATCTCGCGCTTGCTCTTGCGCACGATGTAGATACCGCGGCGCGGCACCATGCGCAGAAAACCTTCCTGCTCGAGCAGCGTCATCGCCTCGCGCACCGGCGTGCGGCTCACGCCGAGCGTTTCGCTCAGCACCCGCTCGTCGAGACGGATCTCTTCGCGCGACTGGTAAATGTCCGCGTCCGCGATGGCCTGCCGCAACATCGCATACGCCTGATCGCGCAGGCTGGCGGTTGCGTTGATCGGCTGTAGTACGAGCGTAAGCGGTGTAGCCACTGTTTCAGTTGGAAGTTCTGACGACATTCATCGCCTCTTGTTGAACATGCGCACGATACGGCACCGTCGCGGGCGCGGTCGCCGAATTCGCCGCTTCGCCCAGGCCGACATAGCGGCCGTGTTCAGCGGCGAGTTCCGCTACCGGCTGCGGCACCCAACGGGTCAATAGAACCGTCGCGGCCGAACCTAACCCTACAACAGCCACACCGAGCAGCGCGAGAGAAAGCAGATCCATTTTGCAGCTCCACAAGATTGAGTGAACAGAAGATGGCTCAATCATATGCTGCGTCGCCGCAAAAATCAATATTCCGTATGTAGTATATCAGTTGATGTTGTTTTTCAGCATCACAGGAAAAGATGATACCCGCTGACGGGGCAAAACGCCGCCCTGTCCGGTTGGATATTCCGTGCGCGGAGTCACGCTCCGAGGTTCGGCACGGCTGCGCCGGGACGATACGCCGCTCTCCTCACGTGCGCCGTCTTCCGCATTGCCTGCCGCGCGTCCTCTCTCTATCCTTGCGGCTGTTCAGCGATAACACAACGACACGGCCTGCCAGGAGACACTCTCGATGACCACCCCCATCAGCCCGTCGGCCGTGCCCGATGCCAATTCGAAGCGCAACCGGCGCGACGCCCGCAAAGCCGCGCTCGGCAGCTTCGTCGGCGCGGTCGTCGACTGGTACGACTTCCTGCTGTACGGCATCGTCGCTGCGCTGGTTTTCAACACCGAGTTCTTTCCGAAAGTCAGTCCTACGATGGGCACGCTAGCCGCGTTCGCGACGTTCGGCGTTGGCTTCCTGTTCCGCCCGCTCGGCGGATTCGTGTTCGGCCACTACGGCGACCGGCTCGGCCGCAAGCGCATGCTCGTGCTGACGGTCGCGATGATGGGCCTGTCCACCGCCGCGATCGGGCTGTTGCCGACGTTCTCGCAGATCGGCTGGTGGGCGCCGGTACTGCTCGTGACGCTGCGCGCGATCCAGGGTTTCGCGGTCGGCGGCGAATGGGGCGGTGCCGCGTTGATGGCCGTCGAGAGCGCGCCCGAACGCAAGAAGGCGTTCTACAGCAGCGGCGTGCAGGTCGGCTATGGTGTGGGCCTCGTGCTGTCGACGGGCCTCGTCTCGCTGATCAGCCGGTCGATGGACAACGCGTCGTTCGTCGCGTGGGGCTGGCGCCTGCCGTTCCTTTTCAGCGTGCTGCTCGTGCTGGTTGCGCTATGGATCCGCTCGAGCATGGCGGAATCGCAGGAGTTCGTCGACAAGGTCGGCGAGCATGGCGAGCACGGTCTGCGGCTGCCGATCGTCGAAGCGCTGCTGCGTCATCCGCGGGCGCTTCTGCTGATCATCGCGCTGCGGCTCGCCGAGCTGTTCACGATGTACATCGTCACCGCGTTTGCGCTCAACTATTCGACGGCGAACCTCGGCATGAAGCGCGAATTATTCCTGAACATCGGACTGCTGGTCGGTGCGCTGAGCTGCGTGACGATTCCGTGCTTCGCGTGGCTCGCGGACCGCTTCGGCCGCCGCCGCGTCTACATGCTCGGCGCAACGATCGGCATGCTCAGCGCGGTGCCATTCTTCGTGGCGCTCGATGCACGCGCCACGGTGTGGATCGTCGTATTTGCCGTGATGCTCGCGAACGTCGCGCACGACATGGTGGTCAGCGTCCAGCAACCGATGTTCACCGAGCTCTTCGGCACCGAGTATCGCTACAGCGGCGCGGGTGTCGGGTATCAGGTCGCGAGCGTGGTCGGCGGCGGCTTCACGCCGTTCATCGCGGTGGCGCTGGTGAATATGGCAGGCGGCTCGTGGCATCCGGTAGCCGCGTACCTCGCAGCGGGTTGCCTGATCTCGGTGCTCGTCGCCGCGCGGATGAAGACGGGCCGCGCGTAGCCTGGGGCGCCTGGCGGCGCGGTTCAGCCACGCGTCGCACTCAGGTTTTCAGGCGATAACCGGTCTTGAAGATCCACGCGACGCCGCCCATCAGCACCGCGAGAAACACCACGGTCATGCCGAGGCTCACGCCGACGTGCACGTCGGCGATACCGTAGAAACTCCAGCGAAAACCGCTCACCAGATAGACGATCGGATTGAACAGCGTCACGACGCGCCACACGGGCGGCAGCATGTCGACCGAATAGAAACTGCCGCCGAGGAACGTCAGCGGCGTGATGACGAGAAGCGGCACCATCTGCAGCTTTTCGAAACTGTCCGCCCAGATGCCGATGATGAAACCGAACAGGCTGAACGTCACGGCCGTCAGCACCAGGAACAGCACCATCCAGAACGGATGCAGGATCTGCAGCGGCACGAACAGCGCCGCGGTGGCGAGAATGATGAGGCCGAGCACGATCGACTTCGTCGCCGCGGCGCCGACATAGCTGACGACAATCTCCACGTACGACACCGGCGCCGACAGCAATTCGTAAATCGTGCCGCTGAAGCGCGGAAAGTAGATGCCGAACGACGCGTTCGAAATACTCTGCGACAGCAGCGACAACATGACCAGCCCGGGCACGATGAACGACCCGTAGCTGATGCCGCCGACCTGGCTGATCCGCGAGCCGATCGCCGAGCCGAACACGACGAAATACAGCGACGTCGAAATGACCGGCGCGATGATGCTCTGCATCAGCGTGCGCCAGGTGCGCGCCATCTCGAAGCGATAGATCGCGCGGATTGCGTGAATGTTCATGTTGCGCTTTCCTTGTCTCGACTCGCGTGCGTGCCGCCGTTCGCATCGCGTTGGCCCTTCACGAGGCTGACGAAGATGTCTTCGAGCGAACTCTGCGTGGTCTGCAGATCCTTGAAGCGGATACCCGCATCGCTCAGCGCGTTCATCAACGCGACGATGCTGGTGCGCCGGTCCGCGGGTTCGCCTGTTGTTTGCGTCGCGTGCTCTTCGTGCGAGTCGTACGTGTAGATGAGTTCGTTGCCGTCCGCCGACAGTTCCAGCCGGTATTCGGCCAGTTGCGGCGGCACCGCCGCGAGTGGGCCTTCGAGCTGCACGCTCAGTTGCTTCTTGCCGAGCTTGCGCATCAGTTCGGCCTTGTCTTCAACCAGCATGATCTCGCCGCCGTTGATCACACCGATGCGGTCGGCCATCTCTTCGGCTTCGTCGATGTAGTGCGTGGTGAGGATGATCGTGACGCCGCTTGCGCTCAAGCCCCGCACGAGGTTCCACATGTCGCGGCGCAGTTCGACGTCGACGCCCGCGGTCGGCTCGTCGAGAAACAGGATCTGCGGCTCGTGCGACAGCGCTTTCGCGATCAGCACGCGGCGCTTCATGCCGCCCGACAGCGTGATGATCTTGTTGTTACGCTTTTCCCACAGCGACAGGTCCTTCAGCACCTTCTCGATGTACGCGGGGTTGGCCGGCTTGCCGAACAACCCGCGGCTGAACGATACAGTGGCCCAGACGGTTTCGAATGCGTCGGTGGTCAGTTCCTGCGGCACGAGGCCGATCAGCGAGCGCGCCGCGCGATAGTCGGTATTGATGTCGTGACCCGCGACCGTGATGGTGCCTTCGGTGGGCCGAACGATCCCGCAGATCGTGCTGATCAGCGTCGTCTTGCCGGCGCCGTTCGGTCCGAGCAGCGCGAAGATTTCGCCGCGCCGGATCGACAGGTCGATCTGCTTGAGTGCGTGAAATCCCGACGCGTAGGTTTTCGAGAGATTCGTGACGGAGAGGATCGTTTGCATGCCCGCGACGATAGCAGAAGTCGTCGCTGCAGTGGCGGCGTCCGGCGCAATCATTGAGCATGACGCGCTGCAGCGGAAGCGGATTGGGCGAGAGTCACCGACAGGTCGCGGCGATTGTTCGGCTGGAACCGACGAATGGGCCGGTGTCCATCTTCAATACATCGCCAATACGTCCCAAAACCGGCAAGGTTTTCTGTCGCTACGCCAACAGCAGGTCAGCTGCGGAACATTGTGTTGCCTGCATGACGGTAATGCTCCGCCAATACCCATACCGCTACTACTCAACGCGGACGGTGGCCACGCTTCGAACCACGCGTCGACGGCGCGCCGCCCGCGGCAAGACGTTCCTGCGCGACCGCACGCACCGCGTCGATCAGCGCACGACCCGCCGGCGAAGGCTGCGAATCCGAACGCAGGATCAGGCCGACCGGTTCGTCGGTCCCCGCGAATGGCAACGGCAGACGCACCAGCACGCCGTGCGCGAGATCGTGTTCGACCGCGCCCGCGGGCACGAACCACACTGCGTCGTTCGAGAGCGCAAGCGCGCGCCCCACCGATACCGACAGCACCTCGACGAACGACGACAGCGGCGGCACGCCCCACACCGTCAGCAGACTTTCCGCCGACTGCCGGATCATCGTGCCGTACGGCGGCAACACGACCGTGTAGTCGAGCAGCGTAGCCGGCGGCCCCGGGTTCTCCGCCATCGGATGCCCGGCGCGCACGACGGCCACGAGCGGCTCGCCATACAGCTGTTCGAAGCTCAGGCCGACCATCCGTTCCGGATCGGCGAGCCGTCCCACCGCGAACTCGATCGCGCCGGCTTTCAGCCAGCCCATCAGTTCGACGTTCGACGCGGTGGCAAGCTGCACGACCACATGCGGCCACTGCGTCGCAAAGCGCTTGAGCACCGGCGGCACGAGCGAGGGCGCGACCGTCGGCAGCATGCCAACCGCGAGCGTCGCGGCGACCATGCCCTGCGCCCCTGCCAGCAGATCCACGCCCTGCCGCAGCGCGCTCACGCACGCGCTCGCGTGCGGCAGGAACAGCTGCCCCTCGCGGGTCGGCACCGCGCCGCGCCGGCCGCGCTCGAACAGCTTCACGCCGAGAATCGCTTCGAGTTCGGCAATGGTCTTCGACACCGCGGGCTGCGTGACCGACAGGCTTTCGGCCGCTTTCTGCACGCCGCCGAACTGCGCGACGGCGAGAAAGCACTGCAGATGACGGAATTTGACGCGGCTGTCCGCAAGGCTACGTTGCATAACGAGGGGTTATACGAAACACGATAAAACGTCATTTTGCATAACTTCCTGGATTAGTTAAAGTCGCCTCATCATTCCCCATCCAGACGGAGACACCCGATGGGCGACACCCTCCTCACACCGCGCGACTTCGCATCGCATCCCGCGTATCTCGAACCCGGCTACCGTTCGTCCGTGAAGCGCGGACCGACGCGCCCACTGATTCCGCTGAAGGAGCGGCTGCGCGACCAGCACGTGCCGGTCTACGGCGCCGACGATCTCGGCGCGCTCGATCACGACCTGACGCGCAACGCGGTCGTCAACGGTGCGCCGCTCGGCGAGCGGATCATCGTCACGGGCCGCGTGCTCGACGAAGGCGGCCGCCCGGTGCGCAATACACTGGTCGAAATCTGGCAGGCGAACTCGACGGGCCGTTACGTGCACAAGACCGACCAGCACGACGCGCCGCTCGATCCGAACTTCCTCGGCGCGGGCCGCTGCGTGACCGACCAGGACGGCCGCTATCGCTTCCTCACGATCAAGCCCGGCGCGTACCCGTGGGGCAATCATCCGAACGCGTGGCGCCCGAATCACATCCATTTCTCGCTGTTCGGCGACTACTTCGGTTCGCGCCTCGTCACGCAGATGTATTTCCCCGGCGATCCGCTGCTCGCGTTCGATCCGATCTACCAGGGCACGCCTGCGGACGCGCGCGAACGGTTGATCTCGCGCTTCTCGCTCGACGTCACCGAAGAAGGCTTCGCGCTCGGCTACGAATTCGACATCGTGCTGCGTGGCCGCGACGAAACCCCGCTGGAGCGCTGAACATGACGACGCTGAAACAGACGCCCTCGCAAACCGTCGGTCCGTACTTCGCGTACGGCCTGTGTCCGCAGCAATACGATTTCGCTTTTCGCAGCCTGTTCACCGCGACGCTCGCCGACCGCGAAGCGAAGGGCGAACACATCACGATCGTGGGCCAGGTGTTCGACGGCAACGGCGAAGCGGTGTTCGACGCGATGCTCGAGGTGTCGCAGGTGGATAGCGACGGCCGCTATCCGGCTTCGCGCGAAGAGTGCATCGCGAGCGGCTTTCGCGGGTTTGCGCGCGTCGGCACGGGCACCGATCCGCAGCGGCGCTTTATCGTCGAGACGGTGAAGCCCGGCCGCACGGCACCGGACGAAGCGCCGCATCTGAATGTGATCGTGACGATGCGCGGCATGTTGCTGCACACGTTCACGCGCATCTATTTCGACGACGAGACGGCCGCGAACGAACGCGACCCGGTGCTGACGAGTGTGCCGGCCGAACGGCACGCGACGCTGATCGCGCGGCGCGAGCCCGGTGATGGAGCGGCGGTGTATCGCTTCGACATCCACATGCAGGGCGAAGGCGAGACGGTTTTCTTCGACCTGTGAACGCGGCGCAGCGGGATATTCAACCGCCGAACTTTTCACGAGGCTTTCACATGGATCGCCTACGATGCGATCTGCGATGAACTCGCAACTCCGGTAACAGTTCGGCCCGCTATCAAGCGGGCCTTTTTTCTGGCGCGTTCTTCGCATCCAGCGTGCGCAGGAACGTCCACGGATAGATACCTTGCGCGTGCCCGTCGCTGAACGCGATCTGCACGCCGTACCCCATCGGCTGCACGTCGACGATTGCAACGTCTTGCGGCACGTGCAATGTCCGATCGCCAGCAAGCCTTGCGCGCCGGCATGCTGCGCACGGACACTGCGCGCGCAGCAGCGCATGAGCGAGCGTCTGCGCGTACGCGTCGTCCCATTCGAGCGTCAGCGTGCGCGCACGCCCGTCGACGCTCACGCGCTGCAGCACAATCATCGCGCAGCTCCGTCGATCTGCGCGAGCGCAATGCGCACCGCTTTGCGCACCTCGGGGTCCGCATCGGACATCGCGGTTTCGAGCGCGGGCCGCGCTTGCGCGTCGCCTAGTTCGCCAAGCGCAAGCGCCGCCTCTTTACGCAGATTGCTGATCGCGTGCGCGAGCAGCGCGGCAACCTGCACGACCGCGCGCCCGTCGCGCAACTTGCCCAACGCACGTACGGCCTGCAGACGCACCTGCCAGTATTCATCGTCGAGCGCGGCGAGCAACGCGTCGCATGCATGCGGCGCGCGCAGTTTGCCGAGCGTCGTCGCAGCGGCTTCACGCACCTGCCACACGTCATCGCGCAACGCGCGCAGCAACGCACCGACCACCTGCACATCCGCCCCATCCGCTGCATCCGTCGCTCCGGCGAGACCGAGCGCGCCAGCCGCCGCACGCCGCACGTCCGCGTCAGGATCGTCGGCGGCGAGTTCGGTCAGCGGGCCGAGCGCTCGGCCATCCTTGAGCCAGCCAAGCACGCTCACGGCTTCGAGACGCACAGCCGCGTCAGCCGCATGCAACGCGGCGAGCGCGGGCTCGAACGCGCCTGCATAGCGCAATTCGCGCAATGCCCGCAGCGCAGCCGCGCGCACGAACGGCGCGTCGTGCGTGCTCCAGCGCGCGACGATCGGCGCATAGCGCACGTCCTTCAGTTGCGACAAGCTCAGCGCAGCGGCATCGCGCACGTCGTCGGCCGGATCGACGAGCGCCGCGCACAGCGCTTCGACGACGTCGTCGCGCTCCCACGCGCCGAGCACGTACGCGGCCTCCGCACGCACTTCGTCGGCAGGGTCCGCACGCAACAGCGCGACGATCGGCGCGAGTGCGCTTTCGTCTTCGAGATCCGCGAGCGCAAGCAGCGCGATGCGGCGCACCGCCGCATCCGTCGATGCGAGGCGCGGCAGCAACGCCGCCGCTTCGGGATCGAGCGAAGCAGGATCGAACAGCAGTGGAATCGATGCGCTATCGGTCATAGCAGTCATATCGGTCAGCGCAGCAGATAAGGAATCTCGACCTTCACCGCACCCGTCGGGCAATCCTTCTCGCACGGCATGCAGTACCAGCATTCGTCGAACTTCATGTACGCCTTGCCCTTCGATACGTCGATCGCGAGCAGATCGAGCGGGCACACGTCGACGCACACTGTGCAGCCCTTGTCCGCGATGCAGCGGTCTTCGTCGATCGTAACGGGCGCGGTGCTGCGCTGGAAAATGTCGTGCGGCGTGGTGGACATCGTGGGTTCCTCGTGTTTCTGGTCAAACGTCGGCAAGCGCGGACTCGCCGATACGCAGATTGCGGTAGGCGTCGCTGTCGCGTGCATCGAGCGGCACCACGTACGGTTCGACCGCGCGCTTCGCGCTCGTCATGCGGCCGGACGCGTCCTTTGTCAGATGCGTATGGCAAAACCAGTTTGCGTCGTCGCGCTGCGGATAGTCGACGCGATGGTGATAAAGCCCCCAGCGGCTCTCAGTGCGAAACAGCGATGCGTGCGCGGCCATCTCCGCGCAATCGCGGATCGCGCGCACTTCGGCGGCACGCATCAGCTCGTGCGGGTTGTCGGCCTTGATCGCGTCGATATCGTCGGCGATGTCAGCGAAGCGCTGCAGGCCGATCTCCATCTTGCGTGTGACCTTCGGCGGTTGCAGATAATCGTTCACCATCCGCCGCAGCTTGTATTCGACCTGGGCGGGTGCAAGGCCCGTCGTACGTTCGAGCGGTGCGTAGATGCGCGCGCGTTCGGCGGCGATCTGCGCGTCGTCGAGCGGCGCATGCTCGCGGCCCGCGACGTAGCGCGCCGCGTTCGTGCCGGCAAACCAGCCGTACGTGAACGCGCCGAGCATGTAGTTGTGCGGCACCGCGGCCATGTCGCCCGCCGCGTAGAGACCGGGCACCGTCGTCTCCGCGCGCTCGTTCACGTACACGCCCGATGCGCTATGCCCGCTACAAAAGCCGATCTCCGAAATGTGCATCTCGACCATCTGCTGCCGGTAATCGGTGCCGCGTCCTGCGTGGAAACGTCCGCGACTCGGACGTTCGTTGGTGTGCAGAATCTGCTCGATGGTCTGGATGGTCTCTTCGGCAAGATGGTCGAGCTTCAGGAATACCGGCCCGTTGCCACTCTGCAGTTCCTGATAGAACTCCCACATCATCTGCCCGCTCCAGTAATCGCATTCGATGAAGCGCTCGCCCTTGCCGTTCGCGGTAAACCCGCCGAGCGGCCCGGTCACGTACGCACACGCGGGACCGTTATAGTCCTTGATCAACGGATTGATCTGGAAGCACTCCAGATTCGCGAGCGCCGCGCCCGCGTGATAAGCCATCGCATAGCCGTCGCCAGCGTTGGTCGGGTTTTCATACGTGCCCATCAGATAGCCCGATGACGGCAGACCGAGCCGGCCGGCCGCGCCACAGCACAGGATCACCGCCTTCGCGCGAATCACATGAAACTCCGCGGTGCGGCAGTCGAAACCGAGCACGCCGCATACGTGCCCCTGCGCGTCCAGCAGCAGCCGCGTCGCGACGACGCGATTGGTGATCGCGACACGCGCGCGCTTCAGTTGCCGGTACAACACCTTCTTGATATCGCGCCCTTCGGGCATCGGCAGCACGTATGAGCCCATGTGATGCACTTTCTTCACCGCGTAGTCGCCGGTGCCGTCCTTCTCGAACTTCACGCCCCAGCGGTCGAGTTCCTCGATCGTCGCGAAGCTGTGCCGCGCGTACGCATAGACCGCCGACTGATCGACGATGCCGTCGTTCGCGATCGTGATCTCCTTCGTGTACTGCTCGGGTGTCGCGTGGCCTGGAATCACCGCGTTGTTCAGGCCGTCCATTCCCATCGAGATTGCGCCGCTGCGCTTGACGTTCGCCTTTTCCAGCAACAGCACCTTCAGCGACGGGTCCGCCTCTTTCGCCTTGATGGCCGCCATCGGGCCCGCCGTGCCGCCGCCTACCACCACGACGTCGTATTCGCTCACCTGCGTGTTCATCGTGCCGCCCTCGTGTTGCGATCCGCTTTCTGACGGTCGACGCGCAAGCGGTACTGGAATGCGTCGCCGCGAAAATACAGGTGCTCGTAGTCGACCGGTGTGCCGTCGGCCGTGTGCGTGAGCCGTTCGATGCGCAGCACGGGACCACCCTCCTCGATATTCAACGCATCGACGAGTTCGTCATCGGCGAGAATCGCATCGATCGATACATCGGCGTGACCGAGCGCGAGCCCGCAGTCGTTCTCGAGAATCAGGAAGATGTCGCGCGTGACGAGGTCCGCGTTCGCGAGCCGCTTGCCGAGTGCTTCGGGCACCCACGTGACCTCGAGCGACACCGGCTCGCGATTGAGCAGCCGCACGCGATGAATCTCCGCGACGCGCGCCCCTTCCGGCAACGCGAGCCGTTCAGCAATGCGGCGGTCCGCCTGCACGAAACGCAGCGAGCGCAACTGGTTGACGATCTCGTAGCCCATCGACGACATCGCCTCCGCAAAGCCTTGCAACGCGGTGACGTTCTGAAACGCCTTCGGCTTCGACACGAACGTACCCTTCCCGTGCAGGCGGAACACGAGCCCCTCCTTCTGCAGATCGCCGAGCGCCTGACGCACCGTGATGCGGCTCACGCCGAAGCTCGCGCACAGTTCGCTTTCGGACGGCATGCGGCTGTGCGGTGCGTAGGTGCCGTCGAGGATGCGCGCGCGCAGCGCCGTCTTGATCTGCTCGTAGAGCGGCGGCGGGGACAGCTGGATGAGGTTTGCGGAGAGGTTTGGCACGTTGTGCGTCAACTTGTTATGACAAGATGACGCACAGTGTAGGGAGCGAGGTCGGGCGGGCCAACGAAGTTTTCGTGCTATGTATTTCTGCAGAAAGGCTATGGCATGATGTAGCGGATACTCACCGGATCTCGTCTCATGCAGCGCCGCCCTACTCCCCACCTCGATTTCGACGACGCGACGCTAAAGGCCACATTCGCGATCGAAACGTTGAAGCTCCTGAACGACAGCAACGAACCTTGTTGATGAGCGACACTCCCTCGCAACTTACCCAACCAGTGCTGACGGGCCAACGTGTGGAACTCCGTCCACTGGAACGCGAACACGCACCCGGTCTGCTCGAAGCGGCTGCGGACGGCGAACTGTGGAACCTGAAGATCACGGTCGTGCCCAGCCCCGCCACCGTCGACGCATACATCGCGACCGCACTGGAAGGACAGCGTGCCGGCACGGTGATACCGTTCGTCATCGTCGATCGCAACAGCGGACGGATCGTCGGCAGCACGCGGTTCTGGAAGATCGATCGCGCGAACCGGAAGCTGGAAATCGGTCATACGTGGTTGAGTGCGTCGGTGCAGCGGTCCAGCGTCAATACCGAGGCCAAGTACCTGCTGCTGGCTTATGCGTTTGACACGATGGAATGCGTGCGCGTCCAGTTCACGACCGACGAACTCAACGAAAAATCGCGCACCGCGATTCTGCGCATCGGCGCGAAACAGGAAGGTATCGTTCGACACGAGCGCATCATGCCGGACGGGCGAAAACGCAATTCGGTACGCTTTAGCATCATCGATTCCGAGTGGCCCGACGTGAGGACGATGCTGCTGACGAGGCTTGCAGTTTCATGATCCGCACACCGAAGATCACGCTAGCGTACATCGACGAACCGCCGTTCGGCTGGACGCAAGCGGACGGCTCGGCCACCGGCGCCGACGTCGAACTGGCGGACACGATACTGCGTGCGATCGGCGTGACGACGATCGTCCATCGTCCGACGACGTTCGCCGAGCTGCTGCCCGGCGTGGCAAACGGACGGTGGGACATCAACGTGCCGCTCTTCATCACGGCGGAGCGCGCGACACACGTGAATTTCAGCCTGCCCGTGTGGGCGATCGGCGATGGCTTCCTGGTTCAGGCGGGCAATCCCAAACAGCTGACGGACTATGTTTCTCTGGCCCGTCGCAGCGACGCGCGGCTCGGCATCATCACAGGGCAGGTGCAGCATGACGCGGCGATACGTGCGGGCGTGTCTGCAGAACAGATCGTGCTATTGAGCGAACAGTCCGACGCGATCGACGCGCTACGCAGCGGCGCAATCGATGCATACGCGAGCACGGCGCTGGGCAATCGCATCGTCGCGGAGCGGATCGGCACGGACATCGTGGCCGCGATCGCGCACGACGCGAATCATGTCGAATGCTATTCGGCACCGCGCGGCGCCTTCTCGTTTTCGCAGCGAGATCGCACGCTGCTCGATGCGTTCGACCGGCAATTGCGGATCTATCTGGGTTCGGCGGATCATCGGGAGCGGATGGGGCGGTTCGGATTCACTGCGAGTGAAATAGATCCGGTGGTGCCGCGCTAACGCATACAAGGGAGTCAACCTCAGATGACGAAGCTCTCAAAAGTAAAGCGCCATCGTGGCGTATTCAGGACATTGGCCGCCTCGCTGGCAACAGGCGCAGTCCTGTCCGCGTCCGTTTCGACATCGGCATTCGCGCAGACGAACGACACAAACCCATCGATGGCGGCCGTGTTCGCGCCTGGCGGCACGTTGCGCGCATCGATCAATCTTGGCAACCCGGTCCTCGCGATGCTCGATCCAACGACGGGCAAACCGGTCGGCGTGTCCGTCGATCTCGCGACCGAACTTGCGAAGCGACTTGGCGTGCGGCTGGAACTCGTCGCGGTCAAATCGGCGGGCATGTCGGTCGAGAATGTGAATCAGAACAAGGCGGACATCGGGTTCTTCGCCATCGATCAGAAGCGCGGACAGGAAATCGCGTTCACCAAACCGTATGTGCTGATAGAAGGTTTTTATCTCGTGCGAGACGCTTCGCCGATCATGACCAACGACGAAGTCGATCGCTCCGGTGTGACGGTCGCGGTCGGTGCGGGCAGCGCTTACGATCTCTTTCTGACGCGTGAACTGCATCACGCCACGCTCGTCCGCATTCCGACTTCGCCCGCGGTCGTGCAGAGTTTTCTGGATCAGCATCTGGATGTCGCGGCGGGCGTCAAGCAACAGCTCGAACACGACGCCGCTAAAACGGGCGGACTGCGGATACTCAATCAGCGCTTCATGGTGATCCGTCAGGCGATGGGCGTGCCCAAGGCAAGAGGCGACGAAGCGGCTGCATACCTGTCGAAATTCGTCGAGGACATGAAGGCGTCGGGCTTCGTTGCGGCGTCGCTGGCGCGGCATCGCATTGCGGGTGCGGAGGTCGCGGGCGCCGACGACTGACGTGTGGCGCGCGCAGGTCAGTGAAGCATCAAGGGCACCACGTTATGGTGCTCTCCACCCAAACGACGCCCCGCTTTTTTGCTCCAATCGACAGCGCGAATCACGCAGTGTATAAACGCCTCAGACATAGAGAGGGACGCGCAATCCCAAGGAACCTGTCCGATGATTTCTCAATTGCTGAAGGTTTTCGGTGACTCGAACACGGAGGTACGAAGCAGGCTCTTTGGCATCTACGGCTTGTTGATCGCGATTAACGTCGTTGCGTGGATCTGGGCCGTCGTGGCATTCAGGAATCACCCCGTCCTGCTCGGAACCGCGTTGCTGGCTTACGGGTTCGGACTGCGCCATGCGGTGGACGCGGATCACATCGCCGCAATCGACAACGTCACGCGCAAACTGATGCAGGAGAAAAAGCGTCCGGTCTCGGTGGGTTTCTTTTTTTCGCTCGGCCACTCGACCGTCGTCGTGCTCGCGTCCGTCGCGGTCGCCGTTACCGCGTCCGCGATGGAGTCGCGTTTCAGTCACTACAGGGAAATCGGCGGCATCGTCGGCACGCTGGTGTCGGCGCTGTTCCTGTTTGCGATCGCGTTGATGAACCTCATCATCCTGAGGTCGATCTATCGCGCGTGGCGTCACGTCAGGAGCGGTGGCAAGTACGTCGAAGACGATTTCGACATGCTGCTGGCCGATCGCGGATTTCTGTCCCGGCTCTTTCGCCCGTTGTTCCGCCTGATCACGCGAAGCTGGCACATGTACCCGCTCGGTTTCCTGTTTGGGCTGGGTTTCGATACCGCAACCGAAATCGCGCTGCTCGGCATCGCCGCCACGCAGGCTTCGCACGGCCTTTCGCCGTGGGCCATCATGGTGTTTCCGGTGCTGTTCAGCGCCGGTATGTCGCTGGTCGACACGCTCGACGGCCACATGATGCTGGGCGCCTATGGCTGGGCGTACCTGAAGCCGATTCGCAAGATCTACTACAACATGACCATCACGATGGTGTCGGTGATCGTCGCAATCGTGATCGGGGGTATCGAAGCGCTGGGACTGCTCGCGGACCAGCTAAAGCTTCAAGGTCCATCGTGGGATGCGATCGGTGCGCTGAACGACCACTTCGGCACCCTCGGGTACGTCATCATCGGTATTTTTGCGCTGAGCTGGCTTGCGTCGGTGCTGATCTATCGGGTGAAGCGCTTCGATGAACTCGAGGTCAACCGCTAGTAGCCACTAGCAGCGACACAAAAAAACGGCCTTCCCCATCCGCAAGAACCGCCGCACGGGGAAGGCCCAATTAGCCTTGAACAACATCGAAAACCACTCCGGCCCACCGCGACCGGAGCGCGAAACTGCGGTCGATCAGAACTTGTGCGTCATGCCGATAATAGCGGCCAGCTGGTGGTTGTTCGACGAGTATGACGACCCGCTGAAGTCGGCCACTGCCTGCTTGCCCGTCGAATCGACGCCCGACGCGGTTTCGAAGAAGCCGATCGCGTAGAACGACGTGCGCTTCGACAGCGAGTAGATCGCGCCCAGGTTGAACTGGTTGTACTTCGCGCTACCCACGCCGTCCGCGCCGCTGTTGTGCGTGTAGATGTAAGCGCCTGCCAGCGTCAGTGCCGGCGTCAGGGCGTACTTCACGTTCAGTTCGCCCGAATTGAACGTCGCCGTGCCGCCGTTGTACTTCGTACCGAAGCTACCCACCGCGCTCACCGAACCGAGGTTCTGGAACTGCGTGTTCGAGTACAGCAGCGCGATCGTCGCCGGCCCGACCACGTACGAACCGCCAGCCGTGATGATCTGCTGCGAACCTGCCGATGCGTAGCCGCCGTAAATGCGGCTCGGCATGTTGTTGTTCGCGCCAGTCGCCGACGACGAAGGCGTCGCCGAATTGCCCTGGTCGCCGAACGTCGCGTAGTACGGGTTCTTCGTGAACATGTAGCTCGCGCCGAGCTTGATCGGACCGTTCGCATACGACACGCCCGTATCGATCACTTCGTTCTGCGAGAAGTGCCCCGCCTGACCGCCGAGGCTGTACAGCACGCCGACCTGCAGACCGCGGAAATTCGGGCTCGTGTACTTGATCGAGTTCTGGACGCGGTTCGACGTATCGACGTTATCGACGTCGCCCGCACGCGTGCCGTAGCCGAGACCCGACGCGGCCCAGTCGGCACCCGATGCGAACGTGGAGGTCGCGTCGTTGCTCGCCGAGTACTGGCGACCGGCGGTCACCGTACCCCACGTATCGCTCTTCAAGCCGACGAATGCTTTCCGGCCGAACAGCAGGCCACCCTGGCTCAACCCGCCCGTGCCGAGCGTGTAGCCGTTTTCCAGCGTGAAGATCGCCTTCAGGCCACCGCCGAGGTCTTCGGCACCCGTCAAGCCAAAGCGCGACGACGTGCCGCTGGAAAACGAATATAGCTTGCTGCCCTTGACGTTGTTGTTGAAGAGAATACCGCCGTCGGCGATGCCGTACAGCGTGACGCTGCTTTGCGCGTGCGCGACGCCCGCGAATGTGCCGATCACAAGGAGGGCGGCCGTGGTCTTTTGCATTTTCATCTGGTTTCTTCTTTCAGTTATCAGTGAGGCTCGAGCCTCGTTATTCACGCGAGAAAGGCCGAAGGATCCGGGAAACGCGCGATTATTCGGTCACCTCCTCGAAGGCGGCCAGCCAGAACTTACATAGCGGAAATAATTCGCATACCAAATCTTTCAGCGCACAAGCTACCCGTTCACAAGCGAGAGAATCGTCTTTTATCCCCGGGACGCAAGACAATCGAAGACCCATGAGCGTGCGGCTCCCCGCACGTTAGGGGTCGTCAGTTTCATTCTCGTGAAAACGTATTCAGTAGGCTTTATGCGTAGCGTATCCGGCCGGATGCGTCGGTTCCGGACAACACCTATTTTGAAAAGCTGGCAAATTTTCGGAAATTCAGGTGCGCGACGGCACGAGGACGACGGCTAGCCGAACGGTCGCACGCCGATCCACGAGCCGTGCAGCCAGAACGCGAACAGCGCCCAGGCGACGGCACCGATGATCACCGGCAGGACGTCGCGCGAGAGTCTGCCCGCTGGATACACGATGCTGTCGGCGAAATCGCGACGGCGCGCCGCGGCGAAATCGACGATCGTCCACACGAGAAACGCACCGAACAGCACGAGCGCGTTCAACGTGCCGTTCGCGAGCAGATGCGCGATTGCCCACAGCGCGATGCCGATCACCATCGGATGCTTGAGGATCGCCTTGAAGTGCGTCTCCGGGACGTACGCGGCCGTAAAGAGAATGAAGGCAAACAGTGTGAGCAGCCCGGCGAGATGCGGTGCCCAGGCGGGAGGAGCCCAGAGGACGACCGGTTCGCGCCGCGCGAGACCGTAGCCATAGATCAATACGATGAAGCCGGCGATCGACACGATCGAGTAGACGGTTTTCCAGAGGTTGGCGCCGTACCGCGCGATCTGCGCGCGGCGCCATCCCTCCGCGACAATCCGCACCGAGTGAACGCCCAGAAAAATCAGCAGCCCCAGTATCAGCACCGACATGACCTGCTCCTCGTGACTGGCGAACCCGGATGGCCGCGATTGTCGCCCAGGAGCCGGGGGTTGCCAAGACGCACGGCAACATACGCTTGACTGTTCAATCGGCGGACGGAATCCACGGCGCCTTTGCCGCGTCGCTGTCGCGGAACGCCGGAAACTTCGCGCCGAGTTCGGCGATCGTGTGGATATCGTTCTTCACGAGGTCGTCGCGCGTGATCAGCGCGGGCTTGACAGCGATCCGGCTGCCCGGGTTCTGCCCCGCGACCAGCAGGGCCGCCGCCCGCACCGACACCGCGCCGACCACGGCCGGGTTGGTCGCCGCGGTCGCAACCCAGGCGCTGCCCGGCGCACGGATCGCCTCGATGTCGGCGGTCGAGATGTCGGCGCTGTAGATGCGGATCTTCGACGACAGCTTCGCTTCGTCGGCTGCAAGCTTCGCGCCGCGTGCAAATTCGTCGTAAGGCGCGAACACGACACGAATGTCGGGATGCGCACGATACGCAGCCGCGGACTGATTCGCGACCGACTGCGCGATCGGATTGTCGACGGTGCCCCAGCGCGCCTTTTCCTGCACCTTCGGATGCGCTTCCTTGAAGCTGCGCCACACCGCGTCGCGCCGGTCGAGTGGCGCGAAACCGGCCACGTACACGTAGCCTGCCGAGAACGCATCGCCGTTATCCTTCACCGCGCGATCGAGCAACAGCGTCGCGAGATCGCGATCGCTCTGTTCGATCTGCGGCACTTTCGGGTTGTTCAGGTCGACGTCGAACGCGACGACCTTGATGCCCTTGTCGAGCGCGCGCTGCACGACGTCCTTCAACGACTCCGGCAACCCGTGATTGACGATGATCGCCGACACGCCGAGGCTGATCGCCTGCTGGATCTGCTCGCGCTGTTCGGCCGCGTCCTGACGGCCTTCGTAAATGCGCAGGTCGATGCCGAGCGCTTTCGCCTGTTTCTGCGCGCCGGCCTCGTACGCCTGGAAGAAATCGCCGGTCGACAGATAGTTGACCAGCGCGATCTTCACGCCGCCCTTGTCGAACGGCGCGGGTGCGCCTTGCAGCGAGGCCGCGTGTGCAACCGGTGTCGCGACGCCGAGCGCGGTCAATCCGAATACGGTCAGTACGGCCAATGCAGCAGCAATGCGTTGCGATGCGCGCACGCGGCGCGCAACACGGACGAGCGGTCTCATCGAGAGTCCTTTATGTGTGGGTTGACGCGAAAAAACAGAAAGAGCTATTCGTGCGCGGTCTGCGCTGTCCCTGCTGTATGCATCGCGCGATAGCGCGCGCCCGGATGTGGCTCGGCGAGCCGCGCACCGCCGCCGTGCAGTTTCTCGCGCAGCGTCCCCGGTGCGTAGTCGGTCTTGTAGACACCGCGCCGTTGCAGTTCCGGCACCACCAGGTCGACGAAATCGGTGAACGTTTCGTGCGTCAGCGCATAGGCGAGGTTGAAGCCGTCGACATCGGTCTCGTCGATCCACGACTGCAGTTCGTCGGCGATTTCCTGCGGGTCGCCGACCGACAGCGGCCCCAGCCCGCCAATGCCTCCCCACTTCGCGATCTCGCGCACGGTCCACACGCGCGTCAGGTCGGCGCTCGACAGCGCCTCCACCGCCGACTGCACCGCATTGCTCTCGATATGCCGCAGCGGTTCGTCGAGCGAGTACTTCGACAGATCGATGCCGGTCCAGCCGGACATCAGCGCGAGCGCACCTTCGTCGCTCGCATAGCGGCGATAGTCCGCGTGCTTCGCGTGCGCTTCCGCCGAGGTCTTGCCGGTAATCACCGTATGCAGGTTGAAGATCAGTACGTCGTGCGGATCGCGGCCGAACGACTTCACGCGCGCGCGGATGTCGGTGACGAAATTCTTCAGGATCGTGCGTGAAGGTGCCGCGATGAAAATACATTCCGCGTGCTGCGCGGCGAAGTCCTTGCCGCGTTTCGACGCGCCCGCCTGATACAGCACTGGCGTGCGCTGCGGCGACGGCTCGCACAGATGGATGCCCGGCACGTCGAAGTAGGTACCGTGATGACCGATCGGATGCACCTTCGACGGCTCGGTGAACACGCGACGCTCGACGTCGCGCACTACTGCATCGTCTTCCCACGACGATTCCCACAGCTTGTAGCAGACATCGAGGTATTCGTCGGCGAGCGCATAGCGTTCGTCGTGATTCGCCTGGCTCGGCAGCCCGATGTTGCGCGCCGCGCTGTCCAGATACGACGTGACGATGTTCCAGCCGACACGTCCACCGGTCAGATGATCGAGTGTCGACATGCGGCGGGCGAACGGGTACGGATGCTCGTACGACAGCGAGCACGTCACGCCCAAGCCGAGATGCTCCGTCACGTTGGCCATCGCGGAGACGAGCAGAACCGGGTCGTTGACGGGCACCTGCGCGGCCTGACGGATCGCCGCCTCGCCGCTGCCCTGGAACACGTCGTAGATGCCCAGCACGTCGGCGATAAACAGCCCGTCGAACTTGCCGCGTTCGAGCAGCTTCGCGAGGCTCGTCCAGTAGTCGAGATGTTTGTAGCGCCACGACGTGTCGCGCGGATGCGCCCACAAGCCGGGCGATTGGTGTCCGACGCAGTTCATGTCGAACGCGTTGAGGCGGATCTGTCGGGTCATCGTCGGAATCCAGACTGCGTTATAGCGCGCCATGACGCGGCGGCAGCGCGTCGTTCAGATAGTAGTTGCCGATCGCGATGTACTTCCAGCGCACCGGATCGTGCAGCGTATGCGTGCGCGCGTTGCGCCAGTGGCGATCGAGGTTATGCTCGGCGAGCGTCGCCTGCGTACCCGCGAGTTCGAGCAATCGCGTCGACGCCTGCAACGCGATCTCAGTCGTCGCCGCGCGTGCCTGCGCAACCGCGATCGACGCCGCCGCCACCGTGTGCTCGTCGGAATGCGCAGCCGCCGCATCGACGCTGCGGCCCGCGCGCTCGACAAGCGCATCGGCCGCGTGCAGTTGCAGCGCGAGCTTGCCGAACAGTTCGAGCGTCAGCGGATCGTCGCTGGCCCGTTCGACGCCGCTGTCGATCCACGGCCGCGACCGGTCGCGCACGAAGCGTCGCGCATCGGCGAACGCCGCACGCGCGATGCCGAGATCAACGGCCGCATGAATCAGCTGGCCGAGTGGGCCGACCGTCGTCGGCCGCGCATCGAACGCTGAACTGTACGGCACCACCGCCGCAGCCTCGACGTACACGTTGTCGAGCGTCGTCGTGCCGCTGCCGGTCGTACGCTGACCGAAGCCCGACCAGTCGTCGACGACCGACAGCCCCGGCGCATCGGCCGGCGTGAACGCGACATACAGCGTGTCGTCGGCCGCTTTCGCGACGACCGGAATCCATTGCGCGAACAACGCGCCGGTCGAGTAGTACTTCGTGCCGTTCAGCCGAAAACCGGCACCATCTAGCGTGAGCGTCGTGCGATAGTCGCGCACGGTCTTCGTGCCGCGTTCGGACAGCGCATTGCCGAAGCGATCGCCGGCGAGCGCGCGTTCGAAGTAGAACGCCTGCTGCTCGCGCGTGCCGTTCACGCGCAGCACGTCGAGCATGAAGAAATGGTTTTGCGGAATCTGGCCCAACGCGGGATCGGCAGCGGAGATGATCGCCGTCACTTCGGCGAGCGTCGCGAACGACACCTGCGGGCCGCCGAATTCGCGCGGCACCGCGATGCCCCATAGCCCACTCGCCGAATACGCATCGATCTCGTCGAACGGCAGACGCCGCTCACGATCGCGCTCCGATGCGCCCTGTGCGAACGTGTCCGCTAGCGAGCGCGCGACGTCGAGCGCGTGCGAGTCGTTTTCGATCCGCCCCGCTCGTTGATGTGCATGAGAAACCGGTTGTGGCAATGCGCTCATGACATCAGTTCCACGGATGACGCGCCGGTTTGACGCCGTTCAGATAGTAGTTGCCGACGAGGTGATACTTCCAGCGCACCGGATCGTGCAGCGTATGCGTGCGCGCATTGCGCCAGTGGCGATCGAGGTTGTGCTCGGCGAGCGTCGCCTGGGTGCCCGCCAGTTCGAACAGCTTCTCGCTCGCGAGCAGCGCGATTTCGGTGGTCAGCACCTTCGCCTCGCCGACCGCCACCGATGCGCGTGCGACGTCGTCTTCGCTCGTGTCATGTTGCGCGGCGATGTCGTCGAGCGTGCGCGCCGCGCGTTCGAGCAGCGCCTCGGCCGCATGCAGCTGGATGTGCAGGTGACCGATCTCGCGCAACGTCAAAGGATCGTCGCTTGCGCGTTCGACCTTGCTGTCGATCCACGGCCGCGAGCGCGTGCGTACGAACGTCAGCGTATCGTCGACCGCGGCGCGCGCGATGCCCGCGTCGATCGCGGCCTGGATGATCTGCGAGATCGGACCGTTCAGCGTCGGGAAGTCCGACACGCGATGCGCGGGAAACACATGCGAAGCCGGCACCCGCACGTTCTCCAGCACGACAGTGCCGCTCGCGGTCGTGCGCTGGCCGAAGCCGGACCAGTCGTCGATGACCGACAACCCCGGCGTGCCCTTCGGAATATAGGCGAGCCAGCCCTTGCGATCGTCGTCGAGTCCGAGCACCGGCACGTAGTGCGCGAACAGCGCGCCGGTCGAATAGAACTTCGTACCGTCCACTACGTATTGATCGCCGTCGCGCCGCACACGGGTCTTCAGATCGAGCACGTGCTTCGTGCCCTTCTCGGAGAAGCCGTTACCGAAGCGTCGACCGTTCAGGATCTCGCCGAAGAAGAAGCGCTTCTGCTCGTCCGTACCCGTCAGCGCGATCACGTCGACGAGCCCGTAGTGGTTCTGCGGCAGTTGCCCGAGCGACGGATCGGCTGCGGCGACGATCTTCACGACCTCGGTTAGCGTAACGAACGACACGCCCGCGCCGCCATAGACTTTCGGTACCGTAATCGCCCACAACCCCGACTGCGAGAACCACTCGATTTCCTCGTGCGGCAAACGGCGTTCGCGATCGCGCACCGCTGCATCTTTCACGAGCCGCTGCGCCAGCGCGTGTGCCGCTGCGATAGCGTCGGCGTCGTCTGCAATAACATGTGCCGTGCTAAGCGCATCGGTTCCCACCGCTTGCGACAAAGCCTTTTCGTCGAGCTCGGCCATGCGAATCTCCGCTGTAGTGACTGTGCGCTCAATCTATCAGCGGGGGTCGCGGGCGCAAACTGAACGTTTCGGCAATGAATATTCCTTGCACGGGCAAGGCGGCTTGCATGTGCGCTTATCGTTGCGCGCACGGAACGAGCAAAGATGAATGCTCGAGAGCATAAAAAAAACCGCACGCGTTGTATAACGCGTGCGGTTTTTGCTGACACGACAAACCCGGCGCTTGGCCGGGCCGTGCAATCAGAAGATGTTGCGCAGGCCGATCGCGACGCCGGTCTGGTTGTTGCGGCCCGGGTAGTCGGCGAGGAACGCGCCGTTGCCGCGGGTGAAGTCGACCGTGCCATACACTTCGGTCCGCTTCGACAGCGAGTATTCGGCGAGTACCGTGGCCGAGTAGTTGACGCCGACGCCGAGCGAGCCGTCGAGCTTCGCCGCGTTGCGGGCGTGATCGTAGTAGCCGGCGAACGTCAGCGCCAGCGGCGGCGTGACCTGCCACGTCGAACCGACGTAGAAGCTGTCGTCGATGCGGTTCGGGCTCACGCGCGGCAGCGTCGGCGCGCCGGACTGCTGCATATCGAGGTCGGCGAGACCGGTGTTGTCCTGCGAATGCAGCCAGCCTGCCAGCAGCTTCAGGGTCGGCGTGATCGAATAGGCCGTGCTCACGTTCACGATGTTGAACTTCTTGCCGGAGACGTCGTTCTGCTGGAAGCCCACGTCGGCCGACAGCGGGCCAAACGCGTACGACGCGGTCAGGCCGTACATGCTGTTCTCGCCGGTGCTGCCCGCGACGCCGCCGAAGCCGTACATGCCTTCCACGTGCAGGCCGCCGAACTGGCCGGTGTACTTGACGGAGCTATTGGTGAACAGGAACGGGCCGACCGGGTTGTAGACGTAGCTGTCCTGCCAGTAGTCGGCGACGGTCAACGGGTCATAGACGTTGCCCATCATGTCGAAGAACGGCGTCTGCTGGCGACCGAGGGTCAGCGTGCCGTACTTGTCGTTCGACAGCCCGACGTAAGCATTACGTTGGAAAAGTGTGTTGTTGCTGTTATCGAATTTGCCGGACCACAACTGGAACTGATTCTCCAACTTGAAGATCACCGACGTGCCGCCGCCGAGATCTTCACTGCCTTTCAAGCCGAAGCGGCTGGGTGTTTCAACGCCCTCGCCCATCGAAACCTGACTGTCGTTCTTCGAATTGGCATTGGTCAGATAACGGATGCTCGTATCGACCAGGCCATACAACGTTACTGAACTCTGTGCAAAAGCCGATTGTGCGGAAAGGGTAAGCAGAGCGACGCCAAACGCCGCAGTAGTCTTTTTCATTAATGTCCCCATCATTTTGTTCAGGCCGGCGATGCGCAGAAGCATAAGCGCACGCATTGTGATGAAATTCGATACGCCAGGAGAAATCAGCGCATGAAGTGTGGCGATGATATTTCCGACAAATTCAATTGTTTTATGAATTCGCTTCAATGTTGCCCGACCGCAACATGGAGTTGACTTCTCGACGATGACGCCGTTGATCGACGCAGTTATAACGGGGTGCCGGCGGTTGCCGGCAGATGGGAACGAGCGGGAACGAGCGCTTTTTTTCTAATACTGCCGGCCGATACCCACCGGGCATAAGCGCACTCGCTTAAATCGCCGGCCAATATCGGCCGGCGATGTCCGGTTTATTTTATTTGTCTGTCGTCAGTACGACCCTGAAGCGCGCCTTGCCGCTCATCATCCGGTCGTAGGCCTCTGCTGCACGGGACAGCGGATATTCCTCGATCATCGGCTTCACGCCGGATAACGCGCTGAACGCGAGCGTCTCCTGCGAATCCGCCGCGGTACCGGACGGCCAGCCCTGAACCGAATTGCGACCCATGACGAACTGCGTGACAGGGACTTCGACAGGCTCCTGCGATACACCGACCATGATCAGCTTGCCGTTGCGACCGAGGCCGCCGAGCGCGGCGCTCATCGCCTTGCCGCTCGTGACTGTCGCAAGAATGACGCGCGCGCCGCCGAGTGCCTGCAACGCTTCGCCGACGTTCTGCGATTCGCTGTCGACGTAATGATGTGCGCCGAGCTGTTTCGCGAGCGGCGCCTTGTCCTGTCCGCGCGCGATGGCCACCGTGACGAAGCCCATCTTGCGCGCGAACTGCACGCCGAGATGGCCGAGTCCGCCGATCCCGAGTATCCCAACCACATCGCCCGCGCGCGCTCCGCTATTGCGCAACGCGTTGAACGTGGTGATACCGGCACAAAGAAGCGGCGCGGCATCGACGTCGGACAGATCGTCGGGAATGCTCGCCAGCGCTTCCTGCGGCGCCACCATGTATTCCGCGTACCCGCCGTCGTAGCTGATGCCGGGTATCAGCGCGGTCTTGCACAGGACAAAGTCGCCGTGCCGGCAACTGTCGCAATGGCCGCAGTGGCCACCGTGCCAGCCCACGCCGATCCGTTGTCCGACCCGCCACTCTTCGACACCCTCACCGAGCCGGTCGATCACACCCGCGATCTCGTGCCCCGGCACACGCGGAAACTGCAGACCGGGCCAGTGGCCTTCCTTCGTAAGCGAGTCGCTATGGCAAATTCCGCAGGCCTGCACCTTGATCAGCACATGCCCTTCGGGCGGTTCCGGCACGTCGCGTTCGACGAGTTCCAGAGGACCGTTCGCTTTCGCTACCTGAACTGCGCGCATCGTTCGCATCGATTGCTCCTTGATATGGAAGAAATCCCTGCGGTGTGCCTGGGGGTGTCTGAAACTGCCCGCATCCGATGAAACCCGGACACCGTTTGTAGTGAAGTCGCGGCGCGTCGAAACCTGGATGGCGAACGGTAGGTCGGCGCCTTGCGCGGGCGGCTCTCATTGTAATGCTCGAATATGGCCGATCGATCCGCGACGATTTCAGTTCTCGTGTGTTGCGCCGGCGAGCGACTGAACCTCTTTGACGCGTTCGGCCTGGAGCTTCTGCCGCATGCCCTTCGCGGCCACGATCATGTTGATCAGCGCGGCTTCGGTCTCCGGCCAGCCGCGCGTCTTCAGGCCGCAATCCGGGTTGACCCAAAGACGCTCGGCGGGGATCACGTTGCACGCACGCTCGAGCAGGAGCTGCATCGTGTCGACGCTGGGCACGCGCGGCGAATGGGTGTCGTAAACACCGGGACCGATGCCGTTCGGATACGCGAATGCGCCGAAGCCGTCGAGCAATTTCATCGACGAACGCGACGTCTCGATCGTGATGACGTCCGCGTCGAGGGCCGCGATCGACGGCAGGATGTCGTTGAACTCCGAATAGCACATATGCGTGTGGATCTGCGTCGCGTCCGACACGCCGCCCGCGGCAATCCTGAACGCGCGCGTCGCCCATTCCAGGTACGTCGCCCAGCCGTCCTGGCGCAACGGTAGCCCTTCGCGAAACGCGGGCTCGTCGATCTGGATGATGCGGATGCCAGCCTTTTCGAGGTCGATGACCTCGTCGCGAATCACCAGCGCCAGTTGCAGCGCGGTGGTCCAGCGCGGCTGATCGTCGCGCACGAACGACCATTCGAGCATCGTCACCGGGCCGGTCAATACGCCCTTCAGCAGCCGGTCCGTCAACGACTGCGCGTAACAGGCGGCATCCACGATCATCGGCTCGGGCCGGTAGACGTCGCCATAGATGACCGGCGGCTTCACGCATTGCGAACCGTAGTTCTGAATCCAACCGTTTTCCGTCGACGTGCAGCCCCACAGCTTGTCGGCGAAAAACTCGATCATGTCGTTGCGTTCCACCTCGCCGTGCACGAGCACATCGAGGCCGAGTTCTTCCTGCTTGCGCAATATCGTCGCGGTTTCCGCGCGCATGCGTTCAAGGTAGTCGAGCGCACTCAGTTCGCCGCGCCGATAAGCCGCGCGCGCCTGCCGGATCGCGGACGTCTGTGGGAACGAGCCGATCGTGGTGGTCGGCAGCAGCGGCAACTTCAGCGAATGACGCTGCACCCTGCTGCGGTCTTCGAAGGGGCTCTTGCGGCTGGCCATCGCGTCCGTCACGGCCGCGGCCCTTCTTTGCACGAGCACGTTAGTCACCGCGCTCGACGCGCGCCGCGCGTCCAGTACGCGATCCGCGGCCGCGAGCGCAGGCTCCGCCGCGGCCGGATCGCGCAGCGCGAGCGCGATCGTGCCGATCTCATCGAGTTTTTCCGTCGCGAATGCTAGCCACGACTTCAGGTCGGGATCCAGCTTCTTTTCCGACTCGAGCGTAACCGGCACGTGCAGGAACGAACACGACGGCGCAACCCACAGACGGTCACCGCGTTCCGCATGCATGACCCGCAGCGACTCGACGATGTCGGCCAGATCCGCGCGCCAGACATTCCGCCCATCGATCACACCGGCCGACAGCACCGTGTCCACAGGCAGCGCCTTGTGCCACGTATCGAGTTGCTGCGGCGCTCTGACGAGATCGATATGCACGCCGTGGACCGGCAGTTTCGCAACGAGCGGCGCACGATCGGCGGCCGTGTCGAAATACGTCGCCAGCAAAACCTTCACGCCCAGCGTGCCCAGTACGTCGTACGTCGCGGAGAACGCTTCAAGCCATTCCTCGTCGAGGTCGAGGCAAAGCGCGGGCTCATCGAACTGCAGCCACTCGATACCGCGTTCCTTCAGCGTCTCGACGAGGCGCATGTAGCGGACCACGAGCCTCGGCAGCAACGACAGCCGATCAAGGCCAGCGATATCGCTCCTGGACAGCCATAAATAAGTGATCGGTCCGATCAGCACGGGCTTGACCGGCAGATTCAGCGCGAGTGCTTCGTCGATCTCGTCGAAGAACCAGTCGACCCCACCGTTGAAAGCGGTCTGCGGTCCAAGTTCCGGCACGAGGTAGTGGTAGTTGGTATCGAACCACTTGGTCATTTCCATCGCCGGCTGCGCAGCGTTGCCACGCGCGAGGTCGTAGTACTGCGCCAGCGTCAGCGTCGCGGGCTCGAATCCGAAGCGCTCCGGCAGCGCACCGAGCAGCGCGGTCAGATTCAGCATCTGGTCGTAATACGCGAAATCGCCGACCGTCACGAAGTCCAGCTTCGCCGCCCGCTGCTGTTCCCAATGACGGGCGCGCAATTCCTTTGCGACGCTTCGCAGACAGGTATCGTCGGACTCGCCACGCCAGAACGATTCCTGCGCGAACTTGAGCTCGCGATGCGCGCCAATGCGCGGAAAGCCGTGTATGTGAGTGCGAACCATGATGAATCCCCGAATGAATGGTCGACAGTTTGAAAGTCGCGCTATGATTCATCAAGCGACATGTTTTCATCATCCTATGAAGCATATTCATGTCTTCCATAGGGCGATGCCCACCCTCCCCGAACCACACCATGCTTGAACTGCGTCATCTCCGGCCACTCATTGCGATCTCCGGGCCCGACAAGCGGGTCGCCGCCGAGTGCGCCGATCAATGAAAAAAATCCTGATCATCGGAATCGGCGCCGGCAATCCGGACTACCTGACCGTTCAGGCGATCAATGCGCTCAACCAGGCCGACGTGTTCTTCGTGATGGATAAAGGCGTCGCGAAAGAGAAACTGATCGCGCTGCGCAAGCAGATCATCGAACGGTTTGTCGACGGCGATCGCTATCGCATCGTCGAGGCGACCAGCCCCGAACGCCGGCGCGACGAGATCGAATACAGAGCGGCGGTCGACGAACTGAACCGCGACAAGCAGGCGATATTCGAACGCCTGATCTCGGACGAGATGAGCGACGGGGAAATCGGCGCTTTCCTGGTGTGGGGCGACCCGTCGCTGTACGACAGCACGATCCGCATCGTCGAAACCATCGCAAGAGACGGCACGCACGCGTTCGACTACGACGTGATTCCCGGCATCAGCAGCGTCCAGGCACTCGCGGCGCAGCACAAGATTCCGCTGAATCTGATCGGCCGTTCGATCGAGATCACCAACGGCCGCACGATCGCCGAAGGATTCCCGGACAACGTCGACAGCGTGGTGGTGATGCTCGACTCGCAGAACGCGTACCGGCATCTCGCGGATCAGGACCTGGACATCTACTGGGGCGCCTATGTGGGAACGCCCGACGAAATTCTCATTGCAGGAAAGCTCTGCGACGTGATGGACGAAATCGAACGCGTCAGAGCCGACGCGCGCCGCACCCATGGCTGGATCATGGACACCTATCTGCTGCGCAGGCGCAACGGCACGTGATGCGGTGCCGTGCGCCACGCACTCCGAAAGGAGCATTGCGCAAGCCTCAGACGGAAGCCCGCAACGTCTTCGCAGCCGCCACCATGTTCGTCAGTGCCGGAATGACTTCTTCCCACTGACGCGTCTTCAGGCCGCAGTCCGGATTCACCCACAAGCGCTGCGCCGGAATGCGTTCGGCGGCCTTCTTCATCAGTTGCACGATGTGCTCCTGCGTCGGGATGTTCGGCGAGTGAATGTCGTACACGCCCGGCCCGATCTCGTTCGGATAGTTGAAGTTGTCGAACGCGTCGAGCAGCTCCATATCCGAGCGCGACGTTTCGATGGTGATCACGTCGGCGTCCATGTCGGCGATCGACGCGATGATGTCGTTGAACTCCGAATAACACATATGCGTGTGGATCTGCGTCTCGTCTTCCACACCGTTCGCCGTGATACGGAACGATTGCACGGCCCAGTCGAGGTATTCCTGCCACTGCGATTGCCGCAGCGGCAAACCTTCGCGCAATGCGGCCTCGTCGATCTGGATCACGCGCACGCCGGCCTTTTCGAGGTCGAGCACTTCCTCGCGGATCGCCAGCGCGAGCTGGTAGCACGACACCGACCGTGGCTGGTCGTCGCGCACGAACGACCAGTTCAGAATCGTGACCGGGCCGGTCAGCATGCCCTTCATCGGCTTGCTCGTGAGCGACTGCGCATACTTGATCCACTCGACGGTCATCGCCTTCGGACGGCTGATGTCGCCGAACAGGACAGGCGGCTTCACGCAGCGCGAGCCATACGACTGCACCCAGCCGAACTGGCTGAACGCGTAGCCGTCGAGCTGCTCGCCGAAGTACTCCACCATGTCGTTGCGCTCGGCTTCGCCGTGCACCAGCACGTCGAGACCGAGGGCTTCCTGCTCGCGCACGCTGCGTTCGATCTCGGCTTGCATCGCGGCCTTGTAGCCGGCTGCATCCAGTGCGCCGCTCCTGAACTGGCTGCGCGCATGGCGGATTTCGCGGGTCTGTGGGAACGAACCGATGGTCGTCGTGGGGTAAGCCGGCAGGTTCAGCAACGCAGCCTGCTTGTCGGCGCGCGACGGATAGGGATGCTTGCGCTGACCCAACGCCGGATTGATCTTCGCGAGCGCGGCCTTGACCGTCGGGTTGTTGACACGCGAAGAACCGCGGCGCGCGGCAATCGCTGCGCTGTTCGCGGCCAGCTCTGCCTTGACCGCCTCGCGGCCCTGGTTCAACGCCGTGGCCAGCACCTTCAATTCACCCAGTTTCTGCAGCGCGAACGCGAGCCATGAGCAGACTTCCGCATCCAGCTTCTGCTCGCTGTCGAGATCGACCGGCACGTGCAGCAGCGAGCATGACGGTGCGATCCACAGGCGATCGCCCAGGCGCCTGGCAACCGGTTCGAGCCAGTCGAGTACGCTCGCCAGATCGGTCTTCCAGATGTTGCGACCGTTGATCACGCCCAGCGACAGCACGCGATCCTGCGGCAGTTGAGCCATCACCGCATCGACTTCGGCGCGGGCATTGATCGCATCCAGATGCAGGCCCTGCACCGGCAGTTTGCAGGCCAGCGACAGGTTGTCGAGCAACGGGCCGAAGTACGTTGCCAGCAGCAGCTTCACGTTGCCGTTGGCGAGCGCCTCGTACGCAATGGTGTATGCCTGTTGCCATTCGGCGGACAGCTCGGTGACGAGAATCGGCTCGTCAATCTGAACCCATTCGACGCCTTGCGCGGCCAGCATCGCCAGCAGTTCCGCATATACCGGCAGCAGGCGCGGCAGCAGCGCCCGCTTGTTCGACTCGTCCTTAGCCTTACCGAGCGCCAGATAGGTCACCGGGCCGACGATCACCGGCTTGGCCTTCACACCCTGCGCCGTGGCTTCCGTCAGTTGTTCCAGCAGGCGCGACGCATCCAGTTTGAATTCGGTCGTGGCACTGAATTCGGGGACGATGTAGTGGTAGTTGGTGTCGAACCACTTGGTCATCTCGCCGGCGGCCACGCCGCCGCAGCACGCGTTGTGGTCTTCGGCACCCTTGGCCGAGCGGCCGCGGGCGACGCGGAAGGTGTTGTCGAGCGCGTCGCCGTGAAAACCTTGCACTCGTTCCGGCAGGTTGCCCAACGTGAAGCTCATGTCCAGCACCTGGTCGTAGAACGCGAAGTCGCCCACCGGCACGTGGTCGAGATTCGTCTGGTTTTCCCAATGACGTTGACGCAACTGCGCGCCGAGCGCCTTCAGTTCGCCAAGCGAGGATTCGCCTTTCCAGTACGACTCCAGCGCGAATTTCAGTTCGCGCTTCGCGCCGATACGGGGGAAGCCGAGATTGTGTGTCGTTGCCATCAGGTCGCCTTGATTCGGTCAGGTTGCGGATCTGCCGATCGTAGCGAAGGCCACATATGAAGTAAAATGGTGTTAATTCAACAACGCATTAGTTTCACTCATACACCATGCTCGAGAGAATTCATCTGTCGATCGTTCAGGCAGTGGACAAGCACGGCTCGCTGACGGCCGCGGCGGAGATCCTCTGCGTGACGCAGTCCGCCCTCAGCCACTCGATGAAAAAGCTGGAGCAGCAACTAGGCACCGACATCTGGTTACGCGAGGGGCGCAGTCTGCGGCTGACCCAGGCCGGTGAATACCTGCTTGCCGTCGCCAACCGCGTACTGCCGCAACTCGATCTTGCCGAAGAGCGTCTGGGCCAGTACGCGCAGGGCGAACGCGGCTCGCTACGCATCGGAATGGAATGCCATCCGTGCTACCAGTGGCTGCTCAAGGTCGTGTCGCCCTATCTCGCGCGCTGGCCGGATGTCGATGTCGACGTCAAGCAGAAATTCCAGTTCGGCGGAATCGGCGCGCTGTTCGGCTACGAGATCGATCTGCTCGTGACGCCCGATCCGCTGCTCAAGCCGGGCTTGCGCTTCGAACCGGTGTTCGACTACGAGCAGGTGCTGGTGGTGAATCGCGAGCATCCGCTTGCGACGGTCGAGTACGTGAAGCCCGATCAGTTGACGCAGGAGGTGCTGGTCACCTATCCGGTGGAGACCGACCGGCTCGACATCTACAACCAGTTTCTGATGCCTGCGGGCATCACACCGCGGCGGCACAAGACGATCGAGACCACCGACATCATGCTGCAGATGGTCGAAAGCGGCCGGGGCGTCGCGGCGCTGCCTCGCTGGCTCGTCGAAGAGTACGCGGGCAAGATGAACCTCGTCCCGGTACGCCTCGGACGCAAAGGCATCGCCAAGCAGATTTTCCTCGGTGCCCGTGAGACCGACATTGAAATCGATTACCTGAAGGCGTTCGTCGACCTGGCGCGCAAACCGGCGCCGGCCTCAAACAACGTCGTGCCACGACAGACACGACCGGCACGACGAACCCGCTAACCGCGCGCCGCTGCATCGCGCCCCACGCCGAACGTCAGCGCGAGCGCACCGACCAGCAGCACGCCCTTGATGAAATCCTGCATGTAGTACGGCGCATTGAGCATCGTCAGGCCATTCAGCAGCACGCCGACGAACACTGCGCCGACAACCGTGCCGAAAACGTTCGGCCGCTTCGCGCCCCACACCGCATAGCCGACGAGCGCCGCGGCCACCGCGTCGAGCAGCATCGAATGGCCGGCGCTGACGTCGCCGCGCCCTACCCGCGCCGCGATCAGCACACCGCCCAGCGATGCGATCGCGCCCGACGCGACATACGCCGCGATACGGTAGCGCGCGGCCGGTGCGCCCGCGAGCCGCGCCGCGGTCTCATTGCCGCCGATTGCGTAGATCACGCGGCCCCAGCGCGTCGTTTCCATCACGACGCACGCGATCACCGTCAACACCGCAAGCAGCACGACCGGCACCGGCACGACGTCGAATAGACGCAGCCGGCCGAGCGCGAGAAACGCATCGGGAAACGTGCCCGTGGTTTCAGTGCCGTCGGGCAGCACCGTGCCCGTCGCGAGCGAGCGGCCGCCGGTCGGAATCAGCTGCAGACCGGCGAGCAGGAACAGCGTGCCGAGCGTCGCGAGCTGATCGGGCACGCGCAGCCGCGTGATCAGTAGACCGTTGAAGAGCCCCGCGCCGATACCGAGCGCGAGGCATGCGCCGACCGCTGCCAGCGCGTTGCCATGCCAGACGATCAGCACGTAGCTCGCGGCCATCTGCGCCGATGCCGCGACGCTGCCCACCGACAGATCGAAACCACCCGCGGCGAGCGTGATCGTTACGCCGATGCCGAGCAGCGCGACGATCGACACGGCCTGCAGGATGCTGAACAGGTTGTCGACGTTGAGGAACGCTGGCTCCTTCGCGGTGAAGACGACGACCAGCAGCGCGAGCACGATCAGCATGCCGGTGCGCTCGAGATGCACGCGCCATGCGACGCGTGGTCGACGTTCAGTCAGACCGGACGAAGCGTCTGGAGGGGTCGCGGAAACCAGGTCAGTCTTCATGATGGAACGGGGTGAACGGATTCGGAAAGCGCCGCGGGATCGATCGTGCCGCGGTCGAAGTGCACGACGCGATCGGCAATCTCGAATGCTTCTTCGAGGTCGCTGACGAAGACGAGCGTCGCGCGTTCGCGCGCATGGGCGCGCAGCGTGTCGACGATATCGGCGCGGGCGCCGGCGTCGACACCCTGAAACGGTTCGTCGAGCAACAACAGCCGCGCGGGCTGCGCGTGCCAGCGCGCGAGCACGACCTTTTGCTGGTTGCCGCCGGAGAGCTTCGTCAGGCGATCGGCGGGGCCGGTGCAGCGGATGCCGAAGCGCACGATCGCGTCGGTTGCCGCGCGTGCTTCGACCGCACGCCGCACGGTGCCGCGCGGAAACCAGCGCGGCAGGAACGGAAAGCTGATCGTGCCGGCGATCGACGCGAACGGCACGCTGTCCGCGAACAGCGACGTGCGCCAGCGGTCCTCGCCGGCGAGAAACACGCCCGCGCGAATCGCCTGCGCAGGCGAGCGCGGCTGCCACGGCTCGCCGTCGAGCGACATGCGGCCGGCCGCGAGCCGTTCAGCGCCGAAGATCGCGCGCGCAAGACGCGACTTGCCGCCGCCGACCGGTCCCGCGATCGCGACGATCTCGCCGCGTCGCACATCGAGATCGAACGGCACCGCACGCGGCGTGAGCTGCAGACGGTGTGCGCGAAAGCCGGGCGCGGCGGCGTGGGCTTCGCTGGCTGATTGCCGCGTTTCGGCAGCACGTTCATGAGCGTCGCGCAACGGCCGACCGATCATCGTTTCGACAGCCGCATCGAAATCGACCGGCGGACGTAGATCGGCGACGATGCGCCCGTCGCGCACGATCGTGACGCGGTCGGCGAGCCGGCGCAGATCGCCGAGACGATGCGACACCAGCAGGATCGCGACGCCCTCCGCGCGCAACGTGTCGAGCAACGCGAACAGACGCTCGGCTTCGGGCGCGGACAGGCTCGCGGTAGGTTCGTCGAGGATCAGCAGCGCGGGCCGCGTGGCGAGTGCGCGCGCGAGCGTGACGAGTTGCTGCGCGGCAAGCGGCAGCGACGCGAGCGGCGCCGACAGATCCACGTCGAGCCCGACGCGCGCGGCAAACGGCGCCGCGCTGCGCAAACGTGCAGTCGGCGGTGTATGCCACGCGGAGGCCGCATCGCACAGCCGGTCGAGCAGCAGATTGTCTGCGATCGACAGCGACGGCACGACCGCGTCGGCGATCGATTGATGCACGGTCGCAACGCCGAGCCGCTTCGCGGTCTGCGGCGAGTCGGGCGCGAATGGGCGACCCGCAAGCGACAACGTACCCGCGTCTGCGCGATACACGCCGCTCAGAATCTTCACGAGCGTCGACTTGCCCGCGCCGTTCGCGCCCATCAATGCAACGATCTCGCCGGCGCCGATCGACAGATCGACGTGATCGAGCGCGACGGTCGCGCCGAAGCGCTTCGCGAGGGCGGAAACGGTGAGAACGGGAGGTGTCATTGGGGCAGGCTCGGCCTGAAGGTCGACCGGTCATGCTAGCGGTGCGTGCGGAGGGGGCCAACGAAGTGTTGGTCATATGGTTATCAGGCAAAATCAGCAATCGCCTGTTCACCGCAAATTTATCGTCCTATGCTCCCGCCTGCCCCTCCATTTTCGCCCCCGCACGATGACCGACTCCATCCACGCCGCGCTGCTCAACGATCGCCTCGACTGGAACCTGCTGCGCACGTTCCTCGTCATCGCCCGCGAGCAGAGCGTGAGCCGCGCCGCCGCCCGGCTGCACATCACACAGCCCGCGGTGAGTCATGCGCTGCGGCGCCTCGAGGAACAGCTTGGCCGAAAACTCGTGCAACGCAACGGGCCGCGTATCGAAATCACGCCGGCCGGCGAAGAAGTGCGCGAACTGGCCGAGGAAATCTACGGCAGCATCTCGCGGCTCGCCGACGAACAACGCAGCCCGCTCGAAGAAACCCGGCGCGACATCACCGGACACGTGCGGCTCATCACCGTGAGCGGCGTCACGTTTCCGCTCTACGACGAATTTCTCGCGCAGTTTCATCGCCGTTATCCGGGCATCGATTTCGACGTGCAGGTGCTGCGTAGCGCCGATATCGTCAGCGCGCTGCTGCAGCGTACAGCCACCGCGGCGCTCGCGCTGACGCGTCACATGGTCAAGCGCATCGAGCATCAGGTATTCATGCGGGAGCGCTATGCGCTCTATTGCGGCAAACATCATCCGCTGTTCGGCCGCAGCGGACTCACCACCGCCGATCTGCTGAGCGAGAACGTCGTGTCGTTCGCCGCGGATCAGATTGGCAATTCGCTGTCGGCACTTACGTGGTTTCGCGACAAGCACGGCTTCGCGGGGCGCGTCGTCGCGACGTCCGCAAGCGTGACCGAAGTGCGGCGACTGATTTACGCGGGGTTCGGAATCGGCTGTCTGCCGGAGCACGTCGCACTCGACGAAGTGGAGCGCGGCCGGATGATGCGTCTGCCGCCCGACGAAGGCGTCGCCGATGTCGACGTCGTGCTGATGTGGGTCGGCGATCAAAAATTCCGCGCGGCCGAGCAGGTGTTTCTCGACGAGATGCGGGAATTTGCCCGGGAATATCTGGAACGTCGATGACGAGTGCCGGATGCGCGCATCGAGCTAGCGCGCGGCGATATTTACTCCCCCGGCAGCACCGACTTGCCGCGCCGTTTGCGCGGCTTCGGCTCGACGCCCACGCGCGGGTCGCGTGCGAGCACGAGTGCGGTCGTCGTTTCCGCGATGTCTTCGAACGCGGGATCGCCCTCGGCGACATAAAGCCATTTACGCAGCATCGGATGCGGCTGCAACGCAGGCATTTCATCGATCAGCGAGGCTTGACGCTCCTGCGACGTGCACACCAGCAAGCCGTTGAATGGCGCCGCGCGATCGGCGGCCACCAGACACAACCGGCCATCGATATACGCGGCATCGCAGCCGAACATCCGCTTGCAGATGTAGGTCGGATCGCGCTCGAATGCGTCGAAAATCCAGAGGAGCGAATTGCGGACGGAGGAAGGCATCGGCGTGAGGGTCGTTAGCGACTAGACGCCGATGAGCTTACCTTTTATTCACCGGTTCTGGCAGCCGGATCCGGGATTGCTCGTGCCTGCCCTGTCGTCTCGCCGCCAGGCACTCACGCCGTCGACGTCAATGGCTGGCCCACCACTCCGTCGCTTTCTGTTTGTCCCATGCGGGCAACACGTCGCGATCGACGGACGCATTGCTGAGCGCCGGGAAGTCTTTCTTGAACGCCGACATGTCGTCGTCGAACTGGTCTGACACAGTGATGTCCCACGTCCCCCCGCTAAAGCCCGTCGCCGCCTGATCGATCAGCGGAATCAGCGGTCCGGCACGCAGTTCGCCATCCTTGCGTTCGATCACGGTCGCGTCGACGTGCCCCAGGTATACGACCGTGTGCGGCTTGATTTCGACGACGTCGTGCAGCGGCGCGAAGAACATCCCATGGAACGGGAATATGCCGCTCTGCCCGGTGATGCCAACCATCGTGTACTTGCCCGGCGCCAGCGGCAGGCGAACGAAATAGTGGTTGCCGGCGTCGCCGGTGGTGGTCGCCTGGTCGTCGAACTTGAAATTCAACCGGTCTTCGCGACTGTCGGCCGCGCCGCGTTCGAGGTTCAGTACGATCGGACTCGGCTGATAGCTGGTGTGATACGCGTTCTTCAGCGTCACCGTCATCAGCGCATACGAGTTTTGTGTCGTGTCAACGGAACCGGTGCTTGTCGTCGGCGACATCGGGACAACGGTCGCACAGCCGGAAGTCAGGAGGGTGCCCGCGATAGCGCAGATTGCGAGGGTCTTTTTCATGGGAGGTCGGATTGGAATTGGTTTTTAAAACGTAAATCCGGGACATCAGTCGACGCGAATGCACCGAAGCTCGCCGCGTATTGCTACAACGGCAGCTTCAACGGCATGCAAAAGGAAAACTTGAGTGAGCAATTCCTCTAATTGCATCGCGTAGCGCTAATGCCCTAGTACCCCCGCCTCCGATCCACCACATGCCGCAACGCTCCCCCATCGAGCAGCTGCCGCACGTTATACGCAACCTGCTCGCCGATGCATTCGTAGCTCGCCACCGAAGCCATATGCGGTGTCACGATCAGGTTCGGCGCATGCCAGTACGCGTCGTCAGCCGGCAGCGGTTCGACGTCGAACACGTCGACAATCGCGCCGCCAAGCTGCCCGTCCGCGAGCGCCGCGAGCAGGTCCGCCCGCACGACGTGTTCGCCGCGTCCCGCGTGAATCAGCCGTGCACCGCGCGGCAATGCATCGAATGTCGCGCGGCCGAGAATGCCGCGCGTCTGTTCGGTCAACGGCAGCAGGCACACGACGATGTCGAGGTCCGCGCAGAACGCGTCGAACTCATCGGCAACGAACGTCGCGACACCCGGCAGCGATTTGCGTTCGCGCGACCAGCCGCGCACGTCGAAACCGAACCGCTGCAACTCGACCGCGACACGCGCGCCGAGCGTGCCGAGTCCCATCACACCCACCCTGCGACGCGCCGCATGCGTCTGCGCGGGTCGCCACCACAATGCCTTCGACTGGTTCGCGAGCACCGCATCGAAGTGCCGGTGAAAATGCAGCACGCCCCACATCACGAACTCGGTCATCCCCTGCGCATGCGACGGATCGACGACGCGGCATAGCGGAACGTCCGGCAGCGTCGGATCGCTCAGGATGTTGTCGACGCCCGCGGCAATGCTGTGCACGAGCCTGAGTTTCGGCAACGTCGCGAGCGCGCCGGCAGGCGGGTTCCAGCACACGGCGATCTCGGCGTCGGCGGCATCGGGGTCGCCCGGCAGGCAGATACGCAGATGCGGCGCGTGCGGACGCAGCTGCTCCTCAAGCGGGCCGGCGAGGGCCGACATGTCGAAGTCGGCGAGCAGCAGAAGGCGTGTCATGAGCGAAGCGAAGTGGTTTTAACTGCGGGTTTTAACTGCGGTAATCGGACAGACCGTCGTCGATCAGGCGCAACGCGGACTCCCACGCGAGCTGCGTGATGTCGTCCGCCGCTTCGCCGCGGAACTGGCTTGCGGTCAACCGGCATACGTCTTCCGGCGGCAGCGTGAGTTCCGCGCCGCCCGCGAGTGCATGCACCTGGATCTGACACGCGCGCTCGAGAAAATAGATCTCCTGGAACGCGGCGGCCACCGTCGCGCCGCCCGCGAGCAGCCCGTGATTGCGCAGGATCATCGCATTGTTTGCGCCGAGATCGGCGATCAGCCGTTCACGCTCGCCGAGGTCGAGCGCGATGCCTTCGTAGTCGTGATACGACAGGTTGCCGTAGAACTTCAGCGCATGCTGGCTGATCGGCAGCAAGCCCTGCTTTTGTGCGGACACCGCCGAGCCCGCCGACGTATGCGTATGCACGACGAAGTGCAGATCGGGCCGCGCCATATGCACGGCGGAATGGATCGTGAAGCCGGCAGCGTTCACGCGATGGCGCGCATCGTGCGTGGCGCTATCGTCCGCATCAGGTTCGACGACGCGGCCGCTGCCGTCGATCTTCACGAGATCGGACGCACGCATTTCATGAAACAGCACACCGTAGCGGTTGATCAGAAAATGATGCTCGGGGCCTGGCACGCGCGCGGTGATGTGCGTGTCGATCAGGTCGGTCATCCGGAAGTGCGCGACGAGCCGGTACAGCGCGGCCAGTTCGCAGCGAACAGTCCATTCGTCGCTGCTGTAGCGGTGCGCGGCAGCGGCAACGGGGGCGGTTGAAAGTACGGTCATCGAGGGTGTCTCCATGAAGGTGTCGACGCTGCGCATCAGGCTTCCGCCTGTATGACGGCGTCGGGTACATTGCGCAGCGCCACCTGATTCTGATAGCGCGCGAGTCCGACGATACCGCCGAGCGATACCAGCGACAGCAGCGAGAAGAACATCGCGAGCGGCAGCCATTGTCCCTGGTAGCGCTGCGCGATCATCGTGCCGATCAGCGGCGTCGTGCCCGCGGCAACGGTCGCGCACAGCTGGTACGCCATCGAGATACCGGAATAGCGTACCCGCGTCGGGAACGCCGCGCTCATGAAGCCGGCGATCACCGCGTAGATCGCGGACAGCGTGACGACCGCAATCGAAATGCCGATGACGATCGCCACCGGCTGCTGCGTGTTGACGAGCACGAACATCGGGTACGGCGTGAAAATCGACACGCACGCGGCCAGCGTCAGGAAGCGCGCGTCGCCGATCCGCGTCGCGATCAGCGCGGACACCGGTTGCGACAGCAGCTGGATGATCGTCACGACGAACAGGCAGTCGAGAATCAGCGTCTTCGGGATCGTGAGCCACGTCGTCACGTACGAGATCATGAACGTGTTCGTGAAGAAGAAGCCGGCCGCGCCGATCGTCGTGGCCGCGGCGCCGAGCAGGATCGGTCGCAGATGCGAACGCAACGCTTCGCTCACAGGCGCGGTCGCGAGTTGCCGTGCGGCGCGCGCACGCTCGAATTCCGGCGATTCCTCGACGCCGAAGCGGATCGCGAGCCCGATCAGCAGCAACACGAAGCTCGCGAGAAACGGCAGACGCCAGCCCCACGCAATGAAGCTCGCGTGATCGAGCGACGTGACGATACGGAACGCGATCAGCGTGAGCAACAAGCCGGCGGGGCTGCCCATCTGCGGGAACGACGCGAAGAATGTCTTACGGCCCTGCGGCGCATGCTCGCTCGACATCAGCACCGCGCCGCCCCACTCGCCGCCCGCCGCGATGCCCTGCACGATGCGCAGCGCGACGAGCAGCACCGGCGCCCACACGCCAACCGATGCATAGGTAGGCAGCAGGCCGATGCCGGTCGTCGCGGCGCCCATCAGGAACATCGTCAGCAGCAGCATTTTCTTGCGGCCGAGCCGGTCGCCGAGATGACCGAACACCATCCCCGACAGCGGTCGCGCGACAAAGCCGGCGAAGAACGTCGCGAACGACGCAAGCGTGCTCGCGAAGCGGTTCGTGCCGGGAAAGAAGATCTCGCCGAGCACCAGGGCCGCGGCGGTCGCATACGCGTAGAAGTCGTAGAACTCGACGGTGGTGCCGATGAAAGCGGCAGCCGCCGCGCGGACCGGCTGGCGGGTTTGAACCGGATGACTAACCGGATGAGTCATGGCGCCTCACTATCGTCGGATGAACTGCGGTCGGATGAACTGCGGGGAACCGTGCAGTTATCCGGAGCCAATATTCGTCCGGCAAATGCCGTTTTTTTATGATCAGTATTACTGGCGTTAATGAGGCTGTTTCAAGGGTCGGTCGAGGCCACGGCTCAGTGCAGTGAACGGGAAAACCAGCGGTGGATCCGCGCGTGCGCCCCGATGCGGCGGGTCGTGACGAGGCCGTATGACGCGGCAGGCGCGCGGGGAGCGCCCGCGCTATTCAGCCTTGGCTCAGCCTTGACTCAACATCGAAAGTGCTCGATGTCCTGTCCCGCGTTGATCGCCCGTTTGATCCAGTCCGGCCGCTCACCCTGGCCGTCCCATTCGTTGCCGTACGCATCGCGATACTTCGGGATAGAGGCTTCCGCGAGCAGCGCCGCGGCCAGATCCTCTATCGAGATCCCGTACTCTTCCATCCGGTGCCGGATCCAGAGGACCAACCGCTCGCGCGCCTGTCCGTCGAAGTCCAATACCCGTTGTTCTGCTCGTGCTTTCATGACGTACCGGTTTTGCCGCGCCGGCCGGCCGGCTGTGCGCGCTCGAATAATCAACGACGTCGCAATGGACGACGAAGCCTTGGTCTTCAAACAGAACGGCCAGGACGAATAAATCCCGGCATGCTTCCACGGGGGAAACGGCACCTGACCGATCAATGGGTTACGAAACCACGTCCGCGGGGCGGCACGCGCTTCGCTGGTGGAACCCTCATGCAAGGGCTGCTTTTCGATATAAGAGGGATTTTAACATTCATTTTTTTGCTTTCCGCATCGATATTAACGATGGCGGTCCAGCAGACAGATGCGTCGCCGGGCGCATCGCGGTCAATCCCGTCACACCGTTTCAAGACTCTCGCGTGACCGCCTGACCGCCCCCGGCGAGCGTCCAGCCGCACGTTTGAACGCCGCCTCCGATCCGTAGCCGTGCCGTGCGCCCTCGTCGCGCAGCCATGTCAGCGCGGCCGGCGGGTGGACACCGGGCGCTAAAGCCTAGATCGCGGGTAGATCGTCGATGGATTTTTCGATGTGACCGTCGGGGATGTCGGTGTCGATGCCGTCGTTGCCGTCCATGTGCGCGACGGCCTTGATCTTCGGCCCGAGGAAATTCATCCCGCCGAGTGTGAACAGCGACCAGACCAGATTGCCCGCGTGCATCGCGTCGACGACGGCCTTCACCTCGACGATCTCGTGCGGCGACAGCAGCTCGTTGGTCTTCGGATTAACGAGCGCCCATCGCACGTGTGTGATGCGGCCGGTAACGTGATCGATGCGAACGCCGTCGATAGCATACGTCGCCATAAAGGCCTCCCTCATCCTGCGTCCTGGTCAGGGCATCGTAACACTTCCGCCGGCGGGGTCCGGTTCAATGTGCGCTCAACGCATCGGGCGCGGCCTCGGCGGGCCGGTCAGGATGCGCCCCCACAGAAGCCCAGAATCGCGCTCGCGACTTCGTCGGGGGCCTCTCTTTGCGGGAAATGCCCGACGCCATCGAGCAGTACACGACGATAAGCGTCGCTGAAAAAGCGCTCCTTGTTCGCCGAACTGTCCGGATGATTGCAGGCGTCGGCAGCGCCGTGCAGCACGAGTACGGGAACCGCGAGGACCGGCGCGGGGTTCAGACGCTTTTCGTCGACCTCGTAGGCGGGATCGCCGGGTTCGAAACCCCACCGATGACGATACGAATGCAGCACCACGCTCGCCCAGTCCGGATTGTCGAACGCTGCGGCGGCTTCATCGTAATCGGCTGGCGTGTACCAGCCGGCAGGCGACCAGGTGTCCCACATCTGACGCGTAAAGCCGCGCCGGTCCCGCTCGACGGCATGCTGTCCGCGCGACGTCGCCATGAACCAGTGATACCAGTAGTTCCGCGCCTGCGGGTAGCTCAGCGCCTGTTGCGGATCGTTCGTGCCGTAGCCGACCGACAGCATCACCAGATGCGACGCCGCGCGTTCGCGCAGGCCGCATGCATTGGCGACCGCACGCGCGCCCCAGTCGTGCCCCACCAGCGCGGGCTGATGCAGGTCCAGCGCGTCGATGAACTCCAGCAGATCGCGTCCGAGCGCGGCAAGCTGACCGCTGCGCGGGGTGTCCGCATCGCGAAAGCGCGTCGGACCAAAGCCGCGCAGCGCCGGGCACAGCACCCGATAGTCCGCCTGCGCGAGGCGCTCCGCGACCGGTCGCCAGCCCTCGGGGCTGTCGGGCCAGCCGTGCACGAGCACCGCGGTATGCGAGCCGCCCGGGTTCCACTCCAGATAACCCACTTCGAGCCTTTGCGTGCCGATAAACGCGTACTTCTCCATCGCTTTCCTCCTTCATCTCAAACGGGCCTGAAAGAGATAAAGTACGCCGCTTACCTGCGTGAATTGATGAAGAATTCCGTGCTATTTTTCACGTTTCACAATCAATTCGGATGCGGTGGTGAACATGGAATCGGCTAACGTCGGACTGGACATCGTGTTGTTGCGGACCTTCCTCGAAGTGGTCGACACCGGCGGCTTCGCGCTCGCCGCCGAGCAACTGGCGTTGACCGCACCGGCGGTCAGCGGACACATCAAGCGTCTCGAGCAGGCGGCCGGAACCCGCCTGCTGTCGCGGACCACCCGCAGTTTCCGGCTCACGCCGGCTGGCGACATGCTGTACGCGTACGCGCGCAACATCGTCCATCTGGAACAGGAGGCGCGCGCCCGGCTTCGCCATGCGCCGACTGCCGAACGTCTGCGGATCGGCGCGTCGGAAGACTTCACAGGCGCGTGGCTGCCGCACGTGCTGCAGACCTTCAGACGAACCCACCCCGGCGCGAGCGTGCAACTGAAAGTGGGCGTGACCGGGGATCTGACGAAGGAACTGGAACTCGGCCAGCTCGATGTCGTGTTCGGCAAACAATGCACGCAGGTGCCGTCCAACGGCACGTTGCTATGGGAGGAGGAACTGGTTTGGGCCTTCGACAGCCACAGCGCATTCGATCCCGACGCCGACGTGCACATCGCCGTATTTCCGGAGCCTTGCGTTTATCGCGAAGCCGCGATAAACGCGCTGACGCAGGCGGACAAGACGTGGCGCGTGGTATTCGAGAGCAGCAGCATGGCGGGGTGTCTGTCAGCGGCACAAGCCGCCTTCGCGGTCGCACCGGTCGCGCGCAGCCAGTTGCGCGATGGACTGCGCATCCTCGACGCCGCCAACGGTATGCCTGCGTTGCCGCACACGCAGTTCTACGCGTTCTCGAACGGCGCGTCGCACGCCGCGCGCGAACTGATCGCCGCCGTCGAAAAGACCGGCAGAGTCCGCGGGTTCCGCGCGCCGGCGCTTCCCACATGACTTTGATCGCCCGTTGAGCGCTTCGTGAAAAAGTTTTCGAAAGCCTCTTGCTTATCTACTAATCGATAGATAGACTGCTGTTCATGGAAACGCAAACCGTCCGCGAACAGCTTCTGCAACACGCCCAGACCCTGCTGATGACCCGAGGCTATAACGGGTTCAGCTACCGGGATCTTGCCGGTCTCGTCGGCGTGAAGACATCGAGCATCCACTACTACTTCCCCACCAAGGAAGATATGGCGCTCGAAGCCGTGAACGCCTACAGCGACACAGTATTGACTGCCATACGTGGTATAGATCCAGCGTTGCCCGCCGAAAAAAAGCTCGAGCGGTATGCGAAGCAGTTCGGCCTCGTGCTCGGTAATGGCGACCAGATCTGTTTGTGCGGTATGCTGGCAGCGGACATCGAATCGCTGCCGGACAATGTACGGCAAGCCGTGCAAAGTTTTTTCAAGGCTAACGAAAGCTGGCTGGCGAAGGTGCTGGCCGAAGGCGCCGCACGCGGCACGCTGCGTGTGAGCGGTAAAGTGGAAAGCGCGGCGCGCGCGCTGTACGCGTCGTTTCAGGGCGGTGTGCTGGCAAGCCGCCTGTTTCATTCGAAGGCTCGCCTCGAAGATGTCGTGAATTCGGTGCGGGTCGGGTAACGCGAGCAGGTTGTTTCGAAGCCTGTCCGCGATGCAACAGAGCAGTCCGTTTTTTTAACCCGGTGTCTATCTATTAGTAGATACCTAATCATCGAATTTTCTACAGGAGCCTCAACATGTCGATCGAAAAAGTGCTGTATCGCGCTCATGCTCGTGCCACCGGCGGCCGTGACGGCCGTGCGACCTCGTCGGACAACATACTCGACGTCGCATTGACCACGCCGCGTGAACTAGGCGGTTCCGGCGCTGCGGGCACGAACCCGGAGCAGCTGTTCGCCGCGGGCTACTCCGCGTGCTTCCTTGGCGCGATGAAGTTCGTCGCCGCACGCGAAAAGATCGCGTTCCCGGCCGACGGTACAGTGGAAGGCAGCGTGGGTATCGGCGCAATCCCGACGGGCTTCGGCATTGAAGTCGAACTGAAGATCACGCTGCCGGGCCTCGATCGTGCACAAGCCGAACACATCGTCGAAGCAGCACATATCGTGTGCCCCTATTCGAACGCGACGCGCGGCAACATCGATGTGAAGCTCTCCCTGCAGTAACGCAGCAAACGCCGTTTCGACGGCGTTTTATTTTGCCTCGATATCTATCTATATGTAGATAGAAAAAAGATCGCCCTCATCTCTCGAAGGAGCAGGATCATGCAAGGATTGAAGAAGCTCATCGTCGCCGCCTCTATCGGAACCGCGCTCGCATCGGGCGCGTATGCCGCGCCGGTTCTCGAACCCACGACGCAGGCGTTCATCGACGGCCTCGCGGCTCACGGCGGCCCGCCGATCTACACGCTGTCCCCCGCCGATGCGCGCAACGTACTGGCCGGCGCACAAGCGCAGCCGGTGGCGAAGCTGCCCGCGCACATCGAAGACCGCGTGCTGCCGATCGGCCCGACGGGCAAGGTGGCGATCCGCATCGTCAAACCCGAAGGCGCGAGCGGCACACTGCCCGCAGTGATTTACTTCCACGGCGGCGGCTGGGTGCTCGGCGACAGGAACACGCATGACAGGCTCGTTCGTGAGATCGCGAACGGCGCGCACGTGGCGGTGATTTTCGTCGACTACGATCGTTCGCCGGAAACGAAGTACCCGGTGCCGATCGAACAGGCGTACGCGGCAACGACCTACGTGGCGGCCCATCCGAAGGAATTCGGCATCGACGCGAATCGCATCGCGGTCGCAGGCGACAGCGTCGGCGGCAACATGACGGCTGCGGTCACGCTGCTCGCGAAGGAACGTGGTGGCCCGAAGTTCCGCTATCAGGTGCTGTTCTATCCGGTCACCGACGCGAATTTCGACGACGGCTCGTATAACGAATTCGCGAACGGCCCGTGGCTCACGAAGGCCGCGATGAAGTGGTTCTGGGATGCGTATGCACCGAACGTCGCCGACCGCGAAAAGATCACGGCGTCGCCGCTGCGCGCAACGCTCGACGATCTGAAGGGTCTGCCGCCGGCACTCGTGATCACCGACGAAAACGACGTGCTGCGCGACGAAGGCGAAGCGTATGCCCGCAAGCTGTCGCAAGCCGGCGTGCGCGTGACTGCAGTGCGCTACGAAGGCACGATCCACGACTTCGTGATGCTCAACGCGCTCACCGACACCCCGGCCACGCGTGCGGCTATCGCACAGGCCAATGCCGCATTGCGCGGCGCGCTGGCGAAGTAACGAACCGGTAGCCCTGAAGCAGAAAAGCCTGCACGTGTGCAGGCTTTTCTGCCGTGAACGATACAGCGATATAGCGATACAGCGTCAGGCACGACCATCCATCGTGACGGCCGCACCGCCAGGCAACGGCGCATCCGCTGTGACGCCGCTGTCTTTCGGCAGCGCCCATTGCAGCCAGCGTGCGCGATGCAGTACGACCAGCGCGAATGCCAGCGCCGACAGCACACCGAACGTCGCGAAACCCATCTGGTAGCTGCCCGTGCTTTCCTTCGCAATGCCCATGATCACCGGCAGATAGAATCCACCGATCCCGCCGGCCGCACCGATAATGCCCGACATCAACCCGGTCTTGCCCTTCCAGCGTTGCGGTACGAGCTGAAACGTCGCGCCGTTGCCAAGCCCGAAGCACAGATAGGTGACGACGAGCAGCGCAATGCCTGCGGACAGCGGCGGCATCCATGCGGCAAACGCGAAATCGCATAACGAAATGGCGGCCAGCAGCAGCACGAGCGCACGCACGCCGGAGATGCGGTCGGCGACGAGTCCGCCGATCGGCCGCACCAGCGCGCCGATGAACGCGAGCAGCGACATGAACAGCCCCGCTTCGAGACGCGGCATCTGGTACAGCGAAACCAGCAGCGTCGTCACATACGACGACATCCCGACGAAACCGCCGAAGGTAATGCTGTAGACGAGCATCACGACCCACGTGTCGCCTTCCGCGAGCACCGCACGATAGTGCGACGGCAGCACGGCGATCGCGAGCAGCGCACCGAGCACCGGCAGCAGCAGTACGCCTGTTTTGCCTCCGCCAAGGACGCCTGCATGGACCACGAGCACGAGCGCGAGCAGACCCACGAGCGTCACGCAGAAGCTGCGAAGCGCCTTCGGCGCGCTGCCGGATTTCGGCCCGAGATCCTGCGCCCAGAAAAACAGCGCGACCGCGGCGAGCGCGAGCAGCGGCAGAGCGGCGCCGGCCGCATGTGCCCAGCCGAAGCGTTCCGCGAGACTCGGAAACATGAAGCCGTCGAGCACCGCGCCGATGTTGCCCGCCGCCGCGAGACCCAGCACCAGGCCCTGCACCTTCGGCGGATAGTTGCTGCCCGCCATCGGCAACGCCACCGCGAAACTCGCGCCGCCGACGCCGAGGAACACACCCAGTACGAGCAGCAACGTGTACGACGGCGCACCCTGCATCAACAGCAACACGACCGACGGAATCGCCGACAGCGCGACGCCGAGCAGCGCAATGCGCCGGCCGTCGTAGGCCTGATAGAGATTGCCGAGGGTCACCCGCAGGATCGCCGCGCCGAGCACCGGCACCGCGACCAGAAAGCCGAGCTCCGCCGGCGACATCGCGATGTCCTTATGGATGAACGGCGCGAGCGGCCCGAACATCACCCACACGGTAAAACCCGTGTCGAAATACAGAAAGCACGCGAGCAGCGCGCGCCAGTTTCCGCTCTTTAGCGAATTCAGCAGATGGGTCATAGGTCACTCTCACAGGGCGTAGCGATGGCGATGGCGACGACGGCGAGATCGCGACGGAGCAACGAAGCCGCAAAAAAAAGCGTCCCGAATCGCGGATGCTTACCAATCGCTCGGTAAGCACGCCGCGGTTCGGGACGCCGTTGCCCCTCGGGCCGTCGCAGTGCGCTTCGCGGCCCAGTCGAAATCCGGTATGTCGAGGTCTCCGTTGACCTCGGGCCCGACAATGCAATAGCCATGCCACGCGTGCTGCGTGTGCGTCAGGGGTGGCGCACGGCACCGGGCAGCATGAGCCGAACCGGCCGCGCGGGCCTTGTGCGGCGAGGCATTCGCCTCCGGGTGCCCACCTCGCTCCGCGTGCGTCGATAAACGTCGCGTCGACCGCATGCGAATTGGCGAGCGCAGCTTCCAGGCGCCTGAATGTCGCTTTACGAATAGGTTTGGTGCAGTGCGATGGAGCGTCGCACCATCGCCGTGCGGTCTACCGCGCATCGCCTCTTTTCGACGACGTCTGCGCGACCTCGCCGACGATCGCCTCGCAGTCTCTCACTAGCGCCATGTACTACCATGCTACGGTACGCGATTCCTGGTGCGACGTAGTTCGGGCAGGAGGACAAACCATGACAGACGGCCCCGACCGGCCCGACGAGACCATCGCCAGCAAGACGCGGCGCGTAAAGGTTGCACCTCTGCAGCCACACCCGGCGACACATGCCGACGAAGAAACTCCCATACCGATCGCGCTATACGGGCTGTGCGTTCTCGCTTTCGTAGTGGGTATCGTAACGGGGTTCGGCGCTGTCGTTTTCCGCGGCCTGATCGGGTTGGTACACAACGCCTTCTTTCTCGGCCACTTTTCCTTTGCCTACGATGCGAGCCACTTTACGCCGGCCTCCCCGTGGGGCGCATTCGTCATCCTCGTGCCTGTCGCAGGCGGCCTCGCGGTCACCTGGATCGTGAGCAATTTCGCGCCTGAGGCAAAAGGTCACGGTGTGCCAGAAGTGATGGACGCCATCTATTACAAGCACGGCATCATCCGTCCAGTGGTTGCCGTCGTGAAATCGATTGCGTCGGCGCTGGCGATCGGCTCCGGCGCGGCAGTTGGACGCGAAGGGCCGATCATCCAGATAGGCTCCGCGCTCGGTTCGACTCTGGGCCAGGTCGTGCGGATGACAGCCGGCCAGCGCATCACGCTGGTGGCAGCCGGCGCGGGTGCCGGCATCGCTGCGACGTTCAACACACCGATTGGCGGCGTGCTGTTCGCCACAGAACTGATGATGCCTGAAATCAGCGTCAACACGTTTCTGCCCGTAGCCATTGCCACGGGCACGGCAACCTTCATCGGCCGTCTGTTCTTCGGGGTCGCGCCAGCCTTCTTCGTGCCCGCCCAGCTCGGTGCAATTCCGAACCAGCCAGGCAGCGCGTTCACCCTGGTGCTCTATGCGCTGCTCGGTGCGGTGACAGGTGCCGCCGCCGCTCTGCTGATTCGCTCGCTGCACTGGGCCGAAGATGCTTTCGACCGTCTACCTGGCCGCTACACGCGGCACGCCAGCGGCATGCTGATTGTCGGCCTGACCATGTATCTGCTGTGGCGCTATGCAGGCCACTACTACGTCGAGGGCGTCGGCTACGCGACGATTCAGGCGACACTCTACGGTCAACTGCAAGGCGGGGTATTCCTGCTGGTGCTGGCCCTGTGCAAAACGCTGGCGACCTCGGTCAGTCTCGGTTCCGGCTCGTCGGGTGGCGTGTTTTCGCCGTCGCTCTTCGTCGGTGCGACGCTTGGGGCATCATTCGCGTCGCTCGTTTCGATGGCGTTGCCTGGGGCTCCAGTGAGTCCAGCCGCGTTTGCGATGGTCGGAATGGGCGCCATGGTCGGCGGCGGCACGGGGGCCGCCATGACGGCCGTGGCGATGATCTTCGAGATGACCCGCGACTACGACATCGTGCTGCCGATGATCATCGCCGTGGCGGTCAGTCTGGGCATACGTAGACTGCTGACGCCCGAGAGCATCTATACGCTCAAGCTGGCACGACGGGGGCATCCGATCCCCAATGCGCTGCATGCCAACATGTTTCTCGTACAGAACGCTGCGCAGGTGATGGAAACCGACGTCTTCGTACTCGACGAAAAGGTCCCCTTCCGGGACACGCTCGCACGCGCGGAAGGTCCGCCGTTCCGGCACGTCGTGGTCACGAGGGAGAACGAGATCTGCGGCGTGCTGCGGATCAACACAGGATTGCGGCGTGCCGTCAGTCAGAGCGATGCGGACGTGACGCTTGGCATTCTTGCGCAACGCAACTTCATCGTCGTGCGGGAAAGCGAAGTTGCATTCGGGGTAATTACCCGGCTCTGGAAACAGCATGCCGTCATGGCAGTCGTGGTTGGACTCGAGGAGGGTCATGGTCCCGTTCGCGTGCTCGGCGTGATTGCGAAGGAGCACATCGCCGACGCCGTCGCGAGCAGCATCAGGATATTTCCGGGGTAGATCGACCCCGGACCCGGCCACTGCATGGTTTTTGCCCATGCAGCCCGCGCATGCGGAACGCGGCTTCCGTCGCCATCAGCACAAGGAGTGAAATGAAACTGCCCCATGGGCTGGATGTCGCCCGTAAGCGCATCGCCAAGGTACTGCACCTCGACGAACTGGAGGACTCACTCCGGTCCTGGTCGACGGCTCGCAGCGATGCTATCCCGCAGTGGGTAATCGTCTATCGCACAGCGCAAGGATTCTGCTGCCTTTACGACGGCGTTGCTGTCGATTTTCAGGACATGCTCGACGTGCAGATATGGGCCGAGGAAATGGACGTACAGACGTACTACATCGGCCTGTGAAGCAGCCGCACCATGCCCGGCTGGCGAGCCTCGCCTGACAACCCGCCGGCCGCAAACGCCGCGACTTCAGGGCCGCTTTGTGGAATGGTCGCCGTAGCGCTCCGACAGCGCCTCGTAGAGCGGTGGAGCGAAAAGTCCTGATACGCGGCTCGCGATCAGCGCAGTCGCCATCAATGAAATCACGAGTGCGTGCCCGTTGATCATCTCGATCACGATGACAAACGCCGTGATGGGACTCTGCGTGACAGCGGCCAGATAGCCCACCATGCCGAGTGCAATCAACATCGGCAGCTGCATCTGCGAAAGCAGGAGATGAATCGCATTGCCGATGCCCGCGCCAATTGCAAGCGACGGAGCGAACAGACCGCCCGGGGAGCCCGGCAGGTACGAACCGACCATCGAAGCGATCTTGAACACCGGATAAAGAACGGTCAGGTGCGCGCGACCTTCCAGCATCCCTCGCGCTTCCGCGTAGCCGCTGCCGAACGTGTGCCCTCCCGAAAGCACGCCGATGATGGCAACCAGCAGGCCGCATGCGGCACCGAAGGCGATGGGTTGCCGCATGCGCCAGCTCGACAGGACATCCGGCATCCAGCGCTGTGTATTGAGCAGGAGCCAGCAGAAGATGCCTCCCGCGACGCCTGCGATAACCCCGATCAGGACAACCGCGAGCGCGAGCAGATCGGGGAAATGCGAGCCGACGTCGATCGTTCCGAAATACGTGTAGTTACCTTGAAGTCCGAGAGACACGACGCCTGCGAAGACGATCGCCGTAATCGTCACCCCGCTTGTCCGCTCCTCGAAGCTGCGGGTCAGTTCTTCGATGGCGAAGACCACGCCCGCCAGCGGAGCATTGAACGCGGCCGACAGACCCGCGGCTGCGCCGGCAAGCGCCAGCCTGCGTTCGAGCGCTCCCCCGCGGATCGCGCGAAAGCGGGCGGGATAGAAAACCCGCAGATTGAACATGAGCGCGGAACCCACGTGAATGGTCGGCCCCTCGCGGCCGATCGTGAAACCGCCCAGGATCGCAAGGAAGGACACGAGGATCTTGCCCACCAGGATCCTGATCGTCAGAAGGCGCTGACCGAGTTCGCGGGAGCCATGCAGGCTGGCAATGACCTGCGGGATGCCACTACCCTCCGAGCCCGGGAAAAAACGGCGTGTGAGCCAGACGCACGCGGCGCCGATAGCCGGCGTGACCAGTAGCGGAAGCCAGCGATATTGCGCGGCATACCGGAGGAACGTTTCATATCCGGCATCGATCAGTCTCGCATAGGCCACCGCGAGCAGCCCGACGACGATCGTGCCCAGCCAGAACACTCCGTAGTGCAGCCACAGTCGATGCGCATGCTGAAATGTACGTCTGTCGATGAACCTGAGCATGCGTATCACGGTGCGTCCTCGAAAAAAAGCCAGTATAAACGGTAAGGCACGATGTGACATAAATGCCTGCACGCCGGCGCAAGGCTTTCGCCAGTCTGAAGCGATTCGCTTCGGCCCGGCGAGGCACTACCTTCCCAACGCGTCTCGCCGAACGACGCGCTGCGCTGAAACCTGGCGTGATCCACTGTGAGGATGTGCCCGCCGGGAGGCAACTCTCATGACCTGGTCGACGCGGCGAACAGCCAGCCAGCCGAAACAATCTCCGATTTGTGCAGCGCTGCCAGCTTCAGCAGGCAACGCTCGCCTCTCGATGTCAGGTGCACCTGAATCTGCCGCCGGTCTGTGTCGCTTGGGCGCCGAACGACAAGCCCTGCTGCCTCGCAACGGGAAACCAGTGCAGCGGTTCCATTGGGTGCCGCCTGCAATCGCTCGGCGAGTTCTCCGACTGTTGCCCACTGACGACCGCGAAATCCCCGCACATGCAGGAGCAGCTGATATTGCAGCGATGTAATTCCTTCAGCGTGCGTCACTTCTTCTGAAAACCGGAGAAATCGTCGCAGCTGATAGCGAAATTCCGACATGGTTTCCAGATCGTGCTTCTGTGGACCCTGCGAGGTTGCACTTTTGCGTGGACTCATCGAAGCTCCTCCAGGATTTGAACATCGGGTTGAAAATATGTCATACCGTGCCTAGACTAGGTTCACAATAGCAGTGCCCACCTGCTTCCGCGAGCAGGCATGGGGCTGGTAGTGTAACCGCCACACTACCTCGACCCAGGGCCGGACAAAGGTGTTGGATCGTGCCGGGTATTTGTGCGGGTATACCGGTGTTTCGACGGCAAGAGGAGAATGGCTGCGCGGTGTTGATGCGGTAGCTGGAATCAGATGACACAGCACAAATGACGAACTGCTTCAGTTTCGCGCTGGCCTTGGGTCTTGCGACCTTCGCGTGGGGCAACGCCTACGCGCGGGCTCCGTCGTACGTACAGGTTGCGATGAACGAACATGACGCAGCCGTCGTGCCCTCGCCGCGTCCACTGCTCCGCGTCCGCAGCAGCGACAACGCACGGTACCCTCGCGCTATCTATGGAACATTGCCGGTCATTCACAGCCCGGCCTATTTTCCGCTGCCGTCGGGGTACGGCAATCAACGGATTCAGTTGCGTCAACGCCTGCAGGGAAACGGCTTTAACGCTCGCTGAACCCCTCGCCCGGAACAAACAGCCGCCGGGCGTGGCGATCGATCGGGTCGAATACGCGCCGTGCGTCACCGCATACAGACCGATGGATTATCATTGAGCGGTCCGCCAGCCGCCTTTCGATCATGCCGTCACGACCGCCGTCCCGGGAAAAAAACGCCGTACCTCACGCCTCGTCGACCGACTGGCCGGAACGCCTGCGCACCGCCGGCCTGCGCAACACAGCGCTGACCCTCGCGGTATTGCGCCGGCTCGAAACGTCGGGCCAGCCGTGCTCGCACGATGAACTCGTCCACGGTCTCGCCGCCGACGTGCCGGCCGGCAAGGTCGATCGCGTTACGCTGTACCGCATCCTCGACCGGCTCACCCAGGTCGAACTGCTCAAGAAGATCCAGGGCTCCGACCGCGTGTCGCGCTACACACTCACGCACGCATCGGCACCGGGCTATTTCGAATGCGACCAATGCCATTCGATCACCGCGCTGCCGAGCGATCCCGCGCTGGACGACGTGCTGGCGCGCCTCGGCCGCCGCATCAACCGCAGCGGCGCACACAGCACGAAGGCTTCGCTGACGCTACACGGCACCTGCAAGAACTGCGTGCATCCGGGGCGCTGACGAACGGCAATCGTTAGGCGTCTGCGTTACTCGTGCGCCATAGAGGAAACGGATCCGGCAAACGCTGCCACGCCCGCGGACCCAACGCCATTTCAGCATCGTTCAGCAGGCACGCATCGAGCCGTGCGCGCAGCGCCGGCTCGTCCATGTCGATACCGATCAGCACCAGCTCCTGCCGCGCATCGCCGACCTGCGCGTCCCACGTCGCGTCGATCATGCGCAGCGCGTCCGGGTCTTCCGGCCAGTACGCCTTCGGCACGGCGGCCCACCACAGGCCCGCGGCACCGTGCCGGCACACGCCGCCCGCCTGCGACCACGAACCCGCGAAAGTCGGCCGGCTCGCGAGCCAGAAGAAGCCCTTCGAGCGCACGACGCCCGGCCATTCGCTTTCGATCAGCGCCCAGAAGCGCACCGGATGGAACGGCCGCCGCGCGCGATAAACGAAATTCGCAATCCCGTACGCGTCGGTTTCCGGTGTGTGCTCGCCGCGCAGTTCCTTGAGCCAGCCCGGCGCTTTCGACGCCTCGTCGAAATCGAACAGCTTCGTGTCGAGCACGCGCTCGAGCGGCAACTCGCCGAACGCCGCGATCTCGATGCGCGCACGCGGATTGAGCCGCCGCAGGATCGCGATCAGCCGCTCGCGGTCGTTCTCGCTAACCAGATCGGCCTTGTTGACGACGAGCACGTCGCAGAACTCGATCTGCTCGATCAGCAGGTCGACGACCTTGCGACGGTCTTCGTCGCCGAGCGATTCGCCGCGCGCCTGCAGGCTGTCGCTCGAACCGTAGTCACGCAGGAAATTGAACGCATCGACCACCGTTACCATCGTGTCGAGCCGCGCGATGTCGGACAGGCTTTGTCCGTGTTCGTCGGCGAACGTAAACGTTTCCGCGACCGGCAGCGGCTCCGAAATACCGGTCGACTCGATCACCAGATGATCGAAGCGGCCCTCCTTCGCGAGACGGTTCACTTCGAGCAGCAGATCTTCGCGCAGCGTGCAGCAGATGCAGCCGTTGCTCATCTCGATGAGCTTTTCGTCGGTGCGCGACAGTTCGGCGCCGCCGTCGCGCACCAGCGCGGCGTCGATGTTGACTTCGCTCATGTCATTCACGATGACGGCGACGCGCCGCCCTTCGCGGTTGTTCAGGATGTGGTTCAGCAAGGTCGTCTTGCCCGCGCCGAGAAAACCGGACAGCACGGTGACGGGTAACCGTTCGTTCATGGATGCGCCCCAGGTTCGTTAAACCGCAACTGGATTGCATTATATCGATAACGCAACGATGTGGCGTTTACAACGATCCATGCGCCGATCACCCCCGTCGACCATGCTCGCCTTTCTGCTCGATCCGTTCTACGAAGCTGCCCGGCAACGCAGCGTGACCGTCGCGGCGAAGGTGCCTGGAGTCAGCCCGCCGACCGTCACCGCGCACATCCTGTCGAAGCGGGCGCGGGACTGATGCCGCCGGTGCAGCGACTGCTGCAAAGCGAGCGTGATATCGATTTCGCGCTGTGCAACGCGAGCCGGCTCGCAGGTCATCTATGCGCGGGGCGGCTAGAAACCGGGCAGGACAGTACGAGCGATCCAGCTGCTTCGCGTGGCTGCACGAGTCAGCATGCGGCAAACGCGGTGCAGCTAGCGCTGCGCCGCGCGCCGGAACTCGCGTGGCGACGCGCCGAAGCACGCGCGAAAGCGCCGGCTGAAATGCGCGGCATCGTTGAAGCCGTTGCGATACGCGATGCTTTCGATCGACTGCGCGAGCCGGAATGGATTGGCAAGATCAGCGTGCGCACAAACGAGGCGCTGCTGCAGCACGTAGTTGCCGTAGCGCGTGCCCATCGATTCGAACAGCTTGTGCACATAGCGCGTCGACACACCGAGCGCGCGGGCGCACGACTCGACGTTCAGTTCCGGGTCGCGCAACGTCGCACCGATGTAGGTGGTCAGTTGCGACCAGCGCAGTGGATTGCAGGCATCGGCTGCTTCACGGTCCTCACGGTCGGTGGCGGGTGCAAGCTCCATCGCTTCGAGGTACGCCGCGCCGAGCAGCGCGATCAGCGATTCTTCGGCGGCGGGGATCGCCGCCGCGCTCATCCGCGCAAAGCCTGGCAACGCGGATTCGACGAAGCAACGGATTGTTCTGACGAGACCGGAGTCCGCATCGGCGCGGCCCGGCAGCGGCATCGCATGACGCGGTGGCGCGTTGCGCAGCAAGCGCGCGAAAGGCAGACGCAGCATCACGAGATTCGAGGGCTCGTCGATGCGCGCGACGGATGGCATCCGCGCGCGGCGAAACGTGATGTCGCCGCGCTTGAACGGCAGCGTGCGGCCCTGCTGTGTCACCGCACCCTTGCCGTCCATCGCAATCAGTACGATCACGTCGTCGCCGGCAAGGCCGCTCACGTGCGCGCGGTCGTGGCGTACCTCCTGATGATCGAGCTGCACGGTGGCGAGCACGCCGCCGCCCGTCAGACGGCATGCACGCAGATGGCCGGACGCGTCCCCGCGTGCGTGCAGAAGGTCGCCGGGCGTGACGATGTCGTCGAGCGAACGTTTTAGCTGGGCGAGGCCGGCAGCGGGCATCTCCTGCAGCGCGGGCGCATAAGGCAGGTTCTGACAGGCGGTATCGCGCATGACGGGTCCCTCGTGCAACGCGCGACGGTCGCGCGGATAGCACGGCGCGCGCGGCGCCGGCCAGTTCCGCGCATTATGTGCCGCCGAAAATCGCGGCGCCATAGGGCGATGCGGTACATGCAAGCGCATTTACGCTCGCCGCGGACACACTGACGCCTAGAACAGCACCTCCGGTTCACGCCGGATCACACGTCGGGCGAACAGCGCGAAGCTCGCGTTGACGATGCTCGGCAGCAGCAGAAAATCATGCGATTCCTTCGCACGCGCCGCATCGACGCGGCGCAATTCGCCCGCCGACTGCGCGATCAGCTGGCTGCGCGCCGCGCGCTCGATCAGCATCGCCAGGTATGCGGATTCTTCGAGCGAGCCGGTCGCCGCGAGAAAGCCGTGATTCGCGAGCAGGATCGTGCGCTTCGTGCCGAGCGCCGCTGAAATGATCTCGCCCTCGCTGTCGCCGATCGGCAGGCCGGGCCATTCGCGCAGGAACGCGCAGTCGTCGAAGAACGGCGTCGCGTCCATGTGCGCGACCTCGAGCGGCTTGCCGATCATCGACAGCGCGTTCACGTACGGTGGATGCGTATGCACGATACAGCGCACGTCCGGCCGGCGCCGGTATATCCACAGATGAAAGCGGATCGCCGGATTCGCCATGCCCTTGCCTTCGATCACCCGCATCTCGTCGTCGATACGGATGACGTTGCCACGCGATATCTCGTCGAAGCCAATGGCCATCGCGGTCGTGAGAAACGTGCCGTCGGGCTGGCGGACCGTGACCTGCCCCGCCAGCGTTTCGGAATGCCCTTCGTGCGCCAGCATCCGGCAGGTGAGCGCGAGCTTCTGCCGGTTATCCCATGCGCCCAGGTCGAGCTTCTCGCTCATTTGTCCTGCGACCTGGTGGTTCAATCCTTCGCGATCTTCCTCGCTCATGCATTACTCCATTCGAATAGCAGGCACGCAGCACGTCACGACGGCCGGCTTGCGGTAACGGGTGTTTCGTCGGCAGCCTGAAGAAGGTGCGCAGACGGCCCGGCACGAGTCCTCGCACGCGCGACGAAGCACGCGGCGACCAGCACACTCGCGGCAACGTACAGCGCGACGTTGCGCGGATCGCCGCCGCGCTGCGCGAGCAGCGACGAGCAGATCACCGGATTGAGGCCGCCCCCGACCACCGCGCCGATCGCACCGATCGACACGCCCGAGAAGCGGACGTGCGTATCGAACATATCGGCGAACAGGCCGCCCTGCGGTCCGTACATCAGCGGATGCACGAGACCGAGCGCGATCACGATGGCGAGCGTGACGAGCATCGGCTGGCGCGTATTCAGCAGACTGAAATACGGCCACACGTACAGCGCGCAGACAAGCAGTCCCGTCAGATACATCGGCTTGCGGCCGATACGGTCGGACAGCGCGGCGAACAGCGGCACGGTCAGCACACCGAGCGCCGCGCCCGACATGATCGCGCCGAGGATCACGGACTTCGGCAGATGAAGTTGCACCGTGACGTAGGCCACCGTGAACAGCAGCACGAACACCGACCACGTGATCTCGCCGAGACGCGCCATGAACACGATCGCGACGTCGCGGAACTGATTGCGCAGCAGATCGCGCAGCGGAAACCGCGCGACCCCGCGCGTCGCCTGCAATTGCGCGAATTCTGCGGTCTCCGGCAACTTCGCGCGACCGACGAGGCCGATCACCACCAGTACCGCGCTGAACAGGAACGGCACGCGCCAGCCCCACGCGAGAAACGCGGGTTCGGGCAACCAGGACGTCATCAGCAACGCGCCGGTCGACAGCAGCGCGCCGCCGTAGCTGCCCGAATTGCTCCAGCTGCCGTACAGCCCGCGTCGATGCGACGGCGCGCTCTCGACACCAAGCACGATCGCGCCGCTCTGTTCGCCGCCGATCGCAAAGCCCTGCAGCACGCGCAATGTCGTCAGCAGCACCGGCGCCCACAGGCCGATCGTCGCGTACGTGGGCAGGCAGCCGACCGCTGTCGACGCAATGCCCATCACGAGCAGCGTCGCAAGCAGCAGCTTCTTGCGGCCAATCCGGTCGCCGAAGTGGCCGCAGATCAGTGCACCGGCGCCGCGCGCGAAATAGCCGGCCGCATAGGTGCCGAGCGACGCGATGGTGCCGGCGAGCGGATCGAGATTCGGGAAGAACAGCTTGTTGAAAACGAGTGCGGATGCGGTGCCGTACAGCAGAAAATCGTATTGTTCGATCGCCGTGCCGAGAAACGCGGAGATGAACACATACGGCCATCGGGAGCGGGATGGAGCGGGCGCGGCGGACATGGCAGTCTCGATGGTGGGGACGAATGCGGCCAGTATCGATTTTGTCCACCGAGCGCATTTGTCCGTGCGCGAACCGATGTCTTGACTGGAAGCGAAGTGCGCGCCAGGTCCAGCGGAGGTTTGATGTCGAAGCGGGGATGCGCGGACGCTGTTGGTCGAGTCAGGAAACCGCGGTTGGCGCCGCGGCTTACTCGGTTAGCGCCGCCGTACCCGTCACGCCGCTTCGCGAATCTTGCGCACGTAGGTTTCCACGGGCTTCACCAGCGAGCCGTCCTCGCGTGCGATCGGGATCTTGCGCAATGCGCGGCCGCTCGCGCGGTCAATCAGCACCGAATGCTTTTCGCCACGCTGGAACAAGTTCGCTTCGCCCCATTGACGCAGCATCACGATCACCGGGAACAGCGCTTCGCCGCGCGAGGTCAACTGGTATTCCTGGTAGGCGGAACCATCGGACGCGGGCACGAGTTCGAACACGTTCTCGTCGACAAGCCTGCGCAGCCGGTCGGTCAGCACGTTGCGCGCGATGCCGAGACTGGCTTCGAATTCGCCGAAGCGCCGAATGCCGTCGAACGCGTCCCGCACGATCAGCATCGACCAGCGGTCGCCGACGATATCCAGTGTGCGTGCAACCGGACAGGCCGAATCGGCCAGGCTCTTTCGCTTCGCCATTACATTCACCTTTTCTGCGTGTGTCGGGTCAGTTGTATTTTAAAACACGTCCGCGGAGTGTGCAGCGGATTTCGGCTCGCATCCTGCGAATGTGCAGATGAAAGCATCGCACGAGGTGCGACATGCTAGGCTGATCCGATTCGCTACCCATACCGGCTTCCGGAGACACCTCGCCATGCCCACGCCTTCCGTTCTCGCCCATCTTCCCGCTGACCTCGACGACGCGCTGCTGATCGGACGCGTCTGGCGTCCAGCACCCGTCGACGGTCCGTCGGTGATCGTCGTGCGGCACGGCGAAGCATTCGACATCACGCACGTCGCGCCGACCACCGCTGATCTCTTCGATCGCCCCGACGCGGCCGAAATCGCGCGTCACGCGCCGGGCGAATCGCTCGGTTCCGCCGATGCGCTGCTGCACGCAGCGCTAGATGCGTCGACGCCTGCCGCCGTGCCGTCACGTGCGCCGCGTCTGCTTGCACCATGCGACGTGCAGGCGGTCAAAGCCTGCGGCGTGACGTTCGCGGTGAGCCTGCTCGAACGCGTGATCGAGGAACATGCGGGCGGCGACGCGGCGAAAGCCGACGAGACTCGCGCGATGATCAACCAGCTGATCGGCGCCGACCTGTCGAAAATCGAACCGGGCTCCGACGCCGCCACGAAACTCAAGGAAGAACTGCAGCGGCGCGGCGCCTGGTCGCAATACATGGAAGTCGGCATCGGCCCGGATGCTGAAGTATTTTCGAAAGCGCAGCCGATGTCGTCAGTCGGCTTCGGCGCGAACGTCGGCCTCTACCCGACGTCGCAATGGAACAACCCCGAGCCCGAGATCGTCCTCGCGGTGAACAGCCGCGGCGAGATCGTCGGCGCGACGCTCGGCAACGACGTGAATCTGCGCGACATCGAAGGCCGCTCCGCGTTGCTGCTCGGCAAGGCGAAGGACAACAACGGATCCTGCGCGATCGGGCCGTTCGTGCGTCTGTTCGACGGCGCGTTCACGCTCGACTCGGTGCGCACGGCGAGCGTGTCGCTGCGCATCGACGGCATCGACGATGGCTTCGTGCTCGACGGCGTGAGCCACATGAGCGAGATCAGCCGCGATCCCGCGGACCTCGTGCAGCAGACCTGCGGCGCGCATCATCAGTACCCGGACGGCTTCATGCTGTTTCTCGGCACGATGTTCTCGCCGATCAAGGACCGCGACACACCGGGCGGTGGTTTCACGCATCACCTCGGCGACGTCGTGACGATCTCGACGCCGACGCTCGGCGCGCTCGTGAACACCGTGCGGTTGTCGACGCAGATCGAACCGTGGACCTTCGGCGTACGCGCGCTGTATCGCAATCTTGCGCGACGTGGTCTCGGTGGCGATATCGCGGCAACCGCTGCATAACCGGCAGGCGACAAGGCCGGCATCCATCACGCGAATCGCATCGCCGGAGGCGGTTTTCCGCCGCCGCGGTGCGATTCGCGTGTATGATAATGATTCTCATTAAGATGCCAGTCGTTCTCGACGCCCCGTGCGTCCGCCGGATCATGAAAGACCTGTTGATCGTCGCATCGGCGCTCGCCGGTGCGCTGCTGTTCTACTTCAGCGCGCCTCATCAGCGCTGGTTCCGCGCGCCGTGGCGCGCGCGCCCGAGCCGTATAGCCGCCGCCGTCTGCTCGATCGCTGCGTTCGCGACCGGCGCGGATGCGCTGCATCCGGCCACGTCGCTGTCGCTCGTCGTCTCGACGATGATGGCGACGCTCGTCGCGTGTCCGCTGCTCGGCGCGCTGATCGAACAACGCCGTCTCGCCGCGCGTGAACCCGCAAAAAACTCAATGCGGGAGCCCGCGCGGTGACGCGCGCCGCGTCGATCGAACGCGACTGGCTGACCAAAACGCTGGCGGGCACCGTAGGCGGTTTCGGTCTGGGCATTGCCGCGAGCGCGCTGCTCGCGTGCCTGTCGCCCGGTGGCCTCGCGATGCCGAACAAATTCCAGGTCGCGATGTGGCTCGTGCCGCCGGTGTGGATCGCGGTGATCGCGGGCAGCTTCATGTTCCGCAGCGGCATGCGCGCGTGCGTACGGCTCGGCGCCGCGAACGTCGCTGCGTTCGCGCTCGTGACCGCATGCCGGCACATCGTTTCCTGATTTCCCGATTTCTCCGATTTCTCTCGACGGACCCACCGGACATGCGCAGCGAGGTTCTTCGCGTCTACAAAAGCGTGCATACGTGGACCGGCATCGCCGCCGGGCTGCTGCTTTTCATCGCGTTCTACGCCGGCGCGATCACGATGTTCAAGGATTCGCTCACTGCATGGACCACGCCGCCGCAAGCCGACGCGCTCACGGTCCCGCTCGATCGTGCGGACGCGCTGATCGACGCGACGCTCGCCGCCCACCCCGCGGCACGCCGGCAATTCACGCTCGCGCTCGAAGATGGCGGCGCTCGCCTCAGGTGGCAGCCGAAACCAGGCGAGCGCTGGAGCGCATCGTTCGACGACGCGGGACGGCTGGTCGCACAGCAGAGCCGTCCGTCGGATGCCGCGCGTTTCATCGACGTGCTGCACATGACCGCCGGCGTGCCCGGCAGCTACGCAGTCGGGATGGGCGTGATGGGCGTCGTCTCGATGCTCTATGGGCTTGCGCTGGTGTCCGGCGTGATCGTGCTACTGCCGACGCTCGTCAAGGATCTGTTCGCGCTGCGCATCGGCAGGAACCTGAAACGCATGTGGCTCGACGCGCACAACGCGATCGGCATCCTGAGCTTGCCGTTTCATGTCGTGATGGCGCTGTCGGTCGTCGCGTTCGGTCTGAAGGACAACATCTACGACGTACAGGACAAGGTCATCTATAGCGGCACGCTGCAGCCAATGATGGTCGCGCAGAATCCATTCTTCGCGAAGGCGCCATCCGCACAGGATACGTCCGCTGCAACGACGCGCGTGCCCGTGCGCGCACTGCTCGACAGCGTGCACGCGCGTGCACCGCACTTCGTTCCCGAGACGCTCTCGTACCGTCATGCGGGCGAACCGGGTGCGACGGTGTTCGTCGGCGGTGACGATCCGCGCTTTCTCGCGCGTTCCGGCGGCTTCGCGCTGATGAACCCCGCGAACGGGCAATTCCTGAACGCCGAGTTCCTACCCGGTGAAGGTAATGGCAACGCGTGGTCCGCCGCGACGAGCGCGTTCTATGCGCTGCATTTCGGCAGCTACGGCGGCAGTCCGATTCGCTGGAGCTACTTTCTGCTCGGCCTCGCGGGCGCGTTCCTGTTCTATTCGGGCAACCTGCTGTGGATCGAGAGTCGCCGCAAGGCCGCGCGACGCGACGGTCTGCCGGTATCGCAGCGGCGCGCGACGTTCGTGATGGCCGCGCTGACCATCGGCGTGACGCTCGGCTGCATCGTCGGCATCTCGTCGACGCTCGCTGCGGCCAAACTGCTGAACGGCCGCGTCGGCGATCTACACGCGTGGCACATCGGCCTTTACTACGGCGCGTTTCTCGCGAGCATCGGCTGGGCGTTGCTGCGCGGCGCGGCGCGCGCGTCGGTCGAACTGCTCGCGCTCGCGACGCTTACGACCGTGGCGATTCCGAGCGCGAGCGTGCTCGGCTGGCTCGCGCCGTCGACTGGTCTGTGGGGCTCCACGAGCGCCGATACGCTCGGTGTCGATATCGGTGCGGCGCTCGGCGCACTGTGCTTCGCGTGCCTGTGGCGCAAGACCGCACAGCGGGTCGCGTCGGGCCATACCGACAGCGTGTGGTCACGGCGTCCGCAGCGAGCCGGCATCGAGACGGTGAATACGACGGGGGAGCGTGGCGCGTCGTAGGCGGTAGCGTCGTCACGCACGCAAAATGAAAAACGCCACCGGCTTTTGCAGCCGGTGGCGTTCTTACTGAAGCCCACATAACGAACAGTCGACTCGACGTCTAGAAGTCCGTCGTCATCGACAGCAGGAACGTACGCGGCGCACCCTGCGTCAGATATCCGCCAACCGTCGATGCCCAGTACCCCTTGTTAGCGACGTTGCGCACGCTCGCGCGGAACGTCGTCGGCCGGCCGAACAACGCGGTGCCGTAGCGCGCGCCAAGATCGAATCGATCCCACGCGGGGATCGACGCGGTGTTCGTCGCGTTGAGATACTGCGACCCGGTGTGGATCCAGCGCGCGCTCAGCGTGAGACCGGTCAGCAGCGGCACGTCGTATTCGGCGCCCAGATTGAACTGGAAACTCGGCACACCGATCGGCCGATTGCCGTCCGTCGCGCCGCCGTTGGTGTCGAGTAGTTCGGCATTGATCAACGACGCGCCGGCCAGCAGCCGCACACCCTTGTACGGTTCGCCGTGCACTTCCGCCTCGAGTCCGCGATGCCGCTGCGTGCCGTTCGTCGTGAAGATGTGCGTCGTGCTGTCGGTATAGGCGGACGGCTGCTCGATCTGATACGCGGCAAACGATGCGCCGAGACGCGCCGTGTCGTACTTCACACCGACTTCGTACTGCTTCGAACGGTACGGCGCGAGCGTCTGGCCCACGTTGATCGCGGTCGTCGGCGCCTGCTCGCCCTTCGCGAGCGCTTCGGTGCGATTCGCGAAGAGCGCGAGATTCTCCGACGCCTTGACGACGAGACCGAAGAGCGGCGTCGTGATGCTGTCGTCGTAGTTCGCGTTCTGCACGCCGGTGTAGCTGAAGCCGTTCTGATGGATCGACTGATGGCGCGCACCGACCGTGAACAGCACGCGGTCGTGCAGGAAACCGAGCGTGTCCGACACCGCGACGCTGCGCATCAACGTGAGCGAAACCGTGCCGGGGTCGCCGAGATCGCCACCGACATAACGGTCGGCGGGACGCGGCAGGTTCGGCGTGTTGTAGAGGTCGGTCGCGACCGTACCCGAAAGCGTATAGGCGGACTGGCTGTCGATGCGCGTAATCGACGCGCCCGCCGTCACCCTATGCGTCACCGGACCGGTCGCGAAATGTCCGCGCACGCCGGCTTCCGCGGACACCGCATCTTCCTTGTGCGGCACGCCGAGCCGCGAAAGGGTCGTGGTACCGGCCGCGCCGTTATAGGTCGGCGACGCGTAATCGCCGTGCTCGCTCGTGTGGCGCGTGCCGCCCGCGACGTAGGCCGTCCACGCCGGCAGAAAATCGTACTCGGCGCGCACGATGCCGACCGTGTCCTCGAGATCGCTGAACGACCACGTCTGCGCATAGTTATGAGTCGCCGACGGCACCGCGGGAATCTGGCTGCCGGTCACGTAGACAACCGGACGCCCGTCGTCGACGCGTTGCCGCTGATACAGAAAATCGCCGTACAACCGCAGCTTGTCGCCGCGCCAGTCGAGCGCGACGGCCGTCGTATTGTTGCGACGACGCTCGCCGTCGATGCTGGTTTCGCCGTCGCGATTCGCCTGGTTCACGCGAATGCCGAACTGCCCTTCGCTGCCGAAGCGACGGCCGATGTCGACGCGCGCGCCGAGCTGGCCGGAGCCGGAGCCGCTGCCGTCGACCGTGACGCGCGTGAGCGGCTTGTCGTCCGCGCGTTTGAGCTGCAGGTTCACACCGCCGCCGATCGCCGAGCCCGACGGCGACGCGCCGTTCAGAAACGCATTCGCACCCTTGAACACGTCGACACGTTCGAGCGCTTCAGTCGAGACAAGCTGCCGCGGCGTGACGCCGTACAGACCGTTCAGCGACACGTCGTCACCCTGCAACACGAAACCGCGAATCACGAAGACCTGCGCGAAATTGCCGTAGCCGGACGACACGCGCACCGCGGCGTCGTTGTCCAGCACGTCGCCGAGCGTCTCCGCCTGCTGGTCTTCGATCAGCTTCGACGTGTAGGTGGTCATGCTGAACGGCACGTCGATCATTTTCTGCTTGCCGAGCACGCCGAAGTCGGCGCCTCGCGCGACCTGGCCGCCTGCGTAGGTCGGCGCGAGATCGCCAGGCAATTCCACCGCGGACGCCTGCACCTTGACGGCGGGCAGCACGGTGCCGGGCGCGGCATCGGTCGTGGTGGACTGGGCGAAAGCAGGAGTGGAATAGCCGAAGGCGAGAGAAATGGCGGTACCGATCGCGAGGCGACTGGCCGCAAGTTTCGTCGGATGAACCGGCGAAAGAGGACGACGGGAAACGGGCATGTTGACGAAAGACGGGTTGGTCCGAATATCCGTCCCAGGGCGCGAATGGAATCTGGGCGGCGCTTTTCTTCGATTCGCTCGCCCCTCATTACAGAACACGAACGCGAATCTTATACGCGAATCTTATATATGACCAACGAGTATATCGCAAATGAGAATTATTATCATATAGAAAATGTAATACGCATGCAGAAGAGTCCGCGTCCAGCCTTGTACAGGGCCCCAAGCTTCGCAAAAGCCGTGCACTCCATGCAAAAGGCCGCTTCACAGCGGCCTTTCGTTTCCTTCAAACAGCCTTCCCCGGAATCAGGCGGCAACCGCCTCGACGGATGCCGACAGCAGCACGGGAATCGATTTCGACGTCGGCGTGCCCGCGCCGTCGGCGACCGATTCGAGCGGTACTAGCGGATTCGTCTCCGGGTAGTACGCGCCGAGACAACCGCGCGGAATGTCGTATTCGACGAGCAGGAAACCGTCCACGCGACGCTCGATGCCATCGTCCCAGACGCTCGTGATATCGACCCACTGCCCCGCCACGAAGCCGAGCATCGCGAGATCCTCGCGGTTCGCGAACAGCACGCGACGCTGGCCGAACACGCCGCGATAGCGGTCGTCGAGACCGTAGATCGTCGTGTTGTACTGATCGTGCGAACGGGTCGTCATCAGCGTCATCAGACGCTCTCCGTGACGGCTGCGCGCGCGATGGATCGGCGTATCGACGGCAATCGCATGCACGAGGAACTGCGCCTTGCCGCTCGGCGTCATCCAGATCCGCTCGCGCGACGCGACGCCGAGATGGAAGCCACCCGGATGCTTCAGCCGCTCGTTGTAGTCCTCGAAGCCGTCGATCACCTTCGCGATGCCGTCGCGGATCAGCGCGTAGTTCTTCGCGTGCGCCAGCCAGTCGACCTTCGCGCTGCCGAGCGTCGCCTGCGCCATCCGCGCGACGATCGCGATTTCCGACAGCAGGTTCGGCGACGCGGGCTTGTTCATCCCGTAGGAGATATGCACCATGCTCATCGAATCCTCGACGCTCACGCCCTGCGCGATGCCGTCCTGCAGATCGATCTCGGTGCGGCCGAGTGTCGGCAGGATCAGCGCGTCGCGGCCATGCACGAGATGGCTGCGGTTCAGCTTGGTCGTGATGTGCACGGTGAGATCGCACGAACGCATCGCGTCCCACGTGCGTGGCGTGTCGGGCGTCGCGATCGAGAAATTGCCGCCGAGCCCGATGAACACCTTCACCTTGCGCTCGAGCATCGCCTGAATCGTGTTGACGACGTCGAGACCGTGCTCGCGCGGCGGTTCGAAATCGTAGGTGGCGCCGAGCCGGTCGAGAAACGCTTCAGTCGGCTGCTCTTCAATACCGACCGTGCGATCACCCTGCACGTTCGAATGGCCCCGCACCGGGCACAGCCCCGCGCCGCGCCGGCCGATATTGCCGCGCATCATCATCAGGTTCGACAGCAGCTGCACCGTCGGCACCGAATTTTTGTGCTGCGTGAGTCCCATGCCCCACGTCGAGATCACCGCGCGGCCGCGCACGTAGATGTCGGCGAGCTTCAGCACGTCGTCGTAAGGCACGCCCGATTCCGCGACGATCGTGTCCCAGCGCTCGGCGCGCAGATCGTCGGCGAATGCGTCGAAGCCGACCGTATGTTCCGCGAGGAACGCGACGTCCAGCACGCGTTCGAGGCCCGACACGCGCGCTTCGTCGTCGAGTTCGATCACGCGCTTCGCGACCCCCTTGATCAGCGCGAAATCGCCGCCGACTTTCGGCCGGATGAACACGGAGCTGATCTTCGTGCTGCTCATCGTCAGCATTTCGACCGGATGCTGCGGGCTCGCGAAGCGTTCGAGTCCGCGCTCCTTCAGCGGATTGATCGACACGATGGTCGCGCCGCGCTTGGCACACTCGCGCAGCTCGCCGAGCATCCGCGGATGGTTTGTCGCGGGATTCTGGCCGAACAGCAGCAGCGTGTCGGCATGCTCGAAATCGTCGAGCGTGACGGTGCCCTTGCCGACGCCGACCGTGTGCGGCAAACCGCGGCTCGTCGCCTCGTGGCACATGTTCGAACAGTCAGGGAAATTGTTGGTGCCGTACATACGAACGAACAGCTGATACAGGAACGCAGCCTCGTTACTCGCGCGGCCCGACGTGTAGAACGCGGCGCGGTCGGGATCGTCGAGCGCGTTCAGATGCTTCGCGATCAGCGCAAACGCGTCGTCCCACTCGATCGGTACGTAACGGTCACGGGCCGCGTCGTAGACGAGCGGATCGGTCAGGCGGCCGTGCTGTTCGAGGTCGAAGTCCGATTGCGCCATCAGCTCGGTGACCGTGTGCGCGTCGAAGAACGCAGGCGTCACGCGCTTGCCGGTCGCCTCGGCAGCCACCGCCTTCGCGCCGTTTTCGCAGAACTCGAACGTCGATGCGTGCTCGCGGTCGGGCCATGCGCAGCCCGGGCAATCGAATCCGTCCGGCTGGTTCTGCGCAAGCAGTGTGCGGTAGTTGCCGCCCGCTACCCTCTCCTTGAGCAGATTGATCGCGACGTACTTCAGCGCGCCCCATCCGGCCGCGGGGTGGGTGTACGGTTCGATCCGGGCTTCGGGTTTCTTCTTCATGATGGGTCGCTGAAACGAGGGGCGCACTGCGCCGATGACCCCATCTTACTGTGCCCCAAAATACGCCCGGCACACAGAAAATGCAAAACTGAAGGAGTACAGTTGCGCCGATCTGCCCTACACTCGTACTGTTCCTGCTGCGACCGGATGCCGTGAAACTCTACGAACAGCTTGCCGATGAAATCGAGGCCACCGTACGGCGCGGCGTGTTTGCGGCCGGAGAGCGGATTCCATCGGTGCGCCAGGCGAGCCAGCAGCACGGAGTCAGCATCAAGACCGTGCTGCGCGCGTACGCGCTGCTGGAAAGCCGCGGCATCGTCGACACGCGGCCGCAGTCCGGCTACTTCGTGCGCGAACAGGCACGGCCGCGCGCCGCGCGCAAGCCCGCCGCGCAAACGCCGGCGGTCGCCGCGGAAGTCGACGTCAGCGGGCTCGTGCTGTCCACGCTGCGCAGCATCGGCAGCCGCGATGCGATGCCGCTCGGCTCGCCGTACCCGGACCCGTCGCTGTTCCCGTGGCGCAAGATCAACCAGTATGCGAACGCGATTGCGCGACGCCATGCGAGCTGGAATCTGATCGACGACCTGCCGCCCGGCAATCCCGAACTGATCCGCCAGATCGCGCGGCGTTACGCGGAAAACGGCGTACCCGTCGACCCCGACGAAATCGTCATCACGGTCGGTGCAACCGAGGCGATCAACCTGAGCCTGCAGGCGGTCGCAAAACCAGGCGATACGGTCATCGTCGAATCGCCGACCTACTACGCGATGCTCCACGCGATCGAGCGGCTCGGCATGCGCGCGATCGAGGTGCCGACGCATCCCGCTGATGGCATCGATCTCGACGTGCTCGCGCAGATCGTCGGCCGGCGAAAGATCGCCGCGTGCATGGTGATGCCGAACTTCCAGAATCCGCTCGGGTTCCAGATGCCCGACGAGCGCAAGCGAAGGCTCGTCGAACTGCTTGCCGCACACGAGATTCCGGTCATCGAGAACGACGTGTACCAGGAACTCTATTTCGGCGACACCCGCCCATCGACGCTAAAGAACTTCGACACGCGCGGGCTCGTGCTGCATTGCGCGTCGTTCTCGAAGAGCCTGACCGCGTCGTACCGGATCGGCTGGGCGATGCCTGGCCGTTATCGTGCACAGGTCGAGAAGCTCAAATTCCTCAACACGCTGACGACACCGTCGGTTCCACAGGTCGCGGTCGCGGACTATCTGCGGCAGGACGGCTACGACCGCCATCTGCGGCACGTGCGCAAGATCTATCGTCAGCAGGCGCGGCTGATGGCGGCGATGGTGCAGCGGTTCTTTCCCGACGGTACGCGCACGTCGTCGCCGCAAGGCGGATACGTGCTGTGGGTCGAGCTGCCGCCGCGCGTCGATTCGATGCGGCTCTATCAGGCGGCGCTCGCGCGCGGCATCACGATCGGTCCCGGCCACATGTTTTCGACGCGCAACGACTTTCGCCATTTCATCCGGCTGAACTACAGCTACCCATGGACCACTGCCATCGAGCATGCGCTCAGGACGCTCGGCGAACTCGCTGCGCAGATGGCTTGAAGAAGGACTGGCCAATGAACGATGCAATCGACCCCGCCCTCGTCGCGATACTCGCGCAGTTGTGGCGCGCCCAACAGGAGACGCCGGGCAAGGCATGGTCGCTCGCGAAGCTGTCGAAGCAGGCCGGCCTGCCGATGAGCGGCTTGCGGCGTCAGCTGACGGCGCTCGTCGACGGCGGCATCGTCGAGACGACATTCACCGAAGACGGCACCGGCACCGCGTGCCTCACCGATGCCGGACGGCAACTGTGCGCCGACGTGTTCGCCGGACCGACGACGTAACTTGTCCTGACGTGAGGCCGCGCGCAACCACGCTTGCTATAGTTCGACAGGCATGGTGCTTGCGTCACGCAGGCTGATTCGCCGCTGCAAGGCGTCACGATCCCGACGGGAAGGACCAGCATGGATACGTTCTCATCCGACAAGCTGCAGACAGCGGCCCGCAGGCAGGCTTCGTGGGCCCTCGGCGCCCTCCGGCAATTCTCCGACAACCGTTGCGCGGCGATGGCCGCGGGCATCGCGTTCTATGCGGCGTTCTCGCTTGCGCCGACCCTCGTGATGGTGATCGCGGTCGCCGGCTGGTTCTTCGGCGCCGACGCGGCACGCGGCGAACTGTTCCGTCAGGTGCACGGCGTGCTCGGCAACGAAGCGGCCGCCGGCATCTCGACGATCGTCGAGAACGCGCATCGCAGCGGCAACGCCGGTGGCATCGCGGCGATCATTTCGTTCGTGTTGCTCGCGATCGGCGCATCGGCGACGTTCTCGTCGCTCAACAGCGCGCTCAATATGGTGTGGCCGCCGGTGCGGTCGCGCGCGTCGAGCGTCGTCGCGCTCGTGCGCGTGCGGCTGATCTCGTTCAGCCTCGTGCTGGGCGTCGCGTTCCTGCTGATCGTGTCGCTCGTGCTCGATACCGCGATCACATTCATCGGCCAGTGGCTATGGGGCAATTCGCCTTACGTGATCATCGGCAACGTGCTGCAACTGCTCGTCGGCCTGTTCGTGCTCGCTGTCGCGTTCGCGGCGTTGCTGAAGTTTCTGCCCGATGCGATCGTCCGCTGGCAGGACGCGATGGTGGGTGGTCTCGTCGCGGCGGTGCTGTTTTCAGCCGGCAAAAAACTGTTCGCGCTCTACCTCGCGCACGCGGGCATGGCGAATTCGTTCGGCGCCGCGGGATCGCTGGCCGTGCTGTTGATGTGGCTGTACTTCTCGGCAGCGGTGCTGCTGCTCGGCGCCGAATTCTCCGCCGCGCGCGGACGGATGCACGACCCACGAGGCGCATGGGGGTTGCAGGACAGCGAGCCGCCGCCGGGCAGTCGCGCGAAGCTCGCGTCGGTTCTCGCGGCGTCGACAGTCGCGTCCCAGGCGCCACGTCGCCTCGACGAACCCGCGACGCTCGCCGCCGATCCCTCCACCAAACCGGCAGCGAGGACGAGTCCACGGCCCGAAGCCGTGCCACTCATGGCCGCATCGAAGCCAGTCCCTGAACGGGTGCCGGCGAACGGCGCGGTGCGCTTAGGCCGCACGGTTGTGCGCGTGGAAAACCAGGCGACGCGCGCCGCGGCCGCCACGCTCGTACAGGCCGGCCGCAAAGCCGTCGCCGCCGAGCGCTACGTCAAGCGGCATCCATGGGGATCGGTGCTGCTCGCGGCCGGTGCGGCACTCTTCGTGACCGCGGTCGCCGGTCGCCGCAATGGGAACAACGGAACTGACGCGCGGCCGGCGGCGAACGACGACCGCTAAAGGCACTGCGCGGCGGCTTAGTCCCCTTCACGCCGTCTGTCCAGTGCTTCTTTCGAGCGCCACGGACAACCCATCGAAAACGCATTAAAAGCAATGGTTCGATTGCCCGGCGGGTGGTCAAGTGCATTACTTCAGACTTTCAGTCTCACGTCACATTTGCAAAGATCGCCGGGATCACCATCAACAAAACAACAATAATGCTCATTCAGAGATGAAATGTTGTCAAATCAGGAATAGTCGACGAAAGGCTTTGTAGACAAGGCTCCGCGCGTCTTGTCACATTTTGGCTACAGTGTTTTTTTTTCAGTTCTTACACCTGGACACACTGCGCTATTCTGCTTTCCGCAACAACGAAACTAATCATCGCGTGGAGAAATGGATGAAACGAATCGCACTATCTACCCTCTCGCTGGCCCTACTGGGTGTCACGGGCGCGGCACATGCTCAAAGCAGCGTAACCCTGTACGGCTTGATCGACGAGTCCTTCCAGTATGTGCATCACGCTGACGCCAGCAACAACAACCTGTACCAGCTCTATTCGGGCAACCTGCAGGGTAGCCGTTGGGGCCTGAAGGGCACCGAAGATCTGGGTGGCGGCCTGAAGGCAATCTTCCAGTTGGAAAACGGCTTCAATCCGAACAACGGCAAGCTCGGTCAGGGCAGCCGCATTTTCGGTCGTCAGGCATACGTCGGTTTGACGCACGATTCGTACGGTACGGTGACCCTCGGTCGTCAATATGACCCGGTGGTCGACCTGGTTCAGCCGCTCACGGCAGACAACTACTTCGGCAGCACGTTCACGACCCCGGGCGACGTCGACAACAACGACAACAGCTCGCGTACCAACAACGCGATCAAGTACACGTCGCCGGTGTTCAGCGGCTTCCAGTTCGAAGGCTTCTACGCGCTGGGCGGCGTCGCAGGCCAGACGGGTTCGGGTCAAACGTGGTCGGGTGCGGCAACGTATGCAACGGGTCCGTTCAGCCTCGCGGCCGGCTACATCCGCATGGACAACGCCAGCTCGTCGACCCTGCGCACCGCGTGGGGCGGCACGTCGGACGGCACGTTCGACAGCGTGATCAACAACGCGTACCAGACGGCCAAGTCGATCGGCATCGCGTCGGTGGCAGCCCAGTACATCGCGGGCCCGTTCACGTTCAGCCTGCGTTACAGCAACGCTCAGTACAAATCGGATGCGGCATCGGCATTCGGCGGCACCGAGAAGTTCAACGTCGGCGCCGGCTACGTGGGCTATCAGCTGACGCCGGCTATGCTGCTGGGTCTGGGCTACACGTACACGCACGGCACCGGCGATACGAAAGCGACCTATCATCAGATCTCGCTGGGTGGCGACTACTCGCTGTCGAAGCGCACGGACCTGTATCTGGTCGGCGCCTACCAGCACGCGAGCGGCAGCCAGCGTCTGGCCGATGGGACGGTGGTCGGCGCGGGCGCTTCGGTGGCCGACTACGGCTACGATTCGAACTCGACGGGCTCGGAAATCGTCAGCCTGGGCATTCGCCACAAGTTCTAAGCATCTGGTCTGCGGCTGAAGTACCGAGCTGCAGCAAAGCCAGCCTGAGGCGCAAGCCGAAGGCTGGCTTTTTTATTGGGCGGATGGATTTGTGTGAACGGTCGCGTGTTACGGGCGCTGGTGCGCCCGCCCGCCTTACCGTTGAGCCTTTTGCTGCGCAGCCTGTGCAAGCGTCTGCTCGGGCATTGCGTCGGAGGCATTGGGCGTCGCGCCAGGCCCACGATAGGTGACCGGTCCGCGATCGCGTTGCGGCAGCGGCACGGGCGCCGCATCGCGCCAGTCCGGATCGGGAATCTCACTGAAGATCTGACGCAGCCGCTCACCCCACGTGCGATGGATCATCTCGTAATACGCGTTGTCGTGATCGATCGACACGAAGCGCGTCACGTGCAGCGCATCCGTTTCGTAGACCAGCAGATCGAGCGGCAACCCCACCGAGAGATTCGAGCGCAGTGTCGAGTCCATCGAGATCAGCGCGCACTTCGCGGCCTCGTCGAGCGGCGTGGCCGGCGTCAGCACGCGATCGATGATCGGCTTGCCGTACTTCGATTCGCCGATCTGGAAGTACGGGCACACCGTCGACGCTTCGATGAAATTGCCCGCCGCGTAGATCATGAAGAGCCGGGGCGCGTGCGGCTTGCCGCCGTCGAGGCCGATCTGCCCGCCAAGAATGAAACTGCAGTTGAAGTCGACGCCGAACTCCTGCAACGCCGCCGCTTCGCGCTGATGAACCGCACGCACCGCATCGCCGACGACGCGCGCCGCGTCCGCCATCGTGGCGACACTCCATAGCGTCGCGCGACCGTCGTCCGACGGCTCGTCGAGTTGATGCAGCACCGCCTGGGTCAGCGACAGGTTGCCCGCGCCGAGCAACACGAGCACCCGTTCGCCGGGCTGCTCGAAGACGGACATCTTGCGCGCCGTGCTGATGTGATCGACGCCCGCGTTGGTCCGTGTGTCCGACAGGAACACGAGGCCATCGTCGACACACATCGCCACACAGTAGGTCATGGGTTCATCCGGTAAGAAAAGACGCGCTATTGTAATGCCGCCGCATCGGCGATCGTCGGCGCGCGTCTGCTGTGACGTCGTTTCATGCAAAAAACCGACACACGCTCCGTGCACGCCACGTCATTTCATCGCTTTGCTACTTCGTCACGCGTCAATAAAAAATCCCCGCGGGTTACACCCGCGGGGATCGCATACTGCCGGCAGTGAATGCCGCCGCCCGAAGCACGACGGCACTCGAGTCCGTTCAGGCAGCCGCTGCGTCCTTCAGCTTCTTCAGCGCGCGTGCCTTGATGCGCACGCTAGCCGGCTTGGCCGGGAACCAGCGCTCTTCGCCCGTGAACGGGTCCTTGCCAAAGCGCTTCTTCTTCGCCGGCACTTGTTGCGCGACGATCTTCAGCAGACCCGACAGCGTGAATTCGCCAGCACCCTTCTTGTGCACCGCGCCGAGGATCGTATCTTCGAGCGCGGCCAGGACGGCCTTGGCGGACTTCGGTTCAACACCAGCGCGTTCTGCGACATGAGCAGCCAGCGAGGCCTTCGTGAAGGTGTCCTTGATCGGCGACAGTGCGCCGGACGCCTTCACGGCGACCTTCTTAGCTGCGACTTTCTGCGCAGGCGCTTTCTTCGCAGCAACCTTTTTGGTAGCTGCAGGAGCGGCCTTCTTGGCCACCTTTTTTGCGGAAGTCGGCATGTTTCTCCTACCTGTTGTGGTCAGTGAGTGCACGAAGCGCACACGGTATGCACACGCTTCAACGCCGGATTCTACAAGCGCTGCGGCGTTTCGCGCGAATCTTTTGTGCGTGAAACCCGGGTTTGTTGCGTGGTGCAGACTCCACGATGCATTTCGATGCCTGTTTTAAGGGGTAAACGTGGATTCGCTCCGCTCGTCCGATGCCGCGTGTGACCATGCACCGTGTCGAAAAGCCCATGAAAAGCGGGCTTTTTGTATCGACGAAGCGAACGCGCGCTGACGTGACACGGCATGGCGGAAGCTGAAACGGATTCGTCAGCGAGTCGGGGCAAGCGGTTTTCATCGACGTGCGAGCGTGGGCATCAGTCGCGCGAGCCGGCCGAGCGCCGCGTCGATATCGTCGGCGGCGATCCCGCCATAGCCGAACAGCAACCCCGGACGCGGCGGCACGCGCACGTGAAACCGCGCGAGCCCATAGAGGCCGATCGACGCGTCGCGCGCGGCCGCGACGAGCGTCGCTTCATCGAGCGGCGGTTTCAGATGCGCCGCGAGATGAATGCCGGCGTGCGGCACGATCGGTTCGAACCACGGCGCCAGGTCGCCGCGCAGATGCTCGAGCAGACACGTGCGTCGCGTCGCGTAGACCTTGTGCATCCGGCGCAGATGTTTCGCGAAATGGCCGTCGAGGATGAAGCGCGCGAGCGCGGTCTGCGTCAGCGTGCAACCGTGCCAGTCGCCGACCTGACGTGCCTTGCGCAGCGGCGCCTGCAGCGACGCGGGCGGCACGACATAGCCCATCCGCAGCTCGGGCAGCATCGTCTTCGAGAACGTGCCGACGTACGCGACGAGTCCTGCGCGGTCCAGACTCTTCAGCGGTTCCATCGCGCGCCCCTCGAAGCGGTATTCGCAGTCGTAGTCGTCTTCGACGATCAGCGCGCCGCGCTGCTGCGCCCACTCGAGCAGTTCGACGCGCCGCTCGAGACTCATCGGCATGCCGAGCGGAAACTGGTGCGACGGCGTCACGTACACGAGCCGCGCGTGCTTCGGCAGCTTCGCGACGATGAGCCCCTGCGCGTCGACCGGCACCGGGACCACTTTCGCGCCGAGCGCGGCGAAGCAGTCGCGCGCCGGCGGATAACCGGGATCTTCGACCGCGGCGACGTCGCCCGGACGCAGCGTGACGCGCGCGATCAGATCGAGCGCGTGCTGCGCGCCCTGCGTGACGAACACGTCCTCCCAATTGCCGGGCACCGCGCGGCTGAAGGCGAGATAGCGCGACACCGCGAGCCGCAGATCCTGTTCGCCCGCGGCTTCGCGATACGTGCCGCGACCGCGCGCCTGAACGCGCAACGCATGGTTCACGCAACGGCGCCACGCGTCGAACGGAAACAGCGTTTTGTCCGTCACGCCGCCGATGAAGTCGTGCGGCACACCGGCGGCCGGTATCGGCATCGGCGACGCGCGCAGCAACGTGTCCCAGACCGGTTGTGCCCTCGCGCGCGGCTTCGACTGCGAACGCGCCGTAACGGCTGCGCGGGTTTGCGCAGAGCTCCCGACCGGCAACCGACCGAGACCCTCCGCGACGAACGTGCCGGCACCGGCACGCGCGACCAGATAGCCTTCGGCGAGCAGCCGCTCGAACACGTCGAGCGTCGTCTTGCGCGATACGCCGAGTCGACCAGCAAGATCGCGCGTCGACGGCAAACGCGTGCCGCCCGCGAGTCGGCCCTCCACGATCCCCGCCCGCAGCTGTCGATAAATCTGTCCGGCGAGATCGTGCCGGCCTTCGATCGCGAGATGGATGTCCATCTGAACTGGTTACCTCGAATATCCAGAAAATGGTTATTTTACGCGACCACTATACGGCCTAAGCTTGATTCCGTCGCCCGCCAACGGGCATCTTCAACAGGAGCAGGTCATGCAATCACGTCTCGACTACTACAAGGCGAGCCCGGACGTCACGAAGGCAATGCTGGCACTGGGGGAACGGGTCGGCAGGAGCAGTATCGAGAAGCCGCTCGCGGAACTGGTCCGGCTGCGCGCATCGCAACTGAACGGCTGCGCGTTCTGTGTGGACATGCACGCCACCGACGCGCGCAAGGGCGGCGAAACCGAGCGACGGCTCACCGCGGTCGTCGTGTGGCGCGAAACGCCGTTCTTCACCGACCGCGAACGTGCCGCGCTCGAATGGACCGAGGCTGTCACGCTGATCGCGCAGACTCACGTGCCCGACGACGTGTGGGAAGCGGTCAAGCCGCACTTCAGCGATCAGGAAATCGCCGACCTCACGTTGTTGATCGTCGCGATCAACGGCTGGAACCGGATCGCAGTGTCGTTCCGCCAGATGCCAGCCTGACAACGGCCGAACGGCTCAGGCGCCGACTCCGCTCCGGCGCCCGACTTCCCCTCCTCCACAGCCGCCCGGCCCCGTCGGACCCACCGCTCCGGCGCACATTTTCCCGACACAAGTTTTCGCCATCGAAACACCGTTATTACCGCCCGACAGGTGTAGTATTTTTCGGTGCCTTTATGCGCGAAAACGTTAAATCATGACCGAAACAGAAGACAGCCTCGCTGCCTTGTGTCCAATCGTCGAACCGTCAGGATTAATGCAGACCGTGGTATGTTTGCCGATCGAAAACGGGTGTCCCGGACTGCCCCGCTTTCAGCGCGAAACAACACGCCGCGAACGGCATATACCGCCGGACAGTAAAAATCCATCAGAAATCGTTTTAATATGGCGCACGGCCGATTGCCCGCCACGCGAGCCGTCGCGGCTTGTGTCTGCCGGCCGGCCATGTTGTTTTTGCCCGACCGCATTTCGTTTTTGTTTTATCGATCGATCCGTTTCGACATCAGACTTTACTGTTCAGCTCGTATAAACGTCACAGGGGTATCTCGTATGTCCAAAGATATGACGACCGCCAGTACCAGCACGAACCCGGGCAAGGTCAAGCTCATCAAGTGGGGCATTATCGGTTTGTCGATTATCGTCGTCGCTCCGCTCGTGGTTCTGCTGCTGAAGGGTCTGGTCGGCCTGATCGCGGCGGGAATCATCGGGCTCGCGGCGATCAATTTCACGCCCGTCATCGCGATGAAATTCGCGAACCAGAAGGTCAAGATGATGGTGAACGAGGCCGGCACGAATCCGATCGAAACACTCTACAACCAGCTGGCCGAAAAAGAACAGGCGGCGCAGAAGTTCAAGGACAGCATCACGAGCTTCCGCACCGAGGTCTCGAACTTCGCGGCCAAGACCGCGCAGTTCAAGAAGCAGTACCCGGACGACGCCGACCGCTTCGAATCGCAGCTCGCGACGATGACCAAGTTGCTCACATATCGCGAGACACGCTACAAGCAGGTGCAGGCGGAACTACAAAACTTCTCGAACGCGATCGACCGCGCGAAGGCGCTGTGGGACATGTCCCAATCGGCGCAACGGATGAACAAGATCGCCGGCATGCAGACCAGTAACACGTTCGAGCAGATCAAGACCGATGCGGCAATCGACGCGGTGACGAACTCGGTCAACAAGGCGTTCTCCGAAATGGAAACGTCGCTGATGGAGAACCCGGAAGTCCAGCAGGCCCAGGCGGCAGTCGCTGGCGTCACCGCATCGCAGACCGCGCTGCCGACGTCGATTGCCTCGAAGCAGTGAGCGCCCGAACGGCGAATTCGACAGTCCAACCTCCGTATCCAATACGATGAAAAAAATACTCGGCTCGGCACTCTTTCTGATCGTTCTCGTCGCAGGCTGGCTGATCTACCAGGGCGGCCTGCTGCGCAACTTCCAGTCGCCTGCGCAGACCAGCGCCACCAGCCCGGCGAATTCCGGCACCGATAACAGCACCAACACAAGCAGCAACAACAGCACCGCCGCACCGAAGGTCGTGCAGTCCGTCGCGGTGGACGGCTTCGTGCCGGACAAGAACACGCTGAAATCGATCGTGACGAACGGCGTGGTCCGTGTGAGCGTCGAGAATCCGTCGCGGCCGTTCTATTCGGAAGTCGACGGCAAGGCGCAGGGCTTCAACGTCGACTTCGCGAAACTGCTGTTCGCGCAGAAGGAATTCACATCGGGCGATCACAGCACGATCAAGGTGGACACCGGGCACGGCGTGGACACGTACCCGGCGGTGCCCGCACAGCTCACGCAGACCGACAGTCAGGGCAACGCGGTGGTCGACGTGGCGATGGACGGCCTGACCTTCCCCGACGATTCGCCGAACGGCGTCGTCTACACCGTGCCGTACATCGACGACTTCGGCTATTCGCTGATCGTGCGCAAAGGTTCGCCGATCCATTCGGCAGCCGATCTCAGCGGTAAGACAATCGGCATCCTGCAGGGCGATCCGGACGTCAAGGCGTTCGTCACGAAGGCGTTCCCGGACAGCCGGGTCGTCGAACTGTCCGATGCCAGCATCAACGGCGAACGCTCGTGGATGGCGCATTTCCTGAACAACCGGCAGGTCGACGCGATCGTCTACGACTACCCGTTCGGCGTCGCCGAAATCGAAGGCACGGACCTCACGTTCGCGGTGACCAAGCTCGACGGCTCGAACCTCGCGTACAAGATCGGCGTGCGCAAGAGCGACAACGATCTGCTGGTGTACCTGAATTCGGCGATCGCGAAGGTCCGGCAGTCGCCCGAATACCTGGCGCTGCTGCGCAAGTACTTCATCAGCAACCAGATCGCGACGACCGCCGCGAGCGGCAACGAAAAGACCTACGTCGTGAGGTCCGGCGATACGCTCAACCTGATCGCATCGAGCCAGCTGGGCAGCGCGCAGCGTTACGTCGAGATCCAGAAGCGCAACAACCTTCCAAACCCGAATCTGATTCTGGTCGGCCAGCGGCTGGTGATTCCGCGCGGTTAAAGGTTTGATCTGAAAACGAAGCGGCCCCGGCATGGCATGCCGGGGCCGCTTCGTTTCAACCCGCGCGTATCCGTGCGGAAACGCGCAAAAACGCTAGTGCTTCGCGGCGACAGCCAGCGCACCCGGCGTATCCGCCGCCCGCTGAACACGCTGCTGATCCGCTCGCGCCTCCTCGCAGCAACGCTCATGCTCGCGCGACAACCGGCGCATCAGCGGCAGCAGCAGCACGGCGATCAACACGCCGAGCGCCGCCAGCCAGCCGAGCCCGTTGAAGAGCTTCGTGTACAACGGCAGCGACTGCAGCGGATCGAGATCGCCGGACGGCATCTGCGCGAAGTTCGCGACGACGCTGCCCAGATACTGCGACACGCCCGTCGCGACAAAGTACGCGCCCATCATGAAGCCACCCATCCGCACCGGCACGTAACGCGCGATCATCGCGAGGCCGAGGCCGCTGACGAGCAGTTCGCCGAGCGAATACAACCCATAGCCGCCGACCATGAACCACGACGACACGCGTCCGTCGACCGCATAGCGGCCACTCAGCGCATAGACGAAGAAGCCCGCCGACACCACCGCGAAGCCGAGCGCGTATTTCGCCGCGACCGACACGTCGCTGCCACGCCTGGCGAGCCGCGTGTACAGCAGCGCGAGCAGCGGGCTCAACAGCATGATCCAGATCGGATTCAGCGCCTGGAACTGCCCGGCGCTCCACGAGAACAGCGACACACCGAACAGCGAGAAATGCGGATCGACGTTGCGCAGCGCGAACAGCGTCAGCGACGTCGACATCTGCTGATAGAACACGAAGAACAGGATCACCTGCAGCGTGAGGATCAGCGCCGCGACGAGTCCCGCGCGCTCCGCCCGTTCGCAGCGCGTAAGCATATAGCCGAAGATCGCGAGGATCGCGACGCCGGCCACGTACACGCAGGCCACCGCGATCGCCTTGTGTTGCAGCACGTAGGTCGTCGCGAAGGCGATCACGACGCCGCCCGCCGCGATCGCGCCCAGCGCCTTCCAGCGCACCGGTTCGGCGTCCGGTTCCGAGCCGATGTGTGCCAGCGAGCGATACAGCAGGAAGAAATTCAGCACGCCGAGCAGCATGCCGGCGCAGCAGACGCCGAACGCCGCGTGCCATCCCCAGTGATCCTTGATCCACGGCGTCGCGAGGATCGACAGCGTCGAACCGATGTTGACGGCCATGTAGTAAATCGTGAACGCGCTGTCGATACGCGCGTCGTCGCCCTCGTAGATGCGCCGCACGAGGTTCGCCGCATTCGCCTTGAAGAGCCCGTTGCCGACGACGATCACGCCGAGCGACACATACATGTGGGCAAGGCTGTCGGTCGGCATCGCGAGCATCAGGTAGCCGCCCGCGAGCACGACTGCGCCGCAGATCATCGTGCGGCGCGTGCCGAGAATCCGGTCGCCGATCCAGCCGCCTATCGAAGGCGCCGCATAGACGAGCGCCGTGAACGCGCCCCAGGTCAGATTGGCGTGGCTGTCCGCGAAGCCGAGCCGGTTCACCATGAACAGCACGAGCAGCGCCGCCATGCCGTAATAGCCGAAACGCTCCCACATTTCGATCAGGAAGACCGTCGAGAACGATCGGGTCTGGGAGACGGGAGATTTCATCGTCGTATACCTCTTGTGCATGTACAGATAGCGACGCGCGCAGGTTGGGCGCGGCGCGGGAAAACCAGTCCGGAAACCGTCGCGCCATGGCGTGCGACGCTTGTCGAAACTGTGGAATCGGGAAATGGGAAGCAGGCACCGCGCCGCACCGCCGGGACGGCAGCATGACGGATAGGCCGTAGAGGCGCGATGCGGACCGTCACCGTCGGGCAGGCGGTCTCGCGAGGAGGGGCGCTGGGTCGTGCCGCGCGTGGAACTGAAGCGCGCGGACGACCCACGTCGAAATAGAAGGTGTCGTTCATGTCGATCAAAAACCGGCGATCCGGATAGGACCGGCCGGTCGAATAGCCGCGGCAGGATCGCTGCGCTGCGTGAATTTCCACAAGCGTTTCCGCAAGCAGACCGAAAGATTCGACGGTCCGCAAGCGGTGGCGATTCTGCTGATGGATGGCGGTGGCGTCACTCCGGGTATCCACTGAGATCGAAACGCATATCCACGCCCGGCATGATTTCCGGCCGGTCGACGTGCGACGGGATCGCTCGCTGTGTGCACAAGGCGTTATGCGGATCGGGTCTAATCACTTACTCTCCCGTTATTACTTCGCATCCAGCGGTAAGAACACCGCTAATTTCGACAAGTTTCATGCATTTAGCGGTTGGACGGGAGGGTTCTGGCGACATAGAGTGTGGTCTCAAAAAAAGCAGGGAGCCGGGTCGCGGGCACGAAACTACGGATCGCCGACGACCGGAAGGCTATCAAACAAGATTTACTTATATCAAACAAATTTTGACGGGGTGATTTCGTCCTGATATGGTCTCGACACTCGAAAAAAAGGATCCCGCTCTAGTGCTGGGCAGCAAGATACGCGCGTTGAGGCATCGCCTGAAACGCACCCTCGACGACACGGCAAGTGCAGCGGGCATTTCGAAGCCGTTCCTGTCGCAAGTCGAACGCGGCCTCGCGTCGCCCTCCATCACGTCGCTGGCGGGCATCGCGCACGCGCTCGGCGTGACTGTGCAGTACTTCGTCGATACGCCGAGCGAGGAGCGCTCGGTCTGTCGCGGCGATCAGTTGAAGTTTTTTGGGTTCGCGGATTCCGCGAACCTGTTTGCCCGGATGACCAATCTTTCCGGAGGCCGCCAGCTGGAGGCGATCCTCGTGAAGATGCCGCCGGGACAGAAGCGCTCGGAAGTCACGACGCATGCGGGCGAAGAGTTTCTCTACGTGATCGCAGGCGAAGTGTCGCTGACGCTGGAAGGCAAGACGTTCGTGCTGCACGGCGGAGATAGCGCGCACTACGAATCGACCGTGCCGCATAGCTGGGCCAATACGGCCCGTGTGGAATCGGTTGTCGTCTGGGTAGGTACACCGAGACTGTTTTAGATCGCAGGCGTTCGGATCGTTCACATGCGTCGAGCGGAATGCCTGCGTTACGTTTTACAAGGATTCCTGCATGCTGGACAGACAACAGGGGCCTCCCCGGCCCCGCGGCAGATAACCGGGCGCGCCGCCGCGCACCGGTAGTCCTTTCCACACTTTCTCTGCGATCTCACCCATGAAAAAAACGACCGCCTTCGCGACGGCGCTGGCCGCGCTCGTCCTCGCCCTGACCGGTCCCGCCGGTGCTGTTACCGTGCCGCCCGGCGTCACGCTCTCCGCGAGCCAGGAAATCACGCGCCAGGTGCGCGGCGAAGTCGAGTCGCTCGACCCCGCTCACATCGAATCGTGGAACGCCAATACCGTGGGCCTCGATCTGTTCGAAGGGTTGACGCGCATCGACGCGAGCGGTGCGGTGGTACCGGGCGTTGCACAGTCGTGGAAGCGTACCGGACCGGACACATGGGTATTCAAACTGCGTCACGACGCGAAGTGGAGCAACGGCCAGCCGGTTACCGCAGCGGACTTCGTGTATGCCTGGCAGCGCGTCGTCGATCCGAAAACCGGTTCGAAGTACACGATCCTCGTCGAGTTCGTGAAAAATGCGGAGGCGATCATCGCGGGCAAGATGCCGCCGTCGAGCCTCGCCGTCCGCGCCACCGATCCCTACACGCTCGAAGTCACCACCGCGGTGCCGGCCGCGTACTTCCCCGAACTCACGGCAATGGCGACGATGGTCCCGGTCGATCGCGCGACGGTGACGAAGTTCGGCGATGCGTGGACCCGTGCCGGCAACCTGGTAGGCAATGGTGCCTATACGATGACCGACTGGCAGCCGAACAACCGTATCGTGATGGTGAAGAACACCCACTACTGGAATGCGCCGAAGGTGGTGATCTCGAAGGTGACGTACCTGCCAATCGAAGACAACGAAACGGCGATGCGCATGTATCAGGCGGGCCAGTTCGACTACACCTACTCGATTCCGTCGGGTATCTACGCGCAGGTGTCGAAGCAGTTCGGCGGCGAACTGCGCACCGGCCTGCAGATCGCCACTTACTACTACAGCCTCGACAACAACGACCCCGCCTTCAAGGACAAGCGCGTGCGCGAGGCGCTATCGATGGTGCTGGATCGCGACCTGCTCACCTCGAAGCTCACGCAGGCGGGCGAACAGCCGGTGTACGGCCTGATCGTGAAAGGCACCAAGGGCGCGGGTACGTTTACCCCCGACTGGGCCGCGTGGCCGATGGCCAAACGTGTGGACTACGCGCGCAACCTGATGAAGCAGGCCGGCTACTCGGACGCGAAGCCGCTCACCTTCACGCTCACGTACGACACCAACGACCTGCATAAAAAGGTGGCGCTCTTCGTGACCTCCGAATGGCGTACCAAGCTCGGCGTCACTGCAAAGCTCGAGAACGTCGAGTACAAGGTGCTGCTCAAGCAGCGTCATGACGGCAAGGTTCAGGCGTCGCGCGATGGCTGGTTCGTCGACTACAACGACGCAATGTCGTATTTCGACCTGATCCGCTGCGGCGGCGTGCAGAACGACGTACGCTACTGCAATCCGAAGGTCGACGCGCTGGTCGCACAGGCCAACCAGCAACTCGACGACGCGCAGCGCACCGCCCTGCTCACGCAGGCGTTCGACCTCGCGATGAACGACTACCCGATGATCCCGCTGTTCCAGTATTCGGCGGACCGGCTCGTGAAGTCGTATGTGGGAGGCTACCTGCCGACCAATTACATCGACATGCGCGAATCGCAGGACCTGTACCTGCTCAAGCACTGAGCCCAGGAGTCCCGTCATGCTGGCGTACACCCTAAGGCGCACGCTGTGGGCGATCCCGACGATCCTCGCCGTGATCACCGCGTGCTACCTGCTGCTGCATCTGACTCCCGGCGGTCCGTTCGACACCGAAAAGCATCTGTCGGCGGCCGTGATGGCCAACCTCGATGCGAAGTACCATCTCGACCTGCCGCTGTGGCGCCAGTACCTGCTGTACCTGAACTCGCTGCTGCACGGCGATCTCGGGCCATCGTTCCGCTACGTCGACTGGTCGGTCAACGATCTGGTGTGGCGGGCACTGCCGGTGAGCCTCGGTGTCGGCGGCATCTCGGTGCCGATCGCGTTCGTGATCGGCGTACTGCTCGGCACGATCGCCGCCGTGCGACGCGACAGCGTGATCGACTACGGCGTGATGGTGCTCGGCAATATCGGCAACGTAATCCCGCCGTTCGTGCTCGGCCCGGTACTCGTCTGGGTCTTCGCGATCCTGCTGAAGGGTTCGGCAGGCCACGGCCTGCTGCCCGCCGGCGGCTGGGGCGACGGCGAATGGCACTATCGCGTGCTGCCGATCGTGCTGCTCACCTTCATCAACGTCGCCGCGATCGCGCGCGTGATGCGCGGCAGCCTGATCGAGGTGCTGTCGGGCAACTTCATCCGCACCGCCCGCGCGAAGGGTCTGCCGGGACACATCATCATCCTGCGTCACGCGATGAAGCCCGCACTGATGCCGGTCGTCTCGCTGATGGGTTCGGTCTGCATTTCGTCGATCACCGCTGCGGTCGTCACCGAGTCGGTGTTCGCGCTGCCCGGGCTGGGGCAACTCGTCGTGAACGGCGCGATCAACCGCGACTACACGCTGGTGCTCGGTCTCGTCGTGCTGACGACGGTCGTGGCCGTCCTGTTCAACCTGCTGGTCGACCTCGCGTATGCATGGCTCGACCCGCGCATCCGGTATTGATCCCATGAGCCGCCTCTCTCCTGCCTTCGACGCGCCGCCGGACGTCGTCGCGCCGCCCCGCTCGCGCGGCCCGTTGGCCACCGCCTGCGCACGCTTCGTGCGCAACCGTGCGGGGATGGTCGGGCTCGCCATCCTGCTGCTGATCGTGATCGCGTGCTTCGTCGGCCCGTGGCTGTTGCCCAACAATCCAATCGACAGCGACTGGGGGTCGATCAGCCTGCCGCCCACGTGGGCAAACGCACACTGGTTCGGCACCGACGAACTCGGCCGCGATCTGCTCGTACGCACGCTGGTCGGCGGCCGCGTGTCGCTCGAGGTCGGGCTGCTCGGCACGCTGGTGTCGGGGCTCTTCGGCGTCGCGTGGGGCGCGACGGCGGGCTATCTCGGTGGGCGCGTCGACAGCGCGATGATGCGCATCGTCGACATGATGTACGCGATCCCCTACATGCTGATCGCGATCCTGATGATGACGCTGTTCGGCCGCGCGTTCTATCTGGTCGTGCTGACCATCAGCGCGTTTTCGTGGCTCGACATGGCGCGCGTCGTGCGCGGCCAGACACTGTCGCTGCGCTCGCGCGAATTCGTCGACGCGGCGCGGGCAATCGGCGTCGGCTCGCGGCCGATCATCACGCGTCACATCGTGCCGAACCTGATCGGCGTGGTGGTCGTCTACGCGACCGTCACCGTACCGAACATCGTGCTCACCGAATCCGTGCTGTCGTTCCTCGGCCTCGGCGTGCAGGAACCGATGACGAGCTGGGGCGTGCTGATCCAGGATGGCGCGCAAAAGCTCGAATCGATGCCGTGGCTGCTGCTGTGTCCCGCGGTGCTGCTGTGCGCGACGCTGTACTGCGTGAACTTCGTCGGCGACGGTCTGCGCGACGCACTCGATCCGAAGGACCGCTGACATGGCACTCCTCGAAGTCAAAGACCTGAGCGTGCGCTTCACGCGCCGCGAGGGACCGCCCGTCGACGCCGTGCAGCGCGTGTCCTTTTCGCTCGAAGCAGGCCGCACGCTCGGCATCGTCGGCGAATCGGGCTCGGGCAAAAGTCAGACCGTAATGGCGCTGCTCGGACTGCTCGCGTCGAACGGCAAGGTCACCGGCGAAGCGCGTTATCGCGGCGACGATCTGCTCGCGATGAACACCGCCGCGCTGAACCGCATTCGCGGCGACCGCATCGCGATGATCTTCCAGGACCCGATGACGTCGCTCAATCCGTTCCTGACGATCGAGCGGCAGATGACCGAAACGCTGCAGCTGCATCGCCGCGCGACGCGTCGCGAAGCGCGCCGTCGCGCGATCGAAGCGCTCGAAACGGTCCGCATCCCCGACGCCGCGCGCCGCATCGGCATGTATCCGCATGAGTTCTCCGGCGGCATGCGCCAGCGCGTGATGATCGCGATGGCGCTGCTGTCCGAACCCGAGGTCCTGATCGCCGACGAACCGACCACCGCGCTCGACGTCACCGTGCAGGCACAGATCATTGAATTGCTGCGCGAGCTGAACCGCGAGCGCGGCACCGCGATCGTACTGATCACGCACGATATGGGTGTCGTCGCGGGGCTGTGCGACGACGTGATGGTGATGTACGCCGGCCGCACCGTCGAACAGGCGCCGGCGGAAACGCTGTTCGCCACACCCACACACCCGTACACGATCGGCCTGCTGAATGCGCTGCCGCGTCTCACCGACGATCACGGCGGCGCGCTGCGCACGATTCCCGGCAATCCGCCGCTGCCCGGCCAGGCCGGCGCGGGATGCGCCTTCGCCGCGCGCTGCGCGTTCGCGCGCGACATCTGCCATACCGCGCAGCCGGTGCTGTCCGCGCTCGATGCGCAGGACCACACGCGCCGCGCATGCCACCGCCCCGTCAACGAAATCGTGGAGGCGCTGTGACGACCGCCCAGCAGATAAACACAGCAACAGATGCAGGCTCGCCCGTGCTGCTGTCCGTCAACGATCTGAAAGTGCACTTCCACGTGTCGCGCGGCAGCTTGCCGTGGTCCGGCAAGGCGACGCTGCGTGCCGTCGATGGCGTGTCGTTCGACGTGCGTCGCGGCGAAACGGTCGGGCTCGTCGGCGAATCGGGCTGCGGCAAGTCGACGCTCGCGCGCGCGATCGTCGGCCTCACGCCGGTCACCGCCGGCGGCGTGCAATGGCTCGGCAAAGAGACCGTGCAGGCCGAAGGCCGTCACGCGAAGCGCGACACGACGCAGTTACGCCGCGACGTGCAGATGATTTTCCAGGACCCGCTCGCGTCGCTCGATCCGCGCATGACGATCGCGCAGATCGTCGCGGAGCCGCTGATCACGCATCGTCCCGGCATCGGTCGCGAAGACGTGCGCCGCCGCGTGCTCGCGATGATCGAGCGCGTCGGCCTCAACGAGCAGCATCTGCGCCGCTATCCGCATGAATTCTCCGGCGGCCAGTGCCAGCGCATCGGCATCGCACGCGCACTCGTCGGCGAACCGCAACTGGTGATCTGCGACGAGCCGGTGTCCGCGCTCGACGTGTCGATCCAGGCGCAGATCGTCAATCTGCTGCGCGACCTGCAACGCGAACTGCATCTGTCGCTGCTGTTCGTCGCGCACGATCTCGCGGTGGTGAAGGCAATCAGCCAGCGCGTGCTCGTGATGTACCTCGGCCGCGTGATGGAGTTTGGCGAACGTCACGACGTGTACGGCGCACCCAGCCATCCGTACACGCGCGCGCTGCTGTCGGCGGTGCCGGTCCCCGATCCGGCAATCGAACGCGCACGCAGCCATCTGCTGCTGCGCGGCGAGATTCCATCGCCGCTGTCGCCACCGTCGGGCTGCGCGTTCCGCAACCGCTGCCCCGACGCAATCGACGCGTGCGCGGGCGAAACGCCGCTGCCGCTCGTCCGCGGCGCGACCAGCGCACGCGTTGCGTGCATTCGCGTCGGTAGCGGCTAGCACCGGCTAGCTCTCGCCGCGGCTCCACGCAGCCGCAGCGCTCCCCTGCCTCCCCCCCTTTCCCCGGCGCGGCCGACCGCCGCGTCGATGGAGACGCTCGTCCTGCGACAACAGGATGGGCAAACGCGTGGACTGGCCGACCGCCAGCCGAAGACTGACAAACATAAGAAGAGACGTTTAATGAACCTTACCCTTGGAAAGTCGGATCATCCGAAACGAAGCTGGCTGGCGCTCGGCCTGCCCGCCCTCACCGCGCTCGCCGCAACCTGCAGCGCTTACGCGGACGATGCCGTGCCGTCGACCGCTGGCGCGAAACCCGCGCAGAGCAAGCAGGGCACGCAGATCGCGCAGTCCGCGCCGGTCGGTACGAACAATGCCGTGGTCGACGCCGAAGCAACGCAGACGAAGCTGCCGCCCGAGCAGCTGTCGAGCCAGGCGAAGAGCAACGGCTTCGTCGCCGACAGCCACCTCAACCTGCAATTCCGCAACTACTCGGATTACCTCGAGATCAAGAACACCGTGCATCGGCACGCATGGATTCAGGGCGTGCAGGCGAACTACGAATCGGGCTATACGCAGGGCTTGATCGGCCTCGGCGTCGACGCGTCGCTGTTCGGCGCGCTGAAGCTCGACGGCGGTCAGGGTGCGGGCAACATGGTGCACGTAGCGCCGGGCGGTGGCGGTTCGAACCAGCTCGCGTGGGCTTACCCGGGCATGTATGACATCAAGGGGCGTATTTCGGAAACGGTCGTGAAGTACGGTCTGCAGATCGTGACCAACCCGTTCCTCGAGCCGCACGACAACCGCGCGCTGCCGCCGACCTTCCTCGGCGTCTCGCTCGTCAGCAAGGACGTGAGGGACATGTCGCTCGAGGCCGGCAGCTTCACGAAGACCGACGCGCGCGGGCAAACCCATCTGACCTCGCTGTCGACGTCGTACGGCGGCGTGAAGTTCGATCGCCTGAGCTATGTGGGCGGCAGCTGGAACTACTCGCCGAATGGCACACTGTCGCTGTACGCGGATCAGGCCGACAACGTGTGGCGTCAGTACTTCGCATCGGTCACGCATTCGATCGGCGACCCGTCGACGATCAAGTGGACCGGCCTCGCGAACATCTACTCGACGCACGACGCCGGCGATTCGCTCGAAGGCCACATCAACAGCAACGCGTACAGCCTGTCGATCTCGGCACAGCACGGCGCGCACTCGCTGCTGCTCGGTTTCCAGCAGGTGCTCGGCGACCAGTTCTTCGACTACGTGAACGAAACCAACGGCATCTACCTGACGAACTCGATGGACGTCGACTACAACGCGCCGCATGAAAAGTCGCTGCAGCTGCGCTATTCGGTCGACGGCAAGTACCTCGGCGTGCCGGGTTTCAAGGCGATGCTGTGGGGCCTGACGGGCTGGGGCGCGGACGCATCGGCGGAAGCCGCGGCGAATGCATCGACGTCGAGCCCGCTTCACAACCTGTACTGGAAGAACGGCGAACCGGTGCACGGCCGCCATCACGAGATCGGCTTCATCCCGAGCTATACGCTGCAAAGCGGCCGCTTCAAGGACACGAAGATCACGTTCATCGCGATGTGGCACGTCGCGCAGGCGCACTACTCCGACAGCAACAACATGGAGTACCGCCTCGTGGTCAATGTGCCGATCAAGGTGTTCTAAGCCTCGCGCCTGCGGCCACCTGAAAAGAAAAGATCAGCCGATCGTCCCGGTCGCAATCGGGACGATCGCCTGCATCGGCCGTCGCAATGCCGCGTCGAACGGATTGGTCTGCGGACCGATCGCATCGGCCTGGCGGCGCAGCAGTTCGACGACCATCGGCAGACGGTCGTCGCCGAGCCGCGACGCGAGCGTCCCGACGCTCAGCGCGGCCACCGCGGTCCCGGTCCGGTCGAGCACCGGCACCGCCACCCCCGCCATCCCGTCGAGCAGACCGCTGCTGCGCCCCGCATAGCCGAGCTGCCGCACGCGTTCGATCTCCGTGCGCAGAAAGACTTCATCGAGTACGCCGTAGCCGCGAATGCGCGGCACGTTGTAGCGGATGATCTCCTCACGTTCCGCTTCCGGCAGGAACGCGAGAATCGCGAGACTGCCCTGGCCGACGCCGAGCGCAACCCGCCCGCCGATGTCGCCGGTGAACGAGCGGATCGGAAACGGCCCTTCGCACAAATCCAGACAGACCGCGTCGAAGCCGCTCTTCGCGAGCAGGAAGATCGTGTCGCCGAGGCTCGCGCACAACCGCAGCAGCGCCGGCCGGCACAGCGTGCGCATCCCGTTCGGATTGCCCGCCTGCGCAGCGAGCGCGAAGAACTCGACGCTCAGACGGTACAGCTTCGACTGCTCGTCCTGCTCGACCATCCCTTCGGCGATCAGCGACTGCAGGATGCGGTGCACGGTGCCTTGCGTGAGCCCGACGGCTTTCGCGAGCCGCGTGACGCGCGCACCGTCCTGCATGCCGGCCAGCGCGCGCAGCACCGCGAACGCCCGTTGCAGCATGCCGGGGCCGGGCGCGGCCGGGTCATCTGGTTCCTCTCGAGCGGCGATTGCCATCGTTTTTCTCCCCATCTATTCCATTTAATGGAATATTAGCACGATCGCCTTTCCGATGATCAAGAGCCAGTTACAGCGGCCTTTGGCTTAAATTATCGGAAAAATTAGGGGTAACCCGAATCCATTCAAACGGAATCTCTTTTCTCTAACTCATCAATTCGTTCCGTTTATCGGAATCTTTTTAAAATTCTTCTCGGTTAACGGAATTCCAAATTGACGCCCCGTAATTTGGCTGGCTAGAGTCGGCTCCAATGAAGCCCGGCAACTCGCCGGCGCGCATCGAAGGGCCCATCCCATGTCGTTCCTCACGCTCACGGACCTGACCAAATCGTTCGGCGACCTGCACGCGGTCCTCGACGTGAACCTGTCGGTCGAAAAAGGCGAGTTCGTGTCGCTGCTCGGTCCGTCCGGCTGCGGCAAGACCACGACGCTGCAGATGATCGCCGGCTTCGTCGATGCGACGCGCGGCCGCATCTCGCTCGACGGCCGCGACATCACGGAGATGAAACCGAACCGCCGCGGGCTTGGCGTCGTGTTCCAGAGCTACGCGCTGTTTCCGCACATGAGCGTCGCGGAGAACGTCAGCTTCGGGCTCGAGATGCGCGGTATCGACAAGGCCAAACGCACAGAGCGGATTCGCGAGGCGCTCGCGCTCGTGCGACTCGATACGCTCGCGCACCGCTTCCCGCGCGAACTGTCCGGCGGCCAGCGGCAGCGCGTCGCGCTCGCGCGCGCGATCGTCATCGCACCACCGGTGCTGCTGCTCGACGAACCGATGTCGAACCTCGATGCGAAGCTGCGAGAAGACATGCAGTTCGAACTGCGCGCGATCCAGCGCAAGATCGGCACGACGACAATCATGGTCACGCACGATCAGTCCGAAGCGCTGTCGATCAGCGATCGCGTCGTCGTGATGGAGGCGGGACGCATCACGCAGATCGACACGCCGTATCACGCATACGAACGTCCCGAGAACCTGTTCGTGTCGCAGTTCATCGGCAAGGCGAACATGCTGGCGGGCACGGTCGTCGCCCGCGACGGCGACGCGATCCGCATCGACCTCGGTCACGATCTCGCCGAAACCGGCCACACCGCGCAGTTGCCGATGCGCGAGCGCGCGGTGAACGTCGGCGACCCGGTGACGCTGTGCATCCGGCCGGAAAAACTGCGGCTCTGCGCACCCGGCAGCGGCCGGCTGTCCGCGACGGTGACGAGCCGGTTCTTTCTCGGCAGCCAGTGGCTGTATCGCGTCGACAGCACGCTCGGCGAAGTGCTCGTGTGCTGTCAGAACGAAGGCACGGAGCCGCTCGCGGAAGGCACACCGGTCGGCATCGACTGGAACAGCGACGCGATCCGTTTCATCCAGCGCGAGGCCCGCCATGGCTAGCGCGCTGCCCGCCTCGACGCCCTCACATGTATCACGTGCGCCGTGGCACGCGTACCTGCCGTTGTGGCTGATGTGCGCGCCCGCGTTCGCGCTGTTCGCCGTGCTCGTACTCGTGCCGCTCGCGATGACGCTTATCCTCACGTTCTATCGCTTCGATCCCGCGAGCGGCCCGATCGCCGCGTTCCAGTTCGGCAACTACGCGGACGTGCTGACGTCCTCGTACTTCCACACGATCTTCGCGCGCACCTTCGGCATCGCCGCGCTCACGACCGCGCTGTGCATCGCGATCGGCACGCCGGAAGCGTATGTGCTGTCGCGGATGCGCGATCCGTGGCGTTCGCTGTTCCTGCTCGTGATTCTCGCGCCGCTACTGGTGTCGGTCGTGGTGCGCGCGTTCGGCTGGAGCATGCTGCTCAACACCGATGGCCTCGTGAATCACGCGCTCGGCGTGTTCGGCCTCGGGCCCTACAAGCTCGAATACACGACGTTCGCAATCGTGATCGCGCTCGTCCACGTGATGCTGCCGTTCATGGTGATCCCCGTCTGGACCGCGCTGCAGAAACTCGATCCGCAGACGGAGAACGCCGCGCTGTCGCTGATGGCGTCGCCTGCGACCACACTGCGCCGCATCGTGCTGCCGCAGCTGATGCCCGGCATCCTGTCGGGCAGTCTGATGGTGTTCGGTCTGTCCGCGAGCGCATTCGCGATTCCGGGCCTGCTCGGTGGACGCCGTCTGAAAGTCGCAGCCACTGCCGTCTATGACGAGTTCCTCGGGTCGCTGAACTGGCCGCTCGGCGCGACGATCGCGCTGCTGCTGCTCGCCGCGAATCTCATCGTGATGCTCACGTACTACCGCGTGCTCGAGCGTCGCTACGCACGCAGCATCGGCTAGGGGCCCGCGATGAGAAAGAATGGCCCGCTGGCCCTCGCCTTCCACACGCTCGTGATCCTGTTCGTGCTCGCGCCGCTCGCGATCGTCGTGCTGGTCGCGTTCACACCCGACCAGACACTGACGCTGCCCACACACGGCTTCTCGCTGCGCTGGTTCCGCGCGATCCTCGACTACCCGGATTTCATCAGTGCGTTCTTTAACAGCCTGAGGCTCGCGTTCGCGTCGGCGACGCTGTCGCTTGTCGTCGCACTGCCCGCCGGTCTCGCGATTGGCCGCGCACGCTTTCCCGGTCGCGGCTTCCTGAACGGTCTGCTGCTGTCGCCGCTCGTGATTCCCGGCCTCGTACTCGGCATCGCGTTGCTGCGCTTCTTCGCGCTGATCGGCGCGACCGGCTCGTTCGCGTGGCTCGTGCTCGCGCACATGATCATCATCACGCCGTTCGTGATGCGGCTCGTGCTCGCGTCGGTGAGCGGGCTCGACCGCAGCATCGAACACGCCGCGTATTCGCTCGGCGCCGACAGCTGGACCGCGTTCCGCCGCGTCACGCTGCCGATGATCCTGCCGGGCATCACTGGCGGCTGGCTGCTCGCATTCATCAACAGCTTCGACGAGCTGACGATGTCGATCTTCGTCACGTCGCCGCAGACGGTGACGCTGCCGGTCCGCATGTACATGTACGCGACCGAATCGATCGACCCGATGATGGCGTCGGTGTCGGCGCTCGTGATCTTCATTACCGCAGGCGCGATGCTGCTGCTCGATCGCGTGTACGGACTCAACCGCATTCTGATCGGCCAACATTGATGTCTTCTTCCGATTCGCTCAACGCCCAGGCGGCCGGTGCGCAGTTCGTCCGGCTTGCCGAGACGCAGCGCGCACCGCTCGCGTTCGTGCTCGACGGCCAGCCCGCCGCCGCTCTCGCTGGCGACACCGTGCTCACCGCGATCCTCATGCAGCAGCGCAGCGTCCGCGCAAGCGAATTCAGCGGCGAGCCGCGCGCGGGCTTCTGCCTGATCGGCGCGTGTCAGGACTGCTGGGTCCGCACCGAGGACGGCGCACGCGTGCGCGCGTGCTCGACCGTTATCACCGACGGCATGCGCATCGTCACGCGCACAGCGGGAGCCAGCCGATGACGTCGACTGCCCGCATCGTGATCGTCGGCGCCGGACCGGCCGGCGTACGCGCCGCGCAAACGTTGGTCGCCGCCGGTCTCGCACCGGTCGTGATCGACGAGAACGCGCGCTGGGGTGGCCAGATCTATCGTCAGCCGCCGGAAAGCGGCGCGTTCGCGCGGCCGAAAAGCGCGCTGTACGGTTTCGAAGCGCACAAGGCCGACGCGCTGCACACGACGATGGCCGCGCTGCTGCCGAAGCTCGACTACCGGCCCGACACGCTCGCGTGGGCCTGCGAGCCCGGTCATCTCGACACGCTGCATGCGGGCCGCGAAGCGCGCGTGCCGTTCACGCATCTGATCGTCGCGAGCGGTGCAACCGACCGCGTGCTGCCGGTGCCCGGCTGGACCCTGCCGGGCGTCTACACGCTCGGTGGCGCGCAGGTCGCGCTGAAAGCGCAGGGCTGCGCGATCGGCCGGCGCGTCGTGCTCGCCGGGACCGGGCCGCTGCTCTATCTGGTCGCGTATCAGTACGCGAAGGCGGGCGCGCAGATCGCTGCGGTGCTCGACACGAGTGCGTGGTCGCAACAGATCGCCGCGACGCCGCGGCTCGCGCGGCTGCCTTCGACGTTCGCGAAGGGGCTCTACTACGTCGGCTGGCTGAAGGCGCACGGCGTGCGGATCGAACGCGGCGTGACGCTCGACGCGGTGCGCGGCGAACGCTTCGTCACCGGCATCGCGTGGCGCCGCAGCGAGCACGACACGACCGTGCAGACGCTCGAGTGCGACGCGGTCGGCATCGGCTTCGGATTGCGGCCCGAAACGCAGCTCGCGGATCTTGCCGGTTGCCGCTTCCGCTTCGATGAACTCAATCGCTGCTGGCTGCCGGAACTCGATGCACACGGACGCAGTTCGGTGCGAGGCATCTATCTGGCCGGCGACGGCGCGGGCATCGCCGGTGCCGATGCGGCCGAAGCCGCAGGGCGCCGCGTCGCACTCGCGCTGCTCGACGACCTCGGTATCGAAGCGCAGCCAGTCGCAGGTCAACCCGGCGCGGCGACACTCGAACGTCGTCTGCAACGCATCGCCGTGTTCCGCGCAGGCATCGAAGCGGCATTCGCTCCGCCCACGCGCTGCGCGTCGCGCTGGCCCGACGACATGACCGTGTGCCGCTGCGAGGAAGTCGATGCGGGCACGCTGCGCCAGTGCATCCGCGCGGGCGAAGCGACCGAGATCAATCGTCTGAAGGCACTGACGCGCGTCGGCATGGGTCGCTGCCAGGGCCGCATGTGCGGCGAAGCGGCCGCCGCGCTGCTCGCCGACGAAACCGGCCGACCGTTGCATGCGGTCGGCCGATTGCGCAGCCAGCCGCCGGTCAAACCGATCCCGATGTCGCCGATGCTCTACACCGAAGGCGTGACCTCGATTCCCGAGGAGGCGCGCGATGAGTGACGCACTGCACTACGACGTCGCGATCGCGGGCGGCGGTCTCGTCGGCGCATCGACGGCGCTTGCACTCGCGCGACGTGGTCTGCGCGTCGGGCTGTTCGAGCGGCGCTTCTGCGGCGCGCAGGCGAGCGGCGTGAACTACGGCGGCGTGCGCTGCCAGGGACGCCCCGCCGAACAGTTGCCGCTCGCGCTGCGTGCGCGTCGTGTGTGGGACCGGCTGCCGGAGCTGATCGGCATCGACGGCGAATTTGTCGTGTCGGGTCACCTGCGGCTCGCGCGCAGCGAAGCCGATCTCGCCGCGCTCGAAGCGTATGCGCAGCTCGCGCGCGAACATGGCCTCGATCTGCAACTGATCGCCGGCGCGACGTTCCGGCAGCGCTATCCGTGGCTCGGCGAGGCAGCGCTCGCCGGCTCGCTATGCGCGACCGACGGCCACGCGAATCCGCGCCTCGTGTCGCCCGCGTTCGCACGCGCGGCGCGCTCGGCCGGCGCTGACGTGCGCGAACAGACGCCGCTCATCGATGTCGCCCACGACGGCACGCGTTTCCAGCTACGCGCAGGCGAACGAGGCGAGCTTCGTGCAAGCGCCGACTGGCTGATCAACTCGGCGGGCGCATGGGCGAACACGATCGCGGAACGCTTCGGCGAAGCGGTGCCGATGAAACCGATCTACCCGAACATGTGGGTCACCGAGCCGTTGTCGCCGTTCATCACGCACAACCTCGGCGTGTACGGCGGCGGCATCTACGCACGCCAGGTCGCGCGCGGCAACTGCGTGATCGGCGGCGGTCGCGGGCACGGCGACGCGGAATACGGCCAGCCGTCGACCGAGACGACCCGCGCTGTGATGCGCGACGCGTGCGCGCTGCTGCCCGCGCTGCGCGACGCGCTGCTGATCCGGACGTGGAGCGGCGTCGAGGGCTGCACGCCGGACAACAACCCGATGATCGGCGCGAGCCGTAGCGTGCCGCGTCTGCTGCATGCGTTCGGTTTTTCCGGCGGCGGCTTTCTGCTCGCGCCGGGCGTCGGCGAAGTGCTCGCCGAGATGGTCATCGACGGCACGAGTGCGACGCCGCTCGATGCGTTCGCGATCGACCGCTTCGCGTCCCTGCCCGTTCCATCCGTCAACCTTTCCTGAGCCCCTTGAGGAGACCCCCATGAAACTGTCCCGAACGATCGTGGCCGCTGCCGCGTTCTGTCTGATGAGCGCCACGGCCCCCGCCTGGTCGCAGAGCAAAACGCTATACATCGGCATGAACGGCGGACCGATGGAAAAGGCGTACACGACCCAGGTGCTGCCCGACTTCGAGAAAGCGAACAACGTAAAAGTGGTCGTCGTGCCGGGCACGTCGTCGGACGTGCTCGCGAAGCTGCTCGCAAACCGCAACAGCCCGCAGATCCACGTCGCGTTTCTCGACGACGGCGTGATGGCGCGCGCGGTCAGCATGGGTGTGTGCCAGAAGCTCGACGATTCGCCGGTACTGAAGGAGTTGTACCCGTTCGCGCGGATGAAGGGCGACGTCGGCGCAGGCGTGCAGCTCGGCATGACCGGCATCGCGTACAACAAGAAACTGTTCGCGGAAAAAGGCTGGGCACCGCCGACGTCGTGGATGGACTTCGCCGATCCGAAGTACAAGGGCAAGGTGGTGTTCCAGTCGGCGTCGAGCAGCACGTTCGGTTTGCACGGCTTTCTCGCGATCAACCGGCTGCTCGGCGGCAGCGAGCAGAACGTCGAGCCCGGCTTCACGAAATGGGCGACCACGGTCGGCCCGAACGTCGTCGAATACATTCCGAACTCGGCGAAGATTTCGGAGATGGTGCAGACCGGCGAAGCGGGTCTCTTCCCGCTCACGCCGACCGCCGTCGGCGACCTGCAGGACAAGGGCATTCCGGTCGCTTACGTGAACCCGAAGGAAGGACCGGTGCTGCTGCTCGTCGACGTCTGCGTCGTGGCCAACAACCCAGACCCGCAGCTCGCACAGAAGCTCGTGCAGTTCCTGCTGTCCGCACCGTCGCAGACGAAGGCGGCCGAAACCAGCAGGCAGATTCCGACCAACCGCCTCGCGAAGATGCCCCCGTCGATGCAGCAGAGCCTCGGCGACCTCAACGCACTCGTGAGCAAGGTCACCGTGGTCGACTGGGAGACGATCAACGCGCACCGCGCGCAGTGGGACACGCGCTGGAACCGGCAGATCGAGCGCTAGGGGCGCTCGCTGCCGCCCGCGTCAGGCGCCGCGTGCCTGACGCGCCTCGTAGGCCTTCAGATGGTTGTACGCGATGCGCAGCAGCGACAGCGTGCCGCCGTTCTGCGGGTCGCCGCCGCGCGCGATCAGGTCGCCGAGAATGTGATCGGCTTCGATCGGTGCGTGGTTCTCGACGTCGCGCAGCATCGATGCGGTCATCGGCGAGCCCTGCGTGAACAGCACCGTGTTCGCACGGCCCTCAAACGCCTCGCCGACCGGATGCCCGTTGTGCGCCGCCACTGCACGGCACTCGGCGAGCAGCCCTTCGATCACACGGCGGCCGTCCGGTGCCGCGAGAATGTCGCCGATCGCCGCGCGGTTCAGACACGTCGCGGACGCGAGCGTCGCGAGAAACACCCACTTGTCCCACATCTGCTGCGGCACGTTGTCGACCGCGTTCGCATCGAAGCCCGCACCCTGCATCTGCGCGGCGATCGCCTGCACGCGCTCGCTCGTACCGCCCTGCAGTTCGCCGAACGTGATCGAATGCAGGTCGTTTAGATGGACGATCTCGCGCGCGGGGTTCAGTGTCGCCGCGATCACGCACAGGCCACCGAGCACGCGCTGCGCGCCAAACTTCTGCGTCAGCACGTCGATATGACGCATACCGTTCAACAGCGGCAGGATCGCGGTATCGGGACCGACGGCCGGTGCAAACGACGCGATTGCGTCGTCTAGATGGTAGGCCTTGCAGCTGAGCAGCACGACGTCGTACGGTCCGTCGATGGTATCGGCCAGCACCGTCTTCACGTCGCGCAGCGTCGCGTCGCCACGCGGACTGCGGATCACGAGACCCGCGTCTTTCAGCTGTGCGGCACGCGCAGGCCGCACGAGAAACGTCACGTCGCGCCCGGCCTGCGCGAGACGTCCGCCAAAATAGCCGCCGACGGCCCCCGCTCCCACCACGAGAATACGCATTACGCCTCCTGTATCGATCTGTTCGTGAGCGGCCCGGCGCGATATCGGTGTGATCCGGCCGCGACAACCGCAAGCCGGTCACTGTAGCAAGATTCGCTTACGCGCACCTGCAACCGCGCACGAATCCTTGCCGTCGTCAGGGTTACCCGCGCGGCGACATGGCGTCAGGCTTTACAGCACCTCCAGCGCAAGCGCGATCCCCTGGCCGCCGCCGATGCATAGCGTCACGATGCCGCGTTTCAGGCCGTCGCGACGCATCGAATGGATCAGACGCGTGGTCAGCACCGCGCCGGTCGCGCCGATCGGATGGCCGTGCGCGATCGCGCCGCCTTCGACGTTCACGATGTCCTCCGCGAGCCCGAGCTTGTCGATCACCGCGAGCGGCACCGCGGCAAACGCTTCGTTGATCTCGACGCGCTCCACGTCCTTCAGTTGCCAGCCCGCACGTTCGAGCGCGAGCCGCACCGCGGGCACCGGACCGAGGCCGAACAGACCCGGCTCGACCGCGGCGACGCCGTACGCGACGAGACGCGCGAACGGTTCGATGCCGCGCGCTTCCGCGAAGCCGCGTTCCGCGACGAGCATCGCCGACGCGCCCGCATTCAGACCCGGCGCGTTGCCCGCCGTGATCGTGCCGTCGGGGCGAAAAGCGGGGCGTAGCTTCGCGAGCGTGTCGATCGTCGTGTCGGGTCGCGGCTGTTCGTCGCGAGCGAAGCGCACCGGCTCCTTGCGCCCTTCGAGTTCGAGCGCGACCAGTTCTGCATCGAACAGGCCGCGCGCCTGCGCCGCGGCGAAGCGCTGCTGCGAACGCGCGGCGAACCGATCCTGCGCGTCGCGCGTGATTGCGCATTGCGCGACGAGGTCTTCGGTGTGCCAGCCCGAGTGTTCGCCGGAGAACGCATCGACGAGCCCATCGCTCAGCATGCTGTCGTGCACCTGCGCGTTGCCCATCCGGTAGCCCCAGCGACTGCCGTCGAGCAGATACGGCGCACGATCCATGTTCTCCATGCCGCCCGCGACTGCCGCGTCGCCGAAGCCGAGCCAGATCTCGTGCGCCGCCGACGCGATCGCCTGTGCACCCGAGCCGCACACGCGATTGACGGTCAACGCCGGCACCTCGACCGGCACACCGCCGCCGATCGATGCCTGGCGCGCCGGGTTCATCTTGTTGCCGGCCTGAATCACATTGCCGAGCACGACGCTCGCCAGCTGCGCGGGATCGAGCCCACTGCGACGCAGCGTTTCACGCACGACTGCCGCGCCGAGCGCGGTAGCCGGCGTGTCCTTCAGTGCGCCGTTGAACGCGCCGATCGGCGTTCTTACTGGATGACAGATCACTACTTCTCGTGTGTTCATATCGATACTCCTCTGGATGATTCAAATCGTGCAACGTGCGTTCAATGCACCGACGCAACGTCCGTGCTTGCCGCGCCCTGTTCCGCTTCCCAACCGCCACCAAGCGACCGATACATCGCGACCGCCGCGAGCGCATGCTCGCGCTGCGCCTCGTTCAGCGACTGCGCATCACGCAGATACACCTCCTGCGCATCAAGCACGTCGAGGAAGCTCGACGCGCCGTTCTTGTACAGCGCATTCGACAGCCGCAGCGCATCGCTCGACGCGGACAGCGCGCCGCCGAGCCGCTGCACCTGCGTCTCACCGCTGACGAGATCGCTGCGCGTGTCCTCGATTTCCTTCAGCGCCTGCAGCATCGTCTGCTGCAGATTCAGCTGCGATTCGCGCATGCGGCTCTCGTTCTCGCCGATGTTCGCGGTGATGCGGCCCGCGTTGAAGATCGGGCTCGTCGCGCTCAACGCGGCGCTGAACAGGTTGTCGGTCAGCGTCGGCAAGCCGAGGTACGACGATGCGAGCAGACCATCGGTCAGGCTCAGCCGGAACTGCGGATAACGCTGCGCCTTCGCCGCGCCGACTTCGGCGGCGCGCTGTTCGACGCCCGCATACGCGGTCAGCACGTCGGGGCGGCGCAGCAGCGCTTCGGACGGCAGCGTCTGCGGCACACCGGCCGGCGGCACGGGCACCGTCACCGGCTGCGCGGTTGCATCGTTGACGAGCAGGCCGTCGACGCTTTCGGGCGTGCGGCCCGAATACACCGCGATCAGGCTCATCTGATGCTGGATCGTCGACTGCACGCGCGGAATCCGTGCCTGCAGATCTTCGAGCTGGTTGCGTGCCCGCGCGACATCGAGTTGCGTCGACAGGCCGTAACGCAAGCGCTGCTGCGTGAGCTTCAATGCGCGCGCGCGAATCTGCTCGTTTTCATCGAGGATGCGCAGATCGGCCTGCGCCCAGCGCAGATCGACATACGCGCTCGCTGTGTTCGCCGCGAGCGCGAGCCGCAGTTCGCGCAGCGCGGATTCGCGACCGCTCGTCTGCGCGCGTGCCGCGAGCACCGCGAGACGCTCGCCGCCGAACACATCGGGCGTCCAGCTCGCGGCCAGGCCGAAACCGGCTTGACGGACGTAGCCGAGCGGTGGCGGCGCATTCTGGCGCTCGTCGGCGGCCTGCGCGTTCGCATCGAGTTCGGGCAGCAATGCGGCGCCGCGCTGTGTCTCGATCGACTGCGCCTGCTTCACGCGCTCCACTGCGGCTTTCACGTCGAGGTTGCCGTCGAGCGCGGACTGGATCAACTCATGCATCACCGGATCGCCGAACTGCGTCCACCACGCGTCGGCGTCCTGCGCATCGTGCGGGTCTTGCGGCCCATCGACGCTCCAGGCTGCGGGCGCAACGGTCTTTACGGTCTGCGGCAGATCCGCGTGGTCAGCGGGCGGCACCGCGCACGCGGCAAGCATCGTGAGGGCGACGGCCAGCAGGCCGTTCGTAGCGGCGCGTGTTGTTGCCGAATTTGTCAGGATCGATCTCACGGCAATTGTCTTAATGAGCCTCGGGAGGCGGCGCAGTGTTGCCGAACCGCCGCGTGAACAGCACGCTTAGCAGGCCGACGACGAAACACAACGCCACCGCGTAAAACGTGTCGGAGAAAGTGAGAACCAGCGCTTCGCGCAGCACCAGCGCGTGCAGCGTGCCGAGCCCGGCGTTCGCTGCGTTCAGCGCATCGCCACCTACCGCAGCAAAATGCGCGGTCTGCGATTGCAGCACCGATTCGACGACAGGCCGCCCCGCGGTGACGTGCTCGTCGAGCCGCAGATAGTGCAGATTCAGCCGGTCGTTGAGCATCGTGCTCGTCACCGCGATGCCGATCGCGCCGCCCAGATTGCGCATCAGGTTGAACAACCCGCTCGCCGATTTGAGCCGCGACGGCGGCAACGAGCCGAGCGCCATCGTGACGATCGGCGGCACTGCGAACTGCTGACCGATACCGCGCAGCGCCTGCGGAATCAGCAGTTCCTGCCAGCCCCACTGGCTCGTCAGTGGCACGTACAGATAGCAGCCCAGGCCAAAGCACACGAGCCCGAATATCAGTAACCAGCGCATGTCGATGAAGCGCGCGAGCTGCGAGTACGCGGCCAGCGCGACGAGCTGGAAACAGCCCACCGACAGCAGTGCGACACCGATCTGCAGCGAATCGAAACCGCGCACCCGCGACAGGAACAGCGGCGTCAAAAACACCGCGCAAAACAGACCAATGCCGGTAATGAATGACAGCAGACTACCGATGCCGAAGTTGCGGATCGCGAGCGCGCGCAGATCGACGATCGGATCCTTCGCGGTAAGCGCGTGCACGAGAAACAGGAAACCGCAGATCGCCGAGATCCACGCGCAGAAAAGAATCGCGTGATCGCCGAACCAGTTCTTGCGCGGCCCTTCCTCGAGCACGTATTCGAGGCAACCGAGAAAGCCCGACATCAGCAGGATGCCGAGGTAGTCGCCTTTTTTCAGCAGCGACAGATCCATGTCGTCGAAGTGCACGAAACGCGGCACCAGCACCGTGACGAGCAAGCCCGGCACGAGGTTCAGATAGAACAGCCACTGCCACGACCATTGCGATGTGATCCAGCCGCCGATCACCGGACCGATGGTCGGTGCGAGCGACGCGAGCGCTCCGATCGACGTCGACGCGATCAGCCGCTGCTTGCCGGGAAACAGCATGAACGCGGTGGTGAACACGGTCGGAATCATCGCGGCACCGAGCGCGCCTTGCAGACAGCGAAACAGGATCATCGAGTTGATGTCCCACGCGAGGCCGCACAGCATGCTGGTCACCGTAAAGCCGAGCGCGGACGCGGCGAAGACCCAGCGCGTCGAGAACACGCGTGTGAGCCAGCCGGACATCGGAATCACGAGAATCTCCGCGATCAGGTAAGACGTCTGCACCCACGAGAGTTCGTCCTGGCTCGCGGACAAGCCGCCGCCGATGTCCTTTAGCGACGACGCGACGATCTGGATGTCGAGCGTCGCCATGAAGAAGCCGACGCACATCAGCACGAACGCGAACACTTTCGTGCGCGTCGGGAGGTCGGCGGGATTGGCGGGAGCGCGGGCGGCAGGGTTGAAGGTAGCGGCGGTCATGATGCGCGCGGGCCGTGCGTTACGAGCGTGCGGACGCGTCGTCGCGCGCGCCGCGGATATGAACGTCGACCGTCGCCGACAGGCCCGGGCGCAGCACACCCCGCATGTCGCCCGGCACGTCGAGCCGCACGCGCACCGGCACGCGCTGCACGATCTTCGTGAAGTTGCCGGTCGCGTTTTCGGCGGGCAGTATGCTGAACGTCGCGCCCGTCGCCGGTGCGAGGCTTTCCACCGTGCCGTGCAGTTCGCGGTTCGATGCGTCGAGCGACACATCGACCGGATCGCCCGCGCGCATCTGCTTCAACTGGTCTTCCTTGAAATTCGCATCGATCCACAGACCGCTCGCCGGCACCACGGTGAGCAGCGAGACGCCTACGTTCGCAAGCAGCCCGACACGCGCCGTGCGGTTGCCAACGTAGCCGTCGATCGGCGAGCGGATCGTCGTGTATTCGACGTTCAGTGCGGCGACACGCTGTGCGGCCTGCGCGGTCGCGACCCGCGCCTGCGCATCGCCGACCTGCGCATCGAGCACCGCAAGCTGGCGCTGCGCGGCGAGCAGCGCTGCGTTGCTGCGATCCACCGCGGCCAGCGCCTTCGTGTGATCCGCATCGGCGCGCTCGACGATCTGGTTCGATACCGCATCGTCCTTCACGAGTTCGCGATAGCGCGTCTGGTCCGATGCGCTACGTGTCAGCTCCGCGCCCGACGCCCGCACTTCCGCGGACTGCTCGTTGATCGTCGCAAGCTGCAGCGATTTCCTCGCCTGCAGTTCGGTCACCGACGCCTGCGCGCTCGCCACTTCCGCATCGGCCTGCGCGAGACGCGCGTCGTAGTCGCGCGCGTCGAGCTGGATCAGCACCTGGTTCGCGTGCACGAACTGGTTGTCCTTCACGAGCACGTCCGTCACGAAGCCATTCACTTTCGGCGCCATCACCGTGACGTCGCCGCCGACATACGCGTCGTCGGTCGACTCGATGAAGCGGCCGACGAACAACCAGTACGACACCGCGGCTGCAAGCACGACGACCACGATGACGATCGCGAGCAGCATCCATGGAATGCGGCGCGGCGGATGGGCGGAACCGGCTGCGTCCGGTGCGAGGGTCGACGGAGAAGTGGACATGGTCTTTTGTACGTGCGTATGCACTCGTTAGCGTTAAAAAAAAGCGCGTCGGGCGCCGGGTCTTTATCGATGCGGATGCGGGCGATGCCTGAAACTAGCTACCGGTCATGTCCAGCAGTTCGCGCCGCAGCACAGCCGAACGCTGCGCGCCGAAGCGTTGCTCGAATTCGTTTTGCGCGGCTTGCCAGTAGCTTTTCGCCGCTTTCAGCCGCGTGAGGCCTTCGTCGGTCAGCACGAGCGAGAAGAACCGGCGGTCCGTCGCGGTTGCATCGTTCCCGACGAGACCGTCGCGCTGCAGCGGCCGAAGCGCGCGCAGCAGCGTCGTGCGTTCCATCACCATCTCGTCGGCTAGCGTGCGCATCGTCAGCCACCGGCCGCTGCTGAGCCGATGCAGGATCGAGAACTGCGTGATCGTCAAGCCGACATTCGCCAGATGCCGGTCGTACATCTGCGACGCGTAACGCGCCGCTTGCCGGACTGCAAAGCAGTCGTCGTCTGGAGTGAATTCCATCGGTTCGCACCTCGCCGGTCGTTGATAAGCACATCATGTAGTGCATATACACTCACGCGCCTGAAAAATTACCCGGATCGACCGCGTGCTACCTGTTGCGGTCGAAATCCGGGTTACCGATCATCCTGTCGTGACGTCGAACAGCTCGGCGCGCAACGCCTTCGCGCGCGTCTTGCCGAACTTGCTTTCGAATTCGTCCTGCGCCGCGCGCCATGCGATCACGGCCTGTTCGAACGTGTCCTTGCCCGCTTTCGACAGGCTGAACTGATACGTGCGGCCGTCGTGGTCCGACGCCTTCGACTCCACCAGTCCGTCGCGCTGCAGCGGCTTGAGCGCGCGCACGAGCGTCGTGCGGTCCATCACCATCGAATCCGCGAGGTCCATCATCGTGAGATGCGGCTTGCGCGCGAGCTTGGCGAGGATCGTGAACTGCGCCGCCGTCACGCCGACCTGCCCCATATGGCGCTCGTAAATCTGCGTAACGAAACGCGCTGCCTGCCGCAGCGCGAAGCAGTTGCACTCGTCGTAAGAGAGAGGTTTGTTCATGATGGTGCAGTCTATATGTGCGTATGCACGCTGTCAAGCCGAATTGCACGTCCGGGCGCATTGCGGTATGGTCCGGGACCGGGATAACCGAAGCCGAGCCTCGAAACCCAACTGATCCACCGGTGCGCGTCACAGCGCGCCGCCACATATCGGAAGGGCTTTATGGACTCGCGCATCTACTGGCTGGCGGCCACGGTTTTTCTCGCCGGCATCGACGAAAACATCTGCATCGGCATTCTGCCGGCCATTGCGGGCGATCTGCGCGTCTCGCTCGCCTCCGCCGGGCAACTCACCACGATTTTCTCCTGCGTATTCGCGGCGACCGCGTTCGGTCTGTCGCTACGCATCGCGCGAAGCAACCGCAAGCGATTGCTGCTCGCGGCGCTCGGCGTATTCGCGGTGAGCAACCTGCTCGCCGCGATCAGTCCCGGCTATGCGTCGCTGTTTGCCGCGCGGATCGCGATGGCGGCCAGCTGCGCGACCGCGATTCTCGTCGCGACCCGTCTCGCCGCCGACCTGGCCCCCGCCGACGCGCGCGGCCGCGCGATCGGCATCGTGTTCATGGGGATCAGCGGGTCACTGGTGCTCGGCGTGCCCGCCGGGATGACGATCGCCGATCTCGCGGGCTGGCGCGTGGTCTTCATTGCGATCGCGCTGCCGGTGCTGCCGCTCGCGGTTTATCTCGCGTCGCGCTTGCCCGACTCGCGGACAGCCGCTTCATCCACACCGCCGTTGCGTGCGTATCGCGCGCAACTCGCGCATCCGAAGATGCTGTGCGGGCAGCTTGTATCGGTCGCGATGATCGGCGGGCACTTCACGCTGTTCGCGTATCTCACGCCTTATTTGCAGGCGCGGCTCGCGCCGGCCGCGGGCACGCTGACGCTGCTGTATGCGGCGTTCGGCATTGCGGGTGTGGCGGGCGCGTGGCTCGGTGGCTGGTTCTCGGACCGCGCGGGGACGGCACGCGCGCTCGTCGCGTGCCCGGCGGTGTTTCTGCTGGCGATGGCCGCACTGCCACTCACGGGTCGTAGCCCTGCGCTGTTCGTCCCTGCGATGATGGTCTGGGGCTGTATCAGCTGGTCGATCTCGCCGATCGTGCAGAACTATCTGATCCGCAGCGCACCGGGCGCCGCCGACGCGAACGTCGGCATCAACGTATCGGCGATGCATCTGGGCGTGGCGCTCGGCGCGGGGGCCGGCGGTCTGCTGGTCGAACGCGGCGCGTTGCTCGCGACACCGTGGGCCGGTTGCGCGATCGTTGCGCTCGCGCTGGTGCTCGCATGGGTGTCGACACGCACGGCCGCGCCGGTGGATGCGATGGCGGACACACGAAGCACGAACGGCCGCACCATGGACGCCTGAACACACGGCACCGCACAGCACGGCACGTCGCCACGCAACGTGCCGCCCGCAACACCGTCCGCTACTTCTTCTGCTGCAACAGCGCCTTCAACTCCGCGACGTTCTCGTCGACGCGCTTTGCGATCACGGCATACGATTCCGCCTGCGAACGGTATGCCGCCTGCGCAAGCTGCTGCATGTCGGCGAGCGCCTTGTGCAGCGTCTGCTGGACCAGCTCGGCGGTCTGCGCCGACGGCGCACCGCCCGACGCCGTCACCTGCGTGGCCACCGACTGCAGCTCACCGAGTGTGCTGCGCAACATGTCGGCCTGCTTCTGCGCGAGCGCCTGCATGCCCTGCAACGCAGTCTGATTCGCGGTCACCAGTGCCTCGACGTCCTTGCGACGCGCGTCCATGATGGCGGGCACGTCGAAGCCCGGCAGCTTGAACTGTTCGAGCAGCTTGAAGAAGTCGCCAAACGGATTGGCCGGGTTCGGTTGTTCCATGCTCGAGTCTCCCTGACGTGTGCGCAGGCCCTGCGCAATGGGTGCACCGCCCACTGACGGCGTGCCACACGATCATGCCCGTTAGCAGCCCGTTACGCCAGCGAACGATATTGCGCGCCGCGACAGAGCAGCACCGCGTCAGCGCCGCCCGGATTCCACAGTAGAGTGCCCCAAGCCGTGCCTTTGGGCCGATGTTTGCCTATGCTTTGATCTCGCTGAGCGGTGTTATGCATCGCCACGGCAACCCTTAAGCAACCTTCAAGCAACCCGTTTCGCTGGAGAAGCCGGACCATGGATACCGCGACGAGCAGCGCCGCCACCGTGCGGCAGATCGCCGACCTGCCCTGCCCAAAGGGCTTGCCGCTGATCGGCAATCTGCATCAGCTGACGCCGTCGAAACTGCATCTGATCCTCGAACGCTGGGCGAACGAGCTCGGTGCGCCGTATCGCTTCCAGATCGGCGGCAAACCGATCGTCGTGTGGACGGATGTCGAACTCTGCCAGACCCTGTCGCGCGAACGTCCGCATCGTTACCGGCGCTTTCGCGTGCTGGAATCCGTGCTGCAGGAGATCGGCAGCAACGGCCTCTTTTCCGCCGAAGGTGCCGCATGGGAGCCGCAGCGCCGCCTCGTGATGCAGGCGCTGTCGATCCCGCACATCAAGGCCGTGTACCCGACGATCGCCGGGATCACCGGGCGGCTGCACGAACGCTGGCGCCGCGCCGCCGCGAACGGCGAGACCGTGGAGATGACAAAGGATCTGAAACGCTACACCGTCGACGTGACGAGCGCGCTCGCGTTCGGCGAAGACCCGCGCACGATCGAGAAGGACAGCGGTGTGATCCAGGAGCATCTCGCGCTGATCCTGCCGCTCGTCACGGCGCGCATCAATGCGCCGTTTGCGTACTGGCGTTACGTGAAGCTGCCGCGCGACCGGCGCGCGGACCGCGCGCTCGTCGAAGTGCATCGCTACGTGCGGCGGATGATGCAGCGGGCGCGCGAGCGCATGCGCGACGAACCGTCCGACGAGCCGCGTCATCTGCTCGAAGCGATGCTCGCGATGCGCGACGCGCCCGATTCCGGCATCACAGACGACCAGGTCGCCGCGAACGTGCTGACGCTGCTGCTCGCCGGCGAGGATACGACGGCGAACTCGATCGCGTGGGCGCTCTACTACGTCGCGACAGATTCTGCGCTGCAGCAGCGTCTCGCCGACCAGTCGCGCGCGGTGCTCGGCAGCGCGAACGTGTGCCCGGACTATGCACAGGTGAAGGATCTCGAACTGCTCGAAGCGGTCTGCACGGAAGCGAGCCGGCTGCGGCCGGTTGCAGCGGTGAGTTCGTTCGAGCCGCTGCAGGACGTGCAGCTCACCGACGTCCATGTGCCTGCGGGCACGACGATGTTTTTCGTGAACCGGCCGTCGATGCTCGACGAACGCCATTTCGCGCAGCCGCAAACCTTCGATCCCGACCGCTGGCTGCGTGCCCGCGATGCACAGACCGGCGCGCACGATACGCGCGCGTATCTGCAGTTCGGCGCGGGGCCGCGTGTCTGTCCGGGGCGGCACCTCGCCGGTGTCGAGATGCGGCTCGTGTTGTCGATGTTACTCGCGAACTTCAGGATCGAACTCGCCGTCGAGCCTGAGAGCATCGAGGAAATCACCGCGTTCACGATGGTGCCGAGCGCAATGCCGATGCGCGTGTCGCTGCGCACGTAAAGGTTCGGTCTCTCTCGACTGCCGGATTACGCGCAGCTATTCGCGCACGGTCCGGCGCGGGCGTTTGCCCGGCGCCGGCGTCGGCGCTTTCGGCGCGGGTGCGCTCTGCTGCGCGAGTTGCTGCGAGCGCATCATCCAGCGCTCGACGGCTTGCGCGCGGTTGGGCAAATCCGCCGCGTCATTCATGTCATTCGCTCCGTTCCCCACGCCATCGCTCATACCGCTCATACCGCTCACACTGCTCGCCCGCGCATCGGGCGTGAAGCCGTAAGCTGCGCCCTCTGCAGGCTCCGCGGCGTTCTTCATCAGCAGTTCCGCGTACGCGACGAGCGCCGCCTGCGCGCCATGGAAACTCTCCTGCGCATCGGCGGCATCGGCTGCATGTGCAGGTGCGGCCGAGGTGTCCCCCGGCGCGGTCCCGATCATCGCGGCCATCGCAGGCGCCGCCTGCTGTGTCCCGGCGACCTGCCCGACACTCACCGGCGTGTCGTCGCGCGGCTCCGCAAGCGACAGCGCATGCGCAAAGCTCGCAATCGCATTGACGCCCGGCGCCGGCTGGATGCGCCGGCACAGATACGGCAGCCCCCACTTCTCGCACGCGTAGCGCAGGATGCTCGTGTGATCGTAGACGGTGTGGTCGACGCCCTGCTTCACCCACGGCGACACCAGGATCGCCGGCACGCGCACGCCCAGCTGGTCGAACCCGAACGGCATCGCAGGATCGGTATGGTCGTCGGGTGCAATGGTCGGCGGCGGCGTCACGTGGTCGTAGAAGCCACCGTGCTCGTCGTAGGCGACCACGAGCAGCGTGGACTTCCATAGATCGTCGTTCGCGCGGATGCGGTTGTACACGTCGGCGATCAGTTGTTCGCCGGCGGGCACGCCTACCGGCGAGTGCTGGTCGTTCTCGACGCCGAAGATGCCCGCGAAATAGCGCGGCTCGATGAACGCATACGACGGGAAGTCCTTTTCGTCGCCGTCGCAGGCGGTGTAAAAATCGCTCATCGACTGATAGCCGCTGCCGAAGAAGCGCGGCTTGAGCTGGTCCAGCACGATCGATTGCGGAATGCTGTCGTGATAGATCTTCCACGAAACGCCCGCCCGGTCGAGGCTGTCGTAAAGCGTCGGCTGCGTATAGCGGCCGACGAACGCCTCGACCGCACCGGGCGTCAAGCCGTTGGGCATCAGTACGTCGCCAAGGCTCGTGCCGCTGTGCACGAACAGCCGGTTCGGCCAAGTCGGCCCTGGCAGCGACGAAAACCACGCGTCGCAGATCAGGAAATTTTTCGCGAGCGTGTGCAGCACCGGCAGATCGCCGTCCTTGAAATACGCCATCACCTGATCGCCGTCCGTCTCCGGCGAACCGGGATTCGCGTTGCGGTACGCGTCGATGAAATGCCCCATCCGGTCGCTGATCTGCTCGCGCACGTCGACGAATTCGTGCGGCACGTTGAAGTTCGTGCGCACGAACGGCTGTGCGATGGGTTGCTGCGCGACGGTGCGGTTGAACGCGGCATCGGCGTTCGTGCCCGGATGATCCGAATCGACACCGTTGATGTCGGTGTTGAAGCTCGCGCGCAACGCGCCGAGCATGTGATCGAACGAGCGGTTCTCGAGCATCAGCACGACGACGTGACGAACCGGATCGGCGACCGGCTGCGGCGTGTTTGACAGCGCAGCCTGTGCCGCGCCCTGCACGGCCCCCGGTGCGGCCGCGGCCAGCCCCGGACCCGGTGGGCCCGACGATGCGTCGCGCACACTGCCGTTGCCCGGGTGACTGCGCCGGTACACGCGGCCGCTGTGCGTGGCCGCCTTCAGATCGAAGCGGCGCAGCGCGGTGCGATCGAGGCCAAAGAACTGCCTGCTGCAATCCGACGCCGGATCGAAGTAGCCGATATAGCCGCCGGGATTCACGCCGAACGACGGCAACGTGGTACCGCAGAAGTCGTTGCGCGCGCTGCTGTCCGTTCCGACAGCGAAGTACTGCGGCAGTACGAAGTTCGACACCGACACGCCGTCGATCTCGTAGCTTTGTCCCTGCACCGCGTCGCACATCTCGAAGTAGTGATAGACCGTGCGCGACGGCGTCTCCGGATTCGGTCCCTGGACGAGCAGGTTGCACTGCGGATCGCCGATCAGCTCGAGTGCTTCGTGCGACAGCGTCGTCGACCATTCGTCGCCGAGCGCCCGGCACAGGTCCAGATAGACAAACCCGTATGGAATACCCGCGAGATTGCGCGTGTGATATCCGAGCGCATCGCTCGATGTGGCCGAATCGACGACATAGAGAAGCGCATCGCCGCGCAGTTCCGCCAGCTGGTTCAGCGACGCGGACGGCCCGGCCGGCCCATCGACGCGCAGCCGTCCGCCGAACGCCCAGTAGGGTTCGAAGTCTTCGGCAATCTGCCGGTTGATCGCGCGCACGACGCGGTGCATCTCGCGCTCCGCAATCGAACTCGACCGGTTCACGACGGAAATCTGGAACATGCGCGCTCCTTCTGTTCTCGCTGTGTCGCATCGCATGCGACGTCCGCCCCCGTTATAGACGAACCGGCCATGCATTTTTACATGGGGAAAACGCGCAGGTCCTCATGCCCGCATAACGGGCATGCATCATGCGACCGGTGTACTGTTACAAAAAAACGGCATCGTCAACGGAGGCATCATGCACAGATGGTTGATCGGCGGCGCGCTCATGGCCGCACTCGGCGCAGCAACATGGTCCGGCACGGCGTCCGCACAAAGCCAGGCGTACACGAACGTACCGGTGAACGTCCGTGCCGGCCCCGCTCCGGACTACCCGGTGGTCGCACAGTTACCCGGCGGTGCGAGCGTGTCGGTGATGGGCTGCGTGAGCGGCTACACGTGGTGCGACGTGGCGGTGCCGGGACTGCGCGGCTGGGTCTACGGCGGCAGCCTCAACTATCCGTATCAGGGCGCAACGGTACCGCTGATGAGCTACGGGCCCACGATCGGGCTGCCGATCGTCGTGTTCTCGCTCAACACGTACTGGGGCAGCTACTACCGCAACCGGCCGTGGTATCGCGACCGCTCGCGCTGGATGAATCGTCCGCCGCCGCGGCCGGGGCGACCCCCTGTACACGGCGGAGGGCGACCGCCGGGCCAGGGCAACGCGCGGCCACCGGGACCGCGGCCGCAGCCGGGCCAGGGCGCGGGCAGACCGGGGCGGCCAGGCGGTCCCTCGGCGGGCGGGCAACGGCCCGGCGGCCCAGGTGCACAGCCAGGCGGTGGCAGGCCAGGCGGCCAGGGCAATGCGCGTCCGCCGGGCGGGGGCAACAACGGCGGAAATCGCGGCGGGAATAACGGGGGAAGTAGAGGAAGCGGAGGCCGCGGCGGCCCGCCTCCGCGCAACTAGCGGCGAGCGCCGAACCCCATGCGCTAGAAAGACGTGCCGATCTGGAACTGGAACTTCTGGTATTGATCGCCCGCGTGACGCACGATCGGAAAGCCGATGTCGAGCTTCAGCGGTCCGATCGGCGAGATCCATTCGAGGCCTACGCCGTAGCTGTAGCGCAGGCCGTTCGCGCCGGTGCTGCTGCTGCCTTCGCTGCCCCACACGTTGCCGCCGTCGACGAACGAGAACACGCGCAGCGTGCGGTCGTAGCCGGTACCCGGCAGCGGGAACGTCAGTTCGACGTTACCGACGACCATCTTCGAACCGCCGATCGGATCGCCCGTCGACGTGTCGCGCGGCCCGAGCGAACCCGACTCGTAACCGCGCACCGAACCGATGCCGCCCGCGTAGTAGTTCTTGAAGATCGGGTACGGCTTGCCATCGAGCCCATTGCCGTAACCGGCCTGGAAGTTCAGCCCGAGTACGAAGCCGCGCGAGAACGAATAATAGTATTGCGATTGCACGTCGGCCTTGTAGTACGGCGTGGTACCGAGCGGCGTGCCGTACTCCGCGTTGGCCTGCGCGAAGTAGCCGCGGCTCGGCACGAGCGCGCTGTCGCGCGCGTCGCGCGACCAGCCCACGGTGAGCGGGATGTTGTTCGACACACGGCCGAACTCGCTCACGTAATCTTTGTAGCTTTGCGGCGTCGCCGAGTCGATGTCGATGCGATCCTGTTCGATGCCGGTGCCGAAGTACACCATGTCGTTTTCCGAGAACGGAATCCCGAACTTCAGGTCGGCGCCAACCGAGACAATCCGGAAACTCGAATCGCTCGAGTAGTACAACGGCTCGGTCGTGCGCCAGTAGACGTCGGTGATGCGCTTGATACCGTCGATCGTGAAGTACGGATCGACCTGCGTAACGCTCAGCGTGCGGGCCGTCGTCGATGTGTTCACGTTGACCGACAGGCTCGTGCCCGAGCCGAACACGTTGTCCTGCGATACGCCCGCCGAGATGATCGGCCCTTCGCCCGACCCGTAGCCGAGACCGAGCGAAATCGAACCGGTCGGTTTCTCGGTCACCTTGACGTCGACGTCGACCTCGTCGGGCGTGCCTTCAACCGGCACCGTCGTCACGTCGACGTCGGTGAAATAGCCAAGCCGGTTGATCCGGTCTTTCGACAGCGCGAGCCGCGTCGAATCGAACCACGCTCCCTCGAACTGACGCATTTCGCGGCGCACGACTTCGTCGCGTGTGCGCGTGTTGCCTTCGATGTTGACGCGCCGCACGTACACGCGCTTGCTTGGATCGATCTGCAATGTCAGCGCGACCTTGTGATGTACCTGATCGATGTCCGGCACCGCGTTCACCGTCGCGAACGCGTAACCGTATTCGCCGAGCTTGTCGACGAGCGCCTTCGTCGCGGCCTTCAGTTTTTCCGCCGAGAACCGGTCGCCCGCCTTGATCTTGACGAGCGTGTTCAGTTCGGCTTCGCGGTTCAACAGGTTGCCACCCAGCTTGAGGCTCGAGATCGTGTACGGCTCGCCTTCATGCACCGTCACCGTCAGGTACATGTCCTTCTTGTCCGGCGACAACGACACCTGGGTCGACTCGAAATTGAACTCGAGGTAGCCGCGGTTCAGATAATACGAGCGGACATTGTCGAGGTCGACCGTGAGTTTGTCCTTCGAATACAGATCGTTCTTCGTGTACCACGAGAACCAGTTCGGCGTGGACAACTGCATTTCGTCGCGCAGCGTGTCGGTGCTGAACACCGTGTTGCCGATGAAGTTAACCTGGCGGATTTTCGCGCTCGGCCCCTCGATCACCGCGAACAGGATCGCGACACGGTTGCGGTCGATCGGCGTGATGGTGGTCGTGACTTCGGCCGCGTAGTAACCACGCGTCAGGTACTGACGTTTCAGTTCCTGCTCCGCCTTGTCGACCAGTTCCTTGTCGTAGTAGCGCCCCTGCGACAGACCCACCGCGTTCAGCGCCTTCGTGAGGTTGTCCTTGTCGAACTCGTGAATGCCGGAGAAATCGATCGTGCCGATGGCCGGACGCTCGAGCACCTGGACGATCACGACGTTGCCTTCGGTCGAAATCTTCACGTCATTGAAGAAGCCCGTCGCGTACAACGTGCGGATCGCTTCCGATGCCTTGTCGTCGGTGAAGGTGTCGCCCTGCTTGATCGGCAGGTAGGAAAACACCGTGCCCGGTTCGATGCGGCTCAATCCTTCGATACGGATGTCGCGCACGACGAACGAGTCCGCGGCATGCGCGGACAATGCGAACGTGCCTGCGCCGAACAGGGCGAGGGCTTTGGCGCAGCGCGCCGAGAGAGTCTGAAACGTCATGCAGCCCAGAGAGAGAAGTAACGACGCAAACACGCGAACGGCGAACGTTCGCGTGGGAACCGCGGCACGGGCCGCGCTAAATCGGGCATATCGGCCATTGGCATCGCTATTGCATTCGCACGCCCGCTGGTTTGCGTGGCTTCGCGAGGCCGGTGGTCGCCGCGAGTACTTCAGTCATGTGCGCCGCCTGCGTGCGATCCATGCGGAACGACAACTCAGCCCCGCCCGGCAGACGAAACGACAGCACGAGGTGCAGTGCGCTGCGCACGTCGCCGGCTACCTGCCACGCCTCGCAGGGCATCGCGAACTTGCGGCTGTTCTGGCGATGACGAATCCGCTCGGACCAGCCGATCGCATTCGCGAGCGCCGCGAGCAGCTCATGCATCACCGAGCAATGCAGCGCGATGCAATCCGGCTGGTTGCTCTTCAGCATCAGGTACTGACCGTCCGCCGTGATTTCGAAACCGTTGAGAGAATCGATGGCGAGTGCGACTGGCGGTGACATGAGGACACTCCCGTTTCGATGCCGACGTGCGAATGTAGGCAATATCCGCACGCAGATGTTTACCTACGGATTACTGATTTTTTCTTTCATGCTGGTGAGGATTTCGATCGCGCATCGGGCATGCATTACGAGTCCTTACCTGCGCGGTTCGCAATGAGCCGTATGGACCGTTCGAGTTCTATCGCTTCGCCCGTGCCTTACGGACTATTTCGGCCCGCGCGTCGTCGCCCTACGCTTCGATGGACCCGCGCGCACCGCGCGTTCATTGCCAGTCATCGAGGAGAAGCGACATGCACGACGAACACGCCTGCACGGCAACCCGACCCGCGGCACGATCCCGCTTACCTCGCGCAACAGGGCGCGCATGGATCGCATGTGCGGGTCTCGCATTGATGCTGTGCGCGGGCGCCGTGCGCGCCGCGGATGGCTGGACACTCGAGATCAACGACGGCAACACGCCGACAAGCCACAAGCTCAGCGGCAAGAAAGTCCGTGGCTGCGAACTGAAGATCGGCGCGCAAAGCTTCAAGGAGGCGAACGGCTTCAACGGTACGTTCAACGACACCGACGCGTTCTATACGAACTGCACCGCCGACGACGCGACGCTCAACGTCGGCACCACGCTCGCGCCCGGGCTGTTGAACATCAACGTGCCGGCCTGGAAGTATCTGTTCAACGTACCCGCGCTGACCGTCGGCAATGTCGTGTCGCTGCAGAATCAGACCATCCTCAGTGCGCGCAACGACCTGTGGCCCGCGTGGACGCACGATTCGAGGCAACTGATCGACAACGTGCTGAAAAAAGGCTTCGTCGTCACCGAGAAAACGCTCGCGAAAGACACGACGCTCTATCACGGCACCACGACGCAGGGCGCGGAAGCGATCTGGAAGAACGGCGTGAGCGTCACGGCCAGCGATACCGAACTCGGCACCGCGTTCTACACGACGACCAGCAGCGCACTCGCCACCGAATACGCGGGACCGGGCGGCGTCGTGCTGTCGACGAAAACGGTGAAGCCGCTGTGCGTGATCCATCTGTACGACAAGATCAAAAACGACGTCGCGGGATTCGTCATGAATCGCCCGGTGGATTCGCTGCGCCGGCTGCTGACCTGGTCGGGCAAAGACTGCGTGCTGAGCCGCGGGATGATCACCGGCCCCGGCGGCGTCGCGACCGGCACCGAGTACGCGTTCTGGACCGTGCCGCAGCTTGCGTTCATCGGTCCGATGAAGCGGTAACCGCACGGCGTTTTTTACTTCCTGTTTTCCGTACGTTCGATCTTTATTACCGGGTCTGCGCGTGCGCGTCAGCGCAGCAAAGCGGCGCGCAGGCCCGGTCGCAATCTCCCCCTCGTCCGTCCCTCACGCCGCATAGCAGCACGCAACCTGTGCCCGCTGTCTCCGCGCCACAACATCGGCTGCTCATCGCATACTTGAAGTTGCCACGCTCCCGAAGTGCCTGCTAGAATCGTTCCGTGGGCGCTCGTCCCACTTTGTTTTTCCGGTCGTTCAAGCAGCAGCTCCGGCCTCAGTTACTTCAAGTCACTTCACTTCAACGTTCAGGGAGGCGTCAGATGCAAACCACAGCACACATGTCGCCCCCATACGCGTCTCGACCTTTCCAATAGGTCCCAGTCGCGCAGGCCTTATACCGCTGCATCACCGTATACCGCCCGCGTCGTCTCCCGACAGTCCGTTTTCCGTTTCGCCGGCCCATGCCGGCCAGCTTCGTCTGTCGGCGTCCAATACTCTCGATGGATAGTCGCGCAACGCGCCACGTTGCGGGCTATGGCAAATGGCTAATAAAAAACTCGATCTTGGCGGCCAGGCGTTCAAGAACGTCCTCGGCTTCACTTTCCTCCACTGGCGCCGCCAGCCGGCGCGCATCGGTGCGATCGCCGCATTCGCGCTGCTCGCCGCGCTCGCCGACGTGCTCACGCCGCTGTTCGCCGGGCGGCTCGTCGATGCGCTTGCTTCAGGCGCAGCGGGCAAGGCGCTCGCCTGGAAGGCCGCGGTCACGGCGTTCTGGACGCTCGCCGCGCTCGGCGTGACCGCCACGCTGCTGCGCCAGTTCATGTTCATGAACATCATCCAGCTGACGCTGAACATGATGAGCCGGATCGCCGCGAACGCGTTTCATCGCGTGCAGCGCTTCTCCACCGACTGGCACGCGAACAGCTTCGCCGGCTCGACCGTGCGCAAGATCACGCGCGGCATGTGGGCGCTCGACCTGCTGAACGACACGCTGCTCGTCGCGCTGCTGCCGTCGATCATGATGCTGGTCGGCGCGACCGTGCTGCTCGGCCTTCACTGGCCGGTAATGGGGCTCGTCGTGGGTCTCGGCTCGATCATGTACGTGTCGGTCACGGTCGCGCTGTCGCTCGGTTTCGTCGCGCCCGCCGCACGTCTCGGTAACGCATGGGACACGCGCATGGGCGGCGCGCTCGCCGACGCGGTCAGCTGTAACGGGGTCGTCAAGGCGTTCGGCGCGGAAACACGCGAAGAAACGCGGCTCGACCGTGTGATCCGCAAGTGGAACAAGCGCACGCGGCGCACGTGGGTGCGCGGCACGCTGAACGGCGGCGTACAGGGCACGATGCTGGTGCTGATGCAGGCCGCGATACTCGGCATGGCGCTGACGCTGTGGGCCGAAGACAGGGCGAGCGTCGGCGACATCACGTTCGCGCTGACGATGTTCTTCGTGTTGCAAGGCTATCTGCGCGAAGTCGGCATGCACGTGCGCAACCTGCAGCGCTCGGTCAACGACATGGAAGAACTCGTCGCGCTCGAGCGCGAGCCGCTCGGCATCGACGACAAGCCAGGCGCACCGACGATCGTGATAGATCGCGGCGAGATCCGCTTCGAGCACGTCACGTTCCGCTACGGCGTGCAGCGGAACCCGCTGTACGACGACTTCTCGGTGCGCATTGCGCCGGGCGAGCGGATCGGGCTCGTCGGTCATTCCGGCTCGGGCAAGACGACGTTCATCAAGCTGATCCAGCGGCTGTACGACATCGACGGCGGCCGCATCACGATCGACGGCCAGAACATCGCCGACGTCCAGCAGGCGTCGCTGCGCGCGCAGCTCGCGATCGTGCAGCAGGAGCCCGTGCTGTTCCACCGCTCGCTCGCGGAGAACATCGCTTATGCACGGCCGGGTGCGACGCAGGCGGACATCGAGCGGGCCGCGCGGCTCGCGAGCGCGCACGACTTCATCATGGCGCTGCCGCAGGGCTACGACACGCTGGTCGGCGAGCGCGGCGTGAAGCTGTCGGGCGGCGAACGGCAGCGGGTCGCAATCGCGCGCGCGTTCCTCGCGGATGCGCCGGTGCTGATTCTCGACGAAGCGACGTCGAGCCTCGACAGCGAAAGCGAGGTGCTGATCCAGCAGGCGATGGAACGGCTGATGGTCGGCCGCACGACGCTCGTCGTCGCGCACCGGCTGTCCACGGTGCGCGCGCTGGACCGGCTGCTGGTGATGGATCGCGGCAGGGTCATCGAGGAAGGCAGCCACGACCGGCTGATCCGCATCGAGGGCGGCCTGTACCGGCGGCTCTTCGAACGGCAGGCGCTGGAGCTGACGAAGGGGCTCACCGAATACGTGCCGCCGCATGTCGTATCGCGCGGCGGCACGGACGATGACGACGCCGCCGACTACGAGGACGATCCGAGCCTGCTGGCCGGCAAGTAAGCCGGCAAATAAGCCGGCATCGACGCCCGCGTATCTCAGCGGGCGGTCAAAAGATGGCCTGTGCCAGGCCTCCCATGCAGGCGGACTTGATCGTGCCGAAAGCGCCGAAAGCCGCGATGGCGCGATGCCGTCCGGCAAGGCGACAACTGACAGTGCTAGCGCTCATGTGCCCGGCGCTTCACCGATTTGTCATTTTCAGTACCGCTTCAGGCAAGCGTTCGCCAGTCACCTCAAACCCGGACAACTCTTCGGCGATCTGGTCAAGATCGCCCTTCGTCAGTTCGAGTTCGATAGCGCCAAGGTTCTCGTCGAGGCGGTGCAGTCTGGTCGTCCCCGGGATCGGCACGATCCACGGCTTCTGCGCGAGCAGCCACGCCAATGCCACCTGTGCAGGCGTCGCATGCTTGCGCTCCGCAACCGCCTTGATCACGTTCACCAGGGCGAAATTCGCCTTGCGCGCCTCGGGCGAGAAGCGAGGCACGCTGTTGCGGAAATCGGTTGGATCGAACTTCGTGTTCTCGTCGATCTTGCCAGTCAGGAATCCGGCGCCCAGCGGACTGAAGGGCACGAAACCGATGCCGAGTTCCTCAAGAAGCGGCAGCAATTCCGCTTCGGGGCCACGCCAGAACAACGAGTATTCGCTCTGGACGGCCGTCACCGGCTGCACGGCATGCGCGCGGCGAATCGTCTGGATACCTGCCTCCGACAAGCCGAAGTGCTTCACCTTGCCCTCGGCGATCAGATCCTTGACCGCACCGGCCACGTCTTCGATCGGCACTTCCGGATCGACGCGGTGCTGGTACAAGAGGTCGATGCGGTCGGTGCTCAGGCGCTTCAGGCAGGCTTCGACCACTGCCTTGATGTGCTCGGGGCGGCTGTTGGTGCCGCCACGTCGCGCTCCAGTCTCCAGATCGATGTCGAAGCCGAACTTGGTCGCGATGACCACCTTGTCGCGAATTGGCGCAAGCGCTTCGCCGACCAGTTCTTCATTGACGAACGGGCCGTACGCTTCGGCCGTATCAAACAACGTGACGCCGCGGTCGTGCGCAGCGCGAATCAGCTTGATCATCTCTTGCTTGTCGGCAGGCGGCCCATACGTCGCGCTCATGCTCATGCAGCCCAAGCCAAGGGCGGAGACTTCCAGGTTGTTTCCAAGTTTGCGAATTTTCATGGTTCTACTCACTAAATGGGGATGATATGAGTTTGTGCCGGCCGGAAAATGTGGCCGCAATGCAGGTGGAGCTAGCTGTTGATCTTGACTGCGCTCAGCCAGTCGTTAACCTGATTCATCGTTCGCCGTTCCTGATCGGCCTCCATCACAAAACCCGGGTGCAGCCGAGCTTTCGGTGCGTGGCTGGCGAGTACGGATTGACTGTTTCCCAGTCCATAACCGCCGTGGGTAACAAAGGGAATCAGCGTCCTGCCGGACAGATCGTGCGCGGAGAGGAAGGCGCGGATGATCGGCGGCGTGGTCTCCCCCCAGATGGGGAAGCCGAGGAACACCATGTCGTAGTCCGGCATGTTAGAGACCTCGGCCTCTAGCGCCCGCTCGCGACCACTATCGCGTTCCTGCCGCGCCTGCTCGACCGTCTCCAGATAGTCCTCGGGGTAAGGCGTAGCAGGTCGGATCTCGAACAGGTCGGTGTGGAGCGTGCGATGGATCAGGCCAGCGACCACTCGTGTGTTTCCGGAGCGGGAAAAGTAGGCCACAAGCTTCCGCGCTCCGACTCGTCGCAGCTCGCCACCGGCACCGGACGTTGCTGCAAGGCCAGTCAGCGGAAGTGTCGCAAGTGCTGTCATGAGCATGCGGCGAAAAGCATCGGGTGACGATGACATCGCGACCTCTCGTGACCTACCGCCCCACGCGCGCCTGGTGGGCAGCGGAATAGCGGTCGCCCACGACCTTGACCTGCTCCAGCAGTTCCGCGAGTTTGCGCTTGTCGTCATCGGTCAGAACGACGGCCGCTGCGCCGAGGTTCTCCTCCAGGCGATGCAGCCTGGTCGTGCCCGGGATCGGAACGATCCACGGCTTCTGCGCCAGCAGCCAGGCAAGCGCGATCTGCGCCGGCGTCACGCCCTTGTTCCCCGCAATCTGGTGGAGCAGATCCACCAGGGCCTGGTTAGCTTCGAGCGCCTCGGGCGAGAAGCGCGGTACCTGGCTGCGGTAGTCGTCGCTGCCGAAGATGGTGCCGGCACCGATTGCGCCGGTCAGGAAGCCTCTACCGAGCGGGCTGAATGGCACGAAGCCGATGCCGAGTTCTTCCAGCGTCGGCAAGATATCGTGCTCAGGCTCACGCCACCACAACGAGTATTCGCTCTGCAGCGCGGTCACCGGCTGCACGGCATGGGCGCGACGAATGGTTTGCGCGCCTGCCTCCGACAAGCCGAAGTGCTTGACCTTGCCTTCGGCGATCAAGTCCTTGACGGTGCCGGCCACATCCTCGATCGGCACCTCGGGATCGACACGGTGCTGGTACAGCAGATCGATCACGTCGGTACGCAGGCGTGTGAGCGATCCTTCGACGGCCCAACGGATGTGATCCGGCCGGCTGTTGAGGATCTGCTGCCTGTTATCGATACCGAAGGTGAAGCCGAACTTGGTGGCGATGACTACTTGATCGCGTACCGGGGCAAGCGCCTCACCGACCACTTTCTCATTGAGATAGGGGCCGTAAACTTCGGCGGTATCAAAGAAGGTCACGCCGCGATCCACCGCGGCGCGGATCAGCGACACGGCTTGCTGAGTCTCCGTGGCTGGCCCATAGCCGTGACTCAAGCCCATGCAGCCCAGGCCGATGGCCGACACTTCGAGTTGAGTGTTGCCGAGTTTGCGCGTCTTCATCATGTTCTCCAGTAAGGGCAAATTTAGACCCAAACGATTGGCAACACTAGATGGCATAATCGGAAAGGGTTAATAACAGGAGCGGATAAATGCCTGCCGAGAGCTATGACCAGCTCGCGATTTTTTCGGTCGTGGCACGGGAGCGCAGCTTTACCCGTGCGGCGGCCAAGCTCGGCATGTCGCAGCCCGCGCTAAGCCGAACCATGCGAAATCTGGAAGAACGGCTGGGCGTCCGCCTCCTTGCGCGCACAACCCGTAGCGTCTCCGCTACGGAGGCAGGTGAGCGCCTGCTGCGAGTGGTCACCCCCCGATTCGAGGAAATCAATACTGAGCTAGCGTTGCTCAGTGAATTCCGGGACAAACCCGCGGGTACGTTACGCATCACGGCCGGCGAACATCCGGCGATTACGGTCCTGCAACCCGCGCTTGCGAAAATCCTGCCAAACCATCCGGACATCCACATCGAGGTCACCGTGGACTACGGCCTGACGGACATCGTGGCCGAGGGCTACGACGCCGGCGTCAGGCTAGGCGAACAGGTCGCGAGAGACATGATCGCGGTGCGCATCGGTCCGGACGTGCGGATGGCCGTGGTCGGTTCTCCGGACTACTTCGCCCGGCATCGGCAGCCCAAGTCCCCGCGCGATCTCATCCGGCACAACTGCATCACCATCCGCCTGCCGACCTACGGCGGCATCTTCCCCTGGGAGTTTGAAAAGAAAGGACAGGAGTTGAAAGTGCGTGTCGAAGGCCAGCTCGTCTTCAACAATATCGCCATGCGGCTCGACGCTGCCCTCAAGGGGCTGGGTTTGGCGTACATGCCCGAGGACCTGGTGCAGACTCACGTCAAGCAGGGCCTGTTGATACGCGTGCTCTCAGACTGGTGCCCACTGATCCCGGGATACCATCTCTACTATCCGAGCCGGCGCCAAAGTTCACCCGCCTTCACGGTATTACGTGACACGTTGCATTACCTTGGCTGACTCGCCTGGTACTGAGCATCAGCCACCAACTCCATCCAGTCGACCGACTTTCCGTCAAGTGCTTCAGCGATTGCAATGTGCGTCATGCCCGTCGTGCGAGTGGCGCCATGCCAGTGCTTGACCTCCGGCGGAATCCAGACGACATCGCCAGGTTTGATGACCTGAATCGGACCGCCCCACTGCTGAACCAGTCCCATGCCGGCCGTGACAATCAACGTCTGTCCCAATGGATGCGTGTGCCAGGCTGTGCGGGCGCCCGGCTCGAACGTCACGATCGCACCACCGATGCGCGCCGGTGCCTCCCCCTGGAATCGCGAGTCCACCTGTACCGAGCCGGTGAAATGATCGGCAGAACCTTGAGTGGAAGGTTGAGACCCTGCGTGCATGACCGTGATCACTCGATTCTCCTGAGCCCACGCGGCAGGAACACCCAGCAGGAGTGCGAGCGTGGTCACGCGAATGGCGCATTTCATTTCTGTTGTTCAGGCTTTTGCGCCGCCTGATCGGACTGGCCCGCCGCAGTGTCCGCCGTCCGGAACACCTCTCTCGCCACCGGCACTGCCGAAACGGCATTGGGCCAGCCCGTATAAAAGGCGAGCTGCGTGATCGTCTCGACCAGTTCCTCTCGGGTCACACCGTTCTGCAGGGCCAGCGCCATATGCGAGCGAAGCTGATCGGGGCGATTGAGCGCGATGAGCGCGGCGACAGTAACAAGACTGCGGTCGCGCTTCGAGAGCTGCTGACGCTCCCAAACGTCCCCAAAAAGCACCTTGTCGGTGAGCTCCGCCAGCTTGGGGTCGATGTCGCCCATCAACTGCTGAGCCCGGGTGGGTTGCGGGTTGCTGGTTAGCGCGGACTTTTCAGACATCGGGGATGCCCTTTCTTGAGCATGAATTGGAGTGATCAAGCTTTGAGCCAGAATTGCACCTGACAGCATCAGGGCCCACGTGAACAGTTTCATGATGTTCCTCCGTACTTCGCACACCGTTTTTATTGAGAAACGAAACAGATCAGTCGAGACGCTTTTCAGAGAGGAATGTCGAGACCTGATCTGCGATCTCGAAATCGGTGTACGGCATGCGGGATCACAAGGTTCTCGCGTAGAACGGAGTCAGCTTGCCCATCGCTGCATCCACGTACCTGGGAACCCAGTAGGTTTCGATGTGTGTGGCGCCATCGATCTTGAACAATTCCTTATCCTTCGTGCCAGTGGCCTTGGGAAATGCGTCCTCAGTCATGTACAGGCTGTCGGCCTTGCTGCCCGCGATCATCAGCAGCGGCTGGTCGATCAGTTCGATATGGTCGGTGGCATCCCAACGCATCAGATCCAGCAAGCTGCTCATGGTGTACTTGAAGGTCGAGCCGGGATGCGCGTGCGTCCTCCAGTAGTATTCGTAACCCTGCCGATACATCTCGAACGGCAACGCAGCGATCTGCTCATCCGTCATATCGGCATCGCCTGCATACAGGATTTTTCCGCCAGCCATTTCCTGGGCGCGCGCATCGGATGCCTGCCGCAGGCGCTTCTGGATCGTATCAAGCTGCGAATCCGCGAAGCCATTGCGACGGACCCGTCCGGAGTTGAACATGCTGAGCGTCGCAATCGACTTGAAGCGCTTGTCGGTTTTCGCCGCGGACAACGAGTAGCCACCGCCGCCGCAAATGCCGAGTAGTCCCAGACGGGCGGCATCGACGCCCGGATAGCGGACGATGAAGTCCGCCATGCCGTGGATGTCCTCGATGCGGTATGCGGGTTTGTCCACGCTGCGGGGCTCGCCGCCGCTGCCACCCTGATATGCGGCATCCGCAGTGATGGTGATGTAGCCCTGTTCGGCCAGGTGCTGGGCATATAAGCCTGCGACCTGCTCCTTCACCCCGCCATTCGGATGCGCCACGACGAGCGCAGGGTATTGCTTCTGCGGATCATAGTTTGCCGGGGTGTAGACGTTGGCGACAATATCCAGGCCATTGAGCCTGTAGGTGACCGGGTGGATATTGACCTTGCCCGGTTCGTTCTTCGTGATGGCGCCGGCATACACCAGCGTGAACGGATTCTTCCTGTAGTCGGCTGCAATAGCGGTTGTGGTCATTGCTGGAACGCCTATAAGTGCACATGAGAAAGCGAGCGCAGACACTCCAAGGAACTCGCGCCGATTTTTGTCGACGACTTCATCGCTCATTTGAAATCCTTTCCTGTCTTTTCGAATGATGGATTCGCAGAACTTCGCGAGAGATCGCGCGGTGCGTGTTAATCCAGATGCTTCTCCTCAAGGAACTTCGAAACCAGGTCTGCGATCTGGACGTTGTTCAAATCAGAGAATGCGAAGTGTGTGTTGCCCCGGATGCCGATGTCCGGCAGATGCACCAAGGTCACATCGCCGCCATGTTTATTGACGGTGTCCCGCCACAACCGCGCCATCTGTAGCCGTGCACGCCAACTGTCCTGGGCGGGCAGCTCTACTGGATGATCGGGAATGTTGTCGCCGTAGACGACGAGGATGGGAATCCTCGTCAGCTCCATGAACTGGGTCGGAGGAACGGCCGCACCCTCGACCGTATCGAACGCACTCGGTATCGCCCGCGGCACTTCGCCTTCCGGGAAGATAAAACTGCTACCTGGCTCAAAGGCCACGATCGCCTTGACGTTGGCGCTCTTGATCGCCGTGAGCCAACCGGGGCCGCCGCCCTGGGAATGCGTGAACAGGATGCCGGGGCCGATCTTCACGAAGGCGGCCGCAACACCGTCCGAGACGACATTCATGTCGAAAGGACCGGTGTTCGGCGTCATGGCGCGAAAGAACTGATTCAACGACTCCGGGTCGCACGAGAACTGCCCATGCGGGAAACAGTTCGGCCATAGACCGATGCGGAATTGATTGAACCAGAGCTGTTCGTCAGGCGTCGGCTTGATGGTCGTCCCGACCATGCCGCGACCCGCATCGCCGCGGCGCGGTTGATCGACCAGGTACACACCAAACCTGCGGCGCAGGAAAATGGTCTGGAACCCTTCACGGCCATCGGCTGTGGTTTCCCACGTCTTCGAGAACTGCCCCGCACCATGCCACATGACGATCGGATACTTCCGGGCGTTCACGGGGATCTGATAGAAGGCGTAGGCATGATCGCCGTGGTAGCTCTGGCCGGCCGGGTCCAGCGGCTTGCGTGGGTCGAATGTTCCCGGTGCTGTCGTAACCGTGCCGCCCGCTGCGAAGCTCCCCTGTTCCTTGATGACCAGCGGGCTGTGATCGGCCGCACTCGCGACAGCACCCGTGCATAGCGCGAAACAAACGATACCCGCCTTGATTGCGGACCTGAATCTACCGACGACACGCTGGTTCATGAATTGCCCTTGGCCTGAAAGCACAAGGAGCAATGTACTGTCCAACTATTTGATCGATAAAGATCGCCAGTCGAATAGAACTCATATCAAAATCACATAAGCGGGACTTGCAGAGTTGCAAACTTGCTTCGAGTGGCGGGGCTGCTCTGGGTACCTGACTTCTGGTTTAGTTGTGCGCCATCTTCAATCGTCCTTGCCAAAGAACAACGAAGCGATCAGATCCTGCCCCCGGCGCACGTTCAGCAACCCTCAAAAGCGCCACCAGAAATTCCCCGAGATCGCATTGTCGTGCGAGCCGCCGCCGTACTGGCCGCTATACGCTACACCGAGCGTGATGTTCTTCGTCACGTTCGCATCGACGCCCAGTTCGAGCACCGCGGTATCGCGTGCGATCGGCACGCCCGTCACCTGGAACGCCGAGCCGCCCGCGACGAACGACAGCGTCGAGGTCGGTTGCACGTTGCCGAACGCATGGCGCCAGCCGGCCATCGCGTGCGCGCTGAACGCCGCTTGCGGGATCGAGCCGAGACGCGTCGAGATGCGCAGACCCAACGTCGAGAAGCCAATGTTCTCGGAATCCGTGCCGCTCTGGAGCGCTGCTGCGCCGCCGTTTTCGGTGAAGCCGTCGGTATGCAGGTTCACATACGCGAGACCCGCGAACGGTTCGATGGCGAAGCGCTGGAACGGGATCGCGTAACCCACTTCGCCGAACACCTGCGCGGTCTGCGCGTTGTAGCTCGAACCGTTGTGATCCGAGAAGCCGGCGAAGTTCTGGTACCGGTCCATGCTGATGTCGTTCCACGTGTACGACGTACCGAGCCGCACGCCGATCGGGCCGTACTGTGCGCCGCCGTACAGCGCGACGTGGTAGCTGTCGACCGACGCGGACGAGCTCAGGTCGTTGTCGAGCGAGCTGTGCGCGAAGCCACCCGCGACACCGACGCGCCACGTATCGTCGAGCGCCATGTCGGCGCCGCCGACAAAGCCCGTCGTGCTGCGGTCGATCCCCGACGCATTGTTGTTGCCGGCGAGCTTGCTGCTTGCGCCGTACGCCTGCGCCCACACGACCGGCTTGTACGGCCGGCTGTCGACGCACGCGTCGCGCGAGCCACGGTGTCCTGGATCGTTCGCGTTCTGCGGCAGCACGCCCTCGCCGATACTGCTGTCACACAGTGCCGAGCCTGCCGACATCGCCGACAGCGGTCCGGACGTCGGTGCAAGCCCTTCGCGCAGACGGTCGGTCACTGCGTCACGCAGATAACGGCTGTCGAGCAGCAGCATTGTCTTCGTGCTCGCATGCAGTTCGCCGTCGAGCGTGGAGAACGCGCGCTGCGCGGTCGCCGTATCGGTCGACAGCAGCGCCGCCACGGCGCCGTTGCTGGTCGGCAGCGTAGCGAGCGCCGCAGCCACCGCGCGCTGGTTCGGCGTCGCCGCGACCTGGGTGAACTGCACCGCATTGCGCGCGAGCAGCAGGTACACGTCGTTCGCGTCGTAGTTCAGCGTTGGTGTCAGGAACGCGAGGTTCGACGTGACGCCGCTGAATGTGCCGCTCACGCCGTTGGTCGCGCTGAGGATCTTGTACTGCGTCGACGGTGCATACGTGCCCTGGTCCGCCAGCACCTGCACCGCGCCGCCGCCCAACTGCGCCGTGCCGCCCGCAGCCACCGCGCCGGCCTGCTGCTGCGCGTTCGCGGCCACCTCGAATGTCGAGCCCGGCTGGAATGCGACGTTGCCGGTCACGGTCAGTTGCGTCCCGGGTTGCGCAATCGTCGAAGTACCGCCGGTCTGCACGACCAGCCCGCCGATCGTGCCGACGCCCGTCAACGTCGCGCCGGTCTGCACGGTCACCGTCGAATTCGCCACCGAGCCGTCCACCGCGAGCGTGCCGCCCGTCACCGTCGTCGGACCACTGTAGGTATTCGTGCCCGCGAGCGTCAGCGTATCGCCACCGGTCTTGGTCAGCGAACCGCTGCCGGCCACGGTGCCCGCATAGGTGCCGCCGCCGTTGACTGTCAGGTTGCCGGTGCCGAGATTCAGCGTGCCGGCCGCGGCGCCGTTCAGCGAGTTGACCGTGATGTTCGTGTTGGCCGTATCGACTGTGCCGCCGTTCAGCGTGAGGCCACCGGTGCCAAGTGCACCAGCGTTGCCGAGCGTCAGCGTGCCGGCGTTCATCACGGTGCCGCCGCCGAACGTGTTGTTGCCGGTGAGCGTCAGGTCCGCGCCGCCGTTCTTCACGAGACCGCCGGTACCCGACACGACACCGGACAGCGTGACGTCCTGGGTGCCGCCCAGCGTCGCGGTCGAGTTCAGGCTGATCGGGTTCGCGAGATTCACCGACGTGTTCGCATCGAGTGTCGACGGTGCGTTCACTGTCACTGCGCCGGTGCCGAGCGCGCCGCTATTGCCGACCACGAGCGAGCCGCCCGCGAGCGTCGTGCCGCCGCTGTAGGTGTTCGCGGTGCCGAGCGTCTGCGTGCCCGCACCGGACTTGACGATGCCGCCGGTGCCCGCGATCGTGCCGCCGAAGCTGCCGTTCGCGCCGCCGCCGAGCGTCAGCGTGTTCCCACCGAGCGACACGTTCGTGCCCGCGCCGCCGCTCAATGCGCCGATGGTCGGTGTGCCGGTCGCGCCGCTAACATCGAGCGATACGCCCGCATTCGCGAGAGTCACGTTGGTGCCCGCCCCGAGCGAGCCGCTACCGGCCAGCGCGAGCGTGCCTGCGTTGACGGTGGTGTTGCCGGTGAGGGTGCTCATGCCGGTCAGCGTTTCAGTGCCGGCACCGTTCTTCACGATGCCGCCGGTGCCGGTGAAGCCGCCGCCGAAGGTCTGGTTCGTCGCATCGCCGAACGTGAGACTGTTCGCGCCGAGTCCGACCGTGGTGCCCGCGACACCCGACAGCGTGCCGATCGTCTGGCCGCCCGACGCTCCGCTGATGTCGAGACCCGCGCCCGCTCCACCCAGCGTCACCGCGCCGGTCGACAGCAGGGTGCCGCCCGCGCCGAGCGCGAGCGTGCCGCCGTTGATCGTCGTGCCGCCAGTGTAGGTGCTTGCGCCGCCGAGCGTCAGTGTGCCGGCACCGGTCTTCGTGAGACCGCCCGTGCCCGACACGCCGCCGTTCAGCGTGAGGCCGTTGTCGCCCGCGACCGTCAGCCCCGCGTTCAGCACGACGTTGTTGCCGAGCGCCGTCGAACCGGTGCCACCGATCGTCGCCGCGCCGCCGACGGTCAACGTACCGGTGCCGAGCGCCGTGTTGTTGCCGAAGATCAGGCCGCCCGCGTTGAGCGTCGTGCCGCCGCTGTAGGTGCTCGCGCCGTTGAGCGTCGTCGTGCCGCTGCCGTCCTTGACGATGCCGCCGGTGCCTGCGATGCCGCCGCCGAACGTCTGGTTGGTGTTATCGCCGAAGGTCAGGTTGTTCGCGCCGAGCGTCACCGTGCCCGCGGTGCCGGCCAGCGCGCCGATGGTCGCGTTCCCACCTGCGCTGATGTCGAAGCCCGCCGTCGCGCCGCCGAGCGTCACGCCGCCACCCACCGCAAGACTGCCGCCGGCGCCGAGTGCGAGTGTGCCCGCGTTGATCGTCGTGCCGCCGCTGTAGGTGTTCGCGCCGGTCAGCGTTTCGGTGCCGCTGCCTTGCTTCACGATGCCGCCCGTGCCGCCGATCGAGCCCGCGAAGGTGCCGCTCGTGGTGCCGCCCAGCGTCAGCGTGTTGCCGCCGAGCGCCACGTTGGTACCCGCGACGCCGGTCAGCGTGCCGATGGTCGGTGCGGCCGTCGCACCGCTTATATCGAGACCCGCGCCGATGCCCGCGAGATTCACGTTGGTCGAGGAGGACAGCGAGCCCGCACCCGACAGTGCGAGCGTGCCCGCGTTCACTGTCGCGCCGCCGCTGAAGGTGCTCGCGCCGGTCAGCGTTTCGGTGCCGATGCCGTTCTTCACGATGCCGCCAGTGCCCGTGATGCTGCCGCCGAAGGTCTGGCTGGTCGCGTCGCCGAACGTCAGGTTGTTCGCACCGAGCGCGACCGTGCCGGCCGTGCCCGACAGCGCGCCGATCGTCTGGCCGCCGGTCGCGCCGCCGATGTCGAACGTGGCGCCCGCACCGCCCAGGGTCACCGCACCGCTCGCCGCCAGACTACCGCCTGCGCCGAGCGCGAGCGTGCCGTCGTTGATCGTCGTGCCGCCGGTGTAGGTGTTCGCGCCGGTCAGCGTTTCCGTGCCGGTGCCCTGCTTGACGATGCCGCCGGTGCCGCCGATCGTGCCGCCGAAGATCTGGCTGGTCGCATCGCCGATCGTCAGGTTGTTCGCGCCGAGTGTCACGGTGCCCGCAGTGCCACCGAGCGCGCCGATGGTCTGGTTCGCACCCGACCCACTGATGTCGAAGCCCGCACCCGCACCGCCGAGCGTCACGCCGCCAGTCGCCGCGAGACTGCCGCCCACGCCGAGCGCGAGCGTGCCGGCGTTGATCGTCGTGCCGCCGGTGAAGGTGTTCGCGCCGGTCAGCGTTTCCGTGCCGGTGCCGACCTTCACGAGACTGCCGGTACCCGCGATGCCGCCGCTGAACGTGCCGTTGGTCGCGCTGCCGAGCGTCAGCGCGTTGGCGCCGAGGTTCACCGTCCCGCCGCCGGTCAGTGTGCCGAACACCTGCTGGCCGTTGCCGGCCGACAGATCGAAGGTCGCGCCGTTCGCCACGTCTACGATGCCGCTCGCCGCGAGGCTCGCGTTCGCGCCGAGCGCAAGCGTGCCCGCGTCGATGTTGGTGCCGCCGGTGTACGTGTTGGTGCCGTTCAGCGTCAGCGTCGCGGCGCCGTCCTTGGTCAGGCCGCCGGTGCCGGACAGTGAGCCGTTCAACGTCAGATCGTTGGTGCCGCCGACGGTCAGTCCGGCGTTCAGCACGATGTCGTTGCCGAGCGTCGTCGCGGTGCTGCTGTCGAGTGTCGCCGCGCCGCCAACTGTCAGCGTGCCGGTGCCGAGCGCCGAATTGTTGCCGACGATCAACCCGCCCGCGTTCAGTGTCGTGCCGCCGCTATAGGTGTTCGCGCCGGTCAGCGTTTCAGTGCCGCTGCCTTGCTTGACGATGCCACCCGTCCCGCCGATCGCGCCCGCGAAGGTCTGGTTCGTGCCGTCGCCGAACGTCAGCGACTTCGAGCCGAGTGCGACCGTGGTACCCGCCACGCCCGCGAGCGACCCGACCGTCTGGTTGCCCGTCGATGCGCTGATGTCGAGCCCGGCGCCCGCGCCCGCGAGATTCACCGCGCCCGTCGCCGACAGACTGCCCGCGCCGGACAGCGCGAGCGTGCCGCTATTGACGGTCGTGCCGCCGCTGAAGGTGCTTGCGCCCGTCAGCGTTTCGGTGCCGCTACCTTGCTTGACGAGCCCGCCCGTCCCGGCGATCGATCCGCCGAAGGTCTGGTTCGTGGTGTCGCCGAACGTCAGCGTGTTCGCGCCGAGTCCGACCGTCGTGCCCGCGACACCGGCGAGCGAACCGATCGTCTGGTTCGCGCCCGATGCGCTGATGTCGAAGCCCGCGCCCGCGTTGGCGAGGTTCACCGCACCGGTTGCCGCGAGGCTGCCGCCCGCGCCAAGCGCGAGCGTGCCGGCGTTGACTGTCGTGCCGCCGGTGAAGGTGTTCGCGCCGGTCAGCGTTTGGGTGCCGGTGCCCTGCTTGACGAGTCCGCCGCTGCCCGTGATCGCGCCGCCGAACTGCTGGTTCGTCGCATCGCCGAACGTCAGCACGCTCGCGCCGAGTCCGAGCGTCGTCCCCGCGATACCGGCGAGCGAACCGATCGTCTGGTTGGTCGACGCGCCGCTCAGATCGAGCGTTGCGCCTGCGCCGCCGAGGTCGACCGCCGTGCTCGCCGACAGACTGCCGCCCGCGCCGAGCGCGAGCGTGCCGGCGTTGACCGTGGTCGCGCCGGTGTAGGTGCTCGTGCCGGTCAGCGTCTCTATGCCGCTGCCCTGCTTGACGATGCCGCCGGTGCCGGTCAGCGCGCCGCCGAAGGTCTGGTTGGTCGCGTCGCCGAACGACAGCGTCTTCGCGCCGAGCGCGACCGTCGTGCCGGTCACGCCGGTCAGCGAGCCGATCGTCGGATTGGCAGTTGTCGCGCTCACATCGAGCGTCGCGCCCGTGCCCGCCAGGTTCACGTTGCCGGTCGTCGACAGGCTGCCCGCGCCGGACAATGCAAGCGTGCCGCCCTGGATCGTCGTATTGCCGCTGAAGGTATTCGCGCCGGTCAGTGTTTCGGTGCCGCTGCCGAGCTTCGTGATGCCGCCCGACCCGCTGATCGTGCCGCCGAAGGTCTGGTTCGTCGCGTCGCCGAACGAAAGCGTGTTCGTGCCGAGCCCAACCGTCGTGCCCGCGGCGCCGGCGAGCGAACCGATCGTCTGGCCCGCACCCGATGCGCTGATGTCGAAGGTCGCGCCCGCGCCCGCGAGATTGAGCGCCGCGTTCGCGCCCAGGCTGCCGTTTGCGCCGAGCGCAAGCGTGCCCGCGTTCACCGTCGTGCTGCCGCCGATCGTATTCGCGCCGTTCAGCGTCACCGTGCTCGCGCCGTTTTTAGCGAGGCTGCCTGCGCCGGAGATGATGCCGTTCACGCTGAGAGCGTTGCTGCCGCCGAAGGTCAGCGTATTGCCTGTGCCGAGGTTGATCTGGTTGACGAGCGTGAGGGCTGCCGTCGTGTCGAGCGTCGCAGCGCCGCTGACGTTCAGTGCGCCCGTCCCCAGCGCGCTGCCGTTGCCGAGCAGCAGCGAGCCGGCATTCAGGTTGACGCCGCCGGTGAACGGATTCGCGCTGCCCAGCGTGAGTGAGCCCGCATCGTTCTTCGTCAGCACGCCGCTGCCGCCGATCGCACCCGACAGCGTGAGACTGTTCGGACCTTGCACGGTCAGGCCGCCTGCGCCAAGCGTCAGCGCATTGCCGATGCCGAGCCCCGCGACCGCGGACTGCAGCGCGCCGCCGTTCGAGGTGATCGCGCCGGTGCCTAGCGAAAGCGCGTTGTCCGCGATCGCGACACCGCCGTTGAGCGTTGCATCCAGTACCGTCGATGCGCCGCTCAGCGTCCACGTGCCGCTACCGACATTCAGGTGCTGGAAGTTGATGTAGTTCGGATTCAGGATCGTGCCGGTCGCAGGGCCGCCGGTCGCCTGCCTCAGCAACAAGGTGTTGTTGCCGCCCGCGCCGCCGTCGACGACGCCTGCGGCCGCGAAGCCAAGCGAGAACCCCAGCACGCCAAGGATGTTCCCCGACGCACCGACGCCCGCGGTCACCGTCGAGCCCGTGTCCGCAGTAAACGTGTTCGTGCTACCCGCGCCCAGCGACACGCTGCCCGTGATGGTGCCGCTGTTCTCGAACGTGTTGCCCGCGCCCGGTGTGCCCGACGCCTGGAACGCGACGCGTCCGTTGATCGTGCCGTTGTTGACGAAGTTGACCTGACCACCGCCGTACACCGCGACTGTCGGAAGGTCTGCCGTCCCGAGCGTCACGCCGAGAATCGGTGACGAACCCATCGTGCCGGTCGCCGTGTTCGTGATGTTCGATACGCCGCCGGTGCCGTTCTGTACCGCCAGCGCCATGCCGGTCAGATTGCTGAGGTTCACGCCGAGCAGCCCCGACGTGCCCTTCATCGTGCCGCTGTTGTTGACCGTGACCGTACTCGCCGCCGCATTGCCGATCACCGTGCCGCTCGCTAACAGGCTAATCGCTCCGAGCAGCGACGGATCGATCGTGCCGGCGTTGTTCAGCGTCACGTTGTTGCCGAGCAGCGTCAATGCCGTGCCGCCGATGCCGAGCAGCACACCGATCGAGCCGGTCGCATCGACGTTCACCGTCACGCCGTTGTTCGCGTTCGAATAGTTCGGCGCGAGGACGTTTGCCGCGCCCGTGCAAGTGACGGTCGTCGTGCCGGTACACGCCGCCTGTGCCTCTCCAATCCCGGCGCCGAACAGCGCAAGGAAAACACCCATGACCGGGACGATTTTCTGCAGATCGTATGCGCTCTGATTGTCGGCGTTTTTCATTTTTCCATCCCTCGTAACGCTGAAATTAAACGTCTGTCGAAAACACACGCTGCGATTCATCCAGATTCAAAAGGCGATAAAAATCCATCACCGGATTCGCAATCGAATCAGCGATATTTGCCTTGAATACGGAGCACAGGCGCACGCCGGGACGCACTGGCAAAAACGCGGGGCGCACGAATCCCCGACGCTTCAGCCTGCGCGTCACCCGGCAAACCGGTTCAGATTAAAAAAAGGCGCGACCCCGCGCGGTCATGAGATGGTCATGGATCAACTGCCCTCCGGATTATTTCTCTCTCAGTAAAGTAATTCTCTTTTTTCGCCTTCGCGGCAATCATCAGCTTATATCAAACTTTTACCATTTCAAGAAGTAACCTTTTGGAATCGTTTTATAACGATGCGAATTGGAAAACCTCGCAGATAATTATGTCGTTTGAGTTGCAATGCGGCATCGGCAAACTACGGCGCAGCCGAGGTTGGTGGAAACAGTGGCTGAAAAGCGGTACGGCGAACGCAGTGCGACGCAGCGAGGTGCGCGCAGCTAAGCGTTCGCTGCGTTCGGGCGGCTAAGCGCTCGCCGCGTTCGAAAGGGTCAGCGCGGCGTGGCCGCGAGCGACGCGAGATCGGCGGGAAGGGGGTCGAGCGTGGGGCGCATGGCGAACGGCGCGGGCGCGCCGTCGGGCATCGGCAGGTCGATGCGGTTGTGCCAGTACGTGCGCAGTCCGACTTTCGCGGTACCGAACAGATCGTAGGCTGAGCCCGCGACGAATACCGCGCGGTCCGCGTGCACGCCGAGCCGGTCGAGTGCGAGCTGGTACGGCGCCGGGTCGGGTTTGTAGAAGCCCGCTTCCTCCGACGTCACCACGACGTCGAATGCGACACCCGGAATCGCGGCGGCGAGATGACCGAGCGTCGTCGAGCAGTTCGTGACGACGCCGAGACGGTAACGTTGCTTCAGCTGCGCAAGCACCGTTGCCGCTTCGGGCCACGCGCGCAGTTCGCCCCAGCGGCGCGCGAGCGTGGCCGGGTATCCAGCATCGAGTCCGACGCTCGCCGCGGCTTGCTCGACCAGCGTTTCATAGCGAACGTAGCGCCCGCATCCATAGGTGAGCTTCAGATAGGCCATGCGCCAGCGCCGGCCCATTTCTTCCGAGCCGGCGACGTCGTTCCACAGTGTCCATGAGTCGAGCACGGCGGTGAGCAGGTCGAACAGCACGACGTCGACGCGCTGTTCTTCGGATGAGGAGAGTTGTACGTCCGACATCGTTCAGCCCTCGTTATGCGCATGCACTTCGGCGATCGCGTTGATTTCGATCAGCGCGCCGTGATGCAATTCGGGGACCGGCACTACCGTGCGCGCCGGGCGATGATCGCCAAGAAACGCTGCGTACACGCGGTTAATGTCGGGCCACCGTTCGATGCCGACGATGAACAGCTGCACGCTGACGAGCCCCCGCACCGACGATCCGCCGGCCTCGAGAATCGCCTGAACGTTCTGCAGCGCGCGCAGCGCCTGCGCGTCGATGCCGTCGGGGATCGCGCCAGTCGCGGGATCGATCGGCAACTGGCCCGCGACGTACACGAAGCCGCCCGAGACGATGCCTTGCGAGTAATGTCCCGCGGGCGTCGGTGCGCGGTCGGTAGAAACGGTTTGCATCGGTGAGTCTCCTGGTAATACGTGGTAATTCTCTGATAGTGAGCCGTGGCAAGAGTAGCGAATCACGAAACGGCAGAGTTACCAGCCTGAGATGCGCGGCCAGTAGTCAGTCACCCGCTGTCCGTCGAGCACGTGATAACCCGCGTGCTGCGCGGATGTCGCGCATGCGTGGTTCGGCAGGATGCGCAGCGGCGTGCCGACTGGCAGATGCGGCCCGTGCGCGTGCTGCGTGGCGTGATCGCGCCGCGCGACGATGCCGTGCTCCTGGTTCGCCCCGATCACGATCAGATCGTCGAGCGGCTTGCCGTCGACGTCGCACACTACACCGTAGCCCTGGTCGACTGCCTGCGCGGCCGTGCCGCGATCGCGCGACAGTGCCATCCAGCCCGCGTCGACGATGGTCCAGCCTTTCTCCGGCTGATGACCGATGACGCTGGTCAGCACCGACACTGCGATATCCGTCTGACGGCACACGCCGAGTCCCGCCATCACCAGATCGAAGAACACGAACACGCCGGCGCGCACTTCGGTGACGCCGGTGAGGTCGTCGGCGAACAGCGCGGTCGGCGTCGACCCAACGCTGACGATCGGCGCCGCGAACCCCGCGTCGCGCAGACCTTGCGCGGCGACGACCACCGCATCGCGCTCCTGGCGCGCGTAGCGAAGGATGTCGTCGGTGGAGCGGCTGTCGTACGAATTGCCCGCATGGGTCATCACACCCTGCACGTCGATGCCGCCGGCCCGCAACGTCCGCGCGATTTCGACGATCAGCGGTGACGTAGGCGGCAGACCCGACCGATGCCCATCGCAGTCGATCTCCAGCAGCACGTCAAACGATTGCGCATGCGTGCGCGCGTAATCCGCGAGCAGTGCAGCCGTTTCGGCGCTATCGAGCACGAGCTTCAACCTGGCGCCCGCGCGGATCAGCTCCGCCGCCTGCGCAAAACGGTTCGGCGCAATCGCGACGCCATACAGGATGTCGGTCAGCCCGTGCTCGAAGAAGTAGCGCGCCTCGCGCAACGTCGACACCGTGATCGACCCCGTACCGTTGTCGAACAGACGCCGCGTCGCGTCGATGGACTTGCTGGTCTTCACGTGCGGACGCATTTGCACGCCAAGCGCCGCGAGATGCGTGCGCATTCTCGCGATGTTGGCGTCCATGCGGCCGGGCTCCAGCAGCAGCGCGGGGGTATCGATCGAGGACAGCGACGCTGACATATTCATCTCCAGTAGAGCCACTAGGATAAACTCGGCCGCATGCCCGTGGATTTAGCCACACTGATTCTTGAATTTAGCCAGACTGAAATGAAAGATTCCGCCGACCTGCGCTTTCTGCTGACGATCCGCGCGAGCACGAGCCTGCTCGATGCCGCGCGCAAGATGGGCCTCACTCCGTCCGCCGTCACGCAGCGGCTGCAGCAGATCGAACGGATGCTCGGCGTGCGGCTCGTCGACCGTTCGTCGCGGCGCCTGCGCTTCACCGAAGAAGGCGAACTGCTGTGTACAGGCGGCCGCGAAGTGATCGAGCGGTTCGACGCGCTGCTCGACGACCTGCACGCGCGCCGCGGCGGCATGGTCGGCACGCTGAAGATCAATGCGCCGTTCGGTTTCGGGCGACGCTACGTCGCGGCCGCCGCGTCGCGGTTCCAGGAACTGCATCCCGAGGTGAACGTCGCGCTCACGTTGTCCGATGCGCCACTGACCGAAATCGCGGACCGCTTCGACGTCGTCGTGCATATCGGCGAGTTGCGGCTGTCGAATCTGGTCGGCTATGCGGTCGCGCCGAACGCGCGCTTTCTGTGCGCGTCGCCGGCGTTCGTCGAACGTCACGGCCTGCCCGACACGCCCGAGGATCTCGCCGCATTGCCTTGCATCGCGCTGCGCGAGAACAACGAGGATGTCACGCTATGGCATTTCAGCAAGGGACGCGTCGCGCGCAGCGTGCGCGTGCCGGCTCGCCTGAGCAGCAACGACGGCGACGTGATCCGCGCGTGGGCGTATGAAGGACGCGGCGCGATCGTGCGTTCGGAATGGGACGTCGCCGGCGATCTTGCGCGCGGCACGCTGGTGCGGCTACTGCCGGCGTGGAAGCTGCCCGACGCGAACGTGATCGCGCTCACGCATCAGCGCACCGGCCTGCCGATGCGCACGAAGATGTTCATGCGGCATCTGCAGGAGCGGTTTAGGCCGGTGGCGCCGTGGCGGGTGCGGTGAACCTCGACCTGCGTCAGCTATCGGCAACCGGCGCAATGACGATCGCCAGCAACAGGACGCTGATGATTGGCATATGACATCTGGGCATTTTCATTTTTCTGGCTTGACCGTTTTGAAGGATGGCATGTCGACGCGTTTATGGCTTGCAGATCCCCGGCTGACGATCTGTTTCCGTCACCGGGATACGCTGGCCACCGATCTCAAGGTTGCGCAAAGACGGTACCGTCAAATGATAGTTTCCGCTCGACAGCGCATCGCGAACGCTCCCGCAATCCGGCGCAATATTGAACTCGCCGAGTACCTGCCATTCCCCCGCGGGATTCTGGCCAAACACCGTGCCAAAAGCGCTCCTCACAGGGATCAACAACACATTCGGCTTGCCTGTTCCCGTCAGGTCCGCAAGGTACGCATCGCATTGCGATGCAGTCACTTTCAGACAGGCCGGCAGTAGCCATAGCTCCTTCTGCGGCCAGTTGGTGGCGAGGAAGGAAGCCGGCAGCGCTTGCCCAGGCATACGCGAAACGATGTTGCGCGACAGGGTGTCGGCGTCGGGAGCGGTAGTGGGGACCGGGGCGTTCGCCTCGTACGGGCTGGTCGCTTGCAGCGCCTGCGCGCTCATTTGCCTGATTGCCGCTGCATTCGATCCCTTGTCCGTCGACTGAAGCCGCGCCAGCGCCTGTCTGCCGTAGATAGCCGACCGGAAGCGCAGGAACTTGAAATCGAATTTGTCCGGCGTCACGCGACCCGAGAGCAACCTGCTCACCTGACTGTCCACCGACAATCGCGCCGGGTCGGCCAGCGGTGTGAATAGTGCAAACACGACAGCCAGCGACACCCATGCGGTGATGACGTTAGTGGGTGCGATGCGCTGCAACCAACTTTTTCTGTCGAATGCCGCCCATGCATAACCGACGGCGTAACAGCCCGCCACCAACGTGCATGCACTGGCCTGCACCCGGGAACCGGTCACCCCATATTGGCCGATCCGCAGAGCCAGCGCGTAGGCGGTCACCAGCACCAACACCGGCAACATCAGGCTACCCGCGCGAGCACTGATACGCAGCACGCGCGGTACCGCCTCGCCTTCAAAACCGTTCTTGAAGACCGCGTTAATCAATACGATCGCAAGCGCCACCACACCGAGCAATACACTCGCCGTCGACCGTGTCGCCCACAAAGGCTCCAACCCGGCAAACAGCGAACTGACAAGAAAGCCTGCAACGATCAGCACGAGTAACGGCAAAAGCCAGGACATCAGCGTCAGCAATAGCGTCCGCATGCCGCGGATGAAATCCTCCCGCACATCGGTGATATGCAGACCAACGGAGAATGCCATTGCACACACCGGCATATAGAACCACGACTTCTCCAGCAAATCCCGGAAGAAAGTCAGCTTAAGCAGCATGAACAATTCAGCGCCGGCCCAGAGAACAAGGTAGAACACGCCCACGAATATCAGCGACAGCGCAATCTGCAATGCCAGCTTCCATGCGAGCACAAAATACGATGCATAGGGCGCAAACCAGGCTTTAGCAGCCTCCCCCGCGAGGATCAACGTATAGCCGACAAACACCATCGCAGCAGAAAAGAATGCGGCATGAAATGTAGGGAAATTCACCTGGGACGCTCGGCCGGCGCCGCTCGTGGCCCAGAGTGGCTGAACGTCCCGCCACGCATCGTGGTGTCCCACGCACGCGACAACCACCGCCAGCACGACGCACCATAAAAGCAGTCTGCGGACTCTCAGGTAATTCAAACCGATCGCCGCTGCAGGGGGAATCAGAAATGCAAGCAGCAGCGACGGAACGAATAGCAAAGCATGCTGCGCAAACGGATGCTTGAGGTGAGCCGCTTCGAACAGAAAATACAGAAGAACGCCTTGTGCCAGTCCAATCAATAGACGCCACGCAAAAAGCCCTTTTAAAACCGGCGCAACCATTCTGGAACCTTCCCCCGTCTGCCCATATTGCATATCGCCACCTTCTTATTGGTTGAGAGCTATCGCAGGTTAAACGAATCGACGCGATCGTTCTTCAGTCGTCGATATCCCGTGCGACCCGGTAGCTGACGCCCCTGCTTGACGCCCCCGCTTGACGCCCCTTTAGCAATGTGGTTACATGTCGCACCATGTACGCCACCCACGCCCTCCTGTCGCTAAGCCTACTAGCCCGCTCTTCCGGGCCTGGTCTGCTACTGCGCGCGTACATCGTCTGATTTTTCCGAAGCGCCGTTAAACCCCCAGTTTGCTGACCTTGCCCCGGTTTCCGACCGGAGGCGATGCGTCGTCGTTTGCGTCATCCGGTCGACTTTCACCCTTTGAACTGTCGCCCTGTCGATGACCATGCACACCTTCTTTTGCCTTTCCCGCCCGTCGATTCCGCACTGCGCCCGCTCGCAGTCGCAATACGTCCCGGCCGCATCGCACCCCACCCCTCATTTCCCTCATTGAGCGAGACCATCATGTTGAAGAACCCCGCCGTCAAATACCGTCCCTTTACGCCCGTCAATCTGCCGGACCGCACGTGGCCCACGCGCACCATCACGCACGCGCCGATCTGGATGAGCACCGATCTGCGCGACGGCAATCAGGCGCTGTTCGAACCGATGAACGCGCAGCGCAAGATGCGCATGTTCAAGACGCTGGTCTCGATCGGCTTCAAGGAAATCGAGGTCGCGTTTCCGTCGGCGTCGCAGACCGATTTCAACTTCGTGCGCGAACTGATCGAGGGCGGTCATATTCCCGACGACGTGACGATCGAAGTACTCACGCAGGCCCGCGACGATCTGATCGAGCGCACGTTCGAATCCCTGCGCGGTGTGCCCCGCGCGATCGTGCATCTGTACAACGCGACCGCGCCGGAATTCCGCAAGATGGTGTTCGGACTCGACCGCGACGGCGTAAAAGCGCTCGCAGTGAATGCGGCCCGCACCGTGAAGCGTCTCGCGGATGCCGCAACCGACACGCATTTCACGCTGCAATACAGCCCCGAAACGTTCACCGCGACCGAACTCGACTTCGCGAAGGAAGTCTGCGACGCAGTGTTCGATGTATGGCAGCCGACACCCCAGCACAAGGCCATCGTCAACCTGCCCGCGACCGTCGAGGTCGGCACGCCGAACTTCTACGCGGACCAGATCGAGTGGATGCATCGCAACCTCGCGCGCCGCGATGCGTTGATCGTGTCGGTGCATCCGCACAACGACCGCGGCACGGCAGTCGCTGCAGCGGAACTCGCGGTGATGGCCGGCGCGGATCGCGTCGAAGGATGTCTGTTCGGCAACGGCGAGCGCACTGGCAATGTCGATCTCGTCACGCTCGCGCTGAATCTGTACACGCAGGGTGTCGACCCGGGCCTCGACTTCTCGCACATCAACGAGGTTGCGCGTACCGCCGAGGAATGCACGCAGTTGCCGGTGCATCCGCGTCATCCGTACGTCGGCGATCTCGTGTTCACCGCGTTCTCCGGCTCGCATCAGGACGCGATCAAGAAAGGCTTTACGCAGCAGAAGCCCGACGCGATCTGGGAAATGCCGTATCTGCCGATCGATCCGAGCGATCTCGGCCGCACGTACGATTCGATCATTCGCGTGAACAGTCAATCCGGCAAGGGCGGCATTGCGTACCTGCTCGAGCAGTCGTACGGCATCGTGTTGCCGCGCCGGTTGCAGGTGGATTTCAGCGCAGCCGTGCAGCGCCTCACCGACGACAGCGGTCACGAAGTGACGCCGCAGCAGATTTTCACGCTGTTCCAGCGCGAATACGTCGATTCGCACGCGCCAGTGCAATATGTGTCGCACAGTCTCACCGAGCAGGCAGGCCGCGAACGCATTCGGCTGACGGTGGACATCCACGGCGAACGAACAGTCGTGAGCGGCGAAGGCAACGGTCCGCTCGACGCATTGATGCACGCGCTGCGCACACCCGTGCAGCTTCAGCATTACGAAGAACGCGCACTCACGCAGGGTGCGGATGCGCGCGCGATCGCGATTGCGGAGATGTCCGGCGGCGGCGTGACCGGCAGCGCGTTCGGCGTCGGCATCGATGCGAATCTGGTGACCGCATCGATCCGCGCGATGATCAGCGGTATCAACCGTGCGTATGCGCGCTGCGAACGCGACACGCAACAGCATTTCTTCGATGCCGTGCTGCGCGAAGCGAACGACACCGATGCGCACCGGCAAGCAGCGGCACACGCCGAATAATGTCCAGGTAAAACGCTGAAAGTTCTACGCTGCAAATGAGGGCGTCCGCACACGCGGACGCCCTCATCGTTTGTGTGGACCTGTGGGCCATCAGTTATCGGCACCTGCACACAAAACTTTAGCCCTCACCGCATGATTTTTTTCAGTGCTCGATGCATTCCAACGAAAGTACCTCCGGGCAAGCGATTCGTCCGACGGATTAACGTTTCTGTCATGTGGCAGCGCTAATTTCGCGAGCGCTGCGCCGTTTCCCGCATCTCGTCCCTGCACCGTCCGCACAAGACGTGTGCGCGAAAACCGCCGGCACCCTCCGACTTTCCGCAGCGACGAGACCTCTCATGGCAAGCATCGAACAGCTGTACAGCGTGCTGGCGACCGCCAGTTCCGATCAACAGGACCCCGCGCAGCCCGCGCTCGTCGTTCACGCGGGGCAGATAGCGGTCGACACGCCCGCGGTCGCGGCGGAGATGACCAACGCGGAACTGCAGAACTGGTTTCTCGAAGCGCCGGATGTCGAAGCAGTCGCGATCGTCAAAGAGAACGTCCCTGTCGCGCTCGTGAACCGCAACGTGTTCATGGAGCAATACGGCCGGCCGTTCAGCCGCGAAGTGTTCGGCAAGCGCAGTTGCATTTCGTTTGCGAACCAGAAGCCGCTGATCGTCGACGCCAACACACCGATCGAAGTGGTCGTGCGTGCCGCGGTCGAACCCGAATCGCGCGTGATGAAGGACGGCTTCATCTGCAACCGCGACGGTCACTACTTCGGCATCGGCAGCGGCATGGCGCTGATCCGCGCGATGTCGGACATCGAAGCCGCGAAGACGCGCCAGTTGCTGTCGAGCATCGAGTACGCGTCGGCTATCCAGCAGTCGAACCTGCGGAATTCGCAGGCTGAACTCACTACGTGCCTGCCGTCCGCGCGTCTCGAATGGCTGCCGCGCGATGTCGTCGGCGGCGACTGCTATTTCTTTCGCGCGACGCGTAACGGTCTGTTCGGCGCGATCGTCGACTGTACGGGGCACGGCGTGCCCGGCGCGTTCATGACGCTGATCACGCTGTCGTTTCTCGAGAACCGCGTCGCGACGGGCAGCGACGAACCGGATCCGGCTCACGTGCTGTCCGACCTGAACCGCTACATCAAGAAGGTGCTGGGCCAGCACGCATCGACGAAAAGCGGCGAAGAAGCGCACGTCGTGCGCGAAGGCAAATCGGACGATGGTCTCGACGCCTTCATGTTCGTGCTAACCGGCAACGGGCTCGATCTGCAATACGCAAGCGCGCGCCTCGAAATGGCCGTGCTCGACGGAGCCGCCAGTCCCGCGGAAGCCACCGACGTGCAGATTCTCGAAGGCGACCGGATGGGCGTCGGCTACAGCGACACGCCCGACGATTTCGCATTCACCACGCGCAGCCATACGCTGCAGCCGGGCTACCGCGCGTTCGTCACGACCGATGGCGTGATCGATCAGGTCGGCGGCCCGAAGAACATCGCGCACGGCCGCAAGCGTCTGTACAAGCTGTTCGCCGAACGTCGCGACGAGCTGCCGCAGCAGTTTGGCGACACGTTGCTCGACAGCTTCGCGCAATGGCAAGGCGACCAGCATCGTCGCGACGACGTGTGCTTCTTCGTATTCACGAACGAGGTTTGACGATGGACTTCCGTACTTTCGAAAGCTTCAGCGACGCCGCCGGCGAAGCGGGGCTCGTCTACTACTACGCGGGCCACTTCGACGAAGAAGTGCGGCGCGCGCTGTCCGCGAACCTGAAAAGCAGGCTCGAAATGGAAAACGTCGGCAGCCCGGCAAAACGCAAGCTGTTCTCCACGTTCATGGAAATGGCGCAGAACGTACTGCATTACGGCGGTTGCGTCGAAACGCAGGATAACGAGGAACGGCCCGGCGCGATCGCGGTAGGACGCGACGCCGCGTCCTACTGGATCGTGTGCAGCAATCTCGTGCCGGTCGAGCACGTGTCGCGCATCGCGGGCAAGCTCGACCAGTTGAAGCAGATGTCGCTCGACGAGATCAAGACCGCGTACCGCGAGCAGCTCGCGAACGACGATCACGCGGAAACCGACACGGTCAGCAAAGGCGCGGGTCTCGGCCTGCTGACGATCGCCCGCGACAGCATCCAGCCGGTCGAATACGCGTTCCGTAACGACGAAGCGTCGGACGGCCGTTTCGCCCGCTTCACCATCAAGGCTTTTGTCTAACTCGAGGCTGCATCATGACGCCGATCAAACTACCCCGTACCGACTTCACTCCGCAAATCGAATTCTCGCCTGCCGATGCAAGCATGTCCGTCGAAGGCGAGTGTCACCCGGAAAATCCGAACACGTTCTTCGGTCCGATCCTGCAACTGATCGGCGGGTACCTGCAAACCGCCACGCCGCCACGCTTCGTGATGCGCGTGCGGCTCACGTACATCAACAGCGCGTCGACGAAAGCGATGCGGCAGCTGTTCATGGTGCTGAGCGACGCATCGAAGCGCGGCTGCAACGTCGACATCGACTGGGAATTCGATCCCGACGACGATGCGATCCAGGAGCTCGGTCAGGACCTGCTGTACGGGCTCGGCGCGACGACGGTGATGTTCAACGAAGTGCTGATCGAAACCTGATCCGCGCGCGGCATCGCCCTACACCGATTTACACCGCGACCGCGCCGACGTAGTTTTCCGCCAGCGCGGTCGACGCTGCTCGCGACGTAGTCACGTGTTCGAGTTCGGCAATCTGTAGCTGTTGTTCGAACGGCGATGCATCATCCAGGCGATGCAGCATCCGCGTCATCCAGTACGAGAAGTGTTCCGCGCGCCAGACCCGTTTGAGCGCGGTCGCACTGTAGCCCTCGAGCAGATCGGTGCGGCCCTCGCGATAGAACGCTTCGAGCGCGCGCGTCAGCACGCGCACGTCGGCGACCGCGAGATTCAATCCTTTCGCGCCGGTCGGCGGGACGATGTGCGCGGCGTCGCCCGCGAGAAACAGGCGGCCATACTGCATCGTCGTCGACACGAAGCTGCGCATGCCGACGATATTCTTCTGGAAGATCCGCCCTTCCACCACGTGCTCCCCTTCCGATGAATCGACGCGCGCATGCAGCTCGGCCCAGATGCGATCGTCGGACCAATGCTCGACCGTATCGTGCGGATCGCACTGGAAGTACATCCGCTGCACGTTCGGCGAACGCGTGCTGATCAGCGCGAAGCCGCGCTCGTGCCGCGCGTAGATCAGTTCATGCGACGACGGCGGTGCCTCGACGAGGATGCCAAACCAGCCGAACGGAAACACGCGTTCGTAGTCCCGCCGCAGCGCCTGCGGAATAGCGGCGCGCGACACGCCCTGCGACCCGTCGCAGCCGATCACGTAGTCGCACTGCAGTTCGTGCGATTCGCCTGCATGCTGAAAGCGGATCGACGGCGTGCCGGTATCGACGTCGTGCAGCGACGTGTCCGACACGTCGAACAGCAGTGCGCCGTTCGCCGCGATGCGCGCGGCGACGAGATCCTTCAGCACCTCATGCTGCGCGTAGACGGTGATCGAATGGCCGGTGAGTTCCGTGAGGTCGATACGACGGCGCTTGCCTTCGAACGCGAGTTCGATGCCGTGATGCACTGCGCCTTCCGTTTTCATCCGCGCGCCGACGCCGGCTTCGGTTAATAGATCCGCGGTGCCCTGTTCGAGCACGCCTGCGCGAATCGTCGATTCGATCTGCGCGCGGCCGCGCGCTTCGAGCACGACCGAGTCGATCCCGCGAAGATGAAGCAGATGGGACAGCAGCAGCCCTGCGGGCCCCGCGCCGACGATGCCGACCTGTGTGCGCATTGGAACGTCTCCTCAAAGGATGAATTCGTTTTGCGCCAGTGTGGCGACCCCTCCTGTATCGGGCAACGCGATATCGCGAATACGTACTATCGTGATTGAGAATAGCGGTGTTTTTGTGGTCTACGCGGTGCGTTTAGTCGCACCCTCACGCGCGATTCGCATCGCTTCGAGCAGCGTCGCGTGATCGCCGATGTGATTCGCGAGCAGCAGGATCAGTTGTGCGTTCGCGGCCTGGCTCTGCGCGTCGTCGAGATCGCGATGCATGTCGATCAGGGCTTCGTAGAAATCGTCGGGGTGCGCGAGATTGGGGTTGATGTTTAGCGGCATGGTGGTCTCCTTGCGGTACGTTCACTTATGTTGTGCATGGAACACCGAGCGCGCGTTCGAGCGCCTGCGCGACGTTGCGCGCGTCGAGGCTGCGCCAGCGCGCGCACACGTGCTGGTCGGGCCGAACCAGATAGAACGTGCCCGGCGATGCGTCGTAGCGCGCGGCGGCAAGGCCCTCGACGTCGACTGCGATGCTCGCGTGCGGTGAGTGGCGCGCGAGCATCGCCACGTTGCTGCGTGCGTTTGCGTTCATCACGAGCACGAGTACGAGCTTCAGCGGGACCGCTGCTTTGACGAATGCATCGAATGCAGCAAGCGTCGCCACATCCATATCGTCTGCGCAGAACAGCATTCCCGTGAACTGCTGCCCCAGTTGCGGCAACAGCCATGCGGCCGCACCGTCGATCTCGATCGGCGCATCGCAACACGACGCCCCCGGCATCATCTTGCCGTCGAACCGTTCACCGTCCGGCGTATTCAGCGTCGAATCCGCCAGCATAGCCGGCACCGACAACCGTCCACTGTTCACGAGTTGCCGCGCGAACGCGTGATCGCGCGCAAGCGTCAGCACCGCGTCGCGAAACACGCGGCTTGCCGCGCTCTTCGGCGTGATGAAATCGGTCGAATGGGTGGAATGACGGATGTTTTCGTCGGCCGCGTATTCGCGTTCCGCGGCATACGTGTCGAGCAGCGCGTCGGGCGCGCGACCCGTCGTCACCATCGCGAGTTTCCACGCGAGGTTGTCCGCATCCTGCACGCCGCTATTCGCACCGCGTGCGCCGAACGGCGACACGCCGTGCGCGGCATCGCCCGCGAATAGCACGTTGCCGTGACGGAAACGCTCCATCCGCTGACACGAAAACGTGTAGACGCTGACCCACTGCAGTTCGAACTTCGCATCGGGTCCGAGCAACGCACGCACACGCGGCATCACGCGTTCGGGCGTTTTCTCGAGCACGGGGTCCGCATCCCAGCCAAGCTGGAAGTCGATCCGCCACACGTTATCCGGCTGACGATGCAGCAGCACCGACTGGTTCGGATGAAACGGCGGATCGAACCAGAACCAGCGCTCGGCCGGAAAATCCGCTTCCATCTTCACGTCGGCGATCAGGAAGCGATCCTTGAACGTGCGACCGTGACTGTCGAGTCCCATCAGCGTGCGGATCGGGCTGCGCGAACCGTCCGCCGCAATCACGTAACGGCCGTGCAATGCGTAAGGGCCATCGGGTGTGTCGACCGTCAGCGTGACGATGGCGTCCGGTGCATCGCTCTGACGGATGCCCGTCACGCGATTCTTCCAGCGTATCTCCAGATTCGGCAACTCGCTCGCGCGTTCAAGCAGATAGCCTTCGACGTAGTACTGCTGCAGGTTCACGAACGCGGGCCGACGGTGTCCGCTCTCCGGCAGCAGATCGAACGAATAGACAAGGTCGTTGCGCAGAAACACCTTGCCGACGTTCCAGCTCACGCCCTTCGCGGCCATCCGCTCGCCGCAGCCGAGGCGGTCGAAGATATCGAGCGTGCGCTTCGCAAAGCAGATCGCACGCGAACCGGTGGACAGCGTGCAGTCGTCGTCGACGAGCACGACCGGTATCCCCTGCTGCGCAAGGTCGATCGCCGCGGCGAGGCCCACAGGCCCCGCGCCGACGACGATCACCGGGTGGATGTGCTCATGTTGTTGTTCTCGCTGTTCGCGGCACGGCGCGTAGTCGAACGACAGCGTCTGGTAGTCGATGTCCATCGTGTCTTCGCCTCAACTCTGCAGCGCGCTCCACATCTCCTGGTCGCGCTGCGCGGTCCAGATGCGCGGATGCACGATGCCGCTCGCTTCATCGAATGCACGCGACACGTCGAACGGCAGGCAATGCTCGTAGATGAACACCTCGCCGAACTTCGGATCCATCGCCTTGCGCGCGTGCGCCATTGCGGCCTTCAGGTCGAGCTTCTGCGCGACTGCTTCACGGCCACTCTGCAATAGCGTCGTGACGAAATCCTTCGTGTAGTCGAGGCCCTTGTTCACGTCTTCGGGCGTGTGCAGCGCAGGGCCGCGGCCCGGCACGAGTTTCTGCGCGCCGAGCGCACGCAGCGCTTCGAGCGTCGCGGGCCACTGTTCGAGCTGCGCGTCGCCGCAATAACACGCGGCGTCGTATTCGACGAGGTCGCCGGAGAACAGCACCTTCTGCGACGGCAGCCACACCACCGTATCGCCTTTCGTGTGGCCTGCGCCGAGATGCGCGATGCGCACTTCGAGCTTGCCGAGGAACAGCGTGATTTCGCGCTCGAACACGAGCGTCGGCCACGTCAGGCCCGGCACCGTTTCGACGCCCGCGAACAGGCGCGGAAAGCGTTCGATCTCCGACTTCATGTCCGCCTCGCCGCGCTCGACGATCATCTCGTACGTCCCGCGGCTCGCGATGACCTGCTGCGCGCCTTCCGCGAAATACGCGGACGCGCCGAGCACGCGCACCGCGTGGTAGTGCGACAGCACCACGTACTTGATCGGTTTGTCGGTGACCGTGCGGATCTTCGCGATCAGGTCCTGCGCCATCGCGGGCGTCGCGGTCGTATCGACGATCAGCACACCGTCGTCGCCGACGATCACGCCGGAATTCGGATCGCCTTCGGCCGTGTACGCATACGCGTTGTCGGACAGCTGCGTGAACGTGATCTGCTTTGCTTCGAGATCGGCCTGGGATGCGAATGCCTTTGCCATGTCTGTCTCCTTGGGGACCGGTGAGGAGGCGAGACAGCGGGCGTATGCGGCACTGCGGCAGGGCGTGTTTCGTCCTGGTCTCGCCCCGCTTCGATATTTGACGGCTCGTTTTGACGGCTCAGTGTCGGGGTGAAGCCATGTTAGGAGCGTACGGTTTTATTTGTCAATAGCGAAAAACATCGCTATACGCAAATCTCTGGCGGCGTACGATGATGGGCATGCAGGCTTCGGGATTTCGCCCGGACCTCGCTTCAAGCTCGTTTAACATGGCTTTTTTTTCGAACGGCGAGACAGGTAGGTGAAACCCGTTAAGCAGGCAGCGCCTCGTGTCACACGGACGCAGCGCGGCATTCAGAGCGTCGAGGTGGGCGGCCGGCTACTCGACGCGCTCGCTCGCGCGCGCACGCCGCTCGCGTTGTCCGACCTCGCCGCCAGTGCTGCGCTTGCGCCGGGTCAGGCGCATGCGTACGTCGTGAGCCTGGCGCGGCTCGGGCTCATCAAGCGCGACGAGATCTCGGGCCGCTATGAGCCGGGGCCACTGTCGCTACGGCTCGGATTGCTGCATCTGGAACGGCAGCCCGCGTTTCGCGCAGCAGTGCCGCGCGTCGCCGTGCTCGCCGAAGTGCTTGGCTTCAGCATCGCAATCTGCATCGCGGGGCCGCAGGGTCCGACGATCGTCCGCTATGAGCATGCTGGGTTTCCGTTGCACGTGAACCTGCACGTAGGCACCGTGATGTCGCTGCCGGCCACGTCGACGGGACGTGTGTTCTGCGCGCATCTACCGACGTCCGAGCTACACGCGATGTGGGCAAACCAGGCCGGCACGCCAGGTTCCAGCCGCGCTGCGCCGCCGCTCGTACCCGCATCGGAACGCGCCGCGTTCGACGCAACGCTCGCGACGATCCGCACGCGCGGCATCGAGCGCGGCATCGATGCGCCGAGCCCCGGCATCAGCAGCCTGAGCGTGCCCGTGTGCGATGCGACGGGTCGTATGCTGCTCGCGTTGACGGCGATCGGCACGACCGGTTCGATCGACGTCGCGTGGCAAGGTCCGGTTGCGCGCGCGCTGCGCGACACGGCCCGCGCGATCGGCGCGGATCTCGCGGTCGAAGAGATCTCTGCGGAGGCCATGCCATGACAGGCGAACCGCGATGAGCAAAGTGAACAACCTGAGCCAGGCGAAACCGCAGCGCGGCATCCAGTCGCTCGACAGCACGGGCGCGTTGCTTGCCGCGCTCGCCGACGCGGGCGTGCCGCTCGCGTTGCGTGATCTCGCGGCCGCCGCGAATATGTCGCCGGCCAAAGCGTTCCCGCATCTGGTCAGCCTGCAGAAAATCGGCCTCGTCGCGCGCGACGCCGCCGGCCGTTTCGAAGCGGGACCGCTTGCGCTCGAACTTGGATTGATCGGTTTGCAGCGTCTGTCGCCGACCCGCGAAGCCGAAGCCGAAATCGTCGAACTCGCTGCAGCAACCGGCATGAGCGTCGCGATGGCCGTGCTCGGACCGCTCGGGCCGACCGTCGTGCGGCTTGAGGAATCGCCGCGGCCGCTGCACATCAGCCTGCGCGTCGGCACGGTGATGTCGCTCGTCAACACGGCGATCGGCCGCGTGTTCGCCGCCTACGTCGCCGACGACGTGCGCCGCGATCTGCTCGATCAGGACCATCTGCGACTCGCCGGTGCGTCGCCCGCAGAGATCTTTTCGCAGCCGGCAGCACGCAACGCCTCCACACGCCCGCTCGAAACCAGCTACGCTCAGCGGCTCTTGCAGATCCGCACGCACGGCATCGATCACGCGCGGAACAAGCCGATCCCCGGCATTCATACGCTCGCCGCGCCCGTGTTCGATCACACCGGCAGCCTTTGCCTCACGATCGCAATCATGGGTCCGGCCGGCAGCTTCGACAGCGATACCGCGGGCGGTCCGGCGGCGACGTTACGCGCCGCGACGCGGCGGCTGTCGCATCGCTTCGGCTATTCACCTGGCAGCGCCTGAACCCATCACGTCCCACCATTTCAACGAGAGCAACCAGAGGAGACCGACCCTGTGAGCGACCAGCCCTTCGGACGTACCCGCCGCGATTTCATGCGACTCGCCGTGACCGCCGGCGCCACCGCGTCGCTGCCGTGGATGCAGCAAGCCGACGCACAGACGCCGGCCCCTACCGCTTCTTCAACAGCAACAACCGCGCTCACCGAAAAAGGCACACAGCTCGTGCTGCTCGGCACGAAGGGCGGCCCCACGCCGTCCGATCTGCGCGCGGCACCGGCCAACGTGCTGGTCGTCGATGGGCAGCCGTACGTGGTCGATTGCGGCAACGGCGTCGCGCTGCAACTGACGAAGGCCGGCATCAAGCTGCCGAAGCTGCGCGACATCTTCATCACGCATCATCATTCGGATCACAACGCCGACCTTGGCAACCTCGTGTTTCTCGCGTGGGCCACGGGTCTGCATACGCCGGTGAATCTGTACGGACCGTCGCGGATCACGAAGATGATCGACGATTTCGTCGACATGAACGCAATCGATCTCGACGTGCGGATGCGTGAAGAAGGCCGGCCGCCGCTGCGCCCGCTGATCAACGTGCACGAGTTCGACGGACCGCGCGTCGTGATGCAGGATGACCGCGTGCGCGTGACTGCCACGCTCGTCGATCACTACACGATCAAGCCCGCGTTCGCGTACCGCTTCGAAACGCGCGACCGCACCGTCGTGTTCTCCGGCGACACGACGTACTACCCGGCGCTCGCCGAGTTCGCGAAGGGCGCGGACGTGCTGGTGCACGAAGTGATGTACCTGCCCGCGCTCGCCAGGCTGATGAAGACGGTCGACAACGCGCCGACGCTGCTCGATCACCTCGTGAAGAGTCACACCACGACCGAACAGGTCGGCAAGATCGCGGCCGCGGCCGGCGTGAAGACGCTCGTGCTGAGCCACTTCGTGCCGGGCGGCGACCCCGCGATCACCGACGACATGTGGGCCGCCGATGCGCGCCGCCACTTCGACGGCGACGTGATCGTCGGACGCGACCTGCAGGTCATATGAACGACGGAGCGATTCCGGTCACGCTGCTCACCGGCTTTCTCGGGTCGGGCAAGACGACGCTGCTCAACCGGTTGCTACCGCAGCCGGCAATGGGCCGCTGTGCGGTCGTGATCAACGAGCTGGGTTCGATCGGCCTCGATCATCTGCTCGTCGGTGCGATGCGCGACGATACGATCGCGCTGCTCGAGAACGGTTGCCTCTGCTGCGGCGTCCGCGACGGTCTTGCCGAAACGGTGGCGACGCTCTTCGAACGTCGTGAGCGCAACGAGATTCCGCCGTTCGAACGGTTGCTGATCGAAACGACGGGACTCGCGCGGCCGGGTCCAGTGATCTCACTGCTGCTCGGCGACGAAGCCCTCGAAGGACGCGTGCGACTCGACGGTGTCGTCGCGACCGTCGATGCGAAGCACGGCGCGGCGCAACTCTCGCGCCACGAAGAATCGCGCCAGCAGGTAGCGGTCGCGGACCGTCTGCTGCTGACGAAAGCCGATCTCGTCGACGACACCACGCTTGCTGAGCTTGAAGCCGCACTCGCCGCGCTGAACCCCAGCGCGCCGCACATCGCCGTGCACGACGGCGAACTCGACGCCGCGCAGATCCTCGACATCCTGACGCCGCGCGCGCTGCGTCCGTGGCTGCGCGCGCAGCCGGCATCGCAACCGTTCCTGCGCGGCGCAGCGACCACACGCCACGCGCATCCGGACATCGCGAGCTTCTGCATCAGCTATGCGGAACCATTGCCGATGCAGGCACTCGAAACTGCGCTGACGGTGCTGCTCGGCTATCACGGCGAGCGCATCCTGCGGCTCAAGGGCATCGCGAACCTGCTCGGCGAAACGCGACCCGTCGTGCTGCACGGCGTCCAGCAGTGGCTGCACGAACCACTGCGCCTCGACGCGTGGCCCGACGACGATCGCGCGACGCGGCTCGTATTCATCGTGCAGGGACTCGAAGCGTCGGTCGTCGAGCAAACGATTGCACATTTTCTGCGCGAAGCGGGCGTGGACTGCGCCGCGAGCATCGGCTGACCACGTCCGCGGAAAATCGGCAAAAACACCCGAACCCGCAGGCGGTGGTCGACAGGCACGCGCCCGGCAAGCGAACCGTTGCCCCTGAAATTCACCCCGGTATCGCCCCATCCCCGGTAATACAGCGTAACCTGACGGACCTTGACAACCGGACGGCCGGCACGGGGTTTCCCCGCTTCAGCTTTCGGTAAGGAATGCCATGATATAAAGTCGGTCCATTTGTTTGCGACCGGACCGATTCACTGCTTACACCGGTCTTGCGGGACCGGACGCCTCGCGGCATCGACCGCACAGGCCATACGAAAGACATTTATGCATGTTCAAAACGCCCGCCGCTGGGCACCACGCGGTGTTCGCCCGTGGATCGCCGCGGCGGCCGCACTCGTGATCGCCGCCACCGTGCGGTTGATGCTGCACCCGTTGGTCGGCCCGATCATGCCGGGCACCGCGTTCGGTATCGCGGCCGCGCTGATTGAGTATTACTTCGGACTGGCGCCCGCGCTGACCGTGATGCTGCTCGGCCTCGGCCTCGCCGACTACCTGTTCGTGCCGCCCTACGCGCAGATCGACGTCTTCAATCGCGCGGACCTGATCCTGCTGATCTCTTACCCGCTCGTCACGCTGATCGTGATCACGCTGATCGAGCGCCTGCGCCGCGCGCAGTTTCGCGCGGAACTGATCGCATCGGTCGCGCAGTCGCGCTACGAAATGCTGCTGCGGCACGACAACGAACGCGTGCTCGCGCGCCGCGCGGTCGATGAAACGCATCGCCTGCTGCGCCATCTCGCGCAGCACAACAAGACCTTCATCCTGATCCAGGCGCTCGAGCGCCATGCGGTCGTAGCGGCCGGCGGCGAAAGCACGTCAACCGCACGCGCGCTGCCGAGCGAAATCGCGCCGGGCCCGCGCTTCACCGACGTGCACCCCGAAGACATCCAGCGCTTCTGGAATGGCCTGCGGCCCGGCAGTCATCGCGTGCGGATGGAATCGGACGACGGCACATCGAAGCTGGTGGACTGCGTCTGCGAACGCTTTACGACGCACGCGGGGGATTTTCTCGTGCTGCGCCTCGGAGATTGACCATCGAACGCGCGACCACTCTTTTCAACGCCGGCGATCACCACGCCGTACTGATGCTGCACGGGCTGTCGAGTTCGCCGCTGGAATTGCGCTTTCTCGCACGCTCCCTGAACAACGAAGGCTTCACCACCTGCGCGCCAGTGCTCGACGGCTATAGCGCAGGCACCGTCGAACAGCGGATGGAACGCTGGCTCGATGCCGCAGTGGCCGAGTACGATGCGCTCGCAAGCCGCTATGCGCGCGTGTCGATCTGCGGACTGTCGATCGGCGCGGCACTCGCGCTGGCGCTTGCTCGCCGACGGCCGAACGCGCAGGCGCTGGTGCTGCTGTCGCTCACGCTGGCCTACGACGGCTGGGCCATCCCGTGGTATCGCTTCCTGTTGAACTGGGCGTACTTCACGCCGCTGCGCACGCGCTGGCGCTATCGCGAGGCGGCGCCGTTCGGCCTGCGTAACGAGGCACTGCGCGCGAAGATCGCACGAGCGATGCAGCGCAACGACTTCAGCGAAGTCGGGCCGTCGACGATCTCGCTGCCCGCACTGCATGAAGCAAGCCGCCTCGCGAGCAACGTGCGCTCGCATCTGCACGAGATCCGCAACGACTGCCTGATCGTCCACGCGATCGACGACGAAACCTCCAGCCCACGCACTGCGCGCGACGTCGCCGCGCGGCTCGGCACCAGCTTCCTGCGGACCATCTGGCTCGACGATTCCTATCACATGATCACGTCCGACAACGAGCGCGAAGTCGTCGCGCGCGAAACCGCCGCGTTCCTGCGCGAAAGCGAGATCGCGCACAACGGCGACCGTTCGCGAGTGCCGGTCGTATCGAAAGCGCTGGCGCGCCGGTTGCGGCAACTGTCCGCGCTCGGCAAGGAAAACGCATGACGGTATCTCCCTTTCGCGTTGCACTGCTATGCGCGGCGTTCACGTTCGCATCGACTGCCGCGCACGCGGACGCGGACGGAACCACGAGTCCAGCCAGCCCTTCCGACAGCAAATGGAAGATCGCACTCGGCCCTGGCCTGTTCATCACGCCCGCGTATCCAGGCTCAAGCAAAACGAAGGTCTACCCATTTCCGGCGCTCGACATTTCATATGACGACCGCTTCTTTTCGCAGGGCCCCGACGTACTCGGCGTGAACGTGCTGCGCAGCCCCGCCTACCATCTCGGCGCCGCGCTCAGCTTCGACTTCCAGTCGCGCAGCGACTCCGACGACGCACGCCTGCGCGGTCTCGGCGATGTGCACTCGAGCCCGAAACTGAAACTGTTTGGCGACTACACGTGGTGGGCATTCACGGGCTCCGTCGCGATGTATCAGGACATCGCAGGACATGGGCAAGGCAAGACCGTCGTCAGCGATCTCTATGCATCGCTGCCACTCGACAACTGGCTGTTCTCGATCGGCCCGGGCTTCACGTGGGCCGACGCGGAATACACGCGCACCTTCTTCGGCGTCTCGCCGCAGCAGAGCGCCGCGTCGAAACTGCCGACGTTCGACACCGGCTCCGGCATTCGCGACGTGCATCTGAACGTCTACGTCAGCCACGATTTCTCGAAGCACTGGACCAGTTCCATCTCGATCGTCGCCGGCAGGCTGCAGCACTTTGCCGCCGACAGCCCGATCACGTCGCGCCGCTTCGAACTCAATTCGCTCGCGGCGGTCTATTACCGCTTTTGATTCCCGGTGCTTCCGCGCGATATGCTGACGAAGAGAAACGACCGTCCGTCGTCCCTTTCGCCAAACGCCTACCCCATCGCCCATGAAGCCCAAGCAACCCGACCAGCCTGCCAATACCGGGGCTGCGCTCGCGCAGGACGCGCTGGCCGTTTATGAACGAGGCGACGCGCCGCTGGCCGAAGATCTCTACCGGCGCCGGCTCGCCACGAACGATCGCGACGGCATCGCGCACAACAACCTCGCGAATCTGCTACGGCAGTCGAGCCGTTACAGCGAAGCAAAACTGCATTACGAGCGCGCGCTCGAGTCGATGCCCGATTCAGCGGAGATCCGGCAAAACCTGGCCGGCCTTCTCGAGACGCTTCACGAATACGATCGCGCAGAAGCCGAGTATCGCCGCGCGCTTGAACTGCGACCCGATTTCGTCGAGGCACGCTTCAATCTTGGACTGCTTCTGCTCGCCGCGGGACGCTATGCGGAGGGCTGGCCGCTCTACGAAAGCCGGTTGCAGATCGATCACGAACACGGGACATTGCCGTTTCCACGCTGGAACGGCGAAGACCTGAACGGCAAGACACTATTGCTCGTCCCCGAGCAGGGGTACGGCGATACGATCCAGTTTTCCCGTTACGCGTCGTTGCTGAAAGCGCGAGGCGTCCGGACACTCTCCATGCTCTGCAAGCCGCAACTCGCACCGCTGCTGCGAACGGTGAAGGGCATCGACGCACTCGTCACGGATCCCCAGGCGCTTCATGTCCACGATTACTGGGATTCCGTGATGAGCCTGCCGTATCACTTCGGCACGACGCTCGAATCGATTCCCGCGGAGATACCCTACCTGGGCGTATTCACGAACCGGCTGGATGCGTGGCGCGAACGCCTGCCGTCCGATGGCGTGCGCGTGGGGCTCGTCTGGAAGGGAAACCCTGCGCATGACAACGATGCCGAGCGATCGCTGCGCCATTTTTCCGATCTGTCACCGCTGTGGTCGATCGATGGAGTTCGCTTTGTCAGCTTGCAGGTAGGTAACGCGGAGGCAGAGACGCAGGACTGCGACGCGCAGCAGCCGATTCTTTGCCTTGGAAAAGAGATCCGCGACTTCGCCGATACGGCAGCGATCGTGGCCCAGCTCAATCTCGTCATATGCGTCGATACGGCGGTGGCGCATGTGGCCGGCGCATTGGGCATCGCGTGCTGGTTGATGTTGCCACGCGCCGGAACGGACTGGCGTTGGCATCGGAGCGGCAATCAATCGCCGTGGTACCCGAAGGACATGTATCTCTTTCGACAAACACCGGCCGGATGGAGCGCCGTGGTTGAGGAGGTCACGGCAGCGCTCGCGGATGTGATGCGGGGGAGGTAGTCGGGTACGTCCCCGCTCGGTGCTTGACGTCAGCTGTCGCCCGCCGCCGGTTCCGCTTCGTGCCCGAGCCGCGCCTTCGCATGACGCATTTTCTCCAGCGTCTTCGGCCCGAGCCTTAGCGCGACGCCGATCGCGAGCGCATCCATGATGCACAGATGCACGAGCCGCGACACGCCCGGCGTATTCGGATCGATCGGGCTCGCGACGCGCAGCAGCAGCGGGATGTCGACGAGCCACGCAAGCCGCGACCCGACGCTCGTCAGTGCGATCGTCGTCGCGCCGCGTTCCTTCGCGATCTGGATGCTCTCGTTCACTTCGACGCTGCGCCCCGCGTGCGAAATCGCGAACGCGACGTCGCCGGGTTCCATCAGGCCCGCGTAAAGCCGCTGCAGATGACCGTCGGTGAACGCGGTCGCGGCGAGATCGAGACGCAGGAAACGCAGCGCCGCGTCCTGCGCGACGAGGCCTGAGCCCGAACCGACACCGAAGAAGAACACGCGCCGCGCATGGGTGATCGCCGCGATCGCCGCAGCGACTGCAACCGGATCGAGCGCACCGCGCGCATGCGTGATGCCATCGACGGCCGCTTCGCCAACCTTATCGAGGAGCGTCTGGATGTCGTCGTCGTGCGCCACCGCCGTCGACGCATACGGCAACCCGCCCGCGACGCTCTGCGCAAGCTGCATCTTGAAGTCGCGCAGACCGTGCGCGCCGACCGCGCGGCAAAAGCGCGTCACCGAAGGCTCGGACACGTCGGCCCGCTGTGCGAGTTCGGTGATGCTCGCGCGCATCGCGAAGTCGACGTCCGAGAGCACCATGTTGGCGACCTTGCGCTCGGCCGGCCGCAACGACGTCAGCGCACTGCGGATGTGGGGAATCAGATTCGGTGCGGACACCCGTGCGTTCCTTATGGCTTGAGGGCTGGAATCCGCGCGTCGTTCGCGGCGCCGGTCGACACTTCGACGATCCGCGCCGCACGCGGTGTCAGGCGATCCTCTGCCCACTCTCCGTGTCGAACAGGTGAAGATGCTCCGCCGGCAGGCGCAACGTCACGCGCTGGCCGGGCTCGAACGCCGCGCGCCGGCGGGTCGTGACGCACCACGTACTGCCACCGATCTTGCCGTACAGATGCGTTTCCGCACCGGTCGGCTCGACAACCTCGATGTCCATCGCGGTCGCAGTGTCGTTCCCGCCATTCCCACTGCCCGCGACATCGAGTTCGACATGCTCAGGCCGCACGCCGAGCGTGAGCTTCGCGCCCGGCGCGGCCTCGGCGGCAACTGCGCCCGGCAGCGCCACTTCCACACCGTCGCCGAACTTCAGCGCCGGTCCCTGCGCGCCCGCGGTAACGATGCCTTCGGCGAAATTCATCGACGGCGAGCCAAGAAAACTCGCGACGAACAGATTCGCGGGCCGGTCGTACAGATCCAGCGGCCGGCCGATCTGCTCGATGCGCCCTGCGTTCATCACGACGATGCGATCGGCCATCGTCATCGCTTCGATCTGGTCGTGCGTCACGTAGATCACGGTGTTCTTCAACCGCTGATGCAGCGCCTTGATCTCGGTGCGCATCTGCACGCGCAGTTTCGCGTCGAGGTTCGACAGCGGCTCGTCGAACAGGAACAGCGACGGCTCGCGCACCACCGCGCGGCCCATCGCGACACGCTGCCGCTGACCGCCCGACAGCGCGCGCGGCAAACGATCCAGATAGCCGCTGAGATTCAGCATCTTCGCCGCGGCCTCGATGCGCGGCTTGAAGTTCGCGACCGGCTCCTTGCGGATGCGCGGACCGAACGCGATGTTCTCGTACACCGACAGATGCGGATACAGCGCATAGCTCTGGAACACCATCGAGATGTTTCGCTGCTGCGGCGCGAGTCCGTTCGCGCGCGTGCCGCCGATCATCAGATCGCCGCCGCTGATTTCCTCGAGGCCCGCGACCATCCGCATCAGCGTGCTCTTGCCACAACCCGACGGGCCGACCAGCACGACGAATTCACCGTCGTCGATATCGAGGTCGATGCCGTGCACGACCTGGATATCGCCGTAGCGTTTGAAGATGCCGCTCAGTTGCACTGCTGCCATGCTGTCCTCGTGACGGGTTTTACGTGTTGCTTTTACGTGTTGCTGTGCCGACCGGTCCAATCGCTTCAGATCGACTCGAGCGTCAGTTCTTCGGTCATCAGCCGGTTGCCGGCCATCAGCCCGCCGTCCACCGGCAACGCGACACCGGTGATCACGCGCGCCATCGGCGACGCGAGGAACAGCACCGCGTCGGCGATATCGTCGGGCGTCGCGAAATCGCGCAACGGGTACCACTTCTTCAGATCTTCGAACACCTGCGGATTCTTTTCGACGCGTGCCTTCCACGCCTTCGTCTGCACGGTGCCCGGACAGACGATGTTCGCGCGGATGCCAAAGCGCCCCAGCTCGATCGCGAGCGCCTTCGTATAGCTGATCAGGCCGGCCTTCGCCGCGCTGTACGCGGGATGACCAAGCGACGTGATCCCGTTGACCGAACCGATCAGCACGAGCGCGCCGCGCTGCCGTTCGATCATCGACGTGCGCACCGACTCGACTACGTGGTACGTGCCGTTCAGGTTCAGGTGCACGTCGCGATGCCAGCTGGCGACGTCCGTCGTCGCGAGCGTTGGGCTCTTCGCACCGCCCGCGTTCGCGACCAGCACGTCGACCGGTCCGCGCACCGCCACCGCCGCGTCCACCGCGGCGCGCACCGCAACGGCGTCGCCGATATCAGCCGCGACCGGCGTCACGTGCGCCGCGCCGAGTTCGGCGACGAGCGCATCGAGCCCGGCGGCATCGACGTCCATCGCGAGCACCGTGTCGCCGTCCGCAACGAACCGCCTGCACAGCACGCTGCCGATCCCGCCGCATGCTCCCGTCACCAGTACGACACGCTTCATGTTCGCTCCTGCTTCTGCCCGAACGCATGGTCAGGCTTGTAAATTTCCAACATTTGGGTTGATGCACCGTTGCGGCGAAGGTCCCAGGGTAACCCCTGGCCGATCCTTGCAGCACGCAGGATCCCCCTTCTTTTACAGCATCTTATGCACAAATCGCTCCGAGAAAAAATATCGCCAACCCTACGTGACAACATTTTTTTCGTCCTGTAGGATTTTTACAAACAACAATTCCAACCCCGCGGCCGGTTGCCGGCGGCAGACCACCCCAAGGAGAGTCGAAATGTCGTTGCATGCACGTGCTTCCCTCGTGCTCGGCAGAATTGCCGTAGCACTCGCATTTGCAGGTATTGCCCATGCGGCGCAGGCCGACACGGTCCGCGTCACCGTCGCGCACTACAGCGACGCGACGGCGCCGTACTTCGAAAAGATGGCCCGTAACTTCGAAAAAGCGAATCCGGGCACCACCATCAAGATCGAAGATGTGAACTGGGACACGCTGCAGCAGAAACTGCAGACGGACATCTCGGGCGGCGCGAACGCCGACCTCGCGATCGTCGGCACGCGCTGGCTGCTCGACTTCGTGAAGGACGACGTCGCCGAGCCGCTCGACGGCTACATGGACCCGAGTTTCAAGAACCGCTTCATCGGACCGTTCCTCGCACCGGGCGAGATCAACGGCAAGGTCTACGGCCTGCCGATCGCAGCGTCCGCGCGCGCGCTCTACTACAACAAGGACCTGCTCGCGAAGGCTGGCTTCCCGAACGGCCCCAAGACATGGGACGACGTGATCGCCGCATCGAAGAAGCTGAAGTCGATGGGCATCGCTGGCTTCGGTCTGCAAGGCAAGGAAATCGAAACGGACGTCTACTGGTACTACGCGTTGTGGACCAACGGCGGCGACGTGGTCGGCAAGGACGGCAAGGCCGCGTTCAATTCGCCGGCCGGCGTGAAGGCCGCGACGCTGTACAAGACGCTGATCGACGACGGTCTGACGGAGCCCGGCGTGACCGGCTACAGCCGCGAGGACGTGCAGAACCTGTTCAAGCAGGGCCGCGTCGCGATGGTCATCTCGGCGCCATTCCTTTCCAAGCAGATCAAGAAGGAAGCGCCGACCCTCAAGTACGGCATCGATCCGATCCCGATGGGCACGACGCACGCCACGTACGCGGTGACCGATTCGATCGTGATGTTCAAGAACTCGAAAGTGAAGAAGAGCGCGTGGAAGTTCCTCGACTATCTGTTCACGAAGGAACCGCGCGTCGAGTTCACGAGCACCGAAGGCTTCCTGCCGACAACGAAGGCTGAAGCCACCGACCCGGCATTCAACGATCCGGACACGAAGGCTTTCGTCGCGCTGCTGCCGACCGCGAAGTTCGCCCCGACCATCACCGGTTGGGAAGACACCGCGAAGGCCGTGACGAACGCGATGCAGTCGATCTACCTCGGCAAGGCGAAGCCCGCCGATGCGCTGAACGCGGCCGCGACCGAAGCGAACAAGTCGCTCGGCAAATGATGCGGATTGACGCGCATTGATGTACTGCGGGCGGGCCGGTCCGCCCGCCGCCTCGCGCACGAATGGCCACGCGCGGGGCGGCCTCTGTCCTTTCTGTCGCGCCGGCCGCGCATCGCCGCGTATGCCGCGTATGCCGGACCGGCGCTTCCTGAGATCGAACCCGCATGAGCCGTTCCAGCATTTCCAGTCGTTCTGCTAGACAGCGCCTGTCGGCGCCCTGGCTGCTGATCGCGCCGAGTCTGATTCTCGCGCTGTTCATCATCAGCTACCCGATCTACAACATCGTGTTCCAGTCGCTGCACGAGGTGTCGCGCTTCGGCATGATCCGCGGCTTCAGCGGGCTCGCGAATTTCTCCAATGTGTTCTCCGATCCGGTGTTCGCCGACGCGGCGCGGCGCACCGTCGTCTGGACCGCCTGCGTGGTCGGCGGCACGGTGCTCGTGTCGGTACCGGTCGCGCTGGTGCTGAATCAGGATTTTTACGGCCGCGGCGTCGCGCGCACCATCGTCATGCTGCCGTGGTCCGTGTCGCTGACGATGACGGCCGTCGTGTGGCGCTGGGCGTTCAACGACGACTACGGGATGGTCAACGTCACGCTGCAGCGCCTGGGTCTGATCGGCGGACCGATCCACTGGCTCGCGACACCCGAATTCGCGTTCCCCGTCGAGATCGCGGTCGGCATTCTCGTGTCGATTCCGTTCACGGTGACGATCCTGCTCGGCGGGCTGTCGTCGGTACCGGGCGATATCTACGAAGCGGCGCGCATCGACGGTGCGAGCGCGTGGCAGCAGTTCCGCAAGCTGACGCTGCCGCTGCTGCGGCCGTTCATCAACATGGCGATCCTGCTTAACGTGATCTACGTGTTCAACTCGTTTCCGATCATCTGGGTGATGACGCAGGGTGGCCCTGACGACAGTACGCACATCCTCGTCACCTACCTGTACGAACTCGGCTTCCGGCTCGGCCGGCCCGGCGAAGCGGCGGCCGTCTCGCTGATCATGCTCGCGATGCTGCTCGTGTTCTCGATCGCGTACCTGCGCATGGTGCCGCAGAAGGAAGGAGACGCCGCATGAGCTCGAAAATGAAACGCACGCTGTGGTGCTGGCTCGCGCTCGCGCCGCTCGTCGTGCTCGTGCTGTTTCCGTTCGCGGTGATGCTGTTCACCGCGCTCAAGCCGGCAAACGAAGTGTTCGTCTATCCGGCGCGCTGGCTGCCGGTGAACTGGCACTGGCAGAACTTCGCGGACATGTGGGTGGCGGCGAATTTCGGCGTTGCGCTGCGCAACAGCGTGGTGATCAGCCTGCTGTCGACGGCGCTCGCACTCGCCGTCAGCCTGCCTGCCGCGTATGCGCTCGCACGCTTTCCATTCCGTGGCCGCGGCGCGTACCGGCAGTTCCTGCTCGTCACGCAGATGCTGTCGCCGATCCTGCTGGTGGTCGGCCTGTTCCGCCTCGCCGCGATGATCCCGTACGGCGACGGCAACCTCGTCGATTCGAAGATCGGCGTGATCGTGTCGTACGCGGCGTTCAACATCGCGTTCGCGGTGTGGATGCTGTCGTCGTATTTCCAGACCGTGCCGCGCGATCTAGAAGAAGCCGCGTGGCTCGAAGGATGCGGCCGCACGCGTGCGGTGTTTAAAGTATTCCTGCCGCTCGCGGTGCCCGCGATCGTCGTGACGGCGATCTTCACGTTCATCAACGCGTGGAACGAATTCGCGGTGGTGTACACGCTGATCCGCTCGCCCGAAAACAAGACACTCACCGTTCAGGTGACCGACATGGTCGCGGGTAAATACACGGTCGAATGGCACCTCGTCATGGCAGCGACGCTGTGCGCGACGCTGCCGGTGTCGATCGTGTTCGCGTGGCTGCAGCGGTATCTGGTGAAGGGGCTCGCGCTGGGGGCGGTGAAGTAACGGGGTTACCCTTCGAAGACTAACCTTGGCATCGACGCAAAACGATACCAGCAGCGGTTTACCGAGCGTCCAAAACGCCAGAAACCGCTTGTGAAACCGCCTGCCGCGGCGGCCCGCGCTGCGGCGATTTCCCTGTACATCGACGCCAGACCGCGTAGCATGGGGTCAAAGCCGGGCGTGCCCGTTCCGTCCGCTTCGCCCGCTGCGTGCGCTCGACAGCCGGGCCGGCTCATCGACCGGCCGACCGTCTATCCGATGCGGCGTTCCGTCCCGAACATCATCGCCCGATGCAGCCGCGCACTTTCATTTGCGGCGGCCATCGCCCCATCCCTAAGGGCCGCATGTGCGGCCACCGGAGTTCGTCATGGCTACCGCTTTCCGTCTTTACCGCGGCTTCGAGATCTATCCGCTCGTGTACCCTCACCGCGCGACGCAGGCCGGGTTCGGCCACAACTATGACGAAGGTTTCGATGCGTCGGTACGCATCAGCCAGCCGGATGCGACCGGCGCGCGTCCGCGCAGCCGCGTGTTTCATGTACCGGTCAAGCGGCCATTCGAAAGCGCGGGGGAAGCGAGGCGCGCGTCGTCGGTTTACGCGGAACAGCTGATCGACGAAGGCGGACTCGATCACACGGCGTGGGAACGTCAGGCCTGACACATCGAGCGCAACACGGATTCAGATGGAACATATGGAACTCGCGATTCAACCCTGCGTGCCCTGCGCCGAACTGCACGGCCAGCCCTCGACCGCCGAAGCCCACGCAGATCTACGACCGCTTAGCCTGGCCGGCTCGGACACCGCGCGCGAAACCGAGCACTATCGCTGCCGGCGCTGCTACGCGGAGTTCGTCCGCGTGCTCGAAGGGAACCAAAGTCAGGCAGTGTGGATGTTGATCAACGCCGGGCAGCATTGATCGCGCTCATAGGCTCATAGCCCCGCTACAGCCCCACCACCGACACACAGAGCCCCGGCCCAGGCTGGTTATTACGCAGCGACAGCGTGAGCCCCTGGCGCTCCGCAATGCGCGTGACAATCGATAACCCGAGGCCGCTGCCCTGCCCCTGCGCGCCTTCGCCGCGGTAGAAGCGGTCGAATACGCGCTCCAGCTCCGGCTCGGGAATGCCCGGCCCCGAGTCGATCACCTCGAAGCCCATGCCCGTCTTCGCACGCGTCAGCACGACGTCGACCTTGCCGCCGGCCGGTGTGTGACGGATCGCGTTGTCGATCAGATTGTTCAGCAGCACCGCGAGCGAATGCGGTTCCGCGAACACCTGGCACGCGTCTGCCTGGGTCAGCGGCGCACGAAATTCGAGCCCGATATCGACCGACTTCGCCTCCGCAATCAGCGAGAAATCGCTGACCGCCTGTTCGCCGATGCGCCGCAGACTCACCGACTCCTTCGTCGTCGCCGGCCGCGCGTCTTCGCGCGCCAGCGTGAGCAGTTGCTGCACGAGATGGATGATCCGGTTGAGCCGGCCCTCGACGCGTTCGAGCGTCTGCCCTTCGCCCTTCAATGTGCCGTCGCGCGACGCGGCCTGCAATTGCAGCTTCAATGCGGCCAGCGGCGAACGCAGTTCGTGCGCGGCATCGGCGATGAACGTGCGCTGCGCCTGCGAGGCGGTGTTGAGCCGTTGCAGCAGATCGTCGAGCGCATCGACGAGCGGCCGGATTTCCACCGGCACCGTGCCACGGGGCCGCAGCGGTTCGAGCGAATCGATCGAACGCGTCGCGAGCGCGCGCGACAATCCGCCGATCGGTGCAAGTCCGCGCGCGACGACGAACAGCACCAGCACGATCGTCACCGGCACCAGCACCGCGAGCGGCCACAGCGTGTGCAGCGCAAGCTGCAGCGCGAGTTCTTCGCGCACCGACACGGGCTGCGCGACCTGCACGAATCGACCGGCCTGCTGCAGCCCCAACACGCGCCAGTGACGCTCGTCCCGCTCGATCGTGCGCAGGCCTTCAGGCAGCCGCCCCAGCAGCGGCGGACGCCGCGAGTGGTAGACGAGCGCACCGGCCTGGTCCCAGATCTCGATGACGATGTGGTCGTCCGACAGATCTCCGAGGTCGGGCGCACGATACCCGGCGGCGGGCGCCGTTTCGAGGTTCGACGGCAGCGACGTCGCGACGGTGCGCAGTTCGTAGTCGAACAGCTCGCTCGCCTCTTCGCGCGCGGTGTGAAAAATGCCGAACGCGGCAATGCCCGACGCGGCAGCCAGTCCGAAGATCAGCCAGCCCAGCAGCCAGCGACGGATCGACCTCATTCGCTCCTCTTGAGCCGGTAGCCGACGCCGCGCACGGTGACGATCTGCTCCGCGCCAATTTTGCGTCGCAGGCTATGGACGTGAACCTCGATCGTATTGCTGCCGACTTCCTCGCCCCATCCGTACAGCTTGTCCTCCAGCTCCGCTTTCGTGAACACGCGCGTCGGCTCTTCGATCAGCGCCTGCAGCAGCGCGAATTCGCGCGGTACGAGCGATACAGGTGCGCCCGCTTTCGTCACTTCGTGCGCGGCCGGGTCGAGCGTCAGTTCGCCGTGCGCATAGACCGGCTGCTTCTGGCCGGTGCGCCGGCGCAGCAGCGCGCGCACGCGCGCCGCGAGTTCGTCGAGATCGAACGGTTTGATCAGGTAATCGTCGGCGCCGGCATCGAGGCCGGAAATGCGGTCGTCGACCGCGTCGCGCGCGGTCAGGATGATCACCGGTGCCTGGCCGTCGTGTTTGCGATAGGCGTTGAGTACGGCGATGCCATCAAGCTTCGGCAACCCGAGATCGAGCAGCACGAGGTCGTACACGCCGTTGCCGAGCGACAGCTCCGCTTCGCGGCCGTCGCGCGCCCAGTCGACCGCATAGCCCGCGCGGCGCATCGACTCCTGCACCGTCTCCGCAATCATCTCGTCGTCTTCCACCAGCAGCAGACGCATCGTTTCTCCCTTGTGCGCATTTTCGCGCCTGTACATGGCTGTATTGTCGCGTTTAGCGGGTTAACGTACCCTTAAGCGTCACTTAAGCGCTTCATCGGCAGAATCGACCGCTTGCCCTCTTGCGCATCGAAGCGCTACGTTTATTCAGGAGCCGGACCTTGCCCGTCAGGAAGCCGCCCACCACCGTCGACTCTACGCGTGCGGCGCCCCCCATCATCGCATCGCGCGCTCTGCGCACGACCGCGCGAATCACACGTATGACCGCTCTGGTAGGCACAACGCTTGTCGCCGCATGCACGTGGTATCGGCCCGCGCCGCTGTCCGCCCACGATACGTCAACGTCGGCGACCGCGCTCGAACACGTGCAGATCGACCCCGCGACGATGCCGCTGCCCGAACTCGCCGCACATCGCTTCGATCCGTCGGACGGCCTCGACATCGAAGAGGTCGCGATGCTGGCGGTGGCCAGCAACCCCGACCTGAAGCTCGCCCGCGACGACCTCGGCATTGCACGCGCGCAGGCCTTTTCCGCCGGCCTGCTGCCCGACCCGCAATTGAGTGTGTCGAGCGACTACCCCGGCGCGCTCGGCACCACGCGCGCGTTCAATTATGGCTTGAGCATGGACGTGATGGCGATCGTCACGCGCGGCGCGAACAAAAAATCCGCCGATGCGACCGTCGTCAAGACCGACCTCACGCTGTTGTGGCAGGAATGGCAGATCGTCGCGCAGGCGAAGCAGCTGTTTCTGAAAGCGCGCTTTCAGGACGCGACGCTGCCGCTGCTGCAACAGCAGCTCGACCTTGCGCGCACGCGCTACGAGCGCATGGCCGCCGCGCAGCGCGACGGCAACCTGACCGCGGACGCAACGACCGCCGCGCTCACGTCCTATGCGGATGCGCGCAAGCAATACGCCGACGCGCAACGCGCAGCGGAACAGACCCATCACGACCTGAACGCGCTACTCGGCCTCGCACCCGACGTGCAACTGACCCTGACCGGCGCTGAAGACGGCAGCGTGCCCGACGATGCGACGATCGACTCGGCCGTCGCCGCGCTGCCGAAGCGGCGTCCCGATCTGCTCGCGCTGCGCGCGGGCTACGACGCGCAGGAACAGAAGTATCGCTCGGCGATCCTGAGCCAGTTTCCGAGCCTGTCGGTCGGCTTCGTGCGTGCGCGCGACACGTCGAACATCTACACGAGCGGCTTCCAGATCAACCTGAGCCTGCCGATCTTCAACCGCAACCGTGGCAACGTCGCGATCGAGCACGCGACACGCCAACGTCTGCGCGACGAGTACCAGATCCGGCTGAACCAGGCGTATGCAGACGTCGCGCATCTGCGCACGGACAGCGCGCTGCTCGCGGGTCAGCTGCAGCAGACAGAAGCCTCGCTGCCCGACGTCGACCGTGCCGCGCGCGATGCGGCGAATGCGTTCGCCGCGCATAACCTCGCGCTCGGCGCGTACACCGATGCGCAGAGCGCCGCGCTCGTCAAGCGCATCGACGTCGCGACGCTGCGCGAATCGCTTGCCGAACAGAGCATCGGGTTGCAGGCGCTGCTCGGCAGCGCGATCCCCGATCCGTTCTCGACGGCATCGCCGTCTTCCTCCGCTTCAACTGCTTCAACTGCTTCCGATACTCATGCGAAATAGCCGTCTTTCGACCCCCGCGCGACGGATCGCCGTCTGCGTCGCGCTGCTCGCCGTCGTCGTCGTAGGCTGGCGCCTCGTGTCGCACTTCGCGACGTCGGGCGCCGCCGTGCCCGACACATCCGCTTCCACCTCCCCCGCCGATAACGGCAGCGTCGCCGTGCAGATCGCGACCGTGCAGCGCGGCCCGATCGCGCAGCCAGTGCGTGGCTACGGCGTCGTGTCGTCGTCTGCGTCGAACGTCACCGCGATCAATCTGCCGTACGTCGCGCGGATCGTGCAGATGCGCGTGCAGCCGGGACAAACCGTCGCGCGCGGTGCGCCGCTCTTCGTCGTGCAGGCCGATGCAGCCGCCGTGCTGGCCGCCGCGCAGGCACGCAGCGCACTGACGCTCGCGCAGGGCGAACTCGCGCGCACCCAGTCGCTGTACCGCAATGCCCTTGCAACGCAATCGCAGATCGCCGCCGCGCAGAAGGCCGAAGACGACGCGCGGCAGGCACTCGCCGCGCAGCAGGCAACCGGCATCGCGGCCGGTCCGCACACGATTGTCGCGCCACTCGACGGCGTCGTGACGCAGCTCAGCGCGAACCTGGGCGACCAGGTGCAGGCGGGCACGATGATCCTGCAGCTCGCCGCCGCGAACGGCGGCAACGATGCGCGCGCGAACGTGACGCTCGGTGTCGAGCCCGCCGATGCCGCGTCGATTCACCCTGGCGACACGGTCACCCTGCACGGCCTGTCGACCGCGCTCGCAGGCACGGCGCTCGCGGGCCGCGTGACGCTGGTGGGCGCCGCGATCGATCCGCAGAGCCAGCTCGTCGACGTCGGTGCAACCGTGCCGCTCGGGCAGACCGCGTTCATTCCGGGCACCCGCGTCGGCGCGGACATCGCGACGCGCGCCGGCACCTGGTGGATCGTGCCGCGCTCAGCGGTGCTGAAGGACGAGCACGGTGCCTACGTATTCCAGGTCACGCCGCAGCACAAGGCGCACCGCGTCGCGGTCGTCGCGAAGGTCGAGGACGGCCCACGCTACGGCGTCGACGGTGCGCTCGACGGTGCGCAGCCGCTCGTGACAAGCGGCAACTATGAACTGCAGGACGGCATGACCGTGCGCGTCGACGGAGGCGCCGCACGATGAATTTCGGTCAATGGATGCAGGCGCACCGGCGCTCGCTGCTGTTCGTCATCGCACTGCTTGCGATCGCCGGTTCGCTCGCGGCGTTTCGTGTACCGATCTCGCTGTTTCCGAACGTCGCGTTTCCGCGCGCGGTCGTGTCGCTCGATGCCGGCGACCGCCCCGCCGAACAGATGGCGACGCTCGTCACGATGCCGGTCGAGGAAGCGCTGCGCCGCGTACCGAACGTGCGCGACGTCGAGTCGAGGACGAGCCGCGGCAGCGCCGAAGTGTCGATCAACTTCGACTGGGGCACCGACATGGCGCAGGCCACGCTGCAGGCGCAATCGGCCATCAGCGAGATCCTGTCGACGCTACCGCAGGGCACGTCGATGCAGGTGCGCCGGATGGACCCCACGGTGTTCCCCGTGCTCGCATACAGCCTCACGTCGTCGCAGCAGTCGCTGTCATCGCTGCGCGATCTCGCGCAGTTCCAGATGCGTCCGCTGCTGTCCGCGGTGGATGGCGTCGCGCGCGTCGAGGTGATGGGCGGCGCGCAGGATGAGTTCGAAGTCGCGATCGACCCCGCCCGGCTCGCTGCGTTCAAACTGTCGCTGGCGGACGTGTCGAAGGCGATCGGCGCGAGCAACGTATTGATGGCGACCGGGCGCATCGAGGACCACGACAAGCTGTATCTCGTGATCGCGAACGCGACAGTCACGCGCATCGCCGAACTGAAGCGCGTCGTCGTATCGACGAACGGCGCGACCCAGGTGCGTCTCGGCGATATCGCGACGGTGCGCCAGGGCGTCGTGCCGCAATGGATGCGCGTCACCGCCGACGGCAAGGACGCGGTCCTGATCAATGTCTATCAGCAGCCGGGCGCGAACAGCGTCGCGATGGCACGCGCGATCCGCGCGAAGCTCGCGGATTTCAGCCACCAGATGCCGGCCGGCGTGCATCTCTCGAACTGGTACGACCAGAGCGAACTCGTGATCGCCGCGGCGACCAGCGTGCGCGACGCGATCATGATCGGCGTCGTGCTCGCGGCGTTCACGCTGTTCGCGTTCCTGCGCAACTGGAAGATCACCGCGATCGCGGTCGCGCTCGTGCCGATCGTGATGGCCGCGACGATCCTGCTGCTCGACGTGTTCGGCATGGGTTTCAACATCATGACGCTCGGCGGGATGGCGGCGGCGGTCGGCCTCGTGATCGACGACGCGATCGTGATGATCGAGCACATCGTGCGCCGCATGCGCGAAGGCGGTACGCACGCGTTCCACGGCCGCGTGCTCGCGGCAGCGCTCGAATTCACGCGGCCGCTCGCGGGTTCGTCGGCGGCGACGCTGATCATCTTCGTGCCGCTCGCGTTTCTGTCAGGTGTGACCGGCGCGTTCTTCAAGGCGCTGTCGGTGACGATGGCGAGCGCGCTGTTCATTTCGTTTCTCGTCACGTGGCTCGCGGTGCCGATCCTGTGCGACCGCTGGCTCAAGCAGAAGGACGCCGAGGAACATCAGGAGACGCGTTTCTCGCTATGGATGAACCGGCGCTACACGTCGCTCGTCGAGCACGTGACCGCACGGCCGTTGCTCGTACTGTTAGGCGTGGTGCCGTTGGTCGTCGTGGCCGCGCTGGCGTTCACACGGGTAGGCAGCGGCTTCATGCCCACCATGGACGAAGGCGGCTTCGTGCTCGACTATCACACCGAACCGGGCACGTCGATTACCGAAACCGACCGGCTGATGAAGCAGGTCGAGACAATCATCAGCGCGAACCCGAACGTGTCGACGTATTCGCGGCGTACCGGCGCGGGACTCGGCGGCGATCTCAACGAACCGAATCGCGGCGACTTCTTCGTGCGGCTGAAATCCGGTAACCGCGAACCGATCGAAACGGTGATGGAAGAAATCCGCGCGCGCATCGAGAGTCAGGTGCCCGGCGTCAGCGTCGAACTCGCGCAACTGATGGAAGACCTGATCGGCGATCTGACCGCCGTGCCGCAGCCGGTGCAGATCAAGATTTACTCCGACGACGCCAACACGCTCGACACGGTCGCGCGCAAGGTGGCCGCGCGAATCGGCACGATAGCCGGCGTAGTCGACGTGAACGACGGCATCAATCCGGCCGGCGATGCGCTCGAACTGCACATCCGGCCCGACGCGGCCGCAGCCGAAGGGATGGACCCGCAGTCGATCGCGCAGGCGGTGTCGGACATGGTCGAGGGCAACGTCGCGACGCAGTTCCAGAACGGGCCGAAGACGGTCGGCGTGCGCGTGAGCATCGACGGCGCGCTGAAGCTGACCGATACGCAACTGGGCCGGTTGCAGATTCGCGCGCCGGACGGTCATCTGTTCGCGCTAACGCGCGTCGCCGACATCGTCGCGGTGACGGGACAGCCCGAGATCAGCCGCGACAACCTGAAGCGGATGGTCGCGGTGACCGCGCGCATCGACGGCCGCGATCTCGGCTCGACGATCGCCGACGTGCAGCGCGCGCTCGGCGACAAGGGGCTGTTGCCCACGGGGGTCTACTACGAACTCGGCGGCCTGTACCAGCAGCAGCAGATCGCGTTCAAGGGCCTGCTGGGCGTGTTCGGCGCCGCGGTCGCGCTCGTGTTCGGCCTGCTGCTGTTCCTGTACGAACGCTTCCGCGTCGCGTTCGCCGTGATGGCGATGCCGCTCCTCGCGACGGGCGCGGTGTTCATCGGGTTATGGCTCACCGGCATCGAACTGAACATCTCCGCGATGATGGGCATGACGATGATCATCGGGATCGTCACCGAGGTCGCGATCTTCTACGTGTCGGAGCTGCACGGGCTCACGCACGAAGAAGGCATGCCGTTCGAACGGGCGGTCGTCGAAGCGGGCCGCAACCGTCTGCGGCCCATCGCGATGACCACGATCGCGGCGATCCTCGCACTCCTGCCGCTCGCGTTCGCGCTGGGGCAGGGGTCGGCGATGCAGCAGCCGCTCGCGATCGCGATCATCTCGGGGCTGATCGTGCAGTTGCCGCTCGTGTTGCTGTTGCTGCCGGTGCTGTTGAAACTGCTGATGAAGCAGGCGCTCTGAGATGAGGGGGTATTAGCGGCAGTCCGCAACGTCCGCGAAGCCGCCGCGCATCGCACCCGTCGCGTCGAGCGCGGCGGCGACGCGCGGCGACAGCAGCGCACTCAATTCGTCCGCGTGACGGTAGAGCCGCATCCCGAGCGTCAGCGCGCTGTCGCCCGCGATCGCCGGATGACAATAGATTTCGCCGACGCCGTCGGGCAGTCGTTGCAATGCACGCAGCCACGTCGCTTCGTCCATCCGGCCTGTTTCGTCGATGCCGATCACGTAGTCGTTGTGCGCGATCCGCGCGCGGTCGAGCCGCCGGCGCGTGAGCGCGATCCACGGTCCGAGCCACGCCGGCGCATCGGTCTCGACCGGCAGACGCATCGCGCGCATCCCGTAGTCGCGACCGATCCGCAGGATCAAATCCAGCACGACCGGATGCAGATGAAAATGCTTGTGCGTGTTCACGTGATCGAGCACGAGACCGGTCTTCGCGAACGCATCGAACTGCGCGCGAATCTCGGCGGCAAGCTGGCGGCGCACGTGCGGCAGGAAGAAAAAGCGGAAACCATCGCGCACCATGTTGTCGCCGAAGCGGCCCTCCGCGTCGACCAGCGCGCCGATCTGGCCGCACGGCAACACTGCGTGGCCGTCGGCCAGCACTACGTGCAGCCCGACGCGCAATTCCGGCAGCCGCAGCGCGCGCGTCACCGCGTCGCGGGCGAACGGCGCGCCGACCATCAGGCTCGCCGCCGTCAGCACGCCGCGCAGATGCGCCTGTTCGACCGCTTCGTTGACACGCGGATGCAGGCCGAAATCGTCGGCGGTGATGATGAGGCGGCGCGCGGGCTGCGGTTCGTCCGCCTGTGCGCGGTCAGCCGCCATCGGAAGTCTCCATCGCGTCGACGATACTCCGGTTCGGGTTCGGAGTCAGGCCCGGCGCCGCGAGCGGCGTGACCGACGCAACCGACGACGTCACTGGCACGCGCGAGCCGCGCCACACGACGTGCGTGCCGACCGTCGCGCCGAGCCATTGCAGCGCGAGCAGACCGTCACGCAGCGGCACGAGCGGCAGGTCGCGCCAGAAGCTACGCGACGCGTGCGCGCAGCGCGCATGCAGCAGCACCCGCGCAACGAGACCGGCAGATGCGCAGACAGTCATCTCTATAGCGAACCCCGGGTGACCGGTCGACGAACCGTGCAGCGCGAGCCATGCGGCAAACACCAGCCACGGCGACGTGAACGAGATCGGCAGAAACGCGAAGCCCGGACGATTCACCGAGCGAATCGTGCGCAGCCAGCGCGTTTCGCGGCGCCACAATGCGCCGAGGGTCCGTTCGATCACGTCGGTCGCGACCACCACGGGCGACAGTACCGTGCGCAGCCCGAGTTCGCGCGCATGCCGCGTGAGCCAGTAGTCGTCGGCGAGGCAGTCGCGCAGCACGGCGAAGCCGCCCATCTGTTCGAGCGTCGTGCGCCGCAGCGCGAGTGTCGCGCCAAAGCCGAAGCTGCTCGAACCCGCCGCGTGCGCGATGCGCACCGACGGCACGAACCATTCGTTGATGAACAGCGCGCCGACGCGCGGCCAGAACCCGCCGATACCCTTCGCCTCGTACAGGCACGTCACGACGCCGACCGACGCGTCGGCAAGCGGCGCGACGACCGTCTCGAGATAGTCGGGCTCCACGGCGATGTCGCTGTCGGCGATCACGAATACGTCGTACCAGGCGTACTCCGCCATGTTGATCAGGTTGCTGACTTTCAGGTTGCTGCCGTACACGCGCGGGTCGACCGTCAGTTCGATATCGACCTGCGGATAGGCGGCCCGCAGACGCTGCACGACCACGATCGCCGGGTCGTCGTAGGACGACACGCCGAACAGCAGCTGGAAGCGGTTATAAGTCTGCTCGCAAAAAGTAGCGAGGTTTTCGTAGAGGCGCGGCTCGTCGCCGCATAGCGGCTTGAACACGGTCACGGCCGGCAGAGGGTGCCCGCCGCGCACTGCGCGGTGCCGCGCGACGCTCACGAACGGCATCGCGACCGCGGCGCAGATCGCATACAGCGCTGCAGCGCCGCATCCGCCCGCGAGCAGCCATTGCGACAGTGGCAAGGCATGCATCATCGCCGTCATCGGCGAACTCCCGCGACCGCGCCGCGAAAGACATGCAAGCCGTTGTCCGGACAGGACCCGGTGTCGAAGGACAGCGCGGAGCGGGCAACGGTCGGATGCAGCATGTCGTGGGTATCAAGCGAGTTCGAACGGTATTCCGGTAAGACGCAGATGCAGGATGACAAGGTGACGCCGGGGACAGTCGGACGCCACCGAGATACGTCTCGTCCGCTGATCGCAGCATACCGCATGACCGCTTTTCACGGCGCCGCCGAATGCGAAATGTGCGATGTGGCGCGCCGCGAGTATGCCGACGACGATCACCAGCACGCACGACACGCGGAACGCGGCGGAATCGAATACGCTTTCGGAAATGCCGAGCAGCAGCAACGACGCCAGCGCTGCCACCTGTACGACCATTGCGGCAAGCGCGGCCATCAGCAGATGGGCGCGCAGCATGTCGACAGTGACGGATTTCACGATGATCATGGCGATACGGAACGCTCGCAGAACGGGCCGTGATCGCTCGACCGCGGCGGCCGCCCCATGCTCAAACACGACGGGACCAGGACGAAACACTACGCTTCGTCCATGACAGAACTCCGAGCGATGCTAGCCATGCAACCTGAAGGAAACCTTAAGCGGCGCGGCGTAGCGTGCAAGCGGGCGCGCAGGTGGTTACACTGCTTCGTGCAGCGCACGGCCGGCCCGGAACGGTTCGCGACGCGGCGCTTTTCAGGTAAAGGATGTTCCATGCGGATACTTCTCGTCGAAGACGACGAGCTGATCGGTTGCGGTATCGAGGCTGGCTTGCGCCAGGCCGGCTTTACCGTCGACTGGACACGTGACGGCCATGACGCGCAACTCGCGCTCACCACCACGGAATACGCGCTCGTCGTGCTCGATCTCGGCCTGCCCGGCCTCTCCGGCATGACGCTGCTGAAATGGCTCCGGCAGGCTGGGAAAGATCTGCCCGTGCTCGTGCTCACGGCGAAAGGCACGGTCGTCGATCGCGTGAGCGGCCTCGAAGCCGGCGCCGACGACTACATGGGCAAGCCGTTCGATCTGACCGAACTGGTCGCGCGTTGCCGCGCGTTGTTGCGGCGTGCGCAAGGCCGCAGCGTCGAACTGATCCGCTATCGGGACCTGACCGTGAATCCCGTCGCACAGACAGTCGAGCTCGGCGAGTTGCGCGTGCCGCTCACGTCGCGCGAATGGGCGGTGCTGATCCAGCTGCTGACCAACCAGGGCATTCCGCAATCGCGTTCGCGTCTCGAGGAAAGCCTGTATGGATGGCAGGAAGAAATCGAAAGCAACGCAATCGAAGTGCATGTTTCGAATCTGCGCAAGAAGCTCGGCGCACAGTTGATCAAGACCGTGCGCGGCATCGGCTATGTCGTGGAGAAACCGTGAGGCCTATGCCGATCCGCCGCCGCCTGATGCTGCTCGTGCTGGTCAGCATCTCGATCGTGTGGGGTGTCGCACTCTTGTCGAGCTACCGTCAGGCATCACGCGAAGTCGGCGAATGGGAAAACGCGCGGCTTGCCGAACTCGCGCAGATTCTCGCGCTGCTGAGCCCGCAGGACCTGCACACGCTCGCAGAGGCACGCATCGACGTACGCGAGGAAGAAAGAGGTGGCGACCCCGGCGCGAACGACGATGATGACGACGACACGCTGCCGCGCGACGCGCTCTTCCAGGTTCGCGACGCGCAGAACCGCGTGCTGGCCGGCAGTCCGCAGCTCGCCGCACTCAACGCATGGGACCTGCCCGTGCCGCCGCACAGCGGCGCGCAGACCATCGCGCTCGGCGGCAAGGAATGGCACAGCTTCACGCTGCGCAACACGCTGCTCGGGCACACGGTGCGCGTGTTCGAGCCGGCCAACACGCGCAGCGATCTCGTGAGCGGCGTCGCGCGGCGCATCGCGCGACCGCTGGTAATCGCACTGCCGGTGCTCGCGCTCGTCGTGTGGTTCAGCGTCGGCATCAGTCTCGCGCCGTTGAAGACATTGTCGCGCGCGGTGCTCGGGCGCGACATCAACCGGCTGGAACCGGTCGACAGTGGCAGTGTGCCGAAGGAGGTGCGGCCACTCGTCGACGCAATCAATCACGTGCTTGCCAGACTGCAATACTCGCTCGAACGGCAGCGTGCGTTCACCGCCGACGCGGCGCACGAACTGAAGACGCCGCTCGCCGCGATCAAGGTGCAGGCGCAGGTCGCGCTCGGCGAACCTGATCCGCAGCGGCAGCGTCTCGCGATGGAGCGCGTCGTGCAGGGTGTCGATCGCAGCGCGCGGCTCGCCGAACACCTGTTGCTGCTCGCGCGGCTAGACGAGCACGAGAAGGTATCGACGTCGCAAATCGTCGCCGCGGCGATCGCGAAAGATACGATTCTCGCCAACGATCAGACCGCACGGCAAAAGAACATCCGCGTGACACTCGCCGGCGACATGCATGCGACGATCGCCGCCGAACCGGTGCTGACCGGCATCCTGCTCGACAATCTGATCGACAACGCGATCAAGTATGGCCGCACCGGCGGCACCATCGAAGTCACCGTGCAAAAGGACATGGGCCGCGTGCGGCTCACCGTGCGCGACGACGGCCCTGGTGTCGCGCCCGACGACCTGGCGCATCTGACCAACCGCTTCTTCCGCGCGACCGGGAACCAGGCGACCGGCAGCGGGCTGGGGCTATCGATCGTCGAGCGGATCGCCGAGCATTTCGACGCGCAGCTATATTTCGGCGCGGGGATTGGCAAGCGCGGGCTTGCCGTCGAAGTGTCGTTTCCCGCGCCCGCCGTGGTGAGCTGAACGCGCGAACTATTCGTCGACGGTCGCGCGACTCGCCGCGAGCGCCGGTGTGCCGTCAGGGCCAGGCAGCGATGCGAGGCCGGACGACCCCGCGATCTGCCACGCGAACAGGCCCGGCACGAACACCAGCAGATCGCGCAGGCGGCGCGCGCCGGCCAGCGCGAGACACGTCGACGGATCGAGACCGAGCGCGCCGCCGATCAGCACGAACCCGCCCTCCTGCACTCCGAGCCCGCCGGGCACGAAGAACGCCGCGCTGCTCGCCGCCTGAATCAACGCTTCGAGTACGAGCGCATCGAGAAACCCCGCGTGTGAGCCGAGAAAATGCAGCGCGATCCACAGTTCGAGCGACGTCGCGGCGTACTTCACCGGCTGCCAGAACAACAGATAGCGCAACACCACGGCGCGCCGCCGCCAGATCGACAGAATGGTCTGATCGATACGTGCCGATTGCCCGACGAGCGCCGCGAGCTTGCCGCCCGCGACCCGGTTCAGCACGCGTGTGATGCGTTCGAACGGACTCGCGTGCTGAACGAACGCGAACAGCAGCAACAGCGGCGCGAGCACGACAACGCCCCAGGCAAGATCGCCGGCAAGACGCAGCGTGTCGGATTGCGCGGTCATCGACAGAAAGCCGATGCCGACCATCGTGAACAGCAGCTGGGCGATCACGGTCAGTTGCATGTCGACGACGAGACTCGCCGCCGCGATCGACGGTCGCACACCCCAGCGCTGCAGCAACCGGAACGACACGACTTCGCCGCCCACGCGCGCGACCGGCAGCATCCCGTTGACCGATTCGCGAATCCATACGATACACAGCATCGCGAGCAACGTGGGGCGACGTGGGCCGCGCATCAGCGAACGCCAGTCGAACGCGCTCGCGGCCATCGGCAACACGTGCACGGCGGCGGCCAGCGCGAGCCCGGCACCCGCGGTACGCATCAGGCCAAGCACCGTGCGGGGATCGTCGTGCCACACGAGCCAGCATGCCAGCAGCAGGCCGGCGAATGCGGCAATGCGGCCGGAGTGGCGAATCACGCGCGCCCCTCGTACGACGATGCTCGCATGGACCGCGCGATCATGCCTCGTGCGCGCGCAGGAAGCGGAAGAACTCGACGCCTTCGCGCAGGCGCCGCTTCATCATCTCCCAGCTCGTGAGCATCTCGCGCACGATCTCCCAGATCTTCGACGGCCGGAA
>NZ_JBOIGG010000007.1:0-292674 GCF_050742655.1 Paraburkholderia sp. | reverse complement strand
TCGCCCTTGTCGCCTGCATGCGCAAACTGCTCATCACGCTTAACGCAATGGTTCGCTCCAACACTCCCTGGCAGTCGGACTTCCATGACGCGTGACATTGCTCGTCTCAAGATAGTTGCTGTCGACCGCAGTTGGCGCTTTAGCGCTTACTGCGGTCCCATGCAACGTAGTTGCAAGTAAGTTATCCCGCGCCGCTATGCTGCGACGCGTGGTCCGTCTACGCGCCATGTCTACTGCCTGATCACCCCACCGCCCCCGTCTCCGCCTCATACGCCTTGATCGCCTCGGTCGCGACGCGAAACGCGGCGAGCGCGAGAGGTGCGCCGCAATAGACACCCGCCTGCATCAGCACCGCGCGGATCTCGTCGCGCGTGACGCCGTTGCGCAGCGCGCCCTTCACGTGCACCGCGAGTTCGTGGTGCTGGCTCATTGCCGTCAGCATCGCGAGGTTCAGCATGCTGCGCGTCTTGAACGACAGCGTCCGGTCACCCCAGATGTCGCCCCAGCAGCTCTCGGTGACGAACTTCTGCATCGGCCGGTTGAAGTCGTCGGCATTCGCCCACGACTTCTCGACGTGGGCCGCGCCCAGCACTTCCTTGCGGTTTTCGAAGCCGCGTTCGAAACGTTCGTTGTCTTCCATCTGATCGATCTCCATCGTTCGTCCTGCGATCATCGCGTCGCGATGTGTTGCCCACTGTCTGCGCACCCGATTGTCCGACAATCAAGGTGCGCAAAATTTTTTGCGGCCCTGCCGCGTATCGGATCAGTCGTTGCCGTAACCGACGATCGACTTGTTCTCCAGATACTCGCGCAGACCCGCTTCGCCCCACTCGCGGCCGTTGCCGGACCGCTTGTAGCCGCCGAACGGCGCGTGGAAATCCGCCGCCGGGTAATTCAGATGCACGCCGCCCGCGCGCAATTGCCGTGCGATCCGCCGCGCGCGTTCAAGGTCCGCCGACTGCACGTATGCAGCAAGACCGTAGTCGGTACCGTTGGCAATCGCGATCGCTTCGTCTTCGGTGTCGTACGGCATCATCGACAGCACCGGTCCGAAAATTTCCTCGCGCGCGATGGTCATGTCCGGCGTCACGTCGGCGAACACCGTCGGCCGCACGAACCAGCCGCGCGTGAGGCCATCCGGACGACCGGGGCCACCGGTGACGAGCCGCGCGCCTTCGTCGATGCCCGTATGGATCAGTGCCTGCACGCGCTCGAACTGATTGCCGTTGACGAGCGGACCGAGCTGCGTCGCGGGATCGTCCGGCGCACCGGTGCGATAACTTTCCGCCGCACGTTTCGCGATCTGTGCGGCGTCGTTCATCAGATGGCGCGGCACGAGCATCCGCGTCGGAATCGAGCACGACTGGCCTGAATTCGTAAAACATCCAGCGACGCCGCGCGTCACCGCCTGGTCGAGATCGACGTCGTCGAGCAGGATGTTCGCGGACTTGCCGCCGAGTTCCTGCGCAACGCGTTTGACGGTTTCGGCCGCGAGCTTCGCGACGAGAATGCCGGCGCGCGTCGAACCGGTGAACGACACCATGTCGATGCCAGGATGCGCGGCGATCGCCGCACCGACACCTGGACCGTCGCCGTTCACGAGATTGAAGACGCCGGGCGGCACGCCCGCTTCGTCGAGCACATCGGTGAACAGCAGTGCGGACAGCGGCGAATACTCGCTCGGCTTGAGCACCATCGTGCAGCCGGCCGCGAGCGCCGGTGCGATCTTCACGACGATCTGGTTGATCGGCCAGTTCCACGGCGTAATCAACCCGCACACACCGACCGGCTCCAGCCGTAGCCGCGTCGTGCCCTGCTGCGTGTCGAATGCGAAGCGGTCGAGCACGTCGACCAGCGCGTTCAGATGCGCGGGTCCGCGCGCCGCCTGGGCCGTCCGCGCGAACGCGGCCGGTGCGCCCATCTCGACGCGCATCGCATCGGCGAACGCGTCGACGCGCGCTTCGTACCGCGCGACGATGCGCTTCAGCAACGCGATGCGATCCGCGACGCTCCATTCCGCGTACGCGGAAAACGCGTGCCGCGCAGCGGCAACCGCGCGATCGACGTCCACATCGTTGCCAAGCGCGAGCCGGCCCACGGGCGCTTCGGTCGCCGGGTCCACCATATCGAACCAGCGCGGCGCGACCGGTTCGACCCATCGTCCATCGATATAGCACTGCGCGGCGTGCGCCAGCAGCGCCGGGTTCACTTGCGTCATGACGCCTCTCCGGAAAGTAACCGGTACATCTCGGTGTGATCGGTCGCGGGTGTCGATCGCTGCGCGGCACGATCCCACATCGACGTGCAGGTTTCGCCGAGCTCCATCGGATAGTCGAGCGCAACGGCCAGCGCACGCGCGATCTTCAGATCCTTGTTCATCAGTTGCAGCGCGAAGCCCGACGCGAACGTGCCGCTCAGCATGAACTGACGCACCTTGTTCTCCGAGGTGTTGCTGCGACCCGTCGATGCATTCAGCACATCGGTCATCACCGCCGGATCGATGCCGAAGCGCCGCGCGACCTGCAGCGCCTCGACCGTCGCGACGAGCCCCGCCGCCGATACGTAGTTGTTCAATGCCTTCGCCGCGTGTCCCGCGCCCGCGGCGCCGATGTGCAGCACGCTCTTGCCCATCGCGTCGAGGATCGGGCGCGCGCGTTCGAGCACCGCCGCATCACCGCCAACGAGAATCGCGAGCGAGCCGTCGATCGCTTTCTTCACGCCGCCTGAAACCGGTGCGTCGAGATAGTCAAGGCCCGCTTCGCCGAGCGTCACACCTAGTGCGAGCGAACGCGCCGGTTCCGACGAACTCATGTCGATCACCGTCGTGCCGCGCGACAGGCGTGTGCTCCAGCCGGCTGTCCCTTCATCGTCGAGCAGCACCCGCTCGACGATCGCTGAATTCGGCAGCATCGTGATCAACGCATCGAGCGATGCCGCCTCATCCACATGCAGCGGCCGGATCCGCTCGCCGGTGCAAAGCGCGGCGACGCGCGCGTCGTCCGTATCGGCGACGAACACGTCGAATCCCGTCTTCGCGAGACACTCAACCATCGGCGTACCCATCATCCCCAGGCCGATAAAGCCGATTCGTTGCGGTAAAGCCATCTGCATGTTCTCCTTGAATGTCTCGCGATCAGCGCATGGCCGAAAAAGCGGTCGGCGTCAGCAACTGGTTTTCGATCCGCTCGACGATCGGCCGCTCGGCCTCGGTCGCGGCGCGCTTCGCGATCCAGTCCGCGTCCGCCTGGAATGCGTTCCACTTCTGCTCGCGCTCCGCGAGGCTTTCCCATTGCAGCAGATAGGTCAGCGAGTGATTGCTCGGTCCGGCGAGCGTCGTCCAGAAGCCGATCTGCTTGATGCCGTATTTATCGAAGAAGCCGAGCGTGATGTTCGAGAAGCGGTCGAGCAAGGCCGGCAGACGGGTCGGTGCACAGTGATAGATTCGCATTTCGACGATCATGAGATCAGGTCTCCAGTAAGAGGGTCCGGGATGGACGGATCAAGGGTAGCTCAGATGGCTAAGTTGTCGCCTGGTTCGCAGGCGCTTCGCCGGACGACCACTGTTCGACATAGCGCACCAGCTCCGTCATGTCGCGCGTGCGGCCACCCTGCGCGGCGACGGCGTTCCACATCTGCCGCGCGCTGTTGCCGAGCCACATCGGCACACCGAGCGCCTGGCATTCGTCGACGGCGAGCCCGATGTCCTTGCATACGCTCGCGATCGGAAAGCCGAAATCGAACGTACGCGGCAGCACATGCTTCGGAAACTTGTCGAGCGTCGCGCCGTTCTTGCCACTGCCCGCATTGATGACTTCCATCATCACGTTCGGATCGAGCCCGCCCTTCACGCCAGCGACGAACGCCTCCGACGTGATCGCGAGCGCCGTCGACGACAGCATGTTGTTCAGCAGCTTGAGCAATTGCGCCTGCCCGGGCTGCTCGCCAACGACGAACAGTTTGCCGAGCACCTCGAACAGCGGCCGTGCTTCGTCGATCGCCGCGCGCTTGCCGGCGACCATGATCGCGAGCGTGCCCTTCTGTGCGCCCGCCGCGCCGCCGCTCACCGGTGCATCGACGGTGTCGATGCCTTTCGCGAGCAGACCCTGCGCGACTTCGTGTTCCATCCGCGAGCCGACCGTCGACAGATCGATCAGCACTTTCAGTGCCGTGCCGTTTGCCAGGCCGCCTTCGCCGAGCGCGACCTCGCGGAAAATCGCGGGCGTCGGCAGGCTCGTGAATGCGATCCGCGCGGTGTCCGCGACTTCACGCACGCTTGTGGCAACACGCGCGCCTTCGGCCTTCAGCGCCTCGACCGCGGCTGCGTCGCGGTCGTAGACGATCAGCGAATGGCCCGCGGCGATCAGGCGACGCGCCATCGGTCGTCCCATCACGCCAACGCCTACGAATCCAATCCATTTCTGTTCTGACATGTCCACTCCTTTTCCTTCAAGTTGAATATCGGTTGTGCGAGGCTGGCGGCTGTGCGGCGCGCATTGGCGTAGCGGCGTCGTCTGCGTTGTCCAGCGACCATAGCGACGCGATCAGCGGCTGCGGATCGACTGCCGAGCCGCCGTACGTCGTGAGTGTCGCGAGCTTCGCTTCCAGTTCGTGGTCCGTCAGCGGCGCAGCGAGACTGCCGCGCGCGGCGTCGACCTTGCGCGCGAGCGTGCGACCCGACGTGAGATGCAATACGACCTGCGCGGATTCCACCGCGAATTGCGGGTCGTCGATGAATACGACGCGCGCGCCAAGCGCGCGCAGTGCGGGATCGCCGACGGCGGTATCGCTGAATTCGGCGAGTCCGGCACGGCCGGTTGAGAGCGTCACCGCGACCGCGTGCTGCGCGCTGACCTGCGCCTCGCGTCCGCTTTTCGGATTCGGCCGATCGGTACGTGCGCGCAGCAATGGATGCCCGGTCAGTTCGACGCGTGCGATCTCGTTGATCTGTGGCGATTCATCGCGAGCCAGCGCGAGACACGCGTCGATCACCGGATTCAGCACGACGCCGCATGGGTACGGTTTGTATGCGTTCGACTGCAGCGCCCAGTCGTGTCCGAGCGCTGCTGTAATCACTGGGAAATCGGGCTCGTCGCAGGTCACGCGCAGAAAGCCGCGTTCGCCCTCGAGCGGCTGTGCCGGTCCGCGAAGATCGCGTGCCGCGAGCAGCGCGGACAGCACTCCGTTGCGCGCCGCATTGCCGACGCTGACGCTCTTCGACATGCTGCCGAGCGTCTCGACGAGGCCGCCCGCCTGCGCGGATGCGTGCCCCATCGCCCAGCCGATGTGTGTCTCGTCAAGATCGAGCACGTGTGCCGCTGCTGCGGCGGCACCGAATACACCGCACGTCGACGTGATGTGCCAGCCACGTCGATAGTGTCCAGGTGACACCGCATTGCCGATCCGGCATTCCACTTCGACGCCGAGCACGAACGCGGTCAGAAATTCCACGCCACTTATTGGCCTGCCTTGCCGTTGCAGGTCTTCGGCAAGCGCGAACAGCGCCGCGGCGACAGGTGCCGTCGGATGGATGATCGTCGGCAGATGCGTGTCGTCGAAGTCGTGCACGTTGGCCGTCATCGCGTTCAATGCTGCCGCGTTCAGTACATCGGTTCGTTCGATGCGGCCGATCAAGCCAGCTGTGTCGCCACTGCTGAAGCCGCGATAGACATCGACCGCGCGGCCGATGTCCGCATCGCCGCAACCGGCGAGTGCCACCGCGAAATAGTTGACGAGCGCGCGCTTCGCTTCGTGCCGCACCGCTTCCGGTATTGCATCCCATTGCGTACCGGCGACGAACGCCGACAACGCGGCGGTCGGTCCGGATGCGCGCTTCACGTCGTCGATGGGTTCACGCTGCAAGCCAGCCTCCTTCGATCGGCATCATCGCGCCGGTGATCTGGCTCGCCGCGTCGCCGCACAGAAACACCGCCATCGCACCGACGTGCGCGGCGTCGACGAGCTCGCCGGTCGGCTGCTTGCCTTGCAGGAACTCGCGCACCGCGTCGTCGCGAGTCATTCCTCGCTCCTGCATCAGCGCGGCGATCCGGCCTTCGATGTTCGGCGTCGATACCGAGCCGGGGCAGATCGCGTTGCAGGTGATGCCGGTGTTGACGTTCTCGATCGCGACCGCGCGTGTCAGACCGAGCAGCGCGGTTTTCGTGGTCACATAGTCGACGCGGTTCGCGACGCCGCGCGCGCCATACACCGACGTCATGTTGAAGATGCGCCCCCAGCCGCGTGCGCGCATCGCGGGCAGCGTCAACTGGATCGCGCGGAACGCGGCGGTCACGTTGACCGCGAGCGCGGCCTGCCAGTGCGCGAGCGGGAGCGTCTCGACCGGCGCGAAATGACGGACGACCGCGTTGTTGATCAGGATGTCGAGCGTGCCGGCGCGTGTGTTTGCTGCATCGACGAGACGATCGGCGCCATCGGGCGCGGCGAGATCGGTCTGCACATAGTGCGCGTCGATGCCGTGACGCTGTGTCAGCGTCTGCGCGGCCCGCGTGCCGTCGGACACGGGCTCGAGCCCATGCAGCACGATGCGGCAACCGGCCTGTGCGAGCGCGTCGGCCATCGCGAAGCCGAGTCCGCTCGACGAGCCGGTGATCAGCGCGGTTTTTCCTTCGAGTGACATCGCGTGCCCCGGATCAGCGCGGCGCGACGTCGAGCCGCGCGATCCAGCCTGCGGTCTCGCGGTCGTGTGCCGCGTAGCGCTGCAGGACCTGCGGATCGTGACCCGGCACGACGTGTGCGGGCGAATCGGCGAGCTGGTGCACCGCGCGGAATCCCTCGAGCATGTCACCGACGTTGTAGACCGCCGGAAACGGCCGGCTCTCTTCCATGTTGGCGTAGAAATGCGACGCATCGGACGCGAGCACGACCCAGCCGCGCGCCGTGTTCACGCGCACGACCTGCAGCCCGTCCGTATGGCCGCCGACCCAGTGCAGGCTCAGGCCCGGCGCAAGCTGTGAGACGCCGTCGTGAAACTGCACGCGACCATCGAACACACGTCCCACCATCGACTTCACATCCTCCGGCTCGAACGGATGATTAAGCGGGTGATGGCACATGCAGCGCCCGGTGCAATACGCCATCTCGCGATCCTGCACGTGATAGCGCGCATGCGGGAACATCGAGCGATTGCCCGCGTGGTCGTAGTGCATGTGCGTGATGATCACGTCCTCGACCTCGTCGGGACGAATACCGATCTGCCGCAGGCCGGTATCGACCGGATGCGTGATCGTGCGGCCGCGTTGCTGTGCGCCGCTCTGATCGAAACCGGTGTCGACGAGAAACACGCGCGATTCGCCGACCACCGCCCAGACGAAATAATCGAGCGGCATCGACACGTCATGCGGATCGCCGCCGATGAAGTTGTCGCGCGCGGGGCGATCGTGAAAAGCGTATTTGACGGCGAAGATCCGGTACTGCTCGATCGGCTGGCTCATGCATGTCTCCATCGAAATTTCTGATCCGGTTGGCGGTGTGCGCTGTGCTTCAATGCTTTCAATGTGGCGCAGCGCTCGCGTGCGCTTCGCTTCGTCCGGCGATCACGGCGTCCTGCGCTTCGACCGCGAGGTCCTCGAGCGAACGATGCTTCGTCTCGGTACCGAGCACGCCGACGATCAGCGCCTGCACCAGCAACGTCCCCACGATCAATGCAAGCACGCCCGCAATGCCAAGGCCCGTGTATGCAGCTGCAACTGCATACGGCACCAGAATGCTGACGCCGCGCCCCACTGTGTTCGCGAGCCCGGCGCCGCGCAACCGCAGCGCGGTCGGGAAAAGCTCGGGCACATAACTCGCGACGCTGAACGACGACAGCACGTAAATGCATGCGGTGATCGCAAAGCCGAGTGCGGTGATCGCCGTCGCCGACTGCGCGAACGGATAGGCGACGCCGAACGCCGCACAGATCAGCGAAAAAATTACTGTGCCCCACTTGCGCCCGACGCGCTCGGCGAGTGCGAACGCGATCAGAGAGCCGATCGGACCGCCCGCGAACATCACTGCGGTGAGCCCGAGCGAACTCGACACGCTGTGGCCCTGCTTCACGAGAAAGGTCGGAATCCAGCTGACGAACGCATAGTTCACGATGAACAGCGAGACAAGCACGGTGATCGCGGTGACGGTGCGCGTGAGCATCCCGCGGGCGAACAGATCGCGGATGCGGGCGGGTTCCTGCGTCTGCGTGATGAATGCGACCGACGAATGCGGCACAGCATCTGTTGAAGGTTTGACACCGCTCGCCGCTTCGATCGATTGCACGATCTCGCGCGCTTCGGCTTCGCGCCCTTTCGATGCGAGCCAGCGCGGCGACTCCGGCATCGTCTTGCGCAGGAACCACACGACGAGCGCGCCACAGCCGGCGATCGCGAACATCCAGCGCCAGCCGAAATGCGGGACGATCAGCCAGCCGAGAAACGTCGACAGGAACAGCGACGTATTGATGATCAGGTTGAGAATCGTGCCGAAGCGACCGCGCCACGCAGGCGGAATGAATTCGCTCAGCGTGCCGTAGCCGACGACGATCTCTGCGCCCATCCCCAGACCCATCACGAGACGGAAGAAAATCAGCCAGTAGATCGATGGCGCGAGCGCTGCCGCCAGCGACGCGAAGCCGTAGATGCCGAGATTGAACTGGTAGCAGAAGCGCCGGCCGTAGCGATCGCCGAGCACGCCGGACAGCCACGCGCCGGCCATCATGCCGATGAACGTCACCGAGACGAACGTCGCGTTGAGCCGCAACGTCGACTCGCCGCTGTGGATCATCGCGGCGAGCACCGTGCCGGCGATGTAGATGTCGAACGAATCGAAGTACATGCCGGCCGCGATCAGCCCCAGCAACCGCCAATGGAAGCGGGACAGCGGAACGCTGTCGAGGCGTGCCCCGATACGGGCTTCAGCAAGCATGGCGTGTCTCCGTCCATGGTGGTGGCACGACGGGTGTTCTGTCGGGCTCGATGCGGACTGATTATATTCGTGTCATACAATCTGTCAATCTTTTAAGCGTTGGAGGAGGATTGCTGTGAAGGCGGTCTTGCGAGACTGCCGGGCTAACGCTTTCGTGCGTGGCTGGCGCGGTACGTCGTCCGGGTTCAGCCACTTTGAGACGTTCGACAGCGCCAGAGAGATCATTGACAATCGGCAAATGCAAACCAGATAGCGGCTGTCATCGGTCGTTCTTTCGTCGTCCGGTACTTTGGTTTCCCTTTCGCCCTGTTTCTTCAGCCATGACTATTGCCTTCGAATCACCCGATCAACCCGACGTGATCGCCCTCATTGCCGATCTGGACGCATACCAGGACACCCTGTACCCGCCGGAGAGCAGGCACGCCCTGGACCTCGCGTCGTTGAAGCAACCCAATGTCCTGTTTGCCGTTGCGCGGGACAGTGAGGGCCAGGCAATCGGCTGTGGGGCGATTATCCTCCGCCCTGAATTCGGCGAACTCAAGCGCATGTATGTCAGTCCTCGCGGCCGAGGACAAGGCGCCGCCAGGAAACTCATGGCTCTGCTCGAGTCAAGGGCAATAGACCTTGGCTGCAAGTTGTTCAAGCTTGAAACGGGACCATACCAACATGAGGCGCTGGCTTTGTATTCCTCAACCGGTTATGAGCGCCGGGGACCGTTTGGCGATTACACGAACGACCCACTGAGTGTGTTCATGCAGAAACACATCACGCCCTGAGACGTCGCTTCGAGATGATGAAACTGCGATAATCGACCGCTAATAGCGCAACGCTTAGAGCTGACCTCGATGTATCAGCAGCGAGCCGGAGGTAACCTATGGCCGAAGATGTCCAGTACAGTCGCCCGAGCGACATCCCCGGCTTGATTCTCAGCACGGCCAGGTATGCTGAATTTCGATTCGAGCCTCATTTTCACCTCGACTGCCATATCGGGCTGGTCGCCAGCGGCGCGCAGCTTCAATCGTTTCACGGCGAATCCCTGGTGCTCTCCCGTGGCGCAATTCAGCTTATGCCGCCCGGCGAAGTCCATGACAGCATTGCAAGTGCGGACCAGCCATACACTCTGCAAACGTTTCGCCTGTCGCCCGCCCTCCTGGACGGCTTAGGTGAGGAAATCACTGGCAGGCACTATTTCCCGTCACAGGCTGCCGCGGTGATAGAAGATAGCCGCCTCGCTGACCAGTTGCTCAAAATACATTCCGCTCTGCGACAGGGACCGACCGACCCGATGCGGAACGAAACCGTCGTTCTGGAGCTGCTGGAGTCGCTGTTTGCACGCCTGAAGCAACCAGCCCCTCAGACGATCACGGGAAATCTGTCCGCACAGCAACTGCGTATCGTCCGTGACTTTGTGGATGACCATATTTCCGACAAAATCGTTCTTGAAGACCTGTCCGTTCTTATTGGTCTCGATCGGTTCCGTTTCCTGAAACAGTTCAAACGAACCATCGGAATGACCCCTCACGCATGGCTATTGCGACTGCGGCTGGAGAAGGCAGTCGCGCTGATCAACGCAAACCGGACCATGCCGATTACGGAGATAGCACACGCCGTTGGTTTCTTCGACCAGAGTCATTTCACACGTGCGTTCCGCCATGCCTACGGCGTGACTCCGGCGCGCTTCTAGTGAAGCGTGCAGCAATTTTTTACAAGGAAACTGGATAGCGGATCGGTAACCTGCGGTTTTTGGTTTCGCGCCCCTGTCGCGTTACCTCTATCCAGGGCAGAAGCATCGAATGACTACTTTCAGCTTTCTCGACGATTACAGCGAAGGCGCACATCCCGACATCCTCAGTGCGCTTACTGAATCAAACTACGTCCAGCAGGCGGCCTACGGCGAAGACACGTACTCGGCCGATGCAACAAACCGGATCAAGGCTCGCCTCGGCAGCACGTTCAACGGCGCGATTCATTACGTTGCAAATGGGACGATGGCAAACATCGTCGCGATATCGAGCTGCCTGCGTCCTCATGAAGCCGTCATTGCGGTGAACTCCGGGCATATCGTGGTGCGCGAAGCTGGGGCGATTGAAGCAACGGGTCACAAGCTCATTACCGTTCCTGCCGTTGACGGGAAACTCACCCCCGAAAGCATCGAAGCGGTGCTTTCCAGCAACGCCCATTTTCCGCATATGGCGAAGCCACGGCTCGTCTACATCTCAAATGCCACCGAAGCGGGCACTGTCTATACCCTCCCGGAACTGCGGGCAATCTCCGCACTGGCAAGGCAACGCGGGCTAATCCTGTTCCTCGACGGCGCGCGATTGGGCGCAGCGCTCGCTTCGAGCAAGAACGACGCGACACTGGCCGATATTGCGTCCCTCGTCGATCTGTTCTGGATTGGCGGAACCAAGGTCGGCGCGCTTGTGGGTGAAGCAATCGTTGTTTGCAATCCAGCGTTGGCAGACGATTTTGCATTTCATATCAAACAGCGTGGCGGCATGCTGGCAAAAGGCCGCTTGTTGGGGATTCAGTTTCAGGAATTATTCGGCGTCAAGAATCTGTTCTTCGAAAATGCAAGGCATGCCAACGCGATGGCCGCAAAGCTGGCCGCTGGCATCGTGTCTCACGGTTACGCGCTGGATGCCGAAACGGCTACAAACCTGGTGTTTCCGATCCTGCCTGATTCCGTCATTGCCGCATTGAAAGAGCACTTCTCCTTCCACTTATGGGCGAAGGCCGGCAGCGAGTGTTCCGTGATCCGTCTGGCTACGTCATGGGCCACAGATGAACGGCAGGTTGATGCGTTTCTGGCCCGGATCGCTCAACTTGCAAACGCTGCAAAAGGTGGCCTTCGTCCTGTCGACGAGAGTCGGTGACAGTCCATCGATCACACAGGCTCTTGATATCCCGCAACAAAAGCATCCATCAGGTGGCGCACGGCCGGAACCATACCTCGTCGCGTGGGAAAGATCGCGTGCACGAGACCCGGCGTCGTCGCCAGATCGGGCAGTAGCCGGTTCAGGCGACCCGCGCGTATGTCCTCCTTCACGAACTCGCCTGGCAGCAGTGCGACGCCCACTCCCATCATTGCTGCCGTACGCAGGCTGGCAAGGTCGTCCGTCGCCAGTCGAGGTTTGTGCGTCATAGACGTCCCCTGCCCGTTGGGATCAACCAGGTTCCAGGTATAGCGGTCACTCTTGTCCGCCATTGCAAGCGTTGGCCAGTCCTTCAGTGAGTCGATGGATGTGGGGGCTGCACGCTGCGCCACCAGTTCAGGGCTGGCCACCAGAACGAGCACGGACAATCCCAACTGGCGCACGGCAAGATCGATATCGTCCAACGGCGGAAGCCGGACTCGAATGGCGAAATCCAGGCCTTCCTCGATCACATCCACCCGGCGGTTGGTCGCGTCGATCAGCACCTGAACCTGGGGGTTCTCCTGAACGTATCGGGCGACCATCCCGGCGATACCGGAACTCAACAATCCCAGGGGGCAACTGATTCGCACGGTGCCCTGTGGCTGACTCCGCGTCTGATCGACGAGGTCTTTGGCCGCCCTGGATTCCGCCACGACCGCCAGACAGTGCTGGTGGAACTGCCGCCCCGTTTCCGTCAGCGACAGGCTGCGGCTGGTGCGATTGAGCAGCCGTACTCCCAACTCCTCTTCCAGCGCGCGAACGTGCCTGCTCAGCTTTGACGTCTGAAGGCCGAGGCTGCGTGCAGCCGCGGTAAAGCTGCCGCGCTCGACGACTTCAGCAAAGAGCCGCAGGTCATTGAGATCCGAGATCTGGTCCATGGGCTAAGGGTCCGTATGCGTCCTTATCGTTCTACTGAAAGCAATGATACTTTGCAATGGCGGAGATATGCAGCACATCGTTGCGTGAATAATATCCTCTCCATCGGGAAAGGCACCTGTCGAATTCGATGCAGGGTCAGGGCGCCCGAACTACGGAGATTGAGATGCTTGCACACCGGCGCTGGAAATCGCTCGACATGGCTGACCACGGTTGGCTACGGGCGAAGTACCACTTTCAGGTCACCCCGGCAGGAAACCCTGCCCACCATGCCCTCGGTCCGCTGATCGTCTGGAACGACGATGAAATCGCGGTGGACAACGGCTTTCCCCTTCATGGGCACCGCGATGTCGAGATCATCACCTACGTCCGCGAGGGCGTGCTCGGACACCGCGACACGCTGGGCTCCGAAGGAACGATCCGCGCTGGCGACATACAGGTGATGAGCGCGGGCACCGGTATCCGGCATGCCGAGTTCAACAAAAGCGAGGTGCCGCTAAAGCTCTATCAGATCTGGCTGCGGCCGCGCGAGGCTGGCGGCAAACCTCGCTGGGATACCAGGTCGTTTCCGAGGAGCGACGGCGCCGGGCGTTTCACCGTGCTGGCCAGCGGTTACGACGGAGACAAGGGCGCGCTTCCCATCCGTGCGGACGCGCGCCTGCTGGGGGCAACGCTCAAGGCCGGAGAGACGATCCGGCACGAGTTGGGGCTGACACACAGTGCTTATCTCGTGCTGGTCTCGGGACAGATTGCCATTGATGGCGAACCCGTGGGGCCGCTCGACGGCGTGGCCATCACGGATGTGTCGGCGGTTGAGATCGAAGCTTTCGAAAACTCTGAACTGGTCATGGTGGAGACCGGCTGAGAGACTTTTTTCTTCCACCTACGGATTTTCATTTCTTAGGAGAGTGTCATGAACAGCTACAAGTTTCTTCCCCTGTTGGGCCGTATCCTGATCGGCGCGCCGTTTCTTTTGAGCGGCTTCAGCAAGCTCGCAGCGTATGCCGCGACCGTCGGGTACATCTCCGCGATGGGGTTGCCGGCACCGTCGCTCGCATACATCGTTGCAGTGGTCATCGAGGTAGGCGGTGGTTTGCTGCTGTTGTCGGGGTTCCGGGTCCGCTTCGCGTCGCTGGTGCTGGCGGTCTTTGCCATCGCCACGGCAGTGTTCTTCCACCATAACTTCGCCGATCAGAATCAGATGATCCACTTCCTGAAGAACGTGATGATGGCTGGCGGTCTGCTTCAGATTACCTACTTCGGAGCCGGCGCATTCAGCGTGGATGCCCGCTTCAAGGCACCGGCCTTGCTCAAAACGGTTGCGAGCGCGTCGTAAGGCTGACTTTCCATGTGGGCGCGCTTCGCACCGGCGTAGCGCTCCACCCTCTCCGGCGTCGCCGGGGACCTCAACAAGGAGTCGTTCAAATGTCCAAGGTTCTCGTTCTGTATTACTCGTCTTATGGGCACATCGAGGCACTCGCCGATGCGATTGCGGAAGGTGCTCGCTCCACAGGTGCCACGGTCGACGTCAAGCGCGTTCCGGAAACGGTTGCAGAGGACGTAGCCAAAACTGCGTACTTCAAGCTCGACCAGCAGGCCCCAGTGGCCACGGTTGACGAGCTCGCCCACTACGACGCCATCGTCGTCGGTACGCCAACCCGCTTTGGTCGCATCTCCTCCCAGATGGCCTCCTTTCTCGATCAGGCAGGCGGTTTGTGGATGCGCGGCGCCTTGAACGGCAAGATCGGCGGCGCGTTCACTTCGTCTGCCACCCAGCATGGGGGACAGGAAACGACCCTGTTCTCGATCATCACCAACCTGCTGCATTTCGGTATGACCATCGTCGGTCTGCCGTACAGCCACCAGGGGCAGATGACGCTGGACGAAATCGTTGGCGGCGCTCCGTACGGCGCGACGACGATCGCCGGCGGACAAGGGCAACGGCAGCCCAGCGCCATCGAACTCGCCGGTGCCCGTCATCAGGGCGAGCTGATCGCCAAAACGGCGAACAAGCTGTTCGACTAACTGGCGTCGAGGAGGGACATACCGATGATCGAAGTTCACGCATTTGCCACGGCCAACAGCGTCAAGGTCCCCATCGCACTGGAAGAGATGGGGCTCGACTATCGGCTCGTTCCCGTCAACCTGCGCGAGGGCGAGCAGAAAACTGAAGCCTTCAAGGCAATGAACCCCAACGCGAAGGTTCCGGTTCTCGTCGACCGCTCCGTTCCCGGGGCTGGCGATGTGGTGCTCGGCGAGTCCGCCGCGATCCTGGTCCACCTTGCGGAGAAGACCGGGCAGCTGCTTCCGAAGGATGGTCCCCAACGCGGCAAGGTCTTCGAGCAGCTTTTCTTCCACGCGTCAGGCCTCAGCCCGGCGTTCGTGCAGGCTTTCGTCGCCGGGAACCAGTCGCCGCCACAACCCGAGGCAAAAGCGCGTGCGCTGGCGGAAGTGGATCGGACGCTGGGCGTGCTCGATCACGTTCTCGAGCATCGTCGTTATACCGCGGGCGACGGGTACAGCATCGCGGACATCGCTCATTTCGGGTGGGTGTGGCGTCATCAGTCGATAGGCGCGAGCCTCGACAAGTTTCCGTTCGTCGCCCGCTGGCATGAAGCGATCTCGACGCGACCCGCTGTTGTTACCGCGATCGCTAAAACGATGGCGCTCGCTCAGTAATCCATTGCATCGATTTGAAGTGATAGACAGGCCGTCGAGAGACGACCATTTGCCTTAAGGAGGCAGCCATGTCCAACAGCATTTCGACCCTGCTGAGACGCAATCTCGACGTCTTCGGTGAGAACGATCCCGCGCGCCGGCGCGCGATCATCGACGAAATTTTCACCGAGGATTGCGTGTTCAATGACCCCAACACCGGCATCTCCCGCGGCCGTGACGCGATCGATCGGATCGCGGGCGTGATCAAGGCAACTCACCCTGACTTCCAGTACCAGCCGATCGCTGAGCCCGACGTGTTGGGCGATGGTGGGCGGATCCGATGGGTATCCGGCCGCCCAGGTGAAGCACCCGCTTACGCTGGAACGGACTTCATCGTTACCCGGGAAGGCCGCATCGCCGCCGTTTATCTCTTCTTCGACGCGCTGCCCTGATACGTGGCGGCGTCGCGCGACTCACGCAACCGCCGCCACGTCCCTACCCGACTAGAAGCGATGAATGATCCCCACGCCCGCCGCGAACTGGCTGCGTGAAGTCGCCGGCGTGCCGTTCATGCCGTCGCCGATACTCGCCGTCGCGTTGATGATGCTGCCCGCGCCGGCCGTGCCAAGCGTCTGGCCGCTGGCACGCTGATACGCTTCGAGCGCATACAGCCCCGTCCGCTTCGACAGACTGTAGTACTGCGACAGATTGAACTGCTGATAACGGGCCGAACTCGTGATGCCGTTCGACTCCGTCGCACGCGTGTAGCTGTAGCCCACCGCGAGATCGAGCACCGTGACCGGCTTGAAGTGCAGCACCGCGCCGCCGGTGTTGAAGATCGCCGTATCGTGGAACTTCGAGCCCGTGCCCGGGATGTACTGCACGTTCGAGTACGAGAACGACACGTCCCACTGCGAATTGAACGTGTAGCCGCCGGTCACCGCGAAGCGCTGTTGCGCCTGCGCCGTCTGGTAGCCGTTGTTGATCGCCGACACCGCCGGTTCGCCACCCGCGTTCGATGCGGTCGAGTCCGCGCCCCACGCACCGCCGCCGTTCGTCGAGTTGTTGATACGCTGGAAGCCCGCCGCAATACCGATCGGACCATTCAGGTACCGCACCGCCGCGCTCCACGTCGAGCCGGCATTCAGGCTACCTGCGACACCACCCAGCGAATACGAACCGCTCACCGTCAAACCGTAGAAGCTCGGTGACGTGTAGACCAGCGAGTTGTTCGCGCGATACAGCGTATCGAGCGAATCGAGATCGCCCGGGTGTGCGCCGTAATAGCCGGTCAGCCACGTGGTGGGACTGTAGGTCGACAGCAGCGTGTAGTACGACGTGTACTGGCGGCCCGCGGTCAGCGAACCGTACGTCGGGTTGGTCACGCCGACGTACGCCTGGCGATTGAACATCAGGCCGGTGGTCGACTGCGCGCCGGTCGCGCTGTTGAAGCCTTCTTCCAGCTGGAAGATCGCCTTCGTGCCGCCGCCGAGATCCTCGCCGCCCTTCAGGCCGAAGCGGCTGCCCGCCCACACGCCGTTGATCATCTTGACCGCCGAGTGACCACCCTTCGTCGCGCCGAGCGTCGACGTCTGACTGCTCTGATAGCCGATACCCGTATCGACGATCCCGTAAAGCGTCACGCTGCTCTGCGCATGGGCGCCAAGGGCGACCAACCCAAGCGCGGAGGTTGCCAGGGCCTGTTTCGTCTTTTTCATTTCCATCTCCTGTTGTTAACGATTGTTTTTGATGATTGTTTTGATGGGTGATGTCCACGTCGTCGCGCGGACTGTCCGTACCTCAATCCCTCCGTCAGAACACCGGGTGTCCGTTGATCAGACTCGGCAGCCATGTCGAAAACATCGGCAGGTAGGTCACGATGTTGATCGCGCTGAAAATCGCGAGGTAATACGGCCACGCCGTCTTGGTCGTCTCGCCGATCGACACGTTGCCGATCGCGCAACCGATGAACTGCACGGAACCGATCGGCGGGTGGACCAGACCCAGCGAGCAGTTGAGCAGGATCATGATGCCGAACTGCACCGGGCCCACGCCGGCATGCATCGCCATCGGCAGGAACAGCGGCGTCGTGATCAGGATGTGCGCCGCCATGTCGACGAACGTGCCGAGAAAAACCTGGATGATGTTGATGTACAGCAGCATCAGCCACGGAATCGTGGTCGCGCCGTCGAGCATCCGTTCGATCGCGCTGGGGATCTCCAGATAGGCCATCTGGAAGCGCAGCATGTTCGACACGCCGATCAGCAGCAGCACGACGCCGGTGGTCTTCGCCGCCTTCGACAGCGCGAGGAACAGCTTCTTCGCGGTCATCGTGCGGTACACGACGGTGGTCAGGATCAGCGAGTACGCGACGGCGATCGCCGCGGCCTCGGTCGCGGTCGCAATCCCCTTCGCGACGCACACGAGAATGATCGCGATCACTGTCAGGCCGGGCACCGCGCCGAGGAACGTGCGGCCCACCGCGAGCCAGCCGGGAAAGCGCTGCAGTTCCGTCGAACCGTCGGGGCGACGCGGATAGCCGTAGCGAACCGCCTGCCAGTACGCGGCGATCAGCACGAAGCCCATCACCCACAGCACCGGCAGCAGACCGGAGAACAGCAGATCGCCGATCGACACGCCGCTCATCGGCTGACCGTTCAGCGTGCCCGCGATGCCCTGCGCGGCGAACGCGTAGATGATCATGTTGGTCGACGTCGGCATCAGTGCGCCGGCCAGCGACGAGTGCGTCGTCACGTTCACCGCGTACGCCGCGCTGTAGCCTTCGCGCTTCATCAGCGGAATCACGACGCCGCCCATTGCCGACGTATCGGCCGACGGCGAACCCGACACGCCGCCGAACAGCGTGCATGCAACCACATTGGCCATCCCGAGGCCGCCGCGGAAATGTCCGACGGCCGCCTGCGCGAAACGCAGGATGCGGTCGGCGATCCCGCCGTGCAGCATCAGCTCGCCGGAGAAAATGAAGAACGGCACGGCAAGGAACGAGAACGCGTTCATGCCGGAAATCATCGACTGCATCGCGGTGGCGACCGGCAGACCTTCGTACAGATAGGTCAATACGCACGACAGCCCCAACGCGAACGAAACCGGAACCCCAGAAACGAGGAAGACGAGAAAACTGATCGAGAGAATGGCAAGTTCCATGGTCTTTCTATTTTTGATTCTTGACGAAGAGCATCAGCAGATGCTCGAGCGAGAACAGCGCCATGCACGCACTCGCGACAATCGGAATGAAGTAGCGCAAGGCTTCGGGCAAACCGAGAATCGGAATGTTGTCGTCGATCGTGGTTTCCGCCATCTGCAGGCAGCCAAAGAAAATCGCCACGGCAAGCGCGATCAGGCAGAGGTGCTGGAACGCTTCCGCGATGCGCTGCCCTTTCGGCGACAGCTTCTTGACGAGCGAATCGAGCCCGATATGACCACCCTCGCGAACCTTCAGCGCGGCACCGAACATCGCGATCACGATCACGAGCAGCAACGCGATCGGCTCGACGAAATCCGGCGCGTCGTTGAATACGTAGCGCATCACGACGCCGTAGATCACGATCAGGCTCAACGCGGCCAGACTCAGCGATGCGACGACGACCAGCGCTTGAAACAGAAAATCATTCGGGCGTGTGATGAATTTCATTGACCCCATCCTTGCATGCGCAAAACCGCGCACGGCAAGGCCGGCAGTGACTGCCTGCCTTGCGTATTGGCGTACTGCTTCGGGTTTCCCGCCTTACTTGATCGCCTGGATTTCGTCGACGATCTGCTTCATCTGCGGCGTCTTCTCGTACTTGGCCCAGACCGGCTGCATGACCTTCACGAAGGCTGCACGGTCGACCTGCGAGGCCGGGATGATCGTTGCACCACCCTTCGTGACCGTTTTGGCGGCGTCGTCTTCACGCGCGGTCCACAACTTCACGTAGTACGGCACGGAGTCGACTGCCGCCTTCTTGATGATCTGCTGTTCCTGCGGCGTCAGCGTGTCCCACACCTTCTTCGAGAACACGAGTACTTCCGGCGTCATCGAGTGCTGGGTTTCCGAATAGACCGTCGCGACCTCGTAGTGTCTGGTCTCTTCATAGGACGGCAGATTGTTTTCGGCTGCATCGACGAGGCCCGTCTTCAAACCGGTATAGACCTCGGAGAACGGCATCGGCGTCGGCGTGCCGCCCATCGCCTTGATCTCGTCGACCATCAGATCGGACGGCTGCACGCGCACCTTGAGACCCTTCATGTCGGCCGGCGAATGGATCGCCTTTTTCGCGTAGATCGAACGCGCGCCGCTTTCATAGAACGTCAGCGCGATCAGGCCTTTCGCCTTGAACGCATCGAGAATCTTCTGGCCTTCCGGCCCGTACATCACCTTGCGGAAATGATCGATGTCGCGAAACAGGAACGGCAGCGACGGGATCATCGATTCGGGCACGATCTCGTTGAACGCGGCGCCGTTGCAGCGGGCCATGTCGAGCGCGCCGATGCGCACCTGATCGACCGTATCGTTCTCGGAACCAAGCGCGCTGTTGCCGAAGACCTTCACCGAATCCTTGCCGCCCGTCGCCTTGCTGATTTCTTCGCCCATGTACTTCACGGCCATGTTGGTCGGGAAGGTATCGCTGTGCACGTCCGCCGAGCGAAACACGCGCGCGTGCGCGGCGCTCGTGCCGAGCGCGAGGACCGCGGCGGCGACGGTAGTGACCAGCGAAATACGGGAAGAGGCGAACTTGTTGTTCATCGTGTCGTTCCTTAAAAGTGGGCCATCCGATCGATCGCGGATGCTGCAACTGGGTTGTGAATGCGTCTCCGGCATGCGAGCGATCTGTCTCTTCGTTGCTTCATCGTGCCGCGCTGCCGGACATCCCCGTGACAGCCGCGCGACCCTGCTCGCTACAACTCGATTTCTTCCTGCTGCATCGGCATGAACCTCGCGCGCGAGGTTGCCGCTATTCGTCCCGCCGCCCTCTCAAACCGCCCTTCAAATTGCGAAAGGGATTTGTTTGGGCTCATATGTTGTACGACGACATATGAAGTCTATAAAAGCTGTCAGATGTTGTACAGACGGTATTTACCCGGACCGGGCGAACGTGAAAACAGTGTTATCGCGCTCTATGGAAATGGCTTGGAAGGCTTTATCAATATAGATAAAAGCGATGCGCGACGCCTCTTCTATTTCTGATGGTCGACGCGCGCTAATCGGAGAAAAGCGTATCCGACCGTTGTCTGACGAGTGATGAATTAGAGATAACAGCGCAATGGCTGTTCTGCAATGTCGCGCAGGCTGAACTGGAATCGAAAATACCAGCGAACCGTGCGACTGATGACCAACGCCGGGACCCGGTGGCCGTGGTACAGCGAGTTCGCCTTTTTCATCGCATCATCCTGGGCGACAGCGTCTCGAACGTGCCGTGCCTGGAGGAGTCGCGCAGCAGATGCCAAAAATTGATGCGAATCAGCATCAATGGAGATGATCATGCGTACCACCGTGACGGTCGACGACGCGCTTTATTCGCGGGCTCTTGAGCTCGCCGAACCCGGGACCAGCGCGGCCGACCTGTTCCGCGAGGCACTGGAAACGTTTGTGCGGATCCAGGCCGGCCGGCGGCTAGCCGCGCCTGGCGGTCACGCGCCCGACATGGCCGCGGTGCCCCGGCGGAGCCCCGCCGGCGTACCGGACGACGACGCCCGGTGAACGTACTGATCGATACTTCCGTGTGGGTCGAGCATTTCAGACGCCCCGACGCACGCCTCCAGCAACTGCTGCGCATCGACGCTGCAATAACCCATCCGCTGGTGATCCTCGAACTCACGTGTGGCACGCCACCGGGACGTACACGGACCCTCGGCGATCTCGCCTTGCTGCGCCACACGGGGCTCGCGCCCCATGATGAGGTTGGCGGACTGGTTGAGCGTGAGCGCCTGTTTGGGCCCGGATGCGGTGCAGTCGACTGCACGCTGCTCGCCTCGACGATGCTCACCCCTGAGACGCAGATCTGGACCTCCGACCTGCGTCTGGCCCGTCTGGCCGACCGGTTCGGCGTGCGATACACATACGCCGGCAGTCAGTGACCAATATGTGGCGCACGCTCTACAGCTTGCCGGCGTACTCGGGCTCGCGCAGACCGCAGACGCCCGGACGCACCGCGAACAGATGGCCGTCGTGTTCAGTGGCGCCTGTCCCCGGTCGGATCGACGTGATGAACAGCGTGTCGAGGTCGCGTCCGCCGAACGCGCACATCGCGGGCTTCGCCGCGGGCACCTCGATCTCGCGATCGAGTTCGCCTTGCGGCGTGAAGCGCAGCACGCGGCCCGCGTCGTTGGCGCAGATCCAGTAGCAGCCGTCTGCGTCGACGGCCGCGCCGTCCGGTCGCCCGACGTGCTGGTGCAGATCCGCGAACACGCGACGGTTGTGCGGCACGCCGTCGTCCGCGTCGTAGTCGAAGGTCCACACGAGCCGGCGCGATGGATGCGAATCGGACAGATACATCGTGCGGCCATCCGGCGACCATGCGAGCCCGTTCTGCACGATCAGCGCGTCGATCACCGGCGCGGACAGCACGCCGTGTTCGTCGAAGCGAAACAGCGCACCGGCAGGCGTTGCGGCGGCCATATCCTGCACCATCGTGCCCGACCAGAAGCGGCCCTGACGATCGCAGCGGCCGTCGTTGAAACGCATGTCGGTTGCGGGAAATTCCGGTGCCGCGAGCTTTCTGACCGACACGCCCGACGGCTCGTTAGCATGGGGCGCATCGGGAGCCGACAGCGTCACCGCGAAGAGTCCGCTCTCGCAACCGGCCAGCACCGTGCCGTCGCGATCGAACGCGATGCATGCGACCTTCTCCGGCAACACCCATTCGCTGCACTCGCCACTGTCCACCTGCAGACGCACGATCTTGCGCGCCGGAATGTCGACCCAGTACAGCGCCTGCTCTGCAACACGCCAGACGGGACTCTCGCCGACCGATGCCGGCACGACCGCCTCGACGCGCTCCGCTTTCATGCTGGAACGCACGCTCACTGCTTCGGCTCCATCGGACCGGCAAGCACAAACGCGCCACCCTGATAGTGCTGCGTCGGATCGTCGAGATTCGTGGTCGGCGCGCCGACCGGGAACAGATGCTCGAACTGCTCCGAGCTGTCCTGCGGCTTGAAGCCGAGGAACGCCGCCTTCGTGTTGTCGACCCACTTCGTGCGGTTATCCGACACGCCATACACGATCGCGTGCCCGACGCGATTCGTGAACAGCGAGCAGCGCACGAGCTCGATGAAGTCGCGATAGCTCAGAAACGTGACGAGCATCCGCGGATTCTTCGGCTGCTCGAACGACGAGCCGATCCGCAGACACACGGTCTCGAGACCGAAGCGATCGAAGTAGTAGCGCGACAGCGATTCGCCGAAGCACTTGGTCACGCCGTACAGGCTGTCGGGCCGCAGCGGCGAGTCGATATCGACGACCGACGTCGTCGGATGAAAACCCACCGCGTGATTCGAGCTTGCATAGACGATGCGTCGCACGCCATGTTTCTGCGCCGACGAGTACAGGTTGTACAGCCCGCGAATATTCGCTTCGATGAGATCTTCGAACGGCGCTTCGATCGAGATGCCGCCGAGATGCACGACCGCGTCGACGCCTTCGAGCAGCGCGTGCACCGCGTCGCAGTCGGCGAGATCGACGACGGCGGCTTCCTCGTGTGCGGCCACGTCGCCGAGCGGAGCGATGTCGCTCACGCGGACCACATCCGCCCACGCGGCGAGCGCCCCGCGCATCTGCTGGCCGAGGTTGCCAGCCGCGCCGGTCAGCAGAATGCGCCGGAACGGCTTCGAAGCGGCGCGCTCAGGGTTCTGGGAGTTCGAATCGGTCATGTCTTTGTCTGTCGGTCAATGATGATTTCAGGCCGGCGCGATGTCGGGCATCGTGCGATCCGTCCTGCGTGGTTCGTATGCGGCTCATTCACAGGCAACCGTGAGGCAGCCGCGAATCAGGTTACCGGCGCCGGATTGAACAGTACCAGCGCGTTGTGCAGCTTGAGCTTCTCCGCGCAGGTCCGCTTGTGCCCGCTCGCGATGTCGAGCATCAGGCGGAACAGTTCCCAGCCCACGTCCTCGATGCTCGCGGCACCGGTGGCGATCGTGCCGGCATCGACGTCCATCAGGTCGTGCCAGCGGCGCGCCAGATCGGAACGCGTCGCTACCTTGATGACCGGCACTTCGGCAAGACTATACGGCGTGCCACGGCCGGTCGTGAAGACATGCAGGCTGATGCCCGCGGCGAGCTGCAACGTGCCGCAGATGAAATCGCTCGCGGGCGTCGCTGCGTAGATCAGCCCTTTCTGCCGGACTTTTTCGCCGGGCGACAGCACACCCGAGATCGGCGCGTTGCCCGATTTGATGATCGAACCCATCGCCTTTTCAACGATGTTCGACAGGCCGCCCTTCTTGTTGCCGGGCGTCGTATTCGCACTGCGGTCCGCGCCGCCGCGTTTCAGATAATCGTCGTACCACTGCATCTCGCGGATGATCGCCGCGGCGACATCCGCGTTGGCCGCGCGCGCCGTCAACTGGTCGACGCCATCGCGCACTTCCGTGACCTCGGAGAACATCACGGTCGCGCCAGCACGCACCAGCAGATCGGTCGCGAAGCCCACCGCGGGATTCGCGGTCAATCCAGAGAATGCATCACTGCCGCCGCACTGCACGCCGACGACGAGATCGGCTGCCGGACAGGTCTCGCGACGGCGATCGTTCAACCGTTTCAGATGACCGTCCGCCATCTTCATGATGGATTCGATCATCGACTGGAAGCCGACGTGCGCGTCGTCCTGCAGCACCACGACGTCGCCGTTCGCGTCCGGCGCGGTCGTCGCGTCCGTCGCGGTCGTCGCGATAGGGATCGTGCCGGGCGGCATCAAACGCTCCGGCTGCAGTTTTTCGCAGCCGAGGCTCACCATCATCACCTCGCCGCCGAAGTTCGGATTCAGGCTGATGTTGCGTACGGTGCGGATCGGCACCATCGCATCGGGCGCGTCGATTGCCACACCGCAGCCATAGGTATGACCGAGACTCACGACATCGTCGACGTTCGGATAGCGCGGCAGCAGTTCGGCCTTGATGCGCGTGACCGCGTGCTGCACGACGTCGGCCACGCACTGCACGGTGGTCGTGATCGCGAGGATGTTGCGCGTGCCGACCGAACCGTCCGCGTTGCGATAGCCCTCGAACGTGTAGCCGTCGAGCGGCGGCATCTCCGGCGCACGGACGGTCGCGATCGGCAGATTCTCGAGGCCGGGCGGGCTCGGCATGCGGATCACGTGCTCGTTGATCCAGCTGCCCTTCGGCAACGCCTCCAGCGCATAGCCGATCACGACGTTGTAGCGGACGACTTCGTCGCCTTCGGCGAGATCCGTCAGCGCGACCTTGTGCCCTTGCGGCACGCGCTCGCGCAGGACGAGGCCATCGGGGAAGACCGCGCCTTCGCCGAGACCGCCGTCGTTGACGACGATCGCGACGTTATCGTTGGGGTGAACGCGGATGTAGAGCGGAGAGTGTTCCATTGCATCGATCCTTCGTAGCCCCGCGTCGGCCGCGCGAGACATTTATACAAGCATTCATACGTCATCCTACAACACATGACAAACCGGGAACGTCCCGTATTTACCCTATGGCCGGCATTATGCCGCAAAAGGGCGTTGAGTTCGCCTGATCCTTGTTGTACGATGACATATAAGAAATCTCTCATCTGATCTCTTTATCGCCCGAGCCTTATTGTCGAGCCACACCCAGGATACTCACCATGACGACACCGCAGGAACTGAAGCAGATCGTTTCCGAAGGCCTTCTGTCCTTCCCGGTCACCGATTTCGACGCCCAGGGCGAATTCCGCGCCGACACCTACGCCGGACGCCTCGAATGGCTCGCACCGTACGGCGCATCGGCGCTGTTCGTCGCGGGCGGCACGGGTGAATTCTTCTCGCTCACGCACGACGACTACTCGCAGGTCGTGCGCACCGCGAGCGCGGTCTGCAAGGGCAAGGTGCCGATCATCGCCGGTGCGGGTGGCCCGACGCGCGTCGCGATCGCGTATGCACAGGAAGCGCGACGTCACGGCGCGAACGGCGTCCTGCTGATGCCGCACTACCTCACCGAAGCGAGCCTCGAAGGCATTGCGCTGCATGCCGAGGAAGTGTGCAAGTCGGTGCCCGACATGGGCGTGATCATCTACAACCGTGCGAACTCCAAGCTGAACGCCGATACGCTCGAACGTCTCGCGGACCGCTGCCCGAACCTGATCGGCTTCAAGGACGGCGTCGGCGAGATCGAGAACATGGTGTCGATCCGTCGCCGCCTCGGCGAGCGCTTCTCGTACCTCGGCGGCCTGCCGACCGCGGAAGTCTATGCGGCGGCGTACAAGGCGCTGGGTGTGCCGGTTTACTCGTCGGCGGTATTCAACTTCATTCCGAAGACCGCGATGCAGTTCTATCGCGCGGTCGCCGCGGAAGACCACGCCACCACCGGCAAGCTGCTCGACGAATTCTTCCTGCCGTACCTCGCGATCCGCAATCGCCGCGCAGGCTACGCGGTCAGCATCGTGAAGGCCGGCGCGAAGCTGGTCGGCCGCGACGCGGGTCCGGTGCGCGCACCGCTGACCGATCTGACCGAAGAAGAGATGGGCCAGCTCGATGCGTTGATCAAGACGCTTGGGCCGCAGTAACGTAGCAAGGGCGTCGAGGCGCTAACGCACACGGCGGCTTGCCTTGCGCCGCGATGTCGCCGGACGCCTCTCTGTTTGTGCGGCCTCGCAGCGCATCTGCGGGCCGCAGCCACAAGAAAGATTCCGGAGACGATCATGGAAATGAGCCGCACGGCGAACCCCGCTGTCGCCGCGACGCGCACCCGAGTCCGCTACGCCATCCTGCTGCTGGTCTTTCTGATCACCACGCTCAATTACGCGGATCGCGCGACGCTGTCGGTGACCGGCTCCGCGATGCGCGCCGAGTTCGGCTTCGATGCAATCAGGCTCGGCTATATCTTCTCCGCGTTCAGCTGGGCGTACGTGCTGTCGCAATTGCCGGCCGGCTGGCTGCTCGACCGCTTCGGCGCGCGCCGCGTGTACGCCGCGAGCATTTTCCTGTGGTCGCTGTTCACGTTGCTGCAAAGCTCGATCGGCCTGTTCGGCAGCGCCGCCGCCGCGGTGACCGTGCTCTTCGCGTTGCGCTTCGCGATGGGTGCCGCCGAATCGCCGGCGTTTCCCGCGAACGCGAAAGTCGTGGCCGCGTGGTTCCCGACCAATGAACGCGGCACCGCATCGGCTATTTTCAACGCGGCGCAATACTTCGCGGCCGTCATCTTCACGCCGTTGATGGCGTGGCTCACGCATACGTTCGGCTGGCATTCGGTTTACGTCGTGCTGGGCGCGGTCGGTCTCCTGCTGGCGCTGACGTGGCTGAAGGTAATGAAGAACCCGGCCGATCATCCGCGCGTGTCGCGTGCTGAACTCGAGTACATCGAACAGGGCGGCGGGGTCGTGGACGGGCAGCGGCAACCGGTGCAATCCACGCAACCCGGCGCGGCGAAATCCGCGGGCTGGTCGCTGGTCCGTCAGTTGCTCGGCAACCGGATGCTGGTCGGCATCTATCTCGCGCAGTACTGCATCAACGTGCTGACTTACTTTTTCCTGACGTGGTTTCCGATCTATCTCGTGCAGGCGCGCGGCATGACGATCCTGCACGCGGGTCTGGTCGCGTCGCTGCCCGCGATCTGCGGATTCTCCGGCGGCGTGCTCGGCGGCATCCTGTCGGACGGGTTGATCCGGCGCGGCCATTCGCTGACGCTCGCGCGCAAGGTGCCGATCGTCGGCGGGATGCTGCTGTCGACCTGCATAATCGGCTGCAATTACGTATCGACCGACTGGATCGTCGTCGCGCTGATGTCGCTCGCGTTTTTCGGCAAAGGCATCGGCGCGCTCGGCTGGGCCGTGGTCGCGGACACGTCGCCGAAAGAAGCGCTCGGCCTGTCCGGCGCGATCTTCAACATGTTCGGCAACGTCGCCGGCATCGTCACGCCGATCGTGATCGGCTATCTGGTCGCGAAAACCGGCTCGTTCAACGGAGCGCTGGTTTTCGTCGGACTCAACGCGCTGCTCACCGTGTTCAGCTATCTGGTGATCGTGAAGGACATCAGGCGGGTCGAACTGCGTCACGCTTGAATCGGCGCTCACACCGGGTAAATCGATTGTTCGGCCGATCCTGCAAGTCAATTCGTTTCGAGCCGCTTTATCCCCTCTCGCGGAGTCTCTACATTCGTACCGTCTCCGGCTTGCTGCTTCGTGCGGTTTCCGCTGCAGCGCCGGTTCCGGTCGATATACGACTCTACGTTGAGGGAACAGATCATGAGCAAGCTTGCAGGCAAGGTGGCTGTCGTCACGGGCGCATCGAAAGGTATTGGGGCCGCCATCGCGAAGGCGCTCGCAGCGGAAGGCGCTTCAGTGGTAGTGAACTATGCGACGAGCAAGGCCGGTGCCGATACCGTCGTCGCGGCGATTACGTCGGCCGGTGGCAAAGCGGTTGCGGTTGGCGGCGATGTGTCGAAGTCAGCCGATGCGCAAGGCATCGTCAGCGCGGCCATCGAAACGTATGGCCGTCTCGACATCCTCGTCAACAATTCCGGCATCTACGAATTTGCGCCGCTCGAAGAGATCACTGAAGCGCACTACCGCAAGCAGTTCGATACGAACGTGCTGGGCGTGCTGCTCACCACGCAGGCGGCAGCGAAGCATCTCGGTGAAGGGGCGAGCGTGGTCAACGTGAGTTCGGTCGCGTCCAGCATTACGCCACCGGCAACCGCGGTGTACAGCGGCACGAAAGGCGCTCTCGATGCGATCACCGGCGTGCTCGCACGCGAACTCGGGCCGCGCAAGATCCGCGTGAATTCGATCAACCCGGGCGTCGTGGTGACCGAGGGCACACATACCGCGGGCGTTATCGGTTCGGACATGGAGACCCACGCGATCAGTCAGACGCCGCTGGGCCGCTCGGGTCAACCCGACGACATCGCATCGATCGCCGTGTTTCTCGCTTCCGACGACGCACGCTGGCTGACCGGCGAACAACTGATCGCCAGCGGCGGTATGCGGTAATTGCTGGGGCAAGCGAGGTGCGGCTGCACCTCGCCTGGTTCGAATCTGCGTTTCACCGTAAGCGGTTTCAGCTCGCGACGAATCGCGAGCCCGCTTCGCAATCAAGCCGGATGTTCTGCGTGCACCGCGCCGAACGTCCGGCTTTTTTCAGTCGACGCCAGCCGTTAAAACGGCGGAATCGCCATTTCCGCACGTCTCCCGATCGCTTCGCGTACGCTCGCCGATTACATCGGATGTAATTGGCGCACTGCACCTTCACCCCTACTCTTCGACCATCGCGTAGCCATTCCGGCCGCGCTGACCATCGAGGAGAGATACCATGGCAAGCTATTCCGTTTACACGCTCGAATCGGCACCGGAGCAATCGAAGCCCGTGCTGAAGCAATTGCACGAGGCGTTCGGCCTGATTCCGAATATCGCGGGCACAATGGCCGCTTCGCCGGTGCTGATCAACGGGTTCATCGGACTATTCCAGCGCGTGCATACGAGCAGTCTTAGCGAAGAGCAGATCCAGACGCTACTGCTAACCAATGCAGTCACGAATGCGTGCGAGTGGGCAGTCGCGTTTCACACCGCGCTCGCGCTGCAGCAAGGCGTTCGGCATTCCGACGTCGACGCGATCCGCCACGGCGGGTTGCCCGACGATGCGCGGCTCGCGGCACTGTCGTCGCTGGCGCGTGCATTGATCGGCAAGCGCGGACGCGTTTCGGAAGCGGACCAGCAGCATTTTCTCGACGCGGGGTTTAGCGCCGAGCAGATACTCGAAGTCATTGCGGTGGTCGCCGCGTCGACGATCACGAACTACACGGGCAGCGTCACCCAGCCGCCGCTCGAAGCAATGTTCGAGGAATTCGCGTGGCAGGCTCCTGCATAACGAGAGCGTTAGCAAAAAACCCTGAGGAAACCCGATGAACGTCGCCCAGTCCCGGCAGAAATCCACAGCGAACGAACTCGGCGAGCTGCTGCGTTACTGGCGGGATGTGCGCGGCGTGAGTCAGCTTGCGCTGTCGTTCGAGGCCGGCGTGTCGCAGCGTCAGATCAGCTTCATCGAAAGCGGACGCAGCGTGCCCGGCCGGCAGACGATCCTCGACATCGCGCAGACACTCGACGTCCCGTTGCGCGAGCGTAATGCGCTGCTGCTCGCCGCGGGCTACGCGCCGCTCTATCCGGACACGCCGTGGAATGCGCAGGAAATGCAGGGCGTCGTCCGCGCGCTGGAGCGCGTGATACGCCAGCACGAACCGTTTCCGGCGATCGTACTGGACCGTCACTGGAACGTACTGATGACGAACGACGCGGCGCCGCGTTTTTTCAGCAGCTTCATCGACATGGCCACGCGCAAGGAGCCACGCAACATGCTGCACCTGATCTTCGATCCGCAGGGGATGCGCCCGTTCGTCGCCGATTGGGTCAGCGTGTCGCGCAGTCTGCTGCAACGCGTGTACCGCGAATCGGTGGGTCGTGTGATCGATGCCGGTACGGGACGTCTGCTCGACGAACTGCTCGCGTACCCCGACGTGCCGCACGACTGGAAATCGCGCAGCACGTCGTCTGCCACGCCGACGCTGCCGGTCGTTCCGCTCGGCTTCGTCAAGGACGGCATGGTGCTCAACTACTTCTCGATGGTAACGAGCGTCGGCACGCCGGAAACGATCGCCGCGCAGGAGCTGCGCATCGAGTGCATGTTCCCCGCCGATGAAGCGACCGAGGCCCGTCATCGGCAGTTGTTCGCGAGCGAGAAACCCGCGAAAAATTCACGTTGAGTTCAGCCCGCAAGCGGGCCAAGCTTGACGCCAGCAACACAGCCGATGATGACGATCAGAAGCACCAGCGCCGCGATGCCCGCGAAGCGGTACTCGCGCCCGGCGCAATACATCGCCAGCATGAGGATCAACCGCGCGACAGGGAGCAGGATGACGATGCATACGCCCGCCGTCATCGCCACCGATGCGAACCTCGTGGCAAGTACGCCGTGAAGGCCCGCACCAACGCTCGCGCTCAGCACGACACCGACCGCCATGACGACCGAACCGGTCCAGGTGCCGTATTCGAGCAGCGACGCAAGCCATCGCTCCAGCTTCGACATGTGCATCGTGAACCACTCCTAGAAAGGATCGATGCCGGCGCCCTGCAGCAACATCTGCACGGCAACCACCAGCAGGACGACGACGAAGAAAACGCGCAGCTTGCGGATCGACGTCTTCATCAGAATGCGTGCGCCGATCATCGCGCCGACGACCGACCCGAGCGCGATCGGCGCCGCAATAGACGTGACGATCTCTCCGCGAAGGAAATAGGCGCACGCACTCGCGGCGGCCGTCACGCCAATCATGAAGTTCGACGTCGCGGTCGAAACCTTGATCGGCAGCCGTAGTGCTGCATCCATCGCCGGGATCTTCAGTACACCGCTGCCGATACCGAGCAGCGCGGACACGAGCCCCGCCACAACCATCAGCGACAAGCCCGCCGGTACGCGCTTGACCTCGTACGGAATGTCGCGTCCGGTGTCGGCGTCGAAATAGCTGGCGTTCAGCCCGAGACGCGACAATGAACGTGGCGCAGCGTTAGGGTCCGGGTCGATTGCGAGAGCAGGATCGGCACGTCGTATGAACATCTGCCATGCCGAGATCAGCAAGATCCCCGAGAACAGGAAATACAGTGCCTTGACGGGCACGGCTCCCGCGAGCAACACGCCGGTGAGCGCACCGAGCGTGGTTCCGCTTTCCAGCAGCACGGCGAGCCGCACATTGGTAAGACGGCCGCGAAGATAGGCGGAGGCACTCCCGCAGGAGCACGCGATCACCGACACGAGACTGGCGCCGACCGCCGTGTGAATGCCCATGTGACCGAAGACAGTCAACGCCGGCACGATGAACAGGCCGCTCGCCATGCCGAGCATTCCGCCCAGCGCGCTCGCACCGAGTGCGACCGTGAAAAGCCAGAGTGTGAATTCGATTTTCCAGACTACCTGTAACGACCGAACAGGTTATATCTTGTCATAACAAGTTGCGAAAATCAATCCATTCGCCCACGCCACCGGGCGCAATGTCGCTCCGCAACGCAGCGTTATAATCCGACGACCTCAAGTCACGCGCTCCGACGTGCTGTCGCCCGTCCGCTCATCGCTCATGCCGACCCGTCGCCCGACCTTCGAGATCGACTCTCCGGTCCCGCTCTATCAGCAGATCAAGAACACCTTGCGCACCGGCATTCTCGAAGGCCAGTATGCGCCGCACAGCCGCATGCCTTCCGAGAGCGAGCTTCAGCATAGGTTCGACGTGAGCCGCATCACGATCCGGCAGGCGCTTGGCGATCTTCAGAAGGAAGGTCTGATTTTCAAGGTGCATGGAAAAGGTTCGTTCGTCTCGCAGCCGAAGGCGTCCCAGAACATCACTTCATTGCAAGGGTTCGCCGAGGCGATGGCGAGCACCGGACACGAAATCGTCAATCGCGTGCTGTCGTTTCGCGTAGTGCCCGCGCTCGCGGAAGTCGCGGCGAAACTCGGACTGCCCAAAGGGGCCAAGGTCGTGGAAATTCATCGGGTCCGTCTGCTCAATCGCGAACCGGTGTCCTACGAGATCACGTTCCTGCCGGAGAGTCTCGGCAAGAAGCTGCAGAAGGCCGATCTCGCCACACGGGATATCTTCCTCATCCTTGAGAACGATTGTGGCGTAACCCTGGGCAGCGCGGACCTGAGCATCGACGCGATATCGGCAGAGGCCTTCGTCGCCCGAGCGCTCGATATCAAGAAGGATTCGCCGCTGTTACGGATCGAACGGCTCACGCACGATAATCGAGGCCAGCCCGTCGACTTCGAATACCTCTATGTGAGAAGCGGCACGTTTCAGTACCGGCTGCGCATCGACCGCAAGCGCCCTGCGAAAGCGAATCGAAACGCGAAGACATCGAACTAGAAAAGCATGGCTCTCGATTATCCAGCGTGGAATCTTCACGCCGTCACCGCTCCATGCCTGCAAGGCATATCCCCCAACCTGCAAAGTATTATTCGCGCACACAACTGATGCCTACAGTGGGTACCAGGGACGCAGAGATCGTCGATAGACCGACAGGTCGCTGCTCTTCAGGACGTTACCTTCATGTACGAGTTATCAGGAGTCGTGCCATGAACACGCAAGTCGTTTTGATCACCGGAGGCCTGACAGGCATCGGTCGCGCCGCCGCTGTCGCCTTCGCTAAAAAAGGCGCGAAAGTCGTCGTTGCCGGCCGGCGTGACGAAGCCGGGAAGACGCTCGTCGAGGAGTTGCGTACGTTCGGTTCCGAGGCCGAGTTCATCAACACCGACGTCCGCAACGAAGAGGACGTGCGCGCACTGGTCGACAAGACGGTCGCGCGATTTGGTCGTCTCGACGTCGCGGTGAACAATGCCGGCACTGAAGGCCAGGTGGGTCCGATCACGGACCAGACCGCGGAAAGCTATGCCGCAACATTCGACACGAATGTGCTCGGCGTGATCCTGAGCATGAAGCACGAAGTGCGCGTCATGCAGAACCAGGGAAGCGGCAACATCATCAACATTTCGTCGACCTACGGGCATGAAGGTGCGGCGGGCGCGTCGGTGTATGTCGGCAGCAAGCACGCCGTCGAAGGCATCACCAAATCCGTGGCGCTCGAGATCGCCGCTTCGGGGATTCGTGTGAACGCTGTCGCGCCGGGTCCCACGGACACGGGTATGTTGACCCGCTTTACCGGCACGCAGGAAAACAAGGCGGCACTGGTGACAGGTGTCCCGCTGGGTCGCCTCGGTCTATCGGAAGAGCTTGCCAACGCGATCGTCTTCATCGCGTCGGACGAAGCGTCGTTCATCACCGGCCATGTCCTCAACGTCGATGGCGGTCACTCCGCGAACTGATCACGTCCGTGCACGAGCGCTCGCTCCGCGCCTGGTTGCGGAGCGAGCGGACGTCCAGGCACCGGCGGAAACGCGAACGCGATGGCCATCGCACCGAACGCGACGCAGGCCATGCTCGCACCCACAATCACGATGATCCAGCGGTAGTTGCCCGTCGATTGGCCCGCGCCTTGCGGGACCGTGTCGTTCCGATCGCGCTCGATGGCACTTCCCCTCGCCCGACTGATATCTTCACAACGAACAGCTTGGCCCGAGATCGACAGCGTGAAAAAAGTCCCGGCCTCTTTACGCCGGTGACCCAATCCCCCCACTCACCATAGTGCCTTCTTGAATATCGTCAATTTACGATATATGATTCGGTCTGAAGCGATACAGACATCCGGGCCTCCGGCTACGGGTCTGCCCCGCTGTTCATGGATTCGAGATCCGGCAATGACGACGATCGACATCGACGCGATTCACAAGGCGCTCGCCAATCCGGTGCGCCGCGAGATTCTTGCGTGGTTGCGCGAGCCGTCGACGCACTTCCCCGATCAGGAGATCACGCTCGAGCACGGCGTATGTGCAGGCGAGATCGACGAGCGTTGCGGTCTGTCGCAGTCCACCGTGTCGGCGCATCTGGCCGCGTTGCAGCGGGCGGAACTGGTGACGTCGAAGCGCGTCGGCCAGTGGGTGTTTTTCAAGCGCAACGAGCCGGTCATCACGGCCTTTCTCGAACACATGAACGCGGATCTTTGACACGGGTGCGGCGCCCTTGCGCTGCGCTCTTCCCTGACGTTGTCCTGAAAGCGGCGGACCCGGTCCGCCAGCATGGGTAAATGATTATGCCGACACTTTTCGATCCTCTCCTGATTGGCGACCTTACGTTGCCGAACCGCGTCATCATGGCGCCGCTCACGCGACAACGCGCCGGCGAAGAACGCGTGCCGAACGCGCTGATGGCCCGTTACTACGCCGAGCGCGCCTCGGCCGGTCTGATCCTCAGCGAGGCGACGTCGGTGACGCCGCAAGGCGTCGGCTACGCAGAAACGCCCGGCATCTGGTCGCAGGAACAAGTCGAAGGCTGGAAGCTCGTCACGAGCGCCGTGCATGCCGCCGGCGGCCTGATCTTCCTGCAACTGTGGCACGTGGGCCGCGTTTCCGATCCGGTCTTTCTGAACGGCGAACTGCCGGTCGCGCCGAGCGCGATCGCGCCGCAAGGCCACGTTAGCCTCGTGCGTCCGCAGCGCGAATTCGTGACGCCGCGTGCACTCGATCTGTCGGAGATTCCGGGCATCGTCGCCGCGTATCGCAAGGGCGCGGAAAACGCGAAGGCCGCGGGCTTCGACGGCGTCGAAGTGCATGGCGCGAACGGCTATCTGCTCGACCAGTTCCTGCAGGACAGCACGAATCGCCGTACCGACGAATACGGTGGCTCGATCGAAAACCGCGCACGTCTGCTGCTCGAAGTTACCGACGCGTGTATCGATGTGTGGGGCGCGAACCGCGTCGGCGTACACCTTGCGCCGCGCCGCGATTCGCACACGATGGGCGACTCCGATCCGGCCGCGACGTTCGGCTATGTCGCGCGCGAACTCGGCAAACGCAAGATCGCGTTCATCGCAGCGCGCGAGTATGTCGGCGACGACCGCCTCGGCCCGCTGCTGAAGCAGGCGTTCGGTGGCCCGTATATCGTGAACGAAAAGTTCACGAAGGAAAGCGCGCAGCGCGTGCTCGACGCGGGTGAAGCCGATGCGGTCGCATGGGGCCAACTGTTCATCGCGAACCCGGATCTGCCGCGCCGCCTCGAACTCGATGCGCCGCTGAATGCACCGAACCCGGCGACATACTACGCACGAGGTGAAACGGGCTACGTCGATTATCCGGCGCTCGAAACGACGGCCTGATCGAAAGGGCTTCGCGCTTCACTGTCGATACGCTGTCGATTCGCTATCGATTTACGAAGCCCATGTTGTACCGCACGCGGCGAGTGCCGCCGGACGAGATTCCGGCGGCACTCGCCGCGTTTTCATTTGCCTGACTGAAGTGGCCGGGCGCTTCGGCATGCAGTGGATACTCGACGCCCGTCCGCAAGGGCGACTACACTGCGCACACCGCCCTTGTACCTTCCTCCGCTTCGGATCTGCCCATGCATCTGCTGACTCTCGCGCTGCACTTCGACCGCAATCTCGGCAGCCTGATCGCGCAATACGGCACAGCCGTGTATGCGATGCTGTTCGCGGTCGTTTTCGTCGAGATCGGATTCCTCCCGTTGTTCTTTCTGCCCGGCGATCCGCTGATCTTCATCTGCGGCGCGTTTGCCGCGACCGGTGCGCTGAACGTGTGGATCGTGACGCCGGTGCTGTTCGCGGCGACGATCGCGGGCAGCATCGTCTGCTATGGAATTGGCCGCGCGGTGGGTGAAACGGTTTATACGTCGCAGTATCGCTGGCTCGACCGCAATGCGTTGCGACGTGCCCATGCATTTTACGAAGCCCGAGGCGGGCTCACGTTTCTCGCGTCGCCGTTCATCGCGGTGGTGCGAACGTTCGCGCCGTTCGTCGCCGGTGTGTCGCGGATGACGTTCGCGCGCTTCGTGTCGTACGTCACGGCGGGCGCGGCACTGTGGATCGGCTCGCTGGTCGCGGCCGGCTATCTGTTTGGCAATGTGCCGCTGGTGCGCGATCATATGAGTTCGATCGTGCTGCTGGGCGTGGCGCTCGGTGTCGGTTCGCTGGTGGTCAGTGCGCTGTGGCGCGCGGTGCGGCACACTGGTCGGCCGCGTGCGTGACGGGATTTGAAGCTCGCATAAGCACAACCCGCTTGAAGAAGGACACGTTCATGGCCCTATCCGGTCTGCTGGTATTCGCACTCGCGCTAATCGTCGTGGCCGGTTCGCCGGGCCCGAGCGTCGCGGCACTCGTCGCGCGCGTGCTGACGAACGGTCTGCGCGACGTGCTGCCGTTCCTCGCCGCAATGTGGCTCGGCGAAGCGCTGTGGCTCACGTGCGCGGTTGCAGGTCTCGCGGTGATCGCGCACACGTTCGCGATGGTGTTCATCGCGGTGAAGTTCGCGGGCGTCGCGTACCTGCTGTTTCTCGCATGGAAGATGTGGTTCGCGCCGACCGACGTCCACGAAAATCCGCTGCCGGGCGGTCAGTCGCCGTGGCGGATGTTCATCGCCGGTTTGATGGTGACGCTCGGCAACCCGAAGATCATGGTGTTCTATCTCGCGCTGCTGCCGACGATCATCGATCTGTCGCGCGTCGGTACGGTCGCCTGGATCGAGCTGACGCTGACGATGCTTGCGGTACTCGTGTTCGTCGACGTCGCGTGGGCGACGCTCGCTGCGCGCGCCCGCGCGCTACTGACGAGCCGTCGCGCAGTGAAGATCGCAAACCGGACCAGCGCAACGATGATGGCCGGCGCAGCCGCGGCGATCGCGACGCGCTAAACCGCACCGCCGCGCGCGAATCGGCAGCAGGACTTTTTCTTCAGACCGCAGCAGCCATCCGTCGCAAATACGCCGACGCATACGCATCGACCGCACACAGCACCGCGCCCTGCAATGCCGCGCCGTGCTCGAATGCCGCGGGCACCACTTCGGGCGGATACGGCACCGCGCGCGCGAGCATCGCCGCGAGCCCGGGCAGGATCCGCGGCACTCGCGCCATCCCACCGCCCACGGCGATACGCGAAGGGTCGAACATCAGCGCGACGTTAGCGACCTGCACCGCGAGCACACGCAACGCATCGTCGATCAACGCGGCGACGCGCACATCGTCGGCAGCGATCGCGAACGCTTCACGCGCGCTGACCGGACGCCCGAGCAACGCACTCGTGCGCGCCGACAGAGCACTGCCCGACACGAACTCCTCGAGCGGCGAACCACCTTCGGCAAACGGCGTCTCATCCGGCACGCCGCGCAACTGGTAGCCAATTTCACCGGCCGCGCCATGCGCGCCGCGCAGCACCTTGCCGTCGATCACCGCAGCCGCTGCGAGTCCTGTCCCAAGATTCAGATACAGCCCGCATTCGACGCCCATCAACGCGCCGCATCGCGCCTCCGCGAGTGCGGCCGCCTTCACGTCGGTCTCGACAGCAAGGTCGACGTCACCGAATCCATCGCGCAATGTGCGCACGAGCGGCAACGTGTCCCAGCCCGGATTGTTCGGCGCGAGCTTGATGCCGTCCGGTTCGACGATGCCCGGAGTGACGACCGCGACCGTCCGCAACGTGCCGCCGTGTTGCACGGCCGTTTGCGCGACCAGCGCGTGCGCCGCATCGAACATCCGCGCCATCACGCGCGCGGCGCCCTGCTGCGCCTGCGTCGGCAGTTCTGTTTCGACGAGCCGCGTGCCCTGCCCGGTCGCCGTCGTCAGTGCGATCTTCGTGCCGCCGATGTCAACCGCAAGCACGAAGTCCGCGCCGCCTTCCGCGTGAATGTGCGACCCGTTGCCCGCCGTCGTGCCCGCGCTGCGGCTTTCTTCGCTGTCGTTGTATCGCATGCCTGCCTTATCCGTTCACTGCACTGCACTACGCTTCAATCCCGTTCATTGTCCGCGCGCCGCGGCATCGTCCTCGCCCTGACGCTCGAGAAACACTTCGCGCACTTCCTTTGGCCCGAACGGCCAGACCCGCACGACCCGTGCCCAGATCAGAAACGCAACGACCCCGACGACGATCCACCCGGTCGACAGCCATTGCGATTGCCGGTCGGTCGCGTAGTACACGTACAGCCAGCCGACCAGCGCGACGAGACTCGGCACCGGATAGAGCCACTGCCGGTACGGCCGGCGCAGTTCCGGCTGACGACGCCGCAGCACCGTCAGCGCGGCGATCTGCGCGACCGACTGCAGCAGCACCGACACCGCGACCAGCATGTTGATCACCGTCGTCAGATCGAAGAAGCTGCCCGCCGCAGTGATCACGCCCATCACCAGCAGCGCGACGTGTGGGAAGTTGTGCTTCGGATGCAGCTTGCCGAACGCCGCGAGGAACACGCCGTCGCGGGCCGCGTGAAACGGCACGCGCGAACCGCCGAGCAGCCCCGCGAACACCGATGCGAACGCCGCGATCAGGATCAGGATCGTCACGATTGCCGCGGCCGTGTGCCCCCAGTTGCGCGACACCACCAGCGACGCGACCGAGCTCGACTTCGCGACGTCCTGCCACGGTACGGTGCCGATCACGCCGACGTTCATCGCGAGATAGAACACCATCATCGCGACGATCGACACGATGATCGAGCGCGGCATCACGCGGCCGGGGTTCTCCAGTTCGTCGCCCATGTACGCGGTCGTGTTGTAGCCCGCGTAGTCGTAGATCGCGATGATCAGACCCGCGCCGAGTCCGGTCATGAACTTGCCGACATCGCCGGCACCCGGCGGCAGCGACATCGCGAGATTCAGATGGAAGTCGGAATACGCGGCGGCCGTGGTGAGGCCGACGGCCAGCACCATGATGATCCACAGCACGGCACTCAGCGAACGGATCGACTCGATGCGCCGGTACAGCGCGAACACGACGAGCGCGGTAACGACGAGGCCGATCGCATGGCTCTGCCACGGCTGCAGGTTCGGCAGGAAGAAGCCGAGGTACTGCACGAAACCGATGATCCCCGTGCTCATGATCAGCGGAATCGACAGCATCGCGGTCCAGATGAACAGGAACGGCATCAGACGTCCGGTGCGGTACTGGAACGCTTCGCGCACGTACAGGTAGGTGCCGCCCGCGCCCGGCATCGCGGCGCCGAGTTCGGCCCACACGAGGCCGTCGGCCATCGCGAGCAGCGCGCCCACGATCCAGCCGACCACCGCGAGCGGTCCATTCATCACCGCGACGATCGCGGGAATCGTGATGAACGGGCCGATCCCGCAGATCTGGATCATGTTCACGGCGATCGCCGGGAACAGCCCGACCGAACGACGGAAGTGTGGTGCTGGCGGCGTCTGCGTTGCATCGCCGTTCGCGGAACGGCCATCCGTCCAGGTCGAGGAGGAATCGCTCATCGGTTGTCTCCATGCGGCAGGGCCGCGCTTGTCGTCGAAAGAGGCTGCTGCGCCGTTCGGGCTTCGTCGCGCTTTGTTGTTTTGTTCCGCCTGCTGCTGCTTTGTACGGCTGCGCGACGTCGATGGCCGGATGATAGGAAAGTTTCTTTACGAATGCAAATACGCCAAAATTCGGCGAAGCACCGAGACGCCCCTGCCGGACACCGACGCTTGCCCCGATCCGGCCCGATTGTTAGCATCGCCCGTCACCCGCACGAATCCGCCATGAATCTGCCCACGCGCAAACGCACCCGACCGAAACCGCCCGTCACCCGAGGCCCCGCCTTCGTCCGGCAAGGCAACGAATGGGCGATCTACCAGCATCTGCTGGACCTCGCGCCCGCGTCGAGCCCGCAGCTCGCGGAAACGATCGGGCTGTCGAAGGTCACGATTTCGGCGGCATTGAACAATCTGGAGCGGCTCGGTCTCGTCGAGCAGAGCGGCGTGCGCGCGGGCAACGCAGGACGCGCGCCGCGGCTCTACGCGCCGCGCGCGGACGCGGGATTCGTCGTCGCGATCGACGTCGGCGCGGAGTGGATTCGCGGCGCGCTCGCCGACCTGACCGGCCGCGTGGTCGCACGCATGGACAAGCGCACGCCCGCGCGTGTCGCGCGGCTCGTCGCGCAGATCGTCGAACTCGTCACGACGATGCTCGACGAACGCGGCATCCAGCGCGACGACGTGCTCGCGACGGTACTCGGATCGCCTGGCGTGTTCGATCCGGAGAAAGGCCGACTGCGGCTTGCGGCAAATCTGCCAGGCTGGGAGCGTACAGATCTGATCTCGTCGCTGCGCGACGCGCTCGGTGCGGACATCGTGATCGAGAACGACATCAACCTCGCGGCGCTCGGCGAGCAGAAGCACGGTATCGGCCGCGGCGTCGACAATTTCGTGCTGATGTGGGTCGGCACCGGCATCGGCATCGGCATCGTCACGGACGGCAAACTGCATCGCGGCGCGCAGGGATTCGCCGGCGAAATCGCGATGCTGCCGCCCGCGCCTTCCGGCGCCGATACGCTGCCGGCAACCCGCCATCGCGGACTGTTCGAAGCGCAGGCCGCGGCGAAGGCGATCGTCGCGCATGCGCACCGGCTCGGTCTGCATGTCGCAAGCGCGGAGGACGTGTTCGCGGCGGCGCACGCAGGCGATCGTCGCGCACTCGAATGCGTAGCCGACGAAGCGCAACATCTCGCATGGGCACTCGCGTCGATCGTACCGATTCTCGACCCGACGCTCGTCGTGCTCGCGGGCGGGATCGGCCGCAACGGCACACTGCTGCTGCCGAGGATCCGGGAGTATCTGTCCGAACGTCTGCTGATGCCGGTGCCCGACTTCGCAATTTCGACAACGGGCACCGACGGCGTGCTGCTCGGCGCGATCGAGCAGGGACTGGATCACGCACGGCGGCGCGCGTTTGAGCGGCTCGGCTATTAACGCTACTGACCGGTATTGTCTGGCGTGCGCGTGCGATACGACGCGAGTAACGCCTGCCACCATTCCGCGTGACGCAGCAGGAAGATGCGGTCGGGAAAATGATGACGCGCCACGTGCTCCTGCGGCACGGTGTCCCAGCCGCGATGCTCGACGGTCACACGCGTTTCGTTCCCGACGGCTTCGAAGCGCACGTCGACGTGCGTCAGTTGATCCGCCGCGAAACTCGCCTGACGCCATTCGAATGCGAGCCGTTCACCCGGCTCCCATGCGGTGATGCGCCCGATCTCGAACACACTGCCGTCGGGCTGCGTTTCGATCAGGCGTCCATCGTCGATCGCATCGCGCTCGAACGACAGCACGCCCCTGCCCTGCGGCGTGAACTGGAACAGGTCGTTCGGTTGCCACCACGCGCCGATCTCCTGCGTAAAGACGTCGAAGGCCTGCTGCGGCGAAACCGCGACGCGCAGCGACACCAGCACGTGCGAACTCACGACCACCGCTCCACGTGCGCCTTGAACGCCTGCAGTTGCGTCGACCAGAGTTGCTCGGTCTGTTCGAGCCACGCGCGCAGTTCGCTCATCGGCGCGGACCTCAGCATATAGACGCGTACGCGCGCATCGAAGCCGTCATGTCCATCGCCGTGGCGAGACTCTTCGATCAGCTCGCTCGCGCGCAGCACGCGGAGATGGCGGCTCATCGCCTGTGGGCTCAGACCGGTGGCCTGCGCGAGTTCGCCGGCGCGCATCGGCCGCTCGCGCAACAGATCGACGACCTGCCGGCGATTCGGATCGGCGAGCGCGGCCAGCGTCCGGTCGAGCGAGGCTGGATCTAGCGCAGCGGTAGCCGTGCGTCGCATGCGTCACACCCACCCGTCGATCTTCAGCCCGCTCGCCTGCTCAGCTTCCTCGCGCGACACCTGCCGCATCGTCTGACCGAAGCTCCACACGTGCCCTTCGAGGTCGCGCGCCGCGTAGGTGCGATCGCCATAGAACTGATCCTCCGGTTCGCGCGTGATCACGGCGCCCGCCGCGCGTGCCCGCGCGCAGTGGTCATCGAGACCGGACTGCAGATGCACGTGGATCGATTGCGTGTTCTTGCCGTTGAGCCCGGCGGGACTCACGGTGTACTCGGCGTATTCGCTGCCGATCATCAGCAGGCCGTCGCCGAACTTCATCTCGGCGTGCGCGACGTGCCCTTCGTTGTCGGTGATCACCATCGAGCGCTCGAAGCCGAACGCTTTTTCGAGCCAGTCGAGTGCGGCAAGAGGATCGCGATAGAACAGCCCAGAGGCCAGTGTGGGACGACGGAACGGATCGGACATGACTGTCTCCTTGATTAACCATCGAGTTGATATTTAACATCGTAGTTAAACAATTCGAAGAATTCAAGGACCGCGTTTTGTGCCGCATCACAGACGAAGATCCCTCCGCAAACACGCGGAGCACCATTCGATGTCGAGCAGCCCCGCCTACTGACCTTTACTCCGAGCGGTTCGAGCGGCCAGGAATCCGCCAATCGCGCCGCCAAGATGGCTCTGCCATGAAATCCCGGGGTAGATCGGCAATACGCCGAGCAGCATGCTCAAGCCGTACGTACCCACGACAAAAAGCGCAACCAGAATCGTGAAGACATTGCGCGTATAGATGCCGCGGCCGATAAGGTAGCCGGCAAATCCAGACACGACGCCGCTCGCGCCGATGTGATCGGACGACGCCGAGCCGAAAACCCACGCACAGAGTCCCGCGCCCAGCATCGAGCCAATCAAGGCCGGGAAGAAGTTTGAGATTCGCGGCCACATGGTCAGCCAGCCGAGTATCAGCAGGCCACCCGTGTTGGCCACGATGTGCTGGAGGTTCGCATGCAGCCAGGGGGCAAACAGAATCCCCTGCAAGCCGCTCGCGGTGTGAGGAATAACGCCATGCCGGTTCAGATGAAGTCCCGGTATGGCAACGGACAGAAAGAACGTCAACCATATCGAGCCGACGAATACCGCAAGCGTAATCACTCGCACCTTGATCTGCTCGCTCGTCGCCCGAGAAGTGCCGGGCCTGGCTTTCAAAGCTACCCCTTATATTTTGGCAAAGTAACTTTTTGCTTATACCAAATTAAAGGACTCCCGGTCATTGGCCACACTTTGCGTCCTCACCGTGTGCGATGGCTGATGGTCATTAGCGTCGACGAACCGCGGCCCGCCCCCGACACAGTCTCACAGACCTGCATCGTCGACGGGCCGCACGCTTACGTTACTTCAACGTTATTTCAACGTCACTTCACCATCACTTCCGCCCCTGCACCTTGATCGACACATACCGATCCGGTTGCAGGCAAGCGATCAACGCGCGACTCTCGCCACCTTCCGGGCAATTCGTTCTCGGTTCGCTGGAGCCGACGCCCGTCGCGTGAATCAGGTTGCCGTCGAGTCCACGGTCGATGAGGTAGGTCCGAACGGTATTGGCCCGCGCAACCGACAAAGGCCCATTGATGGATGCCGGACCCAGCCTGTCGGTATGACCGACCACGTCGATGCTAGTCACACCGTCATGCTGACGGATGCGTTCGGCAATTCCGTCGAGTTCGGTTTTGCCGGCCGGCAGCATCGACCCCGCACTCGACTTGTCGAACGGAAACAGCGCATCGCTCTGCAACGTGAAGTCCTCGATCGTCACCGGTTCGGACTTCTTCGTTTCCACCGGTGCGACGGCGGCGGTGTCTGTACCGCACCGGAAAAGCAGATGGCGAGGATCGCTACGCGTGTCGTCGGCGGCGCGCACAAGGTCGGTCTTTTCGATCGGGTGTACGCCCTTGTCACCGCAGATACGCTGCGCCACCTTCATACACGTCTTCGAGCTTTCAAAGAGTCCACCACACTCGACCTTATAGATCTGAACGCCGTTGGCCATGTTGACCGAATACGCGTTGAACATCGGCCCCGAAGATGACGTACAGCCGGTAACGGCAAGCACCCCTGCGGAGAACAGGCCTGCGAAAAAAAGTCGTTTCATCACTTGCTCCATAGATTTGTTGGTGGCGAAAGAGACGCGGCGAGTAGTCGCCGCGCGGTCCTCGCGATTTACCATTGCATTGCCGCACCGACACCGAACGTCGTGCCTCCGGGGCTCATGCCGACGCCGGCCTTCATCTTGATGTTCTCGGTCAGCCGCGCGGTGCCCCCGAGCGCAACAGCCTGATAGCCTCTAAAGCCTCCCGTACCGATCCCGAACGACAACGTCTTGTCCTTGTCGACCTCCGGAATCATGGTCAGCGCCGTTGCGGCAGCGATGCCCGAATACGCGTTGCGCGCGACGGAATTGATGCCGTTCTGCAGATCGTTCACGCGAGCGTCGGTGTAGGCATTCGCCTGCGAGAGCGAGGCGTTCAGCTGCTGGACGTTGACCGCGTCGTTAGGCGCAGTTCCAGCCCCCACGTTGGTAATTTGCCGCGGCGACGTGTCCGAGCCTACCGAGACCACATTGGAGCGCCCCCCATCGTTACTGCCCGCACCGAGCGCAACGGAATTGTTGCCGCTGGACGTGGACCCCGCGCCGATCGCAGTCGAACTGTTGCCCGACGCCGTCGAGCCGTTGCCCACCGCGGAGCTGTTGGTCCCGGACGCCACGGCGCCCTGCCCGCCAGCCGACGAATTCGAGCCGCTGGACGACGGTGACGTCGAGGTTCCCGGACTGGACGAGAAGCTGCCGCCACCGGTGTTGCTCTGGTTGATCAGCGAGAGCAGGTTTTGATTCACCGCCTGAAGCTGACTGACGTTGACGGCATCGGTGCCAGCCATACCGGCTGCGACGCCGGTAATCTGCCGGTTGCCGATGTTGACCTCGCCCGCCGACGACTGCGGACTGCTCAACCCGTACGCGATGTAGTTGCTCAACGCGCCGACCGTCGTCACCGATCCCGCGCCTAGCGCAACGCTGTTCGCCATCGATGCAGTAGAACCGGCTCCGAGTGCGACGCCGTCGATTGCGCTGCTGTTGGACCCCGAGCCGATCGCGATACCGCCGGCATTCGCCGCGCTCGCGTTCGCACCTTGCGCGATCGACTGCGCACCGCTCGCGAGCGAGCCGCTGCCGAGTGCGATCGCATCCGCCTGAGCCGCGCTCGAGCTTTCGCCGATCGCGACACCGCCGGGCGCCGTCGAGTCGACGATCGCGCCGTTGCCGATGCCCACACCGTTATCGCCGTTGACGACTGTCGTCGGTCCGACGGCGATCGATTCCGCGCCGACGGCCAGCGAATCCGCCGCCGTCGAATTCGCGTGGAAGTACAGCTGACCGGTGACCGCAAACGACGACAGCGCGCCCGCCAACTGCCGGATGGTGACCGCGTCGTGCGCCTGCGTGCCGTCGGCGACGTTCGTCAGCTGGCGATACGTGTTGCCCGTCGCGCTGCCGACCGACACGGCACCCAGCAAGGTTTCGTCCGACGTGTTGAACGGGATCGAGTGCGTGCCGTTGGCGATCGAGCCGACACCAGAGAGCACTGCGCGATCGGACACCGAGCCTGAGCCGAGCGCGACGCCGCCGGCTATCGACACGTTCGTTTGAGCGCCGAGTGCGACTGCGTTGTCCGCCGCCGCCGCTGCACCGTTACCGCCGGAGAAACTGCTCACGCCGCTCGCCGTCGCGCCCACGCCAGCCGCGAGCGAGTTGGTACCGGTGGCGCCGTTGTTGTTGAAGTTACCGCCCTGCGTGCCGCCGTCGTTGACGCTGTAGTAGTGCGTCGCGTCGGCCGTCACGGTCGCGGCGAGATTGTTGACCGCCTGATCCGTCGCGAACAGCTGCGAGCCGTTCACCGCGTCCGTGCTCGTCCCGCTGACCTGGCCGGCCGACACGTTCGTGATCTGGCGCGTCCCGGTCGCCGTGCCGACGCTGACCACGCCGGCCGGTGTACCGCCCGCGTAGTTAAACGTGGCGCCGTTGATCGTACCGGTCGCAGTGAGCACGGCGGGAGTGGTCACCGTGGCACCCTGACCCAGCGCGACGTTCGACCCGGTCACGCCAGCGGCGATGCTTGCGCCCTGGCCGAGCACGGTGGAATTGGCGACGCCGTTATCGGTCGACTGATTGCCGACCACCACCGAAGCCGCACCCGTCGCCGTTGCGCCGAAACCGCCGGCTGCGGCGTTCGCTCCCGACGACACCGGCTGGACCGCCGTCACCGAGTTGTTGGACACAAACGGACCGACGGTGCCGCTGGTCAGGTTGCCGACAGCCTGGTTCGTCGCATACAGCTCGCTGCCGTTCACCGCATCCGTGCTGGTTGGGTTCACGCGGCCTGCCGCGAGGTTGGTCAGCGTGCGTTCATTGCCCACTGAGCCGATGCTCACGGTACTGCCTGGCGTCACGCCTTGCACCGCGCTCGTGACGCCGCCCACCGTGACCGTGGGCGTGGCGACCGCGGCGGCGGTCGTGCTGCCCGCGCCGAGCGCCACTGCGTTTGCGTTGCCGGCCGACGCGTTGGCACCCAGCGCGATCGCATCTGCCTGGTTCGCCACCGCCGTGTCGCCGAATGCGAGCGCGCTCGCGCCAGTGGCGTTGCTCGCGTTGCCCAGCGCGACTGCACCCTGTCCGTTCGCGGTATTGCCGTCGCCCTGCGCAATCGCCCCCTGGCCTGTCGCCGTGTTGTTCTGGCCCACCGCGATCGCACCGTTGCCGTTCACGGTGTTGGGATCGCCGATCGCGACCGCGCCGTTGCCAGTCGCAGTCTGCCCCTGACCGAGCGCGACCGCGCCGGTCCCGCCGAGCACCTTCGAGTTCTGTCCGCCGGCGATCGAACCCGCGCCGGCTGCCGCGGCAACGGTATTGGTGTCGCCGAACGCGACTGTCGATGCAGCGAGCGCACTTGAGCCGTTGCCGACGGCGACCGCGTTGGCGGCGCTAGCCGTTGCGGAGGTGCCCACCGCGAGGGCACTGACTCCGTTGGAGATGGAGTTGACACCGAAGGCGATCGCCGATGTCCCCACGGCGCTGGCTGCTCCGCCGATGGCTATGGCATTCAGATCGGTAGCACTCGCGGAGAAACCGACGGCCATCGCATGCGTGCCGTTGGCGACAGCGACATCGCCGATCGCGACAGACGCGTTGCCCGCCGCGGTCGCGGACGTGCCCAGCGCCGTGGCCAGCAGGCTGTTCGCCGTGCTCGCGCTGCCCAGCGCTATCGCACCGTCATTCGTTGCCTGAGACTGACCGCCGGCGGCAATCGCGTTGTTGCCCGATGCGATGGCACCCGCGGTGCCGTTGCCGCCCAGGGCGAGCGCGCCTGCGCCGGATGCCTGAACCGCCGTAGCCGCCGCGGTGCCGCCCATACCCAATGCGGTTGCATTGGCGCCGGTGGCCTGCGAAAACGTGCCGATGGCGGTGGATTGCGCCCCCGACGCGTGGGCGAGGGAACCCACGCCCGTACTCCATGTTCCCGTGGCGACGGCTGAATTACCGATCGCCACGCCTTGCATGCCTGTCGCGGTCGCACCATTGCCTAGCGCAACTGCCTCGAATGTCGTCGCCGTGGTGCCACTTGGAAGTACGGTTCCCGACGCACCGGTCGCCACTGCATTCGCACCGATCGCGATCGGCGAGCCTCCAGCGCCCGAGGCGACGGCCTTGGCCCCGCCGCCGAGGGCGACAGCGGGTCCGTCGACAGTACTAGCCGTCGCGCTAACGCCGATGGCGGTGGCGTTCTGCCCTAGAGCCTGCGCGCCTATGCCCGCCGCGAACGCATTGGCTCCGTTTGCAACGGAATTGGTACCAACGGCGATTGACGCATCGGTCATGGCATTAGCTGCCTGACCGAGAGCAAAGGCGTTCGTGCCAGTCGCGTGGGAGTTGTAGCCGATCGCCATCGCATTGAGGCCATTGGTGGCACTGGTATAACCGATGGCGATCGAAGCCCCTCCACTTGCGATACTGCCGACGCCCATCGCGATGGCAACCGAGCTGTTCGAAACGGCTCCGTTCCCCACGGCCACGGAGGCGATGCCCGCTGACGTAGCCCCGGTTCCCACTGCGGTGGAGTCTCCCCCCGATGCCGTTGCACTCCCGCCCACCGCGGTGTCGCCGGCACTGCTGGCCGTGGACTGAAAACCCACGCACGACGAACTGCCGTTGTAGGCGTTGAATGGCGACGCAGCGCAGCTAACCTGTGCCTCCGCCTGCGCAGCCCATCCGCCCATGCCGACCAGCAACAACGCGGCCAGAACGCGCAGACGGGAACCGGGAAGCGATGAAGCGCCGGGCTGACCGCTTCGCCCGTCGCATACGGCCGCACTAGCCCCCGACCTGCCCTTCCCACACGACTTGTCGAGTTCCGACGCGGCTACAAAAGCGCCTAACGATTTATTCCAGATAGTCCGATATGCCCTGTTCATGTCGATTCCTTGGTAAGTGAATATGACTCTATGCAAATTGCATGGTCACAAGCCCGCGTACTCGTCCATTTAATTAGGATCACTATATGTAGTGATCAAATGGATGAGTTGCGGTTGATGCTGCTTTAGCGTTTGAACTGCGGTGTCTGCTTCCGCTCTCGATGACGAATCTTTAGCGCGAGCGAATCCCGTCCTCCCGGCAGGAGGAGATATTCGTACGGCTGGTGATCGATGAGGGCGGCTAGACGACTTTCGTTTTCGCGCGACCTGTCCGCACAGACGGTGTGCGGGCCGCTATCTCAGGAAGGTCCGAAGGGAAGCGATAGAGGAACGGCATTAGCACCGTGCGGCACTAATAGCCGGGCAGGATGAGGCTTTTCTTGTGCGGGACTTTCTGCCGACTTTGCTATGCCTGGAATACTCATGATTACCGAACCCCCTCAGTAAACTGCCGCTTCCTCGTGCACGACTGGGTAAACGATCTTATGTGACGCAGTCTGCGTCGTATTTCATCGACAGCTATTCAGGCACTATTTGGGACGATGACTACTGGAGTATTTCCGTTGGCCTGGTTATTCTTGTCATCGCATGATGTAACGAATAGTAAGTTCAGTGCCCGATCGAACTTTCTCATATGACTTTTTATTTGTCTACATTGAGTTCCAATTAATGATCGGGTATTGCCAAATTTAACAATTTGACCCTTTGAACCGTCCACAGAGATTCATCGGCGAATCCGCTCCCGGTTACCCAGCGGGACTTCCTCGTCCTGTCCAGTCACGGCGAGAGGCCTACTGGATATGGTCTTCCGACGATCATCAAATAGTGTGTACGCCTTGTTCGCCCGTCGGCCGCGACGCACTACCGGGGTCTACAGCTGGAAATTTCCGGGCCGGAGCACGATGATTGCAAAGGCCTTGCGCCTTCTTCATGACTCAGACATTCATAATAGTGTCATTAATAAAACAAGAGACGATCGCTAATTCCCATAAGGATTTCCTTATTCGGAAACGGTAGCCGGCCAGACACTTTTAGCTTTGCGGCCATAGCCGCAGACAGCACCGACAAGGCTTTGCCGGTGACAAGAGCGAAGAATGAGGACTAAAGGGTGGGGTGGGCGATTCGTGAGCGAATCGCATAAAGCAATAGCACTGCGCATGAAAATGAGCGCTATGCGATTACTGCGCCAATTGCGGGAAGCGGGTTATTCCACTGCTATTCCCGAACCCAGCCCCTGAACGATGGACGAAACAACCCGACGCGCTTCGGCATCGGGTTGCGGGGGGAGCGGTTCGCGCAGGCTTCTGAGGAAGAAGCCGGTGAGGCTGGCATGGATGACCGCCGAGGTACGGCGTGCATCCAGATCGGGACGCAGCTGGTTGCACGACATCGCGGCGCGCAACGCGTGCTCTATCTGCGTTTCGGCATGGCGCCGGCTGCCGTCCATCCTGTGCCAGAACACTTCGGTCTCGAGTGCCGGTTCGCAGCGCGACAGCAGGATCGTATAGAGACGTCGTGCAGACCCGGCAGACAGCACCTGCGTGAGAAGGAAGGTCAGATTGCGTTGAAGCTGTCCGAGCGGATCGTCGCCCGACCCGCCTGCCTCGACGAGAAACGGGTCCACCGGCAACGACGCATCGTCGAACAGCGCTTCGAAGACTGCCAGCTTGTTCCTGAAGTGACCGTACACCGCGCCGCGGGTGACGCCGGCCGCATCCGCAACATCCGACAGCGATGCGCGCGACAGACCGCGCTGGATAAAGACGTGTTCGGCAGCGTCCAATATATGCGCGCGGGTATCGAGCGCGTGTTGCCTGGTTCGTTTCATTGCCCAGAGTCCTGCCGAACATTGGCGCGCGCCGACGTGGCGCCGAACCAGATTGATCCGGCGCGTTCGTGGCGGCAGCGGGTGTGTCACCCGCCAGCGCTCACGAACGCGCCTCCGCCAGGGGCGGCCGGTTCTCTCAGGCCTCGGCTTCGCCGTCGTGCCCTTCCGCAAGACGCAGCTTGTGCGTGACTTCGTCGAGCTTGTCGCCGAGCATGCGGCGCACCGACACGTAGAACACCGGGATCAGCAGCAAGCCGAAAACCGTGGCGAACAGCATGCCGCCGATCACGCCGGTGCCGATCTCGTGCCGCGACGCCGCCCCCGCGCCGGACGAGATCACCAGCGGGAACACGCCGAGGATGAAGGCCATCGAGGTCATCAGGATAGGTCGCAGGCGCAGCTTCGCCGCGTTCAGCGTGGCGTCGTACAGCGTCATCCCGTGAGCCTGGCCGTCCACCGCAAACTCGACGATCAGAATCGCGTTCTTCGCCGCCAGCCCAATCACCGTCACCATGCCGATCTTGAAGTAGATGTCGTTCGGAACGTTAAACAGCAGACAGAACGTCAGCATGCCCAGCAAGCCTAGCGGAACCACCAGCAGCACGGCAACCGGTATCGACCAGCTCTCATACAGTGCGGCGAGGCAGAGGAACACGATGAATATCGACAGAACCGTCAGCAGGGTCGCCGAGTTGCCGGCCAGGATTTCCTGATACGACTGTCCTGTCCAGTCCGCGGCGAAGCCCGGCGGCAACGACTTGTTGACGATGTTCTGGATCGTGTCCATCGCCTGGCCGGTCGAGTAACCGGGCGCCGAGTTGCCGACGATCTCGATTGCCGAATAGCCGTTGTAGCGCGGCAGCGCCTGCGGACCCACACCCCAGTTCGTCTTCACGACGCTCGACAGCGGCACCATGTTGTACGGACTGATCGCGCTGTTGCTGACCGACGGATTGACCGGCGTCTGGTAGCCGCTCGAGTTGGTGGTCGTGACCGTGCTGCTCGAACTGGCGGTAGTGGACGACGTACTCGTCACACCGGTCGGCGTGAAGGTGTGCTGGAGTGAGTCGAGTCCCATCCGGAAAGGTGCATCGGCCTCCAGATAAACGCGCTTCACACGACCTGCATACGTGAACTGGTCGATGTAGTTCGGCGCCAGCTGCATCTGGATCGCTGCATAGACGTCGGTCAGCGACAGGCCCATCGACTGAGCCTGCACGCGATCGACAGTCAACTGCAACTGCGGCGCCTCAGGCAGCGAGTTCGGGCGAACACCGAAGAGCACAGGGTTCTTGCTGGCGAGACCCAGCAACATGCCGGTGGCCTTGCCCAGTTCCGCCCGCGATTGGCCGGCACGCGCCTGCAGGTACATGTCGACCCCGCCGAACTGGCTCAAGCCGCGAATGGTCGGCAGATTCACGACGAAGATCTGCGCATCGGAGATGCCGTGCAGGATCCCGTTGGCCTCCGGGATCAGCTGCATGGCCGTCTTCGAGCGCGCTTTCCAGTCGGTCAGCTTGATGAAGACCATGCCGACGTTTTCGCTGTTACCGACGAAGCTGAAGCCCTTGACGTCGAAGATCCCCGCAATGTCCTTGCCGATATCGCTTTTCTTCAGCTTGTCGCCGATCTCGGCCATGACCGTGCTGTTGCGCTCCAGCGTCGCACCGGTCGGAAGGCTGACGAGTGCCAGCATGAAGCCCTGATCCTCGTCGGGAACGAAGGACGTCGGCAACCGGGTAAACAGGAACCCGGTCAGCACGGCGACCAGTGCAAACAGGATCATCCAGCGCGGCGCATGACGAACCGCCCGGCCGACCTGGCCGAAATACGTGGTGCTCAGCCGGTCGAATGCCTTGTTGAACCAGCGGTAGATGGTATTCGGTTTCTCGTCATGAGTCGGCTTCAGGATCGCCGCGCACAGCGACGGCGTGAACGACATCGCGAGGAACGCCGAAAAGCCCATCGAAATCGCGATCGTCAACGCGAACTGCGCGTAGATGATGCCGGTTGCCCCCGGTTGAAAGGCGGATGGCACGAACACCGCGATCAGCACCACCGTAATCGCGACGATGGCGCCGGTGATCTGGCCCATCGCCTTGCGCGTCGCCTTTTTCGGTTCGAGCTTCTCGTCGGTCATGATGCGCTCGACGTTCTCGATCACCACGATCGCATCGTCGACGATAATCCCGATCGCGAGCACCATGCCGAACAGCGTGAGCTGGTTGAGCGAGAAGTTCAGCGCCTTCAGCCCGATGAACGTGCCCAGCAGCGCGACCGGAATGACCAGCGTCGGAATGATGGTCGCCCGCAGGTTCTGCAGGAAGATCAGCATCACGAAGAACACCAGCACGATCGCCTCGACCAGCGTGCGGACCACGTCGGAGATCGATGCCGTGATGAACGGTGTGGTGTCGTAAGGCACGTCCCACGTGACGCCGGTCGGCAGATCTCTCGCGAGGATCGCCATCTCGGCCTTGATCGCCTTGGCGACCGACAGCGCGTTGGAACCGGGCAGCAGATACAGACCGAGGCCGCCCGCCGCCTTGCCGTTATACGTTGCGGAAGAACCGTACGACTGCGCGCCGAAGGTGATGCGCGCGACGTCGCTCAGGTGCACCACCGTACCGGTGTTGGTCGTCACCAGAATGATGTCCTTGAACTGCTGCAGCGACGAGAACAACGTATCGCCGGACACGGTTGCCGTGAACACCTGCCCCTTGACCGCGGGGTCCGCGCCCAGTGCCCCGGTGGCGAACTGGGCATTCTGTGAGTTCACCGCATTGAGCACCTGGGTCGTCGACAGCCCATAGCCTTGCAGCTTGTCCGGATCGAGCCAGATTCGCACGGCATATTCCGACCCGAGCTCGAAGGTATTGCCCACCCCGCTGATCCGCGCGACCACCGGCTGGATCTGCGAAGCGACGATGTCGCTCAGGCGCCCGGCGTCGATGGCGGGATTGGTGGACTGCAGGGCGATGAACAGCAGGATGTCCGGGCTCGCCTTGGCCACCACCACGCCTTGCTGCGTCACTTCGGTCGGCAGCAACGGCTGTGCGAGCTGGACTTTGTTTTGCACCTGAACTTCGGCGATATCCGGATTCGTGCCGGTCGCGAAGCTCAGCGTGATCGTCGCCGTGCCGTTGCTACCCGACGTCGAGCTGAAATACAGCAGGTTGTCGATGCCGGTGAGCTGCTGCTCGATCACCTGCGTCACCGTCGATTCCATCGTGGCGGCGTTCGCGCCCGGATAGGTCGCGGTAACCGTCACTTCGGGCGGCGCGATGTCGGGGTACGAGTCGATCCCCATGCGCGTCAGCGAGATGATGCCGAGCAGACAGATCAGGATAGGGATCACCCAGGCAAAGACCGGGCGATCGATAAAGAAACGTGGCATGAGTCAAACTCCTTACGACTTGTTGCCAGCAGGTTGACCGCCCGATGCGGGGGCCGAGCCGACCTGCGCTGAACTCGCGCCCGTCGCCGGCGCCTGCCATGGGCTGGCCTTCACCGCTGCCCCCTCACGCACGCTTTGCAAGCCCGTCACGATCACCTGATCACCTTCTGCCAGGCCGCCTGTGACGATCCAGTTGTTGTGATAGCTGTCGGTCGTGTTGAGATCCTTGCGCGCAGCCTTGCCGTCCGCACCGACGATCAGCGCGTACGCGCCGGCGGTATCGCGCTGGACAGCCTGCTGCGGAACCAGGAACACCTTGTTCTGCTGGCCAAGCGCGACGTTCAGCGACACATACATGCCGGGCAACAACTGATGCTGCGGATTCGGCAACCGCGCACGCAGATTGACCGCCCCGGTGGTCGAATTCACTTCGACGTCGGAGAAGTCCAGCGTCCCCACCTGTTCATACGGGTGGCCGTTGGGCAGGACCACCTGAACGGCAGTGTCGTTCTGCGCGGCGAGCGCAACGTTGCCCTGGCTTTGCGCCTGACGCAGCGTGATCAGATCGGCGGCGCTGATCGTGAAGTTCACGTAGAGCGGATCGATCTGCTGCACGGTCGTGAGCAACGTGCCGCCGGAGCCGGCGTCGGTCGTGCTGCTGCCGACAACCGCGCCGACCGTGACCTGCTGCTGTCCGGCAATGCCGGTGATCGGCGAGGTCACCTTCGTATAGCCGAGGTTGATGCGCGCACCGTCGACCGCGGCCTGATCCGCCTTGACCTTGGCCGCGGCGCTGCGTTCTGCCGCATCGGCATCGTCGACGGTTTGTTGCGAGACCGAGCCGACCGGCAGCAGCTTGCGATCGCGCTCAGCGATGATGCGATCGTTCACGTAGGTCGCCTGATCCTGCGCGAGCGTCGCGAGATCGCTGTTGAGCACCGACTGATAGAAGGTCGGATCGATCTCGAACAGCAACTGCCCCGCCTTCACGTCGCCGCCTTCCGTATAGGCGCGCTTGACGAGCACCCCGGAGACGCGCGCGGTGACATTGGCGCTGTAATAGGCAGACAGCCGCCCGACGAGGTCGCGGGTCAGCGGCACAGTCTGCAGCTGGGCCTTCACGACGCCGACCTGCGGCGGCGGTGGCGCCGGTGGAACGGCCTTGCCGCAACCCACGAGGGCAAGGAAACTAAAGGACAGCAGCGACGCGCGCACAGGCAGTAACGTCATAGGACACCACGCTTGCATGATCGTGAAATGGAAAGGACCGGGAGTCGATGCGAAACGGTCGGCAATGGACAGCACCTCGAGGCCGGTCTGAATGGACCGGCTCGCGGCGCGCAATACAACACGTGATCAGGACATCGCACCTGAACCGAACACGATAAATCAAACGGGATAAACCTCTGCATGCTCACTGCGCCGGAGAGGCTGACGTGGATGCCGCTGCCGCTGCCGGTTGCTGCCCGGACGACGCGACGGTATCGGCCGCCCTCCCTTTCTCGTCATCCCACTGCCAGCCACCACCGAGGTTCCTGACCAGCGAGACGCTGCTCTGCGTCAGCAGAGCCTGCGTATCCACCAGGTTTTGCTGCGCGAGCAGCAGTGTGAGCTGCTGGTTCAGCAGGCTCTGCTCGCTGACGGAGCCCACCTGAAACTGTGCCTGCTCGCTTTTGAACAGCTGCTGGTTGCGCTGATAGATGTTCGAGAACGCATCCGCCTGCTGCTGCAGGTGGTTCCACGACGACAGGCCATCCTCGACGTTCTGGAATGCAGTCAGCACCGCTTGCCGGTAGGCCGCGACATTTTCGTCATAGGTCGCACGCGCTTCGCGTACTGCGGCCGTGCGTGCGCCGCCATCGAAAATCGTCTCTGCAAGGGACGGGCCGAGTGTCCAGAAACGGTTCGGCAGCGAGAACAGATTGGCAAGTGTGTTGTGCTGATAGCCGCCTTCCGCCGACAACGTCAACGTCGGGAAAAATGCTGCTTCGGCCGCGCCGATCCTCGCATTTGCCGCGGCGGCCGTGCGCTCAGCGCTCACGACGTCGTAGCGCCGTTCGAGCAGTTGCGACGGCAGTGCGAGCGGCACGGCCGGCGTGACGAACGCGTAGTGCTGATTAGGTTCGATCGAGAAACCGCCGGGCGGCACACCGATCAGCACCGCAATCGCATGCTCGAACTGCTCGCGGGAAGTTTCCGTCGTCTGCAGATCGGCGATCACTACTTCGAGCGTATCCTGCGCGATCAGCACGTCGTCGCTGGACGACGTGCCGACCTTGAAGCCAGTACGCGTCATTTCGAGGATGCGGGCATCGATCTGTTGCTGCTGCTTCAGCAGATCGATGTCGACATCGGCCTGACGTAATTCGAAGTAATTGGTGGCGATACTGGCGGCGATCGACAGACGCTCGCCGGCCAGTTGCGCGTCGCTGGCCTGCGCGCTTTCCTTCGCCGACTCGAGTTCACGCCGGAATTGTCCCCACAGATCGAGTTCCCAGCTTGCCGAGAGGTTGGCGCTGACTGAATTGCGCACACCCGCGATCGATGCACTCGTCGAACCGGTGCTTGCCCCTGCCGCACCCGCTCCGGTGCCCGAGCGCGAACCCGAGAAACCTGCGCTGACCGTCGGGAACAGGCTGGCCGTGTTGGCCAGCACGGTTGCCTGCGCTAACCGATAGGCGGCTTCGGCCTGGGCAATCGACTGATTGGCCTTGACCGACTGTTCGATCAGGTGCGTGAGCGTATCGTCGTGGTAGTCGAGCCACCACGTGCTGGACAACGACGCCTGCGGATTGGCCTGCGCCCGCTGCCAGTCCACCCCTTCCTTGAAACTGGCGGGAATCTCGACGGTCGGCTTGCGATAGTCCGGCCCGACCGCGCAGCCCGTCGCAATCAACACCGCAACGGCTATGCAACCGTACTGCAGGGCGCGTCGACTTGCCCGCGCCATAGGCAACTTTCGGGTACCAAAGCTGGGGGATACGTTCATTCACGAACCTGCGGATGAGGATTGACCCTGGGACAATTTGTTCCAAGCGTAAGATATTCTAATCAACGAATCAATTAATATATAATTACAAAGCCTTCAATTCTTAATAGATATATTAATGAAAAAGTTAAGACAGCCTGCTGGCCGCACGGCTTCGAAACCGAAGGACGCGCGAGAGTACATGCTCGACACCGCGACTCGACTCTTCTCCGAGCAGGGTGTGGGCTTCACTACGATCGCACAGATTGCGGCCGCCGCCGGGGTAACGTCGGCGATGGTGCATTACTATTTCACAAATCGCGACACATTGCTCGACGCAATTGTCGACGAGCGTCTTGCCCCTACGGTTCAGTTTGTCTGGGGGCCGGTGACGGAAGCATCAAGTGATGATCCTTTCGAAATGGTCGACGCACATATCGGTCGACTGTTCGTTATTGCCGAACAGATGCCATGGCTACCGTCGCTCTGGATGCAGGACAATCTGTGTGAAGGCGGTCTGCTGCACAAACGGATGGAGAAGCACCTGCCGTTCGAAAAGAGCGCGCTATTTATCAAATTGATCAAGCGCGCACAGCGGAAGGGGATCGTCAACCGGAAGATCGACGCCCTTTTGCTGGTCAATTCGCTGTTCACGCTGGTGATGACGCCGCTCGCGACGTCGCAGTTCGCAGGCCGGTTTCCCGGCGCGACCACGGTCACACGGCCGATGCTCGAGCGGCACGTGAAGGCGCTGGTGACGGGCGGGATGCGGCCGCTCGATGCGGGACCGCGTCGTTGACGATCGGGTGGTTTGGGAAAGAACTGGGTAGGTTCACGCGGAACGCATGAACCACCGTATGAAACGCCGCATGAAACAGACGTCGCAGCCCGTTGCGGACCGCGACGCCCAACACTCAGTGAACCAGGCTCGAGAAATTACCGCTCGGATAAGCGCTGTTCATCCAGGTGGCAAACCGGTTCAGCTGTGTGCCGTCGACCCCTTCGGTACGCATCAGCGGAATACGGTTGAACGCCCACGTCGGGAAATTCTCGACGGTTGGAGTATCGCCACGCAGCGTGCCCGGCACGTAGTCGATCCAGCATAGAGAACGCAGACTCCAGCCGCACCACGTCGATTCCCCGGACGCCGGGTTCGCACCCAGACGCTGCCACTTCGACACGTCGAAGCTGGTCGTGCGATCGAGCCACGTCGTGAGGAACGCGTTGACCACCGCCTGCTCCGTCGTGGGCGCGACGCCCTTCCAGATGCCGCTCTGACCGAAGTCCCACACGTCCATCGGACTCGTGTCGCGCGTGGTCCAGCCGCGATTCACGTCCGTGACGCCGACGCCGTTGTCCATCTCCTGCGCGCCCTTCACGACGAACAGCAACTTGCGCGCCGGCTCGGTCCGCCCGCTCGCCGACGACAGATCGTCGAACAGTCCGTATGCATACTGCCAGTCCATCGGCAGATGCACGAGATGCGCACCGTTGCCTGGATTGAGCAGCAACTGCATTTGATACCACTGGTTCGCCTTCATGATGTCGGCGACAGGGCTGCCGAACATGCTGGCGTTCACCGGGAAACCGAGGATGTGCGGCGACACGTTGAACACAAAGCGCCAGTAGCCGCACCAGCCGCGCGCCTCGACCTTCGTTCCGTTGTGCGCGGTCCACGCCTGCGGACACTGCGCTTCGAGATTGAAGTCCTGCGCGAGCTCCCACGACTTCAGCAGTTGCCATTGCGCGGTGCCGTACAGGTTCTCCTGCTGCGCGACGGTGTACGAACCCGACGTGCCTTCGTTCGGCGGCGTGAAGTGATCGCCCAGTTGATCGCCCCAGTAGTAGAGATCGTTGAAGATGTCGCCTGACTTGCCGGTCGCGTAGGCTGCGCCGCCCGCCGCGAGTTGCGCGCGCATGTTGTAGGTCGCGTTGCCGGTGCCCTCGCCCGCGTACATCTTGTTCAGATTCGAGTTCGTGAAGTAGTCGCCCCACGCGTCCTTCGGATGGATGTGCGGCACCCAGTGATTCCAGTCCGGCAATTGCAGACTGATCGGAATTTCGCGCGCATTCAGATGGCCGCCAGTCGCGATCGCGCTCTTGTTGATACCGCTCGGGAAGATCGCGTTCAGCGTGTCGAGGTCGTTGTCGGACACCGCTTCGAGACCCGCGCCACAAGTCCAGTTGCGCACGTCGCCGGCATCGAGGCCCGGCCCCGGCTGATATGGCGGATTCCACGGACGGCAATGCGGACCCGGCACGCCGAGCGTGCTGTTCAGGCTGCGGATGTAGCTCGCGATCTGCGCGCCCTGATCGCTCGTCAATCCATGAAACTGCGCGCGCACGGCGATCGCATAGTTCGAGTAGTTGAAGCGCTGCAGATCCGAACCGTTGGCCGCGTGGCAATCCATGCAGTGCGCCTTCAGTTGATGCCCGGGATTGATCGGCGATTCGAAGAGCGTCGCGGCCTGCCACAGTTGCGCGCCGGCGGCGATGTCGGCGGCCGTGTTGCGCGGCGGGGTCCATTTCGTCGGATCGTCGTCGGTGAAGTTGCTGCTGTCGACGAGACGGTTGCCGGACGCGTCGAGCAGATTCAGCGCGAGCACGCGATAGCCCGACGAGATGCCATCGGTCTGGTTAAAACGGAAGCTGACGAGATTCGAACCGTTGACGGCACCGCTCACCGCGACGCTCATCTTGAGCGTATCGAAGCCGCCGCCGATACCGCCGTAAAAACTCCCCGCCCCTTCGATCGTGACGTTCGCGTTCTTCAGGTCGACCCACGGGCCGTCGTTCACTTTCACCGAACCCTTTGCGTCGTACGACAGGTTGTTCACCTGCAGCCACACCCGTTTCGCCGTGCCGCCGTTCGGCACGTTCAGCCTGGCCGTCACGACCGAGCCCGCGACGCCCATCACCTCGAGCGGCATGACGGCCGCGCCGGCCTGGGTCGACGTGGGATTGCTCGGACCGGATGCGAGGCCGACCGGATTGCTCGTCGGGACCTGAGTCGTCCCGCCCGGGTTCGCCGCGGCCGGGTTCGACGTAGCCGCGTTCGACGTCGCGTTGCCGCTGCCGCCCCCGCCGCCGCCACATCCGGACAGATTCAATATCGATGTCGCGAGCGCGGCCAGCGACAGAATACGCAAAGCGCGAATTATATTGTTTGTCATTTAAAATGGCGTTCCGGTCCAATCAGAGGCCGAATCTTATACGTTATTTAATAATATTCATCCATTTTACCCGGCGCTTTCATTCCGTTACATTTCCACATCCGGCTACGAACAAGCCCTTCGGGGAACGAGCATGCAGAACCCTCACAGCCCCGCAATACAAGGGTTTTTAGCTGTTTACATGACCTCCTGAAGTGTGGTCCAGACCACATTGAATACGCGCAACGCGAAGTAAAAATGACTTTTGTATGAACGAATAAATCGAGGAATTTTATTTACCCATAATGCGAACATTCGCGAATCGCGGATTAAATCCGGCGATGCCGAAAATGGATTTTCACGCGGCATAATAAAATCGAAAGCCAATGGTGATTCATTGGAACGCGCGACGTTGACCGGGCGGCCTGACGCGTTCAATCGCGCGATGCTGGCGTTCGTTGGTCGGGGGCCACAATAAACGCGTCGATCTCGGCGGCGAGCGGCGCGGTGGCCGGGCCGTGGCGAGTGACCGCGAGTGCGGCGGCGGCGTTCGCGCGGCGTGCCGCGTCGATCGGCGAAAGTCCCGCGGCGAGCGACGCGACGAACACGCCCGCATGCGCATCGCCGGCGCCGTTGCTGTCGACCGGTTCGACTGCAAAACCCGGCACCTGCGTGACTCGACCTGCATGCGCAAGGCGGCATCCCGCGGCGCTGTCGCGCACGATCACGAGCGCATGTGCGGGCAGATGCGATGCGATCAACGCGAGCGCATCGTCGATCGATTCGCTGCTTGCGTAGCGCAACGCCTCGACGCGATTGCTGGTCCAGATCGACAGCTTCGCGGCAACGCGACGCAACACCGCGCGATCGATCGAACCGACGAGCGGCCCCGGATCGAACGCGATGCGCACGTCCGGCGCGAGCGTATCGAGCCAGTCGAGCAACACGGCGCGCTTGTTCGCATCGCACAGACTGTATCCGCTCACGTAGACGATATCGTCGGCGGTGACGTTCAGACGTTCGAGCACGTCGCGCTCGAGCTGCGCCTCCGCGCCGAGATGCGACGCGAAGGTCCGCTCGGCCGACGCGTCGACGAGCGCGACGCAGATGCCCGTATCGCGATCCTCGACGGGCGCGGCGGCAATCTCCACGCCTTCGCGCACGAGCGCCTGCCGCACGAGATCGCCGAAACGTCCCCGCCCGTGACCGCCCGGATAGACGACCGCCATCCCGCTGCGCCGCGCCGCCGCCATCACGTTGAAACCGCCGCCGACCTCGAAGGTCGCCGACGACGCGAGCACGTCACCACCCGGCTCGGGTAGCGCGTCCACCCGCATCACCAGATCGACCAGCACCTGGCCCGTGTGCACGAGCCGCGGCAATCGTTGCGTCATGCGGGCGTCTCCATCAGCGCGCGGGCGCGGCGCGAGCCGCCGGCGAGCGCATAGCCGCCTGCCGCGACGACGAAGGTCACGATCCAGCCGAGGCCATTGCGTCCGAGCCAGGAGCCTGTGAACGGCCCGTGAAAGCTGCCCACCGACAGAAAGCAGAAGCCGAGCACGATCGCGACAGCCCATATACCGAACGCGCGCCACTCGATGCCGCCGCGATACCAGTACGCGCTCGCCGGACTCACGTCGAGCAACGCGTGCGGCAGATAGACGTCGCGATGGATCAGGTCGACGACAAAGATGCCGACCCACGCGGTGATCGGCACCGCGAGCAGCGAAATGAAACCAATGAACGGACCGTAGAAGCTGCCCGCGATCAGCATGAAATAAATCGAGCCCGAGAAGATCACGACGACATCGACGACGACCGCCTGCACGCGCCGCACCTTCAGCCCGAGCGTGAGCGTCGTGAGGCCCGCCGAATACACGGACAGATAGTTCGACAACAGCAACCCGCCGAACGCGGTGACCAGGTACGGAATCGCCATCCAGTTCGGCAGCATTTCGCGGATCGCCGCGATCGGATCGGTAGCCGACGCGAGATGATCGTTGCCCACCGCGAGCAGCGCGCCGAGCGTCACGAGCAGAATCAGCGGAATGCCCGCGCCGAATGCGGCCGATGCGACGAGCGACGAACCCTTCACGTCACGCGCCTGGTAGCGTGACATGTCGGCGCCCGCGTTCGCCCAGCCGATCCCGGTGCCCGCCGCGATCGTGCCGATGCCGATGATGACCGCGCTCGCCGGCGCGGGACGCGCGGCGAATACCGCGCTCCAGTCGATCGTCACGACGAGGAACCCTGCTACCAGCAGGTTCAGCGCGCCGAACACCCACGTCGACCACTTCTGGATCACCAGCAGCGTCGCGTGGCCGAGCCCCGACACGATCAGCGTCAGCACGACGAACACCGCGATGAACACGAGCGTGAGCACCGGTGCATCTTTCGCCGCGGCCGGCGTGCCGAATGCGATCGTCGACAGCGACAGCAGCACGAATGCCGCGGTCGTCGTGTTGACCGTCTCCCAGCCGAGCCGCGACATCAGCGACACGAGCGTCGGTCCGATGTTGCCGCGCACACCGAAGATCGCGCGCGACAGCGTGAGACTCGGTGCATGGCCGCGACGTCCGGCGATCGAAATCACGCCGACGATCGCGAACGATCCCGCCGCGCCGACCGTGGCGACCAGCAGCGCCTGCCAGATCGCGAGGTGCTGGAACGCGACCAGCGTCGCGCCGAGCGGCAGACCGAGAATGCTGATGTTGGCCGCGAACCAGACCCAGAACAACTGCAACGGATGACCGTTGCAATCGCTTTCGGGAACCGGTTCGATACCGCGTGCCTCGATCTTGCCGGCACCGCTTGACGTGACTGACGAAGCCATCTGGAGCCTCCAGAGGTTGAGAAAAAAGCCGCCGGCTAGCCGCGTCGCGCGCGCAGCGCGAGCAACTGGTCGACGAGCGGATCGAGGTCGAGGCCGTTGACCCGGCGCACGATGTCGACGAGATCCTGCGGTAGTGCGCGATAGCCGGCGCACGCGCCGAGCATCGCGCCGAGCATCGCGGCGATGGTGTCCGTGTCGCCGCCGAGACTCGCCGCCGTGCCGAGCGATGCGGCGATACCGGTGCCGCGTCTCGCCGCATCGCTCGCGAGCGCGAATGCCGCGACCACCGACTCCTGCGACGCAACCGATGTGCCGACGACGTCATACAGCTTCTGTTCGACTGCATCGGCCGGGCACTGCGCGATCAGCTCGCGCGCCCAGCGGATGCGCTCGCCGATCCGGCCGCCGGCTATCCAGAAGCCGCGCGTTTCGCCGCGGTCGGCGAATGCTGCTCCGGCATCGAGCGCTTCGTCGAGCGACGCGCCGTCGATCCCCGCGGACACGGCTGCCGCGACCGCCGCAGCGCTCGAGATGCCCAGCGTCGTGTTGTGCGTGACACGGCACGACTGCACCACCGCATCGACGAACGCGTCGGGATCGGCGAGACTCGTCGCGATACCGACTGGCGTCACGCGCATCGCTGCGCCGTTGGTCGTGCCGAAACGGCCGGACACGTCCGGGCCTTCGCCGTCGACGATCATCTGGATGGCGCGCTTCGTCGACGGGCCGAGCAGGTCGAGCGAGCCGCGCGCTTTCATCGATGCTTCCCATTCGATCAGCCGCTCGGCGAACGCGCGCGGTTCGATCGTGCCGCTGCCGGCCACCAGCAGTTCGCCGACCAGCACAGCCTGTTCGGTGTCGTCGGTGATCGAACCCGCACGCAGGTTCGGCGCGATCGGTTGATCGGGGAACGCGTCGACAAGCGTATCGATGCGACCGAACTGCGCGGCGATCTGCGCGCGGCTCAGAGACTGCGTCGGCATGCCGAACGCGTCGCCTAGCGCGAGCCCGTAGAACGCACCACGTGCGCGTTCGGCGCGTTCAGTAAGAGAAGAATTGAACGTCGACATCAGAATTCCAGGTGCAAGGCAAAGTGAGCCGGATCGAGCAGGCTCACGACGTATTCGATGATGCGTTCATCGCGATCGCGCGTGAGGCGCCGCGAACGCAGGAACGACGTGCCGGTGCGGCGCTTCAGCAGACGGGCATCGGTGGCCTCGAGCGCCACCACTTCGGCCCATTGCTCGCCGTGATGCGGGACCATCCCGTGCTCGACCAGCGTGCGGTTCAGCGATCCGCCGACGAGCCCTTCGAGCGGCAGTGCCGCGAGTTCGTCGTTGAACGGCAGACGGCTGCGCTCGAGCGAAATGCACAGCGCGTCGCGATCGATCAGGCGCATCCGGTCGATCGCGACGAACGTCGCACTATCGAGCTTCAGCTCGCGCGCGAGCGCCTTGTCCTCGACGATCGCGATCTGCAGCAGCCGCGTGCTCGCGTTGCCGCCCGCGCGTTCGAGCGCCGTGTTCCAGCCGAGCGATCCGTCGATCGCCTTGCCGTCGAACGTGACGAACGATCCGATACCGCCCTTGCGCGTGATCAGCCCGCCGTGGAACAGCAGGTCGAGCCCTTTGCGCACCGTATTGCGACTCACCGAGAAGCGCTCGACCAGTTCGCTCTCGCTTTCCAGTTGCCGGCCGAACGGCAGGCGGCCGGTGAGGATCTCGTGCTCGATCGTCGCCGCCACCATATGCGCTTTCGATCGCCCGACCTCGGCCGCTTTTCCCGTTTTTCGTACCATCTCGCGACTCCCATGAAGAAACGTCGTGCACGCTGCCGCGCGGCCATCGGCCCGCGCGGCATTGCGCCTTTTCAAAGGCACAAGTATGCACATGTTTTTGCGATGGTGGCATGAGCGGCGCGAGTGGCGCGATCTGGAGACTTGCATGGGAGGACAGTTCTAGAAGCGGTGCACGATGCCGAGCTGGAAGCCGCGTGCATCGGCGCCGGCATACGCGAGCGGCAGGCCGGCGTTCGCCGAACCGGCGAGCCGGTATGGCGCCTGGTTACGGTTCTGCAGGAACGACAATGCGCTGTAGAGATTCGTGCGCTTCGACAGCGTGTAGGTGTAGAGCGCGCCGAACTGCTGCGCGTTATTGCCGGCGCCGGTCTCGTCGTGCAGATACGTGTAGCCGAGCGCAATACCGGCTGCGGGCGTGATCTGATAGAGCGCGGACAGACCGTACACGTTGACGTCGAGATCGATGTCGCGCCACTTCGACCCGCTCCAGCCCGCGAACAGCGTCGTCTTGCCGATCTGGTACGACGCGCCGACTTCCTCGGTGCGATCGGTCGCGCTGCCGTCCGCGCTCTTCACCGCCTGCGCCGCCGCGATCGCGGAGAACGAACCGTTCGTGTAGGTCACGTCCGCCTGGTAGCTCGAACCGGCCGAGCGCAATCCGCCCGCATCGCCGAAGCCCGCATACACGCTGAACTGCAGTCCGGAAAACGTCGGTGACGTGTACGACAGCGTGTTGCTGGTGCGCACCGTGAACGTCATCATGTTGCTGAAGCCCGACGCCTGGGTCGATGCGCCGAATGCGTCGAGGCCGCCCTGATCGTTGAAGAGCGGCGAGTTCTGCCGCCCTGCCCGCACCTCGCCCCATGCACCCGATACGCCGACCCACGCCTGACGATTGAACATCGAGCCGGGCGACGCGAACGTGCCGTCGTTTGGATTGAAGCCGTTCTGCAGATCGAAATTGACCCGGTTGCCACCACCGATGTCCTCGCTGCCGCGCACGCCGATGCGGCTCGCCCACTGCCCCGACGAACCGATCGCCGGCGTATGGCCGTTGCCGGTGTTCACGTACTGGAAGAACTCGTCGACGATACCGTACAGCGTGACGCTGGATTCAGCACGAGCGGCGAGCGGTATCGAGCACACAGTCAACGCGAGCAGCGCGGCTGGCAAGCGAGGGTTCATCGGTTTCTCTGGACGTTGGATTACCGGGCGATGCGCCCAAACCTTCTTGCACCATTACAAAGGTACAAGTAGGAACATGTTCAGAAGGTTAAGGCGCCGATATTCGCCGGGTCAAGCGGGAACGGACCAGGGGAAACCAGAGGTGCGAAGCGGGAACAAGCGCGGACGCTTATGTGGATCGCGCATCGAGATGCGCGACGCTATGGGTGGCAACCGCGCGATGCGCAACGCTATGGGTAGCAACCGCGCGATGCGCAACGTTATGGGTGGCAACCGCGGCTGCGGTCGCGATCAGGAAGGTTTGTGTTGAAGCGGGTGACAGGCAGCGTCGCTGACTTCATCGAGACCGGTGACGGGTAGATCGTATTCTCGCGGCAGAGCGAGCATGTTGAAGGATGCGATATTGCCGTAGATGTTTTCCTGTACACCAAAGAAATTGGCGGGATTGAACAGCGGCGGGATGTGCCACCAGAGCCGATAGTTCTGGCTCCAGAGCCACTCGATCAAGGCCTGCGACCTATCCACCTGATCGTTCTCCAGATACAACACCGGGCGCGACTCGGCCAGAATGCGGGCAGCCCCCTGGAGGGCGCTGAGTTCGAAACCCTCTACATCGATTTTCATCAGGCCGACTGTCTGGTCCGCCAGTACCTCGTCCAGTCGAACACAAGGTACGGCGATATCCCTTTGATCAGCGGAGTCCACATGCATGGATACGCCACCGAAATTTCCGGAGGCGTTGTAATTTGGGGCAGAGAAATGGAGGGTTTCCGTGCTGGCTCCGCACGCCCATGGCCATGCACGGACATTGGCCAGGCCATTGAGCGCAAGATTGGCACACAGGTTCTGGAAAATGAACGGTTGCGGTTCGAAGGCGAACATCTCGCGTTGCTGCTCCGCCGCGTGCGTCGCGAGTGCAACCGTATGCGTGCCGATATTGGCGCCGATTTCCACGACGGCCCCCGGGCGAACCAACAACTCGCGCAGGAACTGTGCTTCGATCTCGCCATACTCGCCGTACTCGAGTATCGCTTTGCCGATGTAGTGATCGTTGGGGTTCACGAGCATCCATCCGTGCCTGGCGTGAACCAATGTGTACGGGGCGGCCACCTGGATCGCGTTCCTTGCCGACGGTGGCGTATCGGATGATGGATTCACGGCAGCGATCCTCTATGGTTTTGAACTGGAATCGATCGCGCGTCAACATGAAGCGACGCAACGCGGCCTGCCTGTGTCACTGCGGCGTACAGTCGGCCCCCAGCCTGACCGTCTTCTGATCCATCCGCAGCCGGTTGCCGGTTAGCCTGACCTTACCCGAGAAGCGCTCGCTTTCCCACATCACCTTGCAGTCCTTCGCGTCGATCGCGTAGACGATCTGCTCGCTGCCGGAATAGGTGGACACGAGCACATGCTGGCCGTCGGTGTAAATCGGACGCTCGATGATGCTGACGTTCGGATCGACCGAGCACGACTCGCCGCCTTCGCGCGCGATCGTCATCGGGCCGATCCACGCGGTCGGCCTGTCGGTGCCGTCGCTCTGGGCGAGATCGATCGACAGTTGCCGCGCCGTGACCTTGCCGGAGCCGGGATTCACTTCCGAATACCGGCACGTTTGCGCGGCCGCAACGGCGACCGCGGCCTGGCCGGCGAGCAGCACGGCAGCAGCCGTCAATAACGCATTTCTCACGAATTTCGAATTCATGGCCGGATAGCGAAATATTGAACGTTGGCGAGATCCGCATGCTTCCACGAGAAATTGATCGCCGTATTTTTACGCCCGGTGCCGCCAAACCGACCCCAGTAAGCAAGCGGATAAGGTTTCGACTGGCCTGGCATGATAATCACGACATGCCCATGATGAGTTGCTTTCAATCCGGCGACAACGAGATAACCCACGCCGGCGTAATTGACTGCCTTATCGGCGTCGGCGCCCAGTTGAATCCATGAGCTCTGACTCATCGTGTCGATGATCGCATCCGCATCACCGGTCAGCGTCAGTCCGAGATCGGCGGCGACCGCTTTCAGGAATCCGCTGCAGTCGTTCTTCCACTGATCCCATTCGTTTTCACACAGGGTTTTGATACTTTTTTGTTCGGCCATTATCGTGATCCATTATGCAAGCGACGAGGTCCGCTACTCGCCGGGGATGGAACGGAACAACCTGTTACCGCCGGAAACACGCGGATTATAACGGCCGGCGTGCCGCGTTGAATGAACGAATGATTAAAAGAAAAACCCACCAATAACGCACTCGAAGACGGCGAAATACCGGCACGTCGTCGCGCGCCCGTCTGGACAAACGGGCGCGTTGGTGTACCATCCAACAATTACATCAACCAATGTCACATTTAAAAATGCGACGGAGACTGCCATGCCCGATGCCCCGGCCCCTCACACGATCAAGGCCCGCCACGTCCGGTTCGACTGGCGCGACACGCCGATCCAGTGGATTCCCGGCGACCCGTCGAGCACGCACGTGATCAACGTACTGAACCTGCTGTTTCCCGCGGGCGAACTCTGGTTTTGCCGCGTGTACAACAAGACGCTGCCGCTCATAGACGACCCCCGCCTGCGCGAAGAGGCCGAAGGTTTTCTGCGCCAGGAGGCGGTGCATGCGCGCTCGCACGGCGGTGTGCTCACGCACTATTACAAGGTGCATGGGATCGACACGCAGCCGTTCACGAAGAAACTCGACTGGCTGTTCGGCACGCTGCTCGGCGAACGGCCGCTCGGCCTGAAGATCGGCGCGACGCGCTTCTGGCTGCGTCAGCAGCTGGGCATCATCGCGGCGCTCGAGCACTTCTTCGGCTATCTCGGCAACTGGGTGCTCAACGCGAAAGGGCTCGACGCGGCCGGCGCCGATCCGACGATGCTCGATCTGCTGCGCTGGCACGGCGCGGAGGAAGTCGAGCATCGCACGGTCGCGTTCGACATCTTCCGGCACATGGGTGGCAATTATTTCGAACGCTGCTTCCACATGTTCTCGACGATCCTGATCCTGCTGTACTTCATGACGGGCGGCGCGCGCTTCATGCATCGGCGCGATCCGGATGCGGGCCGTTATCGCGGCTTCGTGCACGCATGGCGAACCGGCGCGCGACATGGTTGCCTGCCGTCGTTCTGGAAGATGATCGCCGCGGCACTGCGCTACTTCAAACCCAGCTATACACCGCATCTCGAAGGATCGACCGAGCAGGCCCTCGCCTATCTCGCGACATCACCGGCCGCGCAGGTGGCGGCGCACGGCGGTGCGTGGGTGCGCGATTCTCAGTAGCACGCGCGAGCGCGCACCACACGATCACATCGTCCTCGGTTGCCACGGAAATCGCCATTCGCCGCTCGCGAGCCGCAGCAGACGCCGGCGCGCGCCATCCATCACGTACATCGGTGCCGCGACGAACTGCTGGTCGTACGCGCTGATGAGCGCGGCGAGCGCCGCGCCGTCCTGCTCGTCGACCGCCCATGTGTCGTCGGTCGCACACCGCGCGACACAGTGTTCGAGCACGCGCTGCACGTCGTGATAGAGCGTGTCCGGTACGGCAAAAAAACCCGCCTCACGCAGGAAATAACTAAGGCACGCGACCGCGAACAGTTCGCGCAGCAGCGCGCGGCTACCGGCCCCGCTGCGGCATGCGGCAACGACCATGTGATTGCGCAGCGAGAGTTCGCGCGCCGACTCGGGCGTCGGCGGCAGCAACATCGCCTTCGTCAGCACCTTGCGCGGCGCCTGGCGCGAAGCCGGTTTGTCCGCCCGTCGACTATTCATCGGCGTCGCCTGCGCGATCGCGTCCGCAGTCTTGGCTGAAAGAGAGCGTGATGACACGACTCATGCCGCCATGCGACGCCGACCGCTAATCGGAATCGCCTCGTACAGGATCCCGGTACAGATACCGGCTGGCCGCGTGATGCCCTTTGGACTATTCATCGATTTTCGTTCCACCGGCTGCCTTTTAACGGAATCAACACGCGTTGCAGATCCGCTTCGCGCTTCCATTCAGCAAATATCCAGACGCCGCCGCCGGATTATTCAAAAATGTTAAATCGGTCTGCACTTATTTTGGGATTCGATCTTTGCCGGGCACGCCTGATAATGAACAGCCGGACGCCGTATGCGTCGGACCGCCTTCACCATTTGAATCCACGTGTGGACTTACTGTGCGGCAGGATTACCCACACCTGCGGACAGGCGCAATTATATAGAGCGCTCGCCCGAAAAATTCATTACACGATAAAATTTTGCAAATATCAGGCGTGATTTCACCGCTGAACGTCTCACCCCTGATCGATAAAACGACCTGCGCGAAGACTTTATTAAATCCCTTTGAACATTTTGATGAAATGAGCCATCGAATTTATTACCGGGCGCGCATTTTCAGCGTCATTTTTACTCGATGATGGCAGGCGAGGCGCACATGCCGCTATTCGCAAAACCGCGGTCGGTGATGATCCTCAGATTGCGGTGCGATGCCAACAAGCGGCAGAGCGGGATCAAACGCCATCAACCGCAATCGAATGCGCCCCGCATGAGTTAGCCCACGACACCCAACGATGCCCACCAGCGTCATCGTTTCACTGTAAGTTATCGCAACCTCGCCCCCGCCGAACGTCATGAATCGCCCGAACGACACGACACGAAAACGCCGCTCCCGCTGGTTGATCGCCCTCCCTTGCGTCTTGCTTGCATTGCTCGTAGCCATCGTGACCGGCATCTGGGCGACCGTGCACGCAAGCCTGCCGCAACTCGACGGCACGCGCATCGCCGCGACGTTGTCCGCGCCGGTATCGATCGAACGCGACGCGCTCGGTGTGCCGACGCTGCGCGGCCAGACCCGCGAAGACGTCGCGTTCGCGACCGGTTTCGTCGAGGCGCAGGACCGCTTCTTCCAGATGGATCTGCTGCGCCGCGTGGCTGCGGGTGAGGTGTCCGCGCTGATCGGGCCGGCTGCACTGAAACTCGATCGCGCCAACCGCGTGCATCGCTTCCGCGAACGCGCACACGCGCTGATCGATGCCATGCCGCCCGCGCAGCGGCAACTGCTCGACCGCTATACGGCCGGCGTCAACGAAGGACTCGCGGCCCTCGCCGCACGTCCGTTCGAATACTGGTTGCTCAGCACGCAGCCGGTCGCGTGGCGTTCCGAAGACACGCTGCTCGTCGTGTACGCGATGTACTTCGATCTGCAATGGGAAGAGGCGAATCGCATCCTTTCACGCGCCGCGTTACGCGAGCGCGTACCGGCCGATCTACTCGCGTTTCTGCTGCCCACGACGAGCCACTGGGACGCGCCATTCGATGTCGCGACACCCGCGCAGGACAGGCTCGCGACCCCGCCCGCGACGCGTCCCGACTGGTTGCGTGGACCGCAGGCAGCCAGCGTCGTCGCACAGAACGCCGGCTCGCCGTACGACGACTCGATGGTCGCGCGCTCGATGACCGGCAGCAACGGCTGGGCCGTCGACGGTGCGCACAGTGCGCACGGTGGCGCACTGCTCGCCGCCGACATGCACCTCGGCCTGTCGCTGCCAAACATCTGGTACCGGTTGTCGCTGCAATGGCCCGAAGCCCATGGGCAGGATGGACAGCCTCGCCGCGTGACCGGCGTCGGCCTGCCCGGCACGCCGCTCGTGATCGCCGGCAGCAACGGACACATCGCGTGGGGCTTCACGAACAGCTACGGCCGCTTCATCGATCTGATCGAACTACAGCGCAATCCCGCCGACCCATTGCAATACCGCGTCCCGGGCGGCACGTGGGAACACGCGACTGTTCATCAGGAGCGCATCGAGGTGAAAGGTGGCGCGCCGGTCGAGTTGCCGGTCGTCGACACGCGTTGGGGTCCGCAGATCGACGTCGGTTCGCACGCGTATGCAGTGCGCTGGGTCGCGCACGACCCGTCGGCGATCAATCTGAACCTGCGGCAACTCGAAACCGTCGAGAACGTCGCGGATGCGTTGCACGTTGCGCAGACCAGCGGCATTCCGACGCAGAACTTCATGGTCGCCGATGCCCAGGGCAAGATCGGCTGGACGCTGGCCGGCCCGCTGCCGCGGCGCGACGCGGCGACGGACCCGCAGAGCGGACCGCTCAGCGATCTGCCGTTCGATCCTTCCACGTATCGCGGCTGGCAAGGCTATCTGTTGCCGACTGAATACCCGTCGCGAATCGACCCGCCGCTGGGACGCCTGTGGACCGCGAACAATCGCACGCTGCCGCCCGCCGAAGCGGCGCTCGCGGGCGACGCCGGCTGGGACCTCGGCGCGCGCGCATCGCAGATCCGCGACGATCTGCTCGCGCTGCCGCACGCGACCGAGCGCGACATGCTGGCGGTCCAGACCGACGACCGCGCGCTATGGATCGCGAGCTGGCGCGGCATCGCGCTCGCCGCACTCGATGCGGACGCGCTAAAAGATCATCCGCAGCGCGCGGCCTTCCGTCAGGCGCTCGAAACGTGGAACGGCCGCGCGGATGCCGACGCGACCGGTTACCGCCTGCTACGCGGGTTCTACTTCTCACTGTACGACGCGTGGTTCGGCAAGCTCGATGCGAGCCTCGCGCGCATCGAGCCGCGCCTCGGCTTTCGTGCCGCGAGTTCGCGTTACGGTGTAGTGATGGAATCGCTCGCCGCGCAACGTGCGTGGGTGCCCGACGGCTTCGCCGACTGGCGTGCGTTCATGCTCGACCGGATCGATCACGCGATCGCGCAGTTGCCTGCGGGCACGTCGGTTGAAACGGCCCGTTGGGGCGACCGCAACCGTGCCGCGATCGCGCATCCGTTCGCGCGGATGATTCCATCGTGGCTGCCATGGGTGCGCAACTTGCTAAGCGCCCCGCACGATCCGCTGCCCGGCGACTTCAACATGCCGCGCGTGCAGATGCCTGGGTTCGGCGCATCGGAACGGATCGCCGTGTCGCCGGGACGCGAGCAGGACGGCATCTTCGAGATGCCGGGCGGGCAATCGGGGCATCCGTTGTCGCCGTACTTTCTCGCGGGACACGAAGCATGGGTGCACGGCGAAGCGACGCCGTTCCTGCCTGGCGCGACGGTTCACCGGCTGGAGCTGGTGAAGACCATGCAGTGAAATGCCGAGTCACACAACCCTTAAGAAAATCTTAAGGGTTGCAAGCTGTTACACGTGTGCGCAATATGCAATATGGTTAGCAAACCGAAAGTACTGCTTCATCCCGACGACTTAATCCGCCTGCACATTCACGTCGCTTACGAAATTTTTCGCGACCACTTGAAGAGGACAGGAATGAAAAAGATCAGGAGATGGATGCGTGTACAGACGGCAATCAGCGCGGGTGTAGTCGCACTGACTGCGTTGCATGCAACGGGCGCCGCGGCACGCGACGAACACGACGGACACGACCGTGCGAAGGTGAAGCACGTGTTGCTGATCAGCTTCGACGGCTTGCACGAGCAGGACGTCGCACGCTGCATCGGTTCGAATGCATGCCCGAACATCGCACTGCTCGCGAAAGCGGGCCTCACGTACACGAACGCGCACACGCCGGGCCTGTCGGATTCGTTCCCGGGCCTCGCGGCACTCGTCACCGGCGGCTCGCCGAAATCGGCTGGCCTGTTCTACGACGTGTCCTATGACCGCACGCTGTATGCCCCGACCGACACGAACTGCACGGGCAAGCAGGGCTGGAATGTCGTGTTCGACGAAACCACCGGCATCGATGGGGAGAACGGCGGCGCGCTGATCCACCTGAACGGCGGCGGCGCGTTCAATCCTCAGGCCATTCCGCACGCGCTGATCAACGGCGTCTGCACGCCGGTCTATCCGCATAACTACGTGAAGACCAACACGGTCTTCGAAGCGGTCAAGCAGAACATCAACGGTGCGCGCACCGCCTGGGCCGACAAGCACGCGTGGGGCTACGACTGGCTGAACGGTCCGTCGGGCACGGGCGTCGACGATCTCGCCCGCACCGAGATCAACTCGATCGATCCGGCAACGCAGACCAACTACCTCGACACCTATACGCACACGGAAAAGTTCGACAACATCCACGTGCAGGCATTGATCAACGAGATCGATGGCAAGGATTCGACCGGTCAATCGCAGGCCGCCGTGCCGACGCTGTTCGGCGCCAACTTCCAGACACTGAGCGTCGCGCAGAAAGCCACGGTCGCGAGCGGCGGCGGCTATCTGGATGCGGACTTCACGCCGGGACCGCAGGTCACGGGTGCGATCGCGTATATCGACCAGTCGCTCGGCCGCGTCGTCGCCGAACTCAAGCAGCGTAACCTGTACACGTCGACGTCGATCATCGTCACCGCGAAGCATGGCCAGTCGCCGACCGATCACACGAAGCTCGTGAAGAACGGCGACACGCTGTCGAAGCTGCTCGAAGCGAACAACTATCTCGACCCGAACGGCAACTTCGGCCAGAACGCCACGAAGAGCGGCAACCTGAACGACGGTACGGGCCTCGTCGATACCGGCATGGTGCAGACCGACGACGTCGGCCTGATCTGGCTGCGCGATCAAAGCCAGACGGCCGCGGTCGTGAAGACGCTGAAGGACAACCTGAGCTGCAACGCGCCCGGTATCTGCGCGGACGGTCCGCAAGCGTACATCCTGTCCGGCCCGCGTCTCGCGCAGTGGTTCGGCAATCCGGCGCAGGGCCGCACGCCCGACATCGTCGTGCAGCCGAACCCCGGCGTGATCTATACGTCGAGCACGGCGAAAGACGAGGAGCACGGCGGCAACGCGCCTGACGACAGCCATCTCGGCCTCGTGGTCTACATCCCGGGCGAAGGCCACGCGGGACGCACCATCGACGACCGCGTGACGACGACCCAGGTCGCGCCGACGATCCTGCACGTACTCGGCCTGCAACCCGACCTGCTGCACGCGGTCGCAGCCGAGGAAACGCGGACGCTGCCGGACACGGGCCACTCGCACTTCTAAGACGAAGCGCGTAGCGCCGCCGCGATCTGACGCGGCGCTACGCCCTCTCGAGCGGCAATGAGACACCCCGGCGTAGTCGATCGCGCCGGGGTGTCGCTACGTGGAGGGTCGCTTTCGCGCCGGGTCGGACGAACAGCGACGCACCGCGGACGAAACAGCGCTATAAAAACATCGCCGCATCGTGCCACTTAAACCGCGGCGGGCGCTCCACCCGCTCCGTGCCGCGCGACCGCCCGCGCCGCGAGACCGAGCGCGTCGTAGGCAAGCACTGCGAGCAGCCCGACGATCACCCCGCCCTGCAGGATGAACGCGGTGTTCGACGTCTGCAGCCCGGCGATGATCACGTCACCGAGCCCTTTCGCCGCGACTGTCGAGCCGAGCGTCGCGGTGCCGAGATTGATCACGACCGACAGCCGGATACCCGACAGGATCACCGGCAGCGCGAGCGGCAGTTCGACCGAAAACAGCTGCCGCAGCGGACTCATCCCCATGCCGCGCGCCGCGTCGATGGTCTCGTCCGGAATGTCCTTCAGCCCGGTGATCGTGCTTTCGAATACCGGCAGCAGCCCGTACAGGATCAACGCGATCAGCGTCGGCTTCACGCCGAAGCCGACCGCCGGCACCGCGAGCGCGAGTACCGCGACCGGCGGAAAGGTCTGCCCGATGTTGACGATGGTGCGCGCGAGCGGCAGAAATTCGGCGCCGGCTGGCCGCGTGACGAAGATGCCCAGCAGCAGCGCGATCACCGAGCCAACGATGCTCGCGCCCGCGACCATCGCAAGATGCGCGAGCGTGAGATCGAGCAGACTCGCGCGATCGTAGATCGCCGGTGCGCCGTTGTCGGCGAGCGGTGCGAACAGCGGTGCGAACCACTGCGGCCGGCACAGCAGTGCGAGCAGCAACGCGAGCGCCAGAATGCGGGCGAACGCGGCGGGCTTCATGCGGGCCGCTCCGCGTGCGCGAGAATCGCGGCGAGCGACACCCGCGTACTAACCGTGCCGTCTTCCTGCGCGACCGGCAGACTCTGCACACCGCGCCACAGCAATTCCGACAGCGCGTCACGCAGCGTCTGCGTCGCGGCGATCGGCTCGCCGTCGGTCGTACCCGGCTCCGCGATCTCGCTCACCTGGGTCAGCGACAGCAGACGCAACGGCCGGTCCGTACCCGCGACGAGGCGCTCGACGAAACCTGGCTCGGGCCGAGCGAGCAGTTCGGCGGGTGTCGCGGCCTGCAGCACACGGCCGCTGTCCATCACGACGATGCGATCGCCGAGCCGCAGCGCTTCTTCCATATCATGCGTGACGATCACGACCGTGATACCGAGCCGGCGCTGCAGCGCGAGCAGATCTTCCTGCGCCTGCCCACGGATGATCGGATCGAGTGCGCCGAACGGTTCGTCCATCAGCAGGATCGCGGGCTGCGCAGCGAGCGCCCGCGCGACGCCGACGCGCTGCTGCTGCCCGCCCGACAGCTGATGCGGAAACTTCGCGCCGTACGTATCGGCGTCGAGCTTGAACAGCACCAGCAGTTCGCGTACACGCGCGTCGATCTTCGCCGTGTCCCAGCCGAGCAGCCGCGGCACCGTCGCAATGTTGCGCGCGACGCTCCAGTGCGGAAACAGCCCGTTCCCCTGGATCACGTAACCTATGCCACGCCGCAACGCTTCGGCAGGCACGCTGGCGGTATCGCGACCGTCGATGCGGATCGTGCCCGACGTCGGCGCAATCAGGCGATTGATCATCCGCAGCAGCGTGGACTTGCCGCTGCCCGACGTACCGACGAGCGCGGTGATCGTGCCGGTTGGAATCGCGAGCGACACATCGTCGACGGCGACGATATCGCCGAAGCGGCGGCTGACCTTGTCGATTTCGATCATGTGCGGCGTCCTTTGACGACTTCCGTAACGGCGTCGAACACGACGGCCGCGGTCAATGCGAGCGCGATGGTCGGCGCGGCGCCGAGCAGCACCAGGTCGATCGCGGCCTGGCCCACTCCCTGGAACACGAACGTGCCGAACCCACCGCCGCCGATCAGCGCGGCCACTGTGGCGAGCCCGATGTTCTGGACCAGCACGATACGCACGCCAGTCAGCACGACCGGCAACGCGAGCGGCAGTTCGACCGAACGCAACCGCTGACCCAGCGTCATGCCCATCGCGACCGCGGCCTCGGCGGTCTGCGGCGGAATCTGCGCGAGCCCGACGACGACGCTCGCCGTGACCGGCAGCAGCGAGTACAGAAACAGCGCAATCAGTGCAGGCGCGACGCCGATGCCGCGGATGCCGAGCTCGGCAGCGAGCGGCACGTGTGCTGCGAGCAGGCCGAGCGGCACCATCATCAGCCCGTACATCGCGATGCTCGGAATGGTCTGCACAATGTTCAGCACCGGCAGCGCGACCGCACGCAACGCGGGGAGCTTCGCGCACGCAATGCCGAGCGGCACGCCGACGATCACCGCCGCCGCAACCGACCCAACGACGAGTTCGAGATGCCGCGCGGCTTCCTGCCAGAAAGTGTCAGCATGTACCGCGTATTCCTGCATCACCGACAGACCGTCCCAACGTCCGCTGCCTAGCAATGCCGCGAGCGCGACCAGCGTCAGCGCGAGCAGCGCGACGCGTGCGGCAGGCCCAAGCGCGAGCTTCGCGATCGCGTCGGCGACGAGCATCGCGAACGCGAACGAGAGCACCCAGAAGCCTGCGGCCGGCGATACGCGCGCGAGCGGATGGTCCACAGTGACGAGATGCGCGGGAGCAAGACCAACGACGATCGCGAGCGCGACGAGCAGCACCGCACCGACCGCGAGGCGCCACGCGGCACGGCTGCGCAGCAGCGCGAACAGCGCGGCGCCGACCAGCACCGCGACGATCGCGCGGGCCTCGCCGGCTGTGAAGATGTCGAGCAGGCCGAGGCCTTTGCCCGACACGATGCGGTTCGCGCGAAACGTGACGAATGGTTCGAACGCGAGCGCGAAGCCGATCAGCACCGCGATCAGCGCACCGACCCGATCGATCTGCCAGACCACGCCCGCACGCCGCGCGACGAACGCGAGTGCGCGGCTATCGTGCGTCCGTTGCGTGTGCAAGTCGCCTCCCGCACCCACCGTCGCTTCCCACCGTCACTTAACGAAGCCTTTCGCTTTCAGATAGCTCGCCGCGACCGCCGCCGCCGGCTCGCCATTCACCTGGATGCGGCCATTTAGCGTCTGCAGCGTCTTCAGGTCGAGGCTCGCGAATACCGGCTTCAGATAGCCCGCGATTTCCGGATGCGCTTTCAGCACGGCCTCGCGGATCACCGGCGTGGGTGCGTACACGGGCTGCACGTTATGGTCGTCTTCGAGCACGACGAGACCGGCCGCGGTAATCGCGCCATCCGTGCCGTAGACCATCGCCGCATTCACCTTGTCGGTCTGTTCGGCAGCCGCCTTGATCGTCGCCGACGTGTCGCCGCCCGACAGCACGAGCAACTGGTCCGGCTTCAGCGTGAAGCCGTAAGTCTTTTCGAATGAAGGCAGCGCACCCGCGCTATTGACGAATTCCGCCGACGCCGCGAGCTTCACCTGCCCACCCGACGACACCCACTTGCCGAAGTCCGAGAAGCTCTTGATGTGGTTCGCCTGTGCGACCGTGCCGAGCAGCGCGACCGCCCACGTGTTATTGGCCGGCGCGGGCGTGAGCCACACGATGTGGTTCGCCGCATAGTCGAGCTTGCGCGCTTCCTCGTAGCCCTGCGCCGCGTTCTTCCACAGCGGATCGTTGGCCTTGTTGAAGAAGAACGCCGCGTTGCCCGTGTACTCCGGATAGATGTCGATCTCGCCGGTGGTAATCGCCTTGCGCACGATCGGCGTGGTGCCGAGCCCGATCTTGTCCGTCACCGCGATGCCGTGCGACTTCAGCACCTGCGCGATGAGGTTGCCGAGCAGGTTGCCTTCGGTGTCGATCTTCGATGCGACGGTGACCGAACCGGCCGCGTGCGCGCCGATCGATGTGAACAGCAGCAGCGCGGCAGCGCCCTTGAGTGTCTTTGCGAATGCCATCGGATGCGTGACTCCAGTGGAGAGGAAAAGGATTGGATGTCGTCGAAAGGCCGCACGCCATTATCGCTCACCGTGATGGTTCACGGTTCGCGACTGTCCACGCGACAGAAAATCGGCTGCAATAGCTGCGCAGAATAACGATAGTCGCATACGCGGCAAACCAACAAATTCAGCTTTCCAAATGGGTTCGGGTAAAAACAGATGGCGGTTACGCCCCGTCGGTGGCGATCTCGCGCCACTAAAAAGCATTTCAGTTCTTCATCGTTTGAATCTCGCGGGACCGATCCGATAATCCGCCGACGCCGTGTGGAGCGGCGTGCTTTGTCCACGCGCTTTGTCAACCATTCGTCAACGATTTTCAGAACAACCATAACCCATTACAACGGACACCCGATGAAAAAAAACCTGGCCGCGGCCGTCCCCTTCCTGGTCGCCGCGTGCGCCGCGCATGCACAAAGCGCGGTCACGCTATACGGCATCGTCGAAGACGGCGCCGATTTCGTCAGCAACGTACAGGGCGGACACCTGACCCAGCTCGCGTCCGGCGTGACCGCAGGGAGCCGCTGGGGCGTGCGCGGCACCGAAGACCTGGGCGGCGGACTCGCGACGATCTTCCGCCTCGAAAGCGGCTTCGATCTCAACTCGGGACGTCTCGGCAGCGGCCTCGCATTTTCGCGAAATGCGTACGTCGGCCTGCGCAGTAACACGCTCGGCACGGTGACGCTCGGCCGCCAGTGGGATTCGATCGTCGACTTCGTCGAGCCCTATACCTTGAACGGCAACATCGGCGGCTACTACTTCGCTCACCCGAACGACATGGACAACACCGACAACGGCTTTCCGATCTCGAGCGCGATCAAGTACGCGAGCCCGTCGATCGGCGGCCTGACGTTCGGCGGACTGTATGCGCCCGGTGGCATCGCGGGACAGTTCTCGAACAACGCGGTGGTCAGCGCGGGCGCGAACTACTCGGCCGGTCCGTTCGGCGTGGGTATCGGCTATTTGCGGATCAACGATCCGCAGGTGTCCACCCAGGGCTACCAGAACTACCCCGGCTTCACGAACGCGGTGTACGGTGGTTTTCTCGCGAATGCGCGCGCGCAGAAAGTGTTCGGTGTCGGCGTGTCGTACCGGGTCTTCGAACCGCTGCGCCTGCTCGCCGACTTCACGAACACGATCTTCCAGCAGGGCAGCGCGGGCCACGACGCGACGTTCCAGAACTACGAACTGTCTGCCCTCTACAACCCGACGCCGGCCGTGACGATCGGCGCAGGCTACACGTACACGACGGGCCGCGATCATGCGACCGACGGCGAGCCCAAGTACAGCCAGTTCAACTTCACCGTCGAATACGCGCTGTCGAAGCGCACGTCGGTGTACGTCCTCGGCGTGTTCCAGAAAGCGGCCGGCGACGCGCAGTTCGCGCAGATCGCGGGCTTCAATCCGTCGTCGAACCAGAAGCAGGCGGTGGGGCGTGTGGGGATTCGCAGCGTGTTCTGATGCGGTTATAGCTGCCACGACGCGACGGGTATGCGCGTTCGCGTCAGTCGGGTCCGCGCGGCACGATTAGCGCCGCAAAGCGGTCCGCGAGCGCGGGCCGCGAACGATGCGGCCAGATCGCGCTCAGTTCGAACGACGGCAGCGCATCGCCGTCCGAGACCTCGCATAGCCGCACGCCGGCGAACTGCAGCGTACGGACCGACTGCGGCAGCAGCGACACGCCGCAGCCCGCCGCGACGCACGCGAGCACCGTCAACGAGCGGTTCGCGTCCTGCACGATGTCCGCTTCGCAGCCGGCCTGACGGAACGCACTCAGGATGCCGGCGCGGATCACCGGCAGCTGGTCCTGCGGAAACCACACGAGCCCGCGCTCCGCGAGTTCGCGCAGCGTGACGCGCCCATCCTGCGCGACCTGAAACGACGTCGGCAGCACGGCAATGAGCCGTTCGCGCACGATCAGTTTCTCGCGCATCCGGCCGCCGACCGTGACCGGCGTATGCAGCAGTCCCAGATCGATCTCGCCGCGCTCGAGCGCCACCGCCTGCTCCGCATTGCTCATCTCGCGCAGCGCCAGTTGCACGTCCGGCACCGCTTCGCGCAACGCGGCAATCGCACGCGGCAACACGTCGAACAGCGCCGCCGATGCAAAACCGACCGTCAGACGGCCGCCGCGCTGCGCACCGATTTCGCGCGCGCGATGCGACGCCGCGTCGATGCGCGCGACGCTCAACCGCACGTCCTCGACGATCGCCTGACCCGCGGGCGTCAGTGCGGCGCCCCGTCGCGTGCGTGTGAACAGCTTCACGCCGAGGTCGCGTTCCATCCGCGTCAACGCCTGGCTCAAGGCCGGCTGCGCGACGCCGAGCGTGTCGGCAGCACGCGTCACGCTGCCCGCGTCGGCGATGGCGAGGAAGTATTTGAGGTTGCGCGTTTCCATCATCGCCCGATCGTTGATATACGAAAGACCTATGAAAAATGATCTTTCCCATAATACAACGCTATCCCCTGCGTCCCTAGAATGCGAGGACAAGCTGGACACAATCAAACGGTGCATGGAGACAGGCAATGAACTGGTATCGGGAAATCTCGCCGACGGAAAAGCGCACGCTGTGGGGCTGCTTCGCCGGCTGGGCACTGGATGGCATCGACACGCAACTGTTCAGTCTCGTGATCCCGACGCTACTCGTCACCTGGGGACTCGGCAAGGGCCAGGCCGGACTGATCGGCGGCGCGACGCTCGTAGCCGGCGCGCTCGGCGGGTTGCTCGCGGGCTGGCTGTCGGACCGGATCGGCCGCGTGCGCGCGTTGCAGATCACCGTCATCTGGTTTTCGCTGTTCACGTTTCTCAGCGCGTTCGCGCAAAACTTCGAGCAGTTGCTCGTGCTAAAGGCCTTGCAGGGGCTTGGCTTCGGCGGCGAGTGGACCGCAGGTGCCGTGCTGCTGAGCGAGACGATCCGCGCGCAGCATCGCGGCAAGGCGATGGGCATCGTGCAGAGCGCGTGGGGATTCGGCTGGGCCGGCGCGGTGCTGCTGTACACGGTGGTGTTCTCGTGGGTATCGCCTGAATGGGCCTGGCGCCTGCTGTTCGCGATCGGTGCACTGCCCGCATTGCTGGTGCTGTACGTGCGCCGTTCGATGAAGGAGCCGCCACGTGAAGTGCCTTCGCGCAGCGCAGCCGAACCTCGCGAAGCAGCGACCCATATCTTCGATCGCAGTGTGATCCGCACGACGATCGTCGGCGGGCTGATCGGCGTCGGCGCGCACGGCGGCTATCACGCGATCACCACGTGGCTGCCGACCTACCTGAAAACAGAGCGCCATCTGTCGGTGCTCGGCACCGGCGGCTATCTTGCCGTCGTGATCGTGGCGTTCATCGCCGGGTGCTTCGTCAGCGCGTGGCTGCAGGACCGCATCGGTCGGCGCCGCAACGTGATCCTGTTCGCGGTGTGCTGTGCGGCGACCGTGAACCTGTACACGTTCCTGCCGATGGGCGACACCGCGATGCTGATCCTCAGCTTTCCGCTCGGCCTGTTCGCGGCGGGCATTCCCGCGACGCTTGGCGCGCTCTTCAACGAGCTGTATCCGCAAGGCATTCGCGGTACCGGCGTTGGCTTCTGCTACAACTTCGGACGCATCGTGTCGGCGGGTTTCCCCGTGCTGGTCGGGCACATGGGCAACTCGATGCCACTTGGCGCGGCACTCGGCATCGATGCCGGGATCGCGTACGGCCTCGTCGTGCTCGCGGCGCTGATGCTGCCGGAAACGAAGGGCCGCAAGCTCGCGGCGGTTGAAGCCTCCGCTAACGACACGGCGGCCGACGCTTCCCGCCGGGCTGCCGCGCCGGTCGCGCGACGCGTATGAGCACGCCCGCCGGCCCAGTCATTCGCACGATCCGCTCATGAGCCATACGCCTTCCGTTCCCACCGTCGACGACGACCTGCATGACCCTGCCGCGCGCCGCTGGCTCGACGCCACGCCAACGCACGTCGCCGCAATCGATTCGCATGCGCACGTGTTCGTGCGCGGTCTGCCGCTCGCGGCACAGCGCCGCCATGCACCGGACTACGACGCCACACTCGACGCGTACGCCGCCCATCTGTCCTCGCACGGCGTGTCGCATGCGGTGCTGGTGCAGCCGAGTTTTCTCGGTACCGACAACCGTTTTCTGCTCGACGTCTTGAGACGCTATCCGCAGCGCTTTAGTGGCGTGGTGGTAGTCGATCCTTCGATCGATGCCGCGACGCTCGACTCGTTTGCGCGTTGTGGCGTTGTCGGTATCCGGTTGAACCTGCTCGGCTTACCGCTGCCCGATCTACGCCATGCACGCTGGCAACCGCTGTTCGCGCGGGTGAACGCCCTCGGCTGGCACGTCGAAGTGCATCGCGAAGCGGCGGATCTGCCTGCTGTCGTCGGCGCGCTGCTCGATGCGGGCTGCACCGTCGTCGTCGATCATTTCGGCCGCCCCGATCCGTTGCTCGGTGAACGCGATCCGGGCTTTCGCTATCTGCTGTCGGTCGCGGCGACTGGTCGTGTGTGGGTCAAGCTGTCGGCGGCATACCGCAGCGTGGATGCGAACGACGGTGCGATGCTGGGCGTGCGGCTCGCGCAGCCGCTGCTCGAACGCTTCACGCCGGCGCGGCTCGTCTGGGGCAGCGACTGGCCGCATACGCAGCACCGGCACCTCGTCGATTACGCGGCAACCCATGCGGTGCTCGCGCAGTGGGTGCCGGACGCGGGGCAACGCGCGACGATTCTCGCCGGATCTGCGCGCGAGCTGTTTCGCTTCGGCTAGCCGCGCACGCGATCGGCCTGCCGTACGCGCTGACGACAGCCATCCTCGGCGGCACGATCGAATTCGTAGCGCTGCGCCTCAAGTCGGATGGACACGAGTCGTGGTTCTACTGGTACGTGACGATCTGGGCAGCCGTGTCTCTGCTCGTCTACCCCGGCATGCCGGAGACGCGGTTTCGCGCGGAACGCGACGCGTGAATGTACGGCGACGCACGCCTAACATGATTCGCCGCCCTGGCCTGTGCGAAGGCCTACGATGCCCGCCCCGCCGAATGCGGTTCGTTTCTCGCGCAGCGCGTCACGCAAACAGTCGCGGGCTGCTTATGATGGCTGTTCACCGCTTCGCACAGCCTCATCGTCACCGCTCATGGAATTCGATACCAAAGTCGTCATCGTCGTCCTCGACGATCTCCCGGTCTGGCAAAAACTCAACGTCACCGCCTTTCTCGCTACCGGCATCGTCGACATCGCGCCCGACGCGATGGGCGAGGCACCGTACGAAGACGCGCAGGGTCGCCCGTACGCACGCCTGCTCGGTCAGCCGATGATCATTTACGCCGCGGACTCAGCAGGCTTGCTGCGCGCGTGGCGCAAGAGCATCGAGCGCGAACTCGCGCGCGCCGCCTACGTGCGCGCGATGTTTTCGAGCGGCCACGATGCCGCGAACCGCACGGTGTTCCGTGCCGAACCCGCCGATGCGCCCGACCTCGTCGGTCTCGCACTGCGCGGTCCACGCAACGCGATCGACAAGACCGTCAAAGGACTCGCGCTGCATCCGTGATGCGGCACCGCGCGATTCATTCGGCCGGGCTCGGTCCACGCTCCAGATACGTCGACAGCGCGATATAGCTGCGCGTGCCGGTGAATCCCTCGATTGAATGAATCCGCTCGAGCAGGTCTTCGAGCGTCTGCGTGTCGCGCGTGCGCACCTTCAGCAGCATCGCGCTTTCGCCGGTCACGGTGTGAATCTCCTCGACGTCGGGCCATTCCTTTAACGCCAGCAGATGCCGCGTGACGGCCCAGCTCGTCGTGTCGACGTGCACGAACGCAAGCAGTGGTCGTCCCAGCCGGCCACCGTCCAGCGCGGCAACAGTGCCGCGGATCACGCCGTCGCGTTTGAGCCGCTTCACGCGCTCGTGGACCGCGGGCGGCGACAGATGCAGCGCCTGCCCGAGGTCCGCGTAGCTGCGCGTCGCGTCCTCGGACAGCAACGCGAGCAGACGACGATCCGTATCGTCGAGCTTCGCTGCCGGCGACGCCGGTTTGCGCAACGTGCGCGCCGGCGTCTGCACGATCGGATCGACGGCGCTGGGGGAGGCTTTAACCGGGGATTTCGCGGGAGTTTTCATCGGACGTCGGGTGGGTCAAGGGTGAATCTCGCTGTCGCGTACCGATAAAAATTACCACAGTCCGGGCGTTCGGGATGCGGTCTGCCATACCGGAGGTGTCGCTCCGGGCAGGCAATTCCTGGTAGTTAACATATGTTGCAGAGTTTTTTGTCATGGCAACATATGGTTAAACCGGTTGACCTGACCGGTCATCTCCTCGCCATCCAGGACGCCCGATGAAACGCTTCGCCCCGCCCGCTCTCGTGTTGTGTGCCGCGCTCGCGTGCGCTGCGCTGTCGCCGTCCGCTGTTGCCGAGGACCTCGGTCCGACGCTCATGAAAATCCAGTCGGCCAATCTGATCGCGATCGGTCACCGCGAAACGTCGGTGCCGTTTTCGTATGTGGATGCGAACAATCGCGTGATCGGCTTCTCGCAGGATCTGTGCGACCGCGTGATCGACGCGGTGAAAGCGCGCACCGGCCGCTCGGGCCTGCAGGTGCGTTTCATTCCCGTCACGTCGCAGAATCGCATTCCGCTCGTGCAGAACGGCACGGTCGACCTCGAATGCGGCGTGACTACCAACCTGACGTCGCGGCAAAATCAGGTCGCGTTCTCCGACACGTTCTTCGTGGCGACGACGCGTCTGCTGACACGCAAGGACTCCGGCATCAAGGACTTTCCGGATCTCGCGGGCAAGACCGTGGTGACGAACCAGGGCACGACGTCCGAGCGCATCCTCAGAAAGATGAACGAGGAGAAGAAGATGAACATGCAGATCATCAGCGCGAAGGACTACGGCGAAGGCCGGCTCACGCTCGAAACGGGACGCGCGGTGGCCTACATGATGGACGACGTGCTGCTTGCTGGTACGCGTTCGTTGACCGCGAAGCCGTCGGACTGGACCATCGTCGGTACGCCGCAATCGTCGGAGGCCTACGGCTTCATGATGCGCAAGGACGACCCGGCATTCAAACGGCTCGTCGACGATGTGATGAGCCACACGATGAAGAGCGCCGATATCGCCACGCTATACGACAAGTGGTTCATGAAGCCCGTGCCGCCGAAGAGCCTGAGCTTCGATTTTCCGATGAGCGATTCGCTACGCGCGCTGTACGCGAATCCGAACGACAAGGCGTTCGAATAGCCGCCGGAACTCACAGCGGCGCGCTGCCGAACTTGCGCCGGTATGCGCCGGGGCTCGTCAATGCGATGCGCCGGAAGTGCCGGCGCAACGACTCTTCCGACCCGAAGCCGGCGCGCTCCGCGATGCGCGTCATCGGCATCCGGGCATGCGTCTCGAGCAGCTCGCGTGCGATTGCCACGCGTTCTCGCAGCAACCATTCGTACGGCGCCATGCCGGTCGCGTCGCGAAACTGGCGCTGCAGCGTGCGCGGACTCATCGCCGCTCGCTGTGCCAGCGACGCGAGCGTATGCGGTGCCGCGGGATGCGTACGCACCCAGTCCATCAGTTTCGCGAGACGTCCGCTGTCGTCCGGCGGCAGCGGGCGCGGCACGAACTGCGCCTGACCGCCCTCGCGATGCGGCGGCACGACGAGACGCTGCGCGACGCGGTTCGCGACCGCGCGGCCGTAATCGCGGCGCACCAGATGCAGCAGCATGTCGATGCCCGCCGCCGATCCCGCCGACGTGATGATCTGCCCTTCGTCGACATACAGCGCATCGGGCTGCACGCACAACTGCGGGTAGCGCTTCTGCAGCCGGTCCGCATAGCGCCAGTGCGTCGTGACGGTCTTGCCATCGAGCACGCCCGCGGCCGCGAGCACGAACACGCCCGAACAGATCGAACACAGCCGCGTGCCGCGCCGGTACGCCGAGCGGATCTTGCGCAGCAGCGGCTCGGGCGGCGTTTCGTCCGGATCGCGCCAGCCGGGCACGACGATCGTTGCCGCGCGATCGAGCATCCGCAGCGTGTACGGCGCAGCGAGCGTGATGCCGCCCGCCGCGCGAATCGGCCCAGGCTCGGCCGCGCACACCGCGAAGCGATACCAGTCGACGTCGAGCTCCGGACGTTCGAGCGCGAACAGTTCGGTCACGCAGCCGAATTCGAAAGTGCAGAGCCGGTCGTAAACCAGCGCAACAACTAGATGATCGTTCATGGCGCGATGTTACCGGAGATTGTCGATTGCGCCACTGCCGCGCGAAGCGTTCGGGCACGACAATGAGCCTGTCAATCGCTCAATGGAGACCTCGCATGACCGCCACTGCATTAGCCCAGCACAACCCCGTCACTGCCGTTCCCGCCGCCAGCAGCGACGCCGCGCTCGCGCATTTCCAACGCTCATTGCAGTTCGAAACCGATTGCTCCGACGTCGCCGCGGCGCTCGCCATGCCTTCACCAGGCTTCGTGCTGCTCGACGTACGCGGCCCCGCGCTTTTCGCGCAGGGTCACGTGCCGGGCGCGGTGAATCTGCCGCACGGCAAGATCGTCGTATCGAAGCTCGCCGCCTATTCCGCCGACACGCTGTTCGTCACCTATTGCGCCGGGCCGCACTGCAACGGCGCGACGCGTGGCGCAATCCGACTCGCACAACTCGGGCGACCGGTGAAGATCATGATCGGCGGAATCACCGGTTGGGTCGATGAGGGCTTTGAACTGGCAACGTGACCGGCACCCCGCCACCGATCACATCGCGACAAGTTGCGCGAGCCGTCTTCGCAAATCGTCGGTGACCGATGTCATCGGCGCGCGCAGTTCGTCGCGCAGCAACCCTTGTGCCGCGAGCGCCGCCTTCACCGGCCCGGGGTTCGGCTCCGCGGTCAACGCCTGGATCAGCGGCACGAGCCCGTGATAGATCGTGCGCGCTTCATCGAGCCGCCCTGCCACGACCGCGCGATAGAGCGCGACGAAGCGCTCGGGCCGCAGATGCGCGGACGCCGAGATCGCCCCGCTACCGCCGAGACACAGCGTCGGAAAAATATCGATGTCGTCGCCGGCGAGCACCTTCAGCCGGCCATCGAGAATCAGCGCGAGCCGCGTTTCGAGCGACCCCGCGCAATCCTTGATCGCCTCGATGCGCGGATGCGCCGCGAGCGTCAACAGCGTGTCGGTCTCGAGCCGTACACCGGTCCGCGACGGAATGTCGTACAGCACGACGGGCTTCGTACTCAGATCGGCCAGCCCTGTGAAGTAATCGATCAGCCCGCGCTGCGCGGGCCGGATGTAGTACGGCGCGGACACGAGCACGCCGGCCACCGGCAGTTCGTTCAGATGGCGGATGCGCTCGCGCACGCTCGCCTCGCGGTTACCCGACACACCGGCGAGCACCGGCAACGAACCGGCCGCGTCGAGGACGGTCGCGAGCACCGCGTCCTGTTCGCGCGCATCGAGCGCGGCCGGCTCGCCGGTCGTGCCAAGCGCGACCAGCCCCGACACGCCCGCATCCGCAACTACGCCGACCAGTTGCCGCAGCGCCTCGTGATCGACGGCACCGTCGGCGAACGGCGTGACGATGGGAATCCAGATACCCGAAAAAATGGACATGACTAAACCTCGAACGCGACCGTATCGATTCCGTTCAGCGGTGCGGGGAGAGTGACGAGGCAGGAGAAAAACGCGGGCCCGGCGAGTCGTTCCGTCGCACATCTGACGACGGAACAGCGGGCTCCGGTCAGATGAGCAGCTGTTTTTTGGCTTTGGCCCAAGCGGCTTCGCACGCGCACGCGACGCCGGCCGTGGAGGCGGGCATCGGGCTGCGGACAAAGTCGAGGGCGGTTTGCATGTCGGGCAGTGTAACCGGACTTTCCGCAGACACGCACGCCAAACCGCGCAAAAAGCTTGACTTCCAGCCGCAGCGAACTAATATGCGCAAAGCGTATATATTAACCACCGCAACGACCGACCGAGGTGCCCCGCATGAGCGTCCCGCAACAAGCCTTTCTCCGCGACGCGATGCGCCGCATGAACATGACCCGCGAAGCGTTCGCCAGCCGTATCGGCGTGTCGCGACGGGCGCTCGACACCTGGCTGCTGCCGGACGACTCGCAGGAATCGCGGGCGATGCCGGAGATCGTCGAGCGCTTCGTGTCGGAGATCGTTGTGCATGGCGAGCCGGGCGAAAAGCATACGCAAAGCGTAGACTCCCAGTCGCTCGCGAGCCAGATGCTGTTCGAAGGCAAACCGCAACTGCTGTCGGTCGACCAGTTCTCGCGCGATTCGGTCGAAGCGCTGTTTCGCGTTGCCGACATCATGCAGCCCATCGCGCGGCGCCGGAAAATCTCCCGCGTACTCGAAGGCGCAGTGCTCGGCAATCTGTTCTTCGAAGCGAGCACGCGCACGCGCGTGAGTTTTGGCGCCGCGTTCTGCCGGCTCGGCGGCTCGGTATGCGACACGACCGGCTTTACGTTCTCGTCGATGGCGAAGGGCGAATCGATCTACGACACGAGCCGCGTGATGAGCGGCTACGTCGACGCGCTCGTGATCCGCCATCCGGAGCAAGGCTCGGTCGCCGAATTCGCGCGCGCGACCAACGTGCCCGTGATCAACGGCGGCGACGGCCCCGGCGAACATCCGAGCCAGGCGCTGCTCGACCTGTACACGATCCAGCGCGAGTTCTCGCGGCTCGGCAAGATCGTCGACGGTGCGCATATCGCGCTCGTCGGCGACCTGAAATATGGGCGCACCGTGCATTCGCTCGTGAAACTGCTCGCGCTGTATCGCGGCATCAAGTTCACGCTGGTGTCGCCGCCGATGCTCGAGATGCCCACGTATATCGTCGAGCAGATTTCGCGCAACGGCCACGTGATCGAACAGACGCACGATCTAACGGCGGGGCTGCGCGGCGCGGACGTCGTGTACGCGACGCGCATCCAGAAGGAGCGCTTCGCCGACGAGTCGTTCGAAGGCTATACGCCCGACTTCCAGATCAACCAGGCGCTCGTCGACACCGTGTGCGGCACCGACACGCTGATCATGCATCCGCTGCCGCGCGACAGCCGGCCAGGTGCAAACGATCTGAGCACTGACCTGAATCACGACTCGCGCCTCGCGATCTTCCGTCAGACCGACAACGGCATCCCGGTACGGATGGCGATTTTCGCGACGCTGCTTGGCGTCGAGAAACTGGTCCAGCATTCGATGCGCGATGCGGCGTGGCGTCCGCCTGTTTATCTCGGCCCGGACGATGCGGTTTTTCATGGGATCGATTGAAGCCGACGAAACAGGCAAGCACTTCGGGACTTTGGGCGTTATCTCTAAATGTCGCCGATACAGCAAGTCAGCCTTGTTAGAATAATGAGGTTGATTAAGGTGTCGCGTGAATGATGCCAATCAGATAATGCCCAGGGAGAAGATATGCCATACGTTGCAAACGTGAGTGAAGCGAAGGCTCTTGTCGGTCAGCTTGTAGGGAATGGCCAGTGCGTCACGTTTATTCATGCGGTAACGGCCGCGCCTGCGTCTTCGTTCTGGCAACAGGGGGCGAAAGTAAAAGGCGCCACCGGAATTGCTCCGGGGACGGTTATCGCGACGTTCGATCCGAATGGCAGTTACGGTAATCACCAGGACGGTCGAAGCCATGCAGCGATATATTTAAGTCAAAGCAACCTCGGAATTCGTGTGCTCGACCAGTGGAAAGGACATACTACCCAGCCGGTGCACGAGCGCGTTATCGCTTTCCGGAACGGCGTCGGAGTGAAGGTAAATGACGGGGATCAGTTCTATGTCGTTAAGTAAGATCTTTTATCTCGCGTTGTGTGTCATTCCGGTGGCCTGTGCGGCAAAGGTTTCGTGCCCGACGAGCGTGTCCGACGGCGGTGTTGGTCATGCGCTCAACAACGCATCGCTCTTTGACGGGCCGCCCGATAAATTGGTAAGTCTTGTGCCTGATTCGAGCGGTTCGGTCGATCGATGGGACTTGACCGGCCTCGATCCGTATCTGGTTTGCCGGTTTGAGAATACGACGAAGACTGTCACGCTTCACGCGGCAGCGTCGAAAAGCTGCGTGGCCGGGCATAAGCCGTTTACTGCTTATTGCAAATGAGTGAAGCAGCGTCAAGAAAGCCTCGCATTGCGAGGCTTTCTTTTTGGTGCGTTGCGGATACGTCAGTGACACACCATCACTGCGCAAGCGGTTCAAGCCCGGTCTTGCGGATTACAGAAGCCGCGGCCGGCGACGCAAGAAAACGGATCAGCGCCGCAGCACCCGCCGGATCCTTCGAGCCTGTAGCGATACCCGCCGAAAACATCGTGTACAGCTGCACGTCGTCGGGCAGCTTGCCGACCACCGTCACACCTTTTATCGGCAGCAGTTCGCTAACCTGCTGAAAGCCGATCTCCGCTTCGCCACGCGCGACGACGTTGCCGACCGGCTCGGCGGGAATCATCCGGCTCTTGTCCTTCACCTGATCTTCGATGCCGAGCTTTTTGAACAGCTCGTTGCCGACGTAGACGCCGCTCGCGCTGTCCGAATACGCGATCGACTTCGCATCGAGCAACGCGCGTCGCAGTGCGTCGTCGGAGTGAATGTCGGGCTTCGGCGCGCCGTCGCGCACCGCCATGCCGATCGGCGAGCGCGCGAAGTCGACCTTGCTGCCGGGCACGACCTTGCCGGCCTTGACGAGATCGTCGAGCGCATAGCCGACCATGATCAGCACGTCGGCGGGTTCGCCGCGTGCGAGCCGCACGGGAATCGCGTTCTGCGTCGTGCCCATCGATGGCCCCCACGCGGTGACGAGCGTATCGCCGCTCGTGTGCTCGAACTGCGGGCCGAGCTCGCGATACGCAGCCGCGAAGCCACCGGAAATCATCACCCTGACTTCGTCCGCGTACGCCGCGGCCATCGTGCCGAACCATGCCCATCCCAGTACGCACAGCATCAGCGCGCGTCGGCTTGTGCAGGTCGTTTTTTCGTTGATGTTCACTGCTTCTGTCTCCATTGGTTTATCCGGCCGCTACTCGTGGGCTTGCTTGCGGAAGCGGCGACCCTGTCACTCGCTGCGATGGTAGCCGACCCGGCCGCGACGGGTCGCGAGGCCGGCGTATCCGCGACAACCTCCGCGCAATGCCCTCGTTCGCATGGCACCCCACGCGTCCGGCGCAGTCCTGGTATCCACCTGGTTTAGCAATACCGTTTTGACAGCCCCATACTTTACTTTGCTCCTTTTTAAGCGCAACTTGCAACGCGTCACACGCGCGCGCAACGCATCGCCGATGACGTTGATGACAGTGCGATGTCGCGCAGCCTGCATGATCTTTCACGGAGCAAGCAGAACGTCATGTCCAGTCATTCGAATCGTCAGGGTCCCGCCGACGACACCGGCCCCTCCCCCACGTCTTCTTCGCCGCGTCCCGAGCAACCGTCGCGCCGACGTTTTCTGCAATCGGCGGCTGCGGCGGCCACGGTCGGCGCAGTGCCGTACGCGCATGCGCAGACAGCGACGCCTGCACCGCAAACACCACAAACTCCGCATCCCGTCACGCATCCGCCGGTACCCGCGCGAACAGTAACGCTCAACGTCAATGGCCGCGAATACGCACTGCAACTCGAACCACGCGTGACGCTGCTCGACGCACTGCGCGAATATATCGGCCTCACCGGCACGAAGAAAGGCTGCGACCGCGGCCAGTGCGGCGCATGCACGGTACTCGCCGACGGCCGCCGCATCAACGCATGCCTCACACTCGCGGTAATGCACGAAGGCGAAGCGATCACGACCGTCGAAGGGCTGGCACGCAACGACGTGCTGAGCCCGATGCAGCGCGCGTTCATTGCGCACGATGCATTCCAGTGCGGCTACTGTACGCCGGGGCAGCTGTGTTCCGCGACCGCGCTGCTCGGCGAGTTCGACGCGGGCACCGCGAGCACGGTCACGGCGGACGTGCGTCGCCGTCCGCCGCAACTGAGCGACGACGAAATCCGCGAACGGATGAGCGGCAACATCTGCCGCTGCGGCGCGTACCCCAACATCGTCGCGGCGGTACGCGCGGTGCACGCCGGCAAGATCGGCGAAGCATAAGGAGACCATCATGGATGCGATCTCCTACGAGCGCGCCGGCGACATCGCCGGTGCGTTGCGTGCGGCACAGCAGCCGGGCACGATGTTCATCGGCGGTGGCACGAATCTGCTCGACCTGATGAAGGGCGGCGTCGCTCGGCCCGCAAGGCTCGTCGACATCACGCACATTCCCGGGCTCGACGCGATCTCGACGCTGCCGGACGGCGGCCTGCGCATCGGTGCGCTGGTGCGCAACAGCGATGCGGCCAATCATGCGTGGGTGCGCGAGCGCTACCCGCTGCTGTCGCAGGCGCTGCTCGCCGGTGCGTCCGCGCAGTTGCGCAATATGGCGACGGTCGGCGGCAATCTGATGCAGCGCACGCGTTGCCCGTACTTCTACGACACCGCGTTCGCCCAGTGCAACAAGCGCGCGCCTGGCAGCGGCTGCGCGGCGATCGACGGCCACAACCGTATGCACGCGATCCTCGGCGCGAGCACGCAATGCCTCGCGGTCAACCCGTCGGACATGAGCGTCGCGCTCGCGGCGCTCGATGCGCTCGTGCGCGTGAGCGGCCCCGGCGGCGAACGCGTGGTGCCGTTCACGAGCTTCCATCGTCTGCCGGGCGACCGTCCCGAACTCGATACGACGCTGCAGTCCGGCGAACTGATCACCGCGGTCGATCTGCCGCCGCCGCTCTTCAGCGAACACGCGCACTACCTGAAGGTGCGCGACCGCGCGAGCTACGCGTTCGCGCTGGTATCGGTGGCGGCGGCGCTGCAGCTCGACGGCGATACGGTGCGTAGCGTGCGCATCGCGCTCGGCGGGGTTGCGCACAAGCCGTGGCGCGCAAGCGCGGCGGAGGAGCGTCTCACGAACCGGCCGCTCACCGACGCGACGCTGCACGATGCAGCCGCCGCCGCGCTGCAGGATGCGCGCGCCCAGCGCGATAACGGCTTCAAGATTGCGCTCGCGCAGCGCGCGATTGTCCGTGCCGTCAACCAGGCCGCCGGCCGGCAGGGGGGTGTTGCATGACGACCGCCGCTCCTTTCGTCGGGCAACCGCTCGACCGCACCGATGGTCTGCTGAAGGTCACCGGCGAAGCCCGCTATGCCGCGGAATTTCCCGAAGCGCGGCTCGCGCATGCGGTGCTCGTCACGAGCACGATCGCGCGCGGGACGATCGAGTCGATCGATGCCAGCCGGGCGCAGTCGCTGCCCGGCGTGCTGCTCGTGATGACGTACGCGAACGCACCGCGTCTGCCGAACGGCGGTCGCCCGCCAATCGCGCCGCCCGCCGGACGCAGACTGTCGCTGCTGCAGGACAACGAGGTGCACTACAACAACGAGCCGGTCGCGGTGGTCGTCGCCGACACGCTCGAACACGCGACCGATGCCGCGCGCCAGTTGCACATCTCATACCGCAGCGTCCCCGCGACGCTCGATTTCGCGCAGGCCCGCGCGCACGCGTATGCGCCCGACAGACCGCAGGGCCGGCAGACCGACACGCAGCGCGGCGATCTCGAGGCCGGGCTGCGCGACGCCGACGTGCGCATCGACGCGACGTACACGACGCCGATGGAACATCACAACCCGATGGAGCCGCACGCGACGATGGCCGTATGGGACGGCCCGCATCTGACGCTGTACGACTCGACGCAAGGCGTGAGCGGCGCGAAGACCGCGGTCGCCGCGATGCTCGGCCTCCCGCCCGACGGTGTTCACGTGATCTCGCCGTTCGTCGGCGGTGGCTTCGGCGGCAAGGGCTCGTCGTGGTCGCACGTCACGCTGTGCGCGATGGCCGCGAAGCAGACCGGACGTCCGGTGCGTCTCGCGCTCGAACGGCCGCAGATGTTTGGACCGGTCGGCGGTCGGCCGTTCACCGAGCAGCGCTTCACGCTCGGCGCGCGCCACGACGGCACGCTCACGGCGATGCGGCACGACAGCTTCTCGAACACGTCGATGATCGAGGACTGGACCGAGACCTGCTGCATGGTCACGCGGATGTCGTACGCGGTGCCGAACCAGGTGACGACGCACCGTCTCGTGCAGTTGAACGTCGGCACGCCGACGTTCATGCGTGCGCCAGGCGAAACGACCGGTTCGTTCGCGCTCGAATCGGCGATGGACGAACTCGCGTGGGCACTGCGGATGGACCCGCTCGCGCTGCGCCTGAAGAACTACGCCGAAGCCGATCCGCAGGAACACAAGCCGTGGTCGGGCAAATCGCTGCGCGAGTGCTACCGGCGCGGCGCGGAAAAATTCGACTGGTCGCGCCGCACGCCCGAGCCGCGCTCGATGCGCGCGGGCAATACGCTGATCGGGCTCGGCATGGCAACGGCGACGTACCCGGCAAACCGCAACGAAGCGTCCGCGCTCGCGCGCATCCTGCCGGACGGCACCGCGACGGTCGCGTCGGGCACGCAGGACCTCGGCACCGGCACCTACACCGTGATGACCCAGGTCGCCGCCGATGCGCTCGGCTTCGATCCCGCGAACATCAGCTTCGCGCTCGGCGATTCGTCGCTGCCGCGCGCGCCTGGGTCGGGCGGCTCGCAGTCGGTCGCGAGCGTGTCGCCAGCCGTGCGCGACGCGGCCACCCAGGTGCGCAACCAGTTGATCGCGCTCGCACTGGCGGACCCGGCCTCGCCCGTGCATGGCGCAACCGCCGACGATGTGACCGTCGAGAACGGCTGGGTCGTGCGCCGGTCGGATCCATCGCGCCGCGATCCGGCTGCGGCGATTCTCGCGCGCGCAGGCGGGCGGCCGATCGAAGCGCAGGTCACCGTCAAGCCCGGCGACGAGAAGGCACGATACGCGTTCCACTCGTTCGGTTCGGTGTTCGCGGAGGTGCACGTCGACGCGGACCTCGGCACGATCCGCGTCGCGCGTATCGTCGGTACGTATGGCGTCGGGCGGCTGCTCAACGACAAGACCGCGCACAGCCAGCTGATGGGCGGCATCGTGTGGGGCATCGGCGCGGCACTCGAAGAAGCGACGTTGCTCGATCTGCGCTATGGACGCTTCATCAACGCGAATCTCGCCGAGTACCACGTGCCGGTCAACGCGGACATCGGCACGATCGACGTCGCGTTCATCGACGAAGTGGATCCGCACATCAACTCGCTCGGCGCGAAAGGGATCGGCGAGATCGGCATCACCGGCGTGTCCGCCGCAATCGCGAACGCCGTGTTTCATGCGACCGGCGTGCGCGTGCGCGATCTGCCGATTACGCTCGACAAGGTGCTCGTGCAAACGTAGGTGTGACAAGGTGAGGCAGTCATGCGCAGAGTCCTCGTGCGCGTGACTACCTATGGCGCGGACAGCACGGCGCTTGCCTCGTCGACGCTTGCACCGCACAATCGACGCGTACGTCCGGTTACCCCGGCTCCTCCTCTTCTCAGGGCGCGTCATGACCTATGCATCGCTCGCCACCGGCGTGCTGCTTGCGGCCGGCTACGGGTCGCGCTTCGATCCCGATGGCCTCCACAACAAACTGCTCGCGCGTCTGCCGGAAGGCACGTCGGTCGCGCACGAGTCGGCGCACCGTTTGCTGCGCGTCGTGCCGAAAGTCGTCGCAGTCGTGCGGCCGGGCTCCGACGTGCTCGCCCGCGAACTCAACGACGCGGGCTGCGACGTGGTGTTCTCGGCGGCTGCGGAGCGCGGCATGGGCGCGAGTCTCGCCGCGGGCATCGAAGCATGCGACGACGCCGAAGGCTGGATCGTCGCGCTCGCCGACATGCCGCGTATCGCGCTGGCCACGATCGAAGCGGTCGCGGCCGCGATGGGCGCCGGCGCCTCGCTCGTCGCGCCGTTCTACCGCAACCAGCGTGGACATCCGGCGGGTTTCGGCAGCGTGCATCGCGCGGCACTGCTCGCGCTCGACGGCGATGCCGGTGCCCGCGCGCTGTTCGCGTCGCAGACGGTGACACGCGTCGACGTCGACGATCCGGGCATTCTGCGCGACATCGATACGCCGGCGGATCTCGACACGCTCGACGTCGGGCGCGCGTGATGCAGGCACACGGTTTGCGAAACCACACGCATAACCCTCTCGTCGACACCTCGCACCCATGAGCGAAACCAGTCCGCGCCTGCTCGTTGTCTCCCCTCATTTCGACGATGCCGTGTTCGGCTGCGGCACGTTGCTCGCCGCGCATCCGGACGCCGCGGTCTGCACGGTATTCGCCGCGCCGCCCGAGCGCGACATGCACACCGAGTGGGACACAAAGGCAGGATTTACCGGCGCGCACGCGGCCGTCCACGCGCGCACGATCGAGGACGACCACGCGCTGTCGATCCTCGATGCGATTCCGCTGCGCATGCCGTTCCGCGACGGCCAGTATCTCGACTCGCCTTCGATCGACACGCTCGCGACCGCGCTCGAGGAAGTGATCTACGGCTCGACCGCGAACACGCTGCTGATGCCGCTCGGCCTGTTTCACGCCGACCACATCCTGGTCTATCGCGCGTGCTGCGAAATCCTGCCGCGGCTCGCGCATCTGTCGTGGTTCGCGTATGAAGACGCGCTGTATCGCCGGACGCCCGGCATCGTGCAGGAACGGCTCGTCGATCTCACGCGGCGTCGTATTGTCGCGACGCCCGCGCAGCCGGCCGAACTGCATACGCTCGATCCGGAGCGCCGCGCGCTGCTGAAACGCGAGGCAGTCGACGCGTACGCGAGCCAGTTGCACGCGTTCGGCCCGGATGGCTACGACGATGTGTTCGCCGCCGAACGCTACTGGCAACTCACGGTTTCGCGGTCTGCGGCGCGACGCAAGACGGTCTGACGGCACGTGCGCAGACGCACAGCGCATTCACGCAGGATCGCCTACGCTATCCGACAGGGGCACGAATGCGCGCCTCGTTCGCAGGGGCCACGCCATGAACCTCGAGATGCACACCAGTCCGGTTCCCGATCCGCTTGCCGATCCGACCCGCGATCCGGAGGGCGACCCGCTGACGCCTCCGCCGCCGGGGCATCACAACGACGAGCCGCAACGGCCTGAAGGTCCGCCTGATAAAGATCCGGTGTAACGCGTTTCCCGGTCGTCAGCCCGGCCGGCAGGAATAAAAAAACGCCGGGCGAACCCGGCGCTCACGAACGGGGAGCCGGTGCCACCGGCACACGCTCCCCCGGACCACGACCGGCGCTACTGCACGAATGCGCCGATCGTCAGGAACGGATTTACTTTGCTCACGTTGGCCGGACTGTTCGTCGTGAACTGCTGGTTGAAGCCGTTCATCAACAGAGCGAACACCGGGCCTACCTTGACGATCACACCCGTGTCGCCTGTCTGAAAGATCGGCGTCGTGCCACTCAGGAGGTCTTTGGTCGCGGTGACCTTCACGACGCCGGGCTGCGTCTGTGTGTAGTCGAGCGTGAAGCTGGACGTCACCGTCGCGGTGAATGGCGTGAGCAGCGAGCCGTTCGGATTCTGGAACAGCGTCGCGGTCGAGTTCACGCCTGCGTTAAACGACGCACTGCCGTCGATGCATGCCCCGGCCGATGGATAGATGGTCGAAGACGTGCCGTCCGGGTTAGTGACGAGACGACCTTGCGGCGACTGCCCCGCGTATTCGACGATCCCGCACGCCGACGTGCTGTTCGCACCGATGTAGCCGCCCGACAGCGCGGACTGCGCGATCGTCGTCGCCGGCGCGAGCAGCGAAATGCCAATCTGGTCATCGAGGATCGACGCAAACAGGTTACTCGGATCCGCATGGCCGTCACCGACCCGCACGATCACAGGCACGAGCGTCCCGTTCACCTTGCCGACAATCATCACGCCGTGCGCCGTGTCGCCGCCAAACGACAGCGGCTGGACGCCGATCCCGACCACCGGATACGTCGCCCCCGACGCAATGCCGCTCGTGAACACATTGTCGGCAGAACCGTCGGCATTGGTCCGCAGCTTCCACGGCGCACCCGTCGAACCGCACGAATACTTCGACGTATCAGGCACGCACGAACCATCCGCAGCAAACGTCTCCGACGCCTGAATCGCGTCGGGCTGCCAGCCGATGTTGCCGGCCGCCAGTTGCGCCGGCGTCTCGTTGGGAATGGTCTGGTACTGCGTGCCTTCCGGCGTAACCCGGAAGCCGAGCTCGTTATACGTGCCCGCGATCTGCGAGAAATCGGTCACCGTCTCACTGAAACCGATGAACGGGTACGAATCGAACACGCGGCCCGGCACAACGCCGATAAACAAGCCCGGGGCGAGCTGCACCCCAGCGAACTGGATCGTCGCGCCCGGGATCGAGCCGCCCATGATCCCCTGCCCGACGAACAGCAGCGGCGGATCCTGCGGATTCACCGTGATCTTGTAGCTGCCATCCGCCGACGCGCCGTCCTTCAGCACGATCGCGCAGCGGTTCTGCTCGGCGCTCGGCAACACGAGGGGCGTCGACGTCCCGCCGCTGGCATTCGTGACCTGGTAGAGATCGGGTGTCGTGTACGACCCGGTGATCGTGATGCCCTGGCGCGTGTTGTTCACCTGCCCCGCCGAGGTCGGCACCATCGATTCGACGAAGGTCATCTGGTATTGCTTCGTCGCCGAATTGAACTTCGCCTTGATGTATTCGCCGCTGCCCGAGCCGCCGGTGAAGGTGGTCGTGTAGTCGAGCGCGTCGGGGCACAGCTTGAGCGTCGAAGGTGCCGACGGCGGCTGACCGGACGGTCCACAAGTACTGCCGGAACATTGCGACACGTTGACCGGGCCGGGCGAACCCGGATTACCGCCGCTACATGCAACCACCAGCACGGCAACCGCCGCGATGCCAACCAGGTTTGCGACGGCAAAACCGTCGCGCACGATGCGCGCCATCTTCTGTCTCCTCCGGATTTATCGTTTGAATAATGCAGCTACTCCGTGCCGTCCGGATTCAATCACCGTTCGAAGCAAAACGGGTATGCCGATGAATATCCGGACCGCGCAAAATGCGTACTATTTTATTTATGGCGGTAGAACGAGGCGATATGAATATCGCGAAACGCAGCCTCGCATGAGGGTCTCCATTGGCCTGATATTTACTGCTATGTGGTCGCGCAGAAGTTAAACCGGTTAACGGAGAATGTACATAGAGGCGCCCGTCCAAACCCCGGAGAAAGGCGCTGACGGCCTCCACGCGGGCCGCTCAGGGCGTTTCAAACGGTCGTCCATGCTTAATGGATGACCGTAAATCCGCATGCCGCATTGCACCAGGGCGGCTATTGCGCCGGGTGCAAGCTCTTTATGACCCGATATGGGTCGATTCACTGGTCGCAAAACCTCCGCTGTTAAACGCCAACTCCACCCCGATCAGACGGATTGTCGTGGATCTGGTAAAGCGCGCGATAACGCCGCACCCAATGCCAGTAATCCGGCCGTACAGCCCGGCGTGACATTGAACGCATGCGCGTACGCGTGCAGATCCTGACGCTCGCAGCGCCCATGTAGGGATCGAAGTGTTCGTGGGAGGTGGGATGGCCGCGGCCGCACCGCTAGCGGCGCGCGGCTAGCACTACAACGAAGTCAGCGCGACAGTTCGCCGAATGCCTGCAGCAACCGGTCGATGTCGGCGGCGTGGAGGTCGCCCATCGTCGAGATGCGGAACAGTTCCGCGGAGAGACCGCCCTGCCCCGCGTAGATCACGAAGCCGCGCGCCTTCAGCGCATCGTGCAGCCGCGGGTACGGCACACCGTTCGGCAGGCGATACGCGCGCAGCACGACCGACGACTGTTCCGGCGGCAACGCGCTGCCGATGCCCTGGGCCGCGAGCCCCGCGCGCGCCTGCTCGGCGAGCGCCGCATAGCGCGCATGACGCGCGCGCCAGCCGCCTTCGTCGTGCATTTCGCGCAGCGCCTCGACGAGCGCGTAATACGCGTGCACCGACGGCGTGAACGGCGTATTCCGCTGATCCTGCAGACGTGCGAGCCGTCCGAGATCGAGATAGAACGTGCGACTCGCCGCCTGCTCGAGCGCATCGCGCCGCACGATGACGAACGCCGCGCCGGGCACCCCGTGCAGGCATTTGTTCGCGGTAGCCGCGACGGCAGCGATGCTGCCGTCGTCGAAATCGATCGCTTCCGCGCCGAAGCTGCTCACGCCGTCCACCAGCAGTTGCACGCCGCGCTCGCGGCATGCAGCGCCAAGCGTGCGCAGATCGTTCAGGCGGCCCGTCGTGGTCTCGTGATGAATCACTGCGACGTGCGTGAAGCTGCCGTCCGCGTCGAGCCGTTCGACGATGCGTGCGAGGTCCGGTGCCTCCATCCACTCGTGCGTCACGACTTCATGCGCGATCCGGTACTGCGCCGCGATGTGCGCGATGCGTTCGCCGTACACGCCGTTCTCGACGATCAGCAGCTTGCCGCGCTCCGGCACCAGCGCGGCGATCATGCTCTCGACCGCCGCGGTGCCCGAACCCGTCATCAGCACCGCTGCCCACTGCGCGGGATCGAGCCCGTACACGTCGACGAGCCGCGCACGCGCCTCGTCCTGCAGATCGAAGAATTCGCTCTCGCGATGGCACAGATCGGTTTGCAGCAGGCTGCGGCGCACGCGTTCGGTCAGCGTGACCGGGCCGGGGTTGAGCAGCAGCATCAACGCTCTCCTTGCGCGGCGCCGATGTGGCGCATCAGACGCGTCTTCACATCGGGCGGGGTGATGGTGGGACGCGGCAGGCCGTCGGGCGTGCCGCGTTTGATTGCGAGCCGCACGAAGCGCGGACCGCTTGTCGTCGTGAGCGCAGCAGGTGCATCCAATGCTTCGTCGAGCACCGCGAGGTCGTCGCCTTCGACCGCTGACGCATAGCCGCACGCCGCGGCCACCCCCGCGAACGACACCTGTGGCGATACGGTCGCCTGGCCGCCGGTGGAATCGTGCGCGCCGTTGTCGAGCAGCACGTGCGTGAGGTTCGCCGGACCGTACGCGCCGAGCGTCGCGAACGCGCCCATGCGCATCAGCGCGGCGCCGTCGCCGTCGAGCGCGACCACCCGCAGGTCGGGCCGCGACATCGCAAGCCCAAGCGCGAACGGTGTCACGCAGCCCATCGAGCCGACCATGTACAGCTGGTTCGGCCGGTCGTCGAGTGCATAGAGTTCGCGGCCGCAAAAGCCGGTCGACGCGAGCACGACCGTCGAATCGGCCGGGGTCCGCGCGATCACGCGCTGCAGCGCCTGCTGACGCGTCGGCAGCGCATCGGCCGACAGACCGCGCGACACATCGCGTGCGGCGATCGCGGGCACGCGCACCGGTGCCGCCGTCTTTTTCAGTTCGACCGGCGCGACGCTGCCCTTTTGCATCACGAGCGCGTACGGCCGGCCGGTTTCATCCATGTGCGCGATCGCACGATCGAGCGCGGGACCGATCGCACCGGCCTCGGTCGGGAACGTCTCCCACGGAATCTCCATCGTGTCGAGCATCGCCGGCGTCACGGGACCCATCAGCGCGTGCTGTGGTTCGTCGGGCACGCCGGGCTGGCCGCGCCACGTGACGATCAGCAGTTGTGGCAACCGGAACGTCCATGTGAGCGACGTCAGCGGACTCACCGCGTTGCCGAGCCCGGAGTTCTGCATCATCGCGATGCCGCGCCGACCGTTGCGCGCGCCGAGCGTGACGCCGGCGATCAGCGCGACCGCGTCGCCCTCGTTCGCCGCCGACACGTAATGCAGCGACGGATCCTGCAGCACGTAATTGATGAACGGCGTCAGGTAGGAGCACGGCACGCCCGCATACCAGTCGAAGCCACGCGTGCGCGCGGCCTCGACGAACTGTGCCGCTTCGATCATCGTGCCGCTCCGCTCGCCGCGTCGCCCGACACGAGCGGGGTCTGGGCATGCGCGAAGTCACCTGCGCGACGGAAGTCTTCGAGATCGTTGACGCCGCGCCAGTGACCATGCACGTACTGTACTTCGACTTCCTCGCCGGCTTCGATCAATGCGTTGAGCAGTGCGGGGATGTCGAGCGAATCGAAATCGGGGCGCTGCTGCAGTTGCGCGAGGACCGTCTTCAGCCGTTCGATGCCGGTCCCACGCACGTTCAGAAGACCGATCCAGCGACCGTTCGGTGCTGCGTCGCCCGGGTTGGACACATCATTGGACACGCGGCGCAGCAGCACCTTGTTGCCGAACAGGCCGCGATCATCGGCAGTCGAGCACCATGCAAAATCGCGCACGCTGCTGTTCTCAGCCTGCGTCAACGACGAATCGACGACGACGCTGAACGCCGCTTCGCTCTCGACCAGATCGCGCACGATGTAGCTGCGGAACAGCAGATCGCCATACGAGATCACCGTATCGTTCTGCAGGTTGCCGATCGCGCACGCGAGCGACGCGAGTTCGCCGGTCTGCGCATGGCGCTCGTTGACGACGAGCTTGATGCCGGCCGTGTCGATCGCATCGGCGCGATAGCCGCCGACCACGGTGATGTCGTTGACGCCCTGCTTCTTGAAGCCGTCGACGAGCCAGCGCAGCAGCGGCTTGCCGGCCACCGGCAGCATGACCTTCGGACGTTCTTCGGTCAGCGCTTCGAGCCCGGCGCCGCGGCTCGCGGCGAGCACGATCGCCGAGCCGCTCGCGCGCGACGACGACAGATAGCGGCGCTCGGCTTCCGAATACTCGTCGGCGTCCTGCAGACGGAAAATCTCGTTGACCGAGGCAATGCGGTCCTCGACGTCGACGAGCGTTTCGTTGTCATGGATTTCCTTCACGACGGCCTGCATCGCGGTGGTCGCGGCGCGCAGCAGATGGTTCGCCCAGATCACCGCGCTGATGCCGGCCTTGCGAAACACTTCGGTCGGCGTGCTGTAGTACTTGGTCGGCACGATCACGAGCGGGCCGCGGCCGGCCCATTCCTTCGCGAACGCGAGGATCTCGTCGGGACGCGACAGCTTGCTGTGAATCAGGATCGCGTCCGCACCCGCCTGGCGGTAGGCTTCCGCGCGGCGCAGCGCTTCGTCCATCCCCCAACCCGCGATCAGCGCCTCGACGCGCGCGACGATCGAGAAATTCTCGTCGGTCTGCGAGTCCTTGCCGGCCTTGATCTTGCCGCAGAACTCGTCGATCTCGGCGAGCGGCTGGCGCTCGCCGTTGATGAAGCTGTTGGTCTTCGGAAATACCTTGTCTTCGATGCAGACGCCCGCGATGCCGCGCTGCTCGAGCTTGCGCACGAGACGGCGCATGTTGTTGAAGTTGCCGTAGCCGGTGTCGCCGTCGAGCAGGATCGGCAGGTCGCTCGCGTCAGCCATGAACTCGAGCGTATCGACGACCTGGGTCCAGCTCGCCTCGTTGTTGTCGCGCACGCCGAACTGCGCGGAGATCGTGAGGCCCGACCCCCAGATCGCGCGGAAGCCCGCTTCGCGGACGATGCGCGCGGACAGGCCGTTGTGCGCTTCCATCAGGAATTCGAGCTGGTTGCTGGTGAGCATCTGACGCAGCCGGCTGCTGCGCGAAGCGGTAAGGAGAGCGGTGTCGCGTGCGTTCATCTCGTCGTGTACTCCAGTGGCCGCCGCATCGTCGGCGGCATGTTTGCGGGCCGCGCGGGCGGCCGCTGCGCCGCTCTTCCGCGCGTGTCGCACGGGTTTGGAGAGCGCCAAAAATCGCGACTATAGCGGAAATGAAAGGTCAGCGTCGTCCACGTGCCTTATTTATGGCAATTGATGGAAATGGTGGGAAAAATGTGGTGTCCGACGGGTCATTGACGGGTCGCGGAGCCCCTGTGCATGCGGTTCTTCGATCATTCGCGAGGTGTCGTCCGCGGTCACTTTTATTTTGCTTTTGATGAGGCTTTCGCGGTGCTGGCTGGAGTCTCGAACCCGTCACACCCGTTACGTCCACCGGGCACGCCAAACACCAGAGGAATCAGGGCTTACCCGCTCTGCGCCGCGGACGGCATGCGCCGTAAACGAAACAAGGAACCCCCTTTTTCCGTTTTCCGCTTGCGACTGATCGCCATGACCCTGAACAAGAAACTTGCCTCGATGATCGCCGTGCTGTGGATCGGTCTGATCCTGATCGGCGGATTTGGCGCGTGGCAGAACCGCGCGTCGATGATCGCCGACCGGCGCGACCAGTTGACCGCGCTGATCCAGCAGGCGTCGACGATCGTCAACCGCTACTACGCGCTGTCGCAGCAGCACGCGATGTCCGAAGCGGACGCGCAGAAGCAGGCGCTGGCAACGCTCGAGGCGATGCGCTACGGCAAGGACGGCTACATCTCAGTGAACAATTCGCAGTCGGTGATGCTGATGCATCCGTTCAAGAAGGAGCTGATCGGCAAGAACCTCGCGCAGTTCACCGATCCGGCCGGCAACCATCTGTTCACCGACATCGTGAAGGCCGGCAATCTCCCGGGCGGCGGTTTCGTCGACTATCTGTGGGCGAAGCCGGGCCATGACCAGCCGGTCGCGAAGACGAGCTACTCGCTGCACTTCGCGCCGTGGGACTGGGACCTCGTCACCGGCATGTATATGGACGACGTGCAGCAGGCGTTTTTCGCCAACCTGCTGCGCTGGCTCGCGATCACGGTCGCGCTCGGCGCGGTCGCGACCGTCGTGATGATGCTGGTGCTGCGTAGTGTGCGGCGCACGCTCGGCGGCGATCTCGAAGTCGCGGTCGAAGCGGCGCAGCGGATGGCGCGCGGCGATCTGTCGACCGGCGTGCCACTGCGGCGCGACGATCGCGCGAGCCTGCTGCATGCGCTGCACACGATGCAGCGTGGGCTCGTCGAGACGGTGTCACGCGTGCGGGCAGGCACCGAGAACATCAACGTTGGCGCGTCGGAGATCGCGAGCGGCAACACCGACCTGTCGCAGCGCACCGAGCAGCAGGCTGCCGCGCTCGTGCAGACCGCGTCGAGCATGGACCAGATGACCGCGAACGTGAAGCACAACGCGGACAGCGCGATGCAGGCATCGCAGCTCGCGGGCCAGGCCGCGGACGTCGCGACGCGCGGCAGCCGCGTCGTCGACGACGTCGTGCGGACGATGGGCGAAATCACGACGAGCTCGCGACAGATCGGCGACATCATCGGCGTGATCGACGGCATCGCGTTCCAGACCAACATCCTTGCGCTGAACGCGGCAGTCGAAGCGGCCCGCGCGGGCGAACAGGGACGCGGCTTCGCGGTCGTCGCGTCTGAAGTGCGCAGCCTCGCACAACGCTCGGCGACCGCTGCGAAAGAGATCAAGGCGTTGATCGAAACGTCGACGCACACGGTCGAATCCGGTGCGACGCTCGTCGCGAACGCGGGCTCGACGATGACGGAAATCGTGCAGTCGGTGCGGCGCGTAAACGAAATTCTCGAAGAGATCAGCCACGCATCGCGCGAACAGAGCGCGGGCATCGAGCAGGTGAATCGCGCGGTCGGCGAGATGGATCAGGTCACGCAGCAGAACGCCGCGCTCGTCGAACAGGCCGCGGCGGCCGCGCATTCGCTGAAGGACCAGGTGGACGTGCTGCGCGAAGCGATCGCGAGCTTCGCATTGCCGGCCTGATGTCCAGGAAATGTCAGAGGTGTGTGAGGTGCAAACCTCATACGAACGCGGATAAAAAGAAGGCGCCCGCGGGAGCGCCTTGAAACACGCCGCGTCGGAGACGACGCTCTTATCGAACGATCCGCCGGCACGGTTTTTCAATCAGACCACCCGGATGTGACAGGCGCTTGGCGATGTGCGCTCGGTGCCGCACACGGCATCGCATTCGCGCACGCAGATGAAGCCAAATTTGGCATCAACAAATTCTGCTTAATCCGGTTTCATCGGTAGATGTGCCTGCCGATAATCGCGGCTTTCGATGCACGGCTCCCCGCCGTGCCACCACGAAGGCCGCCTGATGCTGCTCCATTCGCTCTACCTCCTCGCCATCGTCGCCGAAGCGATGTCCGGTGCCCTGATGGGCATGCGCCGCGGCATGGACCGCTTCGGACTCTGTCTCGTCGGCACCGTCACCGCGCTCGGCGGCGGCACCGTCCGCGACGTGCTGCTCGGTCACTACCCCCTTGCGTGGATCGCCCATCCAGATTACGTTCTTATTACAATTGGGGCTGCGTCGGTAGCGGCGGCCTGCGCGAAGCCGCTGCGGCACCTGCAGGGCCTGTTCGTGACCGTCGATGCGATCGGGCTGATCGCGTTCACGGTCATCGGCTGCGACATCGCGTCGACGCTGCAGACGAGCCCGCTGATCGTCGTGCTGGCAGGCGCGATCACCGGCGTATGCGGCGGGATGCTGCGCGACCTGCTGTGCAACGAAATGCCGCTCGTGCTGCGCGAGGATCTGTACGCGAGCATCGCGCTCGCCGCGGGCGCGTTGTACCTCGCGCTGCAATCGGCGGGCATGGGGCGCGGCGCGGCATCGCTGGCGGTGCTCGTCGCGGGCTTCACGGTGCGCATGCTGGCGGTGCGCTTCCGGTGGCGACTGAAGCGCTTCAGCGCCGCCGATACCGATACGGGCGGCCTGCACTGACGCGTTCGCTGCGTCGGTCGGGTGCCGCGGAATGCATTGCGCCACACGCTTGAATTCGTCTTTCCGTCCGTTTCACGTTTTTGTCCGGCATCGCACACATGGCACACAAGAAGCAACCGCAGTCTCACGATTCCTACTCGCCCGTCGCGCGCAACGCCGTGCTCGATCCGCGTCTGCCGATGTGGCGCTCGAAATTCGTCGTACTGCTGGTGTTCGCGGCGTTCGCGGCGCTGGTCGGTCGCGCGTTCTGGGTCCAGGTCGTGAATCAGGATTTCTATGTCGAGCAGGGGCAGAGGCGCTATCAGCGCACGCTCGAACTCGACGCGACGCGCGGCCGGATCGTCGATCGCAATGGCGCGCTGCTCGCCGTGAGTCTCGCGACCTACGAAATCTGGGCCACGCCGAAGCTGCTCGACGACAGCACCTACGCGCCGCTCGCGAAACTGCTCGACGTACCGCTTGCCGAACTGCGGCGCAGGTTGAGTCCGGACAAATCGTTCGTGCTGCTCAAGCGCCAGGTCGACGCCGACACGGCCTCTCATATCGAGAAGCTCGGTCTCGCTGGCATCACGCAGATCGCCGATTCGAAACGTTTCTATCCTGAAGGCGAATCGGCCGCGCACGTGGTCGGCTTCACCGACATCGAGGACAACGGCCAGGAAGGCGTCGAACTGGCGGCGAACACGCAGCTCGTCGGTTTGCCGGGCCAGCGCGAAGTGATCCGCGACCGGCTCGGCCGTGTCGTGTCCGAAACGCGGCCGCTCGTGCCGCCGCGCAACGGCGCGACGATCCACCTGACCATCGATCGCCGCGTACAGCAGCTCGCGTATGCGCAGCTGAAGGCCGCGGTCGCGAAGCACAATGCGCAGGCCGGGAGCGTCGTCGTGCTCGACGCGCGCAACGGCGAAATTCTCGCGCTCGCGAACTATCCGAGCTTCGATCCGAACGATCGCGCGCGCCTCACCGGCCGACAGTTGCGCAATCGCGCGGTGGTCGATACGTTCGAGCCGGGTTCGACGATCAAGCCGATCGTCGCCGCGCTGTCGATCGACCTGGGGAAGGTGCGGCCGCAGACCGTGATCGACACATCCCCGGGGTACTACAAGATCGGGCCTAGCGTGATTCACGATACGTCGAATCATGGACAGATCACCGTCGCGCAGGCGATCCAGAAGTCGAGCAACATCGCGCTCGCAAAGCTCGCACTGAACCTGCCCGCCGAAACGATCTGGACCAAGTACCAGGAATACGGCCTCGGGCATGCACCCGAACTGACGTTCCCCGGCGTCGCCACCGGCCGCGTGCGGCCCTACAAACGCTGGCGTCCGATCGAACAGGCGACGATGGCCTACGGCTACGGACTGTCGACGTCGCTGCTGCAGATGGCGCAGGTCTACACCGCCTACGCGGGCGACGGCACGCTGCATCCGGCGCATCTGCTGATCGACGACAGCGCCGCTGCTGCAACGACAGCCGGCCGCCAGGTGACGACGCCCACGACCGCCGCGGCGATCCGCACGATGCTCGAGATGGCGACGGGCGAAGGCGGCACCGGACGCGCGGCGGACGTGGCCGGCTACCGGATCGGCGGCAAGACGGGCACTGCGCGCAAGCAGGTCGGCGCGTCGTACGCGAAGAACCGCTATCGCGCGCTGTTCGTCGGCATGGCGCCGATGAGCGATCCACGCGTGGTGGTCGCGGTGATGATCGACGACCCGGCGGGCAAGGCGTTTTATGGCGGCACGGTCGCGGGTCCGGTGTTCTCGGCGGTGACGGGCGGCACGTTGCAACTGCTTGGTGTGCCGCCGGATGCGTGATGTTTCATCGATCCACGCGACTGTCGCAAAGCCTTGCCGGGCTGGACCTTCGCAGACGCCCACGTGCACGCCGGTCGCACGTATCGACTGGATCAACTCCTGTTAATCGTTCGCGTTAATGTTGTTAACGGCTGTTTTCAGCTCGCGCTTGAGCGACAACCGCAGCGATGCCGCTCAAGCGCACATTTCACATCCCAGGCTTGCCGTTTCTCTCCCTCACTCGACGTTTAAATTCCCCGTCCTCACCGCACGTTTTTCGCGCCTGTGCTTCAGGCATGCGTTGGCTCGCAAGCCGCGCCACTCCGTCGTTTTAAACGTGCTTCACGCCTAAAGTCCCCCGCCCCCCACGCCGATAACAGGTTCGAGGCTTGCACCTCGCCGGCTTCGACGATCGACCCCGGCCAACGGAATGCCCGGCCGCACGCCTCCATGCGACGGCCCGAAGCAAACCTCCCGAACTGCCCGCATGGCCCGCAAGGCCGTGCCGTTTTATCCCGGCATCGCCGGGGACTGGAGATCTTCCATGCGCAGCGTGCGTTCGAAATCGATGGTTGCATGCGCGGCCCTGCTGTTCGCTGCCGGTCTGGCCGGATGCGGCGGCGGAGGCGGCGGCGATTCCAGCCCCGCCGCCAGCGGCACCGCCAAAGGTACCGACACCTCGACCACCACCGCCGCCACGACAGCGACCACCACGGCAACCACGCCCGCCCTCGCCGACGGCAACATGCACGCGGCCTGTACCGGCTGCGGCGCGAGCGACGATTCCACTTACTCCGGCAGCGGCACCGGCATCTGGCAGGCGCTCAACACGAGCGCGGCCGCGCAGAACGTCCCGGTGTCGATCAAGGGGCTCACGGGGCAGAACCTCACCTTCGTCTTCACGAACGAAAGCACCGCGACGCAGACCCTCGCCTCGCTGAAGCTCAATGCGTCACAGTCGTCGGCTGCGTCGTTGTCCGCCGTGATGCGCGCGCAGTCCGAACCGAATGCCGCAACGGCGGGCACCGGCGAGAACGCGACACTCGCCGCGATCCGCGACTTCAACTATCGCGGCTGGACCGCGTACGCTTCGAGCGCACCGACAGGCGCATCGTCGGTTGCGCGCTTCTCGTCGACAGGCACGCCATCCGCGTCGGTCGCGACGTACGCGCTCGGCGCGCAACGCACGTTTTACTATTCCGACTTCTCGGTCCGTCAGACGACACTCATGAAGACGATGACAACGTCGGACGGCACCACCGTGAACCTGTGGGTCGAAAACGGCGAACTCGGGTCGAGCAAGATTTCGTCGGCGTTGATCAACACGCTGATCACGCGCTACGCGCAGGCCGGCGGCGTGTACGACATGCTGACGCGCATCGGCGGTCCGCTGTACGGTCCAAACTCGCATTCGGAACTGATCGACGGCAACGGCCAGCCGATCGATCTCGTCGTGATGAACTTCGATCACAACGGACAACCGTTCGGACTGCTCGGCTACTTCTGGGCGCTCAACGATTTCAAGACTGGCTCAGGCCAGCTCGCGTACAGCAACCAGTCGATCTCGCTGTATCTGGATTCCGAAACGCTGTATCTCGGCGGCGCCGCGGGACTCCAGCAGATCACGACGACGATGGCGCACGAAAGCATGCACATGCAGAACTTCTACCGGCGCTCGGTGCTGATGGGTTCGCAGTACGCATTCGATTCGTGGCTCGAAGAAATGACCGCGATGATGATGGAAGACTGGGCGAGCACGAACCTCGACCCGAGCTACAACGCGATCCGCGATCTGCGCTTCCCGACCTACCTGGATTACGCAGGCCACGGCAGCTACGATTGCAGTCTCACGAACTGGCAGCCGTTCGGCACCGATTGCGAGAGCTACTCCGTGTCGGGCTCGTTCGGCGGTTTTCTGAACCGGCAGCTTGGCCTGAGTTTCTACAAGACGCTGCTGTACGATAAAAACCAGACCGATTCGCTCGCGATCCTGAATGACGCGATCGGCCAGATCCGTTCGGGCTCCAGCGTGCCGCAGGAACTGCGACACTTCGCCGCGGCCGCGGCCGGCCTCGTACCGACCGGTGCGGCAGGCGTGAGCGATTACCTGTTCGCGGCACGCAGCGAAGGTGGCTTCAATCTGCCGGCCATCGATCCGTCCGCGTATCAAAGCTCGCGTGATCTGCCGTCGACGATGCCGGCCGCACTGCCGACACTCGGCAATTTCCCGGCGCTGCGACCGGCGGTCAACGGGACGTTCAGCGAGACCGTGCAGGTGCCGGCGGGGACGACGCTGTCGGTCGTCGTCAACTAACCGCGGCACAATCGAAGCGGTAGACTCGAAGCGGCGCACTGCGCCGCTTCATCGTTTTCATCATAGTGAATTTGATCGTCGGCCCGGCACCCTCATGCTCAAACGATTTTTTCCGCTCGTCGTACTCGCGACCACATTGCTGATCGAAGCGGCGTGTGCGGTTCAGCCCACCACGGTCGGCCAGGCGATCGAGCTCGCCGGCAAGCTGGTGCTGCGCGGCAACGAGCCGTTCGTGTATCCGGTCGTCTATGACCGGCGTGGCGTGTGGCAGCTCGACGGCGTGCCGTCCGCGCGCGCGTCGGCGCTGCAGAATCAGCAGGTCATCGTTCGCGGCACGGTCGTGCGGCTCGACCCCAGTGGCATCCAGCTGCCGATGGTGCATGTCGAATCGCTGACCACACCCTGATTCACCTCCGGCAAGCGTGATACACGCGGATACATGCCGGCGCCGCGTTTTAAGTCTGGCTTAATTCTTCCCTGCAACCATATGCTCGACATCCCCTGTTGAGCCGCCGGAGTACAGGCGGCACTTTTTTACAGGCCTGTCGCCGCAGCACCGCTGCCATCACACGTATTCCTGCAGGAAAGGAGTCAAACCATGACCGAAAACGCGGTGTTCACCCATCTGCAGGCCATGTCCGGCAACCTCCATGCACAGCAGATCCATTCGTGCACGGTCTCGGCACCGCAGCAGCTTCCATGGGGCCGGTCGTATCGCGTCGTCGAATGGACGTTGAAACACGATCCCGAATGTCGCCGCCGCGCAGTGCCCGCCGAATACACAGCACCCGAAATCGCCGAACTGGTGATCTCGCACGTACCCGGACGACGCTTCTGCCAGTACACCGAAAACGTGTAACCCTCATTTCCCCTTATGCCTGTTTGCGGCGTGCCAGTTCCTCGCGGAACAGCGCGAGTTATTCTGCGAGCGCCCGCGCCACCGCCGGCCATTGGACCGGTCGGCGGTGAGCGCTCCGCTTCCGGCCATTGCGCCAGATCGACGCCGCTGTGCGATGCGCTGTAGAGCACCGTTACCAGGTACGCGTCCACCACACTGAACTCCTCCACCAGAAACGCATGCCCGGTCAGGTGCCGCTGCAGCGCGTCCATCCGCGAGCCGGTCTTGTCGCCCGCGTAGCGCTTCACGTCGTCCGGTGCATGCCGGTCGAGCAGCGGAACGAACACCGCCTTGCGTAATTCCGTGCTGACGAAACCTGGCCATTGCTGCATCTTTGCGCGTGTCGGCGTCGCGATGCTGTGCGATACGGCGTGTGCAGCCACGTCCTCCGAAAGCGAAGAACCGTGGCCTGCTCGACGGAAGACATCCCATCCCCGATAATTCACCGACAACCACAGGAGGAGACCCCAGACCATGAACGACACGCATGCGGCATTGATCGTCCGCTTCTACGAAGCGTTCCAGCGACTCGATGCCGACGCAATGGCCGCGTGCTACGCGCGCGACGTCGTGTTCAGCGACCCCGCGTTCGGCGAACTGCACGGCGACGAGGCCCGCGACATGTGGCGCATGCTGGCGCAACGCGCGCAGGACTTCTCGCTGACGTTCGATGACGTCGTCGCCGACGATACGACCGGTAGCGCGCAGTGGACCGCACGCTACGTGTTCACGCAGAGCGGTCGACGTGTCGTGAACCGGATTCACGCGCGCTTCGTGTTCGCGGACGGATTGATCGCGGAGCACCGCGACACGTTCGACCTGTGGCGCTGGTCGCGCGACGCGCTCGGCGTCAAGGGCGCGCTGCTCGGCTGGACCCCGCTCGTACAGAACGCGATCCGCCGGCAGGCAAAGAAGGGACTTGCCGCATTCCGCGCGAAACGCGGCAACGCGAACTGACCGAAGACGTCAGAGCAGCAGCTTGAGCCTGCGGTCGAGCGGAATCACCACCGTGCACGCTAGCAGGCTCAACACGATCGAGATCGCGAACAGCACCGTTCCCGTATGCATACCCGCGAGCCCCATCAGCGCGAAGACGAAATACGGGTGAATGAAATAGATGACCGTCGATATCTTCGCGTAGCGATCGGTCGCGACCGTGCCCTTGCGGCGCAGGACGAACAGAAAGATCGCCGGGCACGCGATCAGCAGCGAAGCGCAGTTGTCGAAGTGGTCGCGTACCGGGTGCAAGAAGTAGATCGCCGAACTCTCGGCAAGCAACGCGACGATGCCCACGATCATCCATGCGAGTATCGCGCCGTCAGACAATGCAGCCGCGCGGCCTTTAGCGATCAGATAGCCGATCGCGTACATCGGAAAGCCGAGCAGCAGGAAGTTGCGGAACAGCCAGTAGTTGTTGAACAGCTTGTTCAGATAGAGATGGCTGCTGTTCACGTAGTTGAATACGTACTGTGCAATCGCACCGATGACAAACAGCAGCACCGCCACGGTGAGCAGCTTCGCATCGGACCAGCGCCGCACCGCGTAAAGCACGAGGCCCGCGCCGAGCGACCCGGCCAGATACCACAGATGGTGATAGCCGATCACGAGCTTCAGCACGAACTCCGCATCGTCCTTGATCGAGCGCGGATGATGCGGGTAATAGAACGGCAGGTACAGCACCATCCAGACCGCATACAGCATCGCCATCCGCTTGACCCACGGCATCAGCGGCTTGCCCTTCGCGACGATGTTGTAGAAGTAGTAGCCGTTGATGATGAAGAACACCGGCACCGCGACCCGCAGCAGCCCGTTGACGAAAACGAAGCTCAGATAATCCGAGGTTTCCTTGAAGATCTCGGTATGCAGCGCGACCACCATCGCCGCCAGGGCGATCTTGGAGAAATCAATGCTGGCGCTCCGCTGCATACGGCTCCTCGATCGGGTCGGTAGGACGTGCGATCTTAGCCCAGTCGATTCGACGAAATATCGAACAAAAATAGGAAAAAATGCCGAAAGGGGCCTCTGCGGCCCACCGGCACGTCAGGTGCGGAGAGGCGTATGCGTCGACATGCAGCGCGCGAGTGCGTCGTCGAGACGGTCGTTACCCCAGAACATCTCGTCGCCGACGAAGAACGTCGGGGCACCGAAAATGCCCTTCGCCTGCGCTTCTTCTGTCGCGTGACGCAACGCGAGCTTGTTTGCATCAGTGAGCGCGTCGGCGAGCATCCGCTCTGCGGGCAGGCCTAGTTGCGCGAGCACCTCGGCGATGTCGGCCGGCGCTTCGATGTCGCGATCTTCGGCGAAATTGCGCAGCATCACCTGACGACAATACGCACCGATCCATGGTTCACTCGCGCCGAGCGTCGCAACGCGCGATGCAAGCAGCGACGCACGCGGAAACACGCTCGGCCGGACCCACGGCAAACCGTACTTGTGGCATTCGCGCACCATGTCCTGCCACACGTACGCGCCCTTCTCCTTCTGCTCGACGAACGGCGACGTATGTTGGCCAAGTGCGCGAAAAATCGGCCCCAGCAGGAACGGGTGCCAGCGGACCTCGACGTGCTGCCGCGTCGCGGCTTCCTCGATGCGCATCACGCTCAGATAGCTGTAGTTGCTCGCGAAGTCGAACCAGAAATCGATTGTGGCCGGTGCGCCGGATGAAGCGGTCTGCATGAGAAGTCTCCTCGACGTCGTGTGCGGGTCATCGGTTCACGCATGACTATCGTAGACGATGACACACCGCAACGCAGCGTACCGCGGAGAACCGATTAGAGGAGAGAGAGGGGAAAGCGTGACGAACCGGCAGATGAGGAGTCCACCTTCGCCCCCAGCCAGGAGCTAGATTCGTCACGGGATTCATTATCCGGGGCGATGACGGTTTCGTCATCGCCCCGCTTCGCAAGAAACCGTTGCCGGATCCGCAGCAATCGCAACGCAGCGCGAGCCCGTGCAGACGGCTTTACAACGACTGCAACGCCAGCACGATCGCCGCCACCAGCGACACGACGAAAATCGTCGCGCCGATCGTGCGCCGGCGATTCAGTTCGGTCCACAGGATCACGCCCGTCAGCGACAGCAGGATCATCGCGCCCGCGATCGAGTCCGCGAACAGAATCCATCCGACGCCCGCGCCCTGCGAACGATGCAACCCCTCGAGCGTCGCGATCAACCCCTGGTCGCGGCGTTCGACGTCGACGAACGTGCTGCCCTTCCAGTACTCCGCCTGAATCAGATAGCCCGGCGAGACGAAGCGCACTTCCCAACGCTCCGGCTGGATCACCGATTGATCGCCCCACGTCACCGGCTGCGAAGCCTCGCGCAACGTGCGCAGCGGCGGCCGGTCGAGCTTCAGTTCCTCGCGCAGGAATTCGCCGAGCGCCTTCGGATTCTTCGGAGGCGGGCTCGGTAGCGCCACGTGCACCGTCGATACGATCGGCCCGCTGACCTTGATCTTCATCGTCGCGCGATGGTTCTGCAGCAGACCGGTCACGCCGAACAGTAGACCGATCACCGCGCCCCATAGACCGACCCAGCCGTGAATCTTGCGCAGCCATTTGAGAAACTGGCTGCGCCGCGAACGCGTCCGTTCCGCAGCCTGCCTGGATGAAACGGCTTCGCGCGGTCTGGTGTCAACGCGCGTCACGTTGGTGTTCATGCTTCTCTCCTGCAACCGTCCTTGATTAATGAGTCAGTGGCGTGTGTCAGAACGTCAGAACTCGAGCGTCGAACTCAGTTCGAGCGTGCGTCCGAGACCGACGCCAAGCTGGTTCGAACCGGCCGCGCTCCAGTAGCGCTTGTTGGTCGCGTTCTCCAGATTCGCCTGCAGCGACACCTTCTTGCCGTACACACGAGTCGAGTAACGCAGCCCGGCCGTGAACAGCGTGTAGCCGCCGATATACGCCTGGTCCGCGCTGTTCACCGCACGCGGTCCGATGTAGTACATCCCGCCGTTGACCGACAGTCCCGCGAGGGCCGGCACGCGATATTCGGCGAACAGGCTCGCGGTGACGTGCGGCGTGTTTTCGGGCGTCTTGCCGCGCAGCGTCGGGTCCGACGAATCGACCTGCTTCGCGTCGAGATAAACCGCCGACGCGATCAGCGACAGGTCCTTCGTCACATCGCCCTGCGCGGACACTTCGATCCCGCGATAGCGCGCGTTGCCGTCCATCACATACACGTTGTCGGCGTTCGTTTCGGCGGCGGGCTGCCGCAGATTGAACAGCGCCAGTGACAGCAGCATGCGATCGGCGATCCGCGTGCGCACGCCGATCTCTTCCTGCCGGCTCAGCGCGGCGGGCAGGATCTGGTTCGCGTTCGCGGCCGTCGCGGGCGCGCTGCCTGCGGACTCGAGCGCTTCGACGTAGCTCGCGTAAACGCTCGTGTCCTGCGTGAGCCGGTAGCTGAGGCTGCCCGACGGCGACGTGCGGCTGATGTCCTGCTTCGGCGTGCCCGCCTGCGAACTGATGTACTCCGAGCGCCGCACACCCGCGACGAACTGCAGCCGCGACGTGAGATCGATCTGGTCGAACGCATAGACGCCGCTGTTGCGCACGTGCTGCGCGTAGAACTGCTTCGGCGTGCCGCTTGCCGTGAGCCTCGTGATCTCGATCGGGTTGTACAGATTCTGGTTCGCGGTGAAGAAGTACGTCGTGAAATCCGGCTGGAACAGCCAGTTCTGCACGACGCCGGCCGTCAACGTGTGATCGATCGAGCCAGTCTTGAACGCACCGTTTACTTCGAGCCGCACGTTCTTGTTCTCGTACATCTGGCCGTTCTGCTCGCTCGCCTGCAGGCTGCCCGCCCCCGTCGCGACGTTGTACTTCTGGAACACCCATGCCCAGCGGTCGCGTCGCGTGATCGACTGGCCGAGCGTGAAGGTCGCGCTCCAGTTGTCGGAGAACGCATAGTCGGCGCGCAGCAGTTGCGTGTTCGCGCTCGCCTTCGTGGGGTGCGCGTTGCTGACCAGCAGCTTCGACGGATCGGGCAAGCCGGGCAGCGAAATCACGCCGTTCTTCGCCGCGAGCGGCGCGATGCCGGCCTGCTCGACGATGCTCGTCTCGATGTGCTCGAAGTCGTACTGCAGCTTCAGCTTGTTGCTGATCTTCCAGTCGAATGCCGCGCTGATGAACTTGCGATAGCCGCGATCGCCATCGATCGGTGTTTCGACGTGCTCGTCCATCGCGTTGACGCGAATACCGAACTGGTCGTCCTTGCCGAAGCGCCGCGCAATGTCCGCGCTCGTGCCGTACGAGCCGTTCGAATCGCCGAGCACCGATACGCTCGTCACCGGCTCGGCACCTGCGCGCTTCGTGACCATGTTGACGATGCCGGCCGGTGCGCCGAAACCGTAGTACAGCGCGGATGCGCCTTTCAGCACCTCGACGCGCGACTTGTCTTCCATCGGCATCCAGATGTTGTTGTCGATGGGCAATACGCCGTTGAAGTAGAAGCTCGTGCGATTGTCGAGCGCGATGCCGCGCACCGACAGGTTGTCGTACGCGAGGCCACTCAGCTGCTGGCGCGTGACGCCCGCGACGTTGCGCAGCGCGTCGTAGAGGCCAGTGTCCCCCTGCGCGTCCATCACGTCGCGTGTGACGACGTTGACGGTGGCCGGCACGCTGAGCGCGTCGAGCCCGCGATATGGACCGGTTTCGACGGTTGCCGGCGCGAAGCGGCGGGTCTTCTCGCCGGTGATTTTCACGGGCGCCAGTTGCTTGCCGTCGGTGGATTCCGTGCCGGGGTCCTTGCTGGAATCGGCCGGGTCCGTGCTAGATACACCAGCGGCGGACGCCGCCTGCACCGACAAACCGATCACCCCCGCCGCCAGCATCGTCCTGTACGACAGCTTTCGCCGCACGCCCGATGAAGCACCTCGAAAAGCCGCGCGCCGCTGTCTGTTCCCCGCCATGAAACCGATCCCCGATTGAGTGTAAAAGCCGTCAACAGGGCCGCTCGTGATGCGGAACCGGCATTCAGGCAGCCCGAAAGGCGCCTATATTAATGCGAATCATTATTATTTGCATCGAAAATTTACCGACAGAATCCTTTCCGATGTGCGACAGGAATGGCGCCGATGGAAGAATTTCGAAAGCAGCCGCGAGCGCGGCTCTCAACGCGATCTGGAGAAAAACGGGTCTTACGAACAACAGAAACGCGACGCTTCGACGATCGATGCGCCGCGCCCTCCGCTCTTACTTCGACGACTCCAGATATTGCTTCACGTCGTCGAGCGACACCTTGCCGCTACCGCTGCGGTCGATCGCATCGAAATGCTCGGCGACGTAGCCGAGCCCCGCCTGCTTCGCCTGCGCGCGCGTCATCGCGCCCTGTCCCAGCGCGGTGGATTTGAGGCTCGTGGCAAGCCGCGCGTTCGCCTGCTGGTCGAGCGCGTCGCCGGTCGACGGTGTCTGTCTTGCCGTCGCCAGACGCGACGGAAAAAACGGACCGTCGACACCACCGTGCACACCCGCGTTGGCCGGCGCGATCGCCTGCGTATCACCCGCCGCATGCGCGGCCGGCACGGCTGCGGTCAATCCCGCGAACAGGCCCGCGGTCACGCACGCTCTTACCTTCATATGCATCTTCATGCTGTCTCTCCATTGAGCGGCGAATGCGCGACGTCGTGCGTCGATGTGCATTCGCCGATGTTCAGTTCGTCTTCAGTTCGCCGCTTTCGCCGCAACCTGCGTCGTAGCCGGCGTGTTCGCGGGCGTTGCATCAGGCCATGCATTGCCGAGGCCAGCGAGCGTCGTCGCACCCGTTACCGCGCCCTGCTGGTAGTACTGCACCAGGTCGGGCATCAGTTGCTGACGCGAACCGTCGTCGAGATAGATCATGTGACCGCCGGTGTACTCCTTGATCTGCACGTCGGCCTGCAGATTCGCCACCGTTTTCAGGCGTGCGAGTTCGTGCTCGGTGTTGACGTAGGGCGTAGCGAGATCGTGCCAGCCGTGCAGCGTCAGCACCTTGAGCGCCGGGTTGAGCTTGATCGCGGCCAGCAGGTCCGGCACCGTGTCGGGCAACACCTGTCCTGCATGCGAGAAGTCCCACGCGTTGATGATGTCGTTGTTCAACGGGATGTAGGTCGCATTCGGTGCCGTGTACTTCAGCTCGTTGGGCAACTGCGTGGCGAGCACGTTCGTGAACGGCGTCGAGATCAGGATGTCGGACGGATCCGAATCGCTCGTCAGCCGCGGGTCGTTGCTCGGCAGCGATACACGTCCGTCGTAGCGGCCGATCGTCGAGCCCGGCACCAGCGCCGTGCCGAAGAAGTTCTGCCCAAAGTACGCGTCCAGTGCCGACACCGACATGCCGGTCAGACTGCTCCACTGCGTATAGGTGGCCTGATCGGGAAAGACCGGGTTCGACACCAGCGGCGTGCCGTTCAGCTCGAACGTCTGCCCGTACTTCGCGAGCGTCGTGTACTGGTTCGTCACGAACGCGCTCAGCTCCGGCGCGTAGCTGAGCGGATTCGACGGCGCGGGACTCACCTGATTGAAGAACGAGGCCACCTGCGCGAACGACGGAAACAGACCCGCCATCGAATCGGTGCTGTACTTAAGCGCCGAACTGTTGTCGCCGAAATTCGCTGCGAGATTCGGCATGCCCGAGAAGTAGTTGAGGATCGGCGACTGCAGCACGATGCCGGTCAGCGGCACGCCTGCCGTTTCCAGCGCGAGCGCGAGCATCGCGGTACGCGGTCCGCCGTACGATTCGCCGTACAGATAGGCCGGCGAGCCGTCGCGATGATTGACCGCGATATAGCGCTTGATGAAATCGCGCATCACGTTGACGTCCGGGTCCGCGCCCCAGAACGTCTTGTTGGTGTTCGGCTGGATCGCTTCGGACAGACCGGTGCCGGGCGGGTCGATGAACACCATGTCGGTGGTCGCGATCAGGCTTTCCTTGTTCGCCACTTCCGGAAAGTTCGGCCAGCTGGTCAGGTACGGATCGGGCGTCGCGACGCGGGTCGGTGCAAACGAACCGAGACGCAGCCAGATCGATGCCGAGCCGGGACCGCCGTTATAGAAGAACGTCACGGGACGACTCACGCCGTTCTGGGCGGGCGCCGTGTACGCGACGTAGGACATCGTCGCTTCGGGATTGCCGGATGCGTCGCGTGCGATCAGATGGCCGGTCGTCGTCGTGTACGCGAGGTTCTTGCCGCTCGCATCCGTCCATTGCTGGTTTGTGATCGCGACCTGCTCGTTGGCCTGCGACACGCTCAGGCTGTCACCGGCTTTGCCGGAATAGGCCGTGTTGTCGACGGTCGGTTGATCGGTGGACGCGTTGTTCGCCGTCGTCTGGCCGGCGGGCGTATGGACGCCGTCGCCGCATCCCGCGAGCGCGAACAGCAACGCGGCTGCGCCCAGGCTGCCTTGCACGGCTCGCCGCAGTTTCAGGGGGTGTCGCGTCTCCACAGTGCTTCGCTTCACATCGTCTCTCCTCGTTGGCGTGCCTCGATCGCCCGGCACTTCGGCGGGTCCGTGTTTATGGTTTGATCCGGGTTGCCTTGCACGCGCGACGGGCACCATGTTTAGCAACATCGACTAAACCGGTTGCATCGTTGCGCGCATCGGGTCACCCGGCACGGATGGCGCAGCTTAAGCGGGCGTCCAGCGGGAGTGGGTACTTTTGAGCATCTTTGATGAATTGTGCGAATTGGTTTTGCGGTGGGCGGGTTTGCGCCCGGCTTTTACGTCGGGCATTCGTCGCATCGCATACCATTGGACGATACCGAGCCCCTTCCCCAACCCGACATGCCCCACTCACTCGCCGCCCCCACCACCCACGAACTCGACATCCGCAAGAGCCGCTTCATCGCCCATGCGATTCCGGTGGACGACCGCGAGGCCGCGATGGTGGAAATACGCCGGCTGCGCGATACGCATCCGGCGGCGACTCATGTGTGCTGGGCGTTGCTCGCGGGCGGTCAGTCGGGTATGTCCGACGACGGCGAGCCGTCGGGCACAGCCGGGCGACCGATTCTCGAAGTGCTGCGGCATCACGATCTGGAAGGCGTGCTCGGCGCGGTGATCCGCTACTACGGCGGCATCAAGCTCGGCGCGGGGGGCCTCGTGCGCGCGTACACCGACGCGATCGCGGGCGCGTTGCTCGACGCGCAACTCGTCGAGCGCATCGTGCAGGTTCGTCTGGAGGTCGAAGTCGGGTATGCGGATGAGGCGCGCGTGCGCCGCTGGATCGAACAGCAGGGTTATGTGCTGGAAGCCGGTGTGCACGGGATGAACGTGCGCCTGTCGATCCGTCTGCCGGCAACGGCGCTCGATAGCGCCCGCATCGCGCTGCGCGACCTCACGCAAGGCCGCGCGATCCTGCTCGAGCAAGCTTAGATAAGCGCCTGACAAAAACGCGCGACGCTGCGTCACGCTGCGTCGGCGTTGTCGAAGCGATCTCGGTGCGACTACGTCGCCACGCAGCAGACATGCGTCTGCGATGCCGTGGATGATGTTGCGATTGCGTCGGTGTGCCTGTCGGTTCGCTGCCAGGCAACTAAGCCTTCGAAGGCGACGCACCCACCTGCGCATCGGCACGATCCAGATCGATGCGCAACCGCCCAGCCACCGCCCGCACGCGCAGATGCCGGTACTTGACGAGGTAGTGCAACCCCATCCCCGCCGCCCCGAAACCGGATGCGGCACCCACGCACAGTGCCCAGCGCGGCCCTGCGGTATCCGCGATCCAGCCGACGAGCGGCGCGCCGAACGGCGTCGTGCCCACCGCGATCGCGAGGCGCAGCGCCATCACGCGGCCGCGCATCACGGGCTCGGTGGTCAACTGCATCAGGCTGTTCGTCGAGTTGCTGAAGGTCAGTGCCGACACGCCGATCGCGACGAGCGCCGCACCGAACCACCATACGTTCGGCGCGCCCACCGCGAACGCGAAGCCGCCGCCGAACACCGCCGCGCCGACGAGCAGAAAACCGAAGCGCGGCCGGTCGCGACCCGCCGCGAGCAGCGCGCCGACGAGCGTCCCGACCGCCATCGTCGAGGTCAGCAAGCCGTACTGATGCGCGTCGCCGTGAAAGACCTTGACCGACATCGTCGAGATGTAGATCGGGAAGTTGAGCCCGAACGTACCGAGCAGAAAGAGCATCCACAGGATCACCCGGAGATCGGGACGCGACCGCACATACCGGAAGCCTTCGACGAGACCGCCGCGCGCCCGGCTCGCGCGCACACCCGCGTGCAGATCGGCGACGCGAAGCAGATTCAGCGAGCCCAGCACGGCGAAGAACGACACCCCGTTGATCACGAATGCCCAGCCCGACCCGGTCGCGGCGATCACGACGCCGGCCACCGCCGGACCAACCATCCGGCCGAGATTGAACGACGACGAATTCAGCGCAACCGCATTCGCGAGATCGGTATCGCCGACCAGATCGGAGACGAAAGTTTGACGCGCGGGCGCGTCGACCGCGGAGACGCATCCGGACAGAAACGCGAACACATAGACGTGCCACAACTGGACCCATCCGCTCACCGTGAGCAGCCCGAGTCCGAGCGCCAGCACGCCGAGCGCCGCCTGCGTCGCCATCAGCAGCTTGCGCCGGTCGAAGCGATCCGCGGCGTAACCGCTCAACGGCAGCATCAAAAGCTGCGGTCCAAACTGCAGACCCATCACGACGCCGACCGAGGTCGCGCTGTGGTGCGTAAGCTGCGTCAGCACCAGCCAGTCCTGCGCGGTCCGCTGCATCCACGTGCCCACATTCGACACGAGCGCGCCGATCGCCCACACGCGGTAGTTGTAGACGCGCAGCGAGCGGAACAACCCTGTCGCCATCGCTCAGGAACCCTTCGTTGCCGTTATCGAGGTGGGTGCGGTGGGTGAATTGCCGCCATGAAAGCGGCCGAACAGCCGCGCCGCGATCAGCCCCATCGCGAGCAGGCCAAGCCCGGCTGCGGCCGCATCGCCGGGGACGTGCAGATCGAAACTACCCCTGCCAACGAGCAGCACATAGGCGAACACGAGGTTCGCGAAGCCCCACACGATGTTGACCGTCGACGACGAAAGTCCCTCGCCACGCGGATTCGCGAACGGACTCTGAAACGGGCGCCCCATCGTGCCGCTGACGAAATGCGGAATGGCGTTCGAGAGAAACGCGCCACCAAAAAAGTACCCGACTAAATGAAGCCAGTTCATGGTCACGCTCCTTTAGCGAGCAGGTCGAGGATCTGCTGCGTCGTACCGGTTTCGCCGAACTTCGGAAAGATTCGCATGACGCTGTTCGCGTGCGCGTCGGCATCGAGATCGGTCATCGCATCAATCGCCAGCGTGACGTTCAAGCCAAGTTCGAATGCATGGCGCGCCGTCGCCTCGACGCCGCTGCTGGTCGAGACGCCGACGATCACGATCTGCGTGACGCCCTCTTTGCGCAGATACGCTTCGAGATCCGTATGCGTGAACGCACCGGGCGTGCGCTTCGTGACGACGTGGTCCTGAGGCTGCGGGGTCATCTCCGGAATGAAGTCGGCGAAACCGGGCGGCAGGTCGACGATGCGGCGCGGCCGTTCGGTGCGGCCCTTCGGCACATCGATCACGTTCACGAGTACGACCGGCAAGCCGCGACGGCGGAATGCATCGGCAAGCGCAGCGGCGCGCGACACGATTTCCTCGACAGGATGCGCAACCGGCATCGAGACGATGCCCTTCTGCAGATCGATGACGACGAGCGCGGTCTTTGGATCGAGTGTGGTAACGGCCATAACGGGGTCCTTCGTGTGGAGTGCGAGGTGTGGACAGGACAGGAGCGCGCGTGTCACGCGCGCTTACGGCTCGCCCAGATGCTTGAACAGCGCGACCGCGTCGGCGAGGGTCTGCTGCTGGTCGGGGTCGAGTTTCGCGACCGCGGCGATCAACCATTCATGTTTCGCGAGACTGCGCCGGCGCCTGACTTCAGCGCCCTTTTCAGTCAGCGAGAACAGCACCTGCCGGCCATCCGTCGGATGCGATTGACGCTCGATCAACCCGTCCTGCTCAAGGTCGGCAAGCGTCGCGCCCATCGACTGCGGCTTCACGAGTTCGATACGCGCGAGTTCGGCGGTCGTCATCGGACCAGTCTTGTCCAGCCGGGCCAGTGCCGAGGTCTGCGACCAGCTCAGGCCGCCCGTATCCGAGCCCTGGCGCAGGCGGCGTAGCAACTGACCGAGCGCAAGCGACAGCTCGGTGACGGTGTGTTCGAGATCGACGGGTTTTTTGCGGGTATTGGACATGGCGTCACTATAAATATAAGCAGCTAGACTTGCAAGTTTACCTGATCAAATGGTCTGCGGCGGCGAAGCGCCACCGGCAAGCGTAGTGCGCACGGTTTGCGGGCCCGCCGCACCGTCGCGGGTCATCCGGCAGCGTACTCCCGAGAGCTTTCGTCGCGTTCGCGGCGGCCGTCAAAAATCGTCCGGTCGAATCCGGACATGCATTCCTGCGTTTCGCGCCAATCATTCGACCGCCGCGGACAGTCGGGTTCGTTCGGCGCGAAAGTCGCTAGTAGTGGCCGTCACCTTACCTCGCCCATCTGAAGGAGCAGCCATGAAACAGTCCGACGCGTACACGGTCAGCATCGGCGTTCTTGCCGTCGTCGACACATGGATCACCGCGACGATCTTCCCGATTCCCGTGTGGGTCACGTTCATCGCATGGGCCTCGTTCTTCGTGCTCGGCGGCGGCACCGCCGGCTTCGTGAAGAGCGTCGCGTCGAATCTGACCGGTCTCGCGATCAGTTCGCTGACGCTGCTCGGCATCGCGACGACGAGCAATACGGCGCTCGCAATCGCGATATGCGTCGGGATCGGCAGCGCGGCGATGGTGCAGGCGTCGAAGATCAAGCTGCTCGACGTGCTGCCGGCCATCGTCTGGGGTTTCGCGTCGACCGTCGGCACAACTGTCGCCACCGGCAAACCAATCACGACGCCGGGCCTCGCGAATCCCGCGCTCGTCGCGGCCGCGGCACTCGTCACCGGTGCGGTGTTCGGTTTCGTGTCGGAACGGCTCGGCAATGCGCTGACCGTGAAGCACGCGCGCAGCCTCGGCTAGGAACGACGGCAGATGTCCGTTTGCGCCGGTTCGATCGTATCGCGCCGTTCGAACTCGCACTTTCCGCCAATGTCGGGTGCCGCTCGGCCAGTCCCAGTTGCGTGACGAAAAAGCCGCTATGTTGCTGATATATCAGCACGCCACCCGTTGAAAAAAGGAGCGAATCCCATGCGCATCAGGAAGATTCCGACCACCGTCGTCACCGGTTTTCTCGGCGCCGGCAAGACCACGCTCGTCAACCATATCCTCGACGGCACGCGGCCGATGCCGATCGGCATCGTGGTCAACGAGTTCGGCGAAGTCGGCATCGACGGCCAGTTGATCGTCGCCGACGAAGACGCCGTGATCGAGATCAACAACGGCTGCGTGTGCTGCACGGTGCGCACCGATCTCGTCGCGAGCGTGATGGTGTTGCTGCAGCGTTTCGGCGACCGGCTCGAACGGCTGATCGTCGAAACCTCGGGCCTCGCCGATCCGGCGCCGGTCCTGCAGACTTTCCTCGCCGACCCGGACGTGCGCGAGCGTGTCGAGCTGGAATCGGTGGTGACCGTCGTCGATGCGTGCCATGCGCGCGACCAGTTGCGCGACGACATCGCCCGCGAGCAGATCGTCTTTGCCGACCGCATCGTGATCAACAAGACCGACGTGGCGCCGCCGGCCGAAGTCGATGCACTGGTCGCCGCGATCCGCGCACTGAATCCGACTGCCGCACTCGACTTCGCGACACGCTCCGCCGTCGCACTCGATTCGCTGCTCGGGGTGCGCAGCTTTTCGATCGACAACCTGCTCGCCATCGAGCCCGGCCTGCTCGACGAAGGCGAGCACGATCACGAGCACGAGCACGACACGTCGATCGTCTCATGTGCGTTCGTCGTGCCCGGCGCGCTCGACGCAACGCGCTTCAATCGCTGGGCCAACACGCTCGTGCAGTCGCAGGGGGCATCGCTGCTGCGGATGAAAGGCGTGCTGAACCTGAGCGGCGAAACGCGGCGCCTGTATTTCCACAGCGTGCACATGCTGATGGATACGCGCTTCGGCAAACCATGGACCACGGACGACACGCGCGAGAGCCGCTTCGTCGCGATTGGCCGCGGCCTCGATGCCGCGGCGCTACGCGATGGACTCATGGCGTGCGTCGTGCCGCAAGTCCCGTTCGATCCGCAGTCGACGCAGGCGGTCGCATCCGCACTGCCCGGTTAGCACCCCGTCGCACCCCTTTCTTACCCATTCGGAGCACATCTTGAAACTACAGCACCATCTTGGAGGCATCGAGAATCTCGGCCCCGTCAGTCTGGAAACGCGAGTCTTCGTCGAGCCGTGGGAGCAGCGCATCTTCGGCATCCACACCGCGATGATGGCCGAGAGCACGCATCTGGCCAATGCATTGCACGCGTATCCGGTCAAGGATCTGCCCACCGCATTCAGGAACGACTGGACGTGGGCATCGCTGCGCACCGGCGCGGAAGACATGCAGCCGTTCGAATACTTCAAGTACCGCTACTACGAGAAATGGCTCGGCGGCATCGCGCAGTTCTTCGTCGACCAGGGCTACGTCACCGCTGACGAACTCGAAGCGAAGACCGCGTTCTATCGCGCGAATCCGGACGCCTCGCTGCCGGACCAGCCGAACGCCGCTATCGGCACACAGATCGATGCCTATCTGCGCCAAGGCGATTCCGGCTATCACCCACCCGGGCACGCCGCGCAGTTCGCCTCGGGCGACGCGGTACGCGTCGCCGATCCGCAGGCCGTCGATCACACGCGCCTGCCCGGCTATCTGCGCAACAAGCCCGGCAGGATCGATCTCGTCTACCCGGGTGCGTATTCGTACTTTGTGTCGACGGGCGTCGACGGGATCGGCGAGCCGATGCCGGTCTACCGCGTCGCGTTCGACGTCGCCGACATCTGGGGCCCCTGCAAGAGCGAGCCCCACACCACGATCTATGCGGACCTGTACGAAGCGTACGTGCAGGCTGCCCACTAAACCGAAGGAACTCCCAAATGAATTCCCTCTTCGATTTTCCCACCGACCGCGAAGCGTCGAGCGCCGCAAAAGTCCGCGCGCTCGAAGCGCTGCTGATCGAGAAAGGCGTGATCGGCAGCGATTCCGTCGACACCGTACTGCAGCACTTCGAAACGATGGCCGGTCCGTTCAACGGCGCGAAGATCGTCGCGCGTGCGTGGGTCGACCCGGACTACCGGCAGCGTCTCGCGGCGGACACCCCGGCCGCGATCGCCGAACTCGACCTGCCGGCCGGCATGACCGGCGCCGAGGGCGAGCACATGGCCGCGGTCGTCAACGACGACGACGTGCACAACCTGATCATCTGCACGCTGTGCTCGTGCTATCCGTGGCCCGTGCTCGGCCTGCCGCCGTACTGGTACAAGGATCCCGTGTTCCGCGCGCGCGGCGTGCGCGAACCGCGTGCGGTGCTGCGCGAATTCGGCGTCGACGTGCCTGCATCGAAAGAGGTGAAAGTGTGGGACAGCAGCGCGCAGATCCGCTGGTTCGTCGTGCCGCAGCGGCCCGCGAACACCGAGGGCATGAGCGAAGCGCAGCTCGCCGCGCTCGTCACGCCGGAATCGATGATGGGCGTCGCGCTCGTTGCCGCACCCGCCGCGCCTGTCGCACTCACCGCGCCTGTCGCGTAGGAGCACGCGATGTTCACACGCTTCGAGGAGTATGCCGCCGCGTCGATGCTCGGCGACACGGACTCGCCGCCGCGGCTCGACGGCAAACTGCTGTTCACGAACCGCTGGGAACGCGACGTGTTCGGGCTCGCGCTGTCGCTGTCGAAAGCCGGCTGCTTCGAGTGGGAGGATTTCCGTCAGAGTCTGATCGCATCGATCGCGAAATGGGAAGCCGCCGACTGTACGAACCCGCCGCGCTGGGACTACTATGAGCGCTTTCTCGAGGCGCTACTGGACGTCGTCGAATCGAGCGGCACGCTGTCCGCGGCAGAACTTAAAGCCGTGCTGACCGCGCGACGCGCCACGGCCCAACTCTGAAGCCTCCACGCGAACCGAACCCGAACCCCTCTCACAGGACACTCACCATGAGCACCGTGTTTTCTGTCGCGCCCGCTTCGTCGACGCGCCGCAAGATCGTGACGATGTACGGCGCGCTCGCGCTGATCAACGCACTCGCATGGGTGTGGGCGTGGATGGTGTTGCGCACGTCGCCGACGCTGATCGGCACCGCGTTCCTCGCGTACAGCTTCGGCCTGCGTCACGCGATGGACGCCGACCACATCGCCGCGATCGACAACGTCACCCGCAAGCTGATGAACGACGGCAAGCGCCCCGTGTCGGTCGGCTTCTTCTTCGCGCTCGGCCATTCGCTGACCGTCGTGGTCGGCGCCGCCGTCGTCGCGCTCGCAACCCGCGCGCTGTCCGACCACTTCACCGCGTTCCGCGAAACCGGCGCGACCATCGGCACGCTCGTGTCCGCGTCGTTCCTGATCCTGATCGGCATCGTCAACATCGTGCTGCTGGTCGATATCTTCCGTGCGTTCCGCCGGATGCGCGACGGCCACGACACGCGCGACGGCGACCTGCGCCTCACACAGTTCGAAGGCAATGTGCTCGCGCGGCTCTTCAAGCCGCTGTTCCGGCTCGTGCAGTCGAGCTGGCTGATGCTGCCGCTCGGCATCCTGTTCGGACTCGGTTTCGAAACCGCGACTGAAGTCGCGCTGCTCGGCACGTCGGCTGCACAGGCGTCGGCCGGTCTGTCGATGTGGACCATTCTCGCGTTCCCGTGCCTGTTCGCGGCCGGCATGCTGACCATCGATACCACCGACGGCATCCTGATGCTCGGCGCGTACGGCTGGGCGTTCGTGAAGCCGCTGCGCAAGCTCTACTACAACCTGACCATCACGCTGATCTCGACGGCCGTCGCGCTGCTGATCGGCAGCATCGAAGCGCTCGGACTCGTCAGCGGCGCGCTGAGCCTGAAGGGACCGTTCTGGCATCTGATCGACGTCGTCAACGACAATTTCGGTTTGCTCGGCTTCGGGATCGTCGGAATCTTTATCGTCGGGTGGCTCGTCTCCGCACTGCTGTATAGACTGAACGGATACGACCGCGAACCCGCCGCCGCGTGACCTGCACACCGTCGTCGAGCTTTCGTATTGCAGCGAGTGACCCGCGATGAAGCGCATCAAGATCGGCATGGTGGTTTTTCCGGGCTTCCAGCTGCTCGACATTGCAGGCCCGCGCGACGCATTCGCCGAGGTGAAAATCCTGAGCCGCGGCGAATGCGAGTACGACATGCTGACCGTCGGCACGACGCGCGGCAGCGTGCAGTCGTCGAGCGGATTGACGGTCATGCCGGACCGGACCATCTTCGACGTGTGTCCGGAGTTCGACACGATCATCGTGCCCGGCGGCCTCGGCATCTTCGATACCTTCGACGACCCCGCGCTGAGCGAATGGCTGCGCAGCCAGTACCGGCGCGCACGACGCATGTCGGCGATCTGCAACGGCCTGTTCGCGCTCGGCCCCCCGGGCCTGCTCGACAATCGCGTCGTGACGACGCACTGGATGGACGTGCCGCGGCTCGCGGCCACGTTTCCGAAAGCGCGCATCGAGCCCGACCACATCTACGTGAAGGACGGCAGCATCTATACGACGGCGGGCGTGACCGCGGGTATCGATCTGTCGCTTGCACTGATCGAGGAAGATTTCGGCAAAGCGATGGCACTCGACGTCGCGAAGTATCTGATCGTCTATCTGCGCCGCGCGGGCGGTCAGTCGCAGTTCAGTCCGCTGCTGGAATCGCAGGCGGCGCCCGGTTCGCAGACCGTGTCGCTGCAGCAATACATGCTCGACCACCTGCACGTCGACCATACGGTTGCGTCGCTCGCCGCGCGCGTGCACATGAGTTCGCGCAATCTGGCGCGCACCTTCGCGAAGGAATGCGGCATCACGCCGATGACGTTCCTGAACAACGCACGCATCGATGCGGCGCGGCGCTATCTTGAGGCGACCGAGCTGTCGCTGAGAGAGATCGCACAGCGCTGCGGGTTCGACAACACCGATGCGTTGCGGCGTGCGTTCAACCGGACGTTGCAGATCAATCCGGCGGAGTATCGGGAGAGGTTTCGGTCGAAGGGGGTGACACCGACGAACAGGCAACCGGCGCGGGACCAGCGATCTGATGCAGGTATGGATGGGCGGGGGTAGCGCCAACCACTCCTCACGGCGGGCGATGGAACGCCCGGGATAGCCCATGGACGTATCTGGTTTTCGACGCAGTTGTTGTCTATGGGCACGTGCCCGTCGTCGAGATAGCGCGTAAGCGCTTCCCAGCGTTTAAGGCTGTAATCCAGCGCTTTCGCAATCGCCGAACCTTCCGGAACCAGCTTGCGCTGCGCCACCATCCATTCGTACAGTGCGTCGCACACCGGTTTGTGCCCAGCAACGCCTCCGACAGCAGCGGAGTTTCATCGAATTCGTCCGTTGATGTCATGAACCATTGGCACCGTAGTCCATCAGTTCCTTGATGACCTTTTGTGCGGAGGCGACCGGCGCGTCACATGCCGCATCCAGTTCATAACGCGACTTGAGCGCCGCCGGATTCGTTGCGCCGAGCCAGACCTGTCCGTCCTTGTCTTGCCATGCGAGCGCTTTCAGAGGCAGATCGATTCCGATGCGCTGATCGCATCGCATCAGTAGCGTACCGGCTTTCGGGTTGCCGAAGATCAGCAGCGTCGTCGGCCGAAGCGTGAGCCCGACCTTCGCCGCTGCGGCCGCGTGATCGACCCGTGCAACGATCACAAAACCTTGATCTTTTGCTGCCGCCTCAACCCGATCGATTGTCTCCGAGACCGATCGGGAGCTTTTCTCCATCAACAATTCGTCCGCCTGCGCCACAGAGTGCAGCATCAGGACGAGCCAAAACAAGATCGCTTTCTTCATCATAGATACCTTCATCTGCTGATTTACAAGGACAGTACTATCTGACCCGCTGTACTCGCCGGGCAGCACGGGGACCATAGTTAGCGGATCGTGTCATACCACGGAAAGGCTTCCGCCATCTCGATCAGACTCCGATACGCAACGATTTCCGGCATTCTGAACTCCCGGACCAGCACGTCACGCATGAGGGTATCGTAGTCGGTGACTGTATGCAGTGACCCCAAGGCTTCACGGATTGCTGCGATTTCGCTTTCGGGTCGCGCCGAAGACGCGACCAAGCCTGATGAAGGCGACGCCATGCTTTCCCCGGGGCACAAATGTGACTGTGTCCACAAAGGAATCATGGACACAGTGACTGAATTCACCGAAGTCAAGGTCGCCCGGAAGTATCGCCGGCGTACCGTGGACGAGAAACGCCAGATCGTCGAAGAGACGTTATCCAGTGGACGTTCGGTGGCGGAGATTGCACGCAGTCACGAAGTGAACGCGAATCAGCTGTTCGTCTACGCCTTCGGCACCGGCGCCCGGCAAGATACGTATCCAGTTGCCACGAGGCGAGATACACGTTGACGCGCTCAGGGCACTCCAGCGCTCCGATCGTTTTTCGACGGGTCAGCCGAAACAGATCGCGTTTGTCGCGTCGTCTGCGGGAGCCGAACTGGTCGTCGAATTCGACTCGCTAAAAATCGAGACGAGCCAAGCAATCCACTCACGGGCATCAGCCTCCCGCACGACCGCTGCCGGTCGGGATCGGCTAGCATAAGCACTCCGCAAAACCGCCCCCCTTGCTCGTGACGACACTCGACACCGTAAAACGGCTCGTCCTGCCGCAAACACTCGCCGTGTTCATGCTGCTGGGCCTGCACACCGGAACGGCCACGGCGGATTGTCTGGACCCGGGCGACGCCGCAACGGATGCCGTGCGCGGCCAGATCGGCGCCTTCCCCGGTACTTCACCCATCGCGTGGCGCGCCATGCAGGAGAGCGCGGGCCTCGATCACTCGCAGGTGAGCGTCGACGTCGCGTGGATCGATCCCGCGGGACGACGCCAGCACCAGGCCCTGATGATGGGCGAGGTCGCCGGCCGGATGCCGACCGTCACTCACGAGGGGCCGCTTCTCGTTGTCCGCCTCCGTTACTGCGACTTCCAGGGCCCATGTCGCTCGGAGAACATTCCCTACGCGTGGGATCGCCAGGCACGACGTTTTGTCGGCACGACCACCGTGGGTCAGCGGGCGATGGCCAACGCGGAGTCCTGCGAAAGCGGCCAGGAATGAACCTCCGGGCGCCGCGATAAAAAAGCCGGCGGCCCTGAACGCGCCGCCGGCTCCATTCCTTCAGTCAAACCCCGTTACCCAATCCCCACCAACGACCCCGACGGCACCACCTTAAGCGCATCCGGCCGTCTAGCCAGCGGGTTCGACCACATCAGGTGCATGCTCGCCGGGCCCGTGTTGTGCACGTACTCGACCTTGATCGACACCGGCCGCCGCGCATTCAGCCACGTCGTTCCGCTGACGGTCGACAGCGACGAAGTCTTCTTGTTGACGATCTGCACGCCGTTGATCCACAGCCGCGCGACGTTGTCGCTGTTGATCGAGAACGTATAGAAACCCGGCACCGCCGCTTCGATCGCCCCCGTCCAGCGCACGCCGTAACCGGTCGCATTGACGCCCGCCGACGCATCCGGCGAATCGGTCCCGCGCTCGGTGTTCAGATCGAAGTCGATCAGCGGCGTGATCGAGCTCTTCACCGGTGCGCTGTTGAACGTCGGATCGTTGTAGTAAGCGACATTCAGCACGGGCAGCTTCGCATAGAAATCGCCCGTCAAGGCCTGCATTTCCGACGTCTGCCACGGGTGACCATCCGGGTAGATGGTGCCCTGGAACGGCGTCGCCGGTTCGACGGTCGCGGGCGCACCCGGTACCTGCCCCCAGTGGAAGCGCGTATTCGTGCGGCCGATCATCAGCTCCCAGATGATGAAGCCGGTCGTGCCGCCGTAGTTCGCGACGATCCCCTGCATGGTCTGTCCGGCCGTGCCCGGGAAGCCGCGTTCCAGCGTTTCCGAATTCAGCGCGTTGACACTGCTGCCGTTTACCGGGCCTGCGTAGGTGATGTACGGATGGAACGCATAGAAGTCGGAGAAGTACGTGCCCTCGTCTTCCTGCACTTGCGGCGAGTTGACCGGCTGCGTCGCGCCCGCATTCAGGATTGCGATGCGCGCGTCGTTCATCATCACCGCACGCGTCTCCTGCAATCCGCCGTTGCCGCTGCATCCCGGCTCGTTCATCGGCTCCCAGAAAATGATGCGCGGATCGTTCCGATGCGGCGCGACGAAGTCGGTGATGTAGTTCGCGAGGCTCGCCTTATACGTGACGTTCGCATTCGACGCGCTCGGCTGGAAGTACGCCTGCTCGATCGGCGTGCCCGGCGACTGCACCCACTGGCTGTTATGCACGCCCCAGACCGGCGCGGGCTGCGGACCGTATTGCGGCGTCGGGTTCCAGCAGTCGTCGTAGAAGATCGGCGACACCTTGATGCCGTGCCGTGCCGCGATCTCCAGCAGGTTCTCGAACTTGCTCAGGAACGCGACGCGATCGTTGGCCCACTCGAGGTAGTGCAGGTACACCGCGATCGTGTTGATGCCGTAGGTCTGCGCATAGGTCAGTTCGCGGTTGACGAGCACGGGATCGTAGTTCTCCCAGAAGTCGATCGCATTCACCGCGCTCGACTGCGTGTACACCATGCCGACGACCTTCGAGAAATCGTAGACCGGCGACTTCACCGTCGGATACGTCTTGATCGTGATGTTGCTGAACGTCGCGCCGACGCCGAAGCGCCGCACGCCGAAGCTGCCCGACGCGAACGCGGCGGGCAGCGCGTTGGTCGCGTCGTTGACGCTGATCACGCGTTGCTGGTCGAGATCGACGGTGATCGCGGTGCCGCTCGTCGTCACTTTCAAGTGGTGCGTGCTGCCGCCGACCACGCTGCTCACCGGGTAGTCGATGAAGTTGGTCCAGTTGTTGTTCTCGCGACCCACCACGAGCGTATGCGCGCTGGTGTCGAGGCCGATGAAGTAGCCGGTCAGACTATCGGGACCACCGGCCGTCGGGTTCGTCGTGCGGACGATGAAGCCCGCGTTCGCCGGCCCGTTGCCGACCGGCGCGCTGACGGTGATGTCCGCTTCATACGATGCGGTCGCATAGGTGCTCGCCAGCGCGACGGCCTTGTCGCCGGCACCGGTGCCGTTGGTCGCCGGGGGCGGAATCGTGATGCTGCCGGACGCGGTGCCGGGTACCCAGCCCTGCGTCGAACCGGCCGCGAGGTAGCTCGTGAAATCGCCGTAGCCGAGCGTCACCGTCGACAGTGCGGCGGGCAGTGGAGGCGGCACGTAGGGCGGTAGATGCTGGTCGGGATCCTTGATCACGACGGGTGGCGTCGTCACCCTCATCCCGAGCGGAATGGCCTTCGCCGCCCGGAATTCGTTGTCGGCACTGGACGCCGCTGCCGCCGAAGCCGCCGCATCGGCGACCGGCACCTGATTGTTCGCCGTCGGGACGGCGGAAGGCGAATCGCCACTGCCGCCGCACGCGGTCAGCATCGCTGCTGCTGCCGCAAGCACCAGATAATTGCGCACCTTTTGTCTCCTAAGTCCCCGTTAGGGAAGCGGTCTGAATTATTATTAATTTCTTCTGAATGCAACCGTCCATCCCGTCAAAGCTAGACAGGATTGAACGGGAAGATCTGGTAATGAATTCGCCGATGAATAATATTATTAGTAAACAGCATCTCTATCGGGACTTACCCTGGCAAGGGGAAGCGAACGCAAAAATCTTCGTTTCGCAATGGATGCGCTGTCGATTTCCGCCCGCGCCGTTCGTCGTGCCAACAGGAGCGACGCGTGCGACGATGCAGCGAGGCCACGACGCGCAGCCCTGTCCCAGTCCATCCAGAAGGAGATCGTTCATGACTTCGGCAAACGGATCCACACCGACGTTGAAACCCGCTCACGAGCTGGCCCAGTCGCCGCTACGTTTTCCGGGCGAAAGCGCGGAGTACCGGCGCGCGCGCAATGCGCTGCTGGCGGAGGAAATCGAATTGCGGCGACACACCGAGCGCGTCGCCGCGCAGCGCCGGGCACTGCCGCCCGGCGGCGAGGTGCCCGAGGATTACCTGTTTCAGGGCGAGCACGGTCCGGTGAAGCTGTCGCAGATGTTCGGCAAGTTCGACACGCTCATCTCGTACAACTGGATGTACGGCCCGCAGCGCGAGCGGCCGTGCCCGATGTGCACGTCGATGCTGAGCGCCTTCGACGGCGAGATGCCCGACATCCTGCAGCGCGTCGCATTCGCGGTGATCGCGCGCGGGCCGATCGAACGACTCGTCGCGTTCGCGCAGGAACGTGGGTGGCGCTATCTGCGGCTGTACTCGTCGGGCGGCAACACGTTCAACCGCGACTACGCGCACGAAAAACCAGAGGGCGGCGACAATCCGGAATTCAACGTGTTCACGCGTTCGGGCAATGTCATACGCCATTTCTGGGCGGGCGAGATGGGACCCGATACGGCCGACCCGGGCGAGGATCCGCGCGGCGCACCCGAGCCGATGCCGATCTGGACGATCCTCGACATGACGCCCGAAGGCCGCGCACCGGACTGGTATCCGAAGCTGGAGTACGGCGCGTCGGCCTAGTGCGTCGTCGGCATGCGATGACGCTGCGTCGGTCAATGCAGCGACGGCGGCCTTCGACATAGGGATGGAATCGGCGTCTGAACCTGTCTCACTCCACTTTCACCCGCGCCATATCCGCCGCCGAAACCATCTCTCTGCCGACCAGTTCGATCTTCAATGGCACGTCGGCGGACAACTTCTTCTTCGGGATCACGCGACGCCATGCGCCGTCCGGATCCGGGTCGCGATAGAACGCGACGACCGCGACGTACTCGGTGTCGGCCTGCATCGGTTGCGACAGACTCGCGGACGCACCGGGATTGACGACCGTCGCGATGTTCGCGCGCAAGTCCTGCGCGAGGACGGTCTTGTCGTTCTTCAATAGATCGTCGTACGAGGCCGCGTCGAAGAGTTTTCGGTCTTTCAGCTGGTACACGCGGACCGACACCGAACAGGGGCGGTTCGCTTCGTCCGGGTTGATCGACGCACGAGCATTCAGATCGACGTCGAGCTCTTTTACCTCCTTGAAAAACACCGCGTGAACCGCGCTCGTGGTGGTATCGGACACGGCCTGCCACGCGCCGCATGCGGACAGCAGCACACAGAATGCGATCGCGGCAGCAATGGAAATCAGGGTGCGGGCCATAAGGTCTCCGGAGTCAGGCAACGCGGCCAGAATGAAGGTGGCGGTCGAGATACGGATTCGGAGCCGGCGTGGGAAACGCTTCATGGCAACCGAGCGGAACGACCAGTGTGCGTGGCGTATCCGACGGCAGCACGGTCGTCCATGACAGTCGCGGTGGCGGGTCCTCCGTCGCGGTACCGATGCGCGGCGCGGGAATGAATGCCGACGGCACTTCCATGCGCAGGAATACGTCGGCCTTCGTGCCGATATAGAGCCTCAGGAACGCGATAACCTCACGATGCATCGGCGCACCGGGCAGCAAATCGTGAGCCTGAGCGGCGTCCATCGGTCGCAGCGTCGCTCGCACCGCGCGGCTGCGATACGTAAGACGCGTGCCCAGCACATAGCCGCCGCCGAGTCCTTGCCCCCCGCTCGCTCTGCCCGACGTCAACGGCTGCGAAGCGCTCGCCCGCCGCAACGTCGGATAGAACTCATCGACGCGCACGCCGACGCCCGGCACCGCGAGCGCGACGACGCCCGCAAGCCCTTCGGCGGTGCGCGTGCGCTGGATCAGCAGCCCCAGCAGTGCCAGCACGCGCGAATCGGGCAAACCGGCCCGTGCGGGTTTGTCGCCCCAACCAAAGCCAGCGGCACATAGCAGATTGCGCGAATGCGCATCCGTGCCGCCGGCACGAAAACCGACCGGATAACGGTACTTCTTCCACGTGCGATACAGCAGCGCGACGAAGCGATGATTGAACAGATCGAGAAACGCCTCGACCGCTTCGTGGCCCTCCTGACGCAGCACGATGTCGTCGATCAGATGCGACGGCATCGCCGCATCGACGCCATATAGCCCCATGAACGTCGTACGCACGGTCGGCGGAGCATCGGGTTGCATATCGTCGAATTCGACCCCGGCCACTTCGCCGGCTGGGAAGCCGACTCGTGGCCTGGGCCTGAATCGCACGGGCTCGTGTGCGGGGGTATCGCGTGTGCCGAAGCCGGGGCTATGCGGCGCGCGTTCTTCCAGCAGCCGGCACAGCTGCATGAAGTTCATCGCTGGCGCACGCGCGAGCAGCGACCGGACGAGCGGCTCGACCGTCTGCGTGAAATCAGCCGATGGTGTCATAGCGGCGCGCGCGATGCTTTGCTGCGCGGCCATTCGGTGCGCACCTGCGAAGGCAGGCTGACGATCGCGAGCCTCGTGAACAGATTGATCTCCGCGTACAGGCCGAAGAACCGGTGCAGCAGTTCGCCGAACAGCATCATGTCGCCGACGCCCGCGAACGCATGACTGTCGAGCGTCACGTCGATCAACACACCCCGTTCGACCGCGCCGCGCGACACTTCTTCGATCAATTCCTCCGATACATGCAGGATGCCTGCGAGACGACGGCGGTTGAGTTCGTCGTCGGTCCAGTCGTACAGCGCCAATGCACCGCGCAGCACTTCGGCGTTCATCATCGACAGGAAGTTCGGCGCAAGATGCGACAGCACGCGCCACTGGAAACGGTCACCGGTCGGCGGATAGAGCGGCAACGTGGGGGCCGCGAGATTGCGCACGCCCGCGACGTTCGGCGTGCTCGCGCCCAGTTCGTCGAGTCTCGCTTCGCGCAGTCCTTTTCGCGGCAGCATGCCGTTCGTGCCGGTTACGCGCAGCGACAGGCTTTCTTCGGGCAGATCGTCGAGCGTTTCCCACGCATGACCGCCGAGAATCACCCACGTGTCGTGCAGCCCCGTGACGCCCTGCCGCACGCGCGTATGGAAATAGCGTTCGGGTGCTTCGTGGCGAAGCATCCCGCCGCGATGGCGAAACGTGGCGAACGGCACGTACTCGTAGCGCTCGGCGGTGTCGTGATCGAACGACTCGATCGCATCGACCGAATAGGTCTCGACGTGCTCGCCCTGATGGCCGGCCGGCACGACGCGGTATTCGGTCTCGTGATGATCGACGTGGATCGGCTCGGCATCGAGCGCGAACAGATTGATGACCGGCGAGCAGAACAGACGCACGTTGTCGGCTGTGAAGCGCTGGTCCGACGGATAACCATGCTGCAGCAGGATCTCGAGATCGAAGCCCGTGGACTGCGCGGGCAATGCCGTCAAGTCGAGGCCGCACAGATCGACGAAAAGAAATTTCTCGCGGAACGTGAAATATTCGAGCAGCAGTTGATACCCGGAAAACGCGGCCTCCGCTTTCGGCCACAGACGCTCCTCCGCCGCGAAACCCGCGGGCTCGAAGTGCACGCCGGCAAGCGGCAGCGCGTCGCCGTCACGCACGCCGGGAATGCGCCACGCAACCGAATCGACCTCGCGCGTGAGCGCGAGATGCATCGCGAACGCGGTCGGCAGATCGGCGTTCAGGTAGAGCCGCAGACGCGACAGATCAGTGGCCTCGCGACGCGCCGAGCGATCGACCTCGAAGCGCAGACGGATCAGCGACCGGCCGTCGTGACGCACCGCCGGCTCCGCGTGCGTGAGGCGGACCGGCTGCAACGCCACCGGCTGCGTCGTGCGGTAAAGGCACTGCACGGTCTTCGTGCGGCCACCTTCTACACCACCGTCTACCGATGTCGGGATCGGGATACGCGCGGAGCGCACCGGCACGCCCGCGGGCACGATCTCGGTTTTCTGCAGCTTCTCGGCGAGCGGGATCAGCTCCACCACCGACAGCGACGGAATCATCCGCAGATAGTGCGGCCACAGCAGACTGACGAGCCCTTCGGTCAGCTCGGGCAGTTCGTCGTCGAGCTTCTGCTGCAGCCGGCCGGTCAGGAACGCGAAGCCTTCGTGCAGACGCTCGACATAGGGATCGCGATCGCCGACGCGATCGAGGTTGAGCATCCGCGCGCGGTCGGGATGCGTCTTCGCAAACGCCTTGCCGGCTTCGCGCAGATAACGCATCTCGGCTTCGTAGTAACGCAGGATCGGATCGTCGTGGTCGGTGGGCATTCGTTCGTCGTGGTGTGTTGTTCTGGATTGTTCTGGAGCGCAGCGTTTACGGCAGGCTCAACGTGCGAGCCGGATCGAGCACGGTCAGTTCGTCCTGCAACCGGTCGATGCGCCGCGCGAGCGCGGGCCGGTCCGCATCCTTGCGATGGCTGATCGTCCTCAGCGCCTTCACGAGCTGGTGCTTCACTTCGAACGCGAGCGCCGGCTCCCAGCGGATGAGCGGCAACGTCTGCGCTGTGGCATCGAGTTCGGCAAGCAATGGCAGCGCGGTATCGGTCCGGCCCGCGTGATCGGCGAGGCGGGCCATCACGAGACGTTGCAGATAGCGCTGCCGTTCGGTCCGAACGCCGGGCAGCGCGTCGAGCCATACGAACGCGGCGTCGAGGCTCTGACTCGCGGCGAGGTCGCGCGCCTGCGCCTCGATTTCAGGCCAGTCGCCGGCACCGCTGTCGTCGTTCGCCGCCGACACCGGCAACGGCGCGACGCTCTCGCCGGACTCGAGATCGCGCACGACCGCATGCCGCGCAATCCATTCGAGCGTTGCATCGTCGGCGAACGGCGTACCGTCGCTGAACCCCAGGCGTTCGATGCCTGGCAGACGTTCGAGGAACAGTGCGAAGTCCGCACGCAGCAGTTCGCGCCATGTCGCATACGGTGTACCGACGTGATCGAGCGCGACATGCTGGAAATACTGCAGGTCGAACCACAGATGATTCACGCCCTCCATGAACGCGCCTTCGACGCGTTCGAGCAGTTCGTGCCACTGCTTCTGCAACACGAGGCGTTTCATCTGCTGGCGCAACTCGGGACGCGGGGGTGCGAGACGCGTGCGCGACTGCACGTCCGACGGCGGCAATTCATGCAGCGTGTCCCAGCGGACGCTGCGCACGAGCCGCACCGACGGTAGGTAGCCGTTTTCCTGTTCGCGCAGCCACGCGGCCATCGTGCGTGCGTGTTCGAGCAGTTCGCGGGTGGACGAGAGGGAGCTTGTGATTTGACCTGCGCTCGTTCCGGTTCCTGTATCTGTACCCATGCTGCCCGACGCAGTGGACACAGATTCGCGTGTCGGGGTCGGCTCGGCTGTGGGCTCGAAACGGGACACAAGCGGCCGCAGATTCGGACGCGCGGCTTCGGGCCACTGGCCGGTGAGCGCGACGAGCAGATCGAGCGCAGCAATCGCACGCTCGAGATCGGCCGGCGCGAATTCGCCACGGCTGTCGAGCAGATCGACGATGCGGGTGGTTGCGAGCATGTCGAGCGCGGCTTTCTTCGCTTCCGCGCGCGCGGGCAGCAGCGCTTCGCCGAAACGGTCGACGAGCGCCGCCGCGAGTTCCAGACCGTCCGCGAATCCCGCCGGCCCCGCCTGACGCAACCGCGCAAACGCGTAATAGCCGACGACGCGCAGATCCTTGCCGGTCTCCTTGATGAGTTGCTCCGCGAGGCGAACGATCAGCGCATCGTCGATGCCGGATAGCTTCGAGGCTTCGTCCTTGAGCGTGAAGAACGCGTCTTCATAGCCGGGATCGCGGCCTGTGCCTTCGTTCGCGTCGTTCACCTCGTTTACGCCCGGCAGCGGCACGAGCCACGCACTCCACGTATCCACGCGTGCGCGAACCAGTTGCTCCGCGTCGCGCGACGGAAACAGCGTCTTCAGCAAATTGGGCAGCATGCTCACTCCACCTCGGGTAATGCGCCTTGCGGCAGCGGGGTCGCCGCATGCTTCGCGGCGGCGATGGCCGCGGGCGGCAACGGCGGCGGTCCCGACGATGTGTGCTTCCATGACGCTTTCGCCGACGCAGTCACGAAAATGCGCGACGGCAGGATGAAGTGGCGCAGCGTCAGGACGTCGAGTGGACCGGCACCCGCTTCGCTGCGCAACTGCACCCGCAACGGAATCCCCTGACTCTGGTCGGGCATCCAGGTCAGCAGGTAGCGGGCGCTGTCCTGCGACATCACGGTCGCGCGTTCGAGCAGACGCACGAGGCCAAAGCGGCCCTGCGTATCGAGCGCGGAGCGCAGCCCGCCTTGCGCCGTCTGCCACTCCACGTGCGTGATGTTTTCCAGCGTATCGCCCGGCCAGATGAACGGCGTCCACTCCTCTTTCTGGTTGAAGTAATGCAGTTCGCGACCCGATAGCAGGAACCTCATGTCGGTAACGCCCGGCGTCGGCACGGCGCGCAGTTCGTAACGCACGTGTGCGTCGCCGGACGGGAACAGCACCGTCGACGCGTGCGTCAACCGGTTCAACGCCGCGAGAAACGCGGGATCGACCGTCAGCGCACCACCGGTCGCATGCTGACCGCCGCCCTCGGCCAGCACCCAGCGGTCGCCTTGCCGCTCGACGATGCCCGCAAGCTGCGACGTGACGAACTGCGCGATCACCCCGTTATCCGGACGCATGAAGCGCGCCATCTCGGGCAGCGATGCATCGTTGTCGGAATCGGCGAACGGATAGCGGCCGCCGAAGGTCTTCGCCCAGTCGGCGACGATCGCCGTGCGCCACGTGTCGTTCAGACTCGACGCTGCCGGCTGCAGCACGACTTGCCAGGTCTGGTCGAGCGGCGCTTCGAACAGCGCGCCGAGACCGGCCCACTGCTCGCCGAGGCTGGCCGCAACGCGGCTCGCGTAATCGCGGCTGTCGGCGATGCCGGAGGTCTTGCCTTGCAGCACGGCCTGGGCTGCGGCACGCGACAGCGCGTCGGGGTCGTTGCCGAGCGAGATCTGCTGCAACTTCAGACGCATCGCGGTCACGCGTTCGAGGAAGCGCGCGAGGCTGAGGTCGCCGGTCGCGGCCATCGGCACGGCCGTTTTGCTGCTGCCCCGGACTGTGCCGTCACCGGCCGCGATATCGCTGCCGGTCAGCCGTAGCAACGGACCGAATGCGGGCGCGAGCGGCGCGGTGTCCTGCGGCGGCAGTCGCTTCGCGAGGTTCTTCGCGCCGTTGCTGTTGTCGTTGCCGACAAGCTGCTGCGCCTTCGTGATCAGCGTGTCCGACAGTGACTGCGTCGCCACGCCGGCTCCGGCCTGATACACGACGACGTTCATCAGCGCAACGAGCGGCGAGCGCTGCGGGTCGGCGAGCAGGATCAACTGGTCGACAGTACCGGACAACGTCGGCGTCGGCTGCCAGCGGATGCTGTTCAGAAATTGCTGCCACGCGCGCGCGTAGTCGTCGAAATAGCGTTGCCGCAACTCTGCTTTCAGCGACGCAGTGGGCTTCGCGTCGGTGCGGTTGTCGGACAGCACCCAGTCGCCGACGACGCTGCGTTGTTCGCTGGCATCGTCGATCGCGTTCGAGATGCGCTCGTCCCACGCGGTGCGCGTGAACACGCCCGGTAACGTTGCGGCGGTGTTGAACAGGCCCCGGCTGCTCGTGCTTCCTGACAGAGATTGCTGCGCGGCCTCCCCTAGCACGGTCGCCAGCGATAGCGGCGGGTATTTCGGTTTCGCTTCGTCGAGGATCTGCTGATACAGCGTGTTGGTCGAGTTCTGGATACCTCGAACGCCGATCACGGTTTGTCGCGCGGCGTTGACTAGCGACGCGTCGGGGATGATCGCGAGGGAGGTGCCGCCGGTTGAGAGGCGTTGCCGGAGATGATCTGCATAGAACGCGATCAGATGCGCGCGCAAATCTCGCCACGCGCCGTCGGTCAATGAGGAATCGGCCGGGCGGGCGGGTGCCGATGTAGCGATTAGCTGCTGCGTGAGGAATGCGGCATCGGCCCGTTCGGGTCTGGCTAGCATCAGATACGACTTCAACGTGTCGTAGATCAGATTGACCTGCGCATCGCCACCGCTCGCGATCTCCGCGTCCGACAGCGACGCGAACTGCCGCAGATGTTCCTCGAGCTTCACGCGAACGGGGCCTGCAACGATACGGCCCGCGCCTCTTTCATAGGCCGGCCACAATGCGGCAAACAGTTCCGCGTCGCGGTTCAACCCGAAGCGCCTGTACCACGGCGCGCCGTCGCGCTGCCGGATTTCGGTCGTGTCCAATTGCTTCTGCAGGCCGTAGAGCGTGAGCGCCGCCTGCGTGCGATCCTGTTCGGTCGACAGTTTCGCAATCGTATCGGTCGACGCCCGGATCGTCTCGCGGTTCGCCAGTCCGGACAGCATCGTCCCCACGATCCAGAGTCCAACGAGCATTGTCGTGACCCACGCGGCCATCGCGGACGGCGAAAACCCGACGCGCCGGCCATGAATATGACGACAGTGCCCGGCGACAGCGTGCCAGACCGTCTGCTGCGGCGCTATTGCGGCATCCTCTTCACCGGACTCCGCTCCCGCGCCGGTTGCCGGCAAAGTTGCACCGTACTCGTTGAATAGTGGTCTGAAGAAAACGCCCTGAATCGCATTGCGCCAAACCCGCGACCGGTCAATCTGCGTAACCAGATTCGCCAGTGCATGCCCGTATTGCGCCATATGCTGCGATAGTTCCGCGAGATAGTGGTCCGTCGCGTCTTTCATGAGACGCATCACACCGGCGTCAGCGAGTTCGCCCGACAAACCGCCTAGTAACGCGTCGACATCATTCGCGCGCGGCCGCGCATTGGACCATGTGCAACCAACCACATCGTCGGGGATCGATGTCACACGCCCCGACTCCGTGACGTTCAGCACGTAGGCAGGAGCAGCCCAGCGCAACGCGCGGGCGTGTTGCGTCAGACGCTGCGACGCGCGGTCAGTATCGAAAACCTGAGCACCAGCTGTCAGGGTACGAACTACTGTCACGATTGCATCGGCAGGACGCCTGCGCCGCATGCGCCGGATCTGATCGAGCCACGCGGTATCCAGTCGGCCCCCAATCTGCCTGGCGTACAGCAGCACGGCATCACCGGTAATCACATAGCCGGTTTCGACGAGACGCGGTGCGAGGCGCTTGACTAGCGGTTCGTCGCCTGCGAGCACGATCCACCGATCGCGATATCGCCAGCGCCAGCCGTGACGTTCACGAAGGACCTCGCGCAGCTCGACGGCTTTTCCCGGCACAACGCCCTGCGCGAACGCCGGCCCTTCGCTCGGATCCGACACCTGCTTCTGCGAATCGTAGTGCATCAACCATCGCGTCGCGCGCATCGAGGCAACCCAGAGCAGCACAGCCTCAAAATACTTGACGAACATCAACGCCAGGAGCATGCCCGAAAGCAAACACAATTCGATGATGATCCGTGTATCAAACGACCACCCGCGCGACGAACCCTCAGTCCAGGCGGCAGCCCCCAGCGCCACGAAGAGGATGCCAATCGCAATGCCAATAAATAGCGCGGCCGGTTCGGACCTGGGTTCGTTCATGTTTGTTTTCTGCACACGAGCGCGATAAGGTCGCTGTCTTCCTGTGTAAGCACGAGTTGCGGATCGCCGGTCAACTCCGTGAGTTCAGCCGCAAGCGCTATTGCGAGCCACCCTCCCGCCTCCCCGCAGTCCCCGACCGTGGTCTCAAGGTCGATCCTCGATCTCCTTTCGTCGAGTTGGGACGCCGACTCGACCGCTACCTCGAGATCCAGAGAAAGCCCGTTCCGCCAGATGGTTCCGATGCGCGCCGATGTGGCTTTCCCCCAACGCAACGCATGTTCGAGTGTCTCGTCAATAGCGCCTGCCGGGCCGCGTACCGGACGATGCAGGTATACCGATGGCTTGCCTGTCATTCTTTGGGCAACACTCGTGTGCCCTAGCAGCAGCGCCACGCCCGCCTCCGCAACGCCGTCCTGCAGGCGCTCGCTGACTGCGTTCCGCAACTGAATCGCGACCAGCAGATGAGCGGCCTGCGGTTTCATGCTGTCGAACCATTCGTCGGTCTGAAACACCGATGAACGTTCCGCGAGTGGCTTCATCATCACGCGCGGAGTTGGTGACCTCGCGAAGACAAGCTGCTGCAATCGGGTGAGCACTTCGTCGTCTTCGACGGCACAATGCAGACACGATTCGACGTGGAGTGCGGTATGTGCAGGAAGGGCTGCCAGTTGTGGCGCCAGTTGGTCGACCAGACGGCCCATGAGCCAATCGCAAATCACCTGATGGCGAGCATGCTCCGTTAGTTCATTCCCACCATAGAACGGCCGATCCGGGACCTCTATCCAACGGGCTTTGACACTGACGTTGGGTTTCGCCGCACTCGCCCGAACATGCAAGGCCAGACTGCCGTCGACGAGCCCCTCGATACCGTTCTCGTTGTAATCGGAGGAAAAACACCACGCATGACCGAGCAGCGCAAGCGGCACGCTGGCCAGGGTGTGACATTTCCCGGTTTCCCGGTCACTGACGCGGTTTACCGCGATTGCCCCGCTGCGGCGCGCATATAAGTACCCCAGGCGGCAGCATAGTAAAAACGTCCGCCCAAGCACCGGATAACCCATCGCACAGAACCAGAACCAAACCGTGTTTATCTGCCTGCCTTTCGGCCATAGAAAAATCGTCAGCGCCGCACCAAGACATGCGACGGCACCAAACAGCACCGCCCAAACGGGCTTCGAAAGTTGCGGCGGCGGAGGTACAGCAATCCGCGGTGGTACGCGAGCGAAGTCGATCGTCATCTATCGAACCCTCGCCGTATCGAATACGACAATGGACGCACTCCCGCTTCGCACCCAATCTTCATTGCGAAACAGCGATGTAGCCGCGTCTTTAACGAAGCGCCCCGGAACCATGGATTGGTCTTTGCCGTGGACCCGACAGGATCCGCAATTTCCAATACGTGCCGTGTGATGACACTTGATCGTGATCCGACCGGCATCCGCAGGAATCCCTGCTGCGTGACTCACGCCGGCAACGTATGCCATTTTCATCGATGGTCCGATTCAAGAAGAAATTCGGCCAGTGTGCCGAGCCAGGATCGTCGCTCTTCTATGGCTTCGGCTGCCACTGACGTAGCGTGCTCAACAGAGAATTCAAGTTTTTCCTGTCGCGAGTCGATACGCTGTGCACAGCGTGGTCGGGATCGTGTCGCGTTACCCCGTCAACACTGATTTCGATAGCAAGCTTGCCGCTTTTAAGCGTCAAGTAGGTTGGGGCATAGCAGTATGGGTTGTCGTCCTTATCGGTCGGCCTCTTGTCGAGCAGTACAAAATCACTGGACTCGAGCTTGTTCACGTCGATTGGATCGCAAAGATTTCGCGCACGAAACTGGTCTGGAATTTCCACATCCGGATTCTTTTCGAGTGTGCTTTTTTTTATGAACCGACCGTAGTCCAATCTACCGAAGAATCCCGCCCTCGTATCCACAATCCACACAACGTTGTCCTCGGCGGTGTCCCCACCTCTGCACTGGATCAGATATTTTTCGCTCCCCTTGATCCAGAGGGTCGAAAGATTGGCGGACTCGCACAGTCGATCCTTTCGCGAAATCTTACCGTTCGCGGTAACTACGCATTCGTTTCTTCCGTTGCAGTCCCCGACGAGATTTCCATAGCTCCCGCCGTTCCCCGCGAAAACTGCGCATGACGAACTTCCTATCAAGACCAGCAACACCTTTTTATACACCGCATACATAGGTCGAAGCATCCTTTGAAAGGAGGTGGAAATTTGGATTCGTGCGAGTCATCGTGATGCCGTACGCCGTGTACGGGAACACACTCTGCTGAAGGATGCCGATGCGCCTGCTAAAGCAATCCGCGACCGAACTATGATTTGCCGTCCTGGCTCGTTCCTCAACCGCGAGCTTGACTAACGCGTACTGTGTCGCGGGCTGATCGGTCGCGATCCTGTTCTGGATCTGGTGCGCGGCCTTTTTGAGACTGCCCTGCTGAACCGCAAGATCATAAAACACGCAATACGTGACGAGTTCGACCTCGTTCATCAAGTCAGGGGAAAGTGAGCGGAGGAATTCGACGCAGGACATTGCCTTAGCGTGGTAGCTGCTTGTAGCTTCATTGACTTGTATTCGCTGAAATTTCTGCACCTCGCCTAACTTCCTGAACGGCTTCTTCCAGTTGAGATTATTAGCCTGCTGACCGACTGCCCAATTGACTAGAGCTTGCTGATTTCCGCTAGAAATGGCCGACTCCAGCACGGGGTAGTTCGCACTTGAGTCGAAACACGCCTCGAAAGAAGCCTGGTCTGTTGCTCTCATGCGCTCAAGCAGTGGACCGAGACCGCCTTGGGCCGCAGCCCATTGAATGACCCCGAAGGACATTCCCTGCCCGTCTCCGTTATCCGCTACCGCACCGTAGTTCATCGCGGTGGCCCCTTCAAACCCAGACGTGATAGTCAGGGCAAGTTCCTTTGCCTTCTCAAGGGGGATACAAGTAGTACCAGCGGAAAAATTCCCGACCAGCCCGATCGGATGAATATGAAATACGTCCGAAGCCGGAAAGTCAGTCAGCTTGGCCTTTACAGCGTCCCACCACACGAGCTTTTCGATACGCTTCTGTTCCTCGGCGTGCTCCGGCCGGGGCCCCGTGCGCTCTTCGATTGCCGCAATCAATTGCTTCCACTTGTCCGTATTTGACCACTCGCTCTCGTGCCGTACGATCAGCCTCGACATACGCAACGCTGTCCACGGGTCGCTCGCCGCATTCCGTAAATCGTCAGCCGCCTGGGTACCATCTCCTGTCGGATACAGCGCCTGATAAATCGCAGTCGTGAGAGGGCTGAGCTTGTCCAGTGATTCCGGCTTAGATACATCTGCACCGATCGAGTAGTCGACAAACCCCTTCGCGGTCGCAAACATCGTATGCGCCGGATCGTAGCTGTCATCGAAGGTCTGGAAGTCCACCCATTTCTGGGTAAACTCTCGCGTAACCACGCCGCCCGCAAAGTTCTCTTCGCGCACCCACCCATCGACGGGTTGATGTCGAACATCCGCGCTGTCTACCTTCCACCAGTGCCGTTTTTCACCGTCGCCGCCAGGCGCTGTTTCCATGTACTGGCGGTCTGTACTTCCCTTCGCCAGTGCCGCGAGAGGAAAAACCTCGAGCACGCCGGTTTGTCTTGCACCGGTCCCGTCCTGATTACACTGCTCGTACAGCGTGGTCTGATTTTCAATGCGCAGGATCGTCGGCTGCACGGGAAGGTTCAATTGCTTCCAGGCGTTGGCGTGCGCGCCATTCTGTCTGACCCAGGTACGCCCCTGTTCCATGAACGACATGATGCTGTCGTCGCAGAAGACCTCAATGTGCACCATCCGGTTGCCCGAGGTCTGCTGCGACAATGACTCGTAGCGCCCAGGATGGCCGATCAAACCACCCGCCTTGATTGGGAACACCTCGGAGGGATCGGACAATACAATCACCTCGTCCAGCGACGAATCAGGCATGACCTCTCTCGCGACCGGAGCCCCACGTTTTTCGCCAAGGAATATCCATCCGTTCACCGCGGAAGAAGGCTGAGAGGTAGCACTCGCAACCGGCGGATACAACGTCACCCCGCTTGCGTCCTTAATTTGGCCCCAGTCGCCCTCGCGCTTCCCGATGCTGACCCTTGCCCCGTGCGGAAGAATGCCGAGCACCGCGCCGTGTGGCTTGCTTACCCTAACCCTCAATCCCCGCTGACTAGCAGGTACAGACTGGCTACCCGGTCCGGCGGCAGGACGGTCCTGCGCGTGAGCGGTTACCTCGAACTGTGTGATCCAGTACTTCGGCCGGGATAAGGACGTATCAACCTCATAGTTCGCGAAATCCTGCAGGTGCGCATACAAGCTATAGAAAGTTAGCTTTGTGCCCTTCGGAAACTCCATCGAATGCCGTACAAGAGCAAATCCAGTGCTGTATGGCGCGCTGATTGCTGGTTGGTCATCCCGCGCGGGAATCTCGCTAACGGGGTAAATACGGTTCACGCGCCAGGCCACTACGTCGCCATCTGCGATGCAGCGGACGCCGTTTTTCAGATCCAGTGATGCGCCTGCCCCGGCCTCGGTAATGTGTATCCCGCCGTGCCACATCCCCTTCCCGCTGACAGCATAGGTACCCGACGACTCCTGTTTCAACACTTCGTGAAATTCATGTTCGTCAGCGAAATCCGTGGACTCACTTCCCGCGCCTTCGCCTTTCTTGCGAAACGGAAACGCAAAAGAGAGTCGCTTTAGAGGGGAGATAGCCGGACCCGCCGGTATCGTATTTGCCATGTCGTATTTATTCAGAAAATCCGAAATCCGCGTTTCCCTTTACATCTTTCGGCGGCTTGCTCGACCAGGCGGGGAAAGTGAAATTACCCTTTGCTGGATCGGCGACATTCAGACCGCCTTTGATCTGTACCTCTGTCGGACTCACAATTTCGACTCTGCCGTTTGCGATCTTTAGATATGCTCCAGCTCCGTCACCCAGGGTGATCCCCTTTGAACCGGTAATCACCACTTCGCCTGCTGACGAACTAACCGCAACGTTGGTGAGTGCCATCAGCTCCATCGCATCGCCCTGCGCCTGAATCTGCACCTTGCCTTTTGCAGCGAATATCCGGATACCGAGTTTCGCGGCAAAGAGCGAAATTGCTTCGCCCGCTGCAGCAGTAATGCGTTTGAGCGCACCGATATCGAACCCGCCTCCCGCTGTTACGAATAGCTGTTTGCGCGCGGCCAACTGCATGTCCTGGCTGCTCACGATACCCACGCCTTCTGGCGCGCTGGCCACGATTGCAGGCGCTTGCAGATTTGTCAGCTTTTGCTCGATTAACCTTCGTTGCTGATCGACTTCCGCCAGCCACGCCTTTGCCGCGTTGGCGGAATCATTCAGGGTGCGCATCATGTCGATCGCTTGCCGGAGCGTGGCATCCGCTTCTGTCGCCGCCAGTTGCTGACCGCTCGCATTGGATTGCAATTCCGCGCTGATCAATACCCCCTTCGCGCCCCGCACCGCCACATGCCCATCTGTGCGCAACTCCGCCCCTCGCCCGCGTTCCGCAAGCTCTCCGTCGACCATATGCCCGAGATTCAACTCGCTCGTCTGGAACGGCGACGTCAAATGGATATGCTCGTTGCCGGCCTTGTCCTCCATCCGCAACTCGTTCTGCGCTGCTGTACGGATGATGTTCCGTGTGTGGTTCAGGTTGTTCACCAGATCCGGATGCAGACTGTCGTGCATCGCACCGATGATCACGGGCCGGTCCGGATTGCCCTGCGTGAAAGCGATCGCGACTTCCGCACCATCGATCAGCGGGAAATGATGCCCATAGTTGTCACCGCTGTACGGTTTCGCGAGCCGCACCGGTCGACTGGTGCCGCCAGGGCTCCACACATCGAGATCGAACGGCAGTTTGACGACGTACCAGCCCTCGGGCGTCAGGTAAGCACGCGTGTAATCGCCGGGCGATGCGACGCGGGCCGGCAAGATGCCGCTGATGACGGGACGGGCCGTCGGATCAACCGGCGTGCGCCAGCATCGATCCGACGGAATCGCGGTGAATGCGTTCGTGTATGCATCGCTGCGTCCGCCGCTCGACTTGACCGAAGTAACTAGCAGACCGTGCGGCGCGTGCCCCGGATTGCGATCGAGGCACAGCACTTCACCTGCTTCCAGCGCAAAGACGTTGCCCGTACCTTCGTATGTGATCTGTTGCGCAAAATGCGCTTCATGGCGCAACTGCGCGAGACGTTGGCCTTCCTCGGGCGTCTCGTAGTGTTCGCCCCAGCGGGAATCGATCGCGCTCGTCGTGCTGTCGTCGCGCGCAACGCTTTCTTCCACCAGCAGCGCGACGCCTGCCTGACGATGGTTGTAGTCGTTCAGCTGTACGGATTCCGGTACGCGCCGCGTGTGTCGCTCAAGAGAGCTGACCGTCTCTGTGCCGACACTTTCCAGACCCGCGTCGCGACGGAACGGCACGTTGCCCCGCTGGCGGGCGTACGCGTCGAGATCGTCACCGAATACGATCACCTCGCGATCGGCGGCCTGCTCGAAGCGAAACCAGATGCCTTCATCCGCTGCGATGCGCCGCATGAACGCGAATGTCGTCTCGTGATACTGCGTGATGTATTCGTGACGCCTGTAGGTGGCACGCAACGTCAGCCTGAAATCGACCCCTTCGCGGAATCCCTCATGCCGCAATGTATCGGCGATGATCTCCGGTACCGATTGCTTCTGGAACAACCGGCTCTTCGCGCCGCGCGCGAGATCGGCCATCCGAGGTTCGATTAACAGCCGGTAGCCCGTCTCATCGGCCGACGTCTCGAACTGATCGAACTGCGTGACGATGCCGTGTATCGTGCGCGCCGGCAGCTTGTCGCTCAGCTTCTGCGCATCGTCGCCGAGCATCTTGCGCAGGTAGGCCGCATTGGGATCGACAGGATCGACGATAAATCTTGCCGGGCGTCCGAGCACGTGATCCATCGGAATATCCGCAACGGGGCTCGTCAGTTCGATCTCATAGCTGAACAGCCGGCTGATCGCTTCATAGCCGGCGAACCGACGCACGGAGAAAGGCGCCGGATGTGGCACCAACTCGACCTCGTATGCCTGCGACGGCAAATCCATCTTTCCCATTCGTCCCTCCGATCCGAAACAACCACGGGGATGGCGGCGCCGTCGGCACTCGCCCTACCTGCGGCACCCCACCTCACCGACGACTTACGTCCGATCAACTCCTGGCCTTCGGCATCTGCGACACCAGCGACAAGCCGATGTCCATTCCCTCTACCTGGAAGTGCGGGATGACGAACAGCTTGATGCGGAAGAAGCCTGGGTTGTCATCGATGTCCTCGACCGTGACGCGCGCCTCACGCAACGGATGCGATGCCTGCAGCTCGTCGCCAGGGTCCTTCATCTCCGTCACGAGCCCCTTGATCCAGTTGTTCAGTTCGAGTTCGAGCAAGCGACGGTCCTTTGTCGTGCCGATGTTCTCGCGCTGAATCAGCTTCAAGTAATGCGCAATACGCGAAAGCAGGAAGATGTACGGCAGGCGCGCATTGATCCGGCTGTTCGCTGTCGCTTCCTTCGTCTCGTAGAGCACGGGCTTTTGCGTAGAGTTTGCCGAGAAGAAACACGCGAAATCGTGATTCTTGTAAAACGACAGTGGGATGAAACCGAGGTTGGCGAACTCAAACTCGCGCGTCTCGGGAATCAGTACCTCAGTCGGAATCTTCGGCTGAGCACCGGTGCCAAGGTCGTACAGATGGACCGGCAGATCCTCGACCTTTCCCCCTGCCTGCGGGCCGCGGATCTGCACACACCAACCGTTGCTCGTGAAGCTGCGCACCATGTTGGCAGCGAACGCGAACGACGCATTGACCCACAGATAGCGGTCGTGGTCGGGACCCTTGACGGCCTCCTCGTAATTGAAGGCCCGCACCGGCGTCGTATCTTTGCCATACGGCAGGCGGCCGAGCACCCGTGGCATGGTCAGACCCACATAGCGCGCGTCATCGGTATCCCGAAAACTCTTCCATTTGATGTACTCCGCGCGGTCGAAGTAGTTGCCGATATCCTGAATAGCGGCCACCTCCTCCATCGACTGTTTGCCGAAGAAGGCCGGCCCCACCGATCCAATGAACGGCATATGTGCAGCCGCCGCCACCTTCGAGATATTGCGCAGCAACGCGACGTCCCGAGGCGAATTCGCAAATTCGAAATCGCTGATCAGCGCGCTGACAGGCTGACCGCCCGGCGTGTCGTACTCCTCGATGTAGGTGAGGCGATAGAGGCCGCTCTGAATGATCTCGGGCGTATCTTCGAAATCGCGCGTCAATGCGTCCTTCGACACGTCGAGCACTTCGATGCGCGCATTCTTGCGAAAGTCGGTGCGGCCGACCAGCATCCTGAGCCCCCGCCAGCGTCCCTCGAGCGCCTGGAACTCAGGCGTATGGATGACCGCGTCGAGCTGGCGGCCAATCTGCCGGTCGAGCTGACCAATGTGGAAGTCCAGCAGCGATTTGTCGAGGCGGTCCACGGGCCGGCTGGCCTCGCCGACCAGTTTGAGAAAAGCGCTCATTCCGCGCGCGAGCCGTTCGTCGGCCGATGACTCGGATAGCAGATCGTTGTCGCGGAACGCCTCCAGCGGCCGTGCCACGCTGACCGGCTTCAGGTTGATCTTGTTGCACAGCGACTCGTACACGCTGCTGCGCTCGAGCACGACGGTTTCGGTCGCGCCGCTTTGCCGGGATTCGTTGTTTGTCACGGAATGTCCTCTCGCTGCCATCCTGCGTAAAAGCGCAGGGATCGGTGATGGGTCTGTCTATCTGAAGGCGCGTCTATCTCACGTACTGCGCGCATGAAATGCGCCGCACCTACCGTCACTACGCATGACCTTCAGGCTGCGTAGCCGCGGTCGCAATTTGCGCCAGTTCGCCACGCAACTGCTGGGAAAGCGCGTTGTCCTTGAGGATCCTCTCGAACTCCCGACGAAACGTCCCGTTGTCGAGCAGGTTCGATTTGAGGTCGCGCAACAGATTGCGCATGGCCAGCATGGCCTGCAACTCGGGAATCTGGCGGGCAACCTGTTCCGGCTCGAAGTCTTTCATCGAACGGAAGCTGAGCGAAACGGGGAGCTCGGATCCGTCATCGGCCAGCGTGTTTTCGGCCGCGACCTTGATGTCGGGTGCGAACTCGGCCAGCACCGCGTCGAAATTGTTCTTGTCGATGTTGGTCTTCTTGCGTTCCGCGAGCGGCGCTGCTTCCTTGCCCGCGCTGAAATCGCCAGCGACGAGCAGTTTGAGCGGCAGTTCGACTTTCTTCTGCGCGCCACCGGTGTGGAGATCCAGGGTGATCGAAACCCTCGACTTCGGAATTTCGCGTTGGAAACTGTCCATTGAGTAGTCCTGGAAAAAGGAAGGATCGGAGGGGCACGCCAACCGCACGATGCAGCGTCTTCACTAGCTTGAAAGTCGAACCCTCTCGAGAGGATCGACACACACGATCTTTGAAATCTTATGTCTCAAGCCGAGACTTTATTAAACACATCGACAGCCTGACGAGTCAAATACTTCCTTCTATCTCAATCAATTAATTGAAAAATAAATTACCTTTAAAATTTCATTTGCGAATAATTGTGAAGTAGCCAGAACAAGCTATCACCCCCGGAAACGCACGACTAGAATGATCCCGTGAATATCGATCTTGCAAAGGTCGACAAGGTTGATACAGCGGGAACTCATGTCGGGTTCCGGTGCAACACGGGATTCGCATTTATGTGAATAACATCCCTTCAGTTTAATTTTATAAATGTCAATTTAATTACATTTATCTCGCAAACCAAATATTGTTATTGAATAACAAATCATGAAAATATCGAACTATCTTTAAATAAAGTTTTCCCGACACCGCTCACAATCGCAATAACACGGCAGATATCACGTATGCGGATCGATAAACCGCTCTGGCACGACGGTCTTATTCTCAGTCAGCAGCATTTCCAGCAGCAGGAGCGATGGACCGATTTCGTACATCGGCAATTCGCGGCGGCGGCGATCGCCGAGCCATGGGGGACGTGCGGTGTCGGTATCGACGAGGAAGCGCTCACCAGTCAGCGCCTCAAGCTGACCAGCTTGAAGCTGCGTTTTCCGGATGGCACGTCGGTCGATACATCGGTCAGCGATACGTTGCCGCCTGCGCGCGATCTGTCCGAGGGGCTACCGGATCTGCAAAGCGTGATCGTGCTGGCGGCGTTACCGCTCCTGAACGCCACCGGCGATAACTGCCGGTTCGACGAGACGACCCTTTCGCGGCCGCGGCGCTCGTATCGTGAGTTCGTCAAGGTTGCAGATCTGAACGGCACCGGGGAAACGGAGATCGCAGCGGAACGTCGCGCCGTGCGCCTGCTGTTCGATTTCGAGTCCCGTGCTGACGACACTCTCTGTGCGATCGCACGGCTGACACGGGGAACGAATGGCCTGTTCGAGGTCGATCGACGTTATGTGCCGCCGTGCCTGATTCTGGCCGCGCATGCGCTGCACGTCGAACGTGTTTCCCGCCTCGCCGACATCCTGCAGGCGAAAAGCACCGTACTCAGTACACGCAAAAGCGAGCGCATCGACGACGTCGCCGACTACGGCGTTGCGGACGTGTCTCTATTCTGGCTGCTGCACGTCATTCATACGTACTGGCCACAGTTGCGGCTCTTTGCCACGCACCCGAACCAGCCGCCCGAGCGCCTTTATTCGACGCTCGCGCAACTGACCGCCGTGTTGATGACCTTCTCGACCGGTGCACGGCTTACCGACATTCCGTCCTACGAGCACGCACGCGCAGACGAAATCTTCGCGACGCTCGAAACCTTGATCCGCGATCTGCTCGACGCGATCATTCCGTCACGCGTCGTACCGATCGGACTCACACGCAGGAGTCCGACCACCTGGAGCGGCCAGTTTCTCGACGAACGGCTGCGCGCGGGCGCCGACTACTACCTGTCGGTCAATGCCGCGCTTACGCCGTTCGAACTGGTCGAGCGTCTGCCTCGCCTGTGCAAGATCGGTGCGCCGGACGACGTCGAACATATCGTCAATTCCGCCCTCGCCGGTATTCCGCTCAGGGCAGTGCAGCGGGTGCCCGCGGCTGTTCCAGTGCGTGTCGACAATCATTACTTCGCGCTCGACGCGAGCGCTCCGGCATTCGATCGCATGCTGGCCGCACAGGCGTGCCAGATCTATCTGCCGACGACGGTGCCCGAGGCGTCGCTCGAACTCTACGCGGTGCTGCGCTCATGAAACCGTTCGTTCAGACCGGATCGGAGGACCGTCGTCATCCGGGCAGCGGCATACGAGCGCTGCTGCGCGATACCGCACTACTCGTCACGATGCTTTCACAGGGCAGCCGCACCGAATCGGTGGCTGCGCTACGCCAGCGTTGCGAGCAGTTGATGTCGACATTTTCCACGGCACTCGAGGCACGCGGCATCGCGGCAGACGTGCGGGAAGACGCGCTCTACGCGCAATGCGGGTTGCTCGACGAAGCGGTCCTGCGAGCCTTGCCAATAGACGACAAACCAGAGTGGGACGCGCAGCCTTTGCAGGTCGAGCGCTACGGCAAGCACGACGCGGGCGAGCGCGTATTCGAGCGCTTGACAGAGCGCATGCACGAAGCCGCGCCGAATGCGGATCTACTTGAAGCATACGCGGCAATTCTCGGCCTCGGCTTCACCGGCCGCTACGCATCGCCCTCGGCAAATCCGTCGGGCGCGGCCGGGACACATAACGGTCGAATACAGCGTGCAGCGTTGATCGCATCGCTCGACACGCTGTTGCAAAAACTGCGCCCCGCGGAGCCCCGGACGTTCGTCGCCGATCGCCGTGCCACACGGCTGGCAGATACGTTCTATCGACTCTCGCCGTGGGCAATCGCAGCGGTCTGCTGCGTGACGGCCGCGCTTGTCTATCTGGTCTGGAACCAGGCGCTCGACGCGCAGCTCGCACACCTGTCGTCATCAACTCCGCCGGCCCGACCGTAATGCCCGAATCGCGCATGTCGAACGCCATTCCGTTGACCACTCCCGGCTATCCGCTGCGTACCGTCACGCTTCTCGCGGCCATGCTCGCGACCGCGTTGCTGTTCTTCGTGCTGCCGGTCGAACACGGTCTCAAGTGGACGCTTGCGTCGATCATCATGGCCTTCGCGATTGTCGCGATCGTGTTGCGCAGCCGTCGCGCCGCGTGGGTCTGCAAGCAGAGCGCACAGATACTCGCCGCGCTCTGCACAACAGCGGTGGATCTGCCCGTGAGCCTGCGCACACGGATCCCGCTCATCATGCTCACGGGCGACGCACTACCGCAACTTTTCGATCGCGGCGACAGCGGCACGCACTTCGCCCATATCGGCGACGGAGCAATCTGGGTGCGTGTCGATCGGCCGCAAGACCTGCCGCGGCTCGCGGCGTCGATCAAACAATGGCGTGACGGACGTGCTCCGGATGGTGTCGTGCTGTCCATCGCGCCTGCGCTGCACGCTAGCGAAGACGCGCTGGCGCAGATGCTGCGCGTCGTACGCCAGGCTGTCGGCGACGCGTCACGAATGGTCGGTACCCGGCTCCCCGGGTATGTGGCTGTCTACCAGCGGTTTGCCAACCATGTCCACGACATCCACCATATCGATGCAGCCGGAGCGTCGCGGAGCGCATGGCACGGCATTTCCTCGGCCGTCCCGCTCACGAACACCCGGCGTTTCGAAACACCGCTGCGGGCCGTCGAACTCGAGGTCCAGCGTGCACACGGCGATCCTCGCGCCGCTGTCCACGCTGCCTGCCTTGCCGCACTCGCCGGCTGGACGCAGCGCGTCGTGCTCGGCGTTCTGAACGACCGCCGGCAACCCACGATGCCGTGGATGCTGTTCGGTGCTGGCTGGATCGACTGCGGGCCGGCCAGTGGACCGGACACGTCATGGACCCGCGACGTCGAGCAGCAGACGGGAATCGCGCCGCCCGTCGTCGCGGCTTCACCTACGCCATGGCCGTTGCCGCAGCCGTTGGTGGAGGCACTGCCGGCGCAACCGTGGACGTCGCATCGTGTGGCCGGCTTCGCACATGCGATCGCGCTCGTCGCCTGCGCCTGTGCACTGGCGTTCTGGGGTGCCGCGAAAAACAATCAGGCGCTGCTCTCGCGTATCGGTACCGATCTTGGCCGGTACTTTGCGATTCCGTCGGCCCATGACGATGCGCGGCGCGACGCGTTGCAAACGCTCGTTGCCGATCGCGATCAGATCGATCGCTATGCGCGAACCGGCGTGCCGCTGCGTCTGTCGTTCGGACTGTACCGCGCATCTGCACTGATGCCCACAGTCGACCACGCCATCGCTTCGTATCGGGCGCCTCCTCCACCGCCTTCGGTTGTAACGCTCGACAGCATGTCGCTATTCGACAGCGGCCGCTCGGAGTTGAAGCCCGGTTCGACGCGCGCAATGGTCGGTGCGCTCGAGTTGATCAAGGCCCATCCGGACAAACGCATTCTCGTCGCGGGCTACACCGACAACGTGGGCCAGCCGGACCGCAATCTCAGGCTGTCGATCGCGCGTGCAGGTGCGGTGCGCGACTGGCTGATCGAAGCGTCGGGACTCGCCGCAACGCAGTTCGCGATCCAGGGCTACGGCGATACGCGCCCGATCGCGGACAACAGTACTACCGACGGCCGCGCGAAAAACCGGCGCGTCGAGATCACGCTCGTACCCGACACGCGAGGCGATTGAAGAATCGCGGGTCAATAACGCGGGTTAATAACGATCAAGCCCCCGAGGCCCAGCGCTTCGGGATTTCAGGGCTCGGGGCCTACTCCGGGCAGCGATCGCAGTAGCAGAAGGGAGTAAAGCAATGGCAATTCCGGCCTATATGTGGCTCAAGGACGATGGTGGCGCCGATATCAAGGGTTCGGTGACGGTGCAAGGTCGCGAGGGCAGCGTCGAGATCGTCGCGTTCGATCACGGCGTGCACATCCCGACCGACGGCAACACCGGCAAGCTCACCGGCACGCGCGTACACAAGCCGATCACGCTGACGAAAGATACGGACGCGTCCACGCCCTATCTGTACAAGGCCGTGACGAGCGGCCAGACGCTCAAGTCGGTCGAGATCAAGTGGTACAGGATCGATGACGCCGGCAAGGAGAAGGAGTACTTCAACACGAAGCTCGACAACGTGAAGATCGTCGCAGTGCGTCCGAAGATGCTCGACATCAAGGTGCCCGACTACGAGAAGCACAACCACATCGAAGAAGTCGAGCTGCGCTACGAGACGATCTCGTGGTCGTACAAGGACGGCAACATCATTCACAAGGACACGTGGAACGAGCGGTCATGACGGGTTGAGCCGTCGTGCCGGGGCAGCGTTCGTCCCCGCCCGATCGATCCTGTTTCTGTTGTGCCGGCCTGCGCTCCAGGTCGGCCTTTTTGCAAGCCGCCGGTGCTGTCGTCCGGCTTATCATCGGTAAACTCATGACGTTGCGCGACGACCGAAGGAAGTCCCCGTGGGACTCCACCTACCTGCTTCGCAAGCTCAATCCACATTGCGCGAGCGCGCTCGAGGCAGCCGCCAGTCTCTGTCAGGCGCGCCTCGCTGGCGAGATTTCCGTCGAACACTGGCTGCTGAAGCTCATCGAAGCGGGCGACGGAGACATCCCTGCGATCCTGCATCGCTATGCTATTGACGGCGACGGCGTGTGGAACGCGTTGCTGGCAGCGATCGACCGCGCCCCTCGCGATTTGCGCGGCAAGCCCGCACTGTCCCGGTCGCTTGCGAATCTGCTCGAGAGCGCGTGGCTGCACGCATCCGCCAGCGATGCGCCACGAGCGATCCGCTCGGCAAACCTGCTGCAGGGCATCGCGGATACGCCGGGTCTTCTGCGCACAACCGATGCATGGCCGCTGCTGACGATCAGTTCAACCCAGATCCAGCGGACGATGCGCGAACTCGATCGGCGTTCGGTCGAAAGCACGCAGCCAGACGAGCAGGCCGCCGCGGCTGTGAGCGACGCAACGCATCGTGCTGCGCCAGGCCCGAATGTCACCACGCCGGAAACCAATCCGGCGCTCGCGCGCTTCTCGATCGACCTCACCGCGAAAGCCCGGCGTGGCGAGATCGATCCGGTGTTCGGCCGGGAGCGTGAAATCCAGCAGACAATCGACGTGCTTTCCCGGCGACGCAAAAACAACCCGATCCTCGTCGGCGATCCTGGCGTCGGCAAGACTGCACTGGTCGAAGGGCTCGCGCTGCGCATCGCGGAAGGCAACGTGCCGAACGCGATTCGCGATGTGCGTATCCTCACACTCGACCTCGGGTTGCTGCAGGCAGGCGCTGGCGTGAAGGGTGAATTCGAGCAACGGCTGAAGAACGTGATCGACGAGGTACAGTCGTCGACCGAGCCGATCCTGCTCTTCATCGACGAAGCGCATACGTTGATCGGTGCCGGCAATGCGGCCGGCGGTGCTGACGCGGCGAACCTGCTGAAGCCCGCACTCGCGCGCGGCGAGTTGCGCACGATCGCGGCCACCACATGGTCGGAATACAAGGAGTATTTCGAGCGCGACGCAGCGCTCGAACGCCGCTTCCAGCCGATCAAGGTCGACGAACCGGACGATGCCGCCGCGTGCCTGATGCTGCGTGGCCTCGTCAGTCGCTATGCGGTGTACCACAACGTGCACATTCGGGACGAGGCGGTCGTCGCAGCGGTAAAGCTGTCGCGACGCTATATCCCCGCGCGTCAGTTGCCCGACAAGGCGGTCGATCTGATCGACACGGCGGCCGCACGCGTGCGCATGGGACTCGAGTCGCCACCGGCTGCATTGCACCGGGCACGGGCATCGGTGGTCGCGCTGCAAACGGAGCGCGCGGCACTCGACGCCGATGCGCGAGCCGGCGTCGAAGATCTCGACGCACGCCGCGAAAGCCTCGCGCGCACATTGGCCGACGCGCAAACCGCACTCGACGATCTTCAGGCGCGATACGAGTGTGAACTCGAACTGGTCAATGCGCTGCATGCGCAGCGCGAAGTGTTCCCCGATCTGCATGCATCCGGCGCCGCGCTCGTTGCTGCGCACCGTGCGCTTGCGGACGCGCAGGGGCACGCGCCGCTAATATCCGCCGACGTCGACGCGCAGACCATCGCGGGTATCGTCGCCGAGTGGACCGGCGTGCCGGTCGGCAATCTGGTCGACGACGAACGCCGCGGCTTGCTGACCCTCGAGCAGACTCTCACGACGCGCGTCGTCGCACAAAATGACGCGATCGCCGCGCTCGCGGAAAGTCTGCGTACCGCGAAGGTCGGGCTCACGAACGAGCGCGCGCCGCTCGGCGTGTTCCTGCTGGCCGGTCCATCCGGTGTCGGCAAGACGGAAACGGCGCTCGCGCTGGCCGATCTATTGTTCGGTGGCGAGGCGGCGTTGACCGTCATCAATATGTCGGAGTATCAGGAGTCGCACACGGTGTCGCAGTTGAAGGGGTCGCCTCCGGGTTACGTCGGCTATGGCCGCGGCGGCGTACTGACAGAAGCCGTGCGCCAGCGCCCCTATAGCGTCGTGCTGCTCGATGAAGTCGAGAAAGCGCACCGTGACGTGCTCGACCTGTTCTATCAGGTCTTCGATCGCGGCACGATGCGCAACGGCGAGGGACGCGAGATCGACTTTCGCCACTGCGTGATCCTGATGACATCGAATCTCGGCAGCGAACAAATCGACGACGCCACCCGCGAGAATCCAGCCGCATCGCAAAGCGAGCTGCTCGACGCGATTCATCCGTCGCTCGTCGCCCATTTCCAGCCGGCGCTGCTCGCACGATTCCAGACGCTCGTCTACCGGCCGCTCGACGCCGACGCGCTCGCATCGATCGTGCGGCTCAAGATCATGAAAATCGCCGAACGCCTGTGTCGTCAATATGAAGTCGATCTGATCTTTGACGATGCATTGACCGTATCGCTGGCGCAGCGATGCCTCTTGCGCGAATCCGGCGCGCGCAACGTCGACGCGCTTCTGAATCAGCACGTGCTGCCCGCTGTCTCGCGCGAATTGCTGGTACGGATGGGATCGACCGCGACCAGCAAAACCGGTCGAGGCAGCATCCCGTCCTGCATCCATCTATCGGCGACGGACGACGGCAATCTGACGATCGATTTCATCGACATCCATCGCGATAAAGACGATGCGCGGGACGAACGGGACCCCGCGGCGCCTGAGTCCACCGCCGGTTAGGAGGCGACACATGCCCGCTGGCCCTTCCCTCTATGACATGCTGCTCGGGCACATCGGCGGCGTGCCGCTCGGCACCTACGACGACAGGACGCTCGAAATCCTGAGCATCCAGCAGAACATCGCGCGCGTCCTCAACACGCGAGCAGGCTCGTTGAAGCATCTGCCCGATTACGGCCTGCCCGATCTGACGAACGTCTACCAGGCTCTGCCCGCGTCCGCGCATCTGCTGAAGAAGCAGATGGAGTTCACGCTGCTCAGGTACGAGCCTCGCATCCGCGCAATCGACATCGATCTCGACGACGTGCCGGATCCCGGACTCAAGATCAGCTACGTGATGATCTGCCATCTGAAAAAAGCGGGACTCGTGCGGTTCGGCACGTACTTCGAACCGCCCGGCCGCCTGCGCGTGGACATCCGCGAACAGCAACGGCGCGCACGGAGCGGCGATGCGATTCGCCCAGTTCCTCAGTTCCCGGGTGCATATCGTTAGAATGATCGATAGATAGACGTTCGCGGCACGATTGAGCGACCATTCCGCTGCGGACATGGATTCGCACCGGCGGAGAACCTGGAGGAAGGAGACATGGAGAAGAGCGAAAACGCGTCGCAGCCAGGCAAGTCTGCTTCGCAACTGATCGATGCGAAAATCAGGGAGCTGAACGACTGGCGGGGCGAGATGCTCGGCCGGCTCCGTGCGCTCATCAAGGAAGCCGATCCGGAAGTCGTCGAGGAATTGAAATGGCGCGGGGTTCCCGTATGGTCGCACGACGGAATAATCTGCACGGGCGAAACCTACAAGAGCGCCGTGAAGATGACCTTCGCGAAGGGCGCATCGCTGGCGGATCCGTCGAATCTCTTCAACGCGAGCCTCGATGGGAACACCCGGCGTGCGATCGACGTCCACGAGGGCGAAACCATCGACGACGAAGCATTGATGGCGCTCATTCGCGCCGCCGTGGCCTTGAACCGGTCCAAGGCCCGTCGCTAGTTCACGGAACGGGGTATTTCCAGAGGGGTCAGGAAAAGCCGCCGCTCCACGATTCCACGATTCCACGATCGAATCGACGTTAGTAGCCCACCAGAACGCTCGCCCGGATCAAGGCCTGAATCGATGCCTCGAATCGAGGCATCAATCACACGTCAACCGCGAGCGCCTGGCACGAACACCCGCCGGACGCCCAAAGAAACCCAAAGCCTGGACCACCCAACGCGACGCCACCTCACCCGCCCAACAGACCCTCACCGCGCCACAGCCGCGACTCTGGCCGGCACCCCGGACAGAATCGTGAACACCGCGACGATCAGCGCCGCGACGGCGCCCATGAACACCCCTTTCGCGCCGCTCGCATCGAAGACGACGCCACCGACCGCCGCGCCCGTCGCGATCGCCAGCTGGACTGCGGCGACGATAAGACCACCGGCGCTCTCCGCTTCGTCCGGGACGGTGCGCGTCACCCACGTCGACCACGCGACCGGCACGCCGCCGAATGCCATGCCCCATAGCGCGATCAATACGGCATCCGCGATCGGCGCGCGGCCGAGCACGACAAGTGCCACGCCAATCGCGGCCATCGCGGTCGGCATCACGATCAGCGTCAGCCGCAGACTACGCTCGAGCATCCGCGCCGCCAGCGACGTCCCGACAAAGTTCGCGACGCCATAGCCAAGCAGAATTGCCGACAGCCCATTCACACCGACGCCCGCGACGCCCTCCAGAAACGGCCGCAGATACGTGAAGAACGCGAAGTGCCCGGTGAACACGAGAATCGTGCCGAGAATGCCGAGGCCGACCGTCGGACGCATCAGCACGTCGATCAGCGTACGCAGGCGCGTCAACCCGTTCGGCGCCATCTTCGGCAAGGTCGCGGCCTGCCAGACGAGCGCGAGCACGCCGAGCGCCGCCGCAATCAGGAACACGTTGCGCCAGCCGATCAGATTGCCGAAATAGCTGCCGAGCGGCGCCGCGGCAATCGTCGCGACGGACACGCCGCTGAAGATGATCGACAGCGCGCGCGGCACCATCGCTTCGGGGACGAGCCGCATCGCGGTTGCCGCGGACATCGTCCAGAAACCGCCGAGCGCGACGCCAAGCAGCACGCGGCCGATCAGGATAGCGGGCAGATTCGATGCAAACGCGACGAGGAAATTCGACGCGATCAGCAACACCGAGAACGCCAGCAACACGCGCCGCCGGTCGATGCTGCGCGTAGCTGCGGCGATCACGAGGCTCGTCACGAGCGCGACCGCCGCCGTGACCGTGACCGCCTGGCCGGCGACGCCCTCCGTCACGCCGAGGCTCGACGCCATCGGCGTCAGCAGGCTCGCGGGCAGGAATTCCGCTGTGACCAGCGCGAACACGCCGAGCGTCATCGAAAAGACGGCGCCCCACGCGGGCTTGTCTGAAGGTTTATCGGCGGGCGCATCGTGGGTTGCCGACACCGTGTCGCCAGTGGTGATACAGGTATCGCGGGTATTCATTCTTCGTTCCGTTCCAAGAAGCGATTTCCAGGATTTCCTGAGAAACGACAGAGTACGGGGCAAGGGCAAGACGGTCTATGACATAAAATCCGCTATTCTTGATCCATCGTCCGAACCATACGGGTAACCGACATGTCGTCCCCTTCCGATGCTCACGATCTGATCAGCGAACTGCTGCTGGGCATGCGCCTGCTGGGCGTTCAATACCGGCGCATCCAGGTCGCGCGTCCATTCGGCGTGAGCTTCGGCCACGCGCCGGGCCGCGCGCAGTTCCACTTCGTCGGGCGCGGACCCGTGCTGCTGCGCAGTACGAGCGGTACGCTGTACCCGCTCGAAACCGGCGACGCGCTGCTGCTGCCGCACGGCGGCGCACACGAGCTGCTGTCCTCAACGGACGTCCCAAGCCGCGCGATCACCACGTTCGAGATGGCGAAAATCTGCGAGGCGGTCGCATCGGTCGAGAACGCGAAGCATTGCACTACGTCGGCCGCGTCGGCCACGGCAAGCAGCGCAGAAGACAAGACGAACAACTTGACCTCGCCCGCGCCTTCCGGCGACGCGCTGATCTTCAGCGGCTGCATGGAGTTCGACCTCGGCAGCATGCAGCCGCTCGTCACGTCGATGCCCGAGGTGATGCATGTCGGCACGCTGCTGGAGCGATATCCGGAGATCCAGCCGATGCTCGACGCGATGGAGCGCGAATCGTGCACCGAGCGCGCAGGCTATGCCGGCATCCTGGCCAGGCTCGCGGACGTCGTGGCCGCGTTCATCGTGCGCGGCTGGGTCGAGTGCGGTTGCGGCGACGCGATGGGCTGGGTGCAGGCATTGCGCGATCCCAGGCTCGGCCGGGCGATCGTCGCGCTGCATCGCGATCCTGGCCGCAACTGGACCGTCGCCGAGCTGGCTTCCGAGATGGGCAGTTCGCGCTCCGTGTTCGCCGAGCGGTTCCTCGCGGCAACCGGCATGACGCCGGTCCGCTACCTGACCGAATTGCGCATGCGCCTCGCCGCGCGGTGGATCGAGCATGATCGCGAGGTGATCGAGACCGTCGCATATCGTCTCGGATACGGCTCGCTCGCGGCGTTCAGCCGCGCGTTCAAACGAGTGGTCGGACATTCGCCGGGCGCGATGCGCACACAGGCCACTGCGCGGAGCGGACAAGGCAAGGCGGTGCCGGCGTAGACAGGTGGTAGCGCGTTTCCGCCGTTCGATCGCTTCGCATGGGAACGGGGTAAGCGCTAAAGTGCCAACTCTGGTCGACACGCGAACTCTGGTCGACACGCGAACTCTGGTCGACAGCTGAAGCGCTAAGTCCGTTCGACATAGGAGACTCCGATGAGAAAACTGATCGTACAGATGCAAATGTCGGTAGACGGTTACGTCGGTGCAGCCGACGAATCGCTCGACTGGCAAGTCTGGAACTGGGGCGACGACTGGACCTGGGACGACGCGCTCAAACGCGACTTCAACCGGATCTTCGAATCGATTGGCACCATCCTGCTGAGCCGGCCGATGATCGAGGAAGGCTATCTGGATCACTGGGGCCGTGCCGCCACGCGTTTCCCGGCCGACCCGAGCTACGCATTCGCGCAGCGCATCGTCGACGTCCCGAAGGTCGTCCTGACGGACAAGCTGAGCGTATCGAAATGGGAACGGACGACGATCGCTCACGGCGGTCTGGCAGCCGGCGTTCACGCACTGAAGCAACAGCCTGGCGGCGACATCATCTCGTTTGGCGGCAGCGGGTTCGTATCGGCGCTGATCGCCGAAGGACTCGTCGACGAGTTTCAGTTCTTCGTGAATCCGGCGGCGGTCGGCGATGGCGATGCGCTCTTTCACGACACGCGGCGCGGCACGAAACTTCGGTTGATCCGCTCGGACAGCTACGCGAGCGGGATCGTCGTGAACCGGTACGCGCCGGCGGCATGAACCAACCGATGCATGCGAAGTACGCAAAAGAAAACCCCGCAGCGGATAACCGGTGCGGGGCAAAGGAATGAGAGCATCATTCCGAGGGATGCATCCCGGACGTTCGGACCGGAATGCATGCCAGATCATTTCATGCCCCTCGGCAGAATGTGCAAAGAACTCTGAAGTGACGATGCGAAATGCGAACCTCGGCAAACGCAATAACTAAAGCCGCACGCCGCCTTCCGGACCAAAGAAAATCACCCACGTCCGGAAATCGTCGGTGAAGCGCTCGAAGCGATGCTCGACGTGGGCCGGCACGAACAGCAGATCGCCCGCATGAAACTCGCACGTCTCGTCGCCGCGACGGAACGTGCCCGATCCTGAAGAAACGATGTATAGCTCGTCGCGCGTGTGAGGCGTCTGTGTATCGACGCCGCGCGGCGCGAACAGTTCGACGGATATGTCACCGCGTTCGAACAGAACGGCGAACGGTTCCGGCAACCTGGCCAGCCTGAGCGCGGCGGCGGCTTCGTCGAGGTGAAGCAGATCAGATGTAGCGGCAGTCATGTGATTCTCCGTGTGGGGACGGAAACAGCGAAACAACAAAACAGCGCACGATTCTAGCGAAGGCTTCGCTGTGCAGGACAGGTCAGCTACAACAAGACAGAAAACCACCGGACGGACCACACACCGTCTGCCCAGAATCCGTACCGGATATCATCCCCAGAATCGTACCGGTACTGTACAGGCCAACCCCGTTAGACTGCATGCAACGACTCTCACTGGAGCCTTTTCATGCTGTCCATCGAAACCCTGAGCGCGCTGCCCGCCGGCATCCTGTTCGCGCTCGTCACCACGATCACACCCGGACCGAACAACACGATGCTGCTCGCGTCCGGCGTCAACTTCGGTTTTCGCCGCACGCTGCCGCACATTCTCGGCATCAGCGCGGGCGTCGTCCTGCTGATGCTCGCGGTCGGCTTCGGTCTCGGCGAAGCGTTTCACCGCTGGCCGCTGCTGTACACGGTGCTGGAAACCGCAAGCGTGGTCTATCTGCTGTATCTCGCGTGGAAGATCGCGACGTCAGGCGAAATGCAGGTACGCAAGGGCAACCGCCGCCCGATGCGCTTTCACGAAGCGATCGCGTTTCAGTGGATCAATCCGAAGGCATGGATGATGGTGCTGACGGCCGCGACGACCATTCATCTGAGCGCCGACTACGGCCTCAACGCGACACTGATGGCCGTGCTGTTCTACGTGATCGGGCTCCCGTGCATCTGCCTGTGGGCCGCGTTCGGCACAGCAATGCGACGTCTGCTCGCGAAGCCATTGTGGCTGCGCGCGTTCAATCTCGTGATGGCGTCGCTGCTCATTGCAACGCTGTATCCGGTTGCGCAGCGACTGCTGGCCTGAGCGAGCAGCAACTCAACTAACCCGCCCGCTAGCGAATCCGCTCGATGAAACGCCACAACGCGTCGTCGGTCGAGTACGGTGCGTTGAAACGAAACCACGCGCTCGGCGCATCGTCGGGACGGAAGTAGGAGCCCGGCGCGAGCCAGATGCCATCGGCGAGCGCGGCGGTCGCGATATCGGCGGCCCGCTCGGGTTCGACCGGCAACCGCGCCCACAGAAACAGCCCCGCGCGCGGCCGGTGAAACACCTCGAGCCCGAGCGCATCGAGCCGCGCCTCGACGGCGAGATGCGCGGCCTTCAGCCGCTCGTTCACCGCATCGACATGGCGCGCGTAGCGCCCTTCGAGCATCACCTTGTCGACCATCCGCTCGATCGCCTCCGACGACGTGAGTCCCACCGCCATCTTCGTCCGCGCGAGTTCGCGCAGCACATCACGCTCGGCGACGACGTAGCCGCAGCGCAGTGCGGGCGTCACGGTCTTCGAGAAACCGCCCACGTACAACACGCGCTGCAGACCTTCGAGCGCGGCGAACAGCGGTGCGCCCGGCGGGGCGAGTTCGCGGCTCACGTCGTCCTCGATCACCCACATCCGGTGCCGCTCGGCCACCTGCAGCAGACGAAACGCCGCGGCCATGTTGAAGGTCGCGCCGGTCGGATTCTGCAGCGTCGTGTTGACGAAGATCGCCTTCGGCCGATGCGCGGCGACCAGCGTTTCGAGCACGTCGGTATCGATGCCGGATGGCGTGCGCGGTACGCCGTGCACGTTCAGTCCGGCGAGCTTCAGGATCTGCAGCAGATTGCAGTAGCCCGGGTCTTCGACGATCACTGCATCGCCGGCTCGCAGAAGTGTCCGGACGATCAGGTCGAGCCCCTGGGTCGCGCCCTGCGTGAGCAGGACGTTTGCAACGTCGACCGGCAGTCCGCGACGGTCGAGCTGTTCGGCAATCCGCTCGCGCAGCGGCACGAAACCATACGGCTGCCCATAGTCGCCGAGACGCGCCGCAGGCACGCGGCTCAACGCGCGCAGCGCATGCTGCAAGCCGGTCTCGTTGACCCATTCGTTCGGCAGCCAGCCGCCGCCCGCCTTGATCGGCACCGAGCGGTCGGCGAATACGTCGGACAGCAGCCACGTCGCGGTCAGGCTCGGCGGCTGCCAGTCCTGCCATTGCCCCGCGCTCGCACGCGGCGTGTCGCGCGGCGCCACCCGATAGCCGGAGCCGCGACGCGCGACCACAAGGCCCATCGAAACGAGACGGTTGTATGCTTCGGTAACGGTGAACGTGCTCAGCCGGTGGTGCTGCGCCAGCTGCCGCACCGACGGCAGCAACGCGCCCGCGCGCAGCGTGTGCGCGTCGATCGCGTGCGCGAAGCCCTGCACCAGTTGCTCGACGAGCGTCGGTGCGGTACGGCGGTCGCGATCCAGTTCAAGTTCCATCATGGCGAAATAAGTCGATTGAGCAGCACAGTTCACGTGGTTTCGCCAGCACAGTCAGCAGCACAATGAGTGAACTGTTTATGTCCGCCATTTAACCCCGGACGCTACAGTTGCGCAACGCCCCGAAGGACGTCTCCTTGGGGGATCAACTCGAGGAGAATTTTCATGACTTCGCGCCCCGTCATCGACGATCTGTCGTCGTTCTGGATGCCGTTCACCGCCAACCGCCAGTTCAAGGCCGCGCCGCGCCTGCTGGAATCGGCGAAGGGCATGTACTACCGCACGACCGAAGGTCGCGAGGTGCTCGACGGCTGCGCCGGTCTGTGGTGCGTGAACGCGGGCCACAGCCGCGACGAAATCGTCGCCGCGATCACGCAGCAACTCTCGACGCTCGACTTCGCGCCGACCTTCCAGATGGGCCATCCGCTCGCGTTCGAAGCGGCGTCGAAAGTCGCGGAGCTGATGCCCGCGGGCCTCGATCGCATCTTCTTCACGAACTCGGGTTCCGAATCGGTCGATACCGCACTGAAGATCGCGCTCGCGTACCACCGTGCACGCGGCGAAGGCCAGCGCACCCGGCTGATCGGCCGCGAGCGCGGCTATCACGGCGTGGGCTTCGGCGGAATTTCGGTCGGCGGCATTGCGCCGAACCGCAAGACGTTCTCGGGCGCGCTGCTGCCGTCGGTCGATCATCTGCCGCACACGCACAACCTCGAACACAACGCGTTTTCGAAGGGCCAGCCCGCGTGGGGCGCGCATCTCGCGGACGAACTCGAGCGCCTCGTCACGCTGCACGACGCATCGACGATCGCCGCAGTGATCGTCGAGCCGGTCGCCGGTTCGACCGGCGTGCTGATTCCGCCGCAGGGCTATCTGCAGCGCCTGCGCGACATCTGCACGAAGCACGGCATCCTGCTGATTTTCGACGAAGTGATCACCGGTTTCGGCCGTCTCGGCAAGGCGACGGCGAGCGAGTATTTCGGCGTGACGCCCGACCTGCTCACAATGGCGAAGGCGATCAACAACGCCGCGATCCCGATGGGCGCGGTGGCCGCGAGTCGCACGATCTACGACACGGTCGTGAACGGCGGTGCGCCAGGCGCAATCGAGCTGTTCCACGGCTACACGTATTCGGCGCACCCGGCCGCGGCCGCCGCCGCGGTCGCGACGCTCGACCTGTATCGCCGCGAGGACCTGTTCGCACGTGCCTCCGCGAAAGCCCCCGCGTTCGAAAACGCCGCGCACGCATTGCGCGACGCGAAGCACGTGAAGGACGTCCGCAACCTCGGTCTCATCGCGGGCATCGAGCTCGAATCGCGCGACGGCGCACCGGGCGCACGCGCGTACGAAGCGTTCGTGAAGTGCTTCGAGGCAGGCGTGCTGGTCCGCTTCACCGGCGACATCCTCGCGTTCTCGCCGCCGCTGATCGTCAATGAAGAACAGATCGCGCGCATCTTCGGCACCGTGCGCGAGGTGCTCGCGACGGTACAGTAACGCGGGCAAATGCGGCGGGGCACCCGTGCCCCGCGTGCATCGGCCGCGTCGACGGCGTATCGTGACGGAACCGGCCGGCGCATTGTCCGGCGCAATCGGGAGACTCGGGAGACGCCGCATGAAAGCACCGTCAATCAGGGTGGGCGCCCATATCGAAGGGATTCACTGGATCGCCGAGTACGCGGAGGGCCTGCACGAGATCCGCCTCTATCGCGAAGGGTACGAGGTGGACGTCCACGATGCACCGCCGTCGCTGTTCGGCGACGAGGAGAACGCGGGCTCGAAGGGCGTCGCCGATCATCGCGCGGCGGAAGCAGCCGTGCTCGCGTATCTGCGACGCTTCGTCGCCGAGCACGATGCGGAGGAGTGACGAATCAAAAGATTGAATGCACGCGGCGTCACGCACGCCGCGTGCAGTACTACGTGTACTGTCTCCGCCCGCTCACTCCGCCGGACGCAGCTTCTTCACTTCCTCATCCGACGGCTGCACGCTCGCGCCGTCGATATAACGGAACGACGTCATCAGCCCCTTGCCGTCCTTCACGCCGGTCACGCCGACATACGCGCCCATCGTCGACTGGTTGTCCTGCGCGCGGTACACGATCGGACCGAACGGCGTGTTCACGCCGAGCCCCTTGAACGCCGCAGCCAGCTTGTCAGGATCGGTCGAGCCGGCCTTCTTGATCCCGTCGGCAATCGACATCAGCGCCGAATAACCCACCACCGACCCGAGCCGCGGATAGTCGTGATACTTCGCGCGATACGCATCGACGAAGGTCTTGTTCGCCGGCGTGTCGATCGAATACCACGGGTAGCCCGTGACGATCCAGCCGGTCGGCGCCTCAGCACCTAGCGGATCGAGATAGTCGGGCTCGCCGGTCAGCAGCGACACGACACTGCGGTCCTTGAACAGACCGCGCGTGTTGCCTTCGCGAACGAACTTGCCGAGGTCCGCGCCGAACAGCACGTTGAAGATCGCGTCGGGCTTCGCGTCGGCGAGCGCTTGCGTCACGGCGCCGGCGTCGAGATTGCCGAGCGGCGTCGCCTGTTCGGAGACGAACTGCACGTCGGGCTGCGCGGCCTTTAGCAGCCGCTTGAACGTCGCGACCGCCGACTGCCCGTACTCGTAGTTCGGATACACGAGCGCCCAGCGCTGCTTCTTCAGCTTCGCCGCCTCGGGCACGAGCATCGCGACCTGCATGTACGTCGAAGGCCGCAGACGGTATGTGTATTTGTTGCCGTCGGCCCAGACGATCTTGTCGGTCAGCGGCTCGGCAGCGAGGAAGAAAATGCGGCGCTGCTTCGCGAAGTCGGTCAACGCGAGGCCGGTGTTCGACAGGAAGCCGCCGAACAGCAACTGCACCTGCTCGCGCGCGATCAGTTCCTGCGCGACGCGGATCGTGTCACCCGGATTGCCGTTGTCGTCACGCGACACGACTTCGAGTGGTTTGCCGAGCACGCCACCCGCCGCGTTCACCTGGTCGAGCGCCAGATTCCAGCCATTCTTGTACGGCCCGAGAAAGGCGGGCTGTGCCTTGTAGCTGTTGATTTCGCCGATCTTGATCGTCTGCTGCGCGAGCGCGCACGTGGCGGCTAGTGTCAGCGTCAACGAGATAGTCAGGCGGGTCATCCATCGTGCGCGCGTGGTCATGGTTTTCTCCGTTATCGAAAGAATTGCGGGAAGGCGAGGTACGAACTGCAAAAACGGAACGGCGGCTCGCGCGGTGAGCGGTACGGTTACGGATGCACCGGCAGGCGCGACGGCGAATGCGACCGTAACAGCAGGCGCGGCATCTGGTGCAACGACAAACCCTGCGCTCAATCCGCGCGCGGCACCGCACGAATCCGCGCGACGCTCGCCTCGATGTTCTGCCACGCGGGCTTGCCACCCGCGAACTGGCCGCGCATATACGACACAAGTTCGGCGATCTGCGCATCGTTGAAACTGTCGCGGTACGCCGGCATCGTACCGAGTTCGGGACGCGCAGGCGAGCCGATGCCGTCGAGGATCACGCGGATCAGATTGTCGGGCGCGGCGCTATGCACATTCGTGTTGAGCGCAAGCGACGGATGCGCGCCGAACAGCTGCGGGCCGCTGCCAGCGTGATGGCACGCGGCGCACGCGCCGTCGAAGAGCCGTGCGCCGACGCCGGTCGACATCTCGACCGCGACGCGGCTGCCCGCCGCCTGTTCGTATTCCTGCGCGAGCGCATGCGGATTCGCGTTCGGCTCCGCGGGGTTGAACGACGCGAGGTAGGTCGCCATCGCGCGAACGTCGCTGTCGGGCAACCCGGCCAGTTCGCTGACGACCGGTGCCATCGGCCCGGCCGCGACGCCGTGCAGCGGCGCGTGGCCGAAGCGCAGATAGCTGAACAGTTCGTCTTCGGTCCACGGCACCGGTGCATCCGACAGCGACGTCAGCGCCGGCGCGTGCCAGCCGTCCGCTTCGCCACCGCCGAGGAACGCAGCGCCGGTCCGCTCCGCACCGAACGCATTACGCGGCGAATGGCACGCGCTGCAGTGACCGAGTCCGTTCACGAGATACGCGCCGCGGTTCCATTGCGCGCTTTGCGCAGGCTCGGGTGCGACCGCCGTGCGGCGCAGAAACAGGCCGTTCCACGCGGCCATCAGCGGACGCACGCTGAACGGAAACGCAAGCGACGTCTGCGGCGGCCGCGCGCGCACCGGCGTCTGCGCCATCAGGTACGCGTACAGCGCCTTCATGTCGTCGTCGGAGACGTTCTGGAACGCCGTGTACGGAAACGCGGGGTACAGGTGCCGTCCATCGCGATGGATGCCGTTGCGCATCGCGCGCGTGAACGCTTCGAGCGACCAGTTGCCGATGCCGGTCTGCGAATCCGGCGTGATGTTCGTGCTGTAGATGATCCCGAACGGCGTCTCGAGCGGCCGGCCGCCCGCGTTCGGCACGCCGCGGGTGGCGGTGTGACACACGGCGCAGTCGCCGGCCGCCGCGAGCAGCTTGCCGCGCGCGATCAGGTCGGGCGCGAATGAGCTCGCGAGCGGCGGCGCGATCGGGGCAATCGGCGCGGGCGCAATCGACCACGCGCCGAGCCAGCCAGCGGCGCCCGCCGCAAGCGCGCCGAGAAAACCGAAACGCCAGCGTTTGCGGCGACGTGCTTTCGCTTCGTCGGCCTGCGCGTCGGCGAGCGCGGCGCGGATCACGTCGGGCGTAAACGGCGGCCGGCGAAAGCGCACGCCGGTCGCATCGAACAGCGCGTTCGCGATCGCTGCCGCGCCCGGCAGCGACGCCGATTCGCCAGCGCCCATCGGCGGCTCGCCGTGGCGCGGCATCATCACGACGTCGATCACCGGCACTTCGCGGAACGTGAGGATCGGATACGCGCCCCACTCCTGGCTCGTCACCGCGTTGTCGCCGAACGTCACGCGCTCCTTCAGTGCGCGGCTCGTCGCCTGGATCACGTTGCCGTGAATCTGGTGACGCACGCCATCCGGGTTCACCATCGTGCCCGTGTCCTGGCCGACCACGACGCGCGTCACCGCCAGCTCGCCGCTGCGCCGGTTCACCTCGACGTCGGCGACCCACGCGGACCACGCGGCGCCGAAGCCGGGAAACTTGCTGTGCACGTAGCGCGCGTACGCGAAGCCGCGGCCGCGCAGGATGTCAGCAGGTGCTGCCTCGTCCACGCTCTCATCGTTCTGCGTAGCCTCGCGCGGCGTCCATTCCGCCTTCTCCGCGACGGCCTTCACCAGATCGATCGCACGCGGATCGGTCAGATGCCGCAGCCGGAATTCGACCGGATCGACGCCCGCCTGCCCGGCCAGTTCGTCGATGAACGATTCGTGCGCGAACGTATTCGGCAATGCCGACACGCCACGCAGCCACGACGCGCGCACGATCGGCGGCATGTCGTCGCAGACGATTCGCAGGCTGCGGTAATCGTACGGCGGCACCGCGGTGCGGTCGCCCATTTCGAACACCTGAGGCTGCGGCGAGATCGCGCCGGTCAGCAGCAGTGCAAGCGTCGGCGCGTCGTTCGACGGATAGCGCGTCGCGAAGTCATAGCCGGCCAGTTGCCCGTCCTTGTCGAGCGCGCCGCGCACGTCCATCAGCTGCGCGGCGCCCTTCGGCTCCCACGCATGCTCGTCCTCGCGCGACAGCTGCACGCGCACCGGCTGCCCGACCGCGCGCGACAGCAGCGCAGCATCGGCGGCGACGTCGTCCGCGCAGTTGCGCCCGTAACACCCGGATGCGTCCTTGCGCACGATGTCGATGCGCGCTTCGTCGATGGCGAGCAACAGCGCGAGATCGGCGCGCAGCGAATGCGGGTTCTGCGTACCGGACCAGACCGTCAATGCGTCGTCGCGATAGTCCGCGACCGCGCACGACGGCCCGATCGACGCATGCATCTGGAACGGCCACACGTAAGTGCGTTCGAGCGTTTGCCCGGTCTGCGCGAGCGCCGCGTCGACGTCGCCTTCGATCACCAGATCGCGCCGCGTCGATGGATTCGCGCGCAGTGCGGCCTCGACCGCTTCGCTCGTGTCGAGCGGCGGCAGCGCATCGTGCGCATCGTCTTTCCAGCGCACGTCGAGATGTCTTGCGGCCTGCTGCGCGATCTCTTCGCGCTCGGCGACCACGCCGACGAAATCGCGGATCACGACCACCTTCACGATCCCCGGCAGATGCGCGATCGACGCCTCGTCGACCCGCAACAACGAATGCCCGATGAAGTCGCCCTGCGCGACACCCGCGTACGGCGGCCGCACGACGCGTCCATGCAGCATGCCCGGCACGCGCACGTCGTGCACGAACGCCGGTTCGCCGACGGCCTTCGCGGGAATGTCGATGCGCGGCGCACGACGTCCGACGATGCGGTAGTCCTCTGGCGCTTTCACCGGCGTATCGAGCACGAGCGGCAGTTCGATGCGCCGCCCCGCGATCAGCTCGCCGTAACCGATGCCCTGTGCCGGCGTCGCGTCGCGCGGGTACACGATGCCGTCGCGCACGTCGAGCGCTGCGGCATCGCACGCGAAATGGGCGGCCGCTTCCGAGACCAGATAACGGCGCGCCTGCGCGGCGGCCGCACGCAGCGGCACCGCGGAAATCTGGATCGTCGCGCTCGCGATCGTCGGCCCCTGGTTCGGTACGTCGCTGGTGTGACCAAGCACGATCGATACGCGCGTCAGCGGCACATCGAGTTCTTCGGCGACGATCTGCGCGAGCGCGGTGCCGATGCCGGTGCCGAGATCGACGTGTCCATTGAACGCGACGACGCTGCCGTCGCCGCACACGGCGACGAACCGTTCGGCGACGGTCGGCACATACGACGAACGCGAGCCCGGCTGACCTAGCGCGGGCTTCACGGGCGCCTGCGGCATCCGCGTGACGATGAGCACGTTCGAATCGAGGTCGAGGCGACGTGCGCCCTGCGCGTCTGGCTGCTTCGGCCCGCGCGACATGCTGAAGTCGGGGCCGGTCATGAGCGGCCTCCGGTCGCGTTTTCGACTTCAGGCGGCTGCACCTCCGTTAGCCCCCCATCCGCGAGCAACTGAATGGCACGCTGCACCGCCCGCAGGATCTCGACATGCGTCCCGCAGCGACACAGATTGCGCGACAGCTCGCGACGGATCGTCTGGTCGCTCGGATGCGGATCGCGATCGAGCAGCGCCTTCACGGTCATGATCATGCCGTTCAGACAGTAGCCGCACTGCGCGGCATCCTCGTCGATGAATGCCTGTTGCACCGGATGCGGCGCCGCGCGCGTCCCGAGCCCTTCGAGCGTGACGATCGCGCGGCCCTGCGCGACCCGCGCGGTCGTGACGCACGAACGCGTCGGCATGCCGTCGAGCAACACCGTGCACGCACCGCACTCGCCGAGTCCGCAGCCGAACTTCGGACCGTTCAGCGCGAGGTCGTTACGCAGCAGGTACAGCAGCGGCGTATCGGGATCGACGGCGAGCCTGTGCGTCGCGCCGTTCACGTCGAGCGTCAGGGGCACGGTGGGGTTCATCGGAGCGGACGCATGGCGCGGGGCACGCGGTGCGTTAAAGCACGACCGGTACTTCGGTCGCGGGCGGCGTGTTGCGGCTACGGCGACAGCGGATCAACCCGTCGATCATCACCATGCCGACGCCCGGAATGTCGCCAAGCTCCACGCTTTCGAGCAGCGTATCGGCGGCCGTGTGCTGCGCGCGATCCATAAACACGAGGTCCGCGGGACGGCCCGTTTCGATCAGCCCCTGCCGCAGATTGCGCTGCCGTGCCGTGTTGCCGGTCGCGAAGCAGAACGCGATTTCGGTGGGTATGTCGGCGAGGCTCGCGATCAGCGCGATCATCCGCAGAATGCCGAGCGGCTGCACGCCGGAGCCGGCCGGGCTGTCGGTGCCGAGGATGATGCGATGCGGGCACTTCAGTTCGATCGCGTGGCGCGCGGTCAGCAGCGCGATGCGTTCGTTGCCGTTGTGGACGATTTCGAGCGCGCGGGTGGACTGCTCGCACAGATCGCACACGTGCCGGTACGACAGCGACGTGTGCCCGCCGTTGATGTGGCCGATCACGTCGGCGTCGGCTTCGAGCACGACGTCGCGATCGATCAGCCCCGAGCCGGGAATCGACGGGCCGCCGGTGTGAATCGTGCTCTGGATCCCGTACTTGCGCGCCCACGCGACCATCTGCGCCGCTTCCTCGCCGGCCTTCACGCTGCCGAGCCCGACTTCGCCGAGCAGCTTCACACCCGCGTCGGCGAGTTCCTTGAAGTCGGCTTCGACCATGCCCTTCTCGATCACCGGCGCGCCGGCCAGCACCTTCACACCGCCGCCGACGCCCGCGCCACGCATCCCTTCGAACGAACGCTGCGCGGTGATCGCGAGCGCCTTCAGACCAACAATATCCTTTGGACGGCCGGGCAGATGCACTTCGCCGGCGGAGATCATCGTCGTCACGCCGCCGTTCAGATTCGATTCGATCCAGCCCATCTGGTTTTGCCGCGGCGTCCAGTCGCCGAACACCGGGTGCACGTGCGAATCGATCAGCCCGGGCGCGACCGTCGTGCCCTTGCAGTCGATCGTCGTGCGTGCGCCTTCGGTGTCGCAGTCCTTCTCCTTGCCGACCGCGACGATCGTGCCGTCGTCGATCACGAGCGTGTCCGCGTCGAGCACGGGGTTGTCGATGTCGCCGGACAGCAGCAGCCCGATATGCTTCACGACGACCTTGCCCGATGTGCCTGCCAACGTTTCTACCGCCATCTGTCTCTCCTTTGAACAGTCGCCTGGGTCAGACGCTCATTCAGACACTGAGATACGCGCGCCTGACCGTTTCGTTCCGCGCGAGTTCGCCGATCGTGCCGCCGAAGCGGATCTGCCCTTTTTCGAGCACGTACGCGCGGTCGCTTACCAGCTCGGCGAAGTGCAGGTTCTGTTCGGACAGCAGGATCGACAGCCCCTCGCGCTTCAGTTCGAGAATCATGTTCGCCATCTGTTCGACGATCACCGGCGCGACGCCTTCCGACGGTTCGTCGAGCAGCACGAGGTACGGATTGCCCATCAGCGTGCGCGACACGGTGAGCATCTGCTGCTCGCCGCCGCTCATCTGGCCGCCGGGGCGCCTCGGCATTTCGCCGAGATTCGGAAACAGGCGAAACAGTTTGTCGGGGGTCCATTGCGGCGCGCCGTCGCGCGGCGGCTGACGGCCCGTGTCGAGGTTTTCCAGCACAGTGAGATCGGAGAATACGCGCCGGTCTTCGGGCACGAAACCCATGCCCATCCGCGCGATGCGATACGGCGGAAACGCGCCGATGTCGGCACCGCGAAACGTCACGTGTCCTTCGCGGCGCGGCAGCAGACCCATCACGGCCTTCATCGTCGTCGACTTGCCGGCGCCATTGCGGCCCATCAGCGCGACCACTTCGCCACGCCCGACTTCGAGGTTCACGTCGAACAGGATGTGCGCGCGGCCGTAGAACGCGTTGAGACCGGACACTTTCAGCAGCGGCTCGGTGGTTGCGGCTATTGCGGTCATGGTGCTCATTGCAGCGCTCCCGATGCCAGCGGCGCATGCGGCTGGAACGTCTTGCCCGTGCCGAAGTACACCTCCTGCACGCGCACGTCGTTGCGGATCGATTCGGCATCGCCCTCGGCGATCAGCTTGCCGCGCGCGAGCACGATCATCTTGTCGGCGTACGCGAACACGACGTCCATGCTGTGCTCGGTGAACAGCACGCCGATGTTGCGCTCGATGACGAGGCGTTTGGTCAGTGCCATCAGCGCGTTGCGTTCCTGAGGTGCCATACCCGCGGTAGGCTCGTCCATCAGCAGCAGCTTCGGACGGTTCGCGAGCGCAATCGCGAGCTCGACACGCTTAACGTCCCCGTACGCGAGCACGCCGCATGAGCGATGCGCGTCCGCGGCCATGCCGACCTGTTCGAGCAGTTCGAGCGCTTCGTCCGCGAGCCACGATGCCGCCGGTTTCCACAGACCGAACAGCTTGCGTTCACGCGACACCAGCGCCATCTGCACGTTTTCGAGCACCGTCATCGAGTTGAACGTCGCAGCGATCTGGAACGTGCGGCCGACGCCGAGCCGCCAGATGTCGCGCGGCCGCATGCCGACCAGCTCGTGGCCGTCGAGCTGGATCGAGCCCGCCGACGGACGCAGTTGCCCGTTGACCATGTTGAAGCAGGTCGACTTACCCGCGCCGTTCGGCCCGAGCAGCGCAAGCAATTGACCGGCGGCGAGATCGAAACTCACATCGTCGACCGCGGTCAGTCCGCCGAACGATTTCGACAACCCCGCGACGCACAGCAGGCTCATAGCCCCTCCTTCATCGCAGCGGGTTGCGTATGCGCAGCGGCGTTCTTTGTATCAGCATCGTCGCTAGCGCCGAAGCGCTCACCAAAGCGCTCGCGCACGAAGCCGACGATCCCCTGCGGAAACGCGATCACGAGCAGCAGGATCGCGGCGCCGAGCAGCGCCTGCCAGTAATCGGTCTGGCGCGCGACGGTGTCCTGCAGCCACGTGAACACCGCGGCACCGACGACAGGACCGGTCAGCGTCTGCAGCCCGCCGAGCAGCACCATCACGAGGCCGTCGACCGACCGGCTCACGCTGATCACCTCCGGCGAGATCGTCCCCTTCGAAAACGCGTACAGCGAACCGGCGAGCCCGCAGAACAGCGACGCGACGACGAATGCGGCCCATTGCACGCGCTTCACGTCGATGCCGATCGCTTCCGCACGCAGCACCGAATCACGCGACGCGCGCATCGCGTAGCCGAGCGGCGAGAACAGCATTCGCCGTAGCAGCCACACCCCGATCGCCGCGCAGACGAGCGTCAGGTAGTAGTACGCGACTGGCGACGACAGCCAGTTCGACGGCCACAGTCCAAGCAGCCCGTTGCTGCCACCCGTCACATCGTCCCACTGGAACACGACCGACCAGACGATCTGCGCGAACGCGAGCGTCAGCATCGCGAGATAGACACCCGACAGCCGGACGCAGAACCAGCCAAACACAAGCGCGCCGCCAGCTGCGAGCAACGGACCGAGCAGTAGCGCCGCTTCCATCGGCAGCGCGAGCACCTTGAGGAACAGCGCGGCGCCATAGGCGCCGAGCCCGAAATACGCGGCATGGCCAAACGAATGCATGCCGCCCGGGCCCATGATGAAATGCAGGCTCGCCGCGAACAGCACCGCGATCAGGATTTCGACGAGCAGCACCGGCATGTATGGAAACGCGTTGGCCGCGAGCGGCGCGAGCGCAAGCACCGCAAGGACGAGCGCCGCAAGCCAGCGCAGCCGTTTGCCCGCGGGACGCAGCGGCGCTTCCGGCGCGGCCATCGCACGCACCGCCGCGCTCGCGCGGCCGAGCAGTCCCCACGGCCGCACGACGAGTACCACCGCCATCACGACGAATTCGGCGACCAGCGTGAAGCGGCTCAACGACAGATCGAGGCCAAAGATCGATACATGGCCGATGCCGATGCACAGCGCCTTGATCTCCGCGATCAGCAGCGCCGCAACGAACGCGCCCGGAATCGACCCCATCCCGCCCACGACGACGACCACGAATGCATTGCCGATCGTGTCGAGATCGAGCGACAGGTTCGCTGAAATCCTCGGCACCTGCAGCGCGCCGCCGAGCCCCGCGAGAAACGCGCCCGCGAAGAACACGCCGGTGAAGAGCCATGCCTGGTTGATACCGAGTGCGCCGAGCATCTCGCGGTCCTGCGTCGCGGCACGCACCAGCGTGCCCCAGCGCGTGCGCGTGAGTGCATACCAGAGCAACAACAACACGACCGGGCCGATCACGATCAGCGCGATGTCGTAGGTAGGCAGCGCGTGACCGAGCAACTGGACGGAGCCCGACAGATGCGGCGCGCGCGGACCGAAGAGGTCTTCAGGGCCCCACAACCAGAGCGTCGCGTCGCGAAAGATCAATACGAGTGCAAATGTCGCCAGCAGATGGAACAGCTCAGGTGCCTGATAGATCCGCCGCAGCACGACGAATTCGACGAGCGCGCCGAGCACCGCGACCGCGAGCGCGGCACCGAGCACCGACAGCCAGAACCCGCCGAACGTCGCGCCGAAACGGCTCGTCAGCGTGTACGCAACGTAGACGCCGATCATGTAGAACGAGCCATGCGCGAAGTTGACGATGCGCGTCACGCCGAAAATCAGCGACAGGCCCGCGGCGACGAGAAAAAGCGCAGACGCGTCGGCGAGTCCGTTGACGAGTTGTACCAGCAGATTCGAAAGCATCGGGTCCTCAGCTTGCCCGGACGTCGCACGGGTCCATCGATACTACGGGGCGGCGGTGATGGCGGTGTCTCACGGGCGCCGTATGCATCATCGCATCGCGGCGCACCGCAGGACACTACCAGCGAAATAAATCAGCGCAAACCGTCCTCGCCCTTGATCTCGCTTGCCTGCAGTCCGCCGATGCGCGGCAGCGGACGACCGCCCGTCGTCACCGCGACCGCGACGACGATCTCGTTCGCACGCGGCGCATCGGCGACGCGCGCTTCGATCGCATCGAAATGGCTGCGCACATACGCGGCGTCCTTATGGCCGAGCGGCACGTCGATCGCGGTGCCGAGCGTGCCCATCTTCTTCGCCGACGGCACCAGCGCCGCGCCCTTTTGCACGGCCGCGCGCAACGGCGTGCCGAGCTTCGGATGCAGGATCGCCGCTGCGTGCTCGAGCTCGCCGGCCTCGCCGACGATCGCGGCCTTGCCGTAACTCTGCGCGTCGCCGGGCGCGATGCCGAGCGCCTCGACGCAGCGCTTGCCGAGCAGTCCGCCGAGTTCTTCGCCAGCCTCGATCAGCGCGTCGAGCTGCGGCGCGTAGTGGCCCGCGTACGGGTTGTCGATCACCGCGATCGCGACCGCGCGGCGCACCGGCGGATCGATCGTCTGTCCCATCTCGATGCGTGTCTCGTCCACCTGCACGATCAGCTTGCGAAGCTTGATTGCCATGTTGCTCTCCGTGTGTTCTTTCGGTGTTTCATTACTGTGCTGTGTGTGCCTCAGCGCAGGCCGTCCTTGCCGGCGATCGCATCCTTCGACAGTCCGCCGACGCGCGCATGCACGCGCTGCCCCGTGCTCATCGCGAGGATGTAGACGACCTCGTCGGCAGCGGGCGCGCCGGGCACGCGTACTTCGATCGCGTCGAAATGACTGCGTACGTAGCTCGCGTTCACGTGCGTCATCGGCACGTCGAGCGCGGCGGATGGGGCACCGACTTTCTTCGTCGACGGCACGATCGCATTGGTCGGCACGCCGTGTTTTTCGAGCAGCTCGCGCATCGCGTAACCGCCCGGCACGTGCCACAGCGCACCGTGTTCCAGTTCGCCCGCCGAGCCCACGATGGCTCCTTTACCGTAGCCTTCGATCGCCGCGTGCGGCACCGCCATCGCTTCGAGCAGCCGGTTCGCGAGCGCGACGCCGATCGGTTTCAGCAGTTCCATCGCGTGGTCGATCTGCGGCTCGTAGCGGCCCGCGAACGGGTTGGTCATCACTGCGGCGAGCGTGCCGCGTCGCAGCGGATGCGCGGGCGGCGGCCCGAATTCATGAAAAATGTCTTCGACGTGCGTCAGCACGCGGCGTATTTCGAACACGACGCCTCCATTGGGTCGGGGGTGCGGGCCGGACGCGTATCGTCCGGTCTCACTTGAAATTTATCGAGTGCAGTGGGCGCGGCGATGCCGGTTGCGCGCGCACGTCGTTGCAGAAAAAGTGCCGCTCCAGCGATCGTGCCGTCGTCGCACAGACGCTGCGCAACGCGTGCGCCGCGTTCGAGCGCGAAGTCGATGAGCGGCGGCGGCAGCAACGGCACATCGACGGTCACCGGCAGTTCGCCGAGATCGCTGTCGTCGTTCAGCGACGACGCGGGGCGTCGCACGATGCCAGCGTGATCGAGATCGACCGCGTTCGCGACGATGGTCGCCGCGGCGTCCGCGTCCGCTGCGGTGCGCGCGAGTACGGTCGCACTGTCAGCGATGCCGAGGCTGAAGCTGCGGCCGCGCCAGCCGCTCGTCGCAATGCCGCGCACGGGCATCGATGCATCGAGTGTCAGGTGCGCATCGAGCGCGTGGGTTGTATTGCCATCGAATGCGGCAAGATCGGCGAATACGCCGACCCGGTAATGCTGGCCGTCGGTCAGATGCAGCGCGATGTCGCCGCCGTTGTTCACGAACGCGCGCGCGACGCCGGGCCGCGCGAACGCAGCGATCAGTTCGTCGGCGACGCTGCCCGCGACCGCGGCCATCGGTGTGATGTAGTGCGCGCGATGCGGATGGCACGCAGCCCACATGCGACGCGCAATCGGACCGCTGCACGGATTGTCTAGTGCCGTTGCGTCGGCGCACAACGGCCGGCGCAGCAGCGGCAGTTCGCCGACCAGTTCCGCAAGCACGCCGGCGAAACGCTGCCAGCATGCGTCGTGCGCGGCGCTTACCGCGTGCGCGTCGCCATCGGCACCAGCGATGATGTCGATCGGACCGTGCTGCAGATGCCAGCGACCATCGGCCAGACGCACGCGCGTCGCGCCGCTCGCCGCTGTTTCAACGGCGGCGGTAAGGACAGGCGTGATGATAGTCGCGTTCATCGTCGTCAACCAAGCATCGGCGAGATGCCGAGCGGCCATGGATTGTCCGGATGCCGTGCGAGCGTGCGGCGCGCGAGCGGCGCACCTTCGACGTGTTCCGGGCCGCGTGCGAGCACCGTTTCGATCGGCTGTATCGCGTCCATATGACCGCCGAGATCGCGATACGCGTCGAGCGTCATCGAGAATTCGATCGGCGCGACGATCGCGGGTGTCGGCACCGTGCCGAACGAGTGGTCCGGCATCCGCGCGACGTCAACCATCACGGTAATGCCGCCGCCAGGCCACACATACGCGGGCGCACCGCCGCACGTGACGTTGACGAGACGCTCCTTGATCGCGCGCGTGAGGCGCACCGGGTTTTCCGTCGCGCCCGCGCGCAGGCTGCCGCCCGCGCCGCCGATAAACAGCACCGTCGCCAGCGACGGCTCGCAGTTCTCGCCAATCCGCTCGACCGTGCTGCGCACTGCGTCAGGCATCTGCGCGATCTGCGGCACCAGGTTGGCGTCGAGTTCGTACCACTGCGCGTGTTCGCCGGTCGTCGACACCATCAGCACGCGCATGCCAGGCCGCGCGACCGCGGGATCGAATCCTTCGACGATTGCGAGCGGGTCCTGGATGTCGGTACCGCCCCAGCCGATGCCCGGATTCGCGACCTGAAAATAGCGGCCCGGCGTCGATTTGCGACCGCGAATCTTCAGTCCCGAACGGGTCATGCCGAGACAACGTCCCGCCTGATGCTCGGTCAGCACGCCGGTAATGTGATCGTCGACGACGACCACTTCGTCAACGTGACCGAACCATTGTTTCGCGAAGATGCCGATCGTCGCGGAGCCGCAGCCGACGCGCATGCGCCGCTCTTCCACCCCGTCGACCACCGGCGCCGCGCCCGCGCGGATCACGAGACTGGCGCCGCCGTCGATCGTCAATTCGACGGCTTTCTTGTTGCCGAGCGCTTCCATCATGTCGCAGGTGACGCGGCCTTCTTTCTTGCTGCCGCCGGTCAGATGGTGGACGCCGCCGAGGCTGAGCATCTGCGAGCCGTATTCGGCCGTGCTGACGTGCCCGACGATCTCGCCCTGGCAACGCACGTTCGACTGCTCCGGACCGAGAAAGCGGTCGGTGTCGATCTTCACCTTGAAACTGCAGTAGCTGAAGATGCCCTCGGTGACGACGGTCACCATGTCGACGTTGTCCTGCCGCGACGACACGATGAACGGCGCAGGCTTGTAGTCGGGATACGTCGACGATGCACCGACACCGGTCACGAAGAGCGGCGTGTCGACGGCTGTGCCGCCTTGCGCGTGCGTATCGAACTCGATCGCACCCGGCTCGTCCACCGACGCCGCGCGCGACACGAAACACACCGGGTCGACGCGAATCAGCCGGCCGTCCGCGTTCGCATAGCGGTCGCATGCGCCGGTACGCCCTTCGGAGATCTGGCACAACACGGGGCACGCGTTGCATTCGATCTTGTTGACCGCCATCCGCTCGCTGCGCGGCGCGGCTTTTTCGAGGACGGTGGGTCCCGGCGTCGTGGCGGTAGCGCCGTCGACGCGATCTGCACCGAAATCGACCTTCGTATGTTCAGTCATGGGTGGGGTTCCATACGACGACATTACATCAGGTCCTGCCCGGTGAAAAAATGCCTTGTTTCAGGGCACTTTCCTGTGACGCGCGACATTTTCAATTTTGAAAAATGTTGCGGTCACTCACCGTTCGTGTAGTATCCACTACACCAAACATGATTGAAATCTACTCGATCAAAATAGACTGCGCAACGTCTTTTCCCCCACACGTCTCAATGCTGCGCCGCGCCATCGTGCGCGTTCCGCACCGTGCTGAAGGAGTCTTGCCGTGACTCATGTCGTGACCGAAGCCTGCATCCGCTGCCGCTACACCGATTGCGTCGAAGTCTGTCCTGTGGACTGCTTTCATGCCGGGCCGAACATGCTGGTGATCGACCCCGACGAATGCATCGACTGCGCGGTCTGCATTGCGGAGTGTCCGGTCAATGCAATTTACGCCGAAGACGACCTGCCCGCTGGCCAGGAAGCTTTCGTCGAGCTGAATGCCGAACTCGCCGTCGTGTTCCCCACGCTGACGAAAGCCGGGCCACCGCTGCCCGACGCGGATGCGTGGAAGGACGTGACCGGCAAGCTGTCGCTGCTCGAGCGCTGAGCCCGGGCGAGCGACGTACTGCCTCACCGTTGTCGTTCCTTCCATTCACCAAAGGAGAAACCCATGAACGAGGTCGCCGACCGCCCGACCCAGCACGTCACCCCCGCCGAACCGCCAACGCCCATCGAGACCGACGCATTGATCGTCGGTGCCGGGCCGGTCGGCCTCTTTCAGGTGTTCGAGCTGGGCCTGCTGGAAATCCGCGCGCATGTCATCGATTCGCTGCCCGTCGTCGGCGGCCAGTGCGTGGAGCTGTACCCCGACAAACCGATCTACGACATTCCCGCTGTGCCGATCTGCACCGGCCAGGAACTCGCCGATAATCTGATGAAACAGATCGAGCCGTTCGGCGCGACGTTTCACCTGAGCCAGGAAGTGCAGATCGTCGAACGGCTCGACGACGGTCGCTTCTTCGTGCGCACGAGCAAGAACACCGAATTCATCGCGAAGACGATCTTCATCGCCGCGGGCGTCGGGTCGTTCCAGCCGCGCACGCTGAAGGTGGCCGGCATCGACAGGCATCACGGACGGCAACTGTTCTACCGGGTCCGCGACCCGGAACTCTTTCGCGACAAGGACATCGTGATCTGCGGCGGCGGCGATTCGGCACTCGACTGGGCGCTCAATCTCGTCGACATCGCGCAAAGCGTCGTGCTCGTGCACCGGCGCGACGAATTCCGCGCTGCGCCGGCATCGGTCGCGAAGATGCGCGCGCTGTGCGACGAAATGTCGATGCAATGCCTGATCGGTCAGATCAATGGTTTCGAGGATCGCGGTGACGCGCTGCACCGGCTCAAGGTCACGGGCGGCGACGGCGTCACGCGCACGCTCGAACTCGATCACCTGCTGGTGTTCTTCGGACTGTCGCCGCAGCTTGGGCCCATTGCGCAATGGGGGCTCGGCATCGAGCGCAAGCAGATCGGTGTCAACACCGAAAAGTTCGAGACGAACGTGCCCGGCATCTTCGCGGTGGGCGACATCAACACCTATCCGGGCAAGAAAAAACTGATCCTGTCGGGCTTCCACGAAGCGGCGCTCGCCGCATTCGGCGCGGCGCCCTACATCTTCCCGGACAAGAAGATCCACATGCAGTACACGACGACGAGCACGAAGCTGCACAAGGTGCTCGGCGTCGAAACGCCGGTGTTCGATTGACGCGCGCCTGGTTATGATGGCAGCGCACCGGCCGCGAACGAAGCCGGTGCGCTGTCGTCATCGTCATCCGATTTTCAAGCGAGGCTGCCCATGAGTCCCACTGCTGTCCGCAAGCCCGGCGCTACCGGCATCCGTGCGAAGCAGGCGCAGGACACGCGCGCGAAAATTCTGAAAGCCGCGATCAAGGTATTCGCGAAACAGGGTTATGCGAGCGGCCGCGTCGAGAGCATTTCGAAGGCCGCGCGCTCGCACGACCGGATGATCTACTACTACTTCGGCAGCAAGGAACAGCTCTTCATCGAAGTGCTGGAAACGATCTACACGCAGTTCAACGAAGCGGAAAGCCGCCTGAATCTCGATCTCGACGACCCGGTTCACGGCCTGTCGCAGATGGTCGAATTCGTCTGGCAGTATTACCTCGATCATCCGGAGTTCGTCACGCTGCTGTCGAGCGAGAACCTGCATCAGGGCAAGCACGCGAAAAAATCGTCGAAGCTGCGGGAAATCTCGGGCTATGCGATCTCGGTCGTGCAGAAGCTGCTCGACGCGGGCCGCGCGCAGGGCGTGTTCCGCGAGAACGTCGCGGCACGCGACGTGTACATCATGATCGCGTCGCTCGGCTACTTCTACAACGCGAACCAGTACACGCTAAGCGCGTTTCTCGGCGAAACGCTGATGGACAAGGCGGCGCTCGCGCACTGGCGCGAGACGATCAAGGAAACGGTGTTGCGAGCGGTGCTGCTGAATGTGCCGGTTGATACAACACCGACGGCGGCGGGCGCGGCGGGCAACGTGTCCGTCTGAACGCAGCGAGCTTGCGTCAGCCCTGTGCTGCGTCTTCTTCGCGGAACAGCTTGTCGGCGAGATGAAACGCCGAATTCGCGGCAGGCACGCCGCAGTAGATCGCGGTCTGCAGCAGCACTTCCTTGATCTCGTCGTGCGTGACGCCGTTGTTTTTCGCTGCACGCAGATGCAGCGCGAGCTCTTCATTGCGGTTCAGCGCGACCAGCATCGCGATCGTCAGCAGACTGCGCGTGTGACGCGGCAGGCCGTCGCGCGTCCAGATTTCGCCCCACGCGTAGCGCGTGATCAATTGCTGGAATTCGGTCGTCAGTTCGGTGCGGTTCGCGAGCGAGCGCTCGACGTGTGCGTCACCCAGTACCGCGCGCCGCACGTCGAGCCCGGCTTCGTAGCGTTCGTCTTCGTTCATCGCGGCTCCGTCAGGAAGTCGAGCAGCGCGGCGGTGAACGCGTCGGCCTGCTCGATGTTCGAAATGTGCGATGCGTCCAGTTCCAGATAACGCGAACCGGGGATCGCGTCGGCGAGTTCGCGCCCCTGCGCGGCGGTCGCGGCAAGATCGTGCGTGCCCGTGATCACGAGCGCGGGCGCGCGGATGCCCGGCGCTTCCGCGCGCAGATCGGTCGCGTCGATCGCCTCGCAGTTCAGCGCGTAGCCTTCGCGGTCGGTGTGCACGAACACGTCGCGCACGAAGCCGACCGCGCGCGGTTCGCGGGCCGCGAATGCTGGGGTGAACCAGCGCGCGAGCACGACGTCGGCGAGCCCGGTCATGCCTTCGCTGCGGGCCCGCGCGGCACGCGGCCCCCACACTTCCGGCGAGCCGATCTGTGCCGCGGTATTCGCGAGCACGACACGGTCGACCCGCGCACCGTGACGTGCGGCGAGCGCGATGCCCGTCAAACCGCCCATCGACACACCCGCGAAATGCGCGCGCGCGATCTTCAGCGTGTCCATCAGGCCGAGCACGTCGCCGGCGAGTTGCTCGATCGTGTAGGGCCCCTTCGGTGCCTCCGAATGACCGTGGCCACGCGTGTCGTAGCGCAGCACACGAAAGCGCTGCGCGAGTGCCGCGACCTGCGGCGTCCACAATGACAGATCGCTGCCGAGCGAATTGGACAGCACGATCCACGGCGCGCTGCCGTGGCGGTCGCCGTCGATCCGGTAATGAAGCTCGGTGCCGTTGACTGCGGCGTAGGGCATGCCGTTACTCCTCTGAGGACGTACGTGCTGCGTGTGCAGTGTGAAGGGCTAGCACGGCATCGACGTACGCGTGCGCCGAGCCGACGTAATTCGCGGGATCGAGCAACCGCTTCAACTCGTCCGGCGACAGGTGCTGTGCGATGTCGGGGTCGGCGCACAGCACGTCGAAGAGTGGCTGCCCGGTGCGCACCGCCGTCTTCGACGCGGCTTCGACGCGGCGATGCGCGTCGAGCCGCCCGATCCGGTCGCCGAGCGCGAGCATCACCGCTTCGCCGAGAATCAGCCCGTGTGTCGCGTCGAGATTTGCGGCGAGCCGCTCGCGATTCACGTCGAGCCCCACGACGATCTGCCCGATGTTCGCGAGCGCGCCGCCCGCGAGCCTCGCGAGGTCAGGCAACGCGTCCCATTCGGCCTGCCAGCCGCCGAGCGCGCGTTCGTGCTCCTGGACCATGCCGGCCAGCACCGTCGCGACGAGGCCGGGCGCGCGCGTCGCTGCAGTGAGTACCGCCGCGCAGCCGACAGGATTGCGCTTGTGCGGCATCGTCGACGAACCGCCCTTGCCGGCCGCGGCCGGTTCGGCCAGCTCGCCGATTTCGGTTTGCATCTGCAGCGAGATGTCGCGCGCGATCTTGCCGAGCGTGCCGATCAGCATGCCGAAGAACGACGCGGCATCCGCGATGCGATCGCGCTGTGTGTGCCACGGCAGCGCCGGCTCGGCGAGGCCGAGGTCCTCCGCAAGCGAACGCGTGACCGCCGGCGCGGCGTCGCGCAGGCTCGCGAGCGTGCCGGCCGCGCCACCGAACTGCAGCACCAGCGTCCGTTCACGCAGCGCATCGAGCCGGTCGCGATGACGCAGCAGCGCATCGAGCCATTGTGCGAACTTCAGTCCCAGTGTGATCGGCAGCGCCTGTTGCAGCCACGTGCGGCCGACAGCCGGTGTCGCACGATGCGTAGTCGCGAGCGCGGCCAGCGCCGCGCACGTCGACGCGAGCATCCCGTCGAGCAGATCGAACGTCGCGCGCAGTTGCAGCACGGTCGCGGTATCGATGATGTCCTGGCTCGTCGCGCCCCAATGCACGTACTTCGCAGCCTGCGCATCGGCGGCCTGCACGCGTGCGGTCAGCTGCTTGACGAGCGGAATCGCGAGATTGCCGCCAAGCGCCGCGTCGCGCACGAGCGCATCCGCATCAAGCTGGCCGGCCTGGCACGCGGCCTCGATCGGCGCGACGGCGGCCTGCGGAATCACGCGATGCGCAGCCGACGCACGCGCAAGCGCGGCTTCGACGTCGAGCATCCGCTGCAAGGTTGCGCGCGGCGACCAGATGTCGTTCATCGGCTGGGTGCCGCAGATAAGGCCGGTCAGACGGGCGCTGTCTTCGAGCATGGTGGCTTCTTCAGCGAAACGAAAGGAAACAGGGTGTTCGGCTCATTGTCTCCGAACGCGGCGCGCAGGTCACGTGGCGCGCGCCGCCTGCGTGCCCTGTGTTCCCTTTGTTCCCTTTGTTCCCTTTGTTCCATCAATCAGCGCGATCCCCGTGAGCTTCTGCAGCGCGGCAAAGTCGATGTCGGAGACGATCTCGCGCACGACGAGCCCGTCGCCCGTCACGTCGATCACCGCGAGGTCGGTGTAGATGCGGCCGACGCAGCGCACGCCCGTCACCGGGTACGAGCATTCGGCGACGATCTTGCTTTCGCCCTGCTTCGTCAGATGTTCCATCATCACATACACCTGCTTCGCGCCGATCGCGAGGTCCATCGCGCCGCCGACAGCGGGAATCGCATCGGGCGCGCCGGTGTGCCAGTTCGCGAGATCGCCGGACGCCGACACCTGGAACGCGCCGAGCACGCAGAAGTCGAGATGGCCGCCGCGCATCATCGCGAACGAATCCGCGTGATGGAAGAATGCGCCGCCGGTCAGCAGCGTGACGTGCTGCTTGCCGGCGTTGATCAGCTCGTCGTCCTCTTCGCCAGGCGCGGGCGCCGGGCCCATGCCGAGCAGACCGTTCTCGCTGTGCAGGAAAATTTCCTTGCCCGGATCGAGGTGATTCGCTACCAGCGTCGGCACGCCGATGCCGAGATTCACATACGCGCCTTCGGGGATATCCTGGGCGACGCGTTGCGCCATTTCATCGCGGGTCAGTTTTTTCATTGCGTGTGTCTCCGGCTCAGGCGGCCGCTTGCGCTGCTTGCACGACTACTTGCGGCACCGCAATCACGCGCTGCACGAAGATGCCAGGTGTGACGATGCTCTCGGGATCGAGCGCGCCGAGCGGCACGACCTCGGACACCTGCGCGATCGCGACCTTCGCCGCGCTCGCCATGATCGGCCCGAAGTTGCGCGCGGTCTTGCGATAGACGAGGTTGCCCCACCGATCGCCGCGATGCGCCTTGATCAACGCGAAATCCGCGTGCAGCGGCGACTCGAGTACGTAATGCCGGCCGTCGATCAAGCGCGTCTCCTTGCCTTCGGCGAGCTTCGTGCCGTAACCGGTCGGCGTGAAAAAACCGCCAATGCCTGCGCCCGCCGCGCGGATCCGCTCCGCGAGATTGCCTTGCGGTACGAGCTCGAGCTCGATTTCGCCGGCACGGTACAGCGCATCGAACACATACGAATCGGTCTGACGAGGAAACGAGCAGACGATCTTGCGCACGCGCTTCGCCTTCAGCAGCGCCGCGAGGCCGGTGTCGCCGTTGCCCGCGTTGTTGTTGACGATCGTGAGGTTGCGCGCGCCTTGCGCAATCAGCGCATCGATGAGTTCGGACGGCATCCCGGCCGTGCCGAATCCGCCGATCATCACGGTCGCGCCGTCATGCACGTCGGCCACCGCCGACTGCAGGGAATCGAAAATCTTGTCGATCATGCCGGATGTCCTGGTGGTGTCCTTGAATGACGCCGCGCGTCCATGAAACGCCGTATCGAAGCCGGTTGCGTCGCGACCTGAAAGTTCACTAGACGAACACTGATTCGTTTAGCGAACCTCCGATGTATTATCGGCGGCGTGGTTCGACGCTGTCAAGGCGACACGGTACGTGCTCCCAGCCTGCCCCGACTTTCCCCAATATACGCAATCGCGATTTCCGCGTTAGCGTGTATACGGTTTATCCATATCGCGATGCCGTCGCCAACCCGCCTGCCGCTCATGTCCGAACTCGATCTCAACCTGATTCCGTACCTCGTCGCGATGGAGGAAACGCGCAACGTGAGCCGCGCGGCGGAACGTCTCGGCGTGAGCCAGCCGCGTGTGAGCACGGCGCTTGGCCGGCTGCGCGATTACTTCGGCGATCCGCTGTTCGTGCGCACGTCGCGCGGGATGGAACCGACGCCGCGTGCGCTCGCGCTGATTCCCGCCGCGCGCGATGCGCTCAACCGCATCGAGAAAGGCATGCTCGACGCGCAGGCATTCGATCCCGCGACGAGCACGCACACGTTTTCGATCGCGCTGTCCGACGTCGGCGAAATCGTGTTTCTGCCGCGGCTGCTGCAACTGTTCGCGCAGCGTGCGCCGAACGCGAATCTGCGCTCGGTGTCGCTGCCGCCCGCGCATGTCGAGCGCGGGCTGGAGTCCGGCGACGTCGATCTGGCCGTCGGCTATTTCCCCGACCTCGGTGGCAACAACTTCTTCCAGCAGCGTCTGTTCACGCATCGTTTCATCTGCCTGATGCGCAGCGATCATCCACTCGCGCGCGCGCCCCTGACGCTCGCGCAGTTCATCGCATCGGGGCACGCCGTGGTGCGCGCGGAAGGACGCAGTCAGGAAGTGCTCGAAAAATTTCTCGAGAAGAAGCGCATCCATCGACGCGCGGTGCTCGAGACGCCGCATTTCATGAGCCTGCCGTTCATTCTCGCGCGCACCGAGCTGATCGCGACGGTGCCGCATGCGATCGGCTTCGCGTACGTGTCGGAACACGCGTCGATCACGCTCGTCGAACCGCCGCTCGAGTTGCCGCGCTTCGATCTGCGGCAGCACTGGCACCGCAAATATCACAACGATCCTCGTACAGGCTGGCTGCGTGGGGTCGTCAGCGAGCTGTTCAACGACGCGCTCGACGAGTGGCCGAAGTGAAGCAATGCGGCGGCGCACCCGCACGGACGGGCGACCGGACACGAAACATGGAACAATGACCCCCTGCAGCAAACCAGCAACCCGTGGTCCGCGACGATGCAACAGGAGCGAAGGATGACCAGCAAGGCCAGAAAAACGAAGGATGTGAAAGCCGCCGCGGCGCCCGTCCGCCCCACCCGAGAAGAAGCCGAAGACGCGGTCCGCACGCTGCTGCGCTGGGCGGGCGACGATCCTCTCCGCGAAGGACTGATCGATACGCCTGCACGCGTCGTGCGCTCTTACGAGGAATTCTTCGCGGGCTACGCGGTCGAGCCGCGCGACCTCCTCGCACGCACGTTTTCGGAGGTGGACGGCTACGACGAGATGATCGTGCTGAAAGACATCCGCTTCGAAAGCTATTGCGAACACCACATGGTGCCGATCATCGGACGCGCGCACGTCGCGTATCTGCCCGCGCATCGCGTGGTAGGGATCTCGAAGCTTGCGCGGCTCGTCGATGCATTCGCGAAGCGTCTGCAGATCCAGGAGAAGATGACCGTGCAGATCGCCGACACGCTGAACGAAGTGCTGCAACCGAAGGGCGTCGGCGTGATTCTCGAAGCGTCGCATCAGTGCATGTCGACGCGCGGCGTGCACAAGGCCGGCGTCGCGATGGTCACATCGCGAATGCTCGGCACGTTCCGCACCGATCCGTCGACGCGCCGAGAATTCCTGTCGATCGTCGGCACGCAGTCAACCGTCAACGCCGCGCATACCTGATATACCGGATCGCGCGCGTTAAGCCGTCGAGCGGTGCACGGCGGTTCAGCGCGCCGCCGCCTCTTCCTGAGCCCAGTATTTCGGCAGACCTTTGTACGGATTCGGCAACGTGCCCGACGTCACGTACACGCCGCCCGCGCCACGCCCGGCCGCACCCTGCACGAGCGCCGGTGCCTGCGCCGCGGTCGCGGCGATCACGATGTGAATGAAGCGGCTGCGCGGGTAGTTCGCCTGCCACGCAGCCGGTGCGTATTTCGCGTAGCGCTTCGCGGTGTCCTCGAACACGACGAAGCGGTCCGCGACCGGCAGGCTCGCGTAGAGCTCCGGAATGTCGGTGCCAGGATTGCAGGTCACCGACAGCGTCGCCGACATCCCCTTGATGTAGTTGTGCACCGACTGGTAGTACTGCACGTGCGCGGTCACGCTGTCGGACGTCATTTCGTCGATGAAGAAACCGTCGACGCGATAGAACGACAGGTACGTATTGATGTCCTTCACGACCGCCGACAGCGCGCGCTTGCCGTACACCGTCGACACATAGCCGATCACCTTGCCGCCGGCCGCATGTACGCGCGCGATCGCCGCGACGTAGTTCGCGTCCGCGGTCTTGCCGGGCCCGCTGTCGGGATTCAGGATCACGGTGGTCGGTACGCTATGGGCCGTCGAGGCGATAGTGCTCCAGGCGGCCAGGCCGCTGCCGTAGGGGTCGTAGTATGCGGGGACGACCAGTTCTTCCGCGTGTGCGTGCATGGGCATCGCGAGGATGCTCGACATGCACATCGCGCAGGCTATCAAGAATCGCTGCGCGAGCGAGCCTGGTCGTGGCGATACGGTCCCTCGTGCGGACTCCGTCTGCGCGAAAACGCGTGTCTGACACATGCCGCGTGTGAATCCGTTCATTGTCTTGCCTCCTGACAGGAGCGCGGCCACCCGCGTCCATCGATCGGCCCGCCATCGACCTTGCATCGATGACGGGCAACTGGCTGACTTCCGGTCACGGAAGTCCCTTTAGCTTTGCGTCGCCGGATCGCTCCGGGTTTGCCGGGTTACTTCTACGTCTACTTGTAGTTCTATACGCCCATCTCACGATTACGGCATAGGGCGTGAAAGACTTTAGCGGATCGCGTCGGCGTTCGGCGTTCGCGACCGGCTGCCGAGCGTCGCGAGCCACACCGCGCCCAGCACGCAGGCGACGCCCGCCAGTTGCGCGCCGGTAATCGGCTCGTGCAGCACGAGCGCCGCGAGCACGACTGCCGATACCGGCACGACCGCGGTCATCAGCCCCGCCTCTGCACCGCTGATGCGCGCGGCGCCCGCGTACCACAGCACGAATCCCGCGACGGTCGGCACGAGCGCGTAGTACACGACGCCCGCGAATGCACCCGCATCGAACGGCAGTGTCCACGGCTTTTCGAAGCACGCAGGAACAATCGCGACCGCGAGCCCGATGCCGGACATCAATGCGGACAGCGGCAACGCATCGACGGGTCGGCTGAGCTTGCGGTTCAACAGGATAAACAGCGACTCACAGACAACCGCCGCGAACACGAGCAGATTGCCGGCGAGCGACGTGGCACCGCGCGTGCCCGTCAGCGCGTCGAAGCGGACCGTGCAGGCGAGCACGCCCGCATCGGCGGCCGATGCGAACTTCATCCCGCTGATCAGAAACACCGTGTAGCCGACGCTGCCCGCCCCGGCTTGCGCGATCACGAGCCACACATCGCGACCGCGCAGCCGCGGCCAGCGCACGCGTTGCACACGCATCACGACGACAAACACAGGGAACGCGATCGCAAAGCGCAGCGCAGTCGCGGAAAACGGCGGCAAGCCGGCCGCAATCGTCTTGCTGACCACGACGGTACTGCCGACGCCGAGCATCGCGAGCGCGCAGAAGAGATAACCGAGGGAACGCGGATTCATGCTGCTGCTTCCTTTCGTAACGGATGAGCACGCAGCGTAGCGTTCGCGCGAACGCACGGTCTAGAACGAAATTGCAGCGGCAGCGGAGGAAGAAGCTAGCGGATCGCGGCCGCATACGCGGCGGGTGTCACGCCGAAGAGGCGCACGAATGCGCGCGTCATATGACTCTGGTCGGCGAATCCGGCCGTGGCCGCGACGCTCGCGAGCCCGTCACGCGATGCGATCAATCGGCGTGCAAGCCTGACGCGCTGCTGCAGCTGGTACGCGTGCGGCGGCAAACCGGTTTCGCGCGCGAATGCGCGCAACAGCTGGAAGCGGCTCATGCCCGCTTCGGCGGCGAGTTCGGCGAGCGTCAGTGCGGCGGTCGGGTCGTCGTCGATGCGGGCTCTCGCGCGTGCGACCGGCGTGTCGATGTCACGCGATGCGCGTTGCGCCAGCGTGGCCTGCGTCGTGTGATGGCGGCCGACGTGCGCGATCAGCGCGAACAGCGCTTCCTCGCACGCGAGTGTGCTGGAGGCATCTTCGACGGCGACCGCAAACAGATGCTCGAAGCGTGCCTTCAGCAACGGATCTCGCGCAACAGGCGCAGTCAGTTCGAACGGTCGCGCGGCCGAGCCGGTCAGTTCCGCGACCGCCCCAACCAGCAGCGATGGCTCGAAATACAGCATGCTCCACATGCGGCCGCGCTCGTCGAGCGGACTGCCGTCGTGGACTTCGCCAGGATTGACGGTGATGACGTCGTTCGCGCGCGCTTCGACGGGACCGCGTCCGCTTGCCGAACGCTGGCCGCCGCTCGAGATCACGCCGATACCGAAGCGGTCGTGTGAATGGCGCGGAAACGACTGCGTGGTTTGTGCGATCGTCGCTTCGATGCCCGCTATCGCGCAACGCGGCATGCGGATGCGGGCGGACTTCACTCGCGGCGCCACATGCACGTGATGCCGACTGCACCGTCAGCACGAATGCGCAACGCGCTCATCCGCGTTTGCCTTCGTCGCTGCGGTCGCCTTCGCGAATCTTGCCTTGCGACACGCTGCTACCCGGCGGCACGCTATGCGTGAGCCACACATTGCCGCCGATCACCGAGCCGCGCCCGATCGTCACTCGGCCGAGGATCGTCGCGCCTGCATAGATCACGACGTCGTCCTCGACGACCGGATGGCGCGCGTTGCCCTTCACCAGCGCGCCGTCGACGTCCGCCGCGAAACTCTTTGCGCCGAGCGTCACCGCCTGGTACACGCGCACGCGCTCGCCGATGATCGCCGTTTCGCCGATCACGACGCCGGTGCCGTGATCGATGAAGAAGCTCGGGCCGATCTGCGCGCCCGGGTGAATGTCGATGCCGGTCGCCGAATGCGCGATCTCGTTGATGAAGCGCGCGAGCAGCGGCACGCCGAGCCGGTGCAGCGCATGCGCGAGACGATGGTGCGTCATCGCGAGCACGCCGGGGTAGCAAAGCAGGATCTCGGTGATGTGCTGCGCGGCCGGATCGCCGGCGAACGCCGCCTGGATGTCGCTCACCAGCAGCGCGCGGATGTCGGCCAGCTGCCTGCCGAATTCGCGTGCGACCTCGAATGCGCGTGCGCTGAGCACATCGTCAGCGGTATCGGCATGCTCGGGCAGAAAACGCAGCGCACGGCGGATCTGTTCGGCGAGCAGGCGCAACGTGCTTTCGAGCGTATGACCGACGTAATAGTCGACGCTCTCGTCGGTCAGATCGGCCGCACCGTAGTGCGTCGGAAACAGCGCAGCGCGTAAGCCGACCACGATGGAGCACACCGCGTCGCGCGACGGCAATTCGCGGATGCCGCGCGGATGGCGCGTGCGATGCAGTTCCTCGCGCGACGCGCGAAGATCGGCGACGATCTGTTCGAGGCCCCAGTTATGTGAAGACGCGTTTGACATGGCGGACACGGCGCCGTGCGGCGGCACGGTTCAGAGTGAAGTGTCCCGAGAGATTACCGCGTTTTGCGGCGAGCCGCGTAGCGTCGGCCGTCGGCGGCTCAGATCGTCACGCTGCTCGCGTCGATCCAGCGCACGGCCCAGTCGCGCGCATGCGCGATTGCCGTGACTTCGTCGGGGAAGCGAAGATCGACAGGAAAGAAACGGTTGGCGACCAGCTCGCCGTCGCTGGAACGCGAGATCACCACGTAGGGTTGCCAACTGCCGTCGCCCGCACGCGCAGGCGCACAATTCAGCAAGTAGCCGCGATGTGTGAATGCAGCATCGAAGTGCATGAGTCACCCGCCCTGACTGCCTCGTATGATGGTTCGAAAGGCGCGCTGCTAGAGTGCATCGACCGCTCTGCGATAACCCGCGTTTCGCTGCTGTACCATGGGTTATCGTGAAGCTGACAGAGTGTCCGGTGCGCGCCGGCTCGTCGGAGTACGATCATACTCTGTCGAAAAGATTCGGCCATTAAAAAAGCAAAAATTTGACGTTTGGTTCATAGTGCGAACGCGTATCGATGGCCCCTTAGGTACACGCGTCTTCAACGCACGAGCGCACGCTTTTCATCGTGCGCTTTGGTCGATTACCCGGAACAGGTTTTGCTCCAGAGTTAACTCATTCGTCTTCGACGGCCGCGATCTGCCTGTGCGATCGGGCCGACGAATTTCAGAAGGAGGAACCGCGATGGACACGACACACAACGATCGCACGCACGACAGCACCGTCGCCACCGGCGGCAAGAATCGCGAAGCCGCGCGGCTCGCCGGACACGGCCCGATCGCCGCGGACGAAGTGATCGGCAGCGACGCGACACTCGACAACAGCGTCGCCGAGGCGCGCGACGGGTTCGCCGGTTTCGACAGCCGGCCCGGCGGCAACCACCTGATGCTTGCAGTGCTGCCGGGCTATCGCGTGATCGATCGCGGGATGATCGATCCGGATGTGGGCGCGGTGCGCGAGCACTGGTTCGACTCCCCCGATCCACTGGACGATGCGGATGCGCGCGGCCGTATTCACTACGCGCTGAATCACGTGCGGCCCGCGCGAATCATCGAACTGCAGCGTGTCAAATGAGCGCGCAACAATGGTGCGGTTAGCAAACATTGTTTGACTCGATCCGCGTGTTGCCCACCCCACGCGGATGCGCGCGACGCGCAGCGTTTCATTGCTCATGCGTCGCGCTTGATATGTACCAACCCGATTCGAAACTCCAGGTTTCGGCACTTCGACCCGATGCCCGCTTGTTCCGCCGTCCGCGTCCCGCGACAATCGGCTCGACCTCACACCCTTGCAGGAGCAGCAGATGAAAAAGATCGTCGTCATCGGTGCCACGGGCACGCTCGGCCGCGCGGTCGCCGCGGAACTGAAAGCGCGTCACGAAGTGATCGAAGTGGGTGCGACGCGCGGCGCGCATCGCGTGGACGGCACGGACCCAGCGAGCATCGAGCGGCTGTTCGCGGAGATCGGCCACGTCGACGGCATCGTGACGGCGACCGGCAAGGTCCACTTCGGTCCGCTGCCAGAGATGACCGTCGAGCAGTTCTGGACCGGCCTGCGCGACAAACTGATGGGCCAGATCAACTTCGTGCTCACCGCACAGCGTTACGTCAACGACGGCGGTTCGTTCACGCTGACGAGCGGCATTCTCGCCGACGAGCCGATCCGTGAAGGCGCGAGTGCGACGACCGTGAATCTTGCACTCGAAGGATTCGTGCGCGGCGCCGCGATCGAACTGCCGCGCGGCATCCGCGTCAATGTCGTGAGCCCGACGGTGCTCACCGAATCGATGGACGCATACGCTCCGTACTTCCGCGGCTTCGAGCCCGTCACCGCGCAGCGCGCGGCGCTCGCCTATCTGCGCAGCGTCGAAGGCGCGCAGACGGGGAAGGTGTACCGGGTCGGGTATTGAAAGATGTCTTCGTGAAGCGCGGCACTAGCCGCCCTGCACGCCCTGGGTATTCACGTAGAGCGCGTAGAGGCCGTGCGCGGCCGCCATGAACAGCCGATTGCGGTGGCGGCCGCCGAAGCACAGGTTAGCGCAGCGCTCGGGCAACGCGATGTGTCCGATCGCTTCGCCCTGTGCAGTGAACACGCGCACGCCGTCGAGTTCGTCGGTACCCATCCCCCAGCCACACCACAGATTGCCGTGGATGTCGACGCGAAAACCGTCCGGCGTGCCCGCGCCCGCGTCGATCAGCACGCGATCGTTCGACAGTGAGCGGCCATCGGCGGAGACGTCGAACGCGCGGATCTTGCGGCGCGGCTCGCCACGCGATTCGACCACGTACAGCACCGACTCGTCCGGCGAGAACGCGAGTCCGTTCGGACCGAGGACCGTATCGGCGACGACCGTCAGCTCGCCGGTCTGCCCGTCGATACGGTACACGCACGGCGTCAGCTCGGACGCGTGCTTCTCACCCTCGTAATAACTGTCGATGCCGAAGGTGGGATCGCTGAACCAGATCGACCCGTCGGACTTCACGACCACGTCGTTCGGCGAATTCAGCGACTTGCCGCGATAGCGGTCGGCGAGCACGGTGATCGTGCCGTCGTATTCGGTGCGCGTGACACGACGCGTCAGGTGCTCGCACGTGACGAGCCGCCCTTCGCGGTCGCGCGTATTGCCGTTCGCATTGTTCGACGGCCGGCGAAACGGCGTCACGGCACCGCTCTCCTCGTCCCAGCGCAGGATGCGGTTGTTCGGGATGTCGCTCCACAGCAGATAGCGGCCGTCGCCGAACCAGACTGGCCCCTCGGACCAGCGAGCGCCCTGATACAGGCATTCGACCGATGCGAGCGCGAGGCGCAGCGCATTGAAGCGGGGATCGAGAATACGGACGGCGGGATCGGGATAGCGTCGGCTGGCGTCGGTCATGGCGCGGGCAGGGGTCGAGGGTTTGGGGAAACGCAAGTGAAGCGCAAGGCACGCTCGTGCCTTGCGTCTCGGAGTTCAGGTTCGCCACGCGGCGGGCGCTTCACATTGCGTCGCGCCCGCCGCATGGGCCTGCATCACTGCTGGGCAAGTTTGCCGTCGCGCAGGCGCCACAGCTTCAGTGGATTGTCGTCGCGCAGCGCGTCAGGCAGCAGATCGGCCGGCAGGTCCTGATAGCAGACAGGCCGCAGGAACCGCTCGATCGCGGTCGCCCCCACCGACGTCGCGCGCGAATCTGACGTGGCCGGGTAAGGGCCGCCGTGCACCATTGCATAGGACACTTCGACGCCAGTCGGAAAACCGTTCGCGAGAATACGGCCTGCCTTGCGCTCGAGCACCGGCAGCAACTGCCGCGCGAGCGGATAGTCGTCGGCGTCCAGCTGCAGCGTTGCTGTCAACTGGCCTTCGACGTAGCGCGCGACCTGCAGCATGTCGTCGAACGTCGGGCAGATCACGATCAGCGACGTCGGCCCGAAGATTTCGTCCTCGAGCTGCGGCGTCGCGAGAAACTGCATCGCGCTGGTCGTGAACAGCGCGGGCAGCGCCGAGCACGATGCGTCGCTCGCCATGCCGCGCGCGACGCTCGTCACGCCGCGCTGTTCGCCGCGCTGCAGGACGCCGTCCTTGTACGCGCTCGCGATGCCCGCCGTGAGCATCGTCTGCGCGCTTTTCTTCGCGAGCGCCTGCGCGGCAGCGTCGATGAAGCGCTGCGTGTCCGCGCCTTCGAGTGCGATCACGAGGCCAGGGTTTGTACAGAACTGGCCGACCCCGAGCGTCACCGATTCGACGAAGCCCGCGGCGATTTCGTCGCCACGCTGCTTCAACGCAGCCGGCAACAGGAAGAACGGATTGACGCTGCTCATTTCGGCGAAGACCGGGATCGGCTCGCGGCGCTTCGCGGCGATGTCGACGAGCGCGAGGCCGCCGCGTCGCGAACCGGTGAAGCCGACCGACTTGATCGCGGGATGCGCGACGAGCGCTTCGCCGATCTCGTTGCCCGCGCCGATCAGCAGCGAGAAGACGCCTTCCGGCATACCGCAGTCGACGGCGGCTTTCTGGATCGCCCGGCCGACGAGTTCGGACGTGCCGAGATGCGCGGGATGCGCCTTGACGACGACCGGACAGCCGGCCGCGAGCGCCGACGCGGTATCGCCGCCGGCCACCGAGAACGCGAGCGGAAAATTGCTCGCGCCGAATACGGCCACCGGCCCGACCGGTATTTTCTGCAGCCGCAGATCGGGCCGCGGCAGCGGCTTGCGATCGGGCAGCGCGGAGTCGAGTGTTGCCGTCAGCCAGCGGCCTTCCCGCACGAGCGACGCGAACAGTTTCAGTTGACCGACTGTACGGCCGCGTTCGCCTTCGAGCCGCGCTTTCGGCAGCGCGGATTCGGCCTGCGCACGCTCGATCAGCGCGTCGCCGAGCGCGAGGATGTTTTCCGCAATCGATTCGAGAAAATGCGCGCGTGTGTCGAGTGAGGTCTGACGGTACGGGTCGAATGCACGGGCGGCCAGTTCGCACGCCTGGTCGACCTCGGCCGTGCCGCCCGCGCCGAAGGTCGGCTCGATCTCGGCGTTGCGGGTCGGATCGAACGCGCGCAGCGTGCCCCTGGTACCGCGCACCGCGGACGCGCCGATCAGCATGTCTCCGGTAATCTGCATGTTGCTGCTCCTGTGAAGCGCCGCGCCGCCGCGGTCGATGCCGCTGCGCGCCGCGCGAAAAAGAAAGGGGACCTGCGTCGCCTGTGCTCAGCGAATTCTCAGCGAATTGTGCGCTGTGCGGCGAGATGATGCTCGAACGCAAGCAGTGCCTGCGTCTCCATGTCGATCTTCGCATGATGCCCGGCTGGCGTCGAACTCAACAGCGGCAGCAACGGCCCCATGTCGGCGATCTTTGAAAACGTTACCGCGTCGTGCAGCACGCGGATCAGCGAGATCTTGTCGCGTAACGTTTCGAGCGGCATGAACGCGTCGTACAGACGCTGCGCTTGATCGCTCTGCCCCGTCTTGACCGCCCGCAGCAGCGCGGTCACCGCATGCGGCGCGATGCAGCCGGAACCCGTCGTCCACGCGGCGAGCCCGAAGTCCCGCAAGTGGACGAGCGCCGGCCGTTCGCCCATTCCCGAAATCACCCGCGATGGACTAACGCTTTGCAGCAGCCGGCGCAGGTAGTCGTCGTGTTCCGGATGCTCGCGCACGATCGCGTACTTCACAGCAATCAGCGTGCCCCGATCGACGAGCCGCGCGAGCGTGTCGACGTCGACATAGTCCTCGTGTTTTATGTACAGCGTGAGTGGGATGCCTGCGATATCCGCGATTCTCGTGAGACCGTCTTCGATCCCTTGCGGCGTCGTGAAACCGGCGAGCGGAAGGACCATTGCCGTGCGATACGAGGTTGTCGAGAGAATGCGCGCTTCGTCGAGCATCTTCCCGTAGTCCGGACCGATGGCGGGAATGACCCGGGTGTTGGGACCGGCGCTGTCGGCGAGGAGGTCGAGCAGTTCGCGGTACTCGCTCACCGGGACGTGGTACAGATTTGCGTTGCCGCCGTACAGCAGCGTGCGCACGCCCCCCGCCTCGATATGGCGGATCAGCTTGCGGTTTTGCTGCGCGTCGAGCGTGAAATCGGTGCGGCGGGCGAGAGGCGGCACGGCCATCACGGTGGCCGCGAATTCGCTTTCGGACAACGGGGAAATGTTCATGGCGTCGGAGATCAGCGTATCTGACGTCAAGCTAGCATCGGCATCTCAATGTTGTCAAACAACCAACGCAAAATCACGCGATTTCTGTATGACAACTGAACCGGCAATTTTGTCCGTCATTCGAAGTGCCAATCGGTATTCTCGACTTTCTTTGTGCTTTTATGTGATCTTTTGACAGTCTCGTTTGCAATCCACCGAGCCTCAGCACTATTGCCGCGTTATCTCTTTAACATGTCGCCGTTAAAACCTGGAATGCTGGATTTCCATTCACGGGAAGGTTGCCGGACAACAGACAGTGCAAAGGTTTGCGCGGTAAAGTACCGCACCGCAGCGAAAAAGTCTTTGGTCCGGCTTTGAGCTGGCACTTTTCGCATGTCCAATCCCGAATAACGAAGTGGTTATTCTATTTTCAACTATCAAGATAAAAAAATGATGATAAATTGCCACTGTGCAAGATGCAGTGACGCGACCCGTACCTGCATCGCCGGCAGCGCCGCCCGCTGCGATCCGAGAGAACCGACGTGTCGCTAAACTTTATCGAGCAGATGTCACCGGTGCTCAATACCCCGGACGAATCAGCATGGTTCGGTGCGGTAAGCAACCTCGCCGAAAAGTGGGGTTTCAACCAGATTTTTGTGGCGATCCTGCTACGACCGGGCAGCCGGTTCGAAGATGCGTTCATACGCAGCACGTATGCGCCGTCGTGGCGACGTATCTACGACGACAGGAAACTCTCGTATATCGACCCCGTCGTGTCCCATTGCTCGACACGTTCTGCGCCGCTCGCCTGGTCGCAGGAGCTATTCGCCACCGCCCCTGCGCCGCAGCAAGCGATGTTCGAGGAAGCGCGCTCACATGGCCTGCGCGTCGGCGTGACGCTGCCAATCCATGGACCCAAACAGGAATGGGGAGGGCTATCTTTCGTCAGTGATCGCACTCCGACCGACGATTTCTGGCGTCACGTCGATACCGCGCTACCCAACCTCATGCTACTGCGCGACCTGGTGATAGATACCAGCCAGCGACATCTGAAAGCGCATGCGCAACCGCTGATTCCGCAATTGACGCCCCGCGAACGCGAATGCCTCGCGTGGACCGCCCAAGGCAAGTCCACGTGGGAAATTTCACATATCCTGAACTGCTCGGAAGCCGTCGTGAACTTCCACGTCAAGAATATCCGGGCAAAGTTCGGCGTCAATTCACGGCGGGCAGCCGCCGTGATTGCGACGCAACTCGGACTTATTGACCCAGGCTGATCAGGGTTCTGGACTCCTGGCTGTAGAGCACCCGTTCGGCTCGCCCAAGATCTCCGTCGGAGATCGTCTTCGTAAAGTAGAGTCCGAGCAGGATTGAAACCGGTGCCGGAATTTCCGCACCTGATTCAAACCGGCTGCCGCGCGACTGGGTAACGCCGAAGCGCGCCCAGAAACGTCGCTGGCTCTCTTTTTTCTTTTTCCTGTACGCAATGATCAGTACGCGGTCGACAGCAGACGACACCTCGGGCGACCGTTCCTGAATACCCGCTTGCCAATGATTTTCCAGTAGTTCCATGGTGTATCTCTCGCTGTGGATAGTTTAGCTACCGTTTGCGGTTCATCAACCCGTTTGCCGGTTATCCCAATTTTGCTGGAGGGCGCGCGCGGCGACACCTACCCAAGTGAGTAGGTGCAATCTTTATCTGGAACGCATACGTTCTGCCCGTATCGGACGACCAATACGCTCAGGAGAGAACGCCGTGCAAACTACGATTCGGGTTGGAACGAGGCAAGAATTCGACAGCGAACACATTAACGAAATGTACCGGCTACGCGCCCGGGTCTTCAGTGGACGGTTAGGTTGGGATGTTCCAATCATCAACGGCATGGAGATCGACAGCTACGACGCGCTCGATCCCCACTACGTACTGGCTCAGGATGCAACAGGCCGCGTTCGGGGTTGTTGCCGCCTGATGCCGACGGAAGGTCCCAACATGCTGCGCGACACCTTCCCCCAGACACTGCACGGTGCGGCGGCGCCTGTCGGACGGCATATATGGGAACTCACCCGGCTCGCAGTCGATACAGAGGGCGAAGAACAGACCTACGGCTTCACCGATCTGACCATCCGTATGTTCCAGACCGCCATGACCTTCGCGCAGCGGATGGGGGTTACGAATTACGTGGTCGTGACGACAATGCCGATCGAACGAATGCTGCGCCGCGCTGGCGTCGAGATAGATCGTCTTGGGTCACCCGTGCAGCTCGGCGTGGAGCGCTCGGTCGCTCTGGACTGGGCGGTCAGCCCTCAAACGCTTGCGGCACTGTTCGGATCGATGGCGATTGCGGCCTGATTGCCGGGCTGGCAGCAACCTGAAGAAAATTCAGGCCAGCCGGAGCCGATCAACGTCAACCTGGTCAGGTAGGGGGCGCAACGCATGCTCGCCCCTCATCATTCGCCAATTCGATGGTACCGGAACGTGATGTTGGCGATCCGGCCTACCATCAGGGCCACTGCCAGCGCGGCGGCACCTGTCAGGAGCAGACCAATGTGTCGATTGCATCATCCCGCTTCGACCGGCACCAGATCGTGTAGCCGCACTCGAGCCTGTTCAGTAAGCAATGCGCCGCGCCGGGTCGATCAGGATGCACGGATCGCCGAGTTTGGGTAACCATGCCGACGCAACGGGCTCGCTGCGCACCCGCAGCGAATCCTCGACCCCAGCGGCATAACGGCAATTCGCGATCGTCGCAACGGTGTTCGTGCCGGGCATATCGCCGACCGCCCTGGTCAATTGCAGCAGTGCGGTCGCGATACCGACGCGCTCGCGCCCCGCGATCTCCTGCCCGTGCCTGCGGAGAAAGTAATCAAGCATCAAGCGCGGTATAGTTGCTCGCCTACGTTGCAGGTCCACGGTGCGCGTTCAGTCATGCAGAAAAGGCCACGCGGAGAGTGTAGGCGCTAGCCGCACGCCGCCGCGAATTCAGGGGAAGCCTCAGATGGAAATAACCGACAACCACGAGCTCATATCGACTGTCCTGGAAATTGGCGCGTTCGAAGATGCTGACATGCTCAGGCTGGCCCTCGTCCGCCTCGGTCGAAAGCTTGGTTTCGATTCCATGCTGTACGGTGGTCGGTTCGCGATCGACAGCGATCGAAATATCGAACAACGAGTTGAGTCAAACTATCATCCACGCTGGCGCGCGACATATGATCACGAAAATTACATTGCGCTAGATCCCGTTGTTGCCCATGCGATGCGCTCCCTTGTCCCATTGGTATGGTCTGACGCCGTCGGCGGTTCGCCCCAACAACAGGGATTCTGGGAGGAAGCGGCGAGTTACGGACTGAAGGCAGGCGTGTCTTTCTCCGTACAGACGAGAGAAGGCGATTTTGGAATATTGAGCCTGGCGCTGGATAAAAAAGGGCGAGACGCACAGGGACAAATCGCGGCTAATCTAATGTGGGGACCGCTGATTATCACGATGGCGCATGAAGCCATGCGCCGGATCGTCAAGGGGGCGCACCCGCAGTTGCGCCCCCGGCTGACACGACGCGAAGCAGAAGTACTCGGTTGGCTGGCAGCGGGCAAGTCGACCCTGGAAATCTCTGTGCTGCTCAGCATTTCAGAACATGGGGTTGTGTATCACGTGCGCAGTCTGCTCAAGAAGTTTGCAACGCGGACGCGTGGGCAAACTGTCATTAAGGCAATGTCGTTAGGGATGCTCTGACTTGATGGCGAGTCCCGGCCGGGCTGTCAGCATCGACCGGCGACAAGGGTGGATTGCCCGTCCCGCGATGCAGACGAACGAATACGACGCGCGCGCTTCAAACCGACGGCCGTAGCACCCTGACCTCCTTCGAACCGGCCAGCGCAAGCCAGCGATTGGAGGTACGTCAACTGCGCCGGAACGTGATGTGCGAAATGCGACGTACGGTCAGTGCCGCGGCAAGCGCCGCCACACCGGTCAACAGCACACCGATGTGTATCGATTGCACCAGCACGTGTCTTGCCGCCTCGACGAGCGCGGGGCCTTCAAGCCCTGCTCCTTTCAGTTCGACGAGCAGCGAACTGCGCAACGCAGGGTCGATCAGAATGCGCGGATCGCCGAGCTTCGGCAGCCACGCGGACACGATCGGCTCGCCGAGCACCTTCAATGCATCTTCCACGCCCGATGCGTACCGACGATTCACGATCGTCGCGACGATGCTCGTCCCGAGCATCCCGCCTACCATCCGCGTCGACTGCAGCAGCGCGGTCGTGATGCCGAAGCGTTCGCGTCCGGCGATCTCCTGCCCGAACACGTTCAGGTTGTTGAGGATAAAGCCGAGCCCGATGCCCACCGCACCCATCGCGAACTCGAGCCACAGATGCGGTGTGGCCGGCGTCGCGAACCCGATCCCAAGCGACGCGACGACGAGCAGCGAGAAACCGATCGACAGGATCAACGTCGGCTTCGGCAGATGGATCACGATGCGCGTGTTGATCAGGCTACCGATCGCGATGCAGGCCGCGATCGGTGTCGCGAGCAGCCCCGCCTGCTGCGGCGACAGACCGAAGCCGCCCTGCAGCAGCAGCGGCGCGAAGAAGATCAGCGAGAACATCACGAACCCGGACAGCAGCGACAGCGTGAACAGCGTCACCAGTTGCGCGTCGCGAAACAGGTCGAGCGGCACGATCGGATGCGTCGCGCGACGCTCGCAGACGAGCAGCGCCGCGGCACCCACCACGACCAGCGCGGCGAGCGCGAGATTGCCGTCGGTCAGACCGTCTTTCGGCACCGCTTCGATGAACGTCTGCAAACCGCCCAGCACGAGCGCGATGAGTGCCGCACCGGTCCAGTCGATCCGCACGTCGCCGGTCACGGCACGCCGGTGGGCCGGCAGATGCGCCCAGATGAAATACAGCGCCAGTGCGCCCACCGGCAGGTTGACGAGGAACGTCGAGCGCCAGCCGAAATGCTCGCTGAGCCAGCCGCCGAGCGACGGTCCCGCCGCGGTGCCGATGCCGTAGGCGGCCGCCATCACGACCTGCCAGCGCACGCGGGCGCGCGGGTCGGGGAACAGATCGGGAATCGACGCGAACGCGGTGCCGACCATCATGCCGCCACCCACGCCCTGCAGCCCGCGCGCGATCGCGAGGAACGGCATGCTCGTCGCGACGCCGCACAGCAGCGACGCCGCGGTGAACACGATCACCGCGGCAATCACGAAACGCTTGCGGCCGAAGAAGTCGCCGAGGCGCCCGAATACCGGCACTGTCACGATCGATGCGAGCAGATAGGCGCTTGCGATCCACGCGTAGTACTCGAAGCCGCGCAGCTCGGAAACGATCGACGGCAGCGCCGTGCTGACGACCGTCTGGTCGAGCGCGACCAGCATGTTGACGAGGCCGATGCCGAGCATGGCCAGCAGTGCGTCGCGAAAAGGCAGAGGGTGGGAAGCGTTCACGAAAGAAGACCTGAGCGCGAGAGGCGCAAAACGGAAAGTGCCATAAGGAAGAAAGTGCGGCGTGTACGGTGTTTGCGTTTACGAGCCGAACATCCGGTCGCGTGCGTTCTCGAGATGCGCGCGCATCGCATGCGCGGCCCTGGCCGCGTCACGGTCGCGAATCGCCTCCAGCACCGCGAGATGCTCGGTCTGCACGAGACGCTGCCGTTCGATCGTTTTCACCAGCGAAAGATTGCGCGACAGGTTCATGCTGAACACGATCTGCTCTTCGATGAACGACATCACGGTGACGAAGAAGGGATTCTTCGACGCGCGTACGACGGCGAGATGAAACGCGAAATCGTCCTGCGCACCGATGCCCTGCGTCTCGATGATCCGCTCGAGCTGGTCCCACGCGCGCTGGATCGCGACGATGTCGTCGGCCTCCGCGTGCTGCGCCGCGAGCGCAGCCGCGCCGGCTTCGGTGACGATGCGGAATTCGTAGCAGCGGCGGATGTCGGACAGCGTTTCGAGCGGTGCGAAGCGGCGCACGTCCGGGTCGGGGCGACGCGCGACGGTCGTACCGGAGCCGTGTCGCGTGACGATGATGCCGTCGGCGCGCAGTCGCGCGAGCGCCTCGCGCACGGTCGGCCGCGACGTCGCGAAGCGCTCGGCGAGTGCGTGCTCGGTCGGCAGGCGGGTGCCCTCGGGGTACTCGCCCTCGAGAATGCGGTTGAGAATGTCGCCGTAGATCTTGTCGGGTAGACCCAACGTTTTGCGCTCGTTCATCGTCGCGGGATCGGCTTGTCTGAATAGATCGGGATTGTAAGGCAAACCTTCGCGATCTTCGGTCAAAAAAGCGCTTGCGAAAACCCGCCGCCTGAAGGGAAAGCCGTATGGGGCGGGAGTCTCGACGTCATCAGACGGTCCCGCGAAATTTGCCAGGCAACCGCTTGACATCCTGTGAGGGTGCACAGATGTCGGCGATCATTTAAGCTGACCCACGACGTCGTCGACAAATGCCCTTTGCCCTTTTCCTCCGACGCGGAGACCTTCATGTACACACGTATCCTCGTAGCCGTCGACGGTAGCCATACTTCCCGCCGCGCGTTCGACGCGGCACTCACGCTCGCGGCTACGCCCGGCGCCGTGCTGCAACCGTTCTATGTGATCGAGAACACGCCGCTGTATTTCGAGGCGCCAGGCTACGACCCGTCGGTACTCCGCGGACAACTGGTCGAACAGGGCAACGAACTCGCCGCCGAACTCGGACAGACGATGCGCGAGCGCGGAGTCGCCGGCGAGCTCGTGACCGCCGAGGCTTCGTCGCTCGACGACGTCCCGACGCTCGTACTGAAGGCTGCCGACACCTTCGGCGCCGATCTGGTCGTGATGGGCACGCATGGGCGACGGGGGTTTCAGCGACTGATACTCGGTAGTGTCGCCGAGCGCTGCGTCCGTCAGTCGACGCTGCCCGTGCTGCTGATCCCATCGGCCGCGAGCCACGAAGACGAAGCGAAAACGGGCGGCACGACAGACTGATGTGCCGAAGCGCAATGCGGGACGCGGTTATTCGTCGGCGGAATTCAGCCGCACCTTGTCAGGATTTCAAAAGCGTGGATCGACCTACGCGGCAAGGGCATCCGCGTCGCCGATCTCGACGCGCTACGGCGCACGTAGCCCGCCGCACCGTGCATGTGTCGTGGCACGTCTCCGGCAAACACGGTAAAGTTCAAGACCGTCCCCCCTGCAAGGAGACCCGGCGACATGAAACGCGACCTCGCCTTCCAGCATCCGCTCGTTCAGCGCCTGATCGCCGCGCGCGACGTCACGGATGCGCTCTTCGCGATCGTCAAGCCCGAATTCCTCTACGAGCGGCCGATTCGCGAGCGTCACCGAATCGTCTTTTACATCGGCCACCTCGAAGCGTTCGACCGCAACCTGTTCGACGAACGATTGTGCACGCTGCCCGCGTTCGAGCCGGAGCTCGACACGCTGTTCGCGTTCGGCATCGACCCTGTCGACGGTGGCTTTCCGACCGACGAGCCCGCCGACTGGCCGACGCTCGACGTCGTGCGCGCGTACGGACAGCGCGCACGCGAGCAGATCGATCACGCGCTCGGCACGCTCGACTTCGCTCAGGACGACATGGCGACGAGTTCGCCCGCGCAACTGCTGAACGTCGCGATCGAACATCGGTTGATGCATGCGGAAACGCTCGCGTACATGCTGCATCAACTGCCGCTCGTACAGAAGATCGAGAACCCGTCGACCGTTGCGCCCGCTCAGGCGAGCGACGCCGGGCGCCGCCTCCTCGCGCCCGCGATGATCGCGATCCCCGCGGGCGTGGCCGTACTCGGCTTGACGAAAGAAAGCGGACAGTTCGGCTGGGATAACGAATTCGGCGAGCTGCGTGTCGACGTGCCCGCGTTCGAGATCGACCGGCACATGGTGACGAACGGCGAGTTCCGCGCGTTCATCGAGGCCGGCGGCTACCGCGAACGTGCGTGGTGGAGCGACAGGGACTGGGCCTGGAAAGAAGCCGAACCTGTCGCACATCCGGTGTGCTGGTCGCGCGACGATGCAGCCGACGGCGAACACGGCGGATGGCGACTGCGCACGATGTTCGACGATGTACCGCTGCCGCTCGACTGGCCCGTCTATGTGAGCCACGCGGAAGCGAACGCCTACGCACGCTGGGCGGGCAAGACGCTACCGACCGAAGCGCAATGGCAGCGCGCCGCCGACGGCGCACCGCACGGCGCATCGGGCAACTTCGATTTTCGTTCCTGGGACCCGCAGCCGGTCGACGCGCATCCAGACAACGTCAGCGCATTCGGCGTCGAAGGCCAGTTCGGCAACGGCTGGGAATGGACGTCGACGCTGTTCGCACCGCTGCCGGACTTCGAAGCATTTCCGTTCTATGTGGGCTACTCAGCGAACTTCTTCGACGACCAGCATTACGTGCTCAAAGGCGGCTCTGCGCGCACCGCGCAATGCATGTTGAGGCCCGCGTTCCGCAACTGGTTTCAGCCGCGGTACCAGCATGTGTATGCGGGGTTTAGATGTGTGCGGGTGTGAAGATCAAGGCAGCATGCGCTGCAATACCTGATCGCGCAAAACGAAGCGATGAAAGAGTGCCCCCAGGACATGCAGTCCGATCAGCGCCAGCAACACCCACGCCAGATAGCCATGAATGTCGCCCATTTCGTGACCGACTGGCGAACCGACCGACGAGATGGCCGGATACGGCAGCACACCGAATAGCCTGACCGACCATCCACGCGAAGACGCATTGGCCCACCCCAGCACGGGCACGACCACCAGCGCGAGATAAAGCAGACCGTGCGTGACGTGCGAAACAAAATTGTGGAACGGCGATAGCACGACCGGCACGGGTCGATGCGTGAGACGCCAGACGATTCTCAGCACCACCGCCGCAATCAGCGTTGCCCCCACCCCCAGATGCCACGCGATCAAACCGTCCGGCAGCGTGCCCTTGTGAATGTCCGGCATGGTCCAGCCGATGACGAACTGAGCGGCGATCAACACGACCACCAGCCAGTGAAGCAATTTGGCTACGCCATCATAGCCGGGAGTATGGCGTTGGAAAGTGGCTTCATTGGATTGCATTTTCATCGGAATTTTTTTACCGTCCTGGATCTGTTGATTGCGAGCAGCGTCGTGGCATCAGCCTGGCTGGACGCTGGACACATGCGCTAAAGATGCTACGGACCAGACCTTAAGACAAGCTGATGTCGCGCGAGCCATCTCGCGAACCATCTCTTGTCTCACGCAGACCCGAAAAGCGCAAGCCGGGTGCATCCCCCGCGTGCACCGGCCAGCGACGTCGCTTCGCAGTCCAAGTCTGCAACTGAATGTATCCGTCGGGCACAGCTTTACCGATACCCCATTCCGTGTACTCGCAAGCCGCCCATGAAGCGAGCGCTCAATCCGGCCGCATACAGCGGACCGAGAGATGCCGCCGCATTTTCATAGCCCGCTCAACGGGTTGCCCGCGAGCAATGCGGCAGCGCTTCAACTCATCACAGCACCGCGGCGCACGATCGCATTGCATTGCGCCCCCGCCGGTACGCGATGGCATCGACACGTCCTGTTACACACAAACACACCAGTAACGCGACCGCTCAGTAGAGTTCGGGTCACACGCCAACAGGGAGCATCGTCATGAAAAGAATTTTTGCACTGGTCGTTCTCGCGGCAATGCTCGGTAGCGCATTGGGCGGTTGCATCGTGGTCCCGGACGGCGGCGGTTATCACGACCACCACGATCACGACCACTACGACCATTACTGAGCGCACGCCGCACAAACCCGCGCGCAAGTCCGTCCACACTCAATCGTAGAACCCGGGAACAAGACATGAGCAATGCACGAAACCGCTGGCTGTCCATGGCGATCGTCACAGGTCTGGGGATAGGCGCATCGTCGGTCGCGCTGGCCCACGTCGATATTGGCGTGAACATCGGTGTGCCTGGCGACGCTTACGAGCCCGCCCCGGTGTATGCACCGCCTCCGCCTGTGTACGCGCCCGCTCCGCCCGTCGTAGTCGTCAGCCCAGGCTGGTATGGCGACCGCTATTACGACGGCCGCCGCTATTGGGAACGGCGCGAATGGGAAGAACATCATCGCGAACGCGAATGGCATGACGCTCGCGGTCCGCGCGGCGACTGGCGTGGTCACGACAACGGCCGGCATGACGATTGGCATGGCCATGGCGACGATCACGACCACGGTCACGGCGACCACTAACGCAGCACACGCAGCACCGGTCAACGACGGCGGCGCCGCGCGTGCCGCATCGAGCGCCAACCGGCCACGGCCGACCGTGTAACGCACGAAGTCACGCAGGCTGTCCGACTGTCGGCGAGACAGGGCCTGGAAAGAAGCCGAACATGTCGCACATCCGGTGTGCTGGTCGCGCGACGATGCAACCGACGGCGAACACGGCGGATGGCGACTGCGCACGATGTTCGACGACGTGCCGCTGCCGCTCGACTGGCCCGTCTATGTGAGCCACGCGGAAGCGAACGCCTACGCACGCTGGGCGGGCAAGACGCTACCGACCGAAGCGCAATGGCAGCGCGCCGCCGACGGCGCACCGCACGGCGCATCGGGCAACTTCGATTTTCGTTCCTGGGACTCGCAGCCGGTCGACGCGCATCCAGACAACGTCAGCGCATTCGGCGTCGAAGGCCAGTTCGGCAATGGCTGGGAATGGACGTCGACGCTGTTCGCACCGCTACCGGACTTCGAAGCGTTCCCGCTCTATCTCGGCTATTCGGCGAACTTCTTCGACGACCAGCATTACGTGCAAAGGCGGCTCCGCGCGCACCGCGCAGTACATGTTGAGGCCAGCGTTCCGCAACTGGTTTCAGCCGCGATACCAGCATGTGTATGCAGGGCTCCGGTGTGTGCGGGAGTGAGGAATCAAGCGATAGTCGACTCAGACACTCTGCCTGCCGTTTTACGCCGGGTGACGAACACAAGCGAACACAAGCGGGTCAGGCGAGCGTTCGCTTCTTGACCCAGAAGAACAATCGCTCCTCCGGTGGTTCTGGTGCATTCACTTGCGCCAACGCAACGGGCGGCGCAAGTGATGGCGCTCTAGCCGCACCGCCGCTCCCGCATGCACAAACGCAGCAGGCATGCGGTCACTCTGCGCGCCGGCACTGCGCTCGCGTTCCTCGTCGGCTTCGACCGTCTTGCTGGTATCGATGAAGAGCGCCGCTACCACACCGATCGCGAGCAGGCCTGCGGAGATATTAAACGGCACGTTGTAGCTGCCGGTCTTCTCGAGCAGATAGCCGAATACCAGCGGCGACACCATGCCCGCAACGCCGAAGCCCGTGTTCATCATGCCGCCAGCCGTGCCCGCATACTTGCCGGCAATGTCGAGCGGCAAAGTCCACAGCACAGGGTTGGTGATTTCGAGGAAGAAGAACGACGCGGATAGCAACAGCACAGCCATGAGGGGATTGGGCGCGGATACCATCGGCAGCAGAAAGGCCAGCGAGCCGCCCATACCCACCACGAGCACCGTACAGCGCGCAAAGCGCAGGCGCCCAGTGATCTTGTAGAGCCTGTCCGACACCACGCCGCCGAGCGTATCGCCGACCACACCCGCAAGCAGCGGCAGCGCAGTGAACAGCGCAAGCTGTTTGAGATCGAATCCGCGCGACTCCCTGAGGTATGACGGCAGCCAGGTCAGGTAGACCCACAGCAGCCATCCATAGCAGAAGTCGACGAACGTGACGAGCCACATCCGGCGGATCAGCCTGCGCCACGGCGTGGCGGCATGCTTCGCGCGATCGCAGTCGCCCGTGCGATAGCCGATTTCCGCGGTTTCCTCGGGTGTAATGCGCCGGCTCTGTTCCGGCGAATTCGTGAACACGAAGAGATAAAGCACCGTCCATGCGAGACTCGCTATACCGAGCAGGATGAACGCATCGCGCCAGCCGCCGGTGGCCACCACGGCCAGAACAAGCGGTGGCGTGACCGCACCACCCAGACGCGCAAAGCTATGTGTGATGCCTTGCGCAAAGCCACGCTCGCCGACCGGCATCCAGTAGGTGAATGCACGCGTGGCGGTCGGAAACGCGCCACCTTCACCGACACCGAGAGCGAAACGCAGCAGGACGAGCGTGGTGACACTGCCGGCGAAACCCGTCGCAAACGTGGCCACGCCCCAGATTAGCGACAATATCGTGAGTATCCGTTTCGGCCCGTACTTGTCCGCGAGCCAGCCACCGACAATCTGCATCGCGGCATAGGGATAAGCGAACGCCGAGAACACGAGACCGAGCTGAACGGTCGTCAAACCCATTTCGTGACGAATCAACGGTCCGGCCACGGCGATGTTTACGCGATCGATGTACGAGATGAAATACATCAGGCACATGACCGCGAGGATGATGTGGCGTGTTTTGACACGCCGGGTGCGCGTTTCCATGCTGTCTCCTATCTCTCTTATGTGTGCGTCCCGCTCGTCGGTGACCTGCCGATCCACATGACGGACCGTGACTACTGACGTTTATCTGCTCGCGTGTGCCGCCCGCAGACGGCACCGCGTCAGGTGGGCACCAGCTTGAGCCGCTGAACCTTGCCCGAAGGCCCACGCGGTAATTCGTCGACGAAGCGGAATTCCTTCGGTGTCTTGTAGCGCCCCAGTTCACGCAGGCAGTGCTCGCGCAGATCCGCCGGATCGGGTGCGCCATACCCTTCTCCCTGACGCGGCACCACGAAGGCGACGATGTCCTGGCCGTACGCCGAATCGGGCACACCCACCGCAGCCGCATCCAGCACGCCAGGATGTCTCAGCAGCGCTTCGTCGATTTCGCGCGGCGCGATGTTTTCGCCGCCCTTGATGATCAGTTCCTTTGCCCGGCCATTGATATAGAAGTAACCGTCGTCGTCGCGATAGCCGAGGTCGCCTGTGCGTAGCCAGCCGTCGACCGTGAACGTGGCGGACGTCTCTTCCGGCCGTTTGTAGTAGCCGCCCATCACCTGTGCACCGCGCAATACGAGCTCGCCGCATTCGTTGGGTGAGCAGTCGCGCCCGTCCCGATCGATCACCTTCGCTTCACCGCCCGAAGGCAGGCCGATGCTGCCGATGCGTCGACGGTCCGCGTCGTAGGGATTGCTGAAGGCCGGTGCAGCCGTTTCGGTCATGCCCATGGTTTCGATCACCCCGATACCGAAGCGCGCCTCGAACGCGCGATGGTGATCGACAGGCAGCGCTGCCGACGCGCTGCGGCAAAACTTCAGCGTCGACAGATCGAATGTGCAGGGTTCGGCAGCGTTCAGCAGATAGGCGACAATCGTCGGCACCACGTTGATCCACGTGCACGCATGACGCGCGACGTCGCGCCAGAACGTGCGAGCGGAGAAGCGCGGCGTGACGACTACGGAGCCGCCGTGAAACAGCGGTGCAAGCAACGTCACGACCAGGCCGTTGATGTGATAAAGCGGCAACGAGGCGAGCACGCGGTCATCGGAGGTCAGCCGGTGTTCGGCGGTGATGTTGCAGGCGTTCGCCATCAGGTTGCGATGGGTCAGCAAGACGCCTTTGGGCATACCCGTCGTACCCGACGTGTACATCAGCAACGCGACGTCGCCAGTCTCCGGCGCAGTGTCCGCAACGCGCCGCGTCGATTCGCATGTCGATGCCGGTGACGACACGGATCGGGCTGCTGCCTGCAGCGCGGTTTCCGCCAGCGCAGGCTCGCTTCTCGCGAACCCGGGCGCCGCAACATCGTCCACTTCCGTCTGGATGATCGCGATCTCGCGGGTCAAACCGTTTGCGCGCAAATCCGCAATGACCGTTTCGATCGCATCGCGTGTGTCGCGCCCAACGAAGATCATCCGCGTATCGGAGTGCTCGACGATATAGCGCATCTGCGACGGTTGGCACAGCAGGTTCAGCGGGTTGGCAACCAGCCCGCTGTACATCGCCGCGAGCAGCAGGCGTGCGGTCTGGATTCCATTGCCCATGAACACCGAGACGACATCGCCGCGGCGCAGGCCGGCTTCCCTGAAGCCCGACTCCAGCATGCGGCAGTCGTCCCGCAGTTCGCGAAACGTCATTGCGGTTGCACGCCGCCCGTCGAATGGCGACTGGTCGTCATCGAGTGCGGCCAGCAGGAAGGGTTTGTCCGCATACTGCGCGGCGCGCTCGTCGATCAGCGCGTGCATCGTCGCAGGCGCGGTCATTGACCATACCTTTTGAAGAAGTCGCCGAGCAGTTCATCCAGTTCCGGCACGCGCTCTTCAATCGGGTATGCCACCCGTGTGATGTTCAGGTAGTGGTGAAAGCCAAGGTTGTCCGAGAAGTTGTTGCGGCCCCAGGTACCGCAGCCCATCGACAGCGAGAACGGCAGGCCGTTGTCGAAATTGCCGCCGGTCGCGAGGCAATGCGCCTGGTTCACGATCACGCGCGCGACGGGCAACGTCACGCCCAGTTGGACCGCTTGCCCGGAATCGTTGGAATGCAGGCCGACCGAATGCCCGGCTCCCATGTAGGCATAGATGTCGTGGACCATGCTGGCCGCCGCATCGAAATCGGCTGCGCGGTAGACGGCAAGAACCGGGGCGAGTTTTTCACCGGAGAACGGATAGTCAGCACCGGCCCCGCACTCCTCCACCATCAGGAAGGCGGGATGACGCGCGGCAATCTCATCCAGACCCGCCACCTGCGCTATCACTTCGGCCGACTTCGCGGTGCACTGTACGGAGAGCTTGCCGTTGTCCCACATCGCGGCCTGCAAGCGGGCTTTCTGAGTGCCGTCGAGGAGGACGCCGCCGCAAGCGGCCAGTTCGGACAGCATCGGCTGATACACCGCGCTCTCGATCACGACACTGTTTTCGGACGAGCAGCTGGTCGCGTTATCGAAGGTCTTCGATCGAACAATCTTGCGCGCTGCATCACGCAGATCGGCAGACGCAGCGACGATCGAGGCGACGTTCCCCGCGCCCACGCCGAACGCCGGCGTACCGCTCGCATAGGCCATCCGTACGTTCGCCTGCGAGCCGGTCGCCACCACCAGATCGGCCTGCCGCATCAGCGCAGCGGTCGCCGCCTTGCTGATCGGCGCAGGCAGCATCTGCACCAGGTCCCGGTGCACACCCGCTTTGTCGAACTGCGCATGGATGAAGTCGATCAGCAACGCGCACGAAGCGTACCCCTTCGGCGAAGGTGCGACGACGACTGCATTGCCGCACTTGAGTGCATTGATGATCTTGTTGGCTGGAGTCGCCGCGGGATTCGTGGACGGCGTAATGGCCGCCACTACGCCAACCGCGCGTGCGATTTCCACAAGGCCGCGAGCCTTGTCCCCGGCGATCACGCCGGTGGTTTTCTGTCCATGCAGATCACGCAACAGGCCGAGGGTCTTGCGATGGTTCTTGCGGAATTTGTCCGCCACGTTGCCGAGGCCCGTATCGCGCACGGCGCGTTCGGCAAGCTGGCGGTTGCGTGCCGGCTCCATGATGGCCCACGCGGCGGCATCTGCCGCCGTGTCGAGAGCTTGCTGCCCCGAACACTCGAAGGCGCGCTGCGCAGCGCGGGCTCGAGCAACGAGCGACGCCACCATGTGCTCGGGTTCGCCGTCCACGCGCTCGTTCGCGATTTCGGCTCCTGTGGCCCTGACGTTCATACAGGTTTGCTCCGGATGGAATGATTGAATGCAGTTCCATCAATCTAGCCAGCCGCGTCTAACCCGGAGTCCCGTTTTCTGCGCTATCCATTGCGGCACGCCCGTCAGCATCCAGAAGTGCGGAATTCGGTACTTTCCATAGTCCCGAAAAGCAATGAAGTCGATGCAGAATCGATGGTGTGAACACGGCGGCGAGGAGACGGGATGTCGACTTCAAATCAGTCGAATGCAGCGGCAGTGCGCGCGTTTCGGGTACTCGAAATCCTTGCAGAAGCGGGCGTTCCGCTTTCCATGATGGATCTCGTGAACACGCTCGGACTGCCCAAGCAGACCGTGCACCGGATCCTCGTGCAATTGATGGACGCGTGGCTCGTGACGCGCGGCGCGGGCGACCGCCTCTACGAGTGTTCGCCACGCGTGCGCATGCTCGCCGTCAACGTGCTGATGCATGCGGGGCCGGCGGCAGCCCGCCATGTGCTGCTTGAGCAACTGGTGGCGAAAATCGGTGAGACCTGCAATCTGACGATGCTCTCGGGCAACGACGTCGTCTATGTAGACCGGGTCGAAACCGAATGGCCCCTACGCATGCATCTTCAGCCAGGCTCGCATGTGCCGCTGCACTGCTCGGCGAGCGGCAAGCTGCTGCTCAGCTTTCTTCCGAAGGAAAGGCGTGAACGGGTCATTGCAACGCTGCCGCTGCGCGGCTACTCGGAACGGACGATTACCAACCGCGACGCGTTGCGCAAGGAACTGAGCATGACGCGCCACCGGCTGCTGGCCATCAACAATCAGGAGCATTTGCAAGGGTTGATCGCCATCGCCGTACCCGTCATGCTGGACCGCAATCGCGCGTGTGCGGCGATCGCGGTTCAGGCGCCGGTCGGCCGGGTCACGCTCGACGATCTGCTCGCCTTCGTGCCCGACCTGCGCCACGCCGCGCAGGAGACCGCCAGGACATTCCGCACCTAAGGCATGCGGGCACAGCCAGGGCATCACAGGCAACCGTGCCGAAGCCACACACGACGTACGCCTCTCGCGAAACGCGGCGGATCATCGCGCCTGTGCGACTGCTCCGAAGATCCCAGTCTGCCTCTTCTCGATTGCGCGCACCGACCACGCCGACACCAGCGCGGCGAACAACACATACATGCACACCGTCCACGGCCTGCCACCGTTCATTTTTATCAGCACCGTCGCAATGATCGGCGTGAGCCCGCTCGCGAATATGCCGGAAAACTGATACACGAACGAGATGCCCGTATAGCGAACGTTGGCGTCGAACAGTTCAGCAAAGAGCGCGGCCTCGGGACCATACACCATTGCATAGAAAATACCGAAGGGGATGATGATCGCGAGCCAGATCATCAGCGTGTTCGCCGGCTGGCTTTCGATCAGCCAGAACGCGGGAAACACCGATAAGCCGCAGATCAGCGAACCCCAGCGGTAGACCCGCGCGCGGCCAAGCAGATCGGACAGCTTGCCGAACAGCGGGATGAAGAAGCACATCACGCCCGCCGCGATCATCACGCCAAGCAACGCATCGGTACGGCTCATCGCGACGTGCCCTGTCAGATAGCCGATCGAGAACACGGCGAAGACGTTGAAGAACACGCCATCGATATAACGCGCGCCCATGCCGAGCACCACGGCGCTCCGGTAACGCGTGATCATGTCGACAAACGGTATCTTCGCTTCACGCCGGTTGCGTTTGAGCGCAAGAAACTCCGGTGTTTCCATGACTTTGACGCGGATATAGAGGCCGATCAGGACGAGGCCCAGCGATGCGACGAACGCGACCCGCCAGCCCCACGCCAGAAAGGCCGTTTCGGATAGCAACCGGGAAAGCGCCGCGACCATGCCGGATGCGAGGCACAGGCCGATCGACAGGCCAATCTGCGGCAGGCTTGCATACAGGCCGCGCCGGTCAGGCGGCGCATATTCGTAGGCCATCAGGACCGCGCCACCCCATTCACCGCCCAGCCCAATGCCCTGCAACACTCGTAGCGACAGCAGCAGGATCGGCGCCCAGATACCGATTTGCGCATAGGTCGGGACAAAGGCGACGCCGGCCGTCGATATGCCCATGATCACGAGCGTCATGATCAACGCGGACTTGCGGCCGATCCGGTCGCCGAAATGGCCGAACAGGATGCCACCCAGCGGCCGTGTGACAAACCCCACGGCGAAGGTGGTGTAGGCGAGCAGCGTCGAAACGAGCGGATCGCTCGCGGGAAAGTAGAGCTTGTTGAAAACAATGCCGGCTACCACGCCGTAGAGAAAGAAGTCATACCATTCGACGGTTGCGCCGATCACACTGGCGAACGCGACGCGACGAACAGCACGGGGATCGATTGCCATAGCAGCTCCTCAATGGACGGCCGTGCCGCGCCTTGACACAACGCGGCCGGACGGTGACCCCAGTTGTCTCCTCCGGGGCGATTTACAGGCAGCACTCGAGCCGCCCATACACCGGGAGGCACGCGACTGCGTGTTGCGGCAGGCATAGCCCGCCGTGGTTTGCACTAGGCGGCCACTTCCGCTTGCGGCGTTACGGTCGTGCCCCGATCGGCGCAACGCGCGTCGTCGAGAATCATGTCCGACGCTTTTTCAGCCACCATCACGATCGGCACATTCGTATTGCCCGACACGAGCGTCGGCATGATCGAGCAATCGACCACGCGCAGGCCGCGCGTTCCATACACGCGCAGCCGCTCATCGACGACCGCCAGCGGATCGCCCGCCGGCCCCATCTTCGCGGTCCCCGACGGATGGAAAATCGTCTGCCCATATTCGCGGCAGAAATCCAGTAGCTCGTCGTCCGTTTGCGCGGAAGCACCTGGCCGCACCTCCCGCTTCATCAATGCGGCCATGGGTTCGGTAGCCGCGACGCTCCGCGCGAAGCGCACGCCGGCAATCGTCGTGCGCCGGTCAAGATCGGTGTCGAGATAGTTGGGCTGGATGGACGGTGCTTCACGCGCATCGGCCGCGCGAATGCGCACCGTCCCACGCGATTCGGGGCGCAACTGGCAGACGGAGTAGGTACAGCCAGAAAACGCGTGGACGTTGCCGCCGGCCGAGTCCGCCGACAACGTCGAGAAATGGAACTGGATATCGGGAGTTTTCGACTCCTCGGGCAATGCGCGGCAAAACATGCCGCCCTGGTTGATGCCGACCGCGAGCGGGCCACTGCGCAGCAGCGCCCATTGAAGTCCCATTTTCGCGCGACCCATCCATGATCGTAGTTGATCGTTGGTCGTGATCGGTCGGGTCACTTCATAGATCAGACGAACCTGCAGATGGTCTTGCAGGTTTTCGCCGACCCCCGCACGATTCGCCACCACGGGAATGCCGAATTCCCGCAGCAAGGCAGCCGGCCCCACGCCGGACAATTGCAGCAATTGCGGGGACTGCAGCGCGCCCGCAGTCAGAATCACCTCGCGATTCGCACGCACTTCCCGCGTCGCGCCATGTTGTGAATACTGCACGCCACTGGCGCGCGCCCCCTCGAAGAGGATCTTCGATGCCATCGCATCGGTTTCCACATGCAGGTTCGCTCTTTGCCGCGCAGGCTTCAGATAGGCGACGGCGGTCGAACAACGCAAACCGTGCCGGGTCGTCAGCTGATAGTAGCCGACCCCTTCCTGATCGCCGCTGTTGAAGTCGTCGACAGTTTCTATTCCTAACGAGTTAGATGCCGCAATGAAGGCGTCGACGAGTTCATGCCGCTGCTTGATGGTCGATGCCCACAGCGGGCCGTCGACTCCACGCGTAGGCGCTTCCCCCAGTTCGTTGTGCTCGAGACGCCGGAAATACGGCAGACACTCTTTCCAGCTCCAGCCACGATTGCCAAGCCTCGCCCACTGGTCGTAGTCATCGCTCTGGCCACGTACGTAGATCAGGCCGTTTATCGAACTCGATCCGCCCAGCGTGCGTCCGCGCGGCCAGTAGAGCCGGCGATTGTGCATGTTCGGATCGGGATCGGTATAGAAGCCCCAGTTGTAGACGGGGTGGAACATCGTCTTGCCGTAGCCGATAGGAATATGAATCCACATGAACCGGTCGGCCGGCCCGGCTTCCAGCAGACACACCGAATAGCGACCGCCTTCGGAAAGCCGGCTCGCCAGAACGCAACCCGCCGATCCTGCGCCGACGACGACAAAGTCGAATCGGTCTGCCATGTAATCCGTCTCCTGCATGTTGTATAAAAAACCGGTATGTTTTGGTCAAATTTATGTGCCATCCGTTTCCGGTTCAAGACTTTCCAGTTACCATCGGTCTATGTGAAACGAAAATAGACATTTTTGTTTCATTTTCAGAGACTGCCGACCGGTCCGCGCAACGTACGCGAAGCGCCCCGAACGCTTAACGACAGCAAGGAGGTGTAATGCAAGTACCCTGCCCCGCCCCGCGCAACGACACGCTTGCCGAGGACTCGCGGGCGCTACGCGCACTCTCCGTGCTCGAACAGCTCGCGGCGGCAGGACAGCCGTTCTCCCTGTCGCAGCTCTCGGTGCGGCTGCACATTCCCAAAGCGACCCTGATGCGGCTGATCGAATCGCTTGAAGCGCAGGGCTATGTGACGCACCTGCCCGATTCGCGCGGTACCGATCGTGGCATCACGCTGGGTCCGCGCGCGGCACAGCTCGCGCTGACCACGCTCGCCAACAACACGTTTGGGCGCGCCTGCCGCTCGCTGCTGCGCTCACTGGTGGAGGTGCTCGGCGAGACCTGCAATCTCACCGCGCTCGACCGCGACACCGTGCTGTATCTCGAGCGAGTGGAGACCACTGAACCATTACGCCTGCATCTGGAGCCCGGTACACGTGTCCCGCTGCACTGCACAGCTAGTGGCAAGCTGTTCCTTGCGCAGATGCCCCCGGCCGGACGCCGTCTCGTGCTCGCGCGGTTGAAGCTCGACCGCAAGACTCAGGGCACGCTCACCGAATTGAGTCTGCTCGAAGCGGAACTGGATCGCCTGGCCGCACGCGGCATTGGCATCGACAACGAAGAGTTCGTGCGAGGCATGGTGGCTGTTGCTGTGCCGGTGCGGGATGCAACCCACGGGCAGGTACTGGCGGCATTGGCGATTCACGCGCCTACCGCGCGAGCGAGTCTGAATGATCTGCTCAAGGCTGTACCCAGGCTCAAGGAATCCGCTTTGAAGATCGCCCCTTTGCTGGGTACAGCGAAGTCCGCAGTGCAACAGGAGAACGGATGCTGACGCGCTCCAGGAGATTGACGAGTGGACATCGACCCCGAAGTGCCTGATACGGCCAGCAAGATTGCTGACGCGAGACACCCAAAGGCATCGCCGGGCCGCATGCGTCATTCCGAAAAACGTGACAACTCCCCTCTGCATCCACCTCTGACCCCGGCGGCGGCCTCGAAAACCGGTATCCACAAAGCCAGGTTGTACAATGACGTCGATCCATTTTCCGGAACGGCCGACATGAATAAAGCAGATACCCCGACGCTGCGCGCGTTTGCGCTGCTGGAACACCTTGTCGGCACCGAAGGCCCCGTATCGCTCGCCGACATTGCGCAAGACGTCACGCTGCCCAAAGCATCGCTGCATCGCATGCTCGCTTCGCTCGAGGCGGGTGGCCTCGTGATCCGGGAGCCGGGCCATAAAAACGCCTATGTAATCGGGCCGCGGCTGGCGCAACTCGCGCTCGGGGTCGTGATGCATTCGGGAGGACGCCGTTTGCGGCATGCGATTCTCACGCGCCTCGTCGCGGATATCGGCGAGACCTGCAACCTCACGATGCTGCATGAAACGGAAGTGCTCTACCTCGACCGGATGGAAGCGCCGTGGCCGTTGCGCCTCGATCTCAAACCCGGTTCGCGGGTGCCCGCGTATTGCAGCGCGAGCGGCAAGCTGCTTCTGGCCATGCTGCCGCGCGAACAGCGCACGGCGCTTGTGCACGCCCTCAAACTCGAGCGGTTCACGCCGAATACCATCACGGATCCCGACCTGCTCGAAGCGGAACTCGATCGGACGTCGCACAAGCGCATTGCGATCGATAACGAGGAGTTTCTGGCCGGCATCGTTTGCGTGGCCGCGCCGGTAGTCGATGCGAACGGCACCTGTATCGCGGCAATCGCGGTCCATGCGCCGGTGTCGCGCGCACCGCTCTCGCGGACCCTGGAATTCGTTCCACGCCTTCAGGAAGCGGCCCAGGACCTCGCGAAGACGTTTTAACGCGTACTAACCCAGCCAGGCTCACGTCTTCGGCTGTTGCTCCCGCACGAGTTGAGCGAGGAGGCGCACGCCCGCCTCGATCTTTTCGAGCCTGATCGCCGAAAAGCCCATCCGGAAGCAGTTGTTTTGCTCCAGTCCGTTCATAAAGAAAACGCTGCCCAGTTCGATCAGGATGCCATGCGCCTCGGCATCGGCGGCAAGGCGCGTTGCGTCCAGCCAGGGGGGACCCTCGACCCAGCACGAAGCGCCACCGGTAATCGGAATATGGCGGGCCTCGGGCATGTGCGTGACGAGGGCTGCCATCAGCACCCCGGCGCGTTCCCGGTATGCATAGGCCAGCTTGCGTAGCAGCGCGTCATGATGTCCCAACGCGAGAAAGGTGGCGAACGCACGCTGGATGTACGCTGCCGGATGACGCACCATCAGCCGCCGCAACGCGCGCAACTCAAGCACCAGTTCGCGCGGACCGACGATATACCCCAGGCGCAGGCCGGGCGCAAAAGTCTTCGAGAGGCTGCCGATATAGATAACGCGATCCGCCGTATCCAGACTCTTTAGCGCCGGGTGCGGCGTGTCCGAGAAATTGTTCTCGCTTTCGTAGTCGTCTTCGATCAATACGAAGTCGTGCCGCTGCGCGAGCGCCAGTAATGCATGCCGGCGTTCGATCGGCATGGTGGCCGTTGTTGGACACTGGTGGCTCGGAGTCACGTAGACGTAGTCGCACTGGGCAAAGAGGCCAGCGTCCTCGACAGGACGCACACCTCCTGCATCGACCGGTAACGGCAGCAAGTGCGCATTACGGTTCGCGAAAATATTGCGGGCATCCGGATAGCCAGGGTTCTCGAATCCGACGGTGGTGTGCTCGCGAGCGAGCAGATCGGCGACGAGATAGAGCGCCTGCTGACAGCCGATCGTGATCACGATCTCGTCCGGCATCGCGAAGACGCCGCGCCGCGGCAGCACTCGCGTGCGGATCTGCTGGATCAGCGTGTCATCATCGCGCCCAATCAGGTCGGGCGCCCAGTTGCGGATCTCCATCACCGACAGCGCCTTCATACAGCATTCGCGCCAGTCGTTGGTCGGGAAAAGCGATTGGTCGAACTGCCCGTAGATGAACGGGTACTCGTAGTTTTGCCAGTTTCCCGGCTTGACGATATTGCGCTGGGCGGAGGGTGGCCGCTGGACCCGTTGGGCCCAGTCGGGTCGGGCGAGGGCTTCGTTGGCCGCGCGCGCAGGGACGGTCTGCACCGGCGAGAAACCGTGCCGCCCTTCCAGCATCGCAGGATTGACGAAGTGCCCGCTGCGCTCGCGCGATATCAGATACCCCTCTTCCACCAGTTGCTGGTATGCGAGCACGACCGTATTCCTCGCGACGCTCAACTGGTCCGCCAGTTCGCGGCTCGACGGCAACGCGATCTGCGGTGGCAACTGTCCGTCCAGAATCGCGGCGACCAGCATCTGCCGAATCTGCCCTTGCAGACTCATATTCGAGTCGGGCGAACGCTGAAAGCGCTGGGTCCAAAGAGCCGTCGAAGTACGGCTAGACATGCTTCCTCCTCAAATTCAATGCGCCGCGCCAGCCTCAATCCGGGTGCGCACGAAGCGAGCCGTCGTTCCGTGGGCCGCGCAGAGCGATTCCGGACCGGCGATGTGGACTCAACGATCGGCGGCGTCTGGCACTAGCTTCCTCCATTTTTGACTGACGATACTCGAATCATTCCGTTCACGGCGATCGGGACAAGCACCGGTCGTGGCCGACACGACTTCCATGCCCATAGACAGCCACTTCTGAGACCTATTATGAAACACCATAAAAACTCGATATCACGGCCGTGGTTCCAATGGACGGCGCGCAGCATCCTGTCGCTGGTGTTCGCCACAAGCGCGAGCCTCGTGGCGGCCCCCTCTCATGCCGAGGACAAGGAAATCACGATCGCCTACCAGCAGATCGTCGACCCGTGGGTGGTCGGCATCGCAAACGGATCGATTGAAAAGGCCACCGGCTACAAGATCAACTGGCGGCAGTTCGAGTCCGGCGCGAAAGTCGCGACCGCGTTGGCATCCGGCGACGTCAAGGTCGGTGTGATCGGCTCCAGCCCGCTCGCCGCCGCCGTCAGTCAAGGTGTCGACCTGCAGCTCTTCTGGATTCTCGACAACATCAACCAGGCGGAGGCGATGGTGGTGCGCAACGGCTCCGGCATAGCGAAACCGGCCGACCTGAAAGGCAAGACCATTGGCGTGCCGTTCGTTTCGACGACCCACTATCACACGATGTTCGCGCTCCAGCACTGGGGCATTAATCCGTCTGACCTGAAGATCCTCAATATGCAGCCCAATCAGATCGTCGCGGCATGGGAGCGCGGCGATATCGATGCGGCCTACGTCTGGAATCCCGCGCTCGCGGAACTGAAGAAAAGCGGCAAGGTGCTGATTACTTCGGGTGACCTCTCGAAGCTCGGCAAGCCCACCTTCGATGGGATTGCCGTCGATCGCAAATGGGGCGAGGACCATAAGGACTTTATGGCAAAGCTTGTCAAGGCGATTGCCGACGCCGACCAGCAATACCGGAGCAACCCGTCGCAATGGAATGCGGCGTCGCCGCAAGCCACGGCCATCTCGAAGATGATTGGCGGCAAGCCGGCAGACGTTCCGGAATCGCTGGCGCTCTATGCGTACCCCACGCTTCAGGAGCAGGTATCCGCGCAATGGCTTGGCGGCGGCAGTGCGAGTCGTGCAGCCCTCGCGCTGAAGGACACGTCAGAATTCCTGAAGAGCCAGAAGCAGATCGGCGCGGTTCTGCCCGACTACTCGAAATTCGTAACGCCGGCCTATGCCGAAGCGGCAGCGCAGCTCAAATGACGTAACCGGGATCTGTCAAATCAGGAGGCAACATGGAAAACATGACCGTCAGGAACGTGAGCGTGGTCTTTCCGGGGCGCCGCCCCGGAAAGACAGTCCAGGCACTTGACGACATCAACCTGACCATCCGTTCAGGTGACTTCGTCGTCGCGCTGGGCGCGTCGGGATGCGGGAAGACCACGCTTCTATCATTGATGGCGGGTTTCATCGCGCCGACTCAAGGTGAGTTGCTGCTCGGCGGCGAGCCGATCGCGGGGCCCGGTGCCGACCGTGGCGTGGTGTTCCAGAAGCATGCGCTCTTGCCGTGGCTCAACGTCATCGATAACGCGGAATTCGGTCTCAAACTTCAAGGCGTGCCGCGAGCGCGGCGGCGCGAGATCGCAGTGCGCAACCTCGCGCTCGTCGGCCTGCAGGATTTCCACAAGCACATGATCTATCAGCTCTCCGGCGGGATGCAGCAGCGTGTGGGGATCGCCCGCGCGCTGACCTGCGACCCCGCGATGCTGCTGATGGACGAACCCATGGCCGCGCTCGACGCGCTCACTCGCGAGACCATCCAGGAGTTGCTGCTCGACATCTGGAAAAAGACCAGCAAGATGTTTTTCTTCATCACCCACAGCGTCGAGGAAGCACTGTTCCTTGCAAGCCGCCTGATTGTGATGTCGCCGCGCCCCGGTCGCATTACGCACACCTACGAACTGGATTTCAATCGCCGCTTTCTCGAAACACGCGACGCACGGGCGATTAAATCGAGTCCCGATTTCATCGAGGTGCGCGAACGCGTACTCAACATCATTTACGGCGACGAGAAGATGCGCGGCGCCGAAGCCGAGGTGGCGCATGCCTGACTCGAAATCCGTTCATGCCGTCTTGCATGGCGACGCCACGTCAATGGATACCAACACGCCCATCCGTCCGCCCCACAAGCCAGGGCGCGGCCCTCGTGTGCTCGCAAAGAAGCCCGTCAAACCCGGCGATTCATTCGGCGTTCCGGGGCAAGGAAGCAGTGTCGCAACCAGCCTGTTGACGGTAGCCGCCTTCATCGGACTCTGGTTCGTCGCCACCAATCTGCACTGGATCAAGCCTCTGTTTCTGCCGTCGCCACAGACCGTCTACGCAAAGTTCATCGATGTCGCCACGGAAGGCTTCGCCAACTCGACGCTCGCGCAGCACACAGCCATCAGCCTGATGCGGGTGTTCGGCGCATTCGCGCTCGCGTGTCTGACCGCCATACCCATCGGGGTGATGATGGGCGTATCACGGTTCGCCCGCGGCGCTTTCGATCCGCCGATCGAGTTCTACCGGCCATTGCCTCCGCTCGCCTATCTGCCGCTCATCATCATCTGGTTTGGCATTGGCGAATTCTCGAAGATCCTTCTGATCTACCTCGCCATTTTCGCGCCGCTCGCGATCGCAGCGCGTGCCGGCGTGCGCTCTGTGTCGATCGAGCAGATCCATGCCGCGTATTCGATGGGCGCCTCGCGCACACAGGTGGTCCTCTACGTGATCCTCAAGTCCGCACTGCCGGAAATCTTCACCGGCATGCGCATCGGCATCGGCGTCGGCTGGACCACTCTGGTGGCCGCCGAGATGGTCGCGTCGACACGCGGACTCGGCTTCATGGTGCTCAACGCAGCGGAATTTCTGGCGAGCGATGTGGTCATCATGGGGATCATCGTGATCGGGTTCTTCGCGCTCTGCTTCGATCTGCTGATGCGGTATGTCGAGCGTGTGCTGGTTCCATGGAAAGGCAAGGTTTGAGGAAAAACGAATTTCCCGCACACCTCGATGAATGCCACTCGATCCATGTCGGGCGACCCGCGTCGCAAACTTCGCCTGCGTTCGAATCGCTGTGCCGCGGCCTCGCCCGGGAGCGCACCATGATTTTCAACTGACTCAACTGACCCGGGCCGTTCGGGGTCCTTCCCGTCCTCGCACCGCAAACAACGCGAAAAGCTCGACGCTGGCCTCAGCGACTCCCTCAAGCTGGTCCTACTCCTTTGCCGGCGCCTTCGGCAATATCGATCTCAACCACAGAACATTTCAGCGACCAACCGGGAAACGCACTCGCGTACGACCGACACGTGCGCCGTCTTCGACCGTTCGGCACAAAGCCATACGTATTGAGGCTGACAGAACCGCCCGGACGACCACATCATTTCACCCCTATTTTCGATACAAAATGTTCCGTTAATTTATAAATTCAGATTGACTGCACGGCAGAATCTGGCCTACATTTTGTGGAAGCAAATATTTTTCGGTACTTTTTGTACCATTTATCTCAATAGCTGGAGACACATCCATGAGCGAGCAAAACCCCTCCTCCCGTGACGCCAACGCTGTCGCCCATGCAGGCGGCCCACAGGCAATGACGCCTTCCGAAGCGTTCGTCGAGACCCTCGCGGCCAATGGTGTGACCGATATGTTCGGCATCATGGGTTCCGCGTTCATGGATGCGATGGACATCTTCGCGCCCGCCGGCATTCGCCTGATCCCCGTGGTGCACGAGCAAGGCGCCGGCCACATGGCTGACGGTTATGCGCGCGTTTCGGGGCGCCACGGCGTCGTGATCGGCCAGAACGGCCCGGGCATCAGCAACTGCGTCACCGCCATCGCGGCAGCCTACTGGGCGCATAGCCCCGTGGTGATCGTCACCCCGGAAGCGGGTACGACGGGCATCGGTCTGGGCGGCTTCCAGGAAGCCAGCCAACTGCCCATGTTCCAGGAGTTCACCAAATACCAGGGCCACGTGACCCACCCCGCGCGCATGGCGGAATTTACCGGCCGGTGCTTTGACCGGGCCATGGCGGAAATGGGCCCCGCCCAGCTCAATATCCCGCGCGATTACTTCTATGGTCAGATCAAGGTGGAAATCCCCCAGCCCCAGCGGCTCGACCGCGGCGCAGGCGGCGACCAGCGCCTGAACGAGGCAGCCGAACTGCTCGCGCAGGCAAAATTCCCCGTCATCATTTCCGGTGGCGGCGTCGTAATGGCCGATGCGATCGAGGAGTGCAAGGCGCTGGCCGAGCGTCTGGGTGCCCCGGTCGTCAACAGCTATCTGCACAACGACTCGTTCCCCGCCAGGCACCCGCTGTGGTGCGGGCCGCTCGGATATCAGGGCTCCAAGGCCGCGATGAAACTGCTGTCGCGCGCCGATGTCGTGATTGCGCTTGGCTCGCGTCTTGGACCCTTCGGCACGTTGCCGCAACACGGGTTGGAGTACTGGCCGGCAAACGCCAAAATCATCCAGATCGATGCCGACCACAAGATGCTGGGTCTCGTGAAGAAAATTTCGGTGGGCATCTGCGGCGACGCGAAAGCCACCGCCGTCGCGCTGACCCAGCGCCTCGCTGGACGCACCCTTGCCTGCGACGCCACACGCGAAGCGCGCGCCGACCAGATTGCCAGTGAGAAAGCGGCCTGGGAGAAGGAACTGGACGAGTGGACTCACGAGCGGGACCCCTACAGCCTCGACATGATCGAAGAGCAGCAACGCGAACGCACACCCGGCGGCGGGACCTACCTGCATCCGCGCCAGGTGCTGCGCGAGCTTGAAAAGGCGATGCCCGAAGACGTGATGGTCTCGACCGACATCGGCAACATCAACTCGGTGGCCAACAGCTACCTGCGCTTTAACAAGCCGCGCAGCTTCTTCGCGGCGATGAGTTGGGGCAACTGCGGCTACGCTTTTCCGACGATCATTGGCGCCAAGGTCGCCGCTCCCCACCGCCCGGCCGTTTCGTACGCAGGCGACGGCGCCTGGGGCATGAGCCTGATGGAAACCATGACCTGCGTGCGTCATAAGATTCCGGTGACCGCCGTGGTGTTTCATAACCGCCAGTGGGGCGCCGAGAAGAAGAATCAGGTCGACTTCTATAACCGCCGCTTTGTCGCAGACGAGCTCGATAACCAGAGCTTCGCGGAGATCGGTCGCGCAATGGGCGCCGAGAGCATCGTGGTCGACCGGCTGGAGGATGTCGGTCCCGCGCTCAGACGCGCCATCGACATGCAGATGAATCAAGGCAAGACCACCATCATCGAGATCATGTGCACCCGCGAACTGGGCGACCCGTTCCGCCGGGATGCGCTCTCGAAGCCCGTGCGCATGCTCGACAAGTACAAGGATTACGTCTGAGCACCCGGGCATGGACCTTCCATGCTCGCGGGCCGCGGAAATGGGCAACCCTGGGCAACCTCAGGCGACCCGTTTCCGGCCTCTTTGCTCCGCCCTTCGCCGCCTCTGCAACCGCAACCGACGATTCCCATGAAAGCAGTCAACCGCATCATCGAGCGCGCGCGTTCCTCGCCGATGCGCATCGTCTTGAGCGAGGCTGAGGATCAACGCGTGCTGCTGGCGGCGCAACGGGCTACCCGTGAAGGGATTGTCCGCATCCTGCTGGTGGGCGACGCTGCGCAGATCCGCAAGGCCGCTGCCAGCCAGAATATCGATCTGTCCGGCATGGAGCTGGTGGACCCCGCCACCTCGCCGCTCGCATCATCATATTCACGTGAACTGTTCGCGCTGCGCAGCAGGAAAGGCATGACCCAGGACGAAGCGCAGCGCGAGGTCGGCAAGCCCCTGTGCTTCGCCAACCTCATGGTGCGTCTGGGTCACGCCGACGGCTCGGTGGCGGGCGCCATCAACACCACCGCGGACGTGGTCCGCACCGCGATCCAGATTATCGGCGTCGCACCTTCGTTCAAGCTCGTTTCAAGCTTCTTCCTGATGATGCTGTGCGAGCCGTTTCATACGCTGAAGGGGGGGCTGATTTTTTCCGACTGTGCGCTGGTGGTCGAACCCGATGCCGGCGAGCTCGCCGAGATCGCGATCGCGGCGGCGGACAGCGCACGCGACCTGCTGATGGACGAGCCGCGTGTGGCCATGCTGTCGTTTTCGACCAGCGGCAGCGCCCACCATGCGGCAGTCGACAAAGTGGTCGATGCGACGCATCGGGTACAGGCGCGCCGCCCTGGTCTCGCGATCGACGGCGACGTGCAACTCGATGCGGCGATCGTCTCCGAGATCGCGCTGCGCAAGGTGAAGCACTCGCGGGTGGAGGGGCACGCCAATGTGCTGATTTTCCCGAGCCTCGAGGCTGGCAACATCGGCTACAAGCTGGCCGAGCGGATCGGTGGCGCGAAGGCAATCGGCCCCTTGCTGCAGGGCTTGCAAAAGCCAGCCAACGATCTGTCGCGCGGCTGCAGCGCGGACGATATCTATTACGTCATCGCCATCACGGCAGTCCAGGCGCAAGCCGCCCTGGCACGCGCCGATGCTCCTGTTGCCGCGCGTCATTCCTGATCGTTCAGAAGCGGCTGCCGCTGCTCGCGCTGACGGGTGTCGCGCTGATACTGAATGCGTTGCCGCATCTGGCTGGCTGAGGCACGACCCGAGGCGCACGCTTATCTGCGCGCGCCAATCCATCCAGTGAGTTCGGCGAACAGCGGCATATCGGGCAACACCGACAGATCGACCGCGAGACAACGCCGGTAATACGGGCTGAGATCGAGTCCGACGCCAAGGCCCAGCAATTCCACGTCGCGTGAGGCTTCGTTGCGCGCCACGACCTGTTGCAGGTGATGGTCGAGATAACAGGCGTCGTTGGCCTGGGCGGTCGCGCTGTCCATTGGGCTGCCGTCGGAGATCACCATCAGGATCCGCCGTGCCTCGGCGCGTGCGCGCAGCCGCGCACACGCCCAGTCGACCGCCTCGCCGTCCACCCCTTCGCGAAACAGGTCCGCCTTGAACAGCGCAGCGATGTCGGTGCGGGCGCGCCGCCAGCTCGTCGCCGCGTCTTTGAAAACGAGGTGGGAAATTTCATTGAGCCGGCCGGGATGACGGGGGCGACCGCTCGCCAGCCAGTCGAGCCGTGCGCGGCCGCCGTTCCAGGCACCGGTCGTGAAACCCAGGACCTCGGTCGCAACGCCGGCCTGATCGAGCGCGCGCGTCAGAACGTCCACCAGCATCGCCAACGGCTCGATGTGCGCCCGCATCGAGCCCGAGCAATCGATAAGGAAACTCACCACGCAGTCGGCCAGCGGCCGGTATCGTTCGAGCAGGAACAGACGCCGCTCCGCCGGCGAACTGACCAGTTGCGCGAGACGCCGGCCGTCGATGTGGCCGTGCTCTTCCCCGAACGACCAGCCATCGCGTCGGGAAACGGCAAGCGCGGACTTGAGCGCATACGCGAGTCGAGCCACGTTGATGCCCTGCGCGGCGATACGCTCGTCGAGCCGCTCGCGATATTCTCCAAGCAGTGCTTTCCGTATCGACGAGGCCGGCACCATTTCGCGGTCATAGCGCGTCGTATAGGCGCGATAGCCCTGGCCGGAGTCTTTAAGCGCCCGGCTTTCACCGGTGACTGCAACGCCTGTTTCGACCGGAGCCTCTGCATCGGCTTCGACATCGAGCCAGAGCGAGAACATCGTGCGTGCGGCTTCGTCGTCCTCGGGGTTCTCTCCGTCCTCTTCGGCACGCAGCGCACGCCCGGTGCTCACCCTCTCGCTCACGAAGCGCGCCATCTCGAGCGCGTGGGCCGCGAACGCGGGCTGCTCCGCGCGATGGCGCCGCAGCGCCGCGAGCGACGCCCCCAGCGTCGGCGTGATCGCTGCGCGCGTGGCCTCGATCAGACCTTCGGTTTCCTCGAGCACAGGCCAGCCGGAGAGGCGCGACCATGAAATCTGGGCCACCGTATAAAGCAGAATGCCCAGATGACTCTCCGCCAGCCCCGACCGATAGAAAGCGCGCGACCATGCGCTGAAGCGGTGCCGCAGATTCTGCGCGAGACCCGGCATACTGGCCGGCGCCAGCGCTTCGCAACGCAGTTGCTCGAGCAGTTCGAACACCAGTCGCGCGACCGGATCGGCGGGGCACATACTCGCGTGCAGATCCGCGTCGGAGTGCACGAAACGCAAAGCCGCACCATCCGCGGCACCACGCAGGGACGCGAGATCGTCCCCCTCCGGGTCGGTGCGCAGATGCGGCGCATGAAACGGCAACGGCCAAAGTCCACGGCATAGACGACCACCGCGGTAGTGCAGTGCGGCGTCTCCGGTGAGGGCGCGCGCGGCTGCCGCGCACAGGTTTTGACGCCGCTCCGCGCGGCGTGCCGCCTGCCGGTCCGCGGCCGTCATTGCGTCCCCGCTGACTGAGCCCCGCGGTCCACACCGGGTTCGAGTTCCCTGCCGAAGCAGCGCTGGAAGTACTCGGCCACGATGGGCCGTTCGGCCTCGTCGCACTTGTTGACGAAGGTCAGACGAAACGCCATCGCGGGATCATGGAAAATCTGGCAGTTCTCCGCCCAGTCGATGACGGTACGCGGCGACATCAACGTCGACAGGTCACCGGTGGCAAAACCTTTACGCGTCAGTTCCGCGACGCTCACCATCGACTCGATCAGCGCGCGGCCGGTATCGTCCGCAAGCTCGGGGACGCGCGCCAGCACGATGCCTGCCTCCTCGGCGCGCGGCAGGTAATTGAGCGTGGCGACGACATTCCACCGGTCCAGCTGCGCGTGGTTCAACATCTGCGTGCCGTGATACAGGCCGTTCAGATTGCCCAGGCCGACCGTATTGGTGGTGGCGAACAGTCGAAAGTACGGATGCGGATGGATCACGCGGCTCTGGTCGAGCAGCGTGAATTTGCCGTCGCGCTCCAGAATGCGCTGGATCACGAACATCACATCGGGACGACCCGCGTCGTATTCGTCGAAGATCAGCGCAACGGGCCGTTGCAGCGCCCAGGGCACGATACCCTCCTGGAACTCCGTCACCTGCAGGTCGTCGCGCACGACGATGGTGTCCTTGCCCACCAGATCGAGGCGGCTGATATGGCCGTCCAGATTCACGCGCACGCATGGCCAGTTCAGCCGCGCCGCGACCTGCTCGATGTGAGTCGATTTGCCCGTGCCGTGCAAGCCTTGCACCATCACCCGGCGATCGCGCGTGAAACCGGCGAGGATCGCCAGCGTCACTTCAGGATTGAAGCGATAGACCTCGTCGATTTCCGGAACGTGATCGTCACGTTCGCTGAAGGCCGGAACCATCAGGCCCGAGTCGATCCCAAACACGGTGCGAACCGGAACCATCCGGTCCGGCTTGACTGTCACGATATCGGTCACTCCGTCCTCCTCGGCGGTTTTCCGTGATCGCGGTGCCGATACTCGACGGTCCCCGGCTCACAGAAGAGCGTGTCACTCTTTCGGATCCCAAACGTGTACGCGAGAAGCCGCAAGTCCGGCTTCGCGTCGCGGCTCGCACGAGGAATGGCGGCGACCTGTCAGCGTTTCTCGTCACGGCGGAAGTAAAGCTGATACAACATGCGTTGCCCGACTCGCCGGAACGGAGCGAACGGATGGCCAGGCAACGGCGAAGTAAAAATAGGCAACGTCTGCTGTGCTCCCTTCCCGGCGATGCGTTCGGCGAGCCGGCGGCCGGCCTGCTGCGAATACGACACGCCGTTACCGCCGTAACCCAGCGCGTAATACACCGACTGCTTCTGATCCGGCTGGTATACGCGCGGCATCATGTCGTGACTGACATCCACCCAGCCCCACCATGAGTAGTCGATGGCGATGCCCCGCAAGGCGGGAAACTTGCGGCACATTCCCTCGACAAGCAGATCGTAGTGGCGGGAATTCGTCGCGTCGGCGCCAGTGATCGCGGAGCGGCTACCAATTTGCAGCCGGTTATCCGGCAAGAAGCGGTAGTAGAACCGCAACGTGCGGGTGTCGGTAAGCACCTGTGTCGTGCGAAAATTGCACGCGGCAATTTCCTGCTGCGTGAGCGGACGCGTCACCATCGAATTCGACAGGATCGGCATCACGCGGCTCGTTAGTGAGGGGTGCAGGCCGGGTGCCGTATAGGCGCCTGTTGCAATGCCGACCGCGCGCGCCCGCACGATGCCGCGCGGTGTCCTCAAATGGTGAATGCCATTGATGGTTTCCCATCCGAGCACCGGACTGGCAGGATGCACGCGGGCACCGGCCTCACGGGCGAGCCGCAGATAGCCGAACGCCAGCTTCAACGCGTGGATGCCGATCCCTTCGGGTTCGTGAAGCGCACCTGCCGCTTCGGCGTCGTTCACATACTCCCGTCGAAAGGTCTCCCGGTCGAGCAGTTCGGACGGGTAACCGAATACGTCTTTCCATACCCTGGCTTCGGCGGCGAGCTTTTCCATCATGCGTGGCCGATGCGCGATCAGGAAGTGGCCGCCCGGCTGCGGATCGCAGTCGATTTCGGCAACGAGTGCCTTGAAGTTCTCGAAGCCTTCCTGAATTTCGTCGTGCATTTTCAGCGCGACATCTTTGCCCCAGCGCGCGATCCATTGAGAACGCGACAGACGTCCCGACGCGTTCTGCCCCTGGCCACCGTTACGGCTGCTGCAGCCCCAGCTCATCTTGTTGGCCTCGAGAACGACCGCCTTGATGCCGTGCTCGCGCGCGAGACACAGCGCTGTCGCGAGCCCGGTATACCCAGCGCCGATGATCGCGACGTCTACGTCGATGTCCTCAGTGACCGGACCATCGTCGGCCGGTGGCGCACCGGCTGTCGCGACCCAGTAAGTCGGTGCATACTGCTTGCCCCAGCCCGGTCCCGGCGACACCAGCGGGTCGTACGCCGGGTCGTACCGCGTATCGTCGTCCCGGCCGGAAAGCACGTCTTGCGCGACTCGCCCGATTTCACTGTGCTCCATACGAAGCTCCCGATAGCATCAAACGTTCTGTTTCGGACGTTCCTTGCGAAACGCCCGCTTGACCGCGATGAGTCCGTCGCGAAACTCAAAGAGGTCGCAGCCTTCTGCCTCGATGCGCCAGCCTTCCGCATGGGTCCCCGTAAACACCCATTCGGACACGCCGCGATTGCCGATGACGTAGTGGTGGCCATTGCCCCAATGGGCATCGGGAAAGGCCTTGAATACCGCTGCGAATGCCGCGCGCGTCGCGTCGCGGCCGACAAAGCGCGTACCGGATACGTCCGGGCCACCCGCCGCATCGAACACACAGTCCTCAGTCATGAAGGTCATCAATGCGTCGGCGTCGTGACGGTTGAACGCATCCGAAAACGCGCTCAGCGTGTCGGCTGTGACTGTCGTAGCGTTGCGTAATGGCGCCTGGGTTGGGGACATTCCTTTTCTCCTCCTCGATGATTTCCGGTAAGCCGTGGGATGCCGTCGATGAACGACAAATGAGCGGCGATCCAGTGCGGAAATTGTAGACAGGGGGTTTGTCTGACGGGTAGGTCCAGTCCGCCGGTTTCGGTTGGTGCAGTGGGAGTGGTCAGCGCCTGTCCCGCACCTTCATGGTATGGACCGTGTACTTTCGCGGCTGGCGCGCGTTTGCAGCGTCTACTCAATTGGACTCATCGACTCCGCTCAACTGGCTCTATGACTCCATTCTTTTGTCCTGCAACACTAATGAAACAGGCTTTACCCGTCCGCATCGCCTGTCCGTGCGCAACCGCCAGAGACGACGGTCACGCGCGCCCATGACTTCAAGCCGCCCCGGGAGTTAACGTGCTCAAGTTTTTCATCGGAATCGGCATTCCCTACCTCGGCGTGATCGGCCTGCTTCCGTGGGTGGCTTCCGTCGACAGGTTCGTATTCGGCGTGCCGTTCATCTATGCGTGGATCTTCTCCTGGTTCATCCTCACCTCCGGCTGCCTGCTGATCTGCTGGCGCGTGTTCGACAGCCACCGCGACGATACTCACCCGCAAAACAGCTAAAGGAGCTTCTGGATGGCTACCGCCGTATTCCTCGGCTTCATCGCTCTCTCACTTTACCTGGCGGTCCGCTCGAACCTGGGCCGCGGTCCGCAAAGCGTGCACGACTTCTTCGTGGCGTCGCGGCAGTTCGGCGCGTATCTGGTGTTCTTTCTCGCCGCCGGCGAGATCTACAGCATCGGCACGATGGTCGGCTTCCCCGGGGGTATCTATGCCAGGGGACCGACGTACGGTGTCTGGTTCCTCGGCTATATCCTGCTGGCCTATCCAGTCGGCTACTTTCTCGGCCCGAAGATATGGCAGGCCGGCAAGCGATACAACGCGATCACACTGCCCGACCTGTTCAAGGGACATTTCCAGAGCCGGGCGCTCGAACTGATCGTCGCGGCCTCCGCGATCGTCTTCCTGCTTCCCTGGGGCGAGCTGCAGTTCACCGGACTTGTCGCGGCATTGGGCGGACTTGGCTGGCACTTCAAGCCGCTGTATCTGATCCTGATTTCGGCGTTGCTCGCGTTCACGTATATCGCGATTGCGGGCGTGCGGGCATCGGCTTATATCGCGGTGCTCAAGGACGTACTGATGGTCGTTGCGATCGTCGTGACGGGAATCGCGGTGTCGATGGAAATCGGCGTGACCGATGTCTTTCATGCGGCGAGCCTGCATGTGAGCAACCGGATGAATTCCCATCAGTTGACCTTCTCGATGAGCACGATGCTGTTCCAGTCGCTCGGGTTCTACGTCATGCCGTTCGCGGTGCAGAACTTCTTCACGGCGAAGAGTGCGAACACGATCCGCCGCACGCAGGTCGCCATGCCGCTCTATATGCTGATGTATCCGTTTCTCGTCGTTGCGTCGTACTATGCAATCAGCCAGAACCTGCATTTGAGTTCGCCGAACGAAGCGTTCTTCGCCGCCGCAATCCGCCTGCTGCCCGGCTGGCTGCTCGGACTGGTTGCGGCCGGCGCGTCGCTTTCCGGACTGCTCGTGCTTGCCGGCATCTGCCTCGCGATCGGCCCGATCGTCACGCGCAATCTGTTGCCGGACATGCCCGAGGCGAGGCAAAAGAAGAGCGCAAAAGTAGTGATCGTGCTGTACCTGGTCGTGTCGATCGTCATGACCCTGCTCACGCCGAATCTCATGCTCACACTCATCAACACGACCTATTACGGCGTGACGCAGTTCTTCCCCGGCGTGATCGTCATCCTGTTCGGACTGCGTGTGCGGGCCACCGCAATTGCGGCCGGCATGTTGACCGGCCAGCTCCTCGCGATCATCCTCTACGCGTTGCAGATCGACCTGGGCGGCTTCAATCTGGGACTTCTGTGCCTGGGCGTCAATCTGGCCGTGCTCACAGCCGTGAATCTCATTGCGAAACCAAGCCGCGCGCACGCATTGATCTGAGCCGGGTTAACCGAACTCCACCTCATGAACCAGACAGAACCAAAGAACCCAATACAGGTCTTCGTCGCAAAGAAAATCGTGACGATGAATCCCGCGCAGCCTCATGCAACACATGTCGCCATTCGCGACGGCAGGATCCTCTCAGTCGGCGACCTCAACGACGTGAAGCAATGGGGCGAGGCGGATATCGTCGACACCTTCAGGGACAAGGTACTGATGCCCGGCTTTGTCGAAGGGCATTGTCATCTGATGGAAGGCGCGATGTGGGATGCCGTCTATGTCGGCTATTACGATCGCCGGGGGCCCGACGGCCGGCGCTGGCCGGGACTGAAAACGCTGGATGCGGTGATTGCGCGCCTGCAATCCGCACAGACGGATATGGCGTCGCCTGACGCGCCGCTTCTCGCGTGGGGCTTCGATCCGATCTTCTTCGGCACCCGTCGCCTGACGGTGCGCGAACTGGACACGGTGTCGGCCACGCGGCCCATCGCTATCCTGCATGCGAGCGTGCACCTGATGAACGTCAATTCGGCAATGCTGTCTCGCGCCGGCATAGACGGCGAGACAGATATCGACGGCATCGACAAGGACCAGAACGGACAGCCAAGCGGTGAATTGCAGGAGTTCGCAGCCATGTTTCCGGTCTATCGGGTGATCGGCAGCGGCCTTTCCATCGCGGCGAGCGAAAACAGGGAGGCCATCTGGAATTTTGGCCGGGTTGCGCAGCTCGCCGGCGTCACGACGGCCACCGATCTCGTCAACGACTTCTCCGAACGCGGTAACCGCAACCTGCACGACATCACCGCGGACCCCGACTTTCCCGTGCGGATCGTGCCCGCCTTCGCACCGCAACGCAGCCCCGAAGGCGGAGCGCAGCGGGTGCTGGCCGCGATCAGGACCGCGACACCGAAACTGCACTTCGGGCCGGTCAAGTTCATCGTCGACGGTTCGATTCAGGGTTTTACCGCACGCCTGAAATGGCCCGGCTATCTGAACGGCAAGCCCAACGGTTTATGGCTGATTCCGCCAGACCAGTTCGTCGATGTGTTCACGCAGTTTCACGAAGCAGGCCTTCAGCTTCATGTGCACACTAACGGCAACGAGGCGACCGAGCTGGTACTGGATGCCTTCGAGCAGATTCTCACGCGCCATCCGCGCCGCGACCACCGGCATACGCTTCAGCATTGCCAGATGGCGGACGCGAGTCAGCTCGCGCGTGCAGCGAGCCTCGGCCTGTGCATCAATTTCTTCTCGAATCACCTCTACTACTGGGGCGACGCGCACTACACGCAGACGATGGGCGCCGATCGCGCGAATCGCATGAACGCGGCCGAATCGGCACGCCGCCTGGGCATTCCGTTCGCATTTCATTCCGACGCACCTATCACGCCGCTGAATCCCCTCTTCACCGCATGGTGTGCATCGCAACGCGAAACGTCATCGGGCCGCGTACTCGGTACGAACGAACGCGTACCGATTGCGGACGCGCTTCGTGCAATCACGCTTGGGGCCGCCTACACGCTCAAAATGGACCATCTGGTCGGCAGTATCGAAGTCGGCAAGTTCGCCGACTTTGCCGTGCTCGACGACGATCCAGCTGAGATCGCGCCGCACCGCCTCAAGAATCTGGAAGTCTGGGGCACCGTGCTCGGCGGCCGCATCTTTCAGGCGCCTGTGGGATGAATGCGATTCCGCTCGTCGTCATCGGCGGCTATCTCGGCGCGGGGAAGACGACGCTGCTCAACCATGTTCTAACCCACGCGGGCACGCGGCGCATCACGGTGTTCGTCAACGATTTCGGTTCAATCAATATCGACGCGTCACTGATCCGCGAGCGCACCGACGATGTCATCAATCTGGAGAACGGCTGCGTCTGCTGTTCGATCGGCGGCCGGCTGGTCGAGGCACTCCTCGCCGTGAGCTCGCGGGCCGATGCGCCCGATTTACTGATCATCGAAGCGAGCGGCGTCTCCGACCCTGCCCGGATCGCCCAGATCGGCTTGCTCGATCGTGCGTTCCGGCTCGACGGGATCGTCGTGCTCGTGGATGCGGAGCGCGTCGAGGAGACACTCGCCGATCCCTATGTCGGTGATATCGCGCACCGGCAGATCGCGGGCGCGACGGCCATCGTGCTGAACAAGATGGACCTGCTCGACACGTCGAGCAGAGATCGATTGATCGCACGTATTGCGGAACGGGCGAATACCCGCATCATGCTGCAAGCGACGCGCGGCGCGATACCGCTCGGCCTGATTTTCGATCAGCATGTGCTGCCCGCCCGGCGCGACCGCGCTGCGCCGCTGAGCGGCTCGCCCACTCCGCTGGACTTATGCAGTTTTTCATTTGTCACTGATGCGCGCCTGAACCGGAAGAGGCTCAAGGAAGCGCTTCAAGGTCTATCCGCGAAGCTGCTGCGGGCAAAAGGCTTCGTCCGTCTGGATGAGGACGGTGCACTGCGGGAGTTGCACGTCGTCGGCAGCCGCATTCTGATAACCGCTGCTACCGCAGGGCAAACTTCCGCGGGCTCTGTCATCGTCCTGATCGGCAGGTTCAACCGTGAAGACGAGTTCCGGGCGAGAGAAGCCCTTGGATCAGCGGAAATAGACTTGCCGTAGCGATGTTGCACCATCGATCAGTCAACGATGCAGCCCCTCTAGGATGCCTGCCGATAGTAGAGATTCTGTGGATGCCGCGCCTCGGCAAAGAAGAACCATCGTTCGGCGACGAGCCCCGCATACTGGATCAACGCGGCCGCGCACAGCAGCCACAGGGACACGACCGATGGCGCCGCACCGCCCAGCGCAATCAGCACGAAGGGCACGGCAAAGGCCGCAATGAGGAACGTCACCTTGATGCGTTGCAACGTCTGTACGGTCTGCCCATGAAAGAACTCGCGCAGATTGAAAGCGCCCGCGGTAAAGCCGCGGGATTTCTGCACCACATTCGGCCCCTTGATCCCCGTGGCACTCTGCACAGTCGATTTCGGACGCAACCGCGCATTGCGCCGCAGAGACGCGACGCGGCTTGCACCACCCGCCAGCGTCAGCACGCACGCGCAGCCTGCAAGCGCCGCGACAAGCGCGGGCGCAAGCCACGCCGCGCAGGCTGTCGCGAGCGTGAAGCCGGACGCGCAGCCGAGTAGCACGAAGTTCACCAGCGTCAGCGGCGTAGCCCATTCCTGCAGGAAGCGCAGGCACGCATAGATCATCGCGGTACACACGAACAGCGCCGCACCAGCAAGCACGCCAAGCGCGCCGATCGCAAGTGACCACGGCGAACTGAACCCGTGCGCGACACCGTACGCGAACGCGCAGCCAAGAAAAGCCGGCAGACACAGGCATTCGCGCGACAGCCACGATGTACGCCACATCGCAATCGCGCGCCACGCGCGCTCTGGATGTCCGAGATGAAAGAAGGACGCGAGCAGACCCAACGCGCCGAGCAGCACGGACAAAGCTGCGCCCACCACGAAAAACGTCTGCGACGGCAGAGCGCCCGCCGCGACCAGTCCGAACCTTGCGGCAAGCTCGACGCCGAAGAGCGCGATCAGCAAACCCTGTGCAGCACCGCTTAGCGTGGTCAGAAAAACGACTGAGAATGCGGGTTTCATGGTTACCTTGGCCAGATGCCTGAACAATGTCGCGCGTCAGACGCGCTTCGCCGCGCTCACGAGATTCAGCATCCCGTGCTCGAGCTGAGATTCGATCGGATTGAAGGGCGACGCCGGCGCGGCAGTGGCCTGCCCGTCGCCGGGCTCGCATGAACACGATGCGCTCCCGCAGCCACCCGTCTTTTGTCGCGGGAGGTAGTGATTCGCGGGGCGCGTGTTCCACTCCGGCATCAGCTGATAACCGCCGCGCTCGCGGATCGCCTTCGACACCACCGACTCCGGATCGTGAATATCGCCGAACAGCCGTGCCGACGTCGGGCACGCAAGCACGCACGCCGGTTTGCGATCGCGCTCGGGCAACGCTTCATTGTTGATGCGGTCCGAGCACAGCGTGCACTTGGTCATCTCCTTGCGCTGTTCGTCGATCTCGCGTGCGCCGTAGGGACAGGCCCACGCGCAATACTTGCAGCCGATACAGCGGTCGTAGTCGACCAGCACGAGCCCGTCTTCCTTGCGCTTGTAGCTCGCGCCGGTCGGACACACCGGCACGCATGGCGGGTCCTCGCAGTGCAGACACGACTTCGGAAAATGGATCGTGTCGGTCAACGGATACTCGCCCGCCTCGAACGTCTGCACGCGATTGAAGAACGTGCCCGACGGATCGGCGTCGTAGGGACGAAAATCCGCCAGGCTGCCCGCCTCGCCCGACGTGTTCCATTCCTTGCAACTCGTCACGCACGCATGGCATCCCACGCAGACATTCAGATCGATCACCAGCGCCATCTGGGTCATCGCACGCTCCTCGTCATCGGGTCTTTGCGGCGCCGCGCAGGCGCGCTACAAACTCGCCCCGCCCCGCGAAATAGGTCTGCACGATCCGTTGGATCACGCCCGTCGAGCCAGGCAACGCCGGCATCGGCGCGAACTGCGGCAACGTGTGGTCGGCGTCCGCTTCGGCCGGATAGACGCGCACGCGCACGTCGTACCATGCGGCCTGTCCGGTGATCGGGTCGGAGTTCGACATGCGCGACAGACCCGGCGGCGAAGCGCCCGGAGCGACGTCTTCCTTCGCGCCCGGCAACTCGTCGGTGATCAGATGGTTGAGCAGAAAGCCATGCTGCGATTCGTTTGCGCCGGGTCCGAGGTTCCACGCACCGGCCGCCTTGCCGATCGCGTTCCAGGTCCATACGGTGCCAGGCTCGACGGCTTCGCTAAAGCGCGCCATGCAGCGTACCTTGCCCCACTGCGACTCCACGTAGATCCAGGCACCGTCTTCGATGCCCTGCTTGCGCGCCATCAACGGATTCATGAGCAGAAAATTCTCGCCATGAATCTGCCGCAGCCATGCGTTTTGCGAATCCCACGAGTGATACATCGCCATCGGCCGCTGTGTGATGGCCGCAAGCGGGAATTGCTCGAGATCGGTGACGTCGAGTTCGAGCGGCGCATACCAGAACGGCAACGGATCGAAATAACGCTCAACGCGTGCGCGCAGGTGATCGGGCGGTTGACGGCCCTTCGACTTGCCTTGTGCCGCCAGCCGGAACTTCTGCATCACGTCCGAGTAAAGCTGGATCACAATCGGCTCACCGAATTTGCGAAAGCCTTTCTCTACCGCCCATTGCAAATAAGGTCCGTTGCAGCCGCGCATGTATTGCATCGATTCCGGCAGCGTGTAGTGAAACACGCAGTTGTGTTTTGCATACTCCTCCCACTGCCGCGGATTCGGTTCTCCGACGAGTGCCTTGTCGCCGTTCTCGCCACGCCAGCCGATCAGGAAACCGACACCCGAATCCGGCGCGGTCTGAAAGTTGACGATGAAGTCGGGATAGTCGCGAAACCTGCGGCCTCCCTCGGGCGTGGTGAAGGCCGGCAGTTTCAGCCGGCCGGCCAGTTCGATTAGCACTTCCTGGAACGGCTTGCAGCCCCCGGTTGGGGGGACGACCGGCACGCGCACCGAATCCGCCGGACCGTCGAACTCCGAGATGGGCCGGTCCAGCATCGACATCGCGTCGTGCCGCTCCAGATACGTGGTATCCGGCAGGATCAGATCCGCGAACGCGGTCATCTCCGACTGGAACGCATCGCACACGACGAGGAACGGAATCTTGTAGTCACCGTTTTCCTGTTTGTCCACGAGCATCTTGCGGACTTCGACGGTATTCATCGATGAATTCCATGCCATGTTGGCCATGAAGATCATCAACGTGTCGATCGGATAAGGATCGCCGCGCCATGCATTCGTAATCACGCTATGCATCAGCCCGTGAACGGCGAGCGGATATTCCCACGAGAATGCCTTGTCGATACGTACCGGCTCGCCGGCAGCATCGATGAAAAGGTCTTCGGGTGCGGCTGGCCAGCCAAGCGGCCCCGTCGCGAGCGGCGTGTTCGGCTTGACGGCATCGGGACTGTTCGGCGGTTTGGCCGATGGCGGCACGGCACGCGGATAGGGCGATTTGTGCCGGAAGCCGCCCGGCCGGTCGATCGTGCCCAGCAGCGACATCAACACCGCCAGCGCGCGAATCGACTGAAAGCCGTTCGAATGCGCGGCAAGTCCGCGCATTGCGTGAAATGCGATCGGGTTGCCGGTGACCGTGTCGTGTTGCTCGCCCCACGCATCGGTCCACTGGATCGGCAGCACGATCTTGTGATCGAGCGCCGTTTGCGCCATTTCGCGTGCGAGCCGGCGGATCGTGTCAGCCGCAATACCGGTGATACCGGCCGCCCACTCCGGCGTGCAATCGGCGACGCGTTCGCGCAGCAACGCGAACGATGGTGTGACCGGTGTGCCGTCGTCTAGCGTATAGCGCCCTGCCAGCGCGGGTGCCACACCGGGCGTGTGATGACGCACCGGGCGCTGGGTGTTCGTGTCCCACCACAGCCGGTTTTGCGGAAACAGCGGGTTGCCTTCCGGCAGGCTGGGATCGACGACGAAGAGGCCGAATGCATCGCTGTCCGCGTTCATGTCCAGCAGTTCGGCAGCGTTCGTGTAGCGCGTAACGAAGTCGTGATCGTAGGTGTCGGCTTCGAGCAGTTCGTGGATCAACGCCATGAACAATGCGCCGTCGGTGCCCGGGCGGATCGGCACCCATTCGTCGGCGATCGCGGCGTAGCCGGTGCGAACCGGATTGATCGCGATGAACCGGCCGCCCGCGCGCTTGAATTTCGATATGGCGATCTTCAGCGGATTCGAATGGTGATCCTCGGCGGTCCCGATCATGAAGAACAGCTTCGCGCGCTCGAGATCCGGTCCACCGAACTCCCAGAACGATCCGCCGATCGTATAGATCATGCCCGCCGCCATATTCGACGAGCAGAAGCCGCCATGCGCGGCGTAGTTGGGCGTGCCGAACTGCTTCGCGAAGAGACCCGTCAGCGCCTGCATCTGGTCGCGCCCAGTGAAAAGCGCGAACTTCTTCGGATCGGTGGCGCGAAGATGGGCGAGACGCTGTTCGAGCGTGTCGAATGCCACCTCCCACGACACTGGTTCGAACTGCGCACTGCCGCGCTCGGAACCGGGCTTGCGCATCAGAGGCTGGGTCAGGCGAGCGGGCGAATACTGCTTCATGATGCCCGACGAACCCTTGGCGCAGATCACCCCCTGGTTCAGCGGATGATCCGGGTTCCCGTCGATATAGCGGACTTCACCGTCTCGCAGATGCACGCGGATGCCGCATCGGCAGGCGCACATGTAACAGGTTGTCGTCTTGACTTCGAGCGTTTCATTCTGGGTGCGAGCGCGGTGCTCCATAACGCCTCCCTGACTAGGTACGCATCAGCGTATAGGGAGTTTACGCAAAAGAAAAATCACCACTCCGGACGGAAAATATCAGATCTCCCGATACTTCCGCACGCAATTGTTTTATCCGGTCGAGACTGACAAATCTCTTACTACTTATGCTGCGAACCGATGCAGCTGTGACTTTCGCCTTGAGATCTGCAGCCGGCACCGGATCCCGCAAAACCGCATACCGTCCGGCAATGGGTCCAACATGAAGTTAAGACTCCAGACCTCGTCCAACGCTCACCTTCCACCTTAAAATTTCTCGCCTGTTGCTTGATTCGACAGGGAGTGACGAAAACCGTCATCGTGCCTTCAGGGGCGATGCAGCCGCTCGTGCAAGCAGCAAATGGACTTCTCGCCTGATCCGCGAGACGGCCTCATTCTTGTACGGAAAGTCTTCATTCTCGCCGTGCACCAGCATGGTCGCGTTGACCTCGAACACGACGACCTCGCCTGCGGAAGTCAGCGAGCAGTCGATTCCGAAGTAATCGAGTCCGATCGCATTTCGAATGGCACGCAATGCCGATTTCTGTGGTGCCGCAAAAACACGCCACGGATCGTCGAGAAATGCCCTTTCCTCGTCCTGCATCCATTGAAAGTCCGCCATGGAGGTCGTCACATGGTGGACCTTCCACTTGTCGTCAATCGCGAGGTGATACGGAAGAATTTCGTCTCCCACGTAGATAAACCGGTACTTGCGGAAATAGCCGTCTTCAGACCGGTAGTCGATGAACGGCATCACGTAGTAATGCGGCTCGTCAACGCGACTCAGGAACAGGTCGAGCTGATCGCGATCCTCCACCTGCTCGAAGTTTTCGCCGCCATGCGTACCTGCCGGTCGAATCAGCAGCGGGAAAGACAGGACTAGCGACGCGGTGTTGTCCAGTGACTGCCGCAGTTCTTCTTTCGAAAACGAGCGCGTGGCGGGAACGACGCAACCCGGCGTTCCCATCAGACGCCTCGAAACCGACGCCCGGTCCGTACCGGCGATCAGTCGCGGGTGATTGACCACCGGTCTGCCGATACGCTCCGCGAGCGTTTCCACGGCTCCCAGGATTGCCCGGCTCTGGTCGACATCGGAAACGAGATTGACGACGACGTCTGTATGGCTACGCAGCCGGTCGACGTCGTACTCGACATCCTTCAGCACCGTGAAGATATGGCTTTCGAAGCGCGCCTGTTTAATCAGATAATCAGGCGGCGTATTGCCCGCGCCCGGTGCGAACATCCACAACACCCGGAATTCAGGCGGCGATGCGACAGCGGGCATCGTCCAGAACGGCTTCACTTCGACGGCGCGGCGATAAGTCACTGCGGCCTCGTCGACGAGTCCCAACGCCTGCTCGATATTGGCGACGCTGTGCAGGATTTGCCCGTCGTCGGGTTCGAGTTCGAGAACCCGCTTGTAGTGCATGAGGGCGACATGATTTCTGCCCTCGAACGAGTGCGCCAGCCCCAGCCTTCGATGCACTTCAGTGTCGTTGTGCGATTCGCTCGCGAGCGGATCGAGGAAACCGATCGCTTCGTCGAAGCGTCTTCCGAGAATCAACACGCGGGCAAGCTCGAGACACGCAATCCGGTTCGTCGGCTCAACCGAGACGACCCGCCGCAACAGAGGCTCCACGAGATCGAGGTGTCCGTCGCGGGAGTGAGTGGCCGCCTGTAACAAGAGAGTGTCGATGGTCATGGATAATCGGAAGCGTCATTCAAAGGGCGGCGAGCAACGTGGCCTGTGTATCTTGGAGCCGCGCCGCTCAGGCGTGTTGCAGACTGAATTCCATGAGTGCGTTCGTCAGAGTGTCGACGGCTTGCTCCGTCACAGCGTTGTATAGCGATGCGCGCAACCCACCGATGGAACGATGCCCCTCCAGTCCGACGATACCCTGCTCGCGAGCCGCCTCGATAAACGCATCGTCCAGCCGCGAATCAGCAAATTTAAAAGCCACATTCATTTGCGAGCGCCAGCGACGGTCCGCGTGAACGGTCACGTTGTCGCACAGAGCGTCCAGCGTGTCATACACGCGTCGCGCCTTTCTCTCGTTGATGCGTTGCATCGCGTGCAGACCGCCGACCTCGAAGCGCAGCCAGCGCGTAATCAACGTCAGCACATAGATGGCGAACACGGGCGGCGTGTTGTAGTTGGAACCGTGCGTTACGTGGGTGCGAAAGTCGAGGATCGTCGGCAAGCCGTCGGGGATCCGTTCGAGCAGCGACCGCCTGATTACCGCAACCGTCACGCCAGCGGGACCCAGGTTCTTCTGCGCGTGCGCATAGATCATCGAGTAGGTATCCGGCCGAAAGGGTTTCGACAGAAAATCGGAGGACATGTCCGCGATCAGCGGTACCGGCGGCGCCTCGGCGCAAACCGGAAATTGCAAACCTTCCACGGTCTCATTCGACACGTAATGCAGATAGGCCGCGGAGCCGGAAATATCCAGCTGGTCGAGCGCGGGCAACTGCCGGTAACCGGTCGCATGGCCGTCCCATGCCACGTTCATCGCGGTCACCCTGGCTGCCTCGGCGGTCGCCCGGCCGCTCCAGTAACCGGACGTCACGTACTCGGGCGGGGCAAATCCTTGCGCGGCAAAATTCATCGGGATCATCGCGAACTGCAGACTGCTGCCGCCCTGCTGGAAGGTAATGGCATAGTCGTCGGATATGCCCAGTAGCGCGCGCAAATTCTGTTCCGCTTCGTCCAGTATTGCGCGGAACCAGTCCGAGCGATGGCTCATGCCGAGTACGGAGATACCTGTTTCCGGCAATGCGGAGATCGCGACGCGCGTCTGCTCCAGCACCGTTTCAGGAAGCGCTCCGGGACCGCCGGAAAAATTCAGTTCATTGGACTTCACTGTGCCTCCTGGGCTAACCGTTGAGTGGTCGCTCATGTCATGCGCGACCACGCCCGTCGCAACTTCGAGTATGAGCAGCGGACCCTCGCGCATCTCGGCGCAGTGGAATCCTGCTATCGGGAAAGCCGACGATCTAAAGGTACGGGAGGGATGACTGCGAGCGCGCTGACGATGCGAAGACAGGTGGTGTCGAACGAAGCCTCATCTTCGAACGCAAGACAAACGAGCGGCTCGTACCCAGACGATCAGGCCACGTCGCACAACCCAAACGGGTACGGGAACGTGCACGCGCGATATGGCTGGTACGCACAGTGGATGTCGCGCATGGGGCGGCAGGAGCCGCGTCCCATGGCGATTTTTGCGGGATCGAAATGCTTCTGGACGCGCGCGTCAGCTGGATGCCGGAACGGGTGCGGAAGCCGCGCCCGCCGCTGCGGGTTTGCGCTCACGAGGCGTCATGTGTTGCTTCCCATGGGCGTGACTCTCTGCGTTGCGAAACAGCACATCCGCGGTCTTCTTCTGATCGTCGGATAGCGCTCCATACAACGCACTGAATGCCGTCGACAGCTTCTGCATATTTTCTGCCTGCAGTTGAGCCAAAGCCAGGTATGACTTCATCGCGTCATCCGCATTCATCGTCGCCAGCTTTTGCGCCCGGTCACGGAAGGCTTGATCGGTATCCCTTGCGTTATCACGCATGGTTTGTGCAAAGGCGTCCCACTGTTGCGTCTGCTGATCAGTGATTTTCAGTTTGGAACGCAGCGTGATGATCCGTTGTTCGACGTGATCCTCATGCTTTTGTGCACGAGCATTCGCGGCGGCTGCACTGGCAGGGGCGGCACTGCTTGCCGGTGTCTGCGCCCAGACCGGAGTGGTCGTCAACGCGAGAGCAATCATTGCGGGCGTGAGAACGCTACAAGCGAGATTTTTCATATGTGGGTACTCAGAACAAGATTATTCGAACGGGCAAAGGCGGCTGAAGAACAGGTCGGCCTGTATGCCGCGAGCCCTTACAGCCTCGAAGAAGGCGGCTGCGATCAATAGCCGGGAGCGTAATTGCCGGGAGGATAGTTGCCGGGGGGGTAGTTGTTGGGGTAATAACCCGCGCCTGGCGGGGGCGGCGGAGGTGGCTCCGAGTAGACCACGGCCGGTGGCGGCTGGACGGCATTTGCGATAGCGGCACCGGCAACCACCCCCAACAGGGCGCCGACGATCAGGCCGCCCGCACCACCACCACCGCCGTGGTCGCCACCGTGGCGGTCGCCGCCTCGATAGCCGCCTCCGCGATAGGCGGGGCGATCACCACGCCCTCCTCCGTTGCGCCAGTCGTGTTGTGCTTGCGCCGGTATCGCGGACACAGTTGCAGCGACCGCGCACAACGCAAGGATCATTCGACGATACGCCGCCTTTCGAGCGTACTGACTCATTTACTGCACCTCCGGTTAGTCGACAATTCTCAGACACATCTTGACCGTTCTTCGTTCAGCAACGGCGAACCCTTACGATTACCGATACGCCAAGACGTTACGATTGTGTCATAACCATCCGACATCGTTTTTCGCCATTTTCAGGGTCTGCTTTCGTCGCCCGCCGGTCGGCACCGCGGCCGGACACCTGGCTCTCTTCGCAAATCGCAACAGGTGTTCGGCCTGGCACCGTGGCCGTCCACCCGCGCCACGGACAATGCTTTCCATTCGACGTGGTATCTCGCCGCCGTCGCGGGATCGGAAACTCCCGCTTCACACCGGCGAATCCCATTCCACACAGCCAAGCACCATTACACGGAGCCACTGCTGTCATGAGCAACTTCTCAATCGCTTCCACTCCCGACTTGTCGTCCAGCATGTTGTCGGGTTTGAATTCCAACGGCCCCGATGCATCGCAGGGCGGCGAAGAGTCGAATTTCAATACCGAGCTTCAAACGCTGCTGGCCAACCTGATGGACAAGCAGATGCAGACGGGGATCACGCAGGCGGGCACGGGCGGTGCACCCCCCCCACCGACCGCAACGCCTGCTTCGACCACGAGCACGGGCAGCGCGGGCAGTACTTCCGGCAACACCTCCTATCCCGCGCTGGACAGCTACGCCGCGCAGAACGATCAGTCGGACCTCGGCAAATGGTCGGACCTTGCGGCAAGCAGTCAGGGAGTCTCGCTCGAACGGCCGATCGCGGCGCTGCAGATTCTGTCGGGACAGTCGGGCCCGGATGGGCAACCGCCGACGCCCGCGCAAAAGCAGGCTGCGATGCAGTTCGTCAACGACAATCCGTCGATGAAGAGCGCGATGCAGAACACCGGCGCGCTGAAGTCCGACGGCACCGTCGATCAGGGCAAAGCGAAGGACCTGCTGAAGTCGGTCAATACGAACCTCTCGCAGGCGGACAACAACGTCAAGGACTACATGAAGAAGCATCCCGGTGCGGATGCGGATTCGCTCAACAAGGTCCGGGCCGCCGCGTTGCTGCAGGCGTACAACCCGATCGCGGGCGAATCGACCGGCCACCAGGGCGGCAAAAACAACAACAACTACAGCGGCGGGAAAAACAGCGGCGGAATCACGTCGAAGCAGCAGGTCGACGACCTGCAGGACAACGCAGGCTTCAGTTCCGCGCTCAGGAGCGCCGCGCAGGCATGGTCGACGAGCGGCGCATTCGACGCGCTCGATCGCGCCGGCGACGACAAGGCGACCAGCAAGGCCGACGGTAAGATCAGCGACGACAATCTGTCGAGTTTCATCACGAGCGACGCACCGAGCAGCGCATCGAGTGACCAGAGCTTCCTCGAAGATGCGAGCCTGCAGAACATCACCGCGAATACCGACACGAGCAAACTGAACCAGGACATCTTTGCCAATCCGCAAAATTACACGCCGCAGCAAAAGGCGGCCGTCATGGTGCAGTTGATGCAGACGCTCGTGAACGTGCAGGCAGGCGGGTCGGACGGCCTGCGCAACGTCGACGCAACGGTGAGTGCGCTCACGAAGGACATCCAGACGCTCGCGAGCGATCCGTCAACCCAGGCCTACCTGCAGCAAGCGGTACCGCCCGCGATGCAGAACCTGAACAGCACGTTCGCGCAGGCGGGCGGCCTCACGGAGACCGGCGACGGCAGCGGTGCCGACGGCACTTCGGGGGCAACCGGTGCCGGCGGCCAGTCGCAATCGCCTTCGGATATCGCCAAACAGGTGCAGGACGGTTTGAAGGATGGCAAGACCGTTGCGCAGACCCTCGGCGATCTCGCGAAGGGAGACGGTTTCATGGGCCTCGGCGGCGACAGCGCCGCTGCCGAAGCCGCGGGGGCGGCAGGTGCAGCCGGCGGCGCGGAAGGGGCTGAAGGAGCGGCCGCAGGCGCGGAAGGCGCCATAGCAGGCGCAGAAGGCGGCGCGGCCGCAGCCGACGGCGTCATGGGCGCGGTGGCGGGCGGTCTCGCAGCGGCGGCTCCGGTGCTGGCAATCGGCGCGGGCATTGCCGGCATCGCGGGCATCGTGATGGCCATCGTTCAGGCGGTGCAGAAAAAGAACCACCAGAACGAGTTCGCCGACAACGTGAATCCGACGCTCAAGCAGTTCGGCATTCCGCTCCCGAGCTGATGAATCCTTAAGCGAGGTATACGATGCGCCGAGTGGTGTTCGATCGAAAGGATGAGGTCATGCGTTTCGTCGCGAGGCTGACGGGCGAAAGTCGCTACGACGGTTGCTCGACGATCGGGCTCGAAAAGGATGGCGAGATCGTTGCGGGCATCGTCTATCAAGGACACAACGGCCCGAACATCCTGATGCATTTTGCGGTCGAGGGCTCGCGCCATCTGATCTCTCCCGCCTTCGTCTGCGCCGCGTTCATGTACCCGTTCCAGGTATTGCAATGCAACCGCGTGACCGGCCTCGTGCGAACCGACAACGTCGGTGCCCAGGTGCTCGACGAGCATCTCGGTTTCGTGCGTGAAGGCGTGATGCGCGAAGGAGCGGGCGACCGCGAGGATTTCATCATGTATGGGATGCTGGAGCGCGAATGCCGGTTCCTGCGTGGGCGGTATTTCGCGGCGCTCCAGAGGGAACTGGGTCGGAGCGCGATCGCGGTCTGAACCGGGTCAGCACCTTTGCCCTCTTCTTCCAGTTTGCGCGTCCCGTTAGCGGGTGTCATCGCGCAACGGGCGGACGTCGCTAACCCTCTCAATACAACGGCTGCGTAAAGTGCTTGCTGAACTCCCCCGCGGCCCAATCGAGGAACGCGCGCACACGAGGCGACAACTGCCGGGGGCGTGAGTAAAGAAGCGACACCGGAGCGGACGGTGGTGGCGCGTCCTTCAGGATTTCAACCAGATCGCCGCGGCGCAGGTCGTCCTCGACGTGAAAGCGCGGTACCTGCGCGAGCCCCAGACCGAGACGAATGCCAGCCAGATAGCTCTCGGTGCCGGTGACCGTCAGCACGCCCCGCGGCGACACCGTGTGCACACCACTGCCCACCTGAAACTCCAGCGGCGTAACGAGGCCCGTCGTGATCGACCGCAGACCGACCATCCGATGTTCGTCCAGGTCGTCGATGCCGGCCGGTGTACCGAACTTCTCCAGATACCCCGGTGTGGCGCAGGTCAGCCGGTCCAGCGTCGCGACCTGCCGCGCCACCAGTTCGCTGTCGCGCAGCCGGCCGTAGCGCAGCGCGCAGTCCACTCCTTCCTGTACGAGATCGACCCAGCGATCGCTTTCGCTCATCGACAGTTCGATGTCGGGATAGCGCTCGAAGAAAGCGGGCAACCCAGGCAGCAGAAAGTGACGCGCCAGCGTGCCCTGCACCTCCACTCGAAGCAGCCCCTTCGGCTGCACGCCAAGGAACGCCCCTTCAGCATCCTCGACGTCGTCGAGGATGCGCACGCAACGCTGATGGAACGCCTCGCCGTCGAGCGTAGGACGCACGACGCGCGTGGTTCGCTGCAATAGCCGCACGCCCAGCTTGGTTTCCAGTTCCGCGATCACCTTGGTCGCGGTGGAGCGGGGAATCTCCATGTCGTTGGCCGCGAGCGTAAAGCTGCGCCGCTCCACGATCCGTACGAAAAGCCGCATTGCGTCAAACCGGTCCATGCCAGAGCCTCGCTTTTATTGTTCGCACCCAGGAAACAGCGACGTGCAGTTTAGCCAGATTATCTACCGCGAGATAACCCGCATAGTTGCATCACACCGCAACGCAGCGGCGTCAAATCAAGGAGAAAAGCACCATGAGCACCATCGGCACCATCGGCACCCAGCAGAAAGTCGCCATCGTCACCGGCGCATCGCGTGGTATCGGCGCCGCTATCGCCACCCGTCTCGCCGCCGAGGGTTTCACCGTCGTCATCAATTTTGCCGGTAAAGCGGCTGAAGCCGAGCAACTGGTCCGCGGCATCGAGAAATCCGGCGGCCGGGCTATTGCCGCCCAGGCGGACGTCAGCGACAAGGCTGCGGTCGCACGCCTGTTCGATGCCGCCGAAGCGGCCTACGGCGGCGTCGACGTACTGGTCAACAACGCCGGGATCATGAAGCTCGCGTCGATGGCCGAGAGCGACGACGCGCTGTTCGACAGCCAGGTCGCGATCAACCTGAAGGGCACGTTCAACACGTTGCGCGAAGCGGCCAGCCGCCTGCGCAACGGCGGACGCATCGTCAATCTGTCGACCAGCGTGGTCGGTCTGAAGCTCGAGACCTACGGCGTCTATGCCGCGACCAAGGCAGCGGTCGAAACCATGACGGCAATTCTCTCGAAGGAATTGCGTGGCCGCTCGATCACTGTCAATGCCGTCGCGCCCGGCCCGACTGCCACCGATCTGTTCCTGAACGGCAAATCGCCGGAGCTGATCGAGCGGATGTCGAAGATGAATCCGCTGGAACGTCTCGGCACCCCGGCCGACATCGCCAATGCGGTCGCGTTCCTCGCCGGTCCCGACGGCGGCTGGATCAACGGCCAGGTGCTGCGCAGCAACGGCGGGATGGTTTAAACCCCAGAACGATCCGTGCCCGTCTGCGGGCTCGACTCTACTCACATCATTGAAGAGAACCGTCATGAGAAAAATCATCATCGTCACCGGCGCTTCCAGCGGCTTCGGTCGCCTCAGTGCCGAAGCACTCGCCCGCGCGGGCCACACTGTCTACGCGTCGATGCGCAACACGACCGGACGCAACGCACCGGTCGTCGAACAGATGGCCGCCTGGTCGAAGGAGAACGCTGTCGATCTGCGCACCGTCGAGATGGACGTGCAGTCGCAGGATTCCGTCGATGCCGCGGTCGCGAACGTCATCGCCGATACCGGTCGTGTCGACGTGCTGATGCACAACGCGGGTCACATGGCGTTCGGGCCGGCAGAAGCATTCACGCCCGAGCAGTACGCGCATCTCTACGACGTCAACGTGCTCAGCACGCAGCGCGTGAACCGCGCGGTGCTGCCGCATATGCGTCAGCAAGGTCAGGGGCTGCTGGTGTGGGTTTCGAGCAGCAGTTCGGCGGGCGGCACGCCTCCGTACCTCGCGCCGTACTTCGCCGCCAAGGCCGCGATGGATGCGATCGCCGTGCAGTACGCACGCGAGCTGTCGCGCTGGGGCATCGAGACGTCGATCATCGTCCCGGGCGCCTTCACCAGCGGCACGAACCACTTCGCCCACGCGGGCGTGCCCGCCGACGCGGGTCGCGCGGGCGAGTACGACGCAGGTCCGTACGCGGGCTTCGGTGAACAGGTACAGAAGGCTTTCGCCGAGATCGTGCCGCCGGATGCCGATGTGGGTCTGGTGGCTGAAGCGATCGTCGATGTGGTGGCCAAGCCGTTCGGCAAGCGTCCGTTCCGCGTGCACATCGATCCGACGCAAGACGGCGCCGACCTGGGTTTCGCGGTGCTGGACCGGGTGCGTGCCGAGATGCTGCATCGGGTTGGGCTGTCGGATCTGCTGACGCCGCGGAATGTCGGTTGATGGGCGGGTCGATCGCGGACGAATGATTGATCCGCGATCGATTGCTGATTTTCTGGCCGGCCTCACCCCGCCTTCGCCGGCATCCGCCATTGCACGTTCAGCAGATGATCGCGCATGCGTGCCGCCGCTGTTTCGCCGTCGCGCTCCTTCATTGCGTTCACGATGGTCTGATGCTGTTGCGCGAAGTGTCGGCGCGTCTCCTGATCCGTGGTCCGTTCGCGCAGGTTCGGCGTCATGCGCATGCCATTGACCGCTTCCATCAGCGCGATGATCGCCGGGTTGCGCGTGGCCTGCGCGATCAGCAGATGAAAGCGATGGTCCCACTGCTGCCACTCGTAGTCGTCGCTGGCGATCGCATTGCGCTTCGCACACTTTTCCAGTTCGGCGAGATCGTCGGCGCTCGCCTTCCGTGCCGCGAGTTCGACGAGCGCCGGTTCGAGCACGAGGCGCATTTCGGCGATGTCGGCGGGACTCGAGCCCGCACGCAAACTGCGCAGCGACGACGCAAACTTCAACGGACGCGCACCAAGATAAGTGCCGCGCCCGACTCCACGCCACACGCGCCCGGACGCCTCCATCGTCGCCAGCGCGCCGCGCAGATCCCTTCGACCGATGCCGAGTGCCTCAGCGAGTTTTCGTTCGGGCGGTAACGCGTCGCCGTCTCTCAGGTTGTGCTGCGAGACGTAATCGAGCAGCTTCTCGAGGGTGGACTCTTCCATAACTTCACTCGAACCAATTTTAATTGGTTCATATCCTAGCAGAACGGCCGGTCGTCAACGCGGATTGCACTGCTTTTTATGGTGCAGTAATCTTTCCGCCATCCGATGCATCTGCTGGCAGATTGTTCAAACCAATAACGAATGGTTCGGACTCAAGCGCCAGCAACGGCCAACCTGGAACAACGGCATATGGCTTTCACGACACGACCGGAACTGATCGGTACCTTCGGCATGGTCGCTTCGACGCACTGGCTTGCCAGCGCGTCCGCGATGGCGGTTCTCGAAAAAGGCGGCAATGCGTTCGACGCGGCGGCGGCGGCAGGCTTCGTGCTGCAGATCGTCGAGCCGCATCTGAACGGACCAGGCGGCGAATTGCCGGTGGTGTTCTATAGCGCAGCAGAGGACCGCGTTCGCGTGCTGTGCGGGCAAGGCGTGACGCCGGCCGCGATGACGATCGCGCGCATGCAGGAGCTGGGACTCACCGTGATGCCCGGCACCGGGTTGCTGCCCGCTGTCGTGCCCGGCGCGTTCGGCGGCTGGATGACGATGCTGCGCGACTACGGCCAGTTGCCGCTCGAAGACGTGCTGAGCTACGCGATCGGCTACGCGGAGCACGGCTATCCGGTACTGCCTCGCATGGCAGCGTCGATCCTCGCCATCCAGGACTTCTTCAACACGGAATGGCACACGTCCGCCGAGCAATGGCTGCGCGACGGCGCAGCGCCGCGACCCAACCATCTGTTCGCGAACCCCGCCATCGCTGACACGTACCGCCGCATCCTGCGCGAGGCCAACACGTGCAGCGATCGCGCGGAACAGTGCGAACGCGCGCGCACGACGTTCTATCGAGGCTTCGTCGCCGACGCGATCGACCAGTATTTCCGCTCGACCGATGTGCTCGACACGTCGGGCCGGCGCAATCGCGGTCTGCTCGATGCAGACGATCTCGCGCGCTGGGAGCCGACTTACGAAGAGTCCGTTTCGTACGAATACGAAGGTTTCCGCGTCCACAAAACGGGACCTTGGGGACAAGGGCCGATGTTCCTGCAGCAACTCGCGTTGCTCAAGGGTTTCGATCTCGCGGCCATGGATCCGTTGGGACCGGACTTCGTGCACACGGTCATCGAATGTTCGAAGCTCGCGTTTGCCGACCGCGAGGTGTTCTACGGCGACCCGCGATTCTCCGACGTACCGATGGACGTCCTGTTGAGCGACGCCTACAACGACGCGCGCCGCCGCCAGATCGATCCGCGCCGCGCGTCGTTCGAGTTCCGGCCGGGCCATATCGGTGATAGCGAAGCGCGCGCGGCGCGCATTCTCGCCAACGCGGGCCGTCAGCAGCCCGGCGGCTTCGGCCAGGGCGAACCGACCTTTGCGCCGCTACCCGAACTGCGCGGCGACACGGTGCATCTCGACGTCGTCGACCGGTGGGGCAACATGGTGTCGGCAACGCCGTCGGGCGGCTGGCTACAGGCGTCGCCCGCGGTACCGGGACTCGGCTTCAACGTCACGACGCGCGGCCAGATGTTCTGGATGGAAGACGGCTTGCCGTCGTCGCTCGGTCCGGGACGGCGTCCGCGCACCACCCTGTCACCGACGCTCGTCACGCGCGACGGCAAGCCTTATGCCGCACTCGGCACGCCGGGCGGCGACCAGCAGGACCAGTGGTCGCTGCAGCTGTTCCTGCGGCACGTGCATGGCGGCATGAACCTGCAGGCCGCGGTCGATTCGCCGACGTTTCAGACCGCGCATTTCCCCGGCTCGTTTTATCCGCGCGAGATGCAGCTCGGCAAGATGTCAGCCGAAGGCACCTTCCCTCAAAGCACACTCGATGAACTGCGCGCACGCGGCCACGATCTCACGGTCGCCGAGCCGTGGTCGCTCGGCCGCGTGTGTGCCGTCGGAATCAGAAACGGCCTGATGCGCGGGGCGGCCACGCCGCGCCAGATGCAGGCCTATGCGATTGGGCGCTGACGCGAACCGCGTCGCCCGCTCTGGAGAATCTTCATTATGTCCGCTGTCGCTGCCCGTCTCGAACGGCTGCCGCTGTCCGGTTTTCATCGCAAACTGCTCGTGATCGGCGGGCTGGGCTATATGTTCGACGGCCTCGATTCGTCGTCACTGGCCTTTCTGCTCCCCGTCGTCAGCAAGATGTGGCAACTGACTAGCGCGCAGACCGGCCTCGTCGCGAGCAGTACCTACATCGGCTATTTCTTCGGCGCGTTTCTGTCCGGTGTGCTGGCCGACGTGATCGGCCGCCGCTCGATCATGATGAGCGCGCTCGCGATCTATTGCCTCGCGTCGCTCGGCAGCGCCACCGCGCACGACTGGCACACGTTCTTCGCGTGGCGTGTCGCCGCGGGCTTCGGCTCCGGTGCGGAGACCGTGGTGATCGCGCCGTTTCTCGCGGAGTTCGTGCCGCGGCGCTATCGCGGGATGTTCTGCGGCTCACTCGTGGGCTTCATGTCGTTCGGTTACCTGAGTTCGTCGATTCTCGGCTACACCGTCGTGCGTAATTTTCCGGACGGCTGGCGCTATCTCGCCGTCGTGACGTCGCTGCCGGTGGTGATGCTGCTCTGGTGGCGCCGCACCTTGCCCGAGTCGCCGCGCTGGATGGAAAGCCAGGGCCGCACGGTGGAGGCGGATCGCGTCGTGAGCGCGATCGAGTCATGGTATGCGCAGCGCGGCATCGCGCTGGCACCGCTCGCCGCCATCGGCAACATTCCCGCAGCGGCGCGCAGCAGCGGCAGCGCACTGCAAAACGTACTGACGTTATGGTCGCGGCGGCTCGCCGGCACCACAGCGGTCAGCTGGCTGATGTGGTTCTCGGTGGCGTTCGCGTATTACTCGTTCTTCTCGTGGATTCCCAGCCTGCTGCTCAAGGAAGGGCTGACGATGACAAAGAGCTTCGGCTTTTCGATCGCCATCTACGGCGCGCAGATTCCGGGCTATTTTTCGGCGGCATGGCTTAACGAACGGATCGGCCGCAAAGGCGTGGTCGCGTCGTACATGTCGTTGGGCGGCCTCGCGGCCATCATGCTGTCGCTGTCGCACACGGGTCCGGAGATCATCGCGGCGGGCATCTGTCTGTCGTTTTTCATGAACGGTGCGTTCGCGGGTGTCTATGCGTACACGCCGGAAATTTTCCCGACCTCCGTTCGCACGACGGGCACGGGTTCATCGTCGTCGTTCGGGCGGATCGGTTCGGTGAGCGCACCGATACTCGTCGGGCTCGTCTATCCGGCATTCGGCTTCTTCGGCGTGTTTGCTATGACGACCGCCGTGCTGCTGGCCGGCGCGTGCGTGGTCTTCTTCCTCGGCATCGAGACGCGCAACCGATCGCTAGAAGACATCGAAATCAACGGCGCAACCGCGAACGATGTGCGCGAGGGCCTCGCGCCTACGCATCTGCGCGGCTAACCGTTTTCGAATAGTCGTGTAACCAGGCACCCCCACGCTCAACCATGCAAGACACAGCAGACCACACGAATTCGCGCACGACACGTCCGTTGCTGATTCACGACCTGCAACGACTGGCGAGCGCGATGCGGCAACCCGATCAGCCGATCGCGCTCTTTCGCGCAGTCGAAGCCGTCGCCGCCGAGACGATCGGCTTTCGACTCTTCACGATCATGGCGTACGACGCACAGCAGCACGAAGTGGAACGCGTCTTCACCAACATGCCCGATGTCTACCCGACCGGGGGACGCAAGAAAAAACGCGACACCGCGTGGGCCACGCGAATCCTGCAGGAACTACGGCCGTTTCGCGGCGAGACGTCGAACGACATCCGCAACGCATTCGACGATCACACCGTGATGACCGCGATGGGCCTCGGCTCGATCCTCAACATTCCGATCGCGTACGACGGTCGATGCGTCGGCACGATGAACCTGACGCACGTCGAGCACTGGTACACGCACCGTCACGAAGACGCGGGCCTGCTGCTGGGCTCGTTTCTCGCTCCCGCGCTGCTCGAACGCATGCCGACGCAGGCAGGCGCGCATCCTCAGGAACCTCGACCATGAGTCAGACCCAGCAGCCGACGAGCCGCTGGCTGATCGTCTTCGCGCTCGGTTACCTCGCGCTGCTGGTCGACGGCGCGGACGTGATGATGTACGGACTCACGCTCACGCGCATCAAGAGCGAATTTGGCCTGACCAACGTCGAGGCGGGCGCGCTCGGCAGTCTGACGCTCGTTGGGATGGCAGTGGGCGGCATTCTCGGCGGATGGGCAAGCGATTCGTTCGGTCGTGTGCGCGTGGTCGTGTGGGCGCTCGCGCTGTTCTCGCTCGGTGCGGGTTTGCTGGGCTTCACTCACAGCTTCCTGCAGTTCGCCGTGGTTCGGCTGATCAGTTCGTTCGGCATCGGCTGCATGGTGCTCGTCACCACGCTCGTCGCCGAGTACGTGCCGACCGAACGGCGCTCATTAATACTGGGCATGCTGCAGACCGGGGTTTCAGCCGGCTATATCGTCGTCATCGCGCTGAGCAGCTGGATCCTCCCGCACTATGGCTGGCGCATGCTGTTTTACGTCGCGACGGTGCCGGTCGTGCTCGCGGTGGCAATTCATCGGTTCGTGCCTGAGCCGCCGGCCTGGCGGGCGAGCGCGACGGCTCGTGTGGAGAATACGCCGCGCGTCAAGCGCAGATGGCGCGATAACCGCTACACACTGATCTTCGCCGATCGCGAGGCGCGCACGATGTTCGTGCTGTGGGCACTCGCATCCGTCTTCGCGCTCTCCGGTTTCTACGGACTGAACAACTGGCTGCCGACCTACCTCGAGAAAGAACTGCACGTGCGCTTCGGCTCGATGGCCGGCTACATGATCGGCACCTACGTCGTCGCGTTCATCGGCAAGATCGCGGCGGGCTGGCTCGGCGACGCGTGGAGCCGGCGCGGTGTGTATGTGCTCGGCTGTATCGGCGCGGCGCTGTTTTTGCCGGTGATCATCTTCTTTCACACACGCGAAAACATCGTGTGGCTGATGCTTTTCTTCGGCTTTCTATATGGCGTTCCACTTGGCACGGTGGGCACGTTCATGTCCGAGAGTTTCGCCACACGCGTTCGAGGCACGGCCGTAGGCGGTTCGTATAACGTCGGCCGCTTCTGCTCGGGCGCGGCGCCTGTCGTGATCGGCTACCTTGCCACGCAGTTCTCGCTCGGCATGGGCTTTCTCGTGGTCGGCGCCGCGTTCTTTCTAAGCGGTGTCTGCGCGCTGTTCATTCCGGACCGCCTGTACGACACGAGTGCAAAAGACCCGGTCGTCGACAGCGCGCTGCCGCGGCGCGATGCGTCAACGGATGCAAGGCTGACTGAGGCACCGGGCGCCTGACGCCCTCCATGCAGTTTCAATCGGAAGATTCCCGCAACTTGCGAGGCGACCTGGCCCAGGAGGTCTTCGCTTGCCAGCCGCTTCGCCGTCGCCACCCTCGCCTGGCTGCTCACCGCAGTAAAACTTAACGCACCCAGCGCGCCGCTAACCGCGCTCGACGATAAACGCCGACATCGCAACCGACAACGTCCGCGCCTGCTCGCGCAAACTACCTGACGCCGACGCGACGCCTTTCACGTTCTCGACGTTGCCCGCAAGCGCAACGTCGATTTCCTCCACACCCTGGCTAAAACGATCCACGTCGCGACTCTGCGCTTCGCTCGCCGAACTGATGCGTTCGATCAGCCGCGCAACGTCCTCGACGTGCCCGACGACCAGTTGCATCGTATCGCCCGCACGCGTCGCAAGGACGGAACCCAGTTCAACCCGCTGCAGCGAATCCGCGATCAGTTGTTTGATCTCGCGCGCGGCGGTCGCGCTCCGTTGAGCCAGCGTGCGCACTTCACCGGCCACGACGGCGAAGCCTCGTCCCTCGTTGCCCGCGCGAGCCGCTTCGACCGACGCGTTCAATGCAAGGATATTGGTCTGAAACGCGATCCCTTCGATCGTCGCGATCATCTCGCCCATCCGATGCACCGCCTCGTCGATCTCGCTCATCTTGCTCACCACCTCGCCGACCGCTGCGCCGCTCTGCTGTGCAACCGCGGAGGTTTTCCGCGACAACGAGTTGGCCGTGGCCGCGTGGCCGGCGTTTTCCCGAATCCGCTGCGCGATTTGCCCCATGGCCCGATTCGTTGCCTTCAGGCCATCGGCTTGTGTACCGATCTGCTCCAGCAGCGTCTGGTTTCCAGTCGCGATGTGTTCCGACGACGAAGCCATCCGGTCGGTTGTATGGGTGATTTCGCGCAGCGCATTGTGAATCGCGTCGAGCGTCCCTTTGAAGGTGCGGCTGCTTGTGCCCTCGAGCGCCATCGGCGGAAGACGCAGGTCGAATTTCCCCGCTTCGCGTGACAGACTTTCGCCGAGCAGCGCCAGTTCGATGCCCGCTTGCGCGTCGGCCTTCATGTGCCGCGCGATGTAGATGAGCAGCCCGGCTTGCGCGACCACGTAGACAGCGTGGAGCAGCACGGTGGACAGCGCGGGCTGCGTGAAGCAATAGACGCTCAGCCCCGCGAGCTGCAGATAGTTGAACGTGAAATGATGCACCGCGATAACCACGGCGGCACATGCGATGGGTCGCCAGTCGCGATACGCGAGCAGGAACGACAGCAGCACGAAGATCCCGAAGTGCAGTTCAGTCAGCCCATGTGCCTGATGAATCTGCAGCGCGGCGAGCGTCATCAGGCTCGTCGCGAGAAAAAGCCGGGTAAACAACGCTCCCGGATGCCACCACACCAGCATCGACGCGACGACCGCGGTCGGCAGCCCGATCCATTGCACCGCTTGCCAGCTGTAGTCGCGCGTCGCCAGCACACAGGAGACGCCGAACAGGCACCAGACGACGACGATCATCAGCCGGTCCGCTTTCGCATAGATGGTACGTAACAACTCATTGCCCGCGTTCATGTCGGCCCTCGCTCTCTCTTATGTCTTTATCGTCAGGCAGATGATTTGCCTGCAATTTTTTGGCCCTGCCATTGATTGTTTACGGCATGGCTGTCCGCTGACTTTAGGGCATGGATTTCCCTTGCAGATCGTGAGTTCGTACGCTGCTTTGAGCAGCGCCATCACTTCATCATCGATAGCATGGAACAGTGCCTGCGGGGCGTGACCGATCTGGTCGAGCGGGTGAAGGGAATTTTCGACTGGTATGGAAACGGGTTCCGGACACCGGAATTCGCCGGTTGCCTCTTCGAACGCGCGCTGGCGGAATTCGGCACGACCTACCCCGAAGATTTCCGAAGTCGCGATCCGCTACCGAGAAAAAATCGTGGCCTGGATCGCCGACATTCTGCAAGAGGTCGTGCCCAAGCCTGCGGCCCAACGCCTGGCCGATGTGTGCATGATGCTGCTCGATGGCGCGACCGTCGAGGCGATGCTCGCGCAGACGACTGCGAAGGTCGAGTAAATCACCGGCCGCTTCCGTTTCTGAAGGACATACGCGATAACGTCAGGCAAGCGGTTCATTCCGCTTGCCTGACTTGAATCAGATCAGTTCGGCAACCACCACGGCAGTGCATTCACGCGCGGCCCGCAGGCCCGCGAGGTACCGAGACACGACGCAAGCGCCTGGTCCCCGAACCATTTCTGCGTGTCCAGGTTGTAGTGCACGCTGCCGTCTCCGCCACCCAGCGTACCGCCCTGAAAAATACCGAACCCCGGCGGCTGTCCGTTCCAGTCGGGCGACTTCGATGCATCGGCGAAGCTGAAGGTGTGAGGGTCCGCATCGACAAATCCCTCGAACACCTGTTGCATCGACTCGAGCGCGGCGGGGTTATAAGGCGCGACCGCACCCGTGACGTTGTCGTACGCGGTCGACAACGGCTTCACGATCATCACCGGGAATTTCGTGCCGACCGCCGCAAAGAAACTGCTGAAGAGATGCGCGTAGTTTTGCGGCGCGCGCTGGATCGTCGGCGCATTGCCCGAGGAATTCAGCGGCGCGGCTTCCGCCTCCCACTGATTCCACTGGAGTCCCAGGATGCGCGGCTTCTTGCCGGTCGCGAGAATCTGCTTCAGTCCGAGATACATCATGCGACGGGCGAACGGCGCAAGCGCGTAAGTCGGCGTTCTGGACGCGTCCAGCATCGGTTGCCACAGATTGACGCCATGCACGGTCCAGCCGCAGCAACCGCTGAATGCATCGTCCGCGGCGTCGACGCCCTGACTGCCCCAACCGATATGAATGATGTACAGATCGGGCAACGGCTCGCCCGCGTTGATCGCCGACTGCCACGCATACGCGGCGAAATTGGCGGCGTTTCCGCTGCCGCCGTAGTACCCGAGATTCATGTCGGACGACGTGCTGTCCGACCAGTTGGCCCACGTCACGTGATGGATCGAAGAAATGGGTTGGGTAAATGGCGCGCCTGTGCCATCCGCATTGCCGGCGATATTCCCCCACCCGTCGTTCTGGATACCCCATACGTTGGGGGCCGGCATCCCGCCCGCACCCGCACCCGACGCGCCGCTCAACACCAGATCGGGCGGCAGGCCGTTAAGGCCCGCACTATTGCTCTGCCCCATTACGAACAGGACCGCGACTTCGTCATGCCGGAAGCGCTGGCCGCGTTCGGCGGCTATCGTCGAGTCATTGGCATCGTTGCCCTGCGGAACCACCGTCTGCGCCCTAACCGATGTCTGCGCCAGACTCGCGGCCAACACCAACGGCAGGGCAATCCGCATCAAGAGATTCTTCATGCGTGTCTCCATGGATCGTTAAAGATCGCTTTATGGGGATGCCGCCTTTAACGGCGGCATCGCTTTACCGAAGATCGATTACTGCTTAACGGCCTGACCTAACCCGTCGATGTCGGGACCGTAGTTGCCGGAGATCACGGAGAACTTGATCGTGTTCACCCCTGCTTTCAGCGGCACCACCACCTGAACATCCGACAGGATCGGGAAGTCCCATGTACCCTCGCCCGGAAACTGGACGGGAACCAGCGGACCGCCGTTGACGCTGACGTTCAGTGCGCGAGGCGCACCGCCGCCGTCGTCCGCGCTGATATAAACGACGGGAACCGCGTATTGCCCATCGGACGACGCCATGACTCCATTGAACTGGAGGCTCGAATCCGCATTGGTCAGGTTGCCGACCTTGTTGCCACCGCTGCAGATATTGCATGCCGCGATGGACGCATCCTGAATGATGTTGGCCGAGCTTTCCGCTTCATACACAACGGGTGGCAACGCGGGCTGCGGAGCGGCGAGCACCGTCACCTTGTCGATTGCAGGCGCGCTACGGCCCTTGCCCGGCAGAACGAACGTCAACTGGTTGCTGCCCGGAATGAACGGCATGTACAGCGTGACGGTGCCTTGCGCATTTTTGGGCGTTACGGGCAGCACGATCGTCGTGAGCACGCTCTCATTGAGAATCAGCGGCACCTTCAACGCGGACGTTCCTGCGTTCCGGTAGTTGATGTCGATGTACCCACCCGTCGACGCGTTCAGCGTATATCGGGCAACCCCGTCCTCATGCGACATTGGCTTGGCCGTCTGGATCTTCGACGCGTCGTCCGTACCGACGATCGTCAGCATGACGGAGCCGCCGGCCGGTACATTGGCCACCGTGTAGCCGGACGTGTGCGAACCAAGATCCGTGTGCGCCCAGATATCCCGGACATCGGCCGCAGCGGCGGGATCCAGCCCAAGGTCTTTCCAGTTCACCGTGATCGATGCCGCGGTCCCGGTCGTGTTGAGCAGCACCACCGCGCGGCGGCCCTTGCCCGACAGCAGTTTGGCCCAGACGCCCAGACCGTTCTGCGGCACCGCGACCCGGATCGCCTGAAGGCCGCGCACGTCCTGATCGACGGCGAGAACCTCCGGATTGGTCAGGGTCGCCATCGTCGCCGCGCTGACCGGTACCGTTAAATCGAGACCCAGGATAAGCGGCGCACCGGAGATCGCCCACAGACTCATGTGCGTCTGGTCTTGCGCCGCTGTGAGACCAAACCCGGCAAGCATCATGTCCGCATCGTTATAGGCGCCCGTGTGCTGCGCTTCAGGGAACAGGTTGCCGTAGAAATTCTGGTTCACGATTCTCGAGAAGTCGGGCGTACTCTGATGGCCCGGCGTGCCGGTGTTATACGTGATGTCCTCGGTCGATCTCCACAGATCGGCAATTTGCCCCCAGTCGTACGACCGGCCCGTCTTGTCGACGTGAAAACTGTTCGGGTTGATGCTGTAGACAATGCGTCGATTGACAGCGGCGCCTGCACTGGCCAGCGCATCGCGCATCTTCTGAAAGCCTGCCACCTGATCGTCGAGCGTGCCATCTGGTGTGCACCAGTCGTACTTCACGTAATCGACGCCCCACGACGCAAACGTGTTGGCATCCTGGACTTCATGCCCGAGACTGCCCATCGGCGTAGTGTGGCCCGGGTACAGGTTGTTGCGTTGTGCGCAGGTTTCGAACGAAGGAACTTCGTAGATGCCGAACTTCAGGCCCCGCGCGTGAACATAGTCGGCCAGCGCCTTGATGCCGCTCGGAAAGCGCACGGGGTCGGCGACCAGGTTGCCTTGCGGATCTCGCGATGGTGCGAACCAGCAGTCGTCGACGTTGATATAGCTGTAGCCGGCCTTCATCAGCGCACCGTCTTTCTTCAGGCCGTCGGAGATCGTGTTCGCTGCCGTTTTCACCAGATCTTCCGTGATGTTGCAGCCATACGCATTCCACGAGGCCCAGCCCATGGGCGGCAACGCAATCGATCCTTGAGCCGCAACCTGCTGCGATGAAGCGCTTTGCGATGACGACGCGTCTGCCGAATTCGCCGTGGCCTTCAAAACGCTAGCGGCATTGGAGGAACCTGACTGATCGCCTCCGCATGCGGACAGACCGAACGCGATCATGACGCTCACGAAAAACAGAACCACCTGTGTACGACCCAGGATCTTCATGATTTTCCTTGGTGAGAAATGAAACCCGGACTTGGGGGTTAGCTGCTGTGCGGAATTTTCGCCACGGGCCGAGCGGCCCGTGGGTTAATACGTTCAAACCTGCTGCAGGTTGCCGTCGAATCTCACGGTATCGTTTGCTCGCATCGCGATGGCTTTCACACGGCTACCGTATTGCAGCGCCGTTCGCGTACCGCCGACGCTGGTGACCTTCACCGACGACAGCGCTCCGTGATTCCACTTGAGGTCCACCATAAAGCCGCCTTTCGCGCGCAATCCCTTGACGCTTCCGGTGCCCCATTGCGACGGCAATGCAGGCAGCACCGTGATGCGATCCATCCTGCTCTGCAGCAGCATTTCGAGTATGGCGGCTGGACCGCCGAAGTTCGCATCGATCTGGAACGCCGACGAGTTACTCGACAGCGCGTACGCATCGAACATGTTCGCGAACGTGCCGCTGACACCGTCATTGCCCTCCGAGTAGCGCAACAGCTTCGGAATCATCGAATAGCAGGTTGCGGCATCGTTGAAATGCGCCCAGCAGGCGATGCGCCATGCGAGACCCCAACCGAACGAATCGAAACCGCGCGCGAGCAGCAGCGCTTTCACGCCGGCGACGAGCTTCGGATCGCTGTCGAGCGTGATGCGCTCGCCTTCGAACCAGCCGATCAACGGCGACAGATGCCGATGTCCCGTCTCGCCGACGATGCTGTCATCCATCCATTCCTGAAGCTGCCCGGTGGTGGGACTCACTTTCGGCAAATAGAGCTGCGATTTCATCGTTGCGATGGTGCTTGCAAAAGCTGCGTCCATGCCGAGCAGCTGGCTCGCCGTGCCGTAGTTCGTGAACAGATCCCACACGAGTTCCTGCGCGAACGTAATGCCGAGCTGCTGATGCGGTCCCTGCTCCGGCGACCAGTCCTTGTCGTCGATGAGGAGCCCCGACACGGGGTCTCTGATCAGGCGCGCCTGCCAGAATTCGCATGCGGACTTCATCACCGGATAGATCCTCGCCAGATAGGCGCGGTCCAGCGTGAACTCGTAGTGATTCCACAGCGTGCGGCAATACCACGCGCTCGCGGGCGGACTCCAGTCCCAGCCGAGCGACCCATAGATGCCCGTCGAAATCTCCACCGTCCAGCCCGCGACCTTGCCGCTGGAATTGCTGTAATTCACGTTGGCGGCATCGTTGAAGTGATTCTTCGTCGACTGGACCCACGACGGCAGCTGCCCGGTCACGTAATCGACGAACGGTTGCTGGCACTCCGGCAGACCGGCCCGGTCGGCGAGCCAGTAGTTCATCTGGATGTTGATATCGGTGTGGTAATCGGCCATCCACGGCGGGTTGTTCGTGGTGCTCCACAAGCCTTGCAGATTCGCGGGCAACGAGCCGCGCGACGACGAAATCGTGAGGTAGCGTCCGAACTGCACGTACATCGCTTCGAGTTCGGGATCGGCCGCGGACGGATTCAGCTGACGCGTCAGCAGTCGCTCGGGAATCGTCAGCGCGTTCTGCGTGTCGCTCGACTTGCCGAGATCGAGATCCATCCGGCCGAAGAGCGCACGGTAGTCGCGCACGTGGCGCTCCAGCAGATCGCCGTAGCGTCGCGATGCGGCGTTCCTCGCATCGGCGGCGACCGCGTCGTGCGGATTGATACCGGTCAGATAGTTGTCGACATAGCGTCCGTTGTAGTCGGTACGCGCGGCGACGAAGATCGTGAGCCCCGGGCAATTCTGCAGCGTGATCTGCGCATTGGCCGCATTGAGCGACGCGACGCCCGCATCCGGAACGACCAGCGCGTAGGTCGAGTACAACTCTCCGCTGCCGCTCACCGCACCCGAAAACGACAGCGCCTGATTCGATTCGCCGATGGTTTGCGTACCCTGCCCGTCGAACAGCGAGACGGTGCCGTTATAGGTGCCGCCGTGAGACGAGAGGCGGATCACGATCACGTTGTCGGGGAAGCTGCTGAAAATCTCGCGCTTGTACGTTTTGCCACCGACGCTGTACTGCGTTCGCACGACCGAATTGCTGATGTCGAGCGAGCGCTGGTAATTCGTCGCGCCCGCGTGCGCGGGCAGATCGATATAGAGCCTGCCGAGCGACAGGTACGTGCCCATCCCGGTTGTCGTGTACGCGAGATCGACGACGTCTCTCGTGCCCGACCACAACGTGATTTCGTTCAGATAGAGCACTTCCTGTTCGCTCGCGCCGCCCGCCATCGCGCCCAGCCGCCCGTTCCCAACCGGCAGCCCCTGGAACTGGATGCTGGATTCGACGGCCGGCGTGTCGTACCTGAACAGCAATGCGCGATCGGCGGAGACGAGCGACTCCGACTGTGCGGAAGAGATGGCTGAATCGAAAGCTTCGGACTGGATTGCGGAGAGGTCGGTGGGCCTCGCGGCCGGAGAGAGAGTGGTTGCACCGGCCCGTCCAGCAACCGGGAGGATAGCCGCGACACCGCCCAGTTTCAGCAGCTTGCGACGCTTTTGATTGACGGAAATCTTCATCGTGTCTCCTGCTTCAAGGAATTATGCTAAATCCACCTATGAACATTTAGTTCAAATATGCACGGGTAAGGATTGGTCAGACACTAGGTTTTTCCCTTGGTAACGCATCGCAAATAGTGGGATGACTAATGTTGCAGAACGCATATAAATCGTCATAAAAATGGTTAATCCGAATTAAAATAATTAGGATTACATATATTTTTAAAGATGATTTTTTGTTGATACGGATGCCTTATTTCTTCATGTTTAATGCGATTCGACATGACGTTCGATCGAATTCCAGGACGACGCGAACGCGCATCGCATCGCCATCGCTTTTGTCCAGATCGGAATTCGAAACGGCCTGCCGATGCTGCTGCAATGCAACCTGGCCGATCGGGACGTGCACACAGTTCGGCCCATCTGCACACGGACACCCACTTCAACTTTCTCAACAAATCTCAAAAATCGCAGCAGCATGCTGCTGTCCGAGTGTTTCGATGCCGTCGCCATTTGTTCGACACGAAAGTTCACATTTCGCCCGACAGCCGTCTTTTTACCGCATCGTTTTAACGGCGCGGACCCCTGTCGCTGAGCGGGAACAGTGAGATAATCGGCAGTAAAAATCGCCTGACAAGTAGCGAGAACCGGTAGTTCTGTCACGCATGCCATCATCGGTAGTCGTTTAAAACACCGTTGGTCTGACAGACGTCTTACTAGGGGTTGCGGAGGGGGAACTTGTCTTTTCCGATCGGTGGACCACGGTTCGTCAATGTCGAGATGATCGCGACTGGCTAGCGGACCGATATCGGCGAAGACACGGGTGCGAGGACCGGAACGATCATGGGCAGGGAACCTACGCCGTTGCACAAGCTTTATGCGGAGCACCACGGCTGGCTCGTCGGCTGGCTGCGCAGACGACTGGGTAATTCGGATCAGGCAGCGGATCTCGCCCAGGATACCTTCGTCAAACTGGTCGTCGATCGCGAAACCCAACCGCTCGATCAGCCGCGAGCGTATCTGGCCACCATCGCCCGTCGACTGCTGATCGACCAGACGCGGCGCCACACGCTCGAGCGGGCTTACCTGGAAACGTTGGCGGCGCAGCCGGTCGGCCACGTTCCATCCGAAGAGGCCAAGGCGCTGGTGCTCGAAAGTCTCCGTCAGATCGACGCGATACTCCAGAAGCTCGCCGAACCGGTACGCGCCGCTTTTTTGCTGTCCCAGCTCGACGGCCTGACTTATGAAGAGATCGCTGGGCGACTCTCGGTTTCCACGCGGACCGTCAAACGATATATGGCCACCGCTTTCGAAGAATGCCTTTGCGCGATGTATGAAGTATGAGCAACGATAAACTCGACCCGCAGCTCTTCCGGCAGGCCGCGCAACTGCTTACGCGCCTTCACTCCGGATACGCCACCGACGCAGACCATGCAGCGTTTTCCCGCTGGCAGGCACAGAGCGACGCGCACCGGCGCGTCGGAGAACTTGCGCAACAGTTGCGCCACCAGTTCGAAGCCGTGCCGCAAGGGTTAAGCAGCGCGCTGCGGCACGACCAGGACGTTCTGAAAACCCGGCGACGGGTGGTCAAGACAATTTCGATGCTGGCGGTCGTCGGCCCGACCGCGTGGCTCGCGAGCCGGATGCCGTGGCAGGTCTGGAATGCCGGTTACCGGACCGCCACCGGCGCGCAGCGCGACGTCCAGCTTGCGGACGGCACGCATCTCATCCTGAATACCGACAGCGCGCTGGACGTCGTGACGAATGCGTCGACCCAGAAGGTGGTGCTGCACGAAGGCGAGGTGATGGTGCTTCGAGCGAGCACCGGGCAGGCGACGCATCGCGCGATAGCCGTGCAGACTGCCGAGGGATCGGTCGAGAGCACAGGTGCGCAGTTCAGCGTGCGCCAGTTGTCGGGACTGACGAAGGTCGCGGCATTCATCGGCGACGTCCTGCTGTCTCCCGCTTCAGGGACCTCGTCGCGGCTCAAGCAGGGGCAATGCTGCTCCTTCACGCGCGATGCCACTGCCGCGCCGCAAACCGTCAACGAGCACGATGCCCTCTGGACGCGCGGCCTGATCTACGCCGACAACATGCGCCTCGGCGACCTGGTCGCGGAGCTCTCACGCTATCGCAGCGGCGTACTGCGCTGTGCCGACGACGTCGCCGGTCTGCGCGTGTCGGGCCTGTACCAGGTATCGAACACCGACGCGACGCTCGCGTTGCTCGAGCGCGCCTACCCGGTACACATCCAGTCGATCACCCCGTACTGGACGGTCGTCGAAGCACGTGGCAGCGGGTCTCGGGCCGGCGATGCCGACGGCTCGCCGAAGCCGGTTGCCAGCCGACACGACACGTAGCCTCGATGAAGCTGTACCGTCGAAGTCGACTGGTCCATGCCGCCACGGAACGCCTGTCGTACGCTCGTGCGCGCCGGCTTCGCGAAGGCACAATCGGCCTGCTCCTCATGGCCTGCATGACCTTTGCGCACGCCGACACGCGGGCGACCGACACACGCGCGCTGACCTTCGACATTCCGGCCGGATCGCTCGACGGCGTCCTTGCGCGCTTTGCCACCGAGGCCGGCGTATCGCTGTCGTTCGCGCCGTCGGACGTGCAGGGTAAGCACAGCGAAGGCGTGCATGGGACCTATACGACGGCGGATGCGCTGACCGCGCTGCTGCACAATACCGGCCTGAGCAACGCGATAGAAACCGCGAGAGGCTATCAATTGTTGCTCTCTCCCGTCACGTCACCAGGCCCTCGTTCGCCGGACGCCATCACGGAGGCGATCGTGCTCCCCCCGGTCAAGGTGTCGGGCGCTGCGCATGGTGCAAATCAGGAATTCACGGCCACGTCGTCCTCGACAGTGACGCGTACCGCCACGCCGCTTTTCTATATCCCGCAATCGGTTACCGTCATCACGCCGGCACTGATGCAGAGTCAGCAGATCCAGTCGATCGACGACGCGCTGCGCGACGTCAGCGGCATCACCTTTTTCGCGTCGAGCGGGGTATCCGTGCAGATCGGCAGAGCACCGTTTATCCGCGGCTTCGCTGCTCCGGTGACGCTGAACGGCATGCTGACGCCTGACGCCAGCGAGACACTCAAACTGCCGATCGCGGCGTTGTCGGGTATCGAGGTGATCAAGGGCACGGACTCGATTGCCGGTGGCTCGGCACTGCCGAGCGGTGTGATCAATGTGAACACGAAGCAGCCGCAAAGCACGCCTGTCCACCAACTGACGTTGCAGGCAGGTTCGTACGGAGACTGGCTGAGTGCCATCGATCTTGCCGGCCCGATCGGCGATAGCCGGCAACTCACTTACCGGTTCGTCGTATCCGGGGAAAGTGCATCGAGAGACTTCTTCGGACAGGACGGTCAACGCAATTTCTATATCGCTCCGTCGGTCGCCTTCGACAACGGCAAGACACGGCTGGTCGTCGGCTTCGAACAACATGCATTCAACGGACCTCAGTTGCCCTACACGGTGCTCCTCCCGTCAGGCCCGCTGCCGGCGCACTCGCCACTGGTCGACCCTGCGAGTCGCTTTTACGGTAACGACACCGGGGTACATTACGACCTCACCCAACGTTTGGGTGGTGACGCACTGACTTTTCACAGTCAGGCGAGGTACGACGCGCAGAAGAGCTACGCCCCCAGCGCCTGGGACCTGCTCTCGGTCAATCCGATGCCGCCGCTGATGGGCTACTACGAGACCTTCCGATATCAATCTCAGGTCAGCAAAGTCAGTCTGGACAACAACCTGAAGGCCACGCTTTCCACCGGGCCCGTCAAGCACACATTGCTGTTCGGTATGACCTACAGCAGAACAGCCGAGACGCTCAATCAGGCCAGCGGCAACCTCATGAACAAGCCGATTCCCTGGCAAAATGCGCCACCGCCGGCGCTGTCGCCTTCAATCCCCGACCCCACTAGCGACACGACCACCATTGCAGAGACGTTTTATCTGCAGGACCAGATAGCGTGGAACTCCCTGCGCATTCTGGCCAGCATCAGCCGCGGCGCGCAGTGGGGCACCGGCCAGCAATACCAGAGCGCCTGGTCGCCGAGTGTCGGCATCCTTTATCAGTTCACGGATAGCGTGGCCGCGTATGCGAATGTTCAGCGAAGTTTTTACGCGCAACCTCTTCTCGATGCGGCGGGCCGCGTCACACCACCGGAAACCGGACGTTCCGCCGAAATCGGTCTGAAGTTCGACTCACCGGACGCCCGTTACTCCGGAACGATTGCGCTGTTCCGCATCGCCGAGTCCAATGTCGCGATATCTGATCCGACGAATCCCGATTTTTACGTAGTCATACCGTCAGGCTATGCCAGCCGGGGCATCGAGGTGGACGCGACGGGGCATCTGGTACCGGGCTGGAAACTATCCGCGAGCTACACGTATTCCGTGTTATCGAATCCGCCGGGCGTCGCCACCATCCAGGTGCCCAGACATGCCTTCAGCCTCTGGACAACCTACGATCTGCAATCGGAGCGCTGGCATGGATGGGGGGTGGGACTCGGCATCCGCGCACGATCGTCCTATGCGACTGAGGACAATGTTGGCGATGTCCTATCGATTGCCGGTCAGCTCCGTACCGACGCAAGCGTCTACTATCACGCGCGCACGTGGTCGATGACATTGGGCGTCAAGAACGTGTTCAATCGCCGGCTCTACGGCGACTATGCACAAAGTCAGTTTACCGAAGTGCAGCCGACGCGCCTGTTCTATCTCACCGGTGTCTACGATTTCTGAGCATCGGGATCAATCTTTATTGATACGTCATGGTGAAAGTCATCACCGTATTCGCCGTACCGGGCGTCACTGATGCGGCAGTCTGATAGTAAGCGGCCTTCAATGGAATCGTGTAGGAACCGCCCGTCGCAGCGTTGTATCCGCTCATCTGATATTGCACATCGAACTTGAGTGCGGCATTGCTGCTATCCATCAGTTTCAGTCCAATGCCGGCCGCAGTGGACCCGGTCAACGCAATCACGCCGTTGACCGTATCGGTCACACCGCCTGGCGCATCGAACCCGTACTGGATTTTCGTCATGCCCGCAGGACATCTGTCGAGCGCCACGTCGAAGCTCACGGGGTTCGTCGACGAGCCTTTGCCGGTGAAGGCGGACGCCTTGTATGAACCCATCGATACCGTCACGTTCGGCGTCGAACAGGCAAGCACCGTGACGATCGTGGGACTCACCCTGAACGACTTGTACGGGATATCGGTCCGCACGACAGCGGCTCCGCCCCCTGCCGGCCCGACAGTCACGGCCGCCTGAAAAAGAACGCCTCCAGACATAATGCCGGAGGCAATCGGTCCTGTCTTGACGAGAACCGCGGAAACCTGACCGCCATTCGTGATCGCTCCCTGCCCACCGCACGCGCTGCCATCCCACGGAGGTTGCGACGGGTTCGACCCGATCAGGCCCAGATCCCGAGGGGTTTGCCAGCCGCACGCATTGGCATATGCGCGGACACCGATCGCGACTCCGACGCCCGGTACGTTGGTATTGAAAACGGTGTACGTGACCCCGCCGCTGTTAAGGGTCACGCCGGATTTGCTCAACGACGGCAATGCCGCGAATCCGGTCCCCGTCAACGCCCCATTGCTCGAGTTGCAGCTGTAGTAGCGGGTGACTTGCGGCGTACTCATCCAGTTGCCGAGCATGGTCCCCACCACCGCGTCCCGCGGAACCGTTATCGCCTCGGGCATCGGAATCGAGAAGGTCTGCGCAGTGCCGGTACAGGTCGCCTGCGCCGATGCGTGACCGGACAGCATGAGCAGAATCATGCTCATCGCCACGCTGGCCATATGTCGCAAGCTGGTCCAGTTCATCCGCCATTCAAGCCATCGCATCTTCATCACCTACCTTCAGTATGTATTCCAGCGCCGTCGCAGCACCGCCAACGGTCGAACGCCAGGCCGATCGCCGTGGCCACGCTCCCGGTCATTGCACGCACATCGCGTCGACCGTCGTCCATGCACCAGTCCTGCTATCCGATGCAGGCAGGTCGAACGACAGCTTGCATTGCCGATCCACCGCGTCGCCCCATTTCACGTTGAACGCACTGTTGCTGCTTTTAAGCCCGCGAACGACGATGCGGCCCGCCTGTGCAACCGTGCCGACGTTGTTGCCGGCCGCATCCGTCACGTCCGCACCGAACGGCAGTGGTTTGCCATCGGCCGTGCTGGCGCGCACGATCACCGCGCGACCGCCGCCTTCGGTATCGAACTTGAGCCGCACGACAGCGCCCGCCGTTGGTGCCACACGTTGCGAGGTCGATTTCAGTTCGACACTGATCGGCAGTCCCTTCGGGTCGATCTCAATCTCGTTCGTCGAGAACGGTGTCAGGCTCGACACGATCGCGTGCCCCCAGTGGTCGACCCGCAGGCCGCTGCCGTTGGTCACGCGCGCGCCGTTTGCATCCTTCGCCTCGATGATCGCTATCGTCTCGCCCATGGCTGGCGAAAATGCGACGCCACCGCCGTAAGCCACGATGCCGCCCGCGAGACCCGCACCATATTGCGTATAGCCGGTGCTCTTCGAGACATTCCCGGTGACCGTCGCGACCGGTGACAAATACGAAACGTTGCCGCCAAGACTGGTGGCCGCGCTGCCGTTCCCGCTGGTATGTCCGATGTTCAGGCCATAGGACAGCGCGTTGTCGACGCCGAGCGCGCCAGCCATAGATGCCTGCGCGAGCACCGTGCCATTGGAGTCGTGCTGCACGCTCGTCGACGAATAGACCGTATGCGAGCCGATGTTCAACGGGATGCCCACGTTCAGCATCACCCGGTTGTCCCACTTGCGCTGCATCAGATCGTATTGACGCGAAACCGATAAGCCGTAGTTCACGCGCCGGAAGCTGTTGTTGCAGCCGGCCTGGAATTGCGTGTCCTGGCCCGAACGATTCCAGTACTCCTGGGTCGAGCCCGACAGGTAGAACGAGCCGAAGCCGGCAGGCAAGCCCTGATTCACCGTCACTTGCAGCTGGTCGCGCTGGATGCCGCGGGACATGACGTCGCTCATGCCGCGCGCCGCCAGATTGCGCAGCACCATTGCATCGTGCAGGCCCAGATAGCCGTTGCTCGAATAGCGGTACGCGGCCACCGTGATGTTGGTATCGGTCGGCGCGAGCAACTTGCTGTAGGACAGCCGCACGCTTTGACCGGTGCGGCCTGGCTGGTTCGGCAAGCGTGCGCTGGCCTCTGTGACGTCGAGACCGAACGCACCGAAATCCGTATTGAGCGCCGCGCCGATAACGCCGGCCACATAACCGTCGGCAGCGACGATCCCGCCGTAACCCGTCACCACGTTCGTGATGCCGCGCTGGACGGTGGCCTCGAACAGCTTGGGACTCGCATGCACCTGCTGGTCGCGATACTGCCCCACGGTCACGCTATAACGCATGATTCCTGGCCGCAATGCGTTCACCGCGGCCGCGTAGGGCACCTTCGACACATGCTTGCTGCCGTCGGCTTCGGTAATGGTAACTTCGAGGTTGCCGCCATAACCGGTCGGATAGAGATCGTCGATCTCGAACGGGCCGACCGCGACGTTCGTTTCGTAGATGATGTTGCCGTTCTGGCGGATCTGCACCAGCGCGTTGCTATTCGCAATGCCACGGATTGTCGGTGCATAGCCGCGCTGCGATTCCGGGTACATCCGGTCGTCCGTAGCCAGTTGCACGCCGCGAAACCCTACGCTGTCGAACAGCGTGCCTTCGGTGAAGGCATCCCCGATCACCAGTTGACTTTTGAGCCGCGCGACGGAGCGCTGCAAGCTGGTCTGTACGTCCTGGTAATGCGTACCGGTCTGTGCATCGTGAGTCAGACTACCGACGTGGCGGAAACGCCATGCACCCAGATTCATCCCGGCAGTCAATCCGACATAGCCTTGCGTGGACGACGGCCCCTGCGCCTCGGCGTGATAGACGTTCGCGTTATATTGCAGCAGCGCCGCCGGCACACCTTCATCCCAGTACCGGGGATCCACATAACCACGCGCGTGCCGGTTCATTGCCGCTTGCGGCACGCTGACATCGAGGCGTAGTTCGCCGCTGTCGAACGATGCCATGGCATCGGGGACGAGTTGCGGCAACAGTACGCACGCATTGCCTGAATCCGAACCGGTCTTGAGCGCCGTGCTCGCCTCGGCCGACAGCTTCGACAGATCCACGCCGATCCGCTCGAGCAATGCCTGGTCGAAGCATGGCTGCACATTGCCTGTGCCCGAACCGACCTGTTTGAGCGTGATGTCGGTGCGACCAAGCCACCCGCCATTGTTGACGTACAGATCCGCGCGAAACATACCTGGCATCACCGGGTTGCCCTTGTTGTAGCGACTCACGTCGATGTGCGGCGCGCCCCGTCGCTGCAGGAACAGATCGTTGAACTCCACTTCCGCGACTTGCGATGTACCCGATGTGCCCGATGTGCCTGCTGCAAACGCACCGACGTTCGTGAAGAAACACAGCGCGGCGAAGCTGCACCGGCGCAGTCGTGCAGAAAAGGGAAAGCAGAATTTCTGTCGCATCGTCGTAGTGGCGTGGCCGGGTTTTGGGCAAACCCTCCCCCTGCCGAATCCATGGCTCGAGCGTGAAGGTCCTTTCAAGAAAGGCCTGGGGTAAGCAGGCGCACAGCAAAAGGGGCGTCGTGTTACCGACGGCTATCGGTGGTACAGAGATCGGCGGTACAGAGTGGTACAGGTGATATTGGCAATGCGGGCGGTATGAAGCATCATTTCGATGAAGCAGCCGGGCCTTGCTGCAACGTGGCATCACCGCTCGCGGCGCCCCCAAAGTCGTTCAATGCGCTGTAATGCACACTTGCCCGCTCTGCTCCGGTCGCGTCGCCCTTTAGCGGGAACGTGACAGTTTCATGCGGCCCAACCATTCCGCCATCGTCGAAGATCGCGACCTTGCCGCCTGCACGCACCTCGATCAGGATGAGCGATACGTAGTACGGCGTCGGATTGGTCGCTTCCGCTGCCGGTTGATTGCCGGACTGCTTCAACCGCCAGTTGAGCTTTGCGGGTGCGTCGTCCGATCGTCCTTCAAGTCCTCGAGGACGGAAGAAAAGTTTGATGCGCGAGCGGAACGCGAGCTGGAGCCGGTTGACATCCGCTTCGTTCGCGGCTGGTTTGGGCGGCACTTCAAGCACGTTGAGCCAGAAGACGGACTCCCTGTCTTTGGGCAGCGGCTCTCCCGTGTAGATAATGCGCAGCGTCTGCCCCCTGGCTGGATCGATCCGTGCGATCGGCGGTGAAACGGTGAACGGCACGTTGCTTGCCGACGGCGCCGCCTTCGTGTCGCCCGTGTCGATCCACGATTGCACCAGCGCCGGCGATTTGCCCTCATTCGACAATTTCAATGTCGCCTCCGGCTCCTCAGCGTGATAGACAACGCGCGTACCCGCTATCACCACGGATGCATGTGCGTGACTGGCACCGGCAATCCAGACGACAGCGCTCCCGATGGCAATCAGGTTCTTGAAGGCGTTTCTAGAATTCATGGCGATGACTCCGCATGGGCACGCGGATCGTTGCGACATGAAGCGAACCCGTGGCCCACTGCACCGACCCTGTCGAATACCCGGCGAGACTTACTGGTAGGAAAGCGTGTACATCACCGTGGAGTTCGCCGCGCCGGCTGTTGCCGCGCCCGTCGCGACGTATTGCGCGTAGTAGTTCAGCGTTGCGCTGCCCGTCGTGATCGCGACCGGCTTAGAGTTCTGCGATGCATCCGCTGCGCCAGCCTTGATGTCCGAGAAATCCCCGTTCTGCAACCCGATCTCGACATTGGTTGCGCCGCCGGTTTTCAGAATCAGATGACCGGTCTGGAGATTGACCGTCGGACCTGGTTCGAAATACGTATGGACATTGCCCGTGGCCGGTGTGCAGGCCGTCAGCGAAATGCCGAACGGTGTGCGGCCCGCAGTTTGGCCGGCAGCGGCCAGTGAACTCGACGAAACGGTCGGAAGAGTGACGGTGAAGTCTCTGGCGTTGGAACCATTGCCGTTAATCGTGCAGGTCTGCGCGGTGACGTTGCCGTTGAAAGCAATCGTGCCGTCCGCGGCAGCGGCGACCTGCGACGCAACCGCAAAACCGACCAGAACGATGCTGCAAAGAAACCTGGTATTCATAGCAATTTAACTCCCACGTGGTTAATTCAGATTGCGAGATTAATTGAAGATAGATGACCTCTCCTGTCCAATAGTCTTCAACAGGCTGGCGTCCGTTCATGGCTATTTCTAGCCTGGTCACAGCCTGTTTTTAGATCACTTTGGATGTGTTAATCGTAGTGATTACCCACAATCAAATTAATAAAAATTGTCACGCCAATACATCTATTTAATTCGGATAATTATATTTAAATAGAGATATTTATTGACTACTCCATAGAGCCGCACACGGTGTGGTAACTGCTTGCTCCGGTCAGATCTCGGTCAGGTGGGACAACGGGATTTAAAGCGGGAAACGACAGATGAGGTGACGCAATCGGCGCGGGCGCGCCCTGACGCCAGGTATCGTGCCCTGGCGCCAGGCGTCAACGACTTCGAGATAACGCGATGAACGACAACCTTCAGGCGGCCTGCCTCTGACAATCGGCCTGCTCCGGTTTTTCAAGGTCCGTATTCCCGACGATCAACCGATACCCATGGGTATAAACCGAGTTCAGGCGCATGCCGTTTTCGGGATTGAGCGACAGTTTTCTGCGGATCCGCGATATGTGCGTGTCCATTGCTCTCGACGATCCATCGTACGCATGCCCCCAGGCCAGACCCGCGATGACGTCCCGCGAGATGACGCGCCCGACATTGCGAAACAGGATCGCCGCGAGGTCGAATTCCTTCTCCGTCAAATCGATTGCCTGATCGCGCACATAGATGACACGGCTCGTGAAATCCAGCCTGTACTGACCGACGACGAGTTCTTGCTGGAATTTCTTCGCCGAATTCTTCCGTCGCAGCAACGCACCGACGCGCGCCGCCAGCTCCCGGTGCCGGAACGGCTTCGTGACGTAATCGTCCGCGCCCGCCTCGAAAGCCTCGACGATATCGGCCTCGAGTATCCTGGAAGTAAAGAAAAGCACCGAAGGCTGGTTACCAAGATTGGCGCGGATCCAGCGCAGGATATCGAGCCCGCTCACGCCCGGCAGCTTCCAGTCGAGAATGATCAGATCGACCGGATTTCTCTGCAGGAAGCCGATGACTTTAGTACCGTCCGAGATTCTCGACAGTTCCACGCCGAGGTCCTGAAGTGCCAACGCCGCAGCGTCGGCATTCGTTGAATCGTCTTCTACCAATAAGACTTTCATTTGATTCTCTCGTATAAGACACGCTATTAGTTTTAAGGTCTCCGCGCGACGGTCATTGCAGGAGAGACCTATTCCCGGCACCGGACACGTTCCCGCAGGTATTACTTCAAGGCACTAGCAGCAAAGAACGTCTCTCGCCGCCATCACTTCACCTTCCTCGTTTCCACCCGCTCGACTGACGGGTTCACGCGAAGGAAACCCATCGCCAGGCCGACCAACGAAATACCCTTGCGCATACACCGCGGGATGCATCGCCAGCCAGTCCAGTTGCTCGCCGCTCTCGACACCTTCCACCACCGTTCGAAGCTGAAGGTCGGCAAGCATCCCGAACACGCCCCGCATCACGCGGGCCGTGCGACCTGGTTCGCAGGACGATTGGCAACACAAAAATTCGCGCGCCAACTTGACCGAATCGACATGCGCCGATGCGAGCACCGCCAGCGACGAATAACCCGTACCGAAGTCGTCGAGCGCGAGCCGTACGCCCATCGCCCGGATCGGCGACGTGAATTCGCGCGTCGCGACCAGCGCCAGCGTCTCTTCGCTTTCGAGGAGCTCCAGTTCCAGCGAGGACGGCTGCACGTCGTATCGGCGGGCGGCTCTATCGATCTCCGTTATCAGCCGGTCGTCGAGAAGCTGCGACGGCTGCACGTTGATCGCAACACGCGGAATGTCATGGCCCGCATCGCGCTGCGCGCGAAGTTCGCGGCAGGCGACATCGAGAACCAGCCGCGACATCCGATGTGCCACCGCATGGTCACGCAGCGCACGCTCGAACGCACCGGGAAACAGCAGCCCGTAGTGCGGGTGCTGCCACCTCAGCAGGCACTCGACGCTATCCAGTTCGCGCGACTGCGCATGGACGATCGGCTGGAACGCGACCCGAAACTCCCCTGCTTCCAGTCCCGCGTGTACCTGATCGACAAGTTCGGAGTCCGTTCGCTGCGCGACCTCTCCCGTAAGCTCTCCGTGACTCCGGACCATCGTTTGCATGACATCCTCTGTTTCATCTTGACCAGCCGGTAATCCTTCCCGACAACGATATGACTTGCTGTATATGGGTAGGACGTGCTGGTCGTCGAAAGGGGACACAAATCGTCAAAGATTTTTCGGCGGGACGGGGTTTCCCAGCCTGGGGGGTCATCGCGCGCGCGACGAGGCAGGCGGGGACGCCTTGCACAATCCGCCGCAACATCCGGCGTCCACCCCGCGCGCGATTTGTTCCTGCCGCGCATTAGTGTTTGTCCCCGCCGGGTATTCGAGCTCGGCGCCGACGCGACTACATTGGTCTTCATCGGCATCGCCGGGTCAGATGGCAAATCCATCACGTAACCCACCGGCGAGCGAGCCGAATCCAATCATTCGAGGTTCATCATGAGCACATCGCAAAAAGTCGTCATCGTCACGGGTGCGTCGCAAGGCATCGGTGCGGAACTGGTCAAGGCTTTCCGGCAACGCGACTATCGCGTGGTCGCGACAGCGCGCAGCATCGCACCGTCGGACGATCCGAACGTCGTCGCCGTCGCAGGCGACATCGCCGATCCGGCCACCGCGCGGCGTGTCGTGTCGGAAGCAGTCGAGCGTTTCGGCGGTGTCGATACACTGGTCAACAACGCGGGCGTCTTCGTCGCCAAGCCCTTCACGCGCTACACCGCCGAGGACTACGCCACGATCGTCGGCGTCAACGTCACAGGCTTCTTCAACATCACCCAGCTTGCCGTCGCCGAAATGGAGAAGCATTCGAGCGGCCACGTCGTCAGCATCTCGACGAGCCTCACCGATCACGCGGTCGACGGTGTGCCGTCGGTCCTCGCGTCGCTGACCAAGGGTGGTCTGAACTCGGCCACGAAGTCTCTCGCGATCGAGTATGCGAAGCGCGGCATTCGTGCGAACGCGGTGTCGCCGGGCATCATCAAGTCGCCGATGCATCCCGAAGAAACGCATGAAGCGCTCGGTGCGCTGCATCCGATGGGTCACATGGGCGAGATGAGCGATATCGTGAACGCGGTGCTGTACCTGGACTCGGCGCCTTTCGTGACGGGAGAAATCCTGCACGTCGACGGCGGCCAGAGCGCAGGCCACTAATCCTGCCGCACGCACGTGAGCGCCACCGGCCGGCGCTCCGTTTCAACCACGCAGCCATCATCGTCAAGGAGAACACCATGCCGATCGTCACGATCCAGATCACCCGCGAGGGCACGCAGCCCGGCATCGCCTCGGTCACCGCGAAAGAAAAGGCACAGCTGATCAAAGGGGCGAGCCAGCTGCTGCTCGACGTGCTGCACAAACCGCTCGAAGCCACCTTCGTCGTGATCGACGAAGTCGACACGGAGAACTGGGGCTGGGGCGGACTGCCGGTGAACGAGTACCGCAAGCAGCGCGCCTTGAAACCGGGCTGAACTCGCCGGCAAGACGCAGCCTGCTATGCTTCCCCGACACGATCCGCCGCACATATCGCGGGTATGGCGGCCGCGCGATGTGATGCGCGAGCGGTCGAATCCACCGGACCAGCCGGATAGTCGGGAAGCCATGCAGCGTCAATTCGAAGATCTCCTGCTCGGCAGCATCGAGCTGTTCTGTCTCGCCGCCGAAGCGGAGAGCTTCACGGTCGCCGCGACTGCAGCCAGCGTGACGCCCGCGGCCGTCAGCCGCGCGGTCGCGAAACTCGAACAGCGGCTCGGCGTGCGGCTGTTCGTGCGGACGACGCGGCAGATCCGGCTGACCGACGAAGGCCGTCGATACTTCGAGCAATGCCGGCAGGTGCTGGACCAGCTCGCCGATGCGGAACGCGAAGCGACCGGCCAGCAGGCGACCCCCACCGGCGTGCTGCGGATCAGCATGCCGACGCCGTACGGCCACTACCGCGTGCTGCCGCTGCTTGCGGAGTTCCGGACGCGTTATCCCGGCGTCGCGATCGAAACGCATCTGAGCAACCGCAACATCGACTTCGCTGACGAAGGCTTCGACCTCGCGATTCGCGGCCGCGCGCCGCGCGATTCCACTCTGATCGCGCGGAAGCTCGAAGACGCTGAACTCGTCGTCGTCGCGGCGCCCGCGTATCTGGGTCGCGCGGGCCGGCCGGAAACGCCCGACGACCTCGCCCAGCACGACTGCATCCACTTCGAGTTGCCGAGCAGCGGCCGCCCGGTCCCCTGGCTGTTCCGCTACGACGGCACAGAAACCGAAGTGCCGACCCGCGGCGTCTATGGATCGTCAGGCGACGTGCTCGCCGGCGTGACGCTCGCACGGCACGGCGCGGGTATTTTCCAGACCTACCGGTTCATCGTCGAGAAGGATCTCGCGGAACGCTCGCTCGAGGAGCTGCTCGTCCCCTACGGCGGCTGCTCGCGGCCGTTCGTGCTGCTGTATCCGCATAGCCGTCATCTGTCGTCGCGCGTGCGCAGCTTCGTCGACTTCCTGGTCGAGCGACTCGAGCAATAGCCCTGCCTCACTGCCCGGCATTTTTTTCATCTTCTGCGCGACGGATTTCCCGATGCTCCACGTTTAACGGGAAACCACGGAAAACGGCGCACATCCTGCGCCGCCCGTCCATTCACGGAGTGCAGATGAAATCCTTTGCCATCAAGCGGTTACTGATGGGTGCCGCAGTGGCGCTCGCGACGTCGGGCGCATTCGCGCAGGCCGTCATCGTTGCACCGCCGCCCCCACCGCGCGCCGAGCTGCTGCCCGCGCCGCGCGCCGGTTACGTGTGGGACCGCGGACACTGGCGCTGGGCCCGCGGTCGCTACGTGTGGGCGCCGGGCCACTGGCAGGTAGTGCGCGTCGGGTATCAGTGGGTGCCGGGACACTGGGCGCAGCGCGGACCGAACTGGTTCTGGGTCCAGGGGCATTGGGCATGAACGGCATCACGAAACGCTCACCCCAACGGAGACCCACACGATGAAACTCGCGAAACTGCTCGTAGCCGCGCTCGTCGCGGCAACGCTCGCCGGCTGCATCGTCGTGCCGGCGCGACCTGCGTATTACCGGCCGGCCCCGGTCGTCGTATATTGAGCGCGTCGAAACATGCAGGCGAGACCGCGTCTGCGTCGCGACGGACAGGGAGCCACGGCACGTGAACGATGTTCAACCCGCACGGGCGACACAGCCGGCGTACCACATGCCGCGCGGACGGCAGATGCCGTCGCGCGCGTCAACGGGCCGTGTGCGTTGAGCGGGCCCGACGCGCACGATCCCGACGCGGAGCTGGTCGAACGCGTCGGCAGACGGGACCCGGCAGCCGTGCGCACGATGGTGTCGCGCAAGCTGCCGCGCCTCGTCGCGCTCGCGACGCGGATGCTCGGCGACCGTATGGAAGCCGAGGACGTCGCGCAGGAAGTCTTCATGCGGATCTGGAAACACGCACCGAGCTGGCGGCCGGGCGAAGCCCGCTTCGACACCTGGCTGCACCGCGTCGCATTGAACCTCTGCTACGACCGGCTGCGCCGCCATCGCGAGGCGCCGGTCGACGACGTGCCCGAAGTCGCCGACCCGGACGCGGCACCCGACGTGCAGCTCGAAACACAGGCGAACGCCGCACGGGTGCGTGCTGCGCTCGCGACGCTGCCCGCGCGGCAGCGCGAAGCGCTGGTGCTCAACTATTATCAGGAGCTTTCCAATCTCGAGGCCGCCACGTCGATGGGCATTACGGTCGACGCACTCGAAAGCCTGCTGGCCCGCGCGCGCCGTAACCTGCGCGCGCAGCTGGACGGCGGCCGCAGCAAGGACACGCCATGACACCCGAGAGATTCCGAGCCATCGTCGACGCCTACGGCGCCGATTCCCGTCGCTGGCCTGCCGATGAACGGCACGCGGCCACCGAGTGGGCCGCGCAGCATCGCGACGAAGCCGATGCGCTGTGCACACAAGCCGCCGAACTCGACGCATGGATGTCGAGCGACGTCGTGCCGGCGTCGGACCCCGAACTGCAGCGGCGCATCGTCGCATCGGCACCCAAACCGAAGACGCCGCGCGCTCAGGTGTGGTGGTCCGGTGTCGCGTTCGCCGGCGTCGGTGCGATTGGCGGCCTCGCGGGCGCGCTCGCGGTGTCGTTCTTCGTGCTGTCGGGCACGCCCTCTGCGGCGTCCGACGCGTCGTATCTGACAACGAGCTTCGGCGGATCTGCCGCGGACTGGAGCAACGAATGAACAGCCGGTCGTGGAAAGTCATCCTGAGCGTATCGATCCTGCTCAACGTGTTTCTGCTCGGCGGCATCGCGGGCGGTGCGTACCGATGGTTCGCGACGCACGAAGGCGTTGCCGCAGTAGCCGGCGCGCAGAAAAATGCACTGCGTTTCGCCGCATCGGATTTATCGCCGCAGCGGCAGCAGGAATTCCTCCAGGCGCTGAAAGAAGCGCGCCGCAACGGCCGGATGTTCGCGCGCGACGCCCGCGAAGGTCGCCGCGACGTGCTGGAACTGCTCGCCCAACCGCAACTCGACCGGCCGGCGCTCGATGCCGCGCTCGCCCGCACGCGTGAAGCCGACAGCGCGCTGCGCGCACGTGTCGAAACGGGCGTCGCCGATTTCGCGGCAACGCTGACGCCGGATGAACGCCTGCATTTCGCACAGAGCCTGCGCGAACACGGCCAATGGCGGCTGCCGCCGGCACGACAACCGGCGCCAAAAGCGTCGAGCCAGTAACGCACGCGCTCGCTCGCATCGACAAAACAAAAACCTCCAATCCCGCGACGGATTTCCCGACGGCCTGCGTTTAACGTCCATACGCAAACACGCAAGCCGGAAGGAGCAGGTATGGTCATGACCCCTGCGGCAATCGCGCTGAACCGTTTCGGGCTCGGCGCGCGACCCGACGATACCCCGCCGCGCGATCCGCGCGCGTGGCTCGTCGAGCAGTTCGACGCATGGCAACCGATGCCGTCCGCGTGGGCGTCCCAGCCGACCAGCCTCGCGCTCGCCGCGGATGCCGTAGCACAACGGCAGCAGGCTGGCATCGGCGCGTCTGCTTCAATCCCGAGCGCATCGTCAAGCCCAGAGAATACGAACAACGTTCAAACCGCCCGTCGCGCGCTGATGCAGAAACTGCGCGGCGAAGCGCGCGACACCTATCGCGCGGCCGTCGATGCGCGGCTGTCGAGCGCACTCGTCACACCGACGCCGCTCGTCGAACGGCTCGTGCATTTCTGGGCGAATCACTTCGCCGTATCGGTCGACAAAGGGCAGGTCGCGATGTTCGCCGGCGCGTTCGAAGCCGAAGCGATCCGCCCGCACGTGCTCGGCCGCTTCGACGAGATGCTGGTCGCCGTCGAGCGTCATCCGGCGATGCAGATTTTTCTCGACCAGACGCGCTCGGTCGGTCCCGACAGCATGGCTGCGATGCGGGCCGCGCAACGCAACCCCGCAAGCAAGCGCGGACTCAACGAAAACCTCGCGCGCGAAATCATGGAGCTGCACACGCTCGGCGTGCGCAGCGGCTACACGCAGGACGACGTCACCGAGTTCGCCCGCGCGCTGACCGGCTGGAGCATCGCCGCCGCGCGCGGTCCGCGGCCCGACGCAGCGCCGCCCGGCAGCTTCGTGTTTCGCACGGCGCTGCACGAGCCGGGCACGCGCACGGTGCTCGGCCGCCAGTACGATCAGCCCGGCGAAGAGCAGGCGCTCGCGATCCTGAACGATCTCGCGCACTCGCACGCATGTGCGATGCACGTCGCTGACAAACTCACGCGTCACTTCGTCTCGGACGCGCCCCCACCCGCCGTCGTCGCGCGCGTCGCCAACGCGTTCGAGCGCAGCGGCGGCGATCTGCCGACGGTGTATCGCGTGCTCATCGAGTCGCCCGAGGCGTGGGCACCGGCACCGGCCAAATTCAAGACGCCGTGGGAATGGGCGGTGTCGTCGATGCGCGGGCTCGGCTGGCGCGACATCGGCAACCTGCAGGCCGCACCGCTGCTCACACAGCTCGGCGAACCGGTGTGGCGGCCGGGCTCCCCTGCCGGCTACGACGACATCGCCGCGAGCTGGGCCGCGCCCGACGCACTCGTGCGCCGCGTCGAACTCGCGCAGCGTCTCGCCGCCCGCACTGGCGACGCACTCGATCCGCACACGCTCGGCGATGCGTTGCTGCCGGGCTCGCTCAGCGACACGACACGCACCGCGGTCACGCGCGCCGAAAGCACGACGACCGCGCTCGCTCTGCTGCTCGTGTCGCCCGACTTCCAACGGAGATAGCTCATGATGTCCCGCCGCCGTTTCATCCGCTGCGCCGCCGCAGGGGCAGGCGCGATTCTCGTCTCGCCGCACATTGCATTCGCCGCCGCGCGCACCGAACGCCGCTTCGTCTTCGTGATCCAGCGCGGCGCGGCCGACGGCCTGAACATCGTCGTGCCGTATGCGGAGCCCGCGTACGCGACGCTGCGTGGTGCGCTTGCCGTCGACACATCCGCGACGACGAAACTCGACGGCACGTTCGCGCTGCATCCGTCGCTTGTCGAGACCGCAAAGATGTACGCCGCGCAGCAGGCGCTGTTCGTACACGCGGTCGCGTCGCCGTATCGCGACCGCTCGCACTTCGACGGCCAGAACGTCCTCGAAACCGGCGGCCTGCGTCCGTACAGCGTGAAGGACGGCTGGCTCAACCGGCTCGCGCAGCTGCTGCCGCCCGCACGCGATACGGCGATCGCGTTCGCACCTACCGTGCCGATGGCGCTACGCGGCGGCGCGAACGTCGCGTCGTACGCACCGTCCGCGCTGCCCGCCGCACCCGACGATCTGCTGATGCGTGTGTCGCAGCTCTACGACGAAGATGCGCAACTACGTCCGCTGTGGGAATCGGCGATGACCGCGCGTGGGCTCGCGAACGATGCAGGCGCGCGCCAGGATCCCGCGAGCGTCGGGCGGCTCGCGGCCGGTTTTCTCGCACGCGACGATGGTCCGCGCATCGCGATGATCGAGACCGGCGGCTGGGACACACACAGCGCGCAGAACCCGCGGCTCTCCGCTCAACTGAAAGCACTCGACACGATGGTCGCCGCGCTGCGCGATGGACTCGGCCCACATTGGGACAACACGACCGTGCTGGTCGCGACCGAGTTCGGCCGCATGGCGGCAGCGAACGGTACCGGCGGCACCGATCACGGCACGGGCTCGGTGGCGATGCTGATCGGCGGCGCGGTCGCGGGTGGTCGTGTACTCGCCGACTGGCCGGGTCTGCGCAACAGCGATCTCTACGAAGCGCGCGATCTGAAACCTACCGCCGCACTCGACGCGCTGATTGCCGGTGCCGCGAGCGAGAGCCTGCGGCTCGATCCGCACCGCACGGCTACCGCGCTGTTCGGCACGACGAATACGCCGCGCGCGACCGCCGGGCTCGTGCGGGCATAGGCGAATCGATCGCATGGCGCACACAACATCATTCAACCAGGGAGCGTAAAGATGAAGAGTCGATCAGGATGGGGAACGGTATCGCTGATATCGTCGGTGTCATTGATATCGTTAGCGTCACTCGTAACGGCGAGCTCGTTGTTGCTGAGCGCCTGCGTCGTCGAGCCGGTGCGGCCACCGCAACCCGAGCCACGCGTCGAAGTCGTGCCGGTCGCGCCTGCGACGGGATATCACTGGGTCAAGGGACATTACCGGTGGGAAGGCAATCACTGGGGATGGGTGGGGGGGCACTGGGCGCCGGGGTATTGATCTCGCGGTAGCGGGTGCGCTCATTTAGATTCATCACCAGCTACGCCGAATACATCCCCTCCGGCCCATTGCGCAGCGTCCGCGCGACGATCCGCAAACCGTCGCGCAGACTCTCGACCGTCCGCGCGCCGCTCATGCTGATCCGCACCGCATGCGGCGCCGAGCCGCGTCCAATGACGAAGCTGTCCGCGGTCTTCACGAGCACGCCGGCTTGCCGCAACGCCACCGCGAATTCCGCCGCGCGCCACGGCTCCGCAAGCGACAGCCACAGATGCGCGCTCGCCGGATCGGTGCGATACGGAATGCCCGCGAGTTCGTCCGCGGCAATCGTGTGCTGCGTGGCGATCCGTTCGCGCTGCAACGCGATCAGCCGCTCGATCTCGCCGCCGTCGATCCATCGCGTGACGATCTCCGCCGCGAGCGGCGCGGTCATCCAGCAGTCGCTGCGGATCACCGCGACGATCTTGCCAACCCAGTCCTGCGGCGCCTGCACGTAGCCGATCCGCAGCCCCGGCGCGACCGCCTTCGAAAACCCGCTGATCGCGATGCCGTGTTCCGGCAGCAGTGCGGCGATCGGTTGCGGCGGCCGCCCGAGCACCGCAGCCGGCACGAGGTCTTCGATCACCATCAGGTTGTGACGCAGCGCGATGTCGGCAATCGCGCGACGCCGTGCATCGGTCATCGTCGCGGTGGTCGGGTTGTGCAGCGTCGGCACGCAGAAGAGCGCACGCGGCGCGAGTAGTCCGCATGCGCGTTCGAGCGCGACCGGCACGAGCCCTTCGTCGTCGATCTCGATGCCGACCAGGTTGAGCCGCAGTTGCCGCGCGAGCGCGAGGATGCCCGGATAGCTGAGCGCCTCGGCGAAGATCGTGTCGCCGGGCCGCAGCACCGCGCGCAGCACGCACGCGAGCGCATGCTGCGCGCCCTGCGTGACGAGCACGCGCTCGGCTGGCCCCGCGCTGCCCATCTGCGCGAACCATCGGGCGCCGGCCTCGCGGTGCGAGCGACGCCCCGCTTCCGGCTGGTACAGCAGCAGTTCGCCGGCGAGCCGCTCGTCGGCGGCGATGTCGCGCAACGTCGCGCCAAGCGCACGCGCTTCCTGCGTCGAGACCGGTATGTTCTGGCCGAGATCGATCGGCCGCGGCGTGCCCGCGAGCGGCAGCGCGGTCGCTGTGTCGTCGGTGTGCCGCCCGGCGCGCGTATCGAATGAGGCGGCCGACGGCGTCGCACCACGATCGAATTCCGCCACATACGTGCCATCGCCGACACGGGCGATCGCGAGACCGCTGCGCTCCAGCTCGGCATACGCGCGGCTTACGGTGCCGGTCGTCACGTTGAGCTCCCGCGCGAGCACGCGATGCGCGGGCAGTTTCTCGCCAGGCGGCAGCTGACCGTTGCAGATGGCCTGCGCGTAGGCCTGCGAGATCGCACGGTATTTCGGCTCGTCGCCGCGCGTGAGCTTCGGCAGCCAGGTGTTCATCAGTGTCTCCTTATATCTTGCTTTTGATTCAGAATTCAGTGGGTAGCAAGCCATTAATGGTTTGCCACCAAGCCGGTTGGCAGCCGTGGCGCAGCTTGTGTCTCCTGCGAGTTTCAAGCTCCGTCGACA
>NZ_JBOIGG010000006.1:0-307361 GCF_050742655.1 Paraburkholderia sp. | reverse complement strand
TGAACAGGTTTGACAGCGTGGACGCGCTCAAGGCAGGTATCAGACAGTACATCCACTACTACAACCACAAACGCATCAAGCTGAAACTAAACGGGCTGAGTCCCGTGATGTACAGGACTCAGCCCTCCCGGCCCTAGCCGAAAACTGTCCAACTTTGCGGGGTCGGTTCAGAGTGCGGCCTGCTTCACATACGTGCGTCACGCAAACGCCGCCTCCTCAAACGACATTCTTCTCCACAAACGGCCGGTTCTCCAGCACCCGCGCAAAATTCAGCGCGGACAGATCGAGCGTCGTATAACGGCCGTGCAGGATCAGTTCGCTCACGCCGCGGCCAGTCGCCGGGCCTTGTTGCAGGCCGTGTCCGCTGAAGCCGTTGGCAAACACGCAGTTGTCGACGTCAGGGTGGTGGCCGATGATCGCGTTGTGATCGAACACGTTGTACTCGTAGTAGCCCGACCAGCAGTTTTGCACACGCAACGCTTCGAACTGCGGCACGCGGTGCGCGAGCGTCGGCCAGATCACGTCGTCGAACAGCGCGTGATCGACTTCGTCGAGCGGCAGATCGTCCGGATCGTTGTCCGCAGCGGGCGACGTGCCGCAGATGAACGACTTGCCTTCGGGACGAAAGTACACGCCGGTCGGATCGATCAGCAGCGGGCAGTGTTCGAGCTGCGCGGGCGAACTCACGTTGAAGATGCTGCGACGGCGCGCGAACACGGGCAGTTCGATGCCGACCATCTGCGCGACGCGGCGCGACCACGCGCCCGCCGCGTTGACGACGACGTCGCACGCATAGCGTTCGCCGCTCGCGGTGACGACCTCGGTGACGCGACGGCCGTCGCGTTGCAACGCGGTCACGTCGTCGGCAACGTAATGCGCGCCGAGCGCCTGCGCCTTCTTGCGCAGCGCCTGCACGAGCCCGTAGCCGTCGAACCAGCCCTCGCCGCTTTCGCCGAACGCGCCGGCCGCGAGGTCTTCGGTATTGAGCCACGGAAAGCGCGTCTGCAAGCCGTTGGAATCGAGCAGACTGATGTCCGCGCCGAGCCGCTGCTGCAGCGCGTGATTTTCTTGTAGCGTGGCGACGCCGGCCGGCGTCGCGAGAAACAGATAGCCGCCTTCATGCAGATCGATCGACGGCGTGCTGCCGTCGACCGCGAGCCGCTCGCCGATCGAACGCAGAAACTCGATGCCGAACAGCGACATCTGCACCGACAGCGGCGTCGAGAACTGCTGGCGGATCGACGCGGCCGACAGCGCCGACGACGAACGCGCGTAGGTCGGATCGCGCTCGATCACGGTCACGCTGACCGTCGGGTCCGACGCGCGCAGGAAGTACGCAATCGAACTGCCGATCACGCCTCCGCCGACGATAACGACTCTGGAACTCACGTGTCACTCCACGAATGGCGCGGTTTAGCCTCGCGACCTAACCCAGATTCAACCGAGGTTGAAATCGATGCCCTGCGCGAGCGGCAACGCCGACGAATAGTTGACCGTATTCGTCGCGCGGCGCATGTAGGCTCTCCACGCATCCGAGCCCGACTCGCGGCCGCCGCCCGTTTCCTTCTCGCCGCCGAATGCACCGCCGATCTCCGCGCCGCTCGGTCCGATGTTCACGTTCGCGATCCCGCAGTCGCTGCCCGCCGCCGACAGGAAACGCTCGGCTTCGCGCAGATCGTTCGTGAACACGCACGACGACAGTCCGTGATGCGCCGCATTGTTCGCGTCGACCGCGTCGGCGAAATCCGAGTAGCGCAGCACATAGAGAATCGGCGCGAAGGTTTCCTTCAGCACGACCGCGGTTTGCGACGGCATTTCGACGAGCGCCGGGCGCACGTAGAAACCGCCTTCGTGTCCGCTCACTTCGACGCGTTCGCCGCCGGACACCTTGCCGCCTTCGGCCTGTGCCTGCTGCAGCGCTTCCTGCATCCGCGCGAACGATTGACGGTCGATCAGCGGACCCATCAGCGTGCCCTTCTCGAGCGGGTTGCCGATCGGCACCTTGGCGTACAGCTGTTTCAGACGCGCGATGGTGTCGTCGTACACGCTGTCGTGCACGAACAGCCGGCGCAGCGACGTGCAGCGCTGGCCCGCGGTGCCGACCGCAGAGAACACGATGCCGCGCAGCGCGAGTTCGCGATCCGCGGTCGGTGCGACGATGCCCGCGTTGTTGCCGCCCAATTCGAGCAGCGAGCGACCGAAGCGCTTCGCCACTTCGACGCCGACGGTGCGGCCCATTTCGGTGCTGCCGGTCGCGCTGACGAGCGACGCGCGCGGATCGGCCACGAGCTTCGCGCCGACGTCACGGCCGCCGATGACCAGCGCCGTGAGACCGGCCGGCGCGTCGCCGAACGCCTTCAGCGCATCTTCGAGAATGCGGTTGACCGCGAGCGCGGTCAGCGGCGTCTTCTCCGACGGTTTCCAGATCACCGCGTTGCCGCACACCAGCGCGAGCGCCGCGTTCCACGACCACACGGCCGCCGGGAAATTGAACGCCGAGATCACGACACAGGTGCCGAGCGGGTGCCACGATTCGGCCATCCGGTGACCGGGGCGCTCCGACGCGATCGTGAGGCCGTACAGCTGGCGCGACAGGCCAACTGCGAAATCGCAGATGTCGATCATTTCCTGCACTTCGCCGAGCCCTTCCTGGAGGATCTTGCCGGTCTCGAGCGTGATCAGGCTACCGAGCGCCTGCTTCTTCTCGCGCAGACGTTCGCCGAGCAGACGCACCAGTTCGCCGCGACGCGGTGCAGGGACGTTGCGCCACGTTTCGAAGGCCTGCTTCGCGGCCGCGAGCGTCGCGTCGACGTCGGCGGCGCTATGGCTCGCGACGTGGCCGACGGCTTCGCCGGTGATCGGCGAATGCACGGCGATGTCGCCCGCTTGCGCCGCTTGAGTAATGCCGAGATCGGCGAGGATGGTCGAAGCGTTCATGAGCTTTCCTTTAATTTCCGATACGAAACAAAGTCGATTCGCAGACTATACACGCCGCACAACACCCATACAAGCAGGCTATTTTATCGATCCAGATGACTTCGTCACGCTGTTTCCCATCGGAAAATGGCGAACCTGTTGGGCGGCGTGAATGCTATGATCGGAAACATTGCGTGCCGGGAAGGCACGCCCGAGCGCAGCCCATGGATACCCACGTCACCAAACACAACGAGCCGTCCACCGCCGATCTCGGCCGCCGCGTCCGCGCCGCGCGGCTCGCGCACGACCTGACGCTGGAAGCCGCGAGCCACCTGTGCGGTGTGTCGCGCTCCACGCTGTCGAAAGTGGAGAACGGCCTGATGTCCCCCACCTTCGACGTGCTGCAGAAAATCGTGCTCGGCCTGAAGATCGATCTCGGCGAGCTGTTCGGCTCGACGCCGAAGGTCAGTGCCGGCGGCCGCCGTGCATTGACGCGCAAGGACGCCGGTCAGCGGCACGCGTATCGCGGCTACCAGATGGAACTGCTCGCGACCGACCTCGCACACAAGGCGATGCTGCCGTTTCGCATCCGCATTTCGGCGCACACGCTCGATGCATTCGACGACTGGGGCCGTCACGAAGGCGAAGAATTTCTTTACGTGATCAGCGGCAGCGTATGCCTGTATTCGGAACTGTACGCCCCCACCTATCTGAACGCCGGTGACAGCCTCTACTTCGACAGCCGCACCGGTCATGCCGCCGTCTCCACCAGCGACGAAGATGCCGAGGTGCTGTGGATGGCGACGAGTGCGGACCTGCCGCAGCCCGGCGGCGAGCCGGCGAGGAAGTAGCTCAACAAGCCATCACGCCGCACTCGCCGTCATCCTGAAGATCCCCTGCGCATTGCCCGCGTCGAAACGCAGGTCCGTCTCCCAGCGGCGCGCGTCCTGATCGAACGTGCGCTTGCGCGTGATGAATTCGTAGAACGAGCCGGGCACGTCGCGCGTCACGATCGAGCCGTCCGCCGCACGAAATTCGCGCCGCACAGTGTCCGCGCGATACGCGGTCTGAAACACGCGACCCGACCGCGAACGTTCGACTTCCGGCTTCATCGGACGGCCTTTCGCTTTCTCCGCTTCGGCGAGCGCGAACACGTCGGCGACGCGGTCGGTTGCGTGATTGAACGCATTCCCTTCGGTGGCGATCCACGCCATCTCGGCCGATTCGGCGAGCAGCACCGCGTAATCCGCTTCGGACGGCACGTCGTGCTGCCGCGCAAACGCACCGACTATTCCCCGCAGCAACGCGTGGGCCGCGTCGAGCGGCAGCACGCCGTCGCGCTCCAGTTCCCATAGCTGCGCGACAGCGACGGACGTCAGCGGATCGCACGACGTGCCGATCACGTTCGTCACCGCGTGCTGGAACGCTTCCGAAAAGCGCTCGGGATGCAGTTCGCTGACGAAGAACTGTGCGATCTCGTCGGGCGCGTCGTCGTGGGCCCATGCGCGGCCGGTCATACCGAGGCGGTCGAGCGGATAGCGCCCGTTGATCCGGAAGCCGAGCGGCCGCAGGATTCTTGCGAACGCCGCTTCGCCGGGCGGCAGCGCGCCGCTGTGCGACCCGCGCACCGTGCGTAGCGCGCCGTGATCAAACACGACACCGCCACCGGCCGCGATCGTTTCGTGCGTGTACGCGCGGCCGTTCGGCGACCGCGCGAGCAGGTCCTCGAACAACGCCATGTTCATCGCCTGCGCGAGTTCCGCGCGGGTCACGACTCCGTCCTCCCATTCGTTCAGTACCGACGGATGATTCAGCGTCGCAAAGAGCGCAGCCGTTTTGTCGGCGCCGATCAACGTCGACAGCAGCCGCTCGACGTTCGCATTTCGCACAGTTCGCATGGGGATTCCAGATGAGGCCGCGCCGTCGGTTCGCGTCGCGCGTGAGGGGATTCGTTCGACTGCGATTATTCAAAGCGAAAACGCGCGCGTAAAGCGAGATAAAATCCAGACTTGATGCGTTTTAGGAATCACCCGTGCGCAAATTCAAGATCCCCAACATGGGCGCGCTGCTCGCGTTCGAAGCGGCCGCACGGCACGAGAGCTTCACGCTCGCCGCGCGCGAGCTGTTCCTGACCGAGAGCGCGGTGTCGCGCCAGATCAATACGCTCGAGGGCAATCTCGGTGTGCGGCTCTTCGTGCGGGTCAAGCAGCGCGTGGTGCTGACTAAGGCCGGCAAGGTGTACGGCGCGCAGGTACGGCGCGCGCTGGAGGGCCTCGACCGCGACACGCTGTCAATCATCGCGCATGGCAGCGGCGGCGGCTATCTGGAACTCGCGGTGCTGCCGACCTTCGCGTCGCAATGGCTGATTCCGCGGCTCGGCGATTTCAACACGCGCTATCCGGACGTGCGCGTGAACATGGGTGCGCGCACCGATACGTTCACGTTCGCGGACTCGCATTTCGAAGCGGCGATTCACTATGGCAAGCCGACCTGGCCGGGTACGTCAGCGGATTTTCTGTTTCGCGAGGAGGTCGTGCCCGTATGCGCGGCGAGCCTGCTGAAGCGTCGCGCGAAGAGCGCGGCTGACTTGCTCGCGCACCCGCTGCTGCACTCCACGACCCGTCCCGACGGCTGGGCCGCGTGGTTCGCCAATCTCGGCATCGAAGACAACCGCACGATGCAAGGCGTGCGCTACGAGCTACATACGATGCTGATCAGCGCCGCGGCGGCCGGTCTCGGCATCGCGCTCGTGCCGCGTTTTTTTGTCGAGACGCAACTGGAGCGGCTCGGTCTCGTCGTGCCGTTCGATGCACCGGTGATCTCCGACTCGGCGTACTACCTCGTTTATCCGACCGAGTTGAGTCACGGCAAACCGCTCATGAGCTTTCGCGAATGGCTGCTGCACGAAGCGCAGGGTTATGCCGCGACGAATCCGCGGCTCGCGCAAACCGCTGCGGATTGAGTCAGTCCGCGCGCAACGGCACCGGTACGTCGAGACTCAACAACGCGGAGCCGAGCGATTTGCCATGCGCATCGAGCGCAAGCGAACGCGTGACGCCACCGCCCAGCGCGTGACGCAGCACGAAATTCAGCGCGCAGATCTCGGGCATCTCGAAGCGCGTCACGTCGCCGTGCACGACGTCCCGCAGATGCGCGTGCACGCGCTCGGCCGTCACGTGTTCGCGAAGATGCAGGTAGTCGCGCAGATCGCGGCAGATCACCGATACGTTCAGCGTATCGCCCTTGTCGCCGGTTCTCGAATGAGCCAGTTCACGTAGCTGCATGTCAGCCCTCCACCAGTTCGAACGACGGCCGCACGCATTCGCGCGGCAGCAACACCGACTGCACGGCGATCACCTCGCGCGCCGACTTCGTCGCGCCGCCACCGCCGGCCGGTCCGTTCGTGTACAGCGTCTCGACCTCGTTGCCGATCCGCACCGCTTCATCGAGCGACGCTGTGCGCCCCGCGACACGCACGCGCACCTCGTACGGCTCGGCGTCACGCGCGGCGAGCGTTGCGCCATGCAGCGCATCGACGCCGATCAGATCGAAGCGCAGTTCGCTCGCCTGCACGCCGGTCAAGCGCAGCCGCTCACGCACGACGTCGAGCGCGAGGCGCGCCCGCGCGAGCGCACCCGGTCCGGCGTATGAAATCTGTCCTTCGCCGATAAAGCCGTCGAGATAGGCGACCGACGTCTTCAGCGTCGGCGTGCGCGGCGTGCCGCGTCCGCCGCTCACGCGCACGCGATCGTGCGCTTCCTGCTCGACCCGCACGCCGGTGAAATCCGCGACGACGTCCGGCTGCAGATAGCGGCTGCAGTCGTGCACTTCGTACAGCAGTTGCTCCTTGCAGGTCGCTTCGGTCACGCAGCCGCCCGCATGCGGCACCTTCGTCACGACGACCGAGCCGTCGGCGGCTACTTCGCCGATCGGAAAACCGAGCCGCGCGAGATCGGGCACGTCCTTGTAGCCGGGGTCCGCGAAATAGCCGCCCGTCACCTGCCCTGCGCATTCGAGCAGATGACCGACCACGGTCGCCTGGCCGAGCGTGTTCCAGTCGTCCATCGACCAGCCGTACTCGTGGATCAGCGGCGCGGTGAACAGCGACGGGTCGGCGACACGCCCCGTCAGCACGACGTCAGCGCCGGCAGCAAGTGCATCGACGATCGGTGCGGCGCCGAGGTACGCGTTCGCCGACACGATCCGTCCGTCGAACCCGGCCACGCGTTCACCCGATTCCTCGAAGCAGTAGTCGCCCTGGCGCACTGCGTCGAGCACGTCGTCGCCGGTGACGGCTGCAATTTTCAACCGCGGCAAGCCAAGCTCACGCGCGAGTTCCGCGGTGCGGCGCGCAGCGGCGAGCGGATTCGCCGCGCCCATATTCGACACGATCCGCACGCGGTTGCGGACTGCAATGGGCAGCACCGCGCGCATCCGCGCGTCGAGCAGTGGATCGTAGCCGAGCGCCGGGTTGCCGCGACGCACCTGCTGCGCGAGCGCGATCGTGCGCTCGGCCAGGCACTCGAACACCAGGTAATCGAGCGCGCCATGTTCGGCCAGCTCGACGGCCGGTTCGATCCGGTCGCCCGAATAACCCGCGCCGGTGCCGATGCGCACGGGGCCTTTACGTTTCGTCGATATCATGTGGAACAACCTCACAGCGGAAAGATCCCCAGCACCACGCACGCCGCGGTCATCACGAGCGATGCGCCGAACAGCAGCGGGAACGTGAATTTCTGGTGATCGGCGAGTTCGATGCCGGTCAGCCCGACGACGAGAAACGTCGCGGGCGTGAGCGGGCTCACCGGGAAACCGGTCGTCATCTGACCGAGCAGCGCCGCCTGGCCGACGTGCACGGCAGGCACGCCGAGTTGCCCCGCCACTTCGGCGATCACGGGCAGCACGCCGAAATAGAACGAGTCGGGATCGAACAGCATGCTGAGCGGCATCGAGAGGACGCCGAGCGCGACCGGAATATGCCCGGCCATACCGGGCGGCACCAGGCCGACCGCGGCCTGCGCCATCGCCTTCAGCATACCGCTGCCCTGCATCACGCCGGTGAACACGCCGGCGGCGAGCAGGATGCCGGCCATCATCAGCGCGGCGCGCGCATGCGCGTCGACGCGTTGCCGCTGCATGTTCACGTCCGGATAGTTGACCATCAGCGCGATGCAAAAGCCGACCATGAACATCACCGCCGGCGGAATCTTCTCGCCCATTACGACCATCGTGCCGAGCACGATCACCGTCAACACGATGTTGAACCAGAAGTTGCGCGGCCGCCGCAGCGCTTTCTGTTCGTCGGTGAGTTCGCGTTGCGGCAGCGGCACCGCACCGGATGCGGACGTATAACCGAGGCGCTTTTCTTCGCGACGTCCGAGCCACCATGCGGTGCCGAACACAAACACGAGCCCCACGGCCTGCACCGGGATCAACGGATTGAAGAGCGCCGAAACCGGCAACCCGAGCGACGCGGACGCACGGATCATCGGCCCGGTCCACGGCAGGAAGTTGATGCCCGCCGCCAGCGACGCCGCTGCGGCGAGCACGCGCCGGTCCATCTTTAGCCGATCGTATAGCGGCAGCATCGCGGGGATCGTCACGAGGAAGCACACCGCGCCGGAGCCGTCGAGGTGGATCAGCAGTGCGAGCAGCGTCGTGCCCAGCACGATGCGCGTCGGTCTCGTACCGACCGCGCGCAGGATGCGGTCGATGATCGGATCGAGCGTGCCCGCGTCGGTGATCGTCCCGAAGTAGAGAATCGCGAACACGAACATACCGACGACCGGCGCGAGACTGCGCAAACCGTCGAGGACGAATTTGCTCGTCTGCAGACCGAAGCCACCGATCAGCGAAGCCGCGATCGGTACGACGATCAGCGCGACGAGCGGCGACATTCGCTTCGAGAGAATCGCGGTGAGCAGGACTACGATTGTGGCCAGACCTAGTAGTGGTAGTGGCAATAGCACGTGCGTGTCTCCATCTATTGTTTTTTGAGTCAACGAAGCGTAGTTTCCAAACAGCAATAGAACAATTGAAATGATTTGATCGCAGCCATCATCGTTCGTAATGGATCTGAATCTTCGAGACATCCGCGCCTTTATCGCCGTTGCACAGACCGGCAGCTTCACGCGTGCCGCCACGCGGCTGCATCTATCGCAGCCTGCGCTGACCGTGCAGATTCGCCGGCTCGAGGACACGCTCGGTACCCGCCTGTTCGACCGCAACAGTCGCAACGTCGCGCTAACGCCGGTGGGACGCGATCTGCTGCCGCTGCTGCAGAAGTCGCTGCACGACATGGAGCACGTGCTCGCCGACGCGCGCGCGTTGAGCGGCGGCGCGGCGGGGACCGTGCGCATCGCGTGTCTGCCGTCGTTCGCGGCGAGCCTGCTGCCCGATCTGATCCGCGATTTCCGCGCGGATCTGCCCGACGTGTCGTTCCAGATTCGCGACGTGGTGGCGAGCGTCGTCGATGCGCTGGTCCGTAACGAAGACGTCGACATCGGCCTGACCGGTGGCACCGCAGCAGGCCAGGCCGGCGCGCCCGATACGGCGCTCGACGTGCTGTACGCGGGCGAAGACCGGCTCGTCGCGCTCTGTCCGAAGGGGCATCCGCTCGCAAAGCGGCGCACGGTCCGTCTCGCGGATCTGCTGCGCACGCCGCTCGTTCTAACGGCGAGCGGTACGAGTGTGCGCGCGGTGGTCGACGCGGCGCTCGCCGATGCGGACACGCCACCGTCGATCGCCTGCGAACCCACCTACATGATGACCGCCGTCGCGATGGTGCGCGGCGGTCTCGGCGTGACGATCCTGCCGGGTTCGGCACGCGAAATGCTCGCAGAACCGGATCTCGTCGCGCGACGTATCAATGACCCGCGCTTCGTGCGTCCGATCGCGCTCGTGAAGAAGCGCGGCCGCACGCTGCCGCCGGTTACCGAGGCCTTCGTCGAGCGATTGGTGCAGCGCATGAAGCAGGACCGCTAACGACCCAACATAGGCCGTGGATCTCCGCAAAATGGGCGCTGCAACATGGCTTATGCATTCACGTCTCATATTGCCAACGGCCAGTTACGGTCCTATTGTTGACGCCAATTTCCTTGAGGCCACGCTTAAAAACCTAAAAAAGTAGTTTTACTCAAGAACGGCGCCTCGAACGCCGATAACACGCGCAACACGGAGACCGACCATGAGCAGCATGACTGAACCGTCCAGCAGTACGGGTTCACCCCCATTCTTTTCCAAACAAGCCACAGTCGCGGGACCGGGATTCTCGCGCTGGATGGTGCCGCCCGCGGCGCTGGCGGTGCACCTGTGCATCGGCCAGGTCTACGCGTTCTCGGTATTCAACGGACCGCTCACGAAAGTGATCGGCATTACGCAATCCGCGCCGGGCGACTGGTCGCTCACGACGCTCGGCTGGATCTTCTCGCTTGCAATCGTTTGCCTCGGATTCTCCGCTGCATTCGCCGGTAAATGGCTCGAAAAAGTCGGCCCGCGCCGTACGATGTTCACTGCGGCGTGCTGCTTCGGCGGCGGCTTCGCCGTCTCGGCGATCGGCGTATGGCTGCATCAGATTGCGCTGGTGTATCTCGGCTACGGCGTGCTCGGCGGCATCGGACTCGGTCTCGCCTATGTGTCGCCAGTGTCGACGCTGATCCGCTGGTTCCCGGACCGCCGCGGCATGGCGACCGGCATGGCGATCATGGGCTTCGGCGGCGGCGCGATGATCGCGGCACCGCTGTCGGTTGCGTTGATGAACCACTTCAAGAGCGCGACGAGCATCGGTGTCGCTGAAACCTTCATCGTGCTCGGCATCGCGTACTTCATCTCGATGTCGATCGGCGCGCTTGCAATCCGCGTGCCGCCGCCCGACTGGAAGCCGGCCGGCTGGACGCCGCCCGCGACCACCACGGACAAGATGATCACGCGCAACCACGTGCACATCGACGAAGCGCTGAAGACGCCGCAGTTCTACCTGATCTGGCTCGTGCTGTTCCTCAACGTGACGGCCGGCATCGGTATCCTCGGCCAGGCGTCGGTGATGATCCAGGAGAGCTTCAAGGACACGGTGACCGCCGCGGCTGCTGCGGGCTTCGTCGGCCTGCTGTCGCTGTTCAACATGGGCGGCCGTTTCGTGTGGGCATCGGCATCCGACTGGGTCGGCCGCAAGAACACCTACTTCATTTTCTTCGTGCTTGGTGCCGTGCTGTACTACCTCGTGCCGACTTTCGCATCGAGCGGCAACATCGCGCTGTTCGTGCTGTCGTACTGCGTGATCCTGTCGATGTACGGCGGCGGCTTCGCGACCGTGCCCGCGTATCTCGCGGACATGTTCGGCACCGCGTTCGTCGGCGGCATTCACGGCCGGCTGCTCACCGCGTGGGCCGCGGCGGGTGTCGCGGGCCCAGTACTCGTCAACTACATCCGTGCGTACCAGGTGGGCCACGGCGTCGCGAAGGCCGATGCGTACACGATGACCGTGCACATCATGGCCGTGCTGCTCGTGATCGGGTTCGTCTGCAACCTGCTCGTGCGCCGCGTGAACGACAAGCACCACATGACCGACGCGCAACTTGCGTCGACCAGATAAGGAGACCGTCATGACCGATCAGACCGCTGTTCATCCGACCAACAAGGGCATGCTCGTCGTCTTCTGGGCGTACGTGCTGATTCCGCTCGCGTGGGGTGTTGTGAATACGTTGACGCAGGCGTTGAAGCTGTTTCATTGAATTGGCCTGCGCGGGCGTAGGGTTGTAGATAAAACCCGCAGGTAAAACAAAAGCCGGGCATGCAGTTCGCTGCATGCCCGGCTTTTTCATTACCCGACGTTGGTCGGGGTGCAGCGGAAAACGTCACTTGCCGTCCGTCTCGCGCATCTTCTCGGCAACAGCCTTGTAATCGTAGGTCGGATAAAACTCGGTGCGATACCCGCCCCACGCGGTGGTTTCGATCGCGCGATTGACTTCGCGCAGGCGGCTCGCGGGCACTCGCAGCGTCACGACCTGACCCACGCCCATCATCACGTACCACGAGACGACCTCGATGCCCGGCGGCGGAAACGTCTTGAAGTAACCCTGCGCGCGCAACTGGTCGTTGATCTTCGCCAGCGGTTTGGACTCGTCGTGCCGCAGGAAGATGGTTAGCAGGAAGGTATCGTCCGCGGGCTGCGCGGAAGCGGAAGCCGAAGGCGATGCGGACGGCTGCTGCGCGGCGGCGCCGGCAATGAACCCCGGGGTGCAGACGATCCCCGCTACGAGCGCGGCGCACACAAAACTACGGAGACTACGGCGAATCGGCGTTTTCGACATCGATGGCTCCACGTTGAGAAAGGACGCGCTGCGCGACGTCGTCGCATCGCAGCGGCACGAGCCGCATCGTCTCGCGAACCGGAAGCAGCTCTCGCGAGAGCCATTCTGCCGCGTTCATGACGACCGCGTCGTGAAGCCAGCAACGTGGAAAATCAGGCGGTTCTGAGCGGACGTACCTGAGCGGAGACCTGAGCAGCCACCTGGGCCGAGCCGGGTCCCGGCATATCGACAATCATCTGGCCGAACGCGCGGACCGCTGGCGTTTCGTCGTTGCAGATCAGCACGAATTCGGCGGCTGGCAGCGGCGGCAAACCGTATTGCCCATCGACCCGCTTCATGCCCGGCTCAAGATCGTCAAGCGTAAACACGGTGACCGCGAGTCCTGCCAGCACCGCCGCACGCAAACCCTGCTGACTCGGCGACGTGAACACCACATGCCACTTCACGTCGGTGCGATCGAGCGCAGCGACGCCGGCCTGCCGGTTGATGCACGGCGCGGGAAAGAACGCGAGCGGCAGCGATTCGCCTTCGCGTGCATCGAAGTAGTCCGCAGCGATCCACGCGAACTGCGCCTCGCGCAGCACCGTGCCGACCTCGCTGCCCGCCTTCACCATCACGACCGCGAGATCGAGTTCGTCCGCATCGATCATCGCGCGCAGATCCTGATTCAGGCTAACGTTCACGTCGAGCCGCACCTCGGGATAGACACGCGCGAACTGGCACAGCAGCGACGGCAAACGATCGCCCATGAAATTTTCCGGCACGCCGAAACGCACGAGCCCCGACACCGGCGAAGGCTGGAAACGCCGGCTCAAGGCATCGAGCGAATCGAGAATCTGCGTCGCGTGACGCAGAAAATCTTCGCCGTCTTCGGTGAGGGTCATGCTGCGCGTGGTGCGGTATAGAAGCTGCCGCCCGACCTGTTCTTCGAGGCGCCGGATCTGATGACTGATCGCGGATTGCGTGAGGTGCAGCCGCTCGGCGGCACGCGTGAAGCCGCCGGTTTCCTTCACGGCGACGAATGCGCGCAGAAGCGTGGGATCGAAATCCATGGCGGCCAATAGATGATGAACGTTAATGGATTCTACAAAATTAAATCATTTCCATCATGAAGACAGCGCGCCGAGAATGGTTTCCCTGTCGACCCGAAAGAATCCGGGTTCCCGGCAACCGATCCTGCTGATCCTGCTGACAGTACGCCGTCAGTAGCAGCGGACCAGAATAGATCGCCGGCAATCGATCACCTGAGAAAGAACGATATGACGCTCTCGCACTCCGGCAAGAACACCGTCGCGCTCGCCGCGGTCTGCCTCACCGCGATGATGTTCGGCCTCGAAATCTCCAGCGTACCGGTCATCCTCCCGACGCTCGAACGCGTGCTGCACGGTAGTTTCAGGGACGCGCAGTGGATCATGAACGCGTACACCATCGCGTGCACGACGGTGCTGATGGCAATCGGCACACTCGCCGACCGTTATGGCCGGCGACGTGTGCTGGTCATTGCGCTGATCGCGTTTGGCATTACATCGTTCGTCTGTGGGATCGCGCAGAGCGCGCCGGTGCTGATCGTCAGCCGGTTTCTGCAGGGCATGGGCGGCGGCGCAATGCTGATCTGCCAGATCGCCGTACTGTCGCACCAGTTTCAGGAAGGCCGTGAACGCAGCAACGCGTTCGCTATTTGGGGAATCGTGTTCGGCATCGGCCTCGGTTTCGGGCCGATCATCGGCGGCGCGATCGTCGCGTTGTCGAACTGGCACTGGGTGTTTCTGGTCCACGTGCCGCTGTCGGTGCTCACGCTCGCGCTCGTGTTCATGGGCGTCGAAGAGTCGCGTGATCCGCATGCGAAGCGTCTGGACAGCGTGGGTATCGTCACGCTGTCGCTGGCCGTGTTCGGCTTCACCTACTTCATCACACAGGGGCCGGACCTCGGCTTCACGAGCGGCACCGCGCTCGCGATCGTCGGCGGTGCCACGCTGTGCTTCATCGCGTTCCTGTTCGCGGAGCGCATGAACCCGCATCCGATGTTCGATTTCTCCGTATTCCGCATCCGCAATTTCTCGGGCGCGATTCTCGGCTCGATGGGGATGAACTTCAGCTTCTGGCCGTTCATGATCTACCTGCCGATCTACTACCAGAGCGGTCTCGGCTATGACACGGTCACGGCCGGGCTGTCGCTGCTCGCGTACACGTTGCCCACGCTGGTCATTCCGCCAGTCGGTGAACGGCTCTCGTTGCGTTATCGCGTGGGCGTTGTGATTCCGGCAGGGCTCTTCACGATCGGGCTCGGCTTCATACTGATGCGCTACGGCAGCGCTGCCACACATGCGAGCTGGGCCACGATGCTGCCGGGCGCGCTGATCGCCGGCATCGGGCTCGGTCTCACGAACACACCTGTGACCAACACCACCACCGGCTCTGTACCGGTGACGCGCGCCGGCATGGCGTCGGGCATCGACATGAGCGCGCGGTTGATCACGCTCGCCATCAACATCGCGCTGATGGGCTTCCTGCTGGTCGAGGGCATCCTGTCGTACCTGAAGCGCACGCTACCCGCTTCAGCCGATCCGGTGCGGCTGCGCGCAATCGCCGAGCAGATCGCCGCCGGCAATTTCGGCTCGCTGCAGCGGGCATTCCCCGAACTCGCGACGCTCGATGCATCGGGCAGCGTCGTGCACGCCGCGCTCGTTCATGGCTTCGGGACGGTGATGCTGTATGGCGGGGTCGGTGTGTGGGTACTGGCCGCGCTTAGTTTGATGATCTTCGGATCCGCCGACACGGCGCGGCGGCCGGCGAAAGTGGACGCCGCGGGGAATGCGTGTCCGTGACAAGACGAAGCCGTACCGACGCTGCGCCCCAGCATGGCAGCTTTGCTTGTCATGTCGGGCTGGCGGCATAGCCTCCGCTCCTGACTTATCATGACCGGGGTTGTCGCATCGCTGCGGCGATTGCGACAGCCTCTCTGCATTTGCGGTCATCGCGTGCTTCGAGCATTCTCGTGGAGCACGCTGCATTCCGGTCTACAGGGGCCAACCGATGGACACTGAACGACATGCGGTTCCGTCCGCGCAGGACAGCGATCGCTCCGTGCAGGTATGGGACCTTCCGATACGGTTATTTCACTGGCTGACGGTTCTGCTGGTGGCGGGTGCCTATGTGACCGAGCGCTTCAACTGGATCGACTGGCATGTGCGCATCGGCGAGACGCTGTTCGCGCTCGTACTGTTCCGTCTGTTGTGGGGCTGCTTTGGCAGCGAGACCGCGCGGTTTCGCAGCTTTGTCGCGTCGCCTGCCGCTGCATGGGGGCATCTTCGCCATGTCTTTCGCCGCGAGGCCGATCTGCAGGTCGGCCACAATCCGGCCGGCGGCTGGATGGTCGTGCTGCTGCTCGCGCTGCTATTTGTCGAGACGCTCAGCGGAATCTACGTCTATAACGAAGTCGCCGACGAAGGCCCGCTGAGCGCACGGGTTCCCGCCGCCGTCGCCAATGCGATTTCGACGCTGCATGCGCTCGGATGGTATGTGCTGATTGGAGCGGTTGTGCTGCATGTTGCTGCCATCGGTCTTTACGCCGTCGCGAAGGGGAACAACCTGCTGCGCCCGATGCTCACCGGGCGCAAGCCGCTGCCCGCCTCGAGCCGCGCACCGCGTCGGGCGCCGGTGTGGCTCGCGCTGCTGGCATTGTGTGCTGGGGCGATCGCGGTGATCCTCCTTGCGACCTACCTCTGATCTGTACTGGACGTTACGCGCGCTCGGTGCTCGCCGACGGCTTACCGGTACGCGCACGTGCGGGTTTCGCGGGTTTAATGGGTTTCACCGCTTCGTGCCGGCGAAACGTCTCCGCGGCGACGTCGCCGAGCAGATCGACCGCGCGCTTCAGGTTACCGAGGTGCAGCGGATGAACCAGCCACGCGTCCAGCTTCAACGCGAAATCGCCGACGTTCACGATGTCGAGGTCGTCACAGACCGCGCTGCGGGATAGCACGCTGCGCGGCACGAGCCCCAGACCGAGGCCCGCTGCGACGAGCCGCAACTGCATCTCGGTGCCGTGTGTATCGACGCCGACGCGCAGGCTGCGCCCCGCGTCGTCCATCGCCTGCTCGAGCGCGGCACGATAGCCGCAGCCGTCCGGATTCAGCACCCATGCGTGCGCCGCAAGCGAACGGATCGTTGGACGCCCCTTGCCGGTGACGAGCGGCTTGCTGCGACTCTGGACGACCAGTACGTCGAGCGTCGCGAGCCGCCGTCCCGCGACGCCGTCAGCCGGCTGCGCGCGCGACGGCAGTACGAGTATCGCGGCGTCGAGCGTGCCTGGCACCATCTGCTGCTGCAACGTGCTGCTGCGCTCCGTATGCAGACGCACGTCGAGCGCAGGAAACGCCGCTTTTAGCTGCATCACTGCGTCGAACAGCACGATGTCCGCGACGGCCTGCGTCATACCGAGCCGGAATGTGCCGCCCGGCGGCGCATTTTCGACGGGCACTTCGAGCAGACGGTCGAGGTCGCGCAGCAGCGGAATCGCGTACGCGTAAATGCGCTGCGCCAGCGCCGTCGGCTTCGGCGGCTTGCTGTTGCGGTCGAACAGTTCGGCGCCGAGCGACTCTTCGAGCCGCTGGATGCGGCGCGACACCGCGGACTGCGTCACGCACAGTGTGTCGGCCGCGCGCGTCAGCGACGCCTCGTCGATGACGACGACGAACGAGCGAAGGTCTTCGGTAATCATGCTCATTCCTCATGTCGATGATGAAAATCATGCGCTTGCGGTAAGTCTAGGTGAAGTCTAACCTGACGCTTCAGAGGTTGCCAGCGCCGTGTCCGTCGGCTGAAACGCCACGACGGCAAGCAACCGTTTCGCAATCGTGATACCGCACAGGAGTTCGACATGCCGCTCGTCCGTATCAATCTTTCGAAAGACGCTTCACCGGAAACCGTTCGCGCCGTCGGCGACGTGATCTACGACGCGATGATCCAGTTCGCGAACGTGCCAAAGGACGACCGCTTCCAGATCGTCACCCGCCACGCCGCCGACGAACTGATCTATCCGGAGGCCGGCTATCTCGGCATCTCGTACACGCCGGGCATCGTGTTCATCCAGGTCACGTGGAACGCGGGGCGCAGCACGGAGGTGAAGAAGGCGTTCTATCGCGCGGTCGCCGACGGGATTCACGCGAAAGCGGGCATCCGTAAGGAGGACGTGTGGATCAGCCTCGTCGAGGTCGATAAAGAGAACTGGTCGTTCGGCAACGGTGAGATGCAATACGGGCCGAAGTAGCGCATTGCTGCGAAGCACCGGCCGGACGCGGTAGCCGGGCTCCCTGCCACGCCATCGCACGCAATCTCCGTTTTTCGCGGAAAATAGCGGTTTCGCCCGCCCGTTTCAGCGCCGGACAGCCATTTCGACCGCAGCCCCATTCCAAGGAGTGACACCTCGATGAGCACCTCACAACCGAACTATCCGGACACCCAGCTTTACATCGACGGCGCGTGGCATGCCGGTTCGCGGCAAACCGACGTGATCAATCCGGCGAACGAAATCGCGATCGGCCGTCTCTCGCTCGCGGGCGAAGCCGAACTCGAACGTGCCGCACAGGCCGTGCAGCGCGCATTCGGCGAATGGCGCAAAGTGTCCGCATTCGAGCGCAGCAAGCTGATGCGCCGTGCCGCCGAGAATCTGCGCGCCCGTGCCGAAACCGTCGCCGCGATCATGACGATGGAACAGGGCAAGCCGCTCGCCGAAGCGCGGGTCGAAACGCTGTCCGCTGCCGATACGATCGAGTGGTTCGCCGAAGAAGCGCGCCGCACCTATGGCCGCGTCATTCCGTCGCGTGGCGGCGCGGTTCAGCAGATCGTCACGCGCGAACCGGTCGGTCCGGTCGCCGCGTTCACGCCGTGGAACTTCCCGCTGAACCAGGCGGTGCGCAAGGTCTCGGCCGCGCTCGCCGCGGGCTGCTCGATCGTGCTGAAAGGACCGGAAGAAACGCCGGCCAGCTGCGCGGCGCTCGTGGCCGCGTTCCATGACGCCGGGTTGCCCGCAGGCGTGCTGAACCTCGTGTTCGGCGTGCCGGCCGACATCTCGCGCTTCTTCATCGAGCACCCGGTCATCCGCAAGATTTCGTTCACCGGCTCGACCGCGGTCGGTAAGCAACTCGCGGCGATGGCCGGTCTGCACATGAAACGCGCGACGATGGAACTGGGTGGCCACGCTCCGGCCATCGTCTTCGCGGACGCCGACGTTCCGCGCGCCGCGAAGCTGCTCGCGACCGCGAAAATCCGCAACGCGGGGCAGGTGTGTATTTCGCCGACACGCTTCCTCGTCCAGGAGGCCGCTTACGACGAGTTCGTCGAGCACTTCGTCGCCACGATCAAAAGGATCAAGGTCGGCAACGGCCTGCACGACGGCGTGCAGATGGGGCCGCTCGCGAACGTGCGCCGCGTCGAAGCCATGGAACGCCTCGTCGCCGATGCGCGCGAACAGGGCGCGAAGGTGCAGGCAGGCGGTGAACGTATCGGCCGCGAAGGCTACTTCTTCCAGCCGACCGTTCTCACCGACGTGCCGCTGTCCGCCCGCATCATGACCGAAGAGCCGTTCGGCCCGGTGGCGCCGGTCACGCGCTTCGGCAGCTACGACGATGTGATTCGCGAAGCGAACCGCCTGCCGTATGGTCTCGCCGCCTATGCATACACGCGCTCGACGTCGACGGCAGCCGCGCTCGCCGACGACATCGAAAGCGGGATGATCTCGGTGAACCACCACGGCCTCGGCCTGCCGGAAACGCCGTTCGGCGGCGTGAAGGACTCGGGCTACGGTTCGGAAGGCGGCACGGAAGCGATGGAAGCGTATCTCGTCACGAAGTTCGTCAGCCAGCATCGCTAGGCTCACCAGGTGACACGCGCGCGGCAACGGTTCGGATGACACGCATCGTCGCCGCGCGTGACGTATGACATAGCTGCGCAATGCAATCACGGGGAACATCGGTATGACTCGATCGAGTGCGATCGTCGTTGGCGTCGGTGCGGAAGTCGGCCTCGGCGCGGCGCTATGCAAACGCTTTGCCCGCGAGGGTTATCACGTGTACGTGTCGGGCCGCTCGGCGACGAAGCTCGGGCAGGTCGTCGAATCGATCGTGGCGGCGGGCGGCAGTGCCGAAGCGGTCGTCGGCGACACGACCGTCGAGGCCGACGTGCTCGCGCTGTTCGACAAGGCGATGGCCCCGGCCGCGGGCATCGCGCAGCCTGACCTCGTCGTCTATAACGCCGGCAACAACAGGCGCATCCCGTTCGCCGAACTCACAGCCGATGAGTTCGAAAGCTTCTGGCGCGTCGGTCCGCTCGGCGCGTTTCTCGTTGGACGCGAAGTAGCGCGGCGCATCGCGCCGCTCGGCCGTGGCACGCTGATTTTCACGGGCGCATCGGCAAGCCTGCGCGGCAAGGCGGGCTACGCGCAGTTCTCCGCATCGAAAGCCGGTGTGCGCATGATCTCGCAGAGCATGGCACGTGAATTCGGCCCGCAGGGGCTGCACGTCGCGCACGTCGTCGTGGACGGCGGTATCGACGGCGAGCGGCTGCATCGGGCACGTCCCGCCGTCGTCGCCGAGCGTGGCGAAAACGGCCTGCTGAACATCGATGCGATCGCCGACACGTACTGGTACCTGCACCAGCAGCATCCGTCCGCCTGGACGCAGGAAGTCGACGTGCGGCCGTTCAAGGAACCGTTCTAACGCTCGCTGTATGAAAAGCGTGCGGTCACGCGAACGCACGCGCGGCCGCCGTATCGCCGTGCGCGTGGGCCTCACGCGCCGCGCAAATCGCATCGACGAGATACGCGGCATCGCGCGCGACCCCCGAAAAACGCCCCGAACCCCACGTGTGCAGCCACGGCAAGCCGACGAAATAGAGTCCCGGCAGCGGCGTCACGCCGCGCTCATGCGCCGGGTAGCCGCGACCGTTGAACACCGGCGCGTCGAGCCACGAAAAATCCGGCCTGAAGCCGATACACCAGACGATCGCAGCGATCCCGCTCGCGGCGAGATCGAGCGTCGCGCGTTCCTCCGCCGGACACCATACCGGCGCATACGGGTCGCCCGTGGGCGCATCGATGCCGTTGCGATCGATGAACGCATCGATGCTCGCGTTGATGCGGTTGTAGGTATCGTCCGCCGCATCGAGGCTGGCCGCGAGGTTCGGCGCGAACCGTAGTTGTCCGTGCTGCAGATCCTCGAGCCGGCCGTACAGTTCCATCCCTTGCGCGGCAAACCGGCGCAGATCGATGTCGCGACCGCCATCGCGACCGGTTACGTAGTGATTGGTGTTGTCGCGCACGCCTTCACGTAACGGATGCTGATCGACCGGCATGTCGTAGTAGCGCATGTCAGCAAGCCAGTCGACCACGTCGCGACCGCGATAGAAACGCGCGCAACGCGGCGCATCGCCGACTGCGAGCACGACCTTGCGACCCGCGAGATGCAGGTCTTCCGCGATCTGTGCGCCAGACTGTCCCGAGCCCACCACCAGCACCGCACCGTCGGGCAACGCGTGCGGATTACGATACCCGGATGACTGCAGCTGCACGACGTGTGCGGGTATGCGCTCAGCCAGCCGCGGCACGATCGGCGTGTGATAGCCGCCCGCCGCGACGACGACGTGGTCCGCGGTGAACGCACCGCGCGTCGTAGCGATCGCGTAGCGGCCATCGGCGCCGCGCGTCACGTGCGTGACCCCGGTGTGTTCGAGCAACGGCGCATCGATCTTCGCGATGAAGCCATCCAGGTAGCGGACGATCTCGTCCTTCTTCATGAACCCGTGCGGATCGTCTCCGTCGTACGGGTGGCCCGGCAACGCACACTGCCAGTTCGGCGTGACGAGGCAGAACGTGTCCCAGCGCTGCTCGCGCCATGTGTGCGTCGCCGTGCGCCGCTCGACGACCAGATGATCGATACCGGCCTGCGTCAGGTAATGACTGGTCGACAGTCCGGCCTGGCCACCACCGACGACCAGCACGCTGACATGTCCGCCTTCAGGCGGCGAAGTACGAGAAAGGGCTGCGTTCGACATGACAGGTTCCGTTCGAATGAAGAGAAAGGACTGGATGAACCCGGAGCGGTTTAGCGAAGCGCGAGCACCGTCACTGCCGCATCGGGTTGCGCCGCGAAGCGCTGCGCCGCGTGTTCGATCTGCGCGAGCTGATCCAGCGCAGCCGAACACGCGAAGCCGTACTTCTCGCGCACGCGCTCCGAACCGATATGCAGCGCCTCGCGTGCCCGTTCGACGAAATCGTGCAGCGCGTAGCGTTCGCCCGGCACGAAGAAATCGCCGACTACCGTCGACGGCGAGTAGCAATCGGCTTCGCTGCCATCGGGCCAGCGGACTGTGAAGTGCATGACAGGCATCGTGAATCCTTAGTGAGTCGCGGCGGGTTGGCGACATAGCCAGCGCCGATAGATTTCCGCATGCCGCGCGGCGCTCGCCGTCCACGTGAAGCGCTGCAGCAGCGCGGGCACCGCGTGTGCAAAATCGATCCCGCTGTCGGGGCTCAACGCGCGCACGAGTGCACGCGCGATCGACCCGGCGTCGGCGGGATCGGCCCAGCAGCACATGTCGTCGCACAGGTAGTCCGTGAACGGCTCGATCGCCGACACGACGACCGGCTTGCCGCTCGCCAACGCTTCGAGCACGACGAGTCCGAAACCTTCGCGTACCGACACCATCGGCACAACGTCCGCAATGCGGAACACACCAGGCATCGCGGCATCGTCGAGCGGACCGGTCACGACGACCGGCTCGCCGGGTCCTATCGCGAGCCGGTGCTGCGAGGCTCGTTCGATGAAACGCCGGCCATAGTCGTCGTGATCGAGCAGGCTCGCGCCGCCCGCGATCACCAGTTGCGCACCGGCATGCGACGCGCGCAGTTGCGCGAACGCATCGAGCAGCATCAGCGTGTTCTTGCGTGCTTCGATCCCGCCGACGGCGAGCACCACCGGGTGCCCATGGATGCCGAAGCGCGTGCGCAACGTCGCTTCGTGCTGCAGGCCTGCGTGGCTCGCGTGACGATACCGCTCCGCGTCGACACCGTTCGGCACCGTCTGCGCCACGATGTCGAACGTGTCGCGCAGATGCCGCGTCCACGCGTCGCTGACGCACAGCACGACGTCCGCTTCGCGATACGCGCGGCGCTGCCATGCGGCGAGACGCGGATCGTCGAAGTCGTCGAGGTGATGCACGGTCCGCACGAAGCCTCGAATCGCACCCTCTTCGACGAACTCTGCGAGCGCATTACCGCTGATGCTGTCCTGCGCATGCAGCACGTCGAAATGGTCGGCGCCATGCACGCGCAGCGCTGTTTTCAACGCGACGATGCGCGCGTCGATGGTCGCGGCGAGACGGGCTGCGCCGTCGCAATGCGACTCGTACGTCAGCGGTGCTACGTTAGCGAGCACGACGCGACACGGCGTTTCACGGAACATCCTCTCGCCATGCGCGGCCGGCGCAAACACGGTGACGTCGTGTCCCTGCCGATGCAGCGCACGCGCCAGCTCGAGCGTATGCACGACGCCGCCGCGCGGATTGACCGAATGCGTGAACAGCGCCACGCGCAGCGACGCCGCGCTCATCGCGAGTCGCCGGCCGCGCCGATGAACGGTTCATCGCCGAAGTTCCACAGCAGCGCCGCGTCGCCGCGCCGCGTGATCACCACCTCGCGCGACGCATCGACCGTACCGATCGCCGCGCACGCGAGCGAGCGTGCCGCGAAGCGCGCGATCACCTCGTCGACGTGCCGCTCGCGCACCGACAGCAAGAAGCCAAAGCTCGGAAAAGCGCTCAACCAGCGCTCGAAATCGACGCCGTCCGGTCGCGGTATCGCATCGAGATCGATCCGCGCGCCCGCACGCGAGCATTCGAGCAACATCAGCGCGGTGCCGGGCACGCCCGCCATGCTGATGTCCTTCGCCGCGTCGCAGAGCCCCGCTTCGGCGATCGCGGGCAGCAGATCGAGATCGGCTCGCAGTCGGGCGGACGGCGCACCGACCGACGCATTCCAGAACGGATACGGATCTTCGAAACGGCCGCGCAGATCGACGGCCATCAGCAGCCGGTCGCCGGGACGGGCATTGAAGCTCGACAGCAACGCGCGCGCCCGTCCGACGATCGCGACCGCGAGCTGCGCGGCATCGCTGCGCGTGTTGCTATGGCCACCGACCATCGGCACGCCGTACGCGACGCACGCGTCCGCCATGCCGGCGAGGATCGGCTCCGCGGCGTCGATCCCGTCGCTCCACAACGCATCGACGACAGCGAGCGGCCGGCCGCCCATCGCGTAGATGTCGCTCACGTTGACCATCACGGCGCTGTAGCCCGCAAACCACGGCATCGCGTCGACGAAATCGCGGACCATCCCTTCGATCGCGAACAGCAGATAACCGTCGCCGTCCGCGAGCGCCGCGCAGTCGTCGCCGAGTGCGACGGCCTGCGCAAGATCCGCCGCGCCGCGCGGCAGACGGTTCGCGAGCGCCGACACGACGCTGGCGATGTCGGTCTTGTGCGCGAAGCCGCGGCTTGCGCGCAACCGTTCCGCGAGCGACGAAAGTGCCGAGGGCATCACGCAACTCCCCGCACCGACGTGACATAGCCGCTGTCCGGATTCGCACACGGCGGGTAATGATCGAGGTCGGCCTGCATCACGCAATGCGGCCGTCCGAACAGCAACTCCTCGCTGACGATGCGCCAGTGCAGTTGCTGAAAGAGCGGCACGTTCTGGCTCTGCACGTGCGCGAGAAACGTGTCGCAGCCGAGCGCATGCGCACTACCGACCGCGAGCCGGATCAGCGTCGAGCCGATCCGGCCGTGCCGTCGGAACGCCGCATGCACCGCAAGCCGCGAACCGAGCCATACGCGCGACCCGGTTTCATGAATCCGCACCGTGCCCACCACCTGGTCCGGCATGCCCCCGACGCAACTCAACGCGACAAGCTGATGCGCGTGTCCATCCGCGTCGTCGCGATCGTCGCCGACGAAGATCCCCTGCTCGATGCAGAACACCGCGCGCCGCAGCGCGTACGCGCCCGTCGCTTCCCACGGCAGCGTCGCGCGTTTGACGCGATACTCCGAAGGCGTAAAGGCGAGCGGCAATGCATCGGTATCGACGGTATCGCACAGCATGGTCACTCCTCGTACGCGGCGAGCGACGAACACGCGCCGCATTTGCCACAGCCCGCCTTGATGTCCGCGGAACGCAATCGCGCGTCGCGCAGCATCGCGCCGAGCGGTTCGAGAATCGATTTCATGAACGCCGCGCTCGGCGCCGGATGATCTTCAAGCGGCGTGCCGCTGATCGGCACGAACGGCACGACGAACGGATAGACGCCGCGCGCGATCAGATCCCGCGACGTCGACAGGATCGCGTCAGCCGGGTCGCCGAGCCCCGCGAGCAGGTACGTGCTGACCTGGCCGCGGCCGAACACGCGTACCGCCGCATCGAATGCGGCCATGTAGCGCGACACCGGCACGCTCGCCTTGCCCGGCATCATGCGTTCGCGCACGGCCGGCGTGACGACTTCGAGATGCATGCCGAGCGTATCGACGCCGCTCGCTTTCATCCGGTCGAACCAGCGATCGTCGTCAGGTGGCTCGCATTGCGCCTGGATCGGCAGGTCGACCGCAGCCTTGATCGCGAACGCGCTGTCGCACAGGATCTGCGCGCCGCGATCGGACGTGGGCGGCGTGCCGGTGGTCAGCACCATGTGCTTCACGCCGTCGAGCAGCACCGCGGCGCGCGCGACTTCGGCCAGTTGCTCGGGCGTCTTGCGCGCGATCGTGCGTCCCGCCGCGAGCGACTGCCCGATCGCGCAGAACTTGCAGCTCTTGCGACGGCTCTCGTAGCGGATGCAGGTTTGCAGCACGGTCGTCGCGAGCACGTCGGTGCTGTGCAGCGTCGCGATGTGCGAATACGGCACACCGTCGAGCGTTTGCAGCGCGTAGAAACGCGGTGCCTTCGGAAAGCCGATCTGCGCAATCGGAATCGCGTTGCGCAGCAGCGCGCTGCGACCACTCGCATCGGGCTGCGCGGCGACGAACGGCGATTGCCACGCGCTACTGGTATGCACCGGCACCATCACAGTCACACCATCGACGATCACCGCCTTGTGGTCCGACGGCCCCGCGCCGCCGCGACGGCTCGCGGCGCCGACCGTGGGATCGATGAGGCGCAGACCGGCCGACTGCAGTTCAGTGATCAATTGCCGGCTCTGCACCGGCAGCGCGTCGCTCGTGTTCATCGGGTTCTCCGCGGTGAGTTTCGAAACGTTCGGAAGGGTAGCCGGATGGCGCAGCAAAACTCTCCATCGACATCATCGGTGCCGCGGGCCGGTCGTCGATCACGAGGCTCAGCAGTTCGGGGCGGGCGTAGTGGCCGACCGAATCCATCATCCGTTTGCGTTTGGTGATGAGCGCCATGTCGAGATCGGCGACAACCATGCCCTCGCCTTCGCGCAGCGGCTCGGCCAGATGCTGGCCTTCGGGCGACACGATTGCGGTATGACAGCCGCCGCGCAGTGCTTTTTGCAGATTCGGGTCGGGCGTAATCGATTCGATCTGCGCGTCGGTCAACCAGCCGGTCGCGTTGACGACGAAGCAACCGGATTCGAGCGCGTGATGGCGGATCGTCACGTCGATCTGCGCAGCGAAGATCGGCCCCACCAGCGAGCCGGGAAACTGGCTGCAATGGATTTCCTCGTGCTGCGCCATCAGCGCATAACGCGCGAGCGGGTTGTAGTGCTCCCAGCACGCGAGCGCACCCACACGACCGACCGCGGTCTGCGCGACCTTCAACCCCGAACCGTCGCCTTGCCCCCAGATCATCCGCTCATGAAACGTCGGCGTGATCTTGCGGCGCTTCAGCAGCAACCGGCCGTCGACATCGAACACGAGCTGCGTGTTGTACAGGCTGCCGTGATCGCGCTCGTTCACCCCGAGCACGACGACCATCCGGTGCAGCCGCGCGCGCTCGGCAACCGCGTGCGTGACCGGTCCCGGTACAACGACGGCAGCATCGTAGAGTCGCAGATGATCCGCGCCCGACGCGACCGGCGGTCGCACGAACGAGAAGTACGGGTAATACGGCACGAACGTCTCGGGAAAGACGATCAGCTGTACGCCGCGCGCGGCGGCCTCGTCGATCGCGATGCACACCTTGTCGAGCGTGCCGGCGGCGCGCTCGAGGTCGGGCGCGATCTGCACCGCCGCCGCACGGACGATTCTCGGGTCGGACATGATGTTCCCCGCGCGGCGCTCAGACGGTCCACGTATGGACGACCAGCGCGTTTTCCTTGCGATGGAGCAGTTGCAGATCGAGCACGTCGAGCGGACTGATCGGCCGGATGCCTTCGATCAGCGACGCTTCGCCGTGTCCGTACAGCGCCTGCAATGCGAAGCGGCACGCGTAGACCTTGCCGCCCTCTTCCATGAACTTCATGAGCTGCTTGTTGAAGTTCAGATGACCGGGAAACGCTTCGTCGCCGAGCGTTGGAAAGCCGCGCTGCAAGCCGAGCGTCACGCCAGGTCCGTACAGCAGCACCGACGTTTCGAAGCCCTTGCGTTGCAGCCGGGTGGCCTGCAGCAGGTTCACGAAGCCGATCGATCCTTCAAACGCGACGGTGTGGAACGTCACGAGCGCCTTTTCGCCGGGCTCGGCCTTCACGTCCTCGAATACCTTCTCTTCGTAATCGACCAGAAAGTCCCCTTTCTGATGGGCAGGTTTGTTCACAGCGGGCATGGCGCTCTCCGTTGAGTCCAGACATTGATCGTCGATCCGGCTATAGGGCTCATAGAGCCCGGCCGGCATGCCGAGCAACGCAACGGATATGCCAATGGATCGCATCGCGAATGCGATCACTTTCCAATCATTCAAACGGCACGAACCGAACACGTGCGAAATTTTTTTGTAACTGGGCACGGCGGCGGCGTAGGCCGCTATCTGTCGCCGCGCGTCATGCACCGTCGGCGCGCGACGCGACACGTCATTCCGCATCGATGCGCGTATCGCTGGTGCGGCACACACCGAAAGAGTGCACTCATCCGATCAATGCGATCAATGCGATCAGCACCCGAAAAACATGCAATCGGATACGCGCGATTTTTATTCGGCATGCTATGTTTCATTCACGCATCCGCGCTGGAAACTCGCTGAAAGTTCGCTGCAATTGCATCGGAAACGGCCATGAACGACTCGACGCATCACTGGATCAAAAGGCTTGCCGAAAGCCGCAAGCCCGCGTATCTCGTGATACCGGATCTGATCGAAGAGGATCTCGCGAGCGGCAGGCTGCGTCCGCGCGACCGGCTGCCCGGTCTGCGCGATCTTGCGAGCACGCTGCAGCTGAACTACACGACGGTCGCCCGCGCGTATGCGGAAGCGCGCAAGCGCGGCCTGCTCGATGCGCGCGCCGGCAGCGGTACATTCGTGCGCGGACGCACGCAGACGCTGCCGCTCGCGGGCGGCAGCAGTGTCGAAATGTCGATGAACATGCCACCGGAACCGCCCGAACTCGCGGCACGTTTGCGCGAGTCGTCGGCGCAGCTGTTCGCCTCCGCGGATCCTTACCGTCTGTTGCGCTATCAGGATTTCGGCGGCGCGCCGGAAGATCGCGCGGCGGGCCGCAACTGGCTGAAAGAGCGGCTACCCGATTGCGAAGAGGACACCGTGCTGGTGTGTCCCGGCATTCATAGCGTGCTCGTCGCGCTCGTGTCGCAACTCGCGCGGCCCGGCGACACGATCTGCCTCGATACGCTCGCGTATCCGGGCATCAAGGCGATCGCGTCGCAACTGGGCGTGCGCCTGCAGGCGCTGCCGCGCGACGATGACGGACCGCTGCCGCACGCGTTCGAAGCGCTGTGCAAAGCCGAAAAGCCCGGCGCGTTCTATTGCAACCCGACCTTGCAGAACCCGAGCACGCTCACGCTGTCCATGCAGCGTCGCATAGCACTGGCCGACGTCGCGTTGCGCTACAGCGTGCCGATCATCGAAGACGACGCGTATGCGCTGCTGCCGCAGCAGGCGCCTGAAGCGCTCGCGGCCATCGCGCCGGAGCTGACGTACTACGTGACGGGGTTATCGAAGACGCTCGGTGCGGGATTGCGCGTCGCCTATCTGCGCGCGCCCGGTGCACGTCAGGCGCAGCGGGTGGCCGGTGCGTTGCGCGCAACGACCGTGATGCCGAGTCCGTTCACGGTGATGCTTGCCACGCAGTGGGTCAACGACGGCACCGCGCACGACATGCTCGACGCGATCCGTGCCGAAGCGAATGCGCGCCAGACGATCGCCGCGCAGGAACTGGCCGGCTGGTCCTACGATGCGCATCCGGACGGCTTTCACCTGTGGCTCCCGATTCCCGCGCATTGCGACTGGAGCGCATCGGAACTCGCGTTGCAACTGCGCAACCAGGGTGTCGGCGCGGTGGCCGGCGCGGCGTTTTCAACCGACGGCAATCCACCGAACGCGGTGCGTCTCTGCCTCGGCGGACCACAGCTTCGCGACGACTGCCGCGAAGCGCTGCAACGCGTCGCCGATACGCTGAACGACCCGCATCATCTGCACATGCCGATGATGTAAGCGCGCTGTACGTATGGGTTGAAACAAGCCTGCAAAAACAGCGCAATAAGTTAACACAGCCACGCGAAAGTTAACAGTACCGGGCGAGAAATCGCAACAAGGTCCTGGCACTTCGACCAAGTTCCTGGCAAGCTACGCAGATCGAGCGCAAACACCGCTCTATCGGTACAAAGGAATGGAGGTTCAGACATGTCGGTCATCGCCCGTTCACGTGAAGCCAACGCCGCGGAACGATTCGTTCGCGCGTCGCGCAAGGTCGATCTCGCGTTTCGCGCCGTGCGCGGCGAAGTGGCGCCTGAAAGTCTCTTAATCGAACATTCGCTCGCCGTACTGCAACTCGAACAGGCCCTCGACGAACTCGCCGAAGCCGAAGCGCTGTTCGACATGACCGTCAGCACTGGCGTGCCGAAACGCACGAACTAGACACGAATCAAGCGGCGGCTGCCGCTCGCTGCGCGGGGCCTGTGCAACACAGGTCCGCCGGACACCCATCCGGCCCGGCTATCGATTGTTCACATTACTAAAGCACTCTTTTCACTTTCCGCGTCTTTATCCCGCCGCCCGTCCCGTCTAACGTGTACCCATGCGCCGATTGCCGTACGCATCGCCGGTCGCCATCAGGCGACGCGTGCGCCTGCAGCGGCTTAACCCTGTTCGAGAGGTTGGTATGTCACGCACGCATCGTCAATGGATGTCGAGCCTCGCCGCGGTCTTGCTCGCCAGTTTCGCAGCCGCCGGCCATGCTCAGGAAACAGATCAGGCGGCCACGCCTTCCAGTTATTCGGATCGCGGTTCGGACCCGGTCGGGCACACGCAAGTCGGCGCACCGTCAACGCACCGGTCGATCTTTGGCCACTATCCTGCAAATGCGGCAGCAGCGGAACAGCGCAATCGCGACATCGTGCGCTCCGTCACGGGGCTGCCGGGCGGCTCGAACGGTAGCGAAGGCCGTTGAGGTATCAAGTAAGAGAAGTAACAGAAGCAAGAGACAAACCCAGAGGACCGGAAAACGTATGGCAGCAGTCGTCGTCGTAGTTGCGTTCGTCGTTGCATTGGTCGGCGGGCCGTCGCTGGTGGGCAAACTGTCCACGCCGGCGCCCGCGACGGAACACGTTGCAGGAACGCAAGGCGGCTCGTAGTAACGCGGCGCCGCCTTGCCGGGCGCCGTCACGAACAGGAATTCAACGTATGGCACGCCCGCTGTCGCCGGAAAACGCCGCGCTGCTCGCCCGCGCGAGCGAATCGAGTCTCAGCCATCTGCTCGCACAGCGCGGCATGCGCGAAATCGCGCGCCTTCTCAACGATGCGCTGCGCTCGCTGAACATCAGTTCCGCGCAGTTCTGTCTGCTCGCGCTGCTGCATCGCGACGAGCCGCCAACAGTCAGCGAACTCGCTCACGAGATGAATCTGGAAGCGTCGCACGTGTCCGCTCAACTGAGCATTCTCACGCGCCGCGCGCTGGTTGTCGCGGTTGCGGGGCAACGCGACCGCGGCCGGCGTCGTCTGATGTTGACGCCATACGGTCAGTCGGTGCTTGTCGATGCGTTGCCGCTATGGATGTCGGCATCAGCGGAAGCGTCGCATTTTCTCGGCAGCGCCGACCTCGCCCGGCTATCGGCGCTTGCGAAAACGCATCAGGATGCGCATGACCATGCGGATGAAGAGGCTCTGGCACCAGGCAGCGACGATACGCATTGCGCGTGCGCGCCCGACCGCGAGGCGCCTGCCGAAGCTGAACCTGCGCACTAAGCGACAACGAGTCGGCCCGCTATCGCTCGAACACCAGCAGCGTCGACGTCGCCGACGCGTAAAGCTTGCCGGCCTCATCGGTCAGCGTCGCTTCGGCAAATGCCGCTCGGCGACCGATGGTCAGCACGCGTCCCTCGGCTCGCAGCTTGCCCGTGTCGACGGTGATCGCCTTGTGATACGCGATCTTCAGTTCGAGCGTCGTGTAGGCCTGGGTCGGACTGAGCCGCGAATGGACCGCGCAGCCGCAGGCGGAATCGAGCAGCGTCGCCGTATAGCCCCCGTGCACAGTGCCGATCGGATTGTAGAGGCGCAGGGTCGGCACGCTTTCGAACACAGCGCGGCCTTCTTCCACTTCCGCCAGATAGAAATCGAGCGTGTCGCCAATCGGCGGTCGCGTCTCCACGCCCAGCAATCGCCGCAACTGTTCTAGACCGGTCAGACCGGCCGGCATGTCGGCAACCTGATTCATACTGCGTCTCCTCGATCGAACATGGGGATGCGGTTCAGACTCGTCGACGACCCGCCCGTCGTTGACGTTTCCCTCCAGCGTGAACTCTACACCGCCGCCCGTTCGATCGCGGGAAGCAAGTTCGTAGCAGTATCCATTGAACCGCGCTTCGCCACGGATTCAGTCCAGCAATGTCTGGCCGGACGGCGTCGAACGGCGTTCCTTTCGTATCGACATGTAGACGATCCCCACCGCCATCACGGCTGCAATCGTCAGTGAAGACGTGATGCGGTCCAACGCCAGTCCCCCTTCGCTATGCGGTTTGGTGAGGGTGTCGCCAAGCGTTGCGCCAAGGGGACGCGTAAGGATATAGGCCGCCCAGAAAAGCACGCTGGCGGGAATCCGCTTTGACCAGAAGCGGGTCGCGGCCACGATCGCGATCAGCCCGGAAAATATCAGCGCACCGCCATCGAATCCAAGACCGACGCTGGTCGCAACAAAATCACCGAGTGCAGTCCCGAGCGTATTGGACACCAGAATCGTCAGCCAGTAGAAAAGCTCTTCTTTCCGGGTGGCGATGTCCTCGAACCTGACCTTTCCGGCGACGCGATGCCAGATGAAGAGGACCAGCAGCACACCGCAAAACAGCATGATCGAGGACTTGACATAGCCGAGGCCAACGGTGCGATCCAGGTAGTCCGATGTCGTCGTGCCGACGGTCGTGGTGGCGACCACCACGAGCCAGTAGACGATCGCGTGATAGCGTTCCGACGCCATCTGGGCCGTGAGCGTGACCGCGAAAAACGCGAGGAGGATAAGGCTGCTGATCGCGTAACCCAGGTTCAACGACATGGAAAGCGCGTCGCCGCCGGTCTCGCCCACCGTGGTCGCGAGAATCTTGACGACCCAGAACATCAACGTGATCTGCGGGACTTTACTGATTAGACCGGATTCGCCGCGCGAATCCGGATTCGAAGGGTTCGTCATCACATGGATCCTTTGATGGATGTCTCGATGCGCGCGGCAACACGAACGCGCGTAGCGGCTTTCACTCCTTCAGGCGGATCGAACGGCTGCGATCTGCCTGAAGGAAAATGACCATCGCCGTTACCGCGCGGTGAATACCGATACTCCCGGGCTGGAAAATTCGGCGTCGGCACCGCCTGCCTGCGGGACGAAAACACGGTTCAACTTGCCGTCCACGGCAACCGAATGCGCATGAACGCCTGTGGGAACGCTGCCCAGGAGACGTCGCGTAACGGCATCGACGACGCCGAGCGCCGAATCGAACTTCGCGTCCTTTCGACCGACCTGCGAAATGCCGTCAGCGGAGCGATGGCCTGCGGGCAGGAAGTAGCGTTTCGAGACCGGGTCATAGGTGACCTGATCCACGCCGCCGAACGGCAGCTCGGCGAGCGTCCTGCCGCTACTGCGGTCGATGATCAAGGTCGTCTGTTTGCCGCCCTCGTCGGGATCGCAGCCGATCAGCGCATCGTTGCGCGGTCCGATCGCGATCCCGGTCGGTGCCCCGCATCCTTCAAGCCCGAACACGTGTGACACCCGCGGTTTTCCTGCAAGCACCGACGCAACCGGAATGAGATCGACCTCGCCCTTCGGATGAGCCTTGGTCCCGTCGTTGTTCAACATGAAGTTGCGGTTTTTCGGGTCGTAGCCGCACGCTTCGAGACCGGTGGAATCCGGCAGCGTGAGCTTGCCGACGACCGCCTGAGTCCGGGTGTCGATGAAGGTTGCGAATGGCGGCTTTTCGCCGCCGCTCGAGTACATCACGACGTGGTGTTCCGCGTCGAGACAACCCTCGTCGGCACGAAGTCCCGACGTACTGACGGCGATCGTCTTGACCAGCTTCTTTTCCGACACGTCGATCAGCTTGACCGCGTTGACATCGCCCACGTAGACCAGCGACGTACCCGGCACCGGTGTCACGCCGGCCGGCGCAGAGGTATCGAAGCTCTTTCCCACGCCGGCGAAATCGCCGGGAATCTGGGCCAGCAGCGTCATGGTTTTCGCATCGAATACGTCGAGCGCGGCATTCGATCCGTCGGCGAGATAGTACTTTCCGTCCGCCGTTGCGCTCGTGTCGAACGCGAAGTGCTGCGCGACCTTGACCGGGATATTGGCGGTCCATTTCGGCAGACTGTCCGCCGACGCGGCGCTCCACGCAAAGGTGCTCCATACCAGCGCACCCATCGCCGCCATACCTGCATAAACGCGTTTCATGTGTCCATTTCTCCAATCAGGGTTTGAAGTTTCGTCACGGTCAGAAACCGTGAACGATTCCAATGCGAACGTCGGCCTGCTGACTGGCCGACGAGGGTCCGAGCGTGTCGCCGAGCACAGCATCAACGCCTGCCGATGCCTTCACGTAATCCGACGAGAGGTAGATCTGCGTCCGCTTCGAGAGTGAATAGCTGGCTGCAGCGGTCGCCTGATTCCATTTGTGCCCCTGGAAGCCAGTATGCTGGTATCCGAATACGAACTGCAGGAACGGGGTGGCCTGATACGTCGCACCGCCCTCATAGACGTGCATCACAGAGGCCTCGCCCTGGTATTTCAGCGTCGTATCGGTAAAGTTGCCGTAAAGAGTGACATCGCCGATCGCATACGAAGCGCCGATGCCGAATGTGTCCAGCGAATGGAGCGTGAATGCCGGCTGGAGATCGCTGGCTGAATTGCCGGTCCCTGTTACGGTCGGTACGCCGAAGAAGGTCCGCAAGCCGATCTGCGCGTAGGGGTCCAGCGTCGGCGTGGCCTCGGACGTATAGTCCGCACCGATCGTCAATGGCCCGTTTGCGTACTGTCCGCCCACGCTCCACGCGCTGCCGTCGTGGAAGCTTCCTGCCGTATTACTGAAGCCATACATCGCAGCGAACTGGAATCCTTCGATGGTCGGGCTGGTGTATTTGATGGAGTTCGGCATCCGGTCGTTGTTGGTGTGATCGAAATCCCCCTGATGCACCGCATAGCCGCTGCCGAGCGCACTCACGTTGAACTGGTTGAAAAAATCGAAGGCCATGTCGTACTGATAGCCCATGGTGATCCTGCCGTAAGGCGTCTCCACGCCGATCAGGGCCTGGTGTGCAAATTCCGTGTTGGAGGGGAGCATTTTCCCGTTGTTCAGATCGAACAGGCCCTCGAGCTTGAACACCACCGTGTTGCCGCCGCCCAGGTCCTCGTGACCCGCGAGGCCCCATATGTTCGGGTACAGCACACCGCTATCGAGCTTCGTGTTATGGCCACCTCCCTCGTTGTCCACGAACGTCAGGCCTTCGTCGATTCTGCCGTACAGCGTGAGACTGCTCTGAGCCTGGACAGCGTGACTCGTCAGCGTAAGCAACGTCGCCGCTGCACTCATCGCAAGCTTGTTCATCCGTTGTCTCCATTCATTATTTTTTGGGCAAAGCGACGCCCTTCCTCGCACGAGGACTGCCTGTTCCCTGCCAGGAATGTCCGGCCGTTTTTTTCGCCGGTTAGCGTGTCACCCGGAGGCGTGGCAACGCGGGCTTTCGTCGAGCCGCGCCCCGTGCATCGAACGCGTTCGATTTCGGACTGTGATGCTGCATGTGTCGTCGATGCGTTGCGCGCCGTTCATGCCGTCTCCATCTTTTTGTCTGTGGCGTGCAGTATCACTCTGGAAACCATTCGATTTATTCTCTGAAAAGAGATTATTGATTTAAGTAGAGAATCAACGAATGTCCCGCATCTTGAGTGCCTCGTCATGTCTGGGGGACGAACACACGTGCGCGCGGAGCGCGGAGCGACCTCCGACGAACGGCATGCGGGATGATTGAACGACCGTCCACGCGTAGTGGACGATCGAAGAGGTGCGACGAGTCGGGGGCCGCGTGTGATGCCACGTCGGGCTGGCGTTCAGGATGAATGGGATACGCAGGATAGACGACAGCGATCGACACTGCCGCGCCCCGACACGCCGTTCACCATCAATGCAAGTTTTGCGAATCTATCGAAACGAACGGGCGAGGTCCACGTTGCGCCGCCTATGGTTCGATCGCCGATGCGCCGCGCGGCAGGGCTACCTCGATCAGAAAGCCGCGATCGGTCCGGCGCATCGCCACCGTTCCCCGATGCTTCTGCGCCGCGACGTTGACGAACGCGAGACCGAGTCCCCAGCCCTCGACCTTGTTCGCGATCTGCGAATCGAGGCGCGCAAAGCGCTGCTGCGCCTTCTCGTGTTCATGCTCGGCGATGCCTTGCCCGGCGTCTTCGACGCCAATCAGCCACGCGTCGTCCGAGGACGACAGCATGCAACGCACCTCCGATTGAGGCGGCCCGTATTTCAGTGCGTTATCGAGCAGGTTCGAGATGACCCGCGTCAGCATCAGCCGGTCGCAATGACACAGCGATTCCGTCGGCGGCGTGCTGACCATGATGTGGCAGCCCTTCGCGCGTGCCTTTTCCCATAGCTGGTCGGCGGCCACGATCAACAGGTCATTGAGATTGACGGTATCGAGGTGCAGCCACTCGGACTGCGCGCGCGCCAGATGCGTGAAACCGTCCGCCAGCGCGAGCGCGGCGCTCGCATGCGTGGCGATGCGCTCGAGAACCGGCGGCAGCGTGCCGTGCTGGGTGCGATGACTCTCGATCAACGCGAGAATCGAAGCCTGTGGCGAGCGCATGTCGTGCGACAGGAAATCGAGCGCTTCCTTGCGCTGCAATGCGCCGACATACGAATTGGAGTGATAGCGAATCCGCGCGATCAGCTCGATCGCGTCGGGCAGCTTGACGAGATAGTCGCTCGCGCCGGCGACGAACGCGGCACTCTTCACGATGGGTTGTTCGCGCGACGACAGCACGATCACCGGAATGCCCGCAGTGGCCGGGTCCGCGCGATAGCTGCGCACGACATCCAGCCCATCGACACCGGGCATCACCAGATCCTGCAGGATCACCGTGGGCTTGAGCGTCGCAGCCATCGTAACGGCCTCGCGGCCGTCGAGGCAAACGTCAAGCGCAATGTCTTTCTCGCTTGCCAACATGCGCCGCACCAGCTCGCCGATCATCGGTTGATCGTCGACCAGCAGGACCGATGCGGCAGCCGACATCAAGGTCGAGTTTGAATCCATCGGACGTCGTATCTCAGGTCGAACTCACGTCAAAATTGTTAAATATGGCCGTATTGGGGCGCAAACGTACGAGTCGATGCGCACCGCTATGTTAGCCGTAGTGTCCCCAGATGTCCGCTTATTCAACGGAAGATTGTCTCGGAAAGCAGTCGGTGCGCTACTGATGGTTAGCGACCAGGTGCACGCGCGATCGCACGTTGGGACGCATCGACGAATGCGTGATCCGGCTCATTGCCCGGCGCTTTCGTAATCGTTGAACATGCGATCGCGCGACAATGCGGGCACCGCTGTGTCCGGACATGGGGAGAGACGGTTCGCCCTACCGCGCGGATGGCGCAACGGTTGCGCCGCGCCGATCGACGCTGGCATGATGGCGTTCGATCGCTCTCTCACCTCATCGCAAGGAAACTCGCATGAAGCCGCTGCCGCCCGACGCCGCCCTGATCGTGATCGACGTGCAACAGGCCTTCGACGACCCGATCTGGGGTCCGCGCAACAACCCAGCCGCCGAGGCCAACGTCGCGACGCTGCTCGCCGCATGGCGCAATACGCGGCGTCCGGTCTTTCACATTCAGCATCGCTCGCCGCGACCGGAGAGCCTGTTTCATCCGGAGCGCCCCGGCTTCGCTGTCAAGCCCGAGGCCGTGCCGCTACCCGGCGAACCGGTGATCTACAAGGACGTCAACAGCGCGTTCATCGGCACCGATCTCGAACAGCGGTTGCGGGCAAGCGGCATCGAGACGCTGGTGATCGTCGGCATCACGACCGACCACTGCGTGTCGACGACGACGCGCATGGCAGGCAACCTCGGCTTCGACACGTACCTCGTCTCCGATGCGACGGCGACGTTCGGACGGCGCGGTCCCGACGGCAAAACGTTTACCGCCGAACAGATGCACGAGACCGCGCTCGCGAGTCTGCACGACGAGTTCGCGACCGTGGTCCGCACGACGGCGGTGCTCGAAAGCGTGTAGCGGATTTCGCGCGTTCAGCGCGCGCCTTAACGCGTGTGAGATTGCCCGCGGATGCGCGCATACCACGGACGCAGCAGCGTATCGACAGCGAGCGGTCCGCTCCCGCCGAACACCAGCGTCAGCAGCCCCACCGCATATAACAGATCCGTCTCGTAACCCGGCGGCCCGAACTGCGGCACACCGCTGACGACGTCCATCAGCTTGATCGACGTGAATCCGTATTGCAGATGGACCGTGGCCGTCGCGACGAGCAGCACGACGAGCATCGGCACCGTTGCGATCGGCACGAATGCCCCCAGGAGGATGGCCAGCCCTCCGAGTAACTCGATCGCAATCGTCGCCCATGCCATCAGGTGCGCAGCCGGCACGCCCAGCGCATGGAGAATCGCTGCGAAATGCTCAGGATGCTTCTCGATCTTTGCGATGCCATGCGCGATGAAGCCATACCCGATCGCGATGCGTATCGGTAAAGGCGCGAAGCGTTGGAGTTTCGAGGCCAGCCACGATGGATCGGCCAGGCGGAGCAGCAAAGAAAACGGCTTCATGCATGATTCCCGTATTGGCGCGTCGGCAGAACACGCCGACACGGAAGTTGCACCGGCGCGATCAACAAGCGCGCGCCATACGGTATATCGATGCAGCACGGGGTTCGGTTACACAAAGTCGGATTATTTTTTTTATTGTTGCTTCGGCTGTCACTCGAACAGCGCCGCCAGCCCCTGCAAGCCAGTCACTTCCCAATCGGGCTTCTGCCCCATCTCTTCGAAGACGTTGCCACTCCGGTTGATCCAGCACGTCGGAAAGCCGAACGAGCGCGCGCCCGTCGCATCCCACGCATTCGACGACACGAACAGGATCTCCGTTCGATCCAGTTGCAACGTCTGCCCGGCGAGTTCGTACACGCGATGATCGGGCTTGTAGACGTGCACCGCATCCGCACTCAGCAGATGGTCGAATTCGCCGCGAAGTCCCACATGACTCACGACCGCATCGATCGATTTCGGCGAGCCGTTCGATAGAATCGCGAGCTTCAGCCCGCGTTGCCTGAGTTCGCGCAACGTGCCGGGTACTTCGGCGAACGGCGCGAGTTGCAGGTACGCATTGCGCAGCGTGTCGTGCGTACGTGAGTCAAGTTCAAGTCCGAGTTGCCGGCACGCGAAGCGCAATGCGTCTTCCGTCGCCTGCTCGAAATCGACGTAGCGCTGCATCAGGCTGCGCAGCCACGTGTATTCGAGCTGCTTTTGCCGCCACAGCGCGCTGATCTCCCGACCGCGCCCCGGAAACGCGTCGTCGCAGCGCGCGGCCACCGAATGCACGTCGAACAACGTGCCGTACAGATCGAAAGCAATTCCCTTGATGCCGTTCATCCTGCGTCCTCCTGCTTATGCCGAATGAAATACACGCCGTCGCGCGAACCGCTCAGCCGCCTGCCTGCTCCTTGATACGCTTGCGGTGAGCCGCGACTTTCGCGCGGTTGCCGCACAGCGCCATACTGCACCATCTGCGTCCGTGGCCGCGCGTGTGATCGGCGAACAGTAGCGTGCACTGCGGACCTTCGCACGCCTTTACCAGCGAGAAATCTTCCTCGCATACGAGTTTCGCGAGTGCTTCCGCGATCGGCAGCAGCAACGATTCCGGCGAGCGCCAGCGTCGCGTCGCGCGCCATTCCAATGGCGTCGCCGCGCCACGTTCACCGGCGACGATCTCGCCGTAACCCTCGTCCCGTTCAAGCAAACGGTTGAGCGGTTCGAGCTCGCGCAGATCTTTCGCGGCAAGACGCCGCCCCTTCGTCCGTCGCACGAAAACCCTGAACCATTCGCGCAGATCGCGCGCCTGCGCGGCGACGTTATCCAGTTCGCCGGGCGTCGCCTGCGCGCGGAGCGTGTCAATCGTATTGCGCGACACGAAGCCCGCCTGTTCCAGCCACGACAGCAAACCTTCTCCGTCGCCGATCCAGTCGACCGGCTCGGTCGCGGGCGTCGCAATCGAATTCAGGAAATCGAGGCCCGGTGCGTCGGCCACGAGGATGGCAGGAAGGTGTCGGTAGTCCATTCAAGGCCCCAGCTTTCAGTTCGTCATGTGAAACAGTGTAACCATTAAAAAAGCTCTTGACAAGTTACATTGTCAATTAGTAACCTTCATTCAACGATTTTAACGGTTACTATTGGTGTCTCGACAAAGGAGCAGGAAATGTCTTCTGGCAACGTGAAGGTGGTGCTCGCGCACGGCGCATGGGCGGACGGTTCGAGCTGGAGCAAGGTGATTAGCCGTCTGGCTGCACAAGGTATCCATGCAGTCGCAGCGCCGCTGCCGCTGACGTCGCTCGATGCGGATGTCGCCGCGCTCGATCGCACGCTGGAACGCATCGAAGGGCCGGTCGTGGTCGTCGGTCACGCGTATGCAGGTGCGGTCATCGGCGCGACACGCAGCGACAAGGTCGCGGCGCTCGTGTACGTCGCGGCGCTCGCACCGGATGAAGGCGAAACGGTCGCCGACGTGTTCTATCGCGGCACTGTGCATCCGCAAGCACCCGCGCTGGCGCCGGACGCGCACGGCCTGATCTGGCTACCGGACGACGCGTTCGCAGCTGCGTTCGCCCAGCATGCGGCGCCGGAAGAACTCACCGTGCTCGCGTCGATCCAGCGGCCGATCGCAGCGGCGTCTATCGGTGTCGCGCTGGGTCGTCCGCTGTGGAAGGACCGGCCGAGCTGGTTCCTCGTCGCCGGGCAGGACCGGATGATCAATCCGGAAACGCAGCGCTTCATGGCACACCGGATGAATGCCCGCGTGCACGAACACGACGTCGATCACACACCGAGCGTGACCGCTCCAGATGTCGTCACCGACATCGTGCTCGAAGCGGTACAGGCTGTCTCTACGCGCTAGTACGCAACCTCATCGCCTCTTTGCAACCCAGCCCCCCAACCGTCATCGAATCACCCAGGAGAAATCTCATGTCCTCTATCAGCTATCGCCAGGCCGACGTCGACGGCTTCAACGTGTCCTACCGCGAAGCCGGCCGCACCGGTGCACCGAAGCTGCTGCTGTTGCATGGCTTCCCCAGCTCGGGCCACATGTTCCGCGACCTGATTCCGCTGCTGGCCGACCGCTTCCATATCGTGGCACCGGATCTGCCGGGCTTCGGTCGCTCGGATATGCCGTCACGCGACACGTTCAAGTACACATTCGACAACCTCGCCAACGTGATCGACCGCTTCACCGAAGTGATCGGCTTCGATCGCTTCGCGGTCTACGTGTTCGACTACGGCGCACCGACGGGCTTCCGTCTCGCGGTCCGGCATCCCGAGCGGATCACCGCGATCATTTCGCAGAACGGCAACGCATACGAAGAAGGTCTGAGCGACGGCTGGAATCCGATCCAGGCGTATTGGCGCGACCCGTCGCAAGCGAACCGCGATGCGCTGCGAGGGTTTCTGGCACCCGAAGCGGTTCAATGGCAGTACACACACGGTGTACCCGACACGACCGCCGTATCGCCCGACGGCTATTCGCTCGACAGCTTCTATCTGAGCCGCCCCGGTTCGGATGAGGTCCAGCTCGACCTGTTCGGCGACTACAAGAGCAACGTCGCGTTGTACCCCGAGTTTCAGGACTATTTCCGCACGCACCGGCCGCCGCTGCTCGCCATCTGGGGTAAGCACGATCCGTTCTTCCTGCCGCCCGGCGCCGATGCGTACAAGCGCGATATCCCCGATGCGGTGGTGCGCTTCCTCGACACTGGCCACTTCGCGCTCGAAACGCACGCGGTCGAAATCGCCGGTGCGATCAAAGAGTTTTTGACACGCTAAGTAAAGGGGTGTGCGGGTGGAAAGAGGGTGATCATCCACTGATCGCCGTGCTTGTCGCCCCTACCCGTTCAATCACATCAAGGAGAAACGTCATGTCGAAGAAAGTCGCCATCGTGACCGGCGCGAGCCAGGGTATCGGACGTGCGACCGCCATCCGGCTCGCACGGGATTTTTCTGCGATCGCCGTCGTCGCGCGCAACCGGGACAATCTGGAACAGACCGCAACCGACGTGAAAAAAGCCGGCGCCGAGGTGCTCGTGCTCGACCTCGATCTGTCCCGCCCTGAAGCGGCGCAGGAAGTGGTCGACCAGACGCTCGCGTCATTCGGACAGATCGACGCGCTGCTGAACATCGCAGGCGCGGTGCCGCAGATCGACGTTCTCGAAATGACCGACCAGCAATGGGAAGACGGCCTCGCGCTGAAGCTTCACGGCGCGCGCCGTCTGACGATCGCGGCGTGGCCTTCGTTGAAGGAAACGTCCGGCTCGGTCGTGCTGATGTCCGGCAATTCGGCGCTGTTTCCGAAGGCTCCGTACGCGGCGGTCGGCACGATCAACGCGGCGATCGTCGCGCTGGCGAAGGCGTTTTCGGATCGCGGCATCGGCGACGGCGTGCAGGTCAACAGCGTGCTGCCCGGCCCGGTGATGACCGGGCGTCGGCAGTCGTATCTCGAACACTGGGCGCCGCTGCACAACATGAGCGTCGAGGAAGCGACCGCGAGGTTTCCGCGCGAAGCAGGCATCGCCCGCTACGGCCAGCCCGAGGAAATCGCCGAGCTGATGGCGTTCATCGTGTCGCCGGGCGCGAAATGGATGACAGGTTCGACGTTGCGGATGGACGGCGGCGAAGTGAAGTCGATCTAACGGAGCGCGCCACCGCTAATGCTGCGCATCGCGAGGCTTGCCGTACAGCAACGACTGCGGATTCTGCTCCAGGTAGTCCGCGAGTTGATTGAGACTTCGAAGCGTCTGCGTGAGTTGCGTCAACGCCTGATGCACGTCGGAGCGTAGCGGCGAGTCTTGCTGCAGCGTTGCATGAGCGCTATCGAATGTGCGTTGCGCGGCGACCAGCGTGTCGACGGCCTGCGGTGCGAGTTCGGTGTCGAGCCGCGCAAACAGCGCATCCGCGTTGCGCAATGTGCCGTTCAGGTTCTTGCCGATCTCTTCGAACGGCAGACGGTTCAGCTTCTGCACGAGATCGGCAATCTGGTCCTGCAGTTCCTCGAGCGTGTTCGGCACCGTCGGGAGTTCGATCGGCATGCGGTCCGTGTCGATCGTGACCGGTGGCGCTTTCGGAAACATGTCGAGCGCAACGTAACGCTGCCCCGTGATAAGACTGCCGGTGCGCAGCTGTCCGCGCAGGCCGTCGGCGACGAGCTTGCGCAGCAGCGCCTTGGCCGCCGCCGTATCGCCGCGGCCGAGCGCTTCGCGATAACGCTGCCCGAGCCGTTCGGGATACAGGTCGACGGTGACCGGCATCACGAAGCGGCGCTTGTCCGGATCGTATTCGACGTCGATTGCGGTGACATAGCCGAACTCGATGCCACGAAAATCAACCGGCGCACCGACCGCAAGTCCCCGCAACGACTGGTCGAACATCATCACCACCGGCGCGGGTTGCTCCGTCGGCGCGCGCATCGCGCTGGTCTCGTCGCTCGCCACGCGAAACGATGCGCCGTCCGCGGCCGGCGTTCCCACCTGTTGTCGCGGCGAACCGTCGAACGCGAGGCCGCCCGCAAGGATCGTCGCAAGCGATTGCGTGTTCAGGTTCAGACCGCTGGAGTCGAGCCGCAGATCGAGACCGCTCGCCTGCCACCAGCGCGAATGCGTGCCGACGTACTGGTCGTACGGCGCATCGACGAATACGTCGATCGTCACGCCGCCACCGCCGCTGTCAAGCGAGAAGCCCAGCACGCGTCCGACTTCGACGTGGCGATGATAGACGGGCGAGCCGACGTCGACCGAGCCCAGCGACTCGCCATGCAGTACGTAGCGGCGGCCAGTGCGGTCGCCGGTGATGGCGGGCGGCGTATCGAGGCCGACGAATGCCGCGCGTGCCTCGCGGGACCGACCGGGGTCGACGGCCACGTAGGCACCCGAGAGCATCGTCCCGAGGCCCGACACGCCGGTCACGCCGATGCGCGGACGCACGACCCAGAAACGCGAGCCGGTAACAGCGAACGATTTCGCCGCCGACGTCAACCGCACGTCGACCAGCGCGTGCGACCGGTCGCTCGACAGACGGATCGCTTCCACGCGACCGATATCGATGTTCCGATACCTGACGCGCGTCTTGCCTGCCTCCAGTCCTTCAGCCGTCGAGAACGCAATCGTCGCAGCCGGTCCGCGCGCAACGACGCTGCGCACGAGCAGCACGATGCAGATCGATGCCGCGACGAGCGGCAGCAACCACACGAGCGACGGCAGCCGACGCCTGTTCGCGATCGCGATCATCTACGTGGACTCGTGCGCGAAAGGCTTAAGCCGGATGCATCGCGTGCACGTCGTGCGTGATTCACCCATGCTTCGCCTGTTTCATTTCACAACCGTCCGACGACGACCTCGTACACTTTGCGTGCGAACCGCTTGATCGATCCCAATCGCATCTTGCCTCCGAATACACGGATAAATTTCATCGCGCTGCCTTGAGCGAATGCCCGCAACACGTCCCGCGATGCAAGTCGACGCACTTCAACGCGGCGTCGCATGCGATGCGACGCGCGGAGGCGCATCGGCGAGATGCACGCTGTGCAGACCCGGATAAACGCCAAGCAGGAACACGAGGTACATCAGCCCGGCAAACAATCCCGCCAGCGATCCCAGCACGTCCCGCGATTCGGCACCGCGCCGGAAGTGAACCGGTATGCCCACGACGAGGTACGCGATCGCGAAGACGAGCACGACCGTTAGCGTCGGCGGCATGCGTTGCGCGACGAAATCGGCCACGGTAAGCACGGTGTCGTGGATCGCAGGCGAGAACATGGCAAGAAACACCCGGCCGTTCAGTTCAGGCCGGCAAGAAACGCGTCGGCGCCCTTGTCGATGCCGGTTTTTGCCGCGCCTAGCGAGCCGAAGGCCGCCCCGATATTCATCGCATTCGGGTACTGCTTCGTTACGTAGGCGTCCAGCAGACGACCGGTCGACGCATCGAAGACCTCCACCGCGTATGTGATGGAACCGGTGAACGATCCCTTGCCGCCGCGTATCGCCTGCACGCCGTTGTAGAGACCGCCCGCGATATCGAATCGCGATACCGGTCCGAGGAACGGCGTCGTGGTTTCGGCACCCGTCAGCGTCAGTTTCACGCGCATCGTGTTCGGGCTCGCTTCGCTGGAAACGACGAAGCGCTTACCCAGCTTGTCGACGAACGTGCGTTTCATGTAGTCCGCAAGCGCGGTCTTATCCGTGTCGCGCAGATCGCCGAACTGGCCATCGGCCCCGCGATAGACGGTGACCGGATCGACGATGACCTTCGTATAGCTGCGCCAGTCGACCTGAGTCGAATACCGGTACGGGATGCGGCCGGATGTGTCGTGCGTGTTCGTCTTCAGGTACGACGACGAATCGATACCCGAATACGCGACCGGCTGTACGCCCGCACAACCCGCCAGCGCGATGCACGCAGCCCCGATCAGAACGCGCCGCGCGCCGTTCACGTTAACCATTCGAACCTCCGTTCAAGGGCCGTGCACGTGAATGGACATGCAGGCTCAGTCATTTGAGTCGCGAGCGTAACATCGCTTGTGCTCGATGTAAACCGTCCAGACGGTTTGTTTTCTTAAGGCAATGGTTCATACTGGTTCTTGTGGCCGGGCAGGAAACTGCGCCGACGCGCTTTCCGCACTCCAGACCGGCGACGAAGAAGACGCGTTGCCGGCTTGATAGAATCGCGCATCGCAGGCCGCCGGCAGCGGTGGCTCCGGCATTCGCAATGCGATGCACCGTCACACCGGCGCGAACAGCCGTTGACGCTTTCTCGAGAGAATATGGACAACCCCACCCGTTCCGAACGATCCCGTCAGACCGCCATCCAGGCGGCGCTCGTCATTCTTACCCGCGACGGTGTCGGCGCACTGACGTTCGATGCGCTCGCGCGCGAAAGCGGGATCAGCAAGGGGGGACTGCTGCATCAGTTCCGCACCAAGAGCGGCATCATCAAGGCGCTGCTTGAATATCAGACGCAGCATTTTCAGCAGTTCGCGACCGACTATCTGTCGAGCAAGGCCGCTTCGGCGACCGAGCCGACGCTTTCCGCGCAGATCGCGGTGTCGCGCGAAGCGATGAAGCAACCGCATCCGGTCGCGCGTGCGGTGCTAGCGGCGCTGGTCGAAGATGCGACGTTGCTGGAAATGATCCGCACGACCGACGTGCCGAATATCAAGACTATCGAGAAAGAAGCCACCGATCCCGACATGGCGCTGGTGCGCTGGGCCGCGGCCAAGGGCCTCGCCTTCAATGCGTTGCTCGGGTTGTGCCCGCTCTCCGATAAACAGCGCGACCGCTTGTTCGAGCGGCTGCTCGATGACGACAAATGGAAGTCTGTCGCCTCGCCAAAGAACAGCAAGGCGAAGGCAAAGAAACCTTCGCAGTGATTCGACCTCTGTTTGCAGAGGCCGCGTAGCGGGTTAGGCATGCACCATGCGATAGCGGCCGCGCCGATGCGCATCGTGCGATACCTTCTTCGGTCCGACGGTTTCGACGCACGCCCTGCTGCGGTCCGTTTTGCTTACTCGCTCGCGGAGCCGCCCGCATCCCTGGTATTCCGGCGCGGCCGGCGAACCGCCCGTACTTTCCCACTGCTGCCACCACCGCAGTACAACCGGTCGCCGCCGTCGGACTCAAGCCCCGACACCATGGTGCCCTCCGGCATGTCGAGACTCTCCAGCACGTTGCCCGTACGCGGATCGACACGCCGCACATCGCTTTGATCGCCTTCCCACGTGCCGTGCCACAGTTCGCCGTCGACCCACGTGACACCGGTCACGAAGCGATTCGACTCGATCGTGCGCAGGATCTTGCCGGTCGCGGGATCGATCTGATGAATCTTCCGCTCGCGATACTGCCCGACCCACAACGTCCCTTCGGCCCACGCGAGCCCCGAGTCGCCACCGCCGCCGGGCGACGGAATCGTCGCAAGCACATCGCCGGTCTGCGGATCGATTTTCTCGATGCGATCCTCGACGATCTGGAACAGGTGCCGGCCGTCGAATGCGGTCCCTGCATGCGCCGCGACGTCGACCGAACGCTGCTTCTCGCCGCTCGCGGGATCGAGCGCGCTCAGCGTGTCGCCAGTCGCGATCCAGACCTGCCGGCCGTCGTAACTCACGCCATGCACATGGTCGATGCCCGGGAAAGGCCCATATTCACGGATGATTTCTGCCGCCGATCGTTTCATGTGTCGATCCTCTTTTATAGTGGACGATGGATGGTTCGATCCTAATCGCCCGGCAGTGGAGCGGGGAGTAACAAGGTCGTCGCGAATCCGGGCACCGGCGGCGTAGTCCAGCGACGCGCGCGCCCGCGACCGAACGACTGCACCTTGCCCGTCGCCGCCAGCGCGTCGAGCGCGCGCTGCGCGGTACGCTGGCTCGTGCCTAGCGCAAGCGCGAGTGCCGAGCTCGACCACGAGCCACCGTCGGCGAGGAACGCGAGCACGGTCGCATGCGGGTCGTCGACGGGCGGTGCCAGTACCGCGACTTCCTGCGCCGCAGCAGGCAGCAGCGCGAACCCGCGCGGCGTCGCGCTCACACGCGCGAGCGGCCGCAGCATCGCGCGTAGCCGTCCGATTTCGACCCGTAGCCGCGCGCGATGCGATTCGTCAGCATGCTTCGTCCGGAATGCGAGAGCGATGAGCGTGTCGCGCGGCACGTCTTGCGGCCACGCCTCCGCGAGCGCGCGTACAAGCACAAACAACACGGGGCGTGTCGCCAGCGAAACCGTTTGGTGCGCATCGCGTACCGCGTAACGGCACGCGTCCACGACAAACGCTGCCGACGTCAGCAGCGCCTCGACTTCGTCGAGCAGAAGCAGCCGCTCGGCGCCGCGCGCGATCAGACGCGCGGCAGGCGTATTCAGAACGTGCGACGCGCTGTCGACTTCCGCGGTCAACGCGGCGATGCCCGCATCGCGAGCCGCACGCGCGGCGCGGTCGAGCGCGGCACGTGCGGGTTGCGTGCGCAGACGACGCATCGCGATCCCCGCGACGACCAGTTCGTGCGCAGCGCTCAACGCGGGCGGCAGCGGTGCTGCAGAAGCGAGACCGTCGAGCGTGCGCTCGGCTTCGTCGAGACGTCCGATCAGCAATAGACGTCTAACTTCGAGATATCGCGCATGCGCGGCATTCACATGATCGCCGTGCGCGTCGAGCGTTGCGCGCGCGGCATCGAGTGCTTTCGTGGGCCAGTTCAGGTCGCGCGACACGAGCGCGACTTCGGCCTCGGCGACGACACAGCGCGCGCGCGCCACCGCCTCTTTCGGACCGAACGCGCGAGCCGCACGGCGCAGCAATGTCTTCGCCCGAACCAGATCGCCGAGCTGCGCCATTGCGATGCCGCGCAGCGCGAGCGCCGGCGCGTCATCGCGCAACGCGACCCGGTTCAGCGCGCCGAGCGGATCACCCGCCGCGAGCGCGTGCGCGGCGGCGTTGATCAGCGAGTCCATCGGAATCCCGCCACACTTGTCACTCCCACCGTTCGAGGTCGAGAACTAATCTATCACACGACCCCTCACCGTCCGTCGTCGAGCAGACCGCGCGAACGACGGCGCAACCGAACGGAGCAATCATGACGACGACCCACCCCACCGGCACCCGCGAAGCATGGCTGACCGCGCGCCTCGACCTGCTCGAAGCGGAAAAGGAACTCACCCGCCGCAGCGACGAACTGGCGCGACAACGCGAGGCGCTGCCGTGGGTACGCGTCGACAAGACCTACCGGTTCGAGACCGGCAAGGGCAGCGCATCGCTCAAAGATCTCTTCGATGGACGCTCGCAACTGCTCGTCTATCACTTCATGTTCGGCCCCGACTACCAGGCAGGATGTCCGTCGTGTTCGGCGATCGCGGATGGTTTCGATGGCTTCGCCGTGCACCTCGCGAATCACGACGTGATGCTCACGGCGGTATCGCGTGCGCCGCTCGCGAAGCTGAACGCGTATAAGCAGCGGATGGGCTGGACGTTTCCGTGGGCATCGTCGGTCGACAGCGATTTCAACTTCGACCTCAACGTGTCGTTCACCGAGCAGCAGCAGCGCGACGACTCTATCGAATACAACTACCGGCGCGGCGGCCACGCGATGGACGCAACGCCAGTACCGCCGCCCGTCGTCGAATTCGCCGCGGCCTGCGGCACCGACGCGCCCACCTATTCGCGCGATCGACCCGGCATGAGCGCCTTCGTGCTCGAAGACGGCGTCGTGTATCACACGTATTCGACGTACGCGCGCGGGCTCGATGGTCTGTGGGGCATGTATCAGTGGCTCGATCACGCGCCGAAGGGACGCAACGAGACGGGTGTCTGGTGGCATCGGCATGACGAGTACGCGAAGCGATGAGTTGTGTAATGCGCTACGCCAATCTCGTCGAAGCAAGGCCACGCTGGAGTTTCATTGCCGTGACGACGCTGCTGTTCGCCGCCGGCGTGGGCATGACGCTCGTCCATCACACGTCGATGTCCGCGATGAACGGCATGCCGATGCCCGGCGGCTGGACGATGTCGTCGATGTGGATGCGCGTGTGCGGACAAACGTGGATCGACGTCGCGGCATCGTTCGCCGGCATGTGGATCGCGATGATGACGGCGATGATGCTGCCCATCGTCGCGCCGACGCTGTGGCGCTACCGCGCGGCGCTCGACACGACCGATAAAGCGCATGCGGACCGGTTGACCGTCTGCGTCGGCGCGGCGTACTTCGTCGTGTGGACCGCGTTCGGCATGACGGTCTTTCCGCTGGGCGTCGCGCTGACGATGCTCGACATGCACATACCTGTGCTGGCTCGTGCCGTGCCGGTCGCGAGCGGCATTGTGGTGCTGGTCGCCGGTGCGTCGCAGTTCACTTCATGGAAGATGCGTCGTCTGGCCTGCTGCTCGAACACGCCGGGTAAGCGTCCATTAGCGGCAAACACGGGCACCGCGTGGCGATATGGTCTCAGCTTCGGCCTCCACTGCGTCTACTGCTGCGCCGGCCCGACCGCGGTTCTGCTCGTCGCCGGTATCATGAATCTGCACGCGATGACCGTCGTCACTGTCGCCATCGCTGCCGAGCGTCTCGCGCCTGCGGGCAAGCGGGTCGCGCGCGCGATCGGTGCCGTTGCGATCGGCGCAGGCCTCTTCATGATCGCGCGGTCGATCGGGCTCGGATGACGCACACTTAACTACCGAATCGCTCACGCACCGCCGCAAGCCAGCGGGAAACAACCTCCAGTTCGTGATCGTCGAAACCGCTGGTCAACTTCGCATTCAGCGGACCGAGCTGCTTCGTCGCCGATACCGCTGCCGCTCGACCGGCCTTCGTCAGCCATAAGCAGCTGTTTCGCCCATCGTCCTCATGGGCCCGGCGTTCGATCAATCCACCCTTCACCATCCGGTCCGCGAGCCCTGTCATCGCCGACGGCGCGATATCCAGTGCGAGCGCCACTTCCCCGCTCAACGCGCCGTCCTGGCGCTGAAGCACGAACAGCGCCGCTGCCTGCGCGACGCTGGCGCCGGCCTGTTCGTTGACCTGCCGCTCCAGATATCGCTGCAGCGCCTTCTGCGCGGTATTCAAAAGAAACACATATCTACGGTCTTGCGCCATATCGCTCACTCGAGAGATGTCGTTCAAACCATTGCGTGACGACGGGCCATAACGTGTCCGCGTGATGCCGACGGAAAAAGCCGAGGTGCCCGACTGCCTGACCGCGGCTATCCGACGGACCTAGTTGCCGGCGTTCGACCGCGCAGCCCGTGAGTTCACGCGCCAGCAGATCGATCGCCTCCGCGGGTGCCCACAGGTCGTCTTCCATACCGAGCGACAACACGGGTAGCCGCTGACTGCGAAAACGTTCGAGCGCGTGAGTCTCCGGATCGTCGAGGAAGTAACGCGGCAGGCTCGTCCAGCGCGACCACTCCAGCATAACCCGCCCCGGCAGATTCTCGCCGATGCCGAGCCTGCGCCCCGGTACGAAACCGAGCATCCGTGCACACAGCGGCCCGATAACCTTCAACAGAAGCGCGCCGCGCAGACGTTCGCCGAATGGCCGGATGAAGCGCAGGCAGCCCGCGTGCGCGCAGATCAACACGGCCGCGGACAGCAGACGGCTGCTGTCGCACAGGCCGATCGCGTGTCCGCCGAAGCTATGGCCCACCGCGAGACGCGGAACGTCCGCATAGCGTCCGGCAACCCATCGCGTGAGGGCCTCGACGTCCTGGTCGGCCCACGTCATGAAACCGGCGTCCACTGATTTTGCATGGGGACCGCCCGCGCGCATGCCGCGATAGTTGTACGTGACGACGTCGAAGCCCTGCGCAGTCAGGTACTCGGCGAACGGAAAATACATCCGCTCGGTGACGGCAGTGGCCGGATTGATCTGCACGACTGCTCTGGCCGGCTGCGCGGCAGAATGGATGGTGGCTTCGAGCATGAAGCCGTCGGAACAGCGAACGGAATGAGTTGTCGTGGTCATGGCTTTTATTTCGCATGCGAAGTAACTTGTTTAGCATGCGAAATAACGAACCGCAATCATTCGAATCGAGGATGGATTCGAATGATCTTCGGTATGGAGCGCTGGATTACCCGCCGCGCCGGTTGCGCCGGATCTGGTCGAACAGCACCGCGAGCAGCAGGATGCCGCCGCGAATCAGATATTGATAAAACGTCGGCACGTTCAAGAGGCTCATTGCGTCCTGCACGGAACCCATGATCAGCACGCCGACGATCACGCCGGAAATCGTCGCGACGCCGCCCGTCAGCGACACGCCGCCGAGCACGCACGCGGAGATCACGCCGAGTTCGAGGCCGACCGACGTCTTCGGATCGCCGAGGCTCATCCGCGACGCGAGCATCACGCCCGCAAAGCCGGTGACGAGCCCTTGCAGCACGAACACCGTGATCTTGATGCGTCTGACCGGCAACCCCGCGAGCAGCGCGGCCTCGCTGTTGCCGCCGACCGCCAGCACGTTCTTGCCGAACACCGTCCGGTTCAGGATGAAGCCGAACACGGCAAAGCCGATCACATTGCTCCAGATCGGATAGGAGACGCCGAGAAACGATCCGCCGCCGAGATCGAAGAAGCGCTCCTCGGAGATCATCACGGCGTCGCCGTTCGACGTAATGAACGCGAGTCCCCGGACGACCTCCATCATCGCGAGCGTCACGATCAGCGAATTGATCCGGTAGCCCGCGACCAGCACACCGTTCACGAGTCCGACCGCCCCGCCCACGAGCACGCCGCCGACCACGCCGAGCAGCACACTATGCGTCGCGGTGATCAGCGTCGACGCGACCACGCCGGAAAACGCGACGATCGACGCGACCGACAGATCCACTTCGCCCAGCGCAAGCACGAACATCATCGTGACGGAGATCGAGCCGATCAGCGTGACCGACAGCAGCAGGCCCTGGATGTTGCGTGCACTTGTGAAGTCCGGCACCGTGAACGACAGCACCGCGAGCAGGATGATGAACACCATCACGATGCCCGAGCGGTTGATCAGATTCCACGTTCGCGAAGCACGGGTGCTGCTGCCCGCGGTGGTGGTGGTCGCGGTGGAGGCCGTGCTGTTGCGGCCTGTCGATTGCGTTTGCATGTGTCGGTTCCTGTTGCGGTTGCTCATGCTGCCGGTCAGCGCGGCAGCGCGAGCTTGATCAATGCGTCGGGGGTGGCCTGCGCGCGTGGAAGATCGCCGACGATGCGGCCTTCGCGCATCACCAGCACGCGGTCCGCGACGCCGATCACTTCGGCCATGTCGCTCGACACGACGATGACTGTGCGGCCTTCGTCGGCGAGTCCGTAGAGCAGGCCGTAGATCTCGCTGCGCGCGCCGACGTCGATGCCGCGGGTCGGCTCGTCCATCAGGAACACGTCGATGTCCTCGGCAAGCCAGCGCGACAGGATCACCTTCTGCTGGTTACCGCCCGACAGCGTACCGATCTGCGTATCGCCATCGCGTGTCTTGATCGCCAGGCGGCTCACGTATTCCGACGTCACGCGCGCTTCGCGGCGGCGGTTCAGCACGTTGAAGCGGCTGAAGTGTCGCCGGCAGCTAATGTTCATGTTGTCGGAGACCGACGCGATCGCGACGATCCCGTCCTGCTTGCGGTCTTCCGGACACAGCGCGATGCCCGCGCGCACCGCGTCGCGCGGCGAATGAAAACGGCGGCGAGCACCCTTCAGTACGATCTCGCCGGCCGTCGGTTTCACTGCACCGTAAATCAGCTTCATCAATTCCGACCGGCCCGCGCCGACGAGTCCAAAGAAGCCGACGATCTCGCCCTTGCGCGCGACGAACGACGCCGGCTCCGCGAGCCCCGGACCCATCAGGCCTGTCACTTCCAGCTGCACGTCGCCGGTGTCGCGCGGCCGGTAGCCGTACACGTCGTTGATCGAGCGGCCGACCATGCAGCTGATCAACCGGTCGCGATCGAGCCCGCCCTGCGCGTCCAGCGTGTCGATGCGCCGGCCGTCGCGGAACACGGTCACGCGATCGCAGAGTTCGTAGACTTCCTCCATCCGGTGCGTCACGTAGACGATCGCATGCCCTTCCGCCTTCAGCGCGCGGATGATCTGGAACAGCTGCGTGGTTTCGCGCGACGACAGCGAACTGGTCGGTTCGTCGAATGCGATTACGCGCGCGTTGCGCATCAGCGCCTTGCCGATCTCGATCATCTGCCGCTGACCGATCGGCAGTTCCTTGACCTTGCGCGCCGGGTCGATTTTTTCGCCGAGCCGGTCGAGTGCATCGACGGCACGCCGCACCAGTGCCTTTTCGTCGAGCACGCCGAGACGATGCGGCAACGCGCCGAGCAGCAGATTTTCGGCGACGGTCAGCTCAGGCACGAGGTGCAGTTCCTGATAGATGATCGCGATGCCCGCGTCGATCGCATCTTTCGGCGCGGTGAATTTTCGTTCGACGCCGTTCAGCACCAGCGTGCCTTCGTCGGGATGATTGACACCCGACAGCACCTTCAGCAACGTCGACTTACCGGCGCCATTCTCGCCCATCAGGCCGTGCACTTCCCCGCCGCGCACGTCGAGCGCGACCTTGTCGAGCGCCAGCACGCCGGGAAAACGCACCGTGATGCCGTCGAGCAGGATGTGCGTGTCTTTGGCCTGTTCCGCGCTTGCTGGAACGATCATCTTTCACCCATCGATTGCAACGACGCCGCGCATCAATCGCGCGGCGTTGTCGAGTTCACGGAAAAACGGACGCACACGCGCCCGTCCCCGTCGTGTTTCCGCACACTCAGATACCGAGTTCCTTGCGCACGTCCTGCCAGTTGCCGCGGACCATCAGCTTGCCGGTGGTCTGGGTATCGGCGGGCGGCTGCTTGCCCGTCTTGATCCAGTCGACGAGGTTCTCCGCGCTCTGCTTACCGTGATTCGTCGAGCTGACCGCGATCGTGCCGTAAAAGCCGGTCGGCTCCTTCTTCTGGAACTCGGCGAACGCTTCGCCCGCACCGTTGATGCCGACGCCGATCACGTCGGCGGACGGGATATGCAGCTGTTCGGTCGCGCGCACGGCGCCCAGCACGGTTTCCTCGTTGATCGCGTAGACCACCCACAGCTTGATGTCCGGATGCTGCGCGAGCACCGGCGATGCCGCGTTGAAACCGCCTTCGTCGTCAGTCGTCTTCTGTGGTGCATCGAAGATGTTCGCTTTCTTGAAGCCGTTCGCGAGCAGCGACTGCGTCGCGCCGTCGGTGCGCGCCTTCGCAGTCGGCAACTCGTAGTCGGTGATGCGCAGCGCGCCGACTTCTTCGGGCTTCCAGCCGCGCTTCTTCATTTCGTCGGAGATCGCCTGGCCGACCTGATTGCCGATCTTGAACGCGGACATCCCGAGGTGCGGCACGTCGGCAAGCGGCTTGCCCGACGAATCGACGAGCTGGTCGTCAACGGTCACGAACTTCATGTTGTACGTCTTCGCACGCGCGCGGATCGCAGGTCCGAGACGCACGTCGGGCGCGCAGATCACGAAGCCTTTCGCGCCTTGCGCCCCGAGGTTGTCGATCGCACTCAGCACCTTCTCGCCATCCGGCGTACCGATGTTGATCACGGTGAAGCCATCCTGCTTGCCGAGCGCCGTCGCGGCTTTCTGCTCGTTGATGAACCACGCCTGCTCCGGCATCTTCACGAGAAAGCCGATTTTCAGCGGCTCGTCGGCGTGCACGGACAGCGACGTGCCGAGCGGAATGAGTGGAATCGCCAGCGCGGCAGCGGCCAGCGCCGACAGGGTCAAGCGGCGAAGCCCGGGGTTCATCTTTTTCTTTGTCTGCATCTGAGTCTCCTTGAGTCGAGGTTGTTTTAGTACGTCCGTTAGTGCGTCCTTTAGTACGTCTCTACGTGCCCCATCGCAGCACGAGCGGATCGAGCCGCCGCGCGATGTCGATCAGTTCGCGGCGCGTGTCCGGATGCAGCGGCGGCAGCGGATGCCGCGACGCCTCGCACGCGATCACACCGCCCTCCTTCATCAGCGCCTTTGCAGCGAGCAATCCGGTCTGCCGGTTCTCGTGATTGATCAGCGGCAACCAGGTCCGATAGCGCTCGAACGCGAGATCGTGATGGCCCGCGCGATACGCGTCGAGAATCGGCCGGATGCCGTCGGGATAACCGCCGCCGGTCATCGAACCAGTCGCACCCGCGCCGAGATCCGCGAGCAGCGTGATGGCTTCTTCGCCATCCCACGGTCCCTCCACCGCATCGCCACCGAGCCGGATCAGCTCGCGCAGTTTCGCGGCCGCGCCCGGCGTCTCGATCTTGAAGTACGCGACGTGTTCGATCTCGCGCGCCATCCGCGCGAGGAACGGGGCGGACAGCACGGTGCCGCTCGCGGGCGCATCCTGAACCATGATCGGGATGTCGACCGCGTCTGACACGTGCGCGTAGAACTCGTAGATCAGCGTTTCGGGCACGCGGAACGTCGCGCCGTGATACGGCGGCATCAACATCAGCATCGACGCGCCCAACTGCTGCGCGCGCAGGCTACGCTCCGCGCAGACGCGGCTGCTGTAGTGCGTCGTCGTGACGATCACCGGCACGCGGCCCGCGACATGTTCGAGCATGGTCCGCGTCAGCAGGTCGCGCTCGTCGTCGGACAGCGCGAACTGCTCGGAGAAATTCGCGAGGATGCACAGGCCGTCGGAACCGGCGTCGATCATGAAATCGACGGCACGCTTCTGGCTTTCCAGATCGAGCGCGCTGGATTCCGTGAAGGTCGTCGGCACCACCGGAAAGATGCCCTGATAGCGGGGGGAACGGGACGAGGTCATGAAGTCAGTCAATGAGAGTGGCGCGGCACCGAAGCGCCCCGCATGCCGACGAGGAAGTCGAGATCGCAGCCTTCGTCCGCCTGCAGCACGTGATCGACGTAAAGCTGACGGTAGCCGCCCTGGCCTGGCGGCGGCGGGGCAAGCGATTTCATCCGGCGTTCGACCTCGTCGGCGTCGACGTCCAGATGCAGCGTGCCGTTCTCGCAGTCCAGCTCGATCCAGTCACCGTCGCGCACGGCGGCGAGCGGGCCGCCCGCCGCCGCTTCGGGCGCGACGTGCAGCACGACGGTGCCGTACGCGGTGCCGCTCATCCGCGCGTCGGAGATTCGCACCATGTCCTTCACACCCTGACGCAGCAGCTTCGGCGGCAAGCCCATGTTGCCGACCTCGGCCATGCCGGGATAACCCTTCGGGCCGCAGTTTTTCATCACCAGCACCGAGTTCGCGTCGACCTCGAGCGTCTCGTCGACGATGCGTTCCTTGTAGTGCTCGAGGTTCTCGAACACGACCGCGCGACCGCGATGCCTGAGCAGTTCGGGCGTCGCCGCCGACGGCTTCAGCACCGCGCCACGCGGCGCGAGATTGCCGCGCAGCACACGGATGCCACCATCAGAAATGAGCGGCTTGTCGAGCGGCCGGATCACTTCGTCGTTGAAGTTGGGCGCGTCTTTCACGTTGTCCCACAGCGTTCTGCCGTTCACCGTGAGCGCATCCGGATGCGGCAGCAGTTGCGCTTCGCCGAGCCGGCGCAGCACCGCAGGCAAACCGCCTGCGTAATAGAACTCTTCCATCAGGAAACGGCCGGACGGCATCAGGTCGACGATGGTCGGCGTGTCGCGACCGAGGCGGGCCCAGTCCTCGAGTTCGAGCGGCACGCCGATGCGGCCCGCGATCGCCTTCAGATGGATCACCGCATTGGTCGAGCCGCCGATCGCCGCGTTCGTGCGGATCGCGTTCTCGAATGCCGCGCGGGTCAGCACCTTCGACAGCGTGAGCCCGTCCTTCGCCATCTCGACGATGCGCAGGCCCGACATGTGCGCGAGCACGTAACGGCGCGCATCCACCGCGGGAATCGCAGCGTTGTGCGGCAGCGACGTGCCGAGCGCTTCGGCCATGCACGCCATCGTCGATGCGGTGCCCATCGTGTTGCAGGTGCCCGCGGAACGCGACATGCCGGCCTCCGCAGAGAGGAAGCGATGCAGGTCGATCTCGCCGGCCTTCAGCGACTCGTGCAATTGCCAGACCGCTGTTCCCGAACCGATGTCCTTGCCGTCGAGCTTGCCGTTCAACATCGGACCGCCGCTCACGACGATCGCCGGCACATCGCAGCTTGCCGCGCCCATCAGCAGCGCGGGCGTGGTCTTGTCGCAACCGGCGAGCAGCACGACCGCGTCGACCGGATTGCCGCGAATCGCTTCCTCGACGTCCATCGACGCGAGGTTGCGGGTCAGCATCGCGGTCGGCCGCAGATTGGATTCGCCATTGGAAAAAACCGGGAATTCCACCGGAAAGCCGCCGGCCTCGAAGACACCGCGTTTAACGTGTTCGGCGAGCTTGCGGAAGTGCGCGTTGCACGGCGTCAGCTCCGACCACGTATTGCAGATTCCGATGATCGGGCGTCCGTCGAATTCGTGATCGGGGATGCCCTGGTTTTTCATCCAGCTTCGGTACATGAAGCCGTTCTTGTCCGCGGTTCCGAACCATTGGGTGGACCGCAGTTTGGGTTTCGATTCCGGCATGGTTTCTTTTTGAAAGAGGTCCGCGAGGCCGCACGGACGTCTTCTCGTGACGGCAGGGGCGAGAGAGAGTGTAGGAGTAGGCCCAATACCAATCCAATGAAAATTCCGGCAGTATCGATATCCATTCCAGCATTCATACAAACCCTATGAGCACCGCGCCACCCTGGTACATCCGGACGAGGCTCAAGCCGCGTCAGTTGCTGTTGCTCGTCGAAATCGCGGAGCTTGGCAACATCCATCGCGCCGCCGACGCGCTGAACATGACGCAGCCCGCCGCGTCCAAACTGCTGCGCGAACTCGAGGAAACGCTAGGCGTCGAACTGTTCGAGCGGCTACCGCGCAACATGCGGCCAACCGTCTACGGCGAAGTGATGATTCGCCACGCGCGCGCGGTGCTCGGCAGTCTCGACCAGGCACACAAGGAGGTGCTGGCGGTAAGGACCGGCGACCTGGGTCACGTCGCGGTCGGTGCGATCACGGCGCCGGCGACGCGTGTGCTGCCGTCCGCCGTCGCACAGTTGAAGCGCCGGCATCCCGGGCTGCGGATCGCGCTGGAAGTCGAGAACAGCAACGTGATGCTCGAACGGCTCGCGCAGGACAAGCTCGATCTGGTGGTGGGGCGTCTGTCCGCCGAGCACGACAAGCTGCAGCTGCATTACGAACCGCTCGCGAGCGAGCCGGTGTGCGCGGTCGCGCGGCCTGATCATCCACTCATCGGCGCGCACGACCTCAGCCTGGGCGACGTCAGGGATGCCGCGTGGATCGTGCCGCCCGCCGGCACCGTGCTACGCCACCGATTCGAGCTGATGTTCCAGCGCGACAGTCTCGTGCCGCCGACGAACCTCGTCGAAACGAGCGCGCTGCTTGTCCTCACTCGGCTGCTTGCGGAAACCGATATGTTCGCCGTGCTCGCGACGGACGTTGCGCGCTACTACGCGTCGTTCGGCGTGGTGGCGATACTGCCGCTCGCACTACCGTGCCATATGGACGACTTCGGCATCATCACGCGCACGGATCGCGCGCTTTCGCCGGCGGGGCATTTGATGCTCGAGGCATTGCGTACCGCGGGTGGGCTGGCGTATGAGGATGGGCCGCAACGGTGAGGTTGCGCGTGTGACGTTTCGGCTTCAGCGTCACAACGCCGATACATACACCCGGCTATGATCACGCTTTATCTCGAAAAGCGACGCCGCCGATGACCCCTCCCGATCGACTGATTTCCCACGAAGACCAATCCGACCGCTCATACGAACAGGCGGCCGAAGCAGCGAAGGCGCGTCTGCGCACTGCCGGCGATGTGCCCGGTGCGACGGTCGATCAGCAGCTCGCGCTCGTCGACCAGCTTGCATCGTTCGATCTGGGCCGCTTTCTGCTGGTCAATCGCGGGCTGGACGCGTACTGGACGCACCGTCTCGTGACCTATGAGCCGGGCACGCTGCAACGTGGTGAAGTGTCCGACCTCGAATATCAGATCTTCGAACACATGCCGGCCGTGCTCGCGACGCGCGAGCGCTTCGGCATCTTCCGTCGCGAGGTGCAGACGATGCTTAAGCCGGGCATCGCGCTCGCGTCGGTGCCGGGCGGACTGATGGGCGATCTGCTGTTGCTCGACTACACCGCATGCCCCGATGCCACGCTGCTGGGTGTCGATCTCGACCAGCGCGCACTCGACGGCGCGCTCGTGCTCGCGACAGAACGTGGCCTCGCGCAGCGACTGTCGCTGCGTCACGAGGATGCGTGGTCGATGGATCTGAATGCCAATGCCGACGTGCTGACCAGCAACGGCCTCAACATCTACGAACCCGACGACGAGCGCGTGATCGCGCTGTATCGCAAGTTCTTCGACGCGCTGAAGCCGGATGGCCGCCTCGTCACGAGCTTCCTGACGCCGCCGCCGATGCTGTCGCCGGAATCGCCGTGGGACATGAGCGCGGTGACGCCGGCGCTGCTCGCGCTGCAGCACCTGCTGTTCGTGCGGATCCTCGAAGCGAAGTGGAGCGCGCTCCGCACCCAGGCGCAAACCCGTGCGCAACTCGAACATGCCGGCTTCACGGACCTCGTGTTCATCGACGATCGCGCGCGCATGTTCCCGACCGTCATCGCGCGCAAGCCGTCTTAAGCCATCTGCGCCAGGCGGCCGGTCAAGCCGCCTTTTTTTCAGGAGCCGCCTTCGCCTTCGACGTGCGATAGACGCGCCGCGCCATCTCGAGAAAAGCCGCCAGCGCACTCGACACATATCCATCGTGGCGGCGAATAAACAGCGTCTCGACACGCGCGACCTCGCGCGGCAACCGGTGGATCGACACCTTGCCGGCTTCGTGAGCGGACGCGACGATCGCCCGCGGCAGCAGCGTCACGCCGACGCCCGCCGACACGCAGCCGACGATCGCATCGAGCGAACCGAACTCGAGCGGCCGCGCGGCGACGATGCCCAGCCCCGCGAGGAACGTTTCGAGCCGCTGCCGGTACGAACAGCCGAACTGGAACACGACCGTCTTCAGGTCGGGAATCTTCGTCAGGTCCTTCAGCGACTGCACGCCGGGGCTCGCGACCAGCACGAGTTCCTCGGTGAAGATCGCCTCCTGATGCAGATCGGGATGGTCGATCGGCCCGGCGACAAACGCGCCCTCCAGCCGATATTCGACAACGTCCTGCACCAGCCGCGCCGTCGTGCCGGAGCTCACCACGAGCCTGACGGACGGCCACGTCTTCGCGAATTCGGTCAGTAGCGGCGACAGGCGCAGCGCAGTCGTGGTTTCGAGCGACCCCAGCGTCAGCGAACCGGACGGTGCGCCGTCGTCTTGTGCGGCCGCCTGCACCTCGGCGATCAGTCGTGTAATGCGCCCGACGAACGGCAGCATGCGCTGCCCCGCCGGCGTGACGATCACGCCGCGCGCGTGGCGCCGGAACAGCGGCAAGCCAAGCTCGTCTTCGAGCGCGCGGATGCGCGCCGTGACGTTCGATTGAACGGTATGCAGTTCGGAAGCCGCCTTGTTCATGCTGCCATGCCGGGCGACGGCTTCGAAGGTCTTCAGGTCGGCGACGTCCATATGCGGTAAAGGTAAAGGTGAGGGTTTTCGGGAGCCTTTCGGGAGACCACACGTCGATTCTAGTCGCCGTCAAAGCGATCCAGGCGCGGTATTTCAGCATAGCACCTATCTGCAAAGCAGATAGGTGCTATCAAATCAATTCAGTTCTTCGGATTAGTGATAGCGCGTAGCCTGCAGCTATCGAATCGAGTGAACTGAGGGATCGCAACATGAACACGATCGCGACATCGCGCGGGACTTCCGGATCGCACGCGCAACCCGCGGATGCGCGATGGGCGACGGTGGCGGCCTTTTGTGCGAGCCTCGTCGGCATCGGGCTCGCGCGCTTCGCGTACACGCCGCTGTTGCCGGCGATCATCGGCGCGCACTGGTTCGATGCGTCGATGGCCGCGTATCTCGGTGCGGCCAATCTGGCCGGTTATCTGGCGGGTGCGCTGCTCGGCCGGCCGATCGCCGCACGATCGAACGTCGTCGTTACATTGCGCGCGATGATGGTGCTGGCTACGCTCGCGTTCGTCGCCTGTGCGTTCCCGGTGACGTTTTCGTGGTTCTTCGTATGGCGCTTCCTGTCGGGACTGGCTGGCGGCGCGCTGATGGTGCTCGCCGCACCGACGGTGCTGCCTCACGTGCCGCCGTCCCGTCGCGGCCTCGCCAGCGGCGTCATCTTCATGGGCGTAGGCGTCGGAATCGCGGCGTCGGGCACGCTTGTCCCGCTGCTGCTGCAGAACGGTTTGCGCGCCGCGTGGATCGGACTCGGCGTACTGTCGCTCGTGCTGACGGCGATCGCGTGGAAGGGCTGGCCGACCCAGACCGCCTCACCGGCCGCGCCCGTTCATCCGCACACACACGCCCGTCATGCACCGCGCTCAACTTCGTTGTATGCGCTGTACGCCGAGTACGCGTTGAATGCGGCGGGCTGGGTACCGCATATGATTTTCCTCGTCGACTTCGTCGCGCGTGGTCTCGGCCGGGGTTTGCAGGTCGGCGCCGAATACTGGGTGCTGTTCGGCATCGGTGCGACGGTGGGTCCGGTTTTCGCCGGCGTGCTCGCCGACCGCGTCGGCTTCGGTCGCGCGCTGCGGATCGCGTTCGCGCTGCAAATCGGCGGCGTCGCGATTCCCGCACTCGGGCTCGGCATGGCGTGGCTGATGGTGTCGAGCATCGTGGTCGGGGCTTTCGTCACGGGCACCGTTCCGCTCGTGCTCGGCCGCGTGCATGAACTGCTTGCGCATCACCCGGCGCAACAGGATCCGGCATGGCGGACCGCGACCGTCGCGTTCGCGCTGTTCCAGGCCGTCGCGGCATATGGACTGTCTTTCGTTTTCTCGCACGGCAGCGGTGACTACCGGCTGCTGTTTGCAATCGGCACGGCAGCGATGGTGCTCGCGCTGTCGATCGATCTCATCGTCGCAGTGAGCAACCGCAATCGCACCGCGTAACCACGAGTACCCACGGGTAACCTCGAAAGGATCACGACCATGAAACCCGATCAAATCACCGGCAACGAAGTGCATGCCGAAGATGGCAGCGCACTCGACGCCCTCATCCGCTTCTACCGTGCGTTCAATCACGGCGACCTCGACGCGCTCGCGGCGAACTGGGCCGAAGGCGAGCGTCCCAGCATGGATAACCCGATCGGCGGCATTCGCCGTGGCTGGTCTTCGATTCGCGACGGGTATCAAAAGCTGTTTGCCGGACCGGCAAGCGTTCACGTGACCTTCCACGATTTCACAAGCGACGGCGGCGACGACTGGCATATCTTCGTCGGCCGCGAGAAAGGCACGTGCACGGCGGACGGAACAACGCTCGATCTGCGCATCCGCACGACGCGCTGGTTCGTGAAGATCGACGGCGTATGGCGGCAATTGCATCATCATGGGTCGATCGAAGAGCCTGCGTTACTGGCGGACTATCAGCGGGTTATTTTTGGTGCGCCTTTGGGTGCTCCCGCGAGTACGCCTTCGGACAAAGCAAACCGATCATGAATCGTTCAATGGATGTGCCGCCCAGCTACGTCGAGCGCAATCAGCGGTACTGGAAACGCAACCTGGCTGTGTGCGTGTTCGGTTCGTTCACGACGCTGGTGAGCCTGAGCATGCTGCTGCCATTCCTGCCGCTGTATGTCGAACAGCTCGGCGTGACGTCGCCGGCTGCGATCGTGCAATGGTCGGGCGTAGCGTTCGGCGCGACATTCCTCGGCACCGCGGTCACCGCGCCGCTGTGGGGACGCCTCGCCGACCGCTACGGCCGCAAGCCGATGCTCATTCGGGCGGCGATCGGCATGGCGGTCGTGATGTCGTTGATCGGCGTCGCGCATAGCGTTGCCGTCCTCGTTGCGCTGCGTCTGGTCGCCGGGCTCGTGGGCGGCTATGCGTCGGCGTCGATCGTGATGGTCGGCACGCAGGCACCGCGCGAGCGTGCGGGATGGGCGCTCGGCGTACTCTCGACAGGCGCGCTGGCGGGCAACCTGATCGGTCCACTTGTGGGCGGCTTTCTACCCGCGTGGGTTGGGATCCGCGGCACGTTCTTCGTCGGCGGCGCGATGATCGCGGTCGCGGCGGCCGCGACGATTTTTCTCGTCCGCGAAGATTTCGACCGGCACGTGGATGCGCGTGCGCGCGTTGCCGCGCAAGACAATCATGAGACCGGATCGCAGCGCTCCGTTCTCGTCGCGCTGCTGCTTACCGCGATGATGGTGCTGCTGGCCAACATGTCCATCGAGCCGATCATCACCGTGTACATCGCACAGCTCGGCGTGCCGCACGATCATCTGACGCGCGTGGCCGGCATCGTGATGGCGTCGTCCGCGTTCGGCAGCATGCTGACCGCGCCGAGGCTCGGCGCACTCGCCGACCGGATAGGCAGCTGGAACGTGATCATCGGCTGTCTCGTCGTGACGGGACTCGTGATGCTGCCGCAGGCGTTCGTCACGCAATGGTGGCAACTGGCTGCACTACGCGGGGTGATGGGGATGACGATTGCGGGTTTGCTGCCGGCGATCGCGAAGCTGGTGCGGCATTCGGTCGATGAAAGCCATTCGGGGAAGACGCTGGGCTATCTGCAGTCGGCGCAGTTCACGGGGCAGGTTGTCGGGCCGCTGATCGGTGGGCAGATCGGCGCGCACGTGGGTTTGCATCAGGTGTTCTTCGTGACGGGGTCGCTGCTCGTGCTTTGTGCGGGGGTGAATTACTGGGTGCGGGGGCGGGGGGTTTCGCAGCAAGCTCACGCGTGATCGTACCGCGGGCGTCTACGCACGAGCAATTCGGAAGGCTGTCGCCGTGTAGGCTTCCTCTCCTACTTTTTAAGCGCCGCGATCCTCTGCGCGAGGCGCGGATCGCGCAGCGACGCCTCATGCGCGGTTCTGTCCGTCAACGCCTGCGCGTCGCCTGCGGCGATCGCCAGCAATTGCTTTTTCATCGACCGTACGGCGTCCGCTTCGCACGACTTCAGCGCGTCGGTATAAAAGTCGACCCGCTCGGCGAGTCGATCGGCTGCGACCAGCTCGGTCAGGTAACCGATCCGCAGCATCTCGGCTGCATCGATTGCGATGCCGGTCAGGAGCAGCCGCTTTGCGTGCGTCGGCCCGAGTTCGCGAACATAACGACGCATCCCGTCCGGGTAGTAATGCAGACCGATGCGCGCAGCCGGCATGAACATCCGCGAGCCTTCCACACCGAGCCGGATATCGCAGCACAGCGCGAGATCCGTCGCGCCGCCATACACGCTGCCGTTCAGTGCGCAGATCGTCGTGACGGGTAGTGCTTCGAGTTCATTCAGAAAGGCTTCAAACGATCGGTCGATGCTGCCGTTTGCCAGCGCGGACAACGTATAGCCGGAACTGAAGGTCTTAGCGCCGGTGCCGGTGATGACGAGCGCGATCGCGCTTTCGTCGCGTGCGACTTCCGCGAGCGTCGCGCGCAGCGAGTCGAGATCGGCCGGATCGATCCGGTTGTGCTGAGCTTCGCGATCGAGCCTGATCGTGCCAACACCTTCGTGTTGCGAATAGATAAAGCCAGGAGATGCCGTCATCGTTTGCAGCCGTTCAGTTCATGGGGAATTCGACAGGCGAAACCGTTCAAATAGCGATCTTCTCATTCCGGCAGCGGTGCGCCGCGCGTTTCCATTGCCCAGCGCAGCGCGACGATTCCGACGATGAACACCGACGCGGTCACCGCGATCGGCATCCCGAGCGTGCCCGCGCGGTTGACCGCGACGCCCAGCCCCAGGCTCACCGCCGCCGCAAAGAACCGGCCGATCGACGTCGAGAACGAAAACGCGGTCGCGCGAATCGAGGTCGGATATTGTTCGGGCAGCCATAACGCGTACATCGCCGCGTTGCCGCCGCCGAAGCCGACGAAGAACGACAACGCGATGAACGGCACCAGCCCGGCGCGGAGATAAAACGCCCAGCCGAACGTCGCAATCAGACACAGCGCGGTAAACGCATAGTAGCCGCCGAGCGTCGCACGCCGGCCAAAGCGCTCAGCGATAGACGGCAACGCGAGACAGCCGAGGATCGTACCGATCGAATAGATCGCTGTCGTCACCGACGCGAGTTTGGCCGCACCGATTGCAGCGATCCCCTGGCGCTCCGCGAGCTGGATCACCGCGCTCGGCAGATAGATCGAACCGCCCCACAAACCGAGAATGCCCACGGTGACGAGCACGCAGTTGACGATCGTGCGCTGCCGGTAAGGCGGCGCAAAAATCTCACGCAGCGGTTGCCGTTTCGCCGTCACGCCCGGCCCGTCGTGCCGGGTACGCTCCCAGCGACGCGTTTCCGGCACCTTGAACAGCGTGTATAGCGCGACGACCACCGGCAGCAGTCCGCATAGAAACATCACGCGCCAGCCATAGACCGTGCCGATCGCGTAGTTGAGTGCCGCGGCAAGAAAGAAGCCGGCATAGTAGCCGGTCTGCAGATAGCCCGCGCCCGCGCGACGTCGGTCTTCGGGCCACGATTCGGCCACATAGGTGCCCGCCAGTGCCCATTCGCCGCCGACGCCCACACCCGCGAGAAAGCGGAACAGCGCAAGCTCCCAGATGTTGCCCGAGAACGCGGCGAGACCCGTGAACACCGCATAGCAAAGCGTCGTCGCCGCGAGCACACGGACGCGGCCGAAACGGTCGGCAAGCGGTCCCCAGATGTACGAGAAGCCCCAGCCGACCAGAAACAGCGCAAACAACAGCGACCCGGCAAAACCGATCGTGCCGGGTGTCGCCGCATAACCGGAACGCGGCAGCAATTCCTTCAGCGCGGGTATGAGCACCAGCGCGTAGATCACGGAGTCCATCCCGTCGAGCGTCCAGCCAAACCAGGCAGCCCAGAAACCGACAATCTGCTCGCGATTGAGTCTGGACTTGCGCGCAGGACGCGCTGCCTCCAAGGCCTGGCCGGATACGTTCACAGATGTCTCCTTTGTTGTGCGAGCGCGCTGTTCGTGGTGCGCGTCGTGTGTCGCAGCTACTATATGCTGCGGTCTGCGCATCGAATAAATAGCGAATTCTGATCCGTCCATCGCGGCTTTATATGGGACGCGGATCGACACAGACACGGGACAAACCCGGGCACTGTCACGAAACGGAGGAGCATGCGATGGACCTGAGGCAGTTGAGATATTTCCTCGCAATCGTCGAATCGAGGAGCATCACGCGCGCGGCGGACATCCTCTGCATCGCACAGCCGGCGCTGAGTCTCGCCGTGAAGAATCTCGAAGAGGAGCTGGGCACTCAACTGCTGATCCGCAGCGTGCAGGGCGTGAAAGCGACGCCAGCGGGCGAGCTGCTGTACCGGCACGCGATGGGCATCGTGCGCCAGGCCGACAACACCAAAGCGCTGCTGTCCCAGCAGGGGCAGCAGCCTGGCGGCAAGGTCGCGGTCGGCATGCCCTACAGCACCGCGCATCTGATCGCGATCGATATCGTCGACCGTCTGCGCACCGACTACCCGGGCATCAGCCTCGACCTGGTCGAGAGTTCGTCGGCCGATCTGCAGATGCTGGTGCTGCATGGCCGCGTCGATCTGGCGATCGTCGTGGGCGAGCCGTTGCGTGGACTCGTGCAGACGCAGTTGCTCAACGAGCAGTTGTTCGCCGTGCGGCATCCGCGACTCGCATCGCCAGCGCCGGTGTGCAGTCTCGCCGAACTCGCCACGTTGCCGCTCGTGCTCGTCAGCCAGCCGAATATCGTGCGCACCAAACTCGATCAGGCGTTCGCCGCGGCGCGACTCGGCTATCAGCTGGTCGCATCCGTCAACGCGACCTCGCTGCTGGTCTCGTGGGTCGAGCGCGGCGTCGGCGCAACCGTGCTGCCATGGTCCGCCGTGCATGAGCAGGTGCAGACCGGAAAGCTCATCGCGACACCACTCGAAGGCGATTTCTGGCAGCGCGATCTGTGGCTCTGCCACGCTGAAACCATGCCGCTCACGCCAGCCGCCGAGATCGTCCAGTCGTTGATCGTGCAGGAAGTCACACGCCGCGTCGGGTCCGGTGAATGGGTTGGCGCGCGCAGCACGCTCGCGGAGCGCGAGGCCTAGCTGCTTCGTGACGCGGTCAAAGAAATGAACATGCATCGACCGCGCATTCCCATAACGCAACGCGATTGAGCTATCGTCAAACGGTATTTTGAATGACCGTTGGGCGCTGGCTATATTGGCCGCTCCGACCTTCAGCCTGCCGCGCAGGCGGAGCGTCACTTGCGGAGCCGACATGACATTGCCGTTGCAGGGAATCCGGGTGCTGGACCTGACGCGCGCCCTCGCGGGCCCTTTCTGTTCGATGATCCTCGCGGACCTCGGTGCGGACGTGATCAAGGTCGAGCCTGCGCCGAAAGGCGACATGATCCGGACGTGGGGACCGTTCTCCGCGGGCATCAGTTCTTATTACCTCTCGTGCAATCGCAACAAGCGCGGCATCGCGGTCGATTTCCGCAAGCCGGCCGCACTCGATCTGTTGCGCGAGATGGCGGGACACGTCGACGTCGTCGTCGAAAACTTCAAGAGCGGCACGATGGAAAGCATGGGACTCGGCTTCGATGCACTGTCGTCCGCCAATCCACGACTGATCTACGGCAACATCACCGGCTTCGGCCGCAGCGGACCGGCCGCGCACTGGCCGGGTTTCGATCAGGTCGCACAAGGCTACTCGGGCCTGATGAGCGTGACAGGTATGCCGGACGCGGGACCGACGCGGGTGGGCGTCGCGATCGGCGACATGACGGCGGGCATGTGGACCGCGATGGGTGTACTGGCGGCGCTGTTGTCGCGCGAACGTACGGGGCGCGGGCAACGTGTCGAGAGTTCGCTGCTCGCCAGTCTCGTCGCCCTGCTCGGCGTGCAGGGGCAGCGCTATCTGAGCGCCGGCGAAATTCCCGAGCCGACCGGCAACGATCACCCGGTGATCGCACCGTACGGCGTATTCGAGGCGAAGGATGGTCCGCTGAACCTCGCACCCGGGACGCCGGATATGTGGGTCAAGTTGTGCGAGTTGCTGCAACTCCAGGAGATCACGTCCGACCCGCGCTTCGTCACCAACGAACAGCGGATGCATCATCGCAAGGAACTGAAAGTGATCATCGACGGGCGGCTGCGGACGCGCACCCGCCATGAATGGATCACCGAAATGCTCCGGCTGGGTATTCCAGCCGGCCCGATCAACAATCTGCGGGACGTATTCGCCGATCCGCAGGTCGTGCACTGCGGGCTCGTCGAAGAGGTCGCACATGGCACGATCGGGCAACTGAAGCAGGTCGCAAGCGCGATCGGTATGGGCGAAATGACCGAAGGCACGGTACGCACGCCGCCGCCGATGCTCGGCGAACATACGACCGAGGTGCTGCGCGAATTCGGTTACTCACAAACGCGGATCGATGCGTGGTGTGACGAGCGGGTTGTGCTGCAGGGGGAGGTGGTGGTGTGAGAGGGTGCGCCGTCGATCTCGTGGTGGCGGTCTGGCCGCGCCACTCCGGCGCTCATCGCTCACGCCCGCGGACACGGAAGCGGCCGACTCCTCCTGGATACCACGTTCTCGCCTGGTCATTTAACGACGGTACGGCGCCTCATGGTTGCGACTTCGCGACGACCACGCGACGCAGATCGCGCGCGACCACCTGCATCGGCAATCCTTCAGCCGCGAACTTCTCGTAGAGCGCCAGCGGTAACAGCGCCATCGCGTAGCGCTCACGCTTCCATAGCACGACCCACTCGTCGACCGTCGGCACCCATTTGTTCGGTTCGACGCGAGCGCCGAACGACAGTTCGTCACCGTGCTGAACCATGATCATCGTGTGGCCAGCATAGAACGGCAGCGTATGGTCGAGCACATTGACCGAGTAGAACGGCGTATCGGGCGGCAGCTTCGCGAGTTCGGCCTTGATTGCCGGCGCGAGCAGTGCACCCGAACTATAGCGGCCGAACACCTCGTGACCATTGCCGCCGATCGCGCAGAACGCGAACCAGCCGAACGCAAATGCAGCGATGCTCGCCGCGAGCGCACGGCTTGCCGGCGCGCGCAATGCGAGCCGATTCAGCCATAGCGCGACCAGCGTGAGCGCAAAGCAGGCCGCGAGCGCCGCGTAGATCCAGAACTGGAATTGACGGTACAGCGCGTTTGGATTCTTCGCGTCGCCCATATGCGCAAGAAACAGCGCACCGAACGCGGCGACGATCAGCAGCACCAGATAGCCGAGCAGATGGCGGCGCCACTGAGCGGTGCTCACGCGTGGCAGATAGGCGCCGATCACCATCGCGAGGGCCGGGGCGATCGGCAGCATGTACGGGATCAGCTTCGAATGCGAGATGCTGAAGAACACGAAGATGAAGGCCGACCATACGAGCAGCATCGTCGCCGGCGCAAAGCCGTTCGTCTGCCGCGGCATCCGCAGCGCGTGGCGCACGCTCTGCCAGCAAATCGACAGCCACGGTAGAAAACCGATCAGCAGCACCGGCACGAAATAGTAGATCGGGCCAGGGCGATGCTGCGCGGGCGTCAGGTAGCGCTCTAACTGCTGGACGACGAAGAAGTAGTGGAAAAACTCGGGGTTTGCACCCTGCACCAGCGCGATCCATGGCACCGCGACGACCGCGAAGATCAGTGCGCCGCTGATCGGGTGCAGGCGCTTCCATAGCGCCCAGTCGCGAGCGACCAACGAGTAGACGAGCAGCACGCTGGGTACGATCAGCCACACCAGCCCCTTCGAGAGAACCGCGAAGCCCAGCGCCGCCCAGCACACCCACATCCAGCCGCGCCGGGACGCTATGCTCGCGTCCGGCAACTGCGCAAGCAGCAGCGCGCACAGCGTGAGCTCCATCCAGAAAGACAGCCCATTGTCGAGCAGGTTGTAGTGGCCTATCAGATTCCAGTACGGGGAGCTCGCGAGCACGACCGCGGCCATCACCCCAGCCGTCGCATTGAATACGCGCGCGCCGGTGTAGCCGGCCAGCAGGATGCCGCCAAAGCCGGTCAGTGCCGTGTAGAGCCGCGCCTGCCATTCGCCGACGCCGAACCACGCGAAGGTCAGCGCGTTGAACCAGATTTGCAGCGGCGGCTTTTCGAAGTACTTATCGCCGTTGTAGCGCGGGGTGATCCAATCGCCGGTGACGAACATTTCGCGGGCCATTTCCGCATAGCGGCCTTCGTCACTCGGGATCAGGTGGCGGTAATTGAGCTGGGCGAACCAGGCGCCAGCGAACAGCAGTGCAATCAGCAGCAACGCCGTGCGCGAAAGTGGCAGCGCGCGCGGCGCACGGGCAGCGGTCGTGGTGGCATCCACGGGCACGGCGCCAGTGGCCGGCAGGATCGGTTCGAGTATGTCGCTCATAAGTAGCCTGGGTTCAGTCCTCATCGGTCCAGTCATCGAGTTGCCCGCGGCACACCGCCGGCATCCGGTCATTCCATATGGGCGCCCGCCGCCATCCTGTCGAACGCTTCAGTCGGTGTCGGGAAATTCCCGGTGCGCACATCGATCACCACGGCCTTTCTCGCATGCAACGCCTGCTCGAACGCTTCCGCCAGGTCCGATTCCTCGTGCACCGTCATACCGAGCGCACCGATCGATTCCGCGAATTTCGCCCAGTCGTGTGTCGGCAGTTCATGCAAACGCCCCATCTCCGGGCTGATCCGGTCCGCACGCAGTTTCGGGTTGCCGTATGCAGAGTTATTGAGGACCACGCAGATCAGCGGAATTCCGTAACGAGCGGCGGTCTGCATCTCGATTCCGTGCATCAGCATGCAGCCATCCCCCGTCACGACCACACAGGGGTCGTCGGGACGAGCCAGTTGCGCACCGATCGCCGCCGGAATCGCCCAGCCCATGGACCCCATGTACTTGATGGACGTGAAGAAACGTCGAGGGTCGTATGCGGTCCAGTAGTGGCCTGCAAAAAAGGCATGGGCGCCGCTGTCGATAAACAGCATCGTCGAGCGAGGCATCACGCGACGCAGAACAGTGATGGTCTCGGCGGGGTGGATCTGTCCAGGTTCAGATGCGCGATGCTCGATCGCATCGACCAGCCCACCGTTCATTTTCAGCGACGAGATCCAGTCTTGCCGGGCTGGCCGGCTCGAGCGCAAGCGTGCGGAAAGCGCCGGTGCAGCGTTATTCAGCGTGTCGAGGCAGGTGCGGGCGTCGCCGAGGATAGGAAGGTCTACGTGGTAATCCTGAAAGACGGTGTTCGCGTTGATGTCGTTCACGATCAGCGCATGTCGCGGCTTGAATCCCGCAGTCCAGATGAGCGTGTCCAGCATGTTCAGGCGTGAACCCAGCACAAACAGGACATCGACGTTGCCGGACGCGAGTGCATCGATCGCCGGTCGATTGCCGAACCAGCCCATCACGCCAAGACTCAGGCGATGGTCCTCGGGAAACACGCCTTTGGCAGGCAACGTCGTCGCAACCGGTATGTCGAAGCTTTCAGCGAAGCGGACAAGAGACTCGGTCGCGTCCGACTGCACGCAGCCGGACCCGGCAAGAATGGCGACTTTGGGCTTCGTCCCCACCTGCTCCCAAAACGCCCCGCAACTACCGGCGTCCACGAAGCGCGGTTGATACAACGACGAAGGAAGCCGTACCCACTCGCCAGTCGTCTCCGCCCCCTGGACATCAAAAGGAATCGACAGATGGCCGGGGCCGCGTGACGAATGACCCAGCATGCTGTGCAACATGCGACCGAGGTGACGATACGCAAGCGACGGAGAAGACAGATCCAGTTGCAGTGCCGTGACCGAAGTCGCCATATCGGCACCTCGAATTCCCGCCGCGCTGGAGTCCTGAAAAGCGCCCCGCCCCGCGCGGTCCTGCCTGACTTCTCCTGAGATCGCCAGAACCGCCGATCGGTCGGTATAAGCCGTCGCCAATGCCGTAAGGGTATTCGTGAAGCCCGGCCCGCTCGTTGTCGCGCATACGCCAAAGCGGCCGCTTGCGCGTCCGTATCCGTCCGCCATGTAAGTCGCCCCAGCCTCATGCGCGCAAACAATGGGCTGCACCTCATTCTGGCGAGAGAGACTTTCAAGCAGAGGGTCGATCGTTTGTCCCGGCACGCAGAAGACGTGTCGTACACTTTCCTCGCGCAAAGCGCTGACTATTGCGTCGGCGACGTTCATGCGACCTCCGCCAGTTCGGATCGAACGATCTGGATCGCGTTCAACGTGCGCGGAACACCGACGTATACCGCCAGCAGGATGATGCATTCAAGAATCTCTTCGACCTTCATGCCCCGCTTCAAAGCGGTGTGCACGTGCTGACGCAACTGGAGTTCCGTGTCGCCCTGCGTGATCAGCGTCGAAAAGACGACGAGCTCTTTGTCGCGCGGCGTCAAGGTCGGTCGCTGCCACAGATTGCCGAGCCCAAACTCCTCGATAATGGCGAAATAATCTGGGCAAAACGCCTGCAGGGATCGCAGTGCCGCTGCGTGCGCCGGATGATAGATTTCATCCAGTTCCCGTTGACCGGCGCTCGCGCCGTTTGAACGACTGCCTTTTTCCTGTTCCATGAATGGCTTCCTTTCCCGCTTGAAGGGACCGGCATCAAGGTCGATTGTTTTTGCCCAACCGCAAGATCGTTAGCGTTTGTGAAAATAGTCTTCGCCACCGGGTCTCATCCAATCGGTTCGTTGTGGCGAGAAGATATCGAGATCGAGCGTGTCCTCCAGCGCATGAGCGCAGTGCGGGACGTTGGCGGGGATGTGCAGAATCTCGCCGGCCCTCACCGTGAATTCGTGCTCCAGCGCTTCACCTACACGAAATACCAGCGCACCTTGCATGATGTAGGTCAGTTGCTCGTTCGGATGACAATGCCGCGCAACGGATGCCCCGGATTTCAGTGTCAATAAGGAAAGCGTCAAGTCCTTCCCGTTGATGATCTGCTGCGTGATGCTTTCGCCGAGGGCTTTGGTGGGCAGGTCCGCCAGGTTGTGATGCGATATGTCGCTCTTCGTTGTCATGATCCAGCTCCGCAATGGTTGTTCAGACTCGGCGCCCCGAAATGCACGACCAACCTCGTGGGACACCCTCTTCAGCGAACGTGGCTATCTGGCAGGAACGCTGCGAGCGTTCCTTGTCGCGAGACGATGCGCCTCTTCGACAATGACGTCTTCCTGCCCCGCGACCAGCTTTCGATGCGCAAGCGCCTGACACAGCTCGAACGAATCGATCTTCAGTTCGGAAGCAAGACGCTCGATGTGCGGAACGAAGCCCGAGAAAAGGCCGAAGACACCTGTGGTGATATTCGAAATCGCGATATGAGGGGTGCGGATTGGCAGGAATTCGTCCGTGCGCTTCGCAAGTCTGACCGCGTGCGCGAAATCGGTACCCGTCCGATACCCATATCGTTCGAGAACCGGAACCAGCGTTTCGAGCTGCGTGTTTCCGGCGCCAGCACCGAAACCGCGTACGCAGGCGTCCAGTAACGTTGCGCCGCTTTCCACCGCGACAATCGAGTTCGCAACCGCGAGTCCCAGGTTGTTGTGCGCGTGGTATCCAACAGGTATCGAGAGACCGTCGATAAGACGCTCGACCTTTTCCTTCACGAGGTCGGGGGTTGAAAAGCCCGCGCTGTCCATCAGGACAATTGCGTGCGCGCCGTAGGATTGCATCAGGCGGGATTGCTTCAGGATCTCAGTGGCATCGGCCATGTGCGACATCATCAAGACGCCATATGCGGTCTTTCCAGCATGCCTTACATGCTCGATGAACTGCCGCGTTATGTTCGCCTCGGTGCAATGCGATGCCAGACGAAAAACGTCGACGCCGGCTTCCAGCGCAATTTCAATGTCTGAAATCTTGCCAAGCCCCGGGATGAAATGAATGCCGAGCTTCGAGTGCGCGAGCTTTGCACGGACGGATGCGAGCATCGTCGCATCCGTGTTGACTGCCTTGCCCAGGAGGGACGATGAGGCGCCTAGTCCATTGCCATGGCCAACTTCCACGATATCGATGCCGGCCTCGTCCGCTGCTTCCGCATACTGGACAATCTGCTCGATCGTCAACTGGTGCCGAACCGCGTGATTGCCGTCGCGCAGCGTTGCGTCGGTCAGTGTGATGTAGTCTTTCATGATCGCGCACTCCTGGTCAGCTCATCCCTGTGCTTCGCCACAGCGATAGCCGCACAATTGATAATGTCGAGATTGCCCGCGTAGCTCGGCAGATATTGGCCACTTCCCTGAACCGTCACGCTGACGGTGATTCTTCCCGCATCGAGAACCGGTGGGAGCACGATCTTGAACCCCGGGACATACGCCTGAACGGACGCCACGGCTTTCTCAATCGCGTCTTCGATTGCAGAAAAATCCTCGAACTTCGCGTATGCGTAGATCGTCGTCTGCATGGATACGCCTGGTTCGGCGGGATTGATGTTCAGAATTGCCTTGACGGAATCGGCTCCCGAGAAGTGGGATAAAGCGCGCTCCGTTGTCGTCAGGTAGTTGTTGATGTTCTCTCGCGTCGCCATTCCGGCGCTCGCAGCCGCGATCGTAGAGACCACCTCGAGGTAGTCGATCTGTTGCGTCGCATTCCTGAGCGCATGAACGAGCGGCAAACTCGCCTGTCCACCACAGGTAATCAGACTGACGTTTTGCTGCCCACCGACATCGTCGAGATTGACCGATGGCACACAGGCCATGCCGATTCCGGCAGGAGTCAAATCGACCGCGAATTTTCCAGAAGCTGAAAAGAAGGCATTGTGTTCGACGTGCGCATACGCGGATGTCGCATCGAAGACAACCTCATATGCATCGCTGTGCGCCTTGAGGAAATCAATTCCGTCAGCCGACGTCTCGACGCCACGCTCCTTCGCAATGGCGAGTCCCTGGCTCTCTGGATCGCGCCCAGCGATAAATGCAAGGCTCAGGGTTTCCGACGCGAGAACTTTACACATCAGATCCGTGCCAATAGTTCCAGATCCAATTATTGCTACGGTCGTGCGTGAATCATTCATGTCGCATTCTCCGATGTTCAAAAGATCCTAAATATTAGGATGTCTAAGTACATTTCGAAAACACAATCAAGATAACGCTCGAATACTGAAGCCACTTACTCTTTGTGCATGAACGAACGCCTTGCTTGCGTTCGGAATTTGCAGCGAATAGACAGGCGCCGTGTATCGACTCCCGTGTGAATTTTTCACAGGCGATCGACGGTCGAGGAAAGGCTTCTGCGGGACGCGGGCGGGAACTACCCGCCAACACTACGTGGGCTGCGCAAACGTTTGCGTTTCATCGCAAACTCCTTGGAAGTCAAGGGTTTATTGCTCAATCAATCTCATGCTACTTTCGTAAGACAAAATCAAATCCTTGAACTAAGGGGTAAACACGCTTCTTTTCCGGGGATTGAGTTTCACAAAACCGAAATACTGCGGCTTCCTTGGAAAGCCAATTCGAGACATCAGGAGAATCCATGGCCTACCTGCGATGGGTAGCAGCCGCACTGCTGCTTTCTGCTGCGGCGAACAGCCGGTCTGCCAGCCAGGATACCGCGCGGCACGACACCCGTGCGACTGGCCAGCTAACGGTCGTCACATACCTGACATCGCTCGTACCGGGCTCGATCGCGCAATGGGACTGTTCGACAGCTACGTGAGCGCAACGATGCCGCATTCCAGCAACATCGCAGCGCGGATTCGAGCCATCGGCTGGCGCAGGCCTTGCAGCCCTGGCTAATAGGGCCGAGCGATCAGCGCGTGAACGTCGAGTTGCAGTAAGCGCGATGCCCTCGTAAAACACGGCGGCCATGATCCGTCGCACCGCAGGCACGTTTATCTCTCATCCCCCTTCGATCTTCACGCCATCAGTCCGCTCAAGCGGCGACGGCGCGCCCCCCTGACCCCGCATGACTCGAACGGGGATGCGGACAGAATTGTGGACGACCCTGGGGTAGTTCACGTATTCGTACGAAGACCGCATCCGGGCGGTCACCGTTTCCTATGGGACAGCACATGCCCTGGCTCACCCAAACCGATCGCGGCCTGTAACCTCGCGAATCCGGTCTAGGTTGGGTGACCTGCGTATCGCTTGAGGTTGTGCATCAAGCACCGGTACGCCGACGACACCCTGGAGAAAAGACGGTATTCGTCCGCCTTCTTCATGTCCCAATGCGCAAATGCCAGCGCTCGTAGTCGGGAGATTTCCTCCTGCAAAGGATCTACGAGCACATCCGAAATGGGCGGCATGTCGGACCTTCCAACGCTAAGGGCTGACATGACCTCCGATCGTGGATAGCCATATGCACAGAACAACTGCGCGACTTCATTCTCTATATTTTCATAAAATGATGCCTCTGTTTTATAAAATATTGAGTTTGCCAGCGCCGCATCGCTGAACTCCAATCCGTCAATACCCGCAAGCGACAATGCATGTATAACTTGTACGCGGTAATCAGCATCGTTGAGTTTGTTGACGCAAATTGTTTCGGATGTATGTCGTTCACACTCGATGAATGAATACAGCCACATACCGAAGAACGCAAGATAGCTTTCTCGCGAACCTAGCGGATGACTCCGGTAAAAGCCGATCTCCCTGTTGACGGAACGCCCCCGGAAACACCGGATGTCAGCCAGCCTTCGGATTTTCATCAGAACTTCGGGCAATTGAAATGCGTTATAGATCGCCTGAGTAGTGGCGTCGAAATAGTCAGAAATTTTGTATGACCACCATTGGCCACGCGGCTCTCTCCAGAGATGAATGTGAACGCCGCCAAATTCCCGCTTGAGCGCTTCCATACGCCCTGCACTGCGACAGAACTGCAGTAGCGGCCGTTCAGGCGCTGCTTCAATCAACGCAGTGAAATATTCCCTTTGCAGCTCTGGAAGTCTGGGTCCTGTGAAATATTCCTCATAGCTGAAGGATTTTCTGAACCGGCCTTTCAGACGATCGCGGATGCAGTAGCTCTCGTAAAAATAGGGCGCCGTAAGTGTCGGGTGTCTCAGAAGCTGGTTGTCATGGTCCGGAGGTTTGAGAAAATCATCAGGGCGAGTATCCAGATCGATAAGTACTTCATTGCACGGTTCCTGATAACAATAAAATATTCCCGCGGAACGCAATTTATTGAAAACATACGTGCTGCCCGATCTAAATAGCGAATGAATGAATATCGGGGATGTCGCCGATGCTGTCTTTTGCATAAGTAAACTCAACCTGGCAATGTCATATGCTTCACACATGCCGCCGAGAATTCGCATGATGTGATGCCAATAGTCGAGATGCTAAAGTATGAGGAGATCCGATGGTCTTCTTTTGACTTCTCCTCGCAAAATGCCGTAATACTTCAACGGTACCGGCCATGACAAGGCGACGGCAAACCGCTATCCAGCAAGGCCATGCAACCGTAAGCGGCGGTAACACGACATCGGAATTTACGGTGGTCCGCCCGCCGGATCAGCACGGATTGAATAGGGGTTGTTCACGTAATTTGAACGGCACCACAAACCGGCCATTTACGGGATGGTTAACGCGACCATGCGCTTATTCAATGGACAGCAATCGCGGATAAACCCATGATTTTCGCTGCTCCGCACGACCATTGCCCAGAATGCTCGCGCGCGGCGCCGGCACCTTTTAGAACCGGTACTTTTCGTAGTATTGACGGTTGCCGTACATCACGAAAAAGCCGCATCAAGGAGACAATTTTCTCGCTGCCTGGATTGCCGGTCGCCCGGCCATTCGGGTGCGGGGAACCAATACAAAGGCAACACCCCGATGAAAAATAATCGTTGGCGAGTGTGCGCACTGGCATTCGCGACAATCGCATGTACTGCACATGCACAGTCTTCGGTCACGCTGGCGGGTGTTATCGATGGAGGCGCCAGGTACATCAGTAACGGCAAGGGTAGCGTCGTGACGATGAATTCCTACGGCATCTATAGCGCGAATCGTCTCGACCTCCTCGGGTCGGAAGATCTCGGCAACGACTGGAATGCCCACTTCCAGCTCGAATCCGGCTTCATTACGGCCACCGGAGCGCTAGACAACACGGCAAACCTGCTCTTCAACCGTATGTCATTTGTCGGTATCGGAAGCCCGTATGGTTCGCTGGATCTTGGACGGCAGTACACGCTCGCGCACGACGTTCTGCACGATTACGATCCGTTCCAGTTCGGCTACCCCGGAATCGTTCCACTCACGCCCGCGGTAGACGGCACGCATTTCAGCAACGATATCAAATACACCGGCGTGTGGGGCCCCTTTCGTCTCGGCGTGGAAGAAGCGCCGGGCGGCATTGCGGGCGACTTCGATGCAGGCTCCGCACACGGGGTCGGCCTCAACTACAAGGTCGGCTTCTTCAATATCGGCGGAACCTATATTCACCGCACGGTACTCATCGGCACAGCGTATCAGCCTGACGACTATGTGGCACTCGGCAGCGAACTGAAGTTCGGCACACTGCGATTTTCCGGTGGCTATATGAGCGAGACCGTCGACAATCCCGCTCCGGCGGCAGCGTCGCGCACCGAAAATTACTGGGGCGGCGCTACCTGGAACGCGAGTTACGACATGGCCCTGGGTGCGGGCTACTACATAACGAATCTGCCGACCAGCCACGGTCGCAGGAACCTCGGCATTCTGAGTCTGGCCTATCTGCTGTCGAAGCGCACGCGCCTGTACGCTGAAAGCGACTACACGACTTTTCATGGCAGCTACATCACCAGCACGACGCTTAACGCAGCTCACGCGTCGCGCCAGTTGGCAGTCTCAGTCGGCATCAATCATCTTTTCTGATGCCGCTAGCGGTTAGCGATACTCGTTCCGATCGATACCCCGGAGAAACATCGCGTGCATGATTTGCAGACTGACGAACAAGGTTTGGAAGCGGACAAAAACCGCTCTGGAAAGTGGCAAATGCTGCGCCCGCACTGGCACGTCATTGCCGCTGCAACCGCAGGCTGGGCGCTCGATTCGTTCGACTTCGCCATGCTGCTGTTTTTGCTACCGCATCTCGGCAAGGTCTTCAACGCCAGCCTGCCCGCCATGACACTGATCATCACGGCAACAGGGCTCGCAAAGGTGTTCGGCACAATCGGCTGGGGTATCGCCGCCGACCGCTACGGCCGCAAAGTCGCGTTCATGGCGGCGGTTTTATGGTTCTCGTGCGCGGCCGGACTCAGCGGCCTCGCATGGAGCTACGCATCGTTCATGGCGATACGGATTCTGTTCGGCATCGGGTTTGGCGGCGAATGGACCGTGTCAGTCTCCCTGCTGATGGAATCGGTGCCCGACTCCGTCCGGCCGTATGCATCGGGCGTGATGGTGGCAGGCTACGAGATCGGCTACATGCTTGCGGTGGCGGCCTTCCACCTGCTGTTCGGTCTGGCCGGCTGGCGCTGGATGTTCGTGATCAGTGTCGTGCCCGCCCTGCTAACGATCTTCATCCGCAGGAACATTGCCGAATCACCAGACTGGATTGGCGACCAGCAACGTCATTCGAAGCGCAGCGTGCGCGACACGTTCGAGTTCAACCCTGCGGCACTACAAGCGTGGCTCTTTTCAGGCGTAATCAACTTCATGCTGTGGTCGGTTCAAGTGCTTTATCCGACCTTCCTGATCTCGGTGCGGCACATCAGCGCGAGCGACACCTACCCGTTTCTGGTTGCGTATTCGATTGGTTCGATCAGCGGCAAGCCGACCTGCGGTTTTGTCGCGAGCAGACTTGGCGAACGCCGCACCATTGTGCTTTTTCTCTGCATGGCGATTCCGTTGACCGTGCTCTACACGCTCGTCTCGAATGTCTGGCTGCTCGCAATCGGCGCCTGTTTGATGGGGCTATTCGCGAGCGGACTGTTCGGTATTCTGCCGCTCTATCAATCGTCCCGCTTTTCTGTCAGGGGACGCGCGACTGGCGTGGGTATCAGCTACGCGATGACCGCAGCGAGTTCGATCGCACCCTATGCGATCGCGCGGCTTGCGCCTTCGATCGGCCTGAACTTTGCGATCGCGCTCTTCATCGTCGGTAGCGCCTTGCTGCTGATCGCAATCGCGCTGTGGAATACGACGCGATGGATGCCGGGCCACACGTGCTCTGCCGTCGGTGTCGGGGGCGAAGAACACCGCGCGGGCAAAGACACTATGCTGGATGTCTGATCGACAAGGAGAGTGGCCATTGAATCAACCTGCAACGACGTCATCGGCACTGCGTCTGCCGAAATTTGTGCTCCCTGCCGGAGGATGCGATACGCATTGTCATATTCTTGGTCCGGTCGACCGATTCCCTTATGCCGATTCGCGGGCCTACACGCCGGAAGAATCGGATAAGACCGTATTGACCGCACTTCATGACCGGCTTGGTGTCGATCGAACCGTGATCGTGCAGGCGACCGTATATGGCACCGACAACCGCATCGTGCTCGATGCGATTGCGGATCGGCCTGACGTCCGACGCGGTGTCGCGCTGATCGATACCGGCATCTCCGATGCCCAGTTGCAAACGCTGCACGACGGAGGAATTCGAGCGGTGCGCTTCGGCTTTATCCGTCATCTGTGGAAGTCGCCCGATCCTGCGCAGTTTCGCCGATTGATGACACGCATTGCGCCGCTAGGTTGGCATGTATTGCTACACGTTGATGCAGGCACTCTCGACGAACTGCAGCCGATGCTCGACACGCTGCCCGTTCCGTTTGTTATCGATCACATGGGGCGGATCGATACCGCACACGGCATGCAACAGCACGGTTTTGCCCGGCTCATCGAATGGTCGAAGCGTGATCATTGCTGGATCAAGGTCTCCGCAATCGATCGTCTGTCCTCGGCCGGTCAGCCGTTTAACGACGTCGCGCCATTCATTCGCGTGCTGCTCGATTCGTCACCCGATCGCCTGTTGTGGGGCACCGATTATCCGCATCCGAATCCACGTCATCCTGTGCACGACGAGGCAGACTTGATCGATGTTCTCCCGCTGTGCGGCGATGCCAGGGCATTACAAAAAATGCTGGTCGACAACCCCGCGCGCTTATACGGCTTCACGAGCTGACGCGAACGCTAGCGCCGGCGCCGGCGCCGACTGTCCGACCCGCAAAGAAATAGATGGCTTGCAAAAACGTTCTCAATACGGCCGCCGGGGGAGCGGTCGCCAGGACATGACGGCGTACCACTACCGTCCGGTTAACTCGACCACGCTTTTTTTCAATAGACGGGTAACCCGCCCTACCAGATCATCTGGTCAAACGGATTGTGTCAGGGGCTCGCCAAAACGCCCTCACGGCAACCACAAGTCGATACGCGAATACCCACACTCTGCATCGAACTTGCCCAACTCACTGTTCCCGCAGAACACGTCGCGCATCCTGAATGCGCGATGCGATGACATGCGTCGATATGCAGAGCCGGCACCACGCCTCGCTCACCCGACATCGCGCGACAACCATCGATCCGCAGATGAACACCCGCCCGTGTGTTCGCACTCCGATAACAACAACGAGGAGACCGCAGTAATGACAGAACGACGTACGTTCCTGAAAGAGGCGCTCGCCACGGGGACAGCCGCGATGCTGACGAAATCGGTGCCCGGCTTCGCACAGGAAGCCCCCGCCGCAAAGCAGGAACCGACGGTCGGCCGGCCGAACGCGGCGCTCGTCGCGGCCGAAACCGGGACGCCTTCGCTAGACGAGCCACCCGCCGCCGACGCCGCGCACATCGGCAATCCGGGTTCCGATTTCATGGTCGATCTGCTGAAGATCGCGAGCATCGACTATGTGGCCGCGATGCCCGGTTCGACGTTTCGCGGCATCCATGAGTCGATCGTCAATTACGCAGGCGACCGTCATCCGCAACTTATCGTCTGCACGCACGAGGAGGCGTCGGCCGCGATCGCGCATGGCTATGCGAAAGTGGCCGGCAAGCCGATGGCCTGTCTCGTGCACAGCACGGTGGGTCTGCAGCATGCCTCGATGGCGATCTACAACGCGTGGTGCGACCGTGTGCCGGTGATGGTGCTGGCTGGCAATATCGCCGACGCTGTCAAGCGACGTCCGGGTGTCGAGTGGTATCACACCGCACAGGATCTCGGGGCGCTCGTGCGCGACTACACGAAATACGACGACTACCCGGTGTCGCTGCAGCACTACGCCGAGTCGTTCATGCGCGCGTACACGATGTCGGTCACGCCGCCGATGGAGCCGGTCCTGATCGTCGCGGACGCGGAATTGCAGGAGCAGCCGATCGCCAATCCACACGAGATCCGCGTGCCGCCGCTGCGTAACGTATCGCCGCCGGTCGCGAGCCAGGATGCGCTCGCCGCGGCGGCCTCGATGCTGTGCAACGCTAAGGCACCGGTGATCGTCGCGGATCGTGCGGTGCGCAGTCAGGCGTCGATGGAGACGCTGGTCCGGCTCGCCGAAACACTCAATGCGCCGGTCGTCGATCTGCTCGCACGGATGAACTTTCCGACCGGTCACTACCTGAACCATTCGTCGATACAGGGCCGTCTGCTCGCGCAGGCGGATGTAATCCTCGCGCTCGAAGTCGGAGACGTATGGGCACTGACGGGCACCGTGCCCGACACGATCGAGCGGCCCTCGAAGGAGCGCGCGCGACCCGACGTGAAGGTGATCAGCCTCTCTGCCGCGTATCTGTATGGCAAGTCGAACATGCAGGACGCCGAGCGCTTCTACACCCCCACGTTACCGGTCGGCGTCGATGCCGACGCGTCGTTGCCCGCGCTGCTGCATGCGGTGCAGACCACGCTTACGCCCGCGCAGCGCAGCGCGGCCGCGGCACGCAGGCAACCGATGCAGCAGACCTTCGACCGTATCCGCGCAAACGCGCGCGAGGCCGCGACGCTGGCATGGGACGGTACGCCGGTCAGTACAGCGCGGCTTTGCGCCGAAATATGGAACGTGATCCGCCATGAAGACTGGGCGCTGGTGTCGCCGACCGGTGCGATCAGCCAGTGGCCACAACGCCTGTGGGATTTCACCAGGACGTATCAGTTCATCGGTGCCGGCGGCGGCTACGGGGTCGGTTATGCCGCGCCCGCGGCAGTCGGCGCAGCGCTTGCCCATCGCGACGCGGGACGCATCGCGGTCAGTGTCCAGACCGACGGCGACCTGATGGTGCTGCCGGGTGTTCTATGGACCGCGGCACATCACAGCCTGCCGCTGCTATCGGTGATGCACAACAACCGCGCGTGGCATCAGGAAACGATGCACATCCAGCGCATGTCGAGCCGTCGCGACCGGCATCCGGAGCGCGGCACGATCGGCACGGTGCTGCAGGACCCGCCGATCGACTATGCGGCGATGGCGAGAAGCATGGGCGTGTGGGCAGAAGGCCCCATCGCGGATCCCGCGGATCTCGGCCCCGCGCTCTCGCGCGCAATGGCTGTCGTCAAGAGCGGGAAACCTGCTCTCGTCGACGTGCTGACTCAACCCCGCTAACGGCCCCACCGATGAATCTCCCGATTCTCGCGCGCATCCGCGTTGCGCTGGTTGCCGCTGTCGTGCTGAAGTGCACGTGTGCGCTCGCATCGTCTGCCGACGCCGACGCCGACGTGCCGGCCGGCCGCGCACTGTTCATGCAGAAGGGCTGCTACGAGTGTCATGGCATATTCGGTCAGGGCAGCGTCAGCACCGGGCCGGCGCTCGCGCCGTACCCGGTTCCGCTCGCCGCGATGCAGGCGTATGTGCACCATCCGAAAGGTCAGATGCCGCCATTCAGCGAGAAAATCCTGTCGAACGACGAGATCGCACGGATTCACGCGTACCTCGATTCGATCCCCTCGAATCCGGCCGCCAATAGCATTGCATTACTAAACGATCCTGTCGCAATGAAACCGGCGGGCGCACCGACTACGTCCGTCGAATCCCAGGTGACCATGGCGGGCGGCGTGACGAATCACGGCGCGTCGATCTACGCGACAAACTGCGCGGGCTGTCATGGACAGAACGGGGAAGGCGGCGTCGGTCCGTCGCTCGTCGGCATTGCGGGACGGCTAACACTCGATGATGTCGAATCGCGCATCCGGGAGCCGTCCGGCATCATGCCAAGACTCTATCCGAACCCCGTCGACGCAAAGGATGTCGAGGACGTGGCGCGCTTCATGATGTCGCTCAAGTAGAGCGAATGCGGATCCGGGTTGAGCAATAGAAATAGTCCGCCGCCATCCGATAACTTCGTCGGCCTGGAGCCAGACTTTGCGTTGCGAATTGCAGCGTCCGAAGGGGCATGGGGTAACTCCTCTTTGACGCCTCGAGTTACGCCCAAAGTTACCCCCGCAGAACGACGGAAGTCAACGGAACCAGGCGAGCTTCCGGAGCATGGCTATTAGCCGGAAGTACTCGCCCAACGAGGACTTTGGAGATCCACGCAGAACGTCCTGGAAGATGCTGGAATGACGGATGGTGGGCCGGGTGGGAGTCGAACCCACGATGTCCTTTCGGAGGCGGATTATGAGTCCGCTGCCTGCAACCAGCACGGCGTCCGGCCCGAAACGAAAAGACCCGGCGAAGTCCGGGTCTGCGTTCATAGACTGGGCGCCATGGTACACGAAAAAAGGGCCTCCGTGGACCGCCTCGCTTGCGCGAAACGACCGGGAGGCCCCTATGCCGCGACGTCAGTCGCAGCGTGCGATCAATTGCCTTCGAGGAACGATTTCAGCTTGTCCGAACGGCTGGGGTGACGCAGCTTGCGCAGCGCCTTCGCCTCGATCTGACGGATCCGTTCACGCGTCACGTCGAACTGCTTGCCCACTTCTTCGAGCGTGTGATCGGTGCTCATCTCGATACCGAAACGCATCCGCAGTACCTTCGCTTCGCGCGGCGTCAACGAATCGAGCACGTCCTTCACGACGTCGCGCATGCTGGCATGCAACGCTGCGTCGGCCGGTGCGACCGTGTTCGTATCCTCGATGAAATCACCGAGATGCGAATCGTCGTCGTCGCCGATCGGCGTTTCCATCGAGATCGGTTCCTTCGCGATCTTCATGATCTTGCGGATCTTGTCTTCCGGCATCTCCATCTTCTCGGCGAGCGTTGCCGGATCCGGCTCGAGACCGGTTTCCTGCAGGATCTGCCGCGAGATGCGGTTCATCTTGTTGATCGTTTCGATCATGTGAACCGGAATCCGGATCGTGCGCGCCTGGTCCGCGATCGAACGCGTGATGGCCTGACGGATCCACCACGTCGCGTACGTCGAGAACTTGTAGCCGCGCCGGTATTCGAACTTGTCCACCGCCTTCATCAGACCGATGTTGCCTTCCTGGATCAGATCCAGGAACTGCAGGCCGCGATTCGTGTACTTCTTCGCGATCGAGATCACGAGACGCAGGTTCGCTTCGGTCATCTCGCGCTTCGCCTGACGCGCCTTCAGTTCACCCGCCGCCATCTGCCGGTTGGTTTCCTTCAGGTCCTTCAGCGGCAGCACGACGCGCGCCTGCAGATCCAGCAGACGCTGCTGCTGTTCGCGGATCGCCGGGATGTTACGCGTGAGAATCGCGCTGTACGCATGCCCCTCGGCGACGATCTTCTCGGACCATTCGAGATCCGTTTCGCTGCCCGGGAAACGCGCGATGAATTCCGCGCGCGGCATGCCGCACTTGTCGACGACCGTATGCAGGATCTGCCGCTCGACCTGACGCACTTCGTCCACCTGCGCACGCAGCGTGTCGCACAGACGCTCGACGGTACGCGCGGTGAAGCGGATAGTCATCAGCTCGTTCTGGATCGTTTCCTGTGCCTTCAGATACGACTTCGACTTGTAGCCTTCCTTCTCGAACGCGCGACGCATCTTGTCGAACCATTCGCTGATCGACGCGAATTTTTCGAGTGATGCGCGCTTGAGGGCTTCGAGCTGCGCCGCGTTGGCCGTGGCCTGCGCGGTGCCGTCGTCGTCTTCTTCTTCCTCTTCGTCGGCTTCCGCTTCTTCGGTCTCGTTCTCGATCTCTTCCGCTTCCTGCGCGGAGAAACCGTCCGCATCTGCCGCGTCGACGTCGATCAGACCATCGACGAGTTCGTCGATGCGAATCTCTTCGTTCGCGACACGCTCGGCATTCGCAAGGATCTCCGCGATCGTCGTCGGGCACGCGGAGATCGCCATCACCATGTGCTTGAGGCCGTCTTCGATGCGCTTCGCGATTTCGATTTCGCCTTCGCGCGTCAGCAGCTCGACCGTGCCCATTTCACGCATGTACATGCGGACGGGGTCGGTCGTGCGGCCGAATTCGGAATCGACGGTGGACAGCGCGACTTCCGCTTCCTCTTCGACTTCGTCGTCCGACGATGCGGCCGGCGCGTTGTCGTTCAGCAGCAGCGTCTCGGCATCGGGCGCCTGCTCGTACACCGCGACGCCCATGTCGTTGAACGTGCTGATGATGCCTTCGATCGCCTCGGTCTCGGCAAAATTGTCGGGCAGGTGATCGTTGATTTCGGCGTACGTGAGGAAGCCGCGCTCCTTGCCGAGCTTGATCAGCGCGCGCAGCTTCGCACGGCGCTCTTCCAGTTCTTCGGCCGTGCCCGGCTGCGTGGACGCGAAAGCGTCCTTCAACAACGCCTTTTCCTTCGCTCGACGGTCACGCGCCTTGGCCTTTTCGCCCTTGCCCGGAACGGCAGCGGGTTCTTCGGTCTGGGTCTGGGTTGCTTCGTCTTCGACGGGTACTTCGTTCAGCTTTTTCGTCATGGAGTTCGCCGTACTGGCTGTAGTCTCGACTCGCGGCTGCTGGACAACAGCCGGTTGAACCGTGGATACTGGAGTCTCGCGCGCTGCCGCATCGTCCTGCGCGGCAGCCGCTTCCCTTGCGCTTCTGGAACTCGGCCGTTTCGCAACCGGTTGCACAGCTTTCGCCGAGGCCTTGGCCACGGGTTTTGCCACGCTTTCCGGTGCCGCTCGCGCGGCGGATGCGGTCGAGGGTTTCTTCCGTGCAGCAGGCGGTGTACTTGCGGCCGACGCTTTTTTCACGGAAGTAGCGGATCTGGCCTGTGTGACCTTTGTGGTCGGCTCCTCGGAGCCCTTGCCTGTCGCATTCTTTCCGCCTGTAGTCTTTGCCATTGCAATTCGCCTTTTGCCTTGGAAAACAAACCGCTGAAAACCTTTAATTATAGCACCTCGGTTTCAGCCCCTCCCTGCTTACAGCCCGAGCTGACGTTTCATGTCGGCCCGTCTCTGATTCAATTCCGTCAGTTCCGCGAATTCCTCGGGGGTATGTTTCGACTGCCGCGAGAGCTGTTCGAGCCGGTCGCAGCACGTGTCGTAGCGCATCTTCAGGATCGCCGCCTTCAGTTCCTCACCCGCCAGCCGTTCGTGTTCGCGGCGCTCCTCGATGACGGCGGCGTCTTCCGGATTCTTCAGTAACAAATCCCGGACGTTTTCATCATAGTCCAGAATTTCGCGAAAGATTTCCTCGAAGGTGGGGGCATTTACCCCGTTCCGCAACAGGTCCGACAGCAGCTGGAACTCGGCTGCTTCACCGAGTGCGCGGGCATGCGTTGCGACCTCCTCGAACAGTTCTCCGTGACGCGTAATGCTAACCAGTGCGTGCTCCGAGTCGTCGTCCAGCGCCACCACGATACGCGGATGCATAACCAGATTGCGCAGTGCCCGCTGCTCGATACCCGTGACGCTGCGGCGATCCTTGCGCGCCGGCGCCGCACGCGCCGCAGCCGCGATCCGCGCATCGACCTCGCACAGCGCCGCGACTTCATCGAACGGCACGTCGAGCCGGTCCGCGAACATATGCATGATCTGCGCCCGCAATGCATTGGCGGGCAGCGCCTGCAGCAGCGGCTTCGCGTCGAACAGCGCGCGGGCGCGTCCTTCGGGCTGATCGAGCTCCTTGCCGGCCAGCACTTCGTTCAGCAGGAACTGCGACAGCGGCATCGCGCGCCTGACCTGCTCCGCAAACCCTTCCGTGCCGAATTCGCGTACGTAGCTGTCCGGATCGTGCTCGGACGGCAGAAACAGGAAACGGATCGTCCGGTTGTCGGCCGCGTGCGGCAGACACGCATCCAAAGCACGCCGCGCCGCGCGACGCCCGGCCGAATCGCCGTCGAAGCTGAAGATCACCGTATCGGTCTGACGCATCAGCTTCTGCACGTGAATCGGCGTACAGGCGGTGCCGAGCGTCGCCACCGCGTTCTGGAACCCCAGTTGCGCCAGCGCGACCACGTCCATGTACCCTTCGACCACCAGCACGTACTGCTGTTCGCGAATCGCCAGCCGGGCCTCGAACAGCCCGTACAGTTCGCTGCCCTTGTTAAATAGAGGCGTTTCGGGCGAATTCAAATACTTGGGTTCGCCGCCGTCCAGCACCCGACCGCCGAAGCCGATGACCTGTCCCTTCACGTTGCGGATCGGGAACATGATCCGCTCGCGGAAGCGGTCGTAGCGTCGTGCCTGCCCCTGCGCATCCGCCTTTTCGCTGACGATCACGAGCCCGGCTTCGACCAGCGCGTCGTCCCGATAGTTGGGGAACGCGACCTCGAGATTCTGCCAGCCGTCCGGCGCGTAGCCGAGCCCGAAGCGCAGCGCGATTTCGCCGGTCAAACCCCGCTTTTTCAGGTATTCGATCGCATTCGGTGCACCGCGCAACTGCTTGCGATAGAAGTCGCACGACACCTGCATCAGATCCGACAACGCCGTCGTCACCGCTTTCGACGGCGGCGCATAACCGTCGCCGCCCGCACCGCCGCGCATCGGCGAAGGGTCGCGTGGCACCGTCAGTCCGACCGACTGCGCGAGCTCGTTCACCGCCTCCGGAAACGTTAGCCCGGCATGCTCCATCAGGAAACCGATCGCGGTACCGTGCGCCCCGCACCCGAAGCAGTGATAGAACTGCTTAGTCGGACTAACGGTGAACGAAGGGCTCTTCTCGTTGTGAAACGGGCACAGCCCCATGAAATTCGCACCACCCTTTTTCAGCTGCACATACCGTCCGACCACGTCGACGATATCGACGCGGGTGAGCAGGTCCTGCAGAAACGAGTGCGGAATCACGGTGTACGACGATGTCCCGAAATACGCGGGCCGCGCGGCTCCAACGAGCCGCGCGGCCTCAAAGAGTTTATTTGCTGAGTGCTGCCTTGACCTTGGCGGAGACGGCCGTCATGTCGGCGCGGCCCGCGAGCTTCGGCTTCAGCACGCCCATCAACTTGCCCATGTCCTGCGGACCGGCGGCACCGGTCTGTGCGACGGCGGCGTCGATTTCGGCGGCGACTTCCGCGTCGGACAGCTGCGCCGGCATGTACGCGGCCAGCACCACCAGTTCGCCCTGCTCCTTGCTGACCAGGTCGTCCCGGCCGGCCGCTTCGAACTGGCTGATCGAGTCCTTGCGCTGCTTGATCATCTTGTCGATCACGCCGGTGATCGCCGCGTCGTCGAGCGTCACACGATCGTCGACTTCACGCTGCTTGATCGCCGCGAGCAGCAGGCGGATCGTGCCGAGACGTTCGGTCTCGCGCGCCCGCATCGCGGTTTTCATGTCGTCGCTGATCTGATCCTTGAGGCTCATTGGTCACCTGATGCGTTGGAAGGTTGCAGAAACCGCGAAACGCCTGGCGCATCAACACAAAAACCCGCTTGAGAACATCTCCAAGCGGGTCGGCGCGATTGCGCGTAGTGGATGCGGCCTTACCATGACGGCCTCACAGGCCTGGCTGTTCCGCTTGCGGCGCCGTGGGCACCGCCGGTTGCCGGTTTGTGGATACGTCGCCGGTGGCCAAAGCCGCGACGACGCCAGAATCAGTAAAACTTCTTTGGCAGCATCTGGCTGCGCAGCCGCTTGAAATGACGCTTCACCGCGGCGGCCTTCTTGCGCTTACGTTCGGCCGTCGGCTTCTCGTAAAACTCTCGCGCACGGAGGTCAGTCAACAAGCCATTTTTCTCGATCGTGCGCTTGAACCGGCGCATGGCGACTTCGAAAGGCTCGTTTTCTTTTACGCGGATAGTCGTCATTTTTCAATAACGGAACTTGGCAAAGATTGACGATTATAGCAGACGTTCTGCACAAAGACACGGTCGAGTCAAGCCCCCCGCGCATAGTCCGCGGCGGCCTGTCCAGCAGCCACACCGGACGCCCACGCCCACTGAAAATTGTACCCGCCCAGCCAGCCGGTGACGTCCACGGCCTCGCCGATGAAGTACAGCCCGGGCACCCGCGCGCTCATCATCGTGGCGGACGACAGCTCCCGCGTATCGACGCCGCCCTTCGTTACTTCCGCCTTCCGGTAGCCTTCGGTGCCGTTCGGAGTCAGCGTCCAGCGCGACAGTGCGTCGCCGATGCCGCGCAGCGTCCGGTCGGGCAGATCCGCGACGCGCGCGTCGGCGGCGGTCCGGTGCGTTTCCAGCCAGACCTGCGCGAGCCGCGCGGGCACCCATTCGGCGAGCAGATTGGCAATCTGGCGCTTCGAACCGGCCTTCGCCTCCAGCAACGACGCGGCGGCATCCCGCTCGGGCAGCAGATTCACGTGAATCGGCTCGCCGGGCTGCCAGAAGCTCGAGATCTGCAATACGCCGGGGCCTGAGAGGCCGCGATGGGTGAGCAGCAGATCTTCGACAAACTCACCGCCCGTCTTCTTCGCGCCGGTGCTGACCCGCACCTCGAGCGATACCCCCGACAACGCCGAAAACGGCGCCCAGTCGGCTGCGGCGAAGGTCAGCGGAACCAGCGCCGGGCGCGTATCGACCAGCTTGTGCCCGAACTGTTTCGCCAGACGATAGGCAAAATCGGTCGCGCCAATCTTCGGAATCGACAGGCCGCCCGTCGCCACGACCAGCGCGCGGGCGTCGATCGGGCCCGCGGCGGTATCGAGCGCGAAACCGCCGTCCGTGTGCTGTCGCACCTGCTCGACGGTCAGCGGACGGCGCCACGCGATGCCGCCCGAGTCGCATTCGCTTTTGAGTACGTCGATCACCGCGTCGCTCGACTGGTCGCAGAACAGTTGGCCCTTGTGCTTCTCGTGCCACGTTACGCGGTGGCGCTTGAGCAGCGCCATGAAATCGCGCGGTGTGTAGCGGGCCAGTGCGGAACGGCAAAAGTGCGGATTGGTCGACAGATAGTTCGCGGGGCCGGCGTGCAGATTCGTGAAGTTGCAGCGGCCGCCACCGGAGATACGGATTTTCTCCGCGAGCCGCGGTGAATGATCGATCAACACGACGCGCCGCCCAAGCTGACCGGCCACCGCCGCGCACATCATGCCGGCCGCGCCCGCGCCGATCACGGCAATATCGAAAGATTCCATGGCGCGCATTGTACCTGCGGCCCCTCCCCCTCACTGCTATACTTTCAGGCTTCCTTCAGACCTTGCGGCGCCTTTTCCCGCGGCCTCACGGCCGCACCGCCCACGAATCATGCTCGTTCTCGGTATCGAAAGCTCCTGCGACGAAACCGGCCTCGCGCTCTACGACACAGAGCAGGGCCTGCTCGCGCACGCACTGCATTCGCAGATCGCGATGCACCGGGAGTATGGCGGCGTCGTACCTGAACTCGCGTCGCGCGATCACATTCGCCGCGCGCTGCCGCTGCTCGAAGACGTGCTCGCGCGCTCGGGCTGCGCCCGTGAAGCCATCGACGCAATCGCGTTCACGCAGGGACCAGGGCTCGCCGGCGCGCTGCTTGTCGGCGCAAGCATCGCCAACGCACTCGCGATGGCATGGAACAAGCCCACGATCGGCATTCACCACCTCGAAGGGCATTTGCTGTCGCCTCTCCTGGTCGACGAGCCGCCGCCGTTTCCATTCGTCGCGCTGCTGGTGTCCGGCGGGCATACGCAGCTGATGCGCGTCACCGACGTCGGCCTCTACGAAACGCTCGGCGAAACGCTCGACGACGCCGCCGGCGAAGCCTTCGATAAAACTGCGAAGCTGCTCGGCCTGGGTTATCCGGGTGGTCCGGAGGTCTCGCGTCTTGCGGAATTCGGCACGCCGGGCGCCATCGTGCTGCCGCGTCCGATGCTGCATTCGGGCGACCTCGATTTCAGCTTCAGCGGCCTCAAGACGGCGGTGCTGACCCAGGTGAAGAAGCGCGGCACGAACGTCTGCGAGCAGGACAAGGCCGATATCGCGCGCGGCTTCGTCGATGCGGCGGTCGACGTGCTCGCGGCGAAATCGCTGGCGGCGCTCAAGCGCACGCAACTGAAGCGGCTGGTCGTGGCGGGCGGCGTCGGGGCGAACCGGCAGTTGCGCGAAGCGCTATCGACAGCGGCGAAGAAGCGCGGGTTCGACGTGCATTACCCGGACCTGTCGCTGTGCACCGACAACGGCGCGATGATCGCGCTGGCCGGCGCGCTGCGGCTGCAGCGCTGGCCCGCGCAAGCGACCAGCGACTATGCGTTCACGGTGAAACCACGCTGGGATCTGGCATCGCTCGCGCGCTAGTCGCGGCACGGTCAACGCTCTTCGTTACTCACAAAAAAATGGCCGCGCAAGCGGCCATTCTTCATTGCGACGCATCGCGTACGCGCATGACTCAACGCACGCGCTTGTCGTGCTCGATCAGCGCATAGGCGCTGTGGTTGTGGATCGATTCGAAGTTCTCGGCCTCGAGTACGTATGCGACGATCCGCTCGTCCGCATTGAGCCGTTGCGCGACATCGCGCACCAGATCCTCGACGAACTTCGGGTTTTCATACGCACGCTCCGTGACGAACTTTTCGTCGGGACGCTTCAGCAATCCCCATAGTTCGCACGATGCCTCTTCTTCCGCGATCCGGATCAATCCTTCCACCGGGACGTCGCCGGCCAGTTCGGCATCGATCGTCACGTGCGAACGCTGGTTGTGCGCGCCGTACTGCGAGATCTTCTTCGAGCATGGGCACAGGCTCGTCACCGGCACCAGCACTTTGAGAAACACGCGCGTCGACCCGTTGCGGGTCTCACCGGTCAGCGTGACTTCGTAGTCGAGCAGGCTCTGTACGCCCGATACCGGCGCCACCTTGCTGACGAAATACGGAAACGACACTTCGATACGACCCGCTTCAGCTTCGAGCTTCTCGAGCATCGACGCGAGCATCGTGCGGAACGAAGCGACGTCGAGCGGCGTCCGGTTGTCTTCGAGCAGCGCGACGAAGCGCGACATGTGCGTGCCCTTCTGGTCGGCGGGCAGATGGACGTCGAGGTTCCACAACCCGACCGTGTGCTGCACGTCGCCGGATTGCGTGCGCACCGTCACGGGATGTCGCACCGCCTTGACGCCGACCCGCTGGATCGGGATCTGGCGTGTGTCGAGCGTGCTCTGCACGTCGGGCATCACGAAGGCGGGATTCATCTGGTTCATCTTCTTGTCCTCACTGGCCGCGCGGCGATGTGAATATAACGCTGCACGCGGCGATCTATTCCATCACGCGGGCAAAGGCAAACGCCGGCGCAAGCCGGCGGTGCATGACGGGCCATCAGGCCCGTCGACTCAAGCGGGGGATTGTTTTATGACCGTGGGTTACGACCGGGCCAGCGAGCGCAATCAGGCGACGCGCTTCACCGACTTGCCGGCCGCATGATCCACGAAGCGCTCGCGAATCGACTTCGCGATGCCGGCACCATCGAGGCCGCATTCCGCGAGCAGCTTCGCGGGATCGCCATGATCGATGAACCGGTCGGGCAGACCCAATTGTAGTATGGGGCGCATAACCCCACTCTCCAGCAGGGCTTCGACGCAGGCCGAACCCGCGCCGCCCATCACGCAGCCTTCTTCGACCGTGACGATTGCGTCGTGGGTTTCCGCGAGTTCGCGGACCAGTTGGGCATCGACCGGCTTCACGAAGCGCATGTTCGCGACGGTCGCGTCCAGTTGCTCCGCTGCGGCAAGCGCCGGCGCGACCATCGTGCCGAACGCGAGAATCGCGATGCGTTTGCCGGCCGGCTGCGACGTCTCACGACGCACTTCGCCCTTACCGAGCGGAATCGCCACCATCTGCTTGACGGTCGCAACACCTGTCCCCGCACCGCGCGGATAGCGCACAGCGCTCGGGTTCGGCTGCTGCAACGCCGTGTAGAGCATCTGACGGCATTCGTTTTCGTCCGACGCGGCCATGACCGTCATGTTCGGAATGCAGCGCAGGAACGCGAGATCGTACGAACCTGCATGCGTCGCACCGTCCGCACCGACGAGACCCGCGCGATCGATCGCGAACACCACCGGCAGGTTCTGCAACGCGACGTCGTGGATCAACTGATCGTACGCACGCTGCAGGAACGTCGAATAGATCGCGACGACCGGCTTCATGCCGTCGGCAGCGAGGCCGCCTGCAAACGTCACCGCATGCTGCTCGGCGATGCCGACGTCGAAATAGCGGTCCGGGAAGCGCTTCGCGAACTCGACCATGCCCGAGCCCTCACGCATCGCGGGCGTAATACCGACCACGCGCGCATCCAGCTCGGCCATGTCACATAGCCATTCGCCGAACACGTGCATGTAGGCCTTCTTGCTGGGCGCCGTCGACGGCTTGATACCTTCGGCCGGATTGAACTTGCCGGGACCGTGATACAGCACCGGGTCGGCTTCGGCGAGCTTGTAGCCCTGGCCTTTCTTCGTCACGACGTGCAGGAACTGCGGACCGCGCAGTTCCTTGATGTTCTGCAGCGTCGGGATCAGCGAATCGAGATCGTGACCGTCGATCGGTCCGATGTAGTTGAAGCCGAACTCCTCGAACAAGGTAGCCGGCACGATCATGCCCTTCGCGTGCTCCTCGAGCTTGCGCGCGAGGTCGAGCATCGGCGGCGCGACGCGCAGCACGCGCTCGACGCCCGCGCGCGCGGCCGCGTAGAAACGACCGGACATCAGACGGGCAAGGTGGCGGTTCAGCGCGCCGACCGGCGGCGAGATCGACATGTCGTTGTCGTTGAGGATCACGAGCAGCGGGACATCGTCGGCGACACCTGCGTTATTCATCGCCTCGAAAGCCATGCCCGCGGTCATCGCGCCGTCGCCGATCACGGCGATCGAATAGCGCCCCTCGTTCTGCAGCTTCGACGCGATCGCCATGCCGAGCGCGGCCGAGATCGACGTGCTCGAATGCGCGGTGCCGAACGTGTCGTATTCCGACTCGCTGCGGCGCGGAAAACCCGAGATGCCGCCGAGCTGACGCAGCGTGTGCATCTGGTCGCGACGACCCGTGAGGATCTTGTGCGGATACGTTTGATGACCCACGTCCCAGACGATCCGGTCGCGCGGCGTCTCGAACACGTAATGCAGCGCGATCGTCAGTTCAACCGTACCGAGATTGGACGACAGGTGACCACCCGTCTGCGAGACGCTGTCGAGCACGAAGGCGCGCAACTCGTCTGCGAGCGGTTGCAACTGGCGGCGATCGAGGCGGCGCAGGGCAGCCGGGTCGTCAATGGTTTTCAGCAAGTCGTACATCGTCGTTCCATTGTAGGAAAACCTGCGTGCCGGCGCTTCGTTCACGCACACGGTAGCGTCGTGTGCGAGGCGGCAGGCTTCCGCGTTGATACTGTTTCAGCTCACCCGGTTCACGACCAGATCGGCCAGTTCGGCGAGGCGCTGCGCGCGGGCGCCGAACGGTACCAGTGCAGCATGGGCGTCCGCCCGCAATTGCGCGGCGAGCGAGCGCGAAGCGTCGAGTCCGATAATCGATACATAAGTCGGCTTGCCGTCCTTCGCATCCTTGCCGGCCGTCTTGCCGAGCGTCGCGGAATCGGTCGTGACGTCGAGAATATCGTCGACGACCTGAAACGCGAGACCGACCGCTGCCGCATAAGCATCGAGCGAACGCATCGCGGCCGCGTCGGGCGTCTCGCCCGCGAGGGCGCCCATCCGGACCGCGGCACGCAGCAGCGCGCCCGTCTTCATCCGGTGCATCGTTTCCAGCTGCGGCCGCGTGAGCGTATGGCCGACGCTCGCGAGGTCGATTGCCTGACCGCCCGCCATCCCGACCGAGCCGCTGGCAAGCGCCAGTTCGCGCACCAGCGCCGCCTGCTGAAGCGGCGCGAGCACGTCGGCCGTCAGCGCGACGAACGCCTGCGACTGCAGCGCATCGCCGACGAGCAGTGCCGTCGCTTCGTCATATTTGACGTGTACCGTCGGTTTGCCGCGGCGCAGCTCGTCGTCGTCCATGCACGGCATGTCGTCGTGCACGAGCGAATATACGTGAATCATTTCGAGCGCCGCCGAAGCCGCCTCGACACACGCGGCCCGCGCACCGGTCAATTCGCCGGCGGCGTGACACAGCAGCGGGCGCACCCGCTTGCCGCCGCCCATCACCGCGTAGCGCATCGCCTCGTGCAACTGGGCGGGCTCGACAGTCGTGGCCGGCAAATAGTGATCCAGCGCCGTCTCGACACGCTCGAGGACGGAACGCATCCATTCGTCGAAAGTCATAAATCGTCTCCGCTCTCAGCGGCGGTTGTACCTGCAGGGTTCGTGGGCAGCGGCTTCAGCGTCTCTCCATCGAGGACGCGCACTTGCTGCTCCACCTTTTCCAGCTGTTGCTGGCAAAACGCGACGAGGGCTGCGCCGCGCCGGTACGCGGCGAGCGATTCCTCGAGGCTCAGGCTGCCGCCTTCCATCCGTGCGACCAGCCCTTCCAGTTCTGCGAGCGCCGCTTCGTAGCTCTCGGGGAGCGGCACACCGTCGACGCCTTGCACAGGCCCGCCGGCAGCGTCTTTTGTTGCGGTCTTCGCCATGAATCGTCGCAAATTTAAAACAAGTCGGACATTCTACGGCAAAAGCGACAATTCCGATCTTGTGGAGCGCCTGCGGCCGTTACACGGGATTCCCTGAGCCGCCGGACACCGGCAGAACAATATTCTCGCGACCCCGAAAATCCCGCGAACTTCTCCGACAATTTTGACCCAAATCAGGGACTTAAGTGTCCCCAAGGAGGGGGAAACAGGTATAATCGCGGGCTCCCTAAATCAATCGAATCTTCGATGGTTGGGTTGTTCACTGCTTTCACGTCTTTACGGGAGTGGGAATGTCCAATCTGAGCAATGCATTGCAGTTGCGGTCTTCTGTCCACAGCCAACTGCCAGTCACGGCTTACTTTGACGAAGCGCTTCTCAAGCGCGAAATCGACACCCTTTTCAAAAAAGGTCCTCGCTACGTCGGGCACGAACTCATGGTGCCGGACGCGGGGGATTATTTTGCCCTGCCCAGCGAAAAAGAGGGCCGGGTACTCGTGCGCAACCAGCAGTCGCAGGTCGAACTGCTGTCGAACGTGTGCCGCCATCGCCAGGCGATCATGCTCAACGGCCGCGGCCAGACGGAGAACATCGTCTGTCCCATGCATCGCTGGACGTACGATCTGAACGGCCAGCTCCTCGGTGCACCGCATTTCGCGGACAACCCCTGCCTGAATCTCGGCGCCACGTCGCTGCAGAACTGGCAGGGCCTGCTGTTCGAAGCGCAGGGTCGCGACGTCGCGAAAGATCTGTCGCGTCTCGGCACGAAGCAGCATTTCGACTTCTCGAACTTCATGTTCGACCACGTCGAAGTCCACGAGTGCAACTACAACTGGAAGTCCTTCATCGAGGTCTATCTGGAGGACTACCACGTCGCGCCGTTCCATCCAGGCCTCGGCAGCTTCGTCAATTGCGACGACCTGACGTGGGAATTCGGCGACTGGTACAGCGTGCAGACGGTCGGCGTGCACAAGGATCTGGAGCAGCCGGGCAGCCCGACGTACCGCAAATGGCATGACGCGGTGCTGCGGTTCCGCGACGGCAGTCCGCCCGAGTTCGGCGCGATCTGGATGGTGTACTACCCGGGCATCATGATCGAGTGGTACCCGCACGTGCTCGTCGTGTCGTGGCTGATTCCGCGCGGACCGCAAAAGACGACCAACGTCGTCGAGTTCTATTACCCTGAGGAAATCGCGCTGTTCGAGCGTGAGTTCGTCGAGGCCGAGCGCGGCGCCTATATGGAAACCGCGCGCGAGGACGACGAGATCGCCGAGCGCATGGATGCGGGCCGCCGCGCGCTGATGGAGCGCGGCGAGTCGCAGGTCGGGCCGTACCAGAGTCCGATGGAAGACGGCATGCAGCACTTCCACGAATTCCTGCGGCGCGAACTCGGCACGCTCTGAACCAGCAGACCAGCAGGCATTGCGCGGCCCAGGCCGCAGCGCACCAGGAAAGACGGGCTTCGGCCCGTCTTTTTTGTTTAGACTACAGACATCGTTCGGCGCAGCCGAATCCTCCGTCAGGAGCCGCCATGCCCCACACCCACTACACCACGCTGATCTCCCCCACGAACCTCGCGGAACGGCTGACCGCCGCCCCCGACAGCGTATTCATCGCCGATTGCCGCTTCGATCTCGCCGCCCCCACGGCGGGTGAAGCCGCGTATGCGGCGGGCCATCTGCCTCACGCGCACTATCTGCATCTCGACCGCGACCTGTCCGGTCCGAAGACCGGCACCAACGGACGTCATCCGCTGCCGGACCGCGTGCAGCTCGTCGATACGCTCGCGGCGCTCGGACTCAGGCAAGGCCAGCAGGTCGTCGCGTACGACGCGCAGGGCGGCATGTACGCGGCGCGGCTGTGGTGGCTGCTGCGCTGGCTCGGTCACGATGCGGTCGCGCTGCTCGACGGCGGTCTGCAGGCCTGGCAGGCTGCCGGCCAGCCACTGACCCAGGACGCGTCGCCTCACGTGCGCGGCGACTTCAAGGCGGGCAAGCCGCTGACGGCGACGATCGATGCGCAGGGTGTCGAGCGCAACCTCGCGACACTCGAGCGCACGCTCGTCGATGCGCGCGCGGCCGATCGCTATCGCGGAGAAAACGAAACGCTCGATCCGGTGGGCGGCCATATCCCCGGCGCGCTGAACCGCTTCTTCAAGGACAACCTCACCGCGGACGGCCGCTTCAAATCCGCCCATACGTTGCGTGAGGAATTCGGCGCGCTGCTGCCCGGCGTTGCGCCGGAGAAGGTCGTACTGCAATGCGGCTCCGGCGTGACCGCATGCCACAACGCGCTCGCGATGGAAGTCGCGGGCCTGCACGGGGCCGTGCTGTATCCGGGATCGTGGAGCGAGTGGAGCGCGAATTCGTCGCACCCGGTAGCGACCGGCGCGACGCCCTGAGCGACGGCGGGCGGTGACCCGCCCGCCCTCAGTCACCTACGCGACGCCGTGCTGCCTGAACCAGGCCAGCGCGCGCCGCCAGCCGTCTTCGGCATCGACCTTGCGATAGCTCGGCCGGTAGTCGGCGAAGAACGCGTGACCCGCATCGTCGTACACGACGAACTGCGACCCGCGTGCTTCGCGCGGTCCTTCCGCGATGGCCTGCTTCATCTGCTCGAGCGTGTCCTGCGGAATGCTCGGGTCCTGCCGACCATAAAGGCCCAGCACCGGCACATGCAGGCTGCTGGCAAGATCGAGCGGATTGGCCGGCGTATTCGCCGTATGATCGCCGGCGACGCGCCCATACCACGCGACCGCCGCCTTCACATGCGGATTGTGTTCCGCGTAGAGCCACGTGATCCGCCCGCCCCAGCAGAACCCATTTACCCCGACGCGCCGCAGGTCGCCGCCGTGTTCGCCGGCCCACGCGACGGTCGCGTCGAGATCGCCCAGCACCTGGCTGTCGGGCACCTTGCTGACCAGCTGCTCGTTGAGCTGCTGGATCGTCGGATAGATCGACGCGTCGCCTTCGCGTATGTACAGGTTCGGCGCGATCGCCAGATAGCCGACCTTCGCGAAGCGTCGGCACACGTCGGCGATATGCTCGTGCACGCCGAAGATCTCATGCACGACGATGATCACCGGCAGGTGCGTCTTGCCCAACGGTTGCGCGCGATACGCGGGCACGATAGTGCCGCCCGATCTCACGGCAACCTCGCCGGCTTCGAGCCCTTCGCTATCGGTATGGATGGTTTGTGCGGAGACCGGCAGCACGGCGGCGGCAAACCCGCTGCCGATCGCGGCCTTGATGAACGTTCGACGATCGAACGGAACGTGCGGAACCAGACTGTCGACTTCGGGTTTTAGCATACGGCGCTCCTCGGATGGACGGCAACGAGGCAACAGCATACCTCTTGCCGGCCAGCCGTGACGTCAACGCCGCCGCCCCTTCGCCCCGCTCGCCTAGTGCAGCTTCACGCGCGGCAGCGTGGTCCGGCGCAGCCAGTGCGCAAACGTGTCGAGCACCATCCGGGCATAGCCGTGCAGCGCGGCGATATGCAGCCGGTACAGCGACATGTACATGAAGCGCGCAAACAGCCCTTCGATCAGCATGTTTCCACCGATCACGCCGCCCATCAGATTGCCGACCGCGCTGAAATGCCCGAGCGACACCAGCGATCCGAAATCGCGATACGTGAAGACCGGCAACGGCCCGTTGTCGAGCCGCGCGGCGAGCGCCTTAAACAGGAAGCTCGCCTGCTGATGTGCGGCCTGCGCACGCGGCGGCACGTTGCGGTCGGTGCCGGGCCATGGGCACGCGGCACAGTCGCCGAGCGCGAAGATGTTGTCGTCGAGCTCGGTCTGCAGCGTGTTGCGCACGAGCAGCTGGCCGAGGCGGTTCACCGTCAGCCCGTCGAGTTTGCCCAGCACGGCCGGCGCCTTGATGCCCGCGGCCCAGACGGTCAGATCCGCGCGCACGGTCTTGCCGCTCGCGGTCCGCACGAGACCGGGCGCGACCTCCGCGACCGTCTCGCCGGTCATCAGCTTGACGCCGAGCTTCACGAGCAGTTCGGACGTCGCCGTGGACACACGCTCGGGCAGTGCCGGCAGAATGCGGGCCCCCGACTCGATCAGCACGATGCCGACGTCGTGCCGCGGATCGAGCTTGTGCAGACCGTACGCGGACAGCACCTGCGCGGTATTGCGCAGTTCGGCCGACAGTTCGACACCCGTCGCACCACCGCCGACGATCGCCACCTGGACGCGCGGCTCGCCCGACTCCGACTCGACGCGCTCATGCGCCTGATGTTCGGCGCGGATGCACGCGGCAATCAGACGCTTGCGAAAGCGTTCGGCCTGGCCGACGGTATCGAGTGCAAGCGAATAATCGGACGCACCCTGCACGCCGAAGAAGTGCGTCGTGCTGCCGATCGCGATGACGAGCGTGTCGTATTCCAGCTCCCGCTGTGGCATCAGTTCGGCGCCGTCGTCATCGGCGACCGCGGAGAGCGTGATGCGTCGCGCCGCGCGGTCGAGCGCGAGAAGGTCGCCCTGCTGGAATTCGAAGCCGTGCCAGCGCGCCTGCGCCGCGTATTCGAGTTCCTGCGTGAACGGATCCATGCTGCCCGCAGCGACCTCATGCAGCAGCGGCTTCCAGATATGCGTCGGATAGCGGTCGACCAGCGTGACCTGGGCGCTTGCGCCGCCCTTGTTCTTGTGTGGAGCGTAGCGGTCGCCGAGACGCGTCGCCAGTTCCAGTCCCCCCGCTCCCCCGCCAACGACGATAAAACGATGCATCGCGATTCTCCGTGTGTCGATGGGTTGTGGGTCGAGACGGCATGCGTGGGCATGCCGTCGTCATCGATTGTCGGCGACGCATGCGGCTTCTCACAAGCCGCCGGTCAACATGTGTGACATGCACACGACGATATGCGCACGCGGGGTTGCGCAGACGCGCGTTCAGCGCACGCTTAAGCGGACCGTCGCGGGTACACGGCTCACGCGATCAATGCGCCTCTTCCCAGTTATCGCCCGCGCCGACTTCGGCAACCAGCGGCACCTTCAGCGTCGCGACGCCGCACATCAATTCGGGCAGCCGCTTGCGGACGTCGGCGAGCTCGCTGTCCGGCACTTCGAGGATCAGTTCATCGTGGACCTGCATGATCATCCGTGTACCGATGCCCACGCGCGAATCGTCGAGCCACTTCTGCACTGCGATCATCGACATCTTGATCAGATCGGCCGCGGTGCCCTGCATCGGCGCGTTGATTGCCGCGCGCTCCGCCGCCTGACGACGCGGCCCATTGCCGCCGTTGATCTCCGGCAGCCACAGGCGCCGGCCGAACACGGTCTCGACGTAGCCCTTCTCCTTCGCACTCGCGCGCGTGTCGTCCATGTAGCGCGCGACGCCCGGATAGCGGGCGAAATAGCGGTCGATATAGAGCTTCGCCGCATCGCGCGTGATGCCGAGATTCGACGCGAGCCCGAACGAACTCATCCCGTAGATCAGACCGAAGTTGATCACCTTCGCGATGCGTCGCTGATCGGAATTCACTTCGAGCGGCGTAACACCGAACACCTCGGAGGCCGTCGCGCGGTGCACGTCTTCGCCCTCGGCAAATGCGCGCAGCAGCGATTCGTCGCCGGAGATATGCGCCATGATGCGCAGCTCGATCTGCGAATAGTCGGCCGACACGAGCTTGTGTCCCGGCGACGCGATGAACGCCTCGCGGATGCGCCGGCCTTCCGCCGTACGCACCGGAATGTTCTGCAGATTCGGATCGTTCGACGCGAGCCGCCCCGTGACCGCGACGGCTTGCGCGTAATTCGTGTGCACGCGGCCGGTCTGCACATTGACCATGCGCGGCAGCTTGTCGGTGTAGGTGGACTTCAGCTTCGACAGCCCGCGATGTTCGAGCAGAACCTTCGGCAGCGGGTAGTCTTCCGCGAGCTTCTGCAGCACTTCTTCGTCGGTGGACGGCGCGCCGCTCGGCGTCTTCTTCACGACCGGCAGTTGCAGCTTCTCGAAAAAGATCTGGCCGATCTGCTTCGGCGAGCCGAGATTGAATTCGCCGCCTGCGAGTTCATACGCTTCGCTTTCGAGCTGCACGAGACGCGTCGCGATCTCGCTGCTCTGGCGCCGCAGTTTCTCCGCGTCGATCAGCACGCCCGCGCGTTCCATCTTGCGCAGCACGCGTGACGTGGGAAGCTCGATCTGCCGGTACACGTGTTCGAGACCGGCATCCGCGGCGACCTGCGGATAGAGCGCCTCGTGCAGGCGCAGCGTGATGTCCGCGTCTTCCGCCGCGTATTCGGCGGCCTGCTCGAGCGCGACTTCGTCGAAGCCGATCTGCTGCGCGCCCTTGCCCGCAACGTCCTCGTACTTGATCGTCTTGATGCCGAGATGGCGCAGCGCGAGGCTGTCCATGTCGTGCGTGCGGTGCGATTCGACCACGTACGATTCGAGCAGTGTGTCGTGCTCGATGCCGTCCATCTCGATGCCGTAGTTGGCGAGCACCTGCTCGTCGTACTTCAGATGCTGGCCGACCTTTTTCTTCGCCGGATTTTCGAGCCACGGCTTCAGCTTCGCGAGCACTTCGTCGCGCGGCAGTTGCACCGGCATGTCGGGACCGCGATGCGCGACCGGGACATACGCGGCGTACCCGGCCTCGACCGAGAGCGACAGACCGACCAGCTGCGCGGTCATCGGATCGAGCGACGTGGTTTCGGTATCGAACGCGGTGAGCGGCGCGGCGTCGATCTTCGCGAGCCACGCGTCGAACTGCTCCCATGTCTGCACGGTGTCGTAATGACGCTCGACGTCGACGGTTTGCGCCGGCGGCACGTCGGTCTGCGGACCCTCGACCACCTCGGCAGTTTCGACTTCGCGCAGCCACGTCTTGAAGCCGTGACGCGCGAAGATGTCGCGCAACTCCTCGCGTGATTCGGGACGGCTCGCGAGCGACGCCTCGATCGACGCGACATGCTCTGTCATGTCGCACGCGGTGTCGACCGTGACGAGCTTCTTCGCCATCGGCAGGAAGTCGAGCGCGCGGCGCAGGTTGTCGCCGACCGCACCCTTGATCTCGTCCGCATGCGCGACGATGCCGTCGAGCGATTCGTACTGCGCGAGCCACTTGAGCGCGGTTTTCGGGCCGCACTTGTCGACGCCCGGCACGTTGTCGACGGTATCGCCGATCAACGACAGGTAATCGACGATCCGCTCGGGCGGCACGCCGAATTTTGCGAGCACGCCGGCGCGGTCGAGCGTCTCGTTCGTCATCGTATTGATCAGCGTGACGTGATCGCTGACGAGTTGCGCGAGATCCTTGTCGCCGGTCGACACGATCACCTTCATGCCGCGCTTTTCCGCCTGCGTGGCAAGCGTGCCGATCACGTCGTCGGCTTCGACGCCGTCGATCATCAAAAGCGGCCAGCCGAGCGAGCGCACCGCGACGTGAATCGGCTCGATCTGCCGTGCGAGATCTTCGGGCATCGACGCACGGTTCGCCTTGTATTCCGGGTACCAGTCGTCGCGAAACGTCTTGCCCTTGGCATCGAACACGCACGCGCTATACTCTGCGGTGACTTCCTTGCGCATGCGCCGCAGCATGTTGACGATGCCATACAGCGCGCCGGTCGGTCCGCCGTCGGGACCGCGCAGATCGGGCAGCGCGTGGTAGGCCCGGTACAGGTAACTCGAACCGTCGACCAATAGCAGAGTCTTCCCTTCCAGCTTCGCTTCCAGGTACTGTTCTTCAGGCATTATGACTAAGAGAAAAGTGATTCCGAGTCTGCGATCACTCGCAGATCAAGAGCGCGCGACGGCCAAGAAAGCCCGCGCATCGTGGCAGATGTTTACGATTATGGCAGAGTTTATCGAGGCGACCGAGTACCTCTCGGAGATCCGCCCCGCTGTCAGCATCTACGGTTCGGCACGGCTCAAACCGAACTCGCCGTACTACAAACTCGCCACGCAGATCGCACGCAAACTGTCCGACGCGGGCTTCGCCGTGATCTCCGGCGGTGGCCCCGGCATCATGGAAGCCGCGAACAAGGGTGCGCATGCGGGCAAGGCGCCGTCGGTCGGTCTGAACATCGAACTGCCGCACGAGCAATCGGGCAACCAGTGGCAGGACATCTCGCTGCGCTTCCGGCATTTCTTCACGCGCAAGGTCACCTTCGTGAAGAACTCGGACGCGGTGATCGTGATGCCCGGCGGCTTCGGCACGCTCGACGAACTCGCCGAAGTGCTCACGCTGATCCAGACCAAGAAATCGCGTCACGTGCCGATCATTCTGGTGGGCGGCGAATTCTGGCATGGCCTGCTCGGCTGGTTCAAGGATCAGCTCCTGCCGATGGGTCTCATCAATCCGAACGACATGGACCTGATGCAGGTCATCGACGATCCGGACCAGGTGCTCGAAGCGGTGCTCGCGTTCTACGAGGATCGCGAAGAAGGCGAACCGCATCCGGCGAAGTCGGACGAAGACCGGATGTTCTATCTGTAGTTTGTCGTTTCTCTCGTTTCGCCGGGGTCGATGCTCACGTGGCATCGGCCTGCGCTTCGAGCCAGCGGCAAAACTGCGCGACGAGCGGCGTATCGGCCACCTCGCGCCGCGCGACCCACCAGTAGCCGCGCGCATCCAGATGCGGACCGGGCAACGGTGTCACGAGACGCCCGGACGCGAGTTCGTCCGCGATCATGGGCAACGGACCCAGCGCAACGCCCAGGCCATCCACGGCTGCCTGCAACGCCAGATAGAAGTGATCGAACGATTGCTTCTTGCGGCACTTCGCCTTCACGCCCGCTGCCGTGAGCCAGTTGCGCCATGCGTCGGGCCGCGTGTCGGAATACAGCAGCGTGTGCCGCGCGAGATCGTCGGCCACGACGATCGGCGCGCGCTGCAATAGCGTCGGGCTGCATACCGGCACCTCGTGCTCGTCGAGAAAATGGCCGCTCACACAATGCGGCCAGTGCGCGGGACCGCGTCGCACCGCGACGTCGAAACCATCGAGTGTTTCCACCGGTGCGTTCGATGTCGACAGCCGCAACTCGACGTTCGGCGCGATGCGCTGAAACTGCGAGAGCCGCGGCAACAGCCACTTCATTGCAAATGTGGATAGCGCATTCACGCGCAGCACGTGCACGACCGCCGTGTCGCGTAGTTGATCGGTCGCGACCGCGATGCTGTCGAATGCGACCTGCACCGTCGCGAGATAGCGGCGGCCGTCGTCGGTGAGCCGCACGCGCTTACCGATCCGGTGGAACACCTGCACGCCGACCCATGCCTCGAACGCCGCCACCTGGCGGCTGATTGCACCGTGAGTCACATGCAGCTCGTCGGCGGCCGCGGTGAAGCTGTCGCGTCGCGCGGCGGCTTCGAACGCGCGCAGCGCCGAAAAAGGAGGGAGATTGCGGGCCATGCTTGTGATTGTAAGTCACAAGGGGACGTCCGAAAAATCGTTTTGCCCGGCCGCGCATCGGCGTTACCCTCGGCGGCAAATACCGGACGTTCGACGACATGATCACAACAACACCTTCCCCCGCCTCCTCTCCTGCAGCCAATACCCCCGCCGCACCACCCACGCTGCGCGCGCTGTTCAGTGGCTTTCTCGGCCTTGGCCTGATCTCGTTCGGCGGCGCATTGCCGCTCGCACGACGCGCGATCGTCGAGCGGCGCCGCTGGCTCACGTCCGCTGAATTCACCGATCTGCTCGGCCTGTGCCAGTTTCTTCCGGGCGGCAACGTGATCAATCTGTCGGTGGCGATCGGCATGCGCTTTCGCGGCCTGTCCGGTGCGCTCGCGTGTCTGCTCGGATTGATCGCGGGGCCGTCGCTCGTCGTGATCGGTCTCGGCGTGCTGTACGAGCACACGCAGAACGATCCGCACATCAAGCATCTGTTCGCCGGCCTCGCGGCTTCCGCGGCCGGTCTGCTGATCTCGATGGCGATCAAGATCCTCGCGCCGCTGCGCCGTGACCCGGGTGCGGCGACGATCGCCGCGCTCGGCTTCATCGCGATCGCGATCCTGCGCGTCCCGCTGCTGCCGACGATGCTGGTGCTGACACCGCTCAGCATCCTCGTCGCCGCCCGCGCTCACAAACTCGCCGATGCCGGAAAGGAAAAGGCCGCACGATGAACGACACCCTGGTTTCGCTCGCGATCATTTTCAGCCAGCTGTCGCTGCTTGCATTCGGCGGCGGCAATACGATCCTGCCGGAGATGCAGAGGCAAGTCGTCGAGGTGCATCACTGGATGCCGGCCAGCGAATTCAGCGCGCTGTTCGCGCTCGCGCAGGCCGCACCGGGCCCGAATCTGATGGTCGTCACGCTGGTTGGATGGCACGTGGCCGGTTGGGCGGGAATGCTGGTGACGTCGGTCGCGAAGTTCGGGCCGTCGTCGATCGTGACGATCCTCGTGCTGCAAGCGTGGGACCGTTTCAAGGACCGACCATGGCGAGGCATCGCGCAGAAGGGACTGGTGCCGGTCACGGCCGGGCTGGTCGCGGCAAGCGCATCGTTGATCGCGGAAGCGTCGGACACGACAGCGATCGCGTGGGCGATCACCGCCGCGTGCGCGGCGCTTGCGTGGAGGACGCGTGTCCATCCGCTGTGGTTGCTGGCGGCCGGTAGTCTGATTGGGCTGACGGGACTCGGTCAGATTTGACGCGCAGTTCCGGCGCGCGAAGTAACTTACTGAAACGCCACTTCCGCAAAGCTGCGTAGCTTGCTGGTGCAAATTCCGCGCTCAGCCGTGCCGATCTGTACCCCGAAGTCCCGGTCTATCTTTCCAGGTCCAACAAACCCGAAATCGATAGCGAGTCGTGGCTTGCGAAGAAAGTCAGGCATGCACTCGCCGACAGCGGATACACGACCGCCCTCGAACTGGAAACACGCGACGACCCGACGAGCGACCGACATAGAACGCACTTTCGCAAACCGGGCAAGTAAGGCTGCCCTGCCCGGCAGCGCTTCTGCGCGGCCGCTTTCGTCTGCGCGAATCTTTTTTGTTTACACTCCTTGCCGTCGTAAACTTTTTTGGTTACGCTTGAATCATGTTCGACGCAGCGGGGAGACGGTGAAACAAGGCGAATTCAAACGATGGTTGGCCCGGCAAGGTGCAACGTTCACAGAAGGATCGCGGCACACAAAGATTTTCCTGAATGAACGCCAGTCGGTAATGCCAAGACACCCCGGCGCTGAAATGGGCGAAGTGACCCGAAAACTGATACTCAAGCAACTACGCATCAAATGAACGCAAACCCCGCAAGGGGCTTGCACCCTGCGAGAACACAGGAACCCATCATGTTTAAATACCCTGCCCGCCTGATCCCTGATGGACCAGGCTTTGCCGTCAAGTTCCGGGATATCCCCGAAGCGATCACTTGCGGCGCGAGCCGTGAGGAAGCGATCGACATGGCCGCCGACGCACTCGTGACGGCAATGGACTTTTATTTCGACGACAAGCGCCCTGTACCCACGCCGAGCGAACCAAAGCGCGGCGACGTGTTGATCGAGTTGCCCGCGAGCATCGCGGCGAAAGTGCTGCTGTTGAATGCGATGCTTGCGAAGCAGGTCACGCCCGCCGAGCTGGCCCGCCGGTTGAACACGCGACGCCAGGAAATCAATCGCGTTATCGACCTCGGGCATGCGACGAAAATCGATACGATCGCGGCAGCGCTCGCCGCCCTTGGTATGCACCTCGAAATCACAGCGATCCCGGCATAACCGGATCTGATCGTGAATCCGGCGTCCTGGAAACTCGCCCAAGTTAGACGCAGGCAGTTAAGCTAGACACTCAACAGTCCAGCGGCGCCTTCTGAGGACCGCCGGACAAGGCTCTCTACTGAAACGCCACTTCCGCAAAGCTACGCAACTTGCGGCTATGCAGCCGATGCAAGCCGTTGGTACGCAAAATCTCCATCGCCTTAACACCGATCTGCAGATGCTGATCGACCTGCGCGCGATAGAACTGATCGGCCATGCCCGGCAACTTCAGTTCGCCGTGCAGCGGCTTATCGGACACGCATAGCAAAGTCCCGTAAGGCACCCGGAAGCGAAAACCGTTCGCGGCAATCGTCGCGCTCTCCATGTCGAGCGCGACCGCGCGGCTTTGCGATAGCCGCTGCACTGGCTCGCGATGGTCGCGCAGTTCCCAGTTGCGGTTGTCGACGCTTGCCACCGTCCCGGTGCGCATCACGCGCTTCAGTTCGGCGCCATCGAGCTGCGTCACCTGCGCGACCGCGCGCTCGAGCGCGACCTGCACTTCGGCGAGCGCCGGGATCGGCACCCACAGCGGTAGATCGTCGTCGAGTACGTGGTCCTCACGCACATAGCCATGCGCGAGCACGTAGTCACCGAGACGCTGTGTGTTGCGCAACCCCGCGCAGTGGCCAAGCATGATCCACGCGTGCGGACGCAGCACTGCGATGTGATCGGTGATCGTCTTCGCGTTCGACGGCCCGACGCCGATGTTGACCATCGTGATACCGCTGCCGTCCGCACGCTTCAGGTGATACGCGGGCATCTGCGGCAGACGCGGCGCCGGTGTGCCCTCGTCGGCCTGTTCGCCGAGATTCGCGTTGTACGTGATCACGTCGCCCGGCTCGACGAACGACGTGTACTCGCTGCGGTACGCGCGCAGTTCCTCGTCGTCGGTATGGGCCATCATCGTGCGGCCGAGCTTCACGAATTCGTCGATGTAGAACTGGTAGTTCGTGTACAGCACGTAGTTCTGGAAATGCGTCGGCGACGTCGCGGTGTAATGCCGCAGCCGATGCAGCGAGAAATCGACCCGCGCCGCCGTGAAAAGCGCGAGCGGATGCGGCTCGCCCGGCGGCGGTTCGTACGTGCCGTTGACGATGCGGTCGTCGAGCAGCGCGAGATCCGGCGTATCGAAGATGTCGCGCATCGCAAACAGACGCTCGCGATCGAGATCGCCTTCCAGATGGATGCCTTCGGCGAACGCGAAGTGGATCGGCACCGGCTGCTCCGACACACCAACTTCGATCGACACGTGATGGTTCTTCGCGAGCAGCCGCAACTGCTCGCGATAGTAGTTGCCGAACAGATCGGGCCGCGTGACGGTCGTTTCGAATACGCCCGGTCCGGCGACGAAGCCGTACGAGCGGCGCGAATCGATATGCGTGTTGACCTCGGTGCGCACGCGGACGAACGGATAGCACGCGCGCACGCGGCGCTCGAACGGCTCGTTACGCCGGTAGCGCGCGAACGCGTCGCGCAGGTACGACGTGTTCGCTTCGTAGATCGCGGAGAGCCGCGTGACAGCGTCGGCGGCGTCGGCGAACGCCTCGGTCGGAAAATTGCTGGCGGGTGTCTGCACCGCGCGTCGGTTGAGTTCGCTGTTCATTTTTTTCGCCTCGGTTGATGCGACGACATTACCATGAACCGGTGTCAGCGACGCCTGCCGGCGACGTCGAACGATCACGTCGCGCGGTGTTCGCGGCCACCTCCGCGAGCGACCTTGCACGAACCGCAACGATGCCGTGATAAATGGTATTCAAACGGGTACTCAAGCGACCGGAGAACTACGCGGCCGCCACACGCAGACCTCGCGAAAGCGGCGCAAAATAAGGGGCATCGGCCGTGCCGCCAGCACGGATTTGCTAGAATCTGGCCACCTAATCGGAGAATCACCATGAAGCCGCTCCTTCCCGTCGCCGTTGCGGTGATGCTCGCCTTCGGCGGCGTCGCTTTGGCCGCCCAGCCCGCCGACGACGCCCAGGCCGCCGCCGAAGCGCAATCCGCCAACGAGCGTGCCGGTCTGCCGGACCTGAAGGCGATCAACCGCCCGGCTGCCGAAGTCAGCTCGAAAGTCGAGATCGACGTGCCGCGCACGCCGAGCTTCTACGAGCGCAGCCCCAACGGCACCGAAATTACCGAGTACCGCGACAAGGGCAAGCCCGTCGAAATCGACGTGCGCTCGAACTTCGGTACGCGATATCAGATGAGCGCGCCGCTCGACACGTCGCCGACGGTGCGCGACAACGGCCGGGCCAGTACGCGCCTGCCGTCGATCAACCTGCACTACTGATCCGCAGTAACACTGAAGGTTCGCGCGGGACTGCGGGATCGCTGGACGACACCCGCCGCCGCGCGTGCCCGCGTCGTGTGCCGCAAGAACCACCGGACCCACCTTCAGTACCGGGCGACGTTCGCCCCGCTTGACGTACCGGCCGCTATGAGCCGCCCCGACCAACCCCATCCGACGTTTCCCGCATGGCTGTCTTCACCGCTGTTACCGACTCCCAACTCGCGCAATGGATGCGCCACTACGACCTCGGCGACGTCGTCGCGTTTCGCGGCATTCCATCCGGTATCGAGAACAGCAATTTCTTTCTGACGACGACGCGCGGCGAATACGTCCTGACGATCTTCGAGAAACTGACCGCGCAGCAACTGCCGTTCTATCTGCACCTGATGCGCCATCTGGCCGGGCACGGCGTGCCGGTGCCCGACCCCGTGCCGCTCGAAGATGGCAAGCTGTTCGGTCTGCTGCACGGCAAACCCGCCGCGATCGTCAGCAAACTCGAAGGCGCGCCGGAACTCGCGCCGCGCGACGAACACTGCATCGAGGTCGGTCAGATGCTCGCGCGCATGCATCTCGCCGGCCGCGGCTTCGCGTCGGATCAGCCGAACCTGCGCAGCCTCGCATGGTGGGAAGACGCGGTGCCGGCGATCCTGCCGTTCATCGACCAGGCGCAGCGCGATCTGCTGACATCGGAGCTTGCGCATCAGCAAGCGTTCTTCGCGTCGGACGACTACGCGGCGTTGCCTGCAGGACCGTGCCACTGCGACCTGTTCCGCGACAACGTGCTGTTCGCGCACGCCGCGCCGGACAGCGGCCACACGGTGCGGCTCGGCGGCTTCTTCGATTTTTATTTCGCCGGCTGCGACAAGTGGCTGTTCGACGTTGCGGTGACCGTGAACGACTGGTGTGTCGATCTGGCCACCGGCAAACTCGACGAGGACCGCGCGGACAAATTGCTGCGCGCGTACCAGACCGTGCGACCATTCACCCCGGAAGAAATCCGCCACTGGGGCGACATGCTGCGGGCAGGCGCGTATCGTTTCTGGATATCGCGTCTGTACGATTTCCATTTGCCTCGCGCGGCCGAGCTGCTGAAGCCGCACGACCCCGGTCATTTCGAACGCATTCTGCGCGAGCGCCTGCCCGGCGCCGCGCTTCCAGGCATCCGTCACTCATGCAATTGATCGAAGTCCCCGCGAAGACCGGGTATGTGTGGTTCCGCCAGGGCATCTGGCTGTTTCGCAAAAACCCGCTCGCGTTCCTGACGCTGTTCTTCTCGTATCTGCTCGCGATGACGCTGATCGCGCAGGTGCCGAAGATCGGCGCCGTGCTGCCGCTCGTGTTCGTGCCCGGCGTCGCGGTCGGCTTCATGGCCGCGTGCCGCGACACGATCGCCGGCAAGCCGGTGTTCCCGACCATACTCATCGACGGCTTCCGGTCGTACGGCAGCATCGCCGCGAGGCGGCTGCTCCTGCTCGGTGTGTTGTATATCGTCGCGATGACCACCGTGCTGACCGCGTCGACCTTCGCCGACGATGGTGTGCTGCTGCACCTGATGCTCGGCACCGGCGATCTCGACGAGAAGGCGATCATGAACAGCAACCTGTCGGTCGCCGTGCTGACGGCGTTCGCGATCTACGTGCCGGTCGCGATGCTGTTCTGGTTCTCGCCGATCCTGTGCGCGTGGCACGACGTGCCACCGGTGAAGGCGATGTTTTTCAGCGTCGTCAGCTGCTGGCGCAATCGCGGCGCGTTCATCGTGTATGGCGCGCTGTGGTTCGCGGTCACGATCACGGTATCGCTCGGACTGTCTTTCCTGATGCAGGCGCTGGGTGTGCTCGGATTCGCACCGGCCGTGCTGCTGCCTGCGTCGATCATCGTGATGACGATGATCTACTGCTCGTTCTACGCGACGTATCGCGGCTGCTTCGGCGTCCCGGCAGCGGACGCGCCGGATCTGCCCACCGCGCCGTCGGCATAGGCGCCGATCGCGAGCTTCGGCAGGTAACGACGGGAACAGCCAGAACTTAGAACTGGTTCATCCAGGACGGATGACGGGTCGCGGCTTCGCGATCCAGCTTGCGCATACGGAATTCGAGGTCGTAGAGATCGGTGGCTTCGGCCAGATAAGCGTCGTTATGCTCTTTGGCGATGATATCGGACGACTTCGTGAGGAACAGGAACAGGCGGCTCAGCAGGTACATGGTTGGCTCTCAGGGGAATTTAGGTGTTAACACCTAGGCAATAACCCTGATTATAGGGAAAACCCTAGTTTCTTGCCAGCCCCTTCTTCGAGCGTGTCGTCTACCGGTAATCAGGCTACCCGCGTGCGACGGACGGCAAAGCCCCGGCGCCATCGAACTCTGCAGCCGCGCCCACCCGGCGCTGGTGCTTGAAGAACTCCCAGATCAGCGCGGTAGCATCCGGCCCCTTCGACGAATGGAACGGCACTGCGTCATCGCCGCCGCTCCACGCGTGCGACAGACCCGCCACATGGCACAACCGGATCACGCGGCGGCCGCTGCGCAGGTAATCCCTCGTCAGGACGCCGGCCTTGTGGTCTTCGCGCACTTCACCGGCTTGCGGACGGCCCTGCGCATCGACGAGGCCGTTCAGCCGCGCAAACTGCAGCGCCAGCTGATCCCCGTTGACCGGCGCGACGACGCGGTCGGCGTCGCCCTGAAAGATGATCGCCGGCATGCCGGGATAGGCGGCGACGTCGACGGCCTGGTCGATCAGCTCGACCGGATCCTGGTGGGTCCCGCGCCGCATCACGTCCATCCCGGCAATGCCGGAATGCGCCTCGCCGAAAGCCGGCCCGGAATGCAGCGCGACCGCCGCAAAGCGCTGCGGATAACGGACCGCCAGCAGCGACGCGAGCCCCGCGCCCGCCGACAGCCCCGCCACATAGACCCGCTCGCCGTCGAACTCGTGTTCGGCGACCAGCGCATCCACCAGCGACACGACCGCGCGCATCTCCGCGCCGCCCGCGTGATCGCTGGCGTCGTACCAGTGCCAGCAGCGATGCGCGTGCGCATGCTTCGATTGCTCGGGATAGACGACCGCGAAGCCGAACCGGTCGGCAAGCAGGTTCATCCGCGTGCCTTCGGCGAATCCGTCGATCGACTGCTCGCAGCCGTGCAGCATCACCACGAGCGGCATGTGCGCAAGCGCATGGCCGGCGGGAATGTAGAGCCCGTATTGCAGATGATTGATCAGCCGGCCGGCCGCGGCCGGCGCCGAATGGAACGACCGGGTCCACGCGCCGCTCGCCCACGCGGCCGCTCGCGGACGGACCCGCGATTCGCGTGCGGCCGGCGGCGCCTTGGCGGCCGCAGACGGCGCCCGCACTTTTGCCGACGGCTTGGCGACCGCCTTCGGCCGGGCCGGGCGCATGGGTTTGCGCTTTTTCGTCACGGCTTCGGCATACTCGGTCTGCACCGCCAGCAGGCGTTTCAGCCCACCCAGCCAGAGCTTCGTCAGACTTTTTGCCATCGTGCACCTCGCAAAAAGGGATCGAGACCCAAGGGGTTCGCTCCGGAACATCGACGTGTTTGTGCAATGCACAATAGCATCATTTTCCGTGCGATGCCGGCGGTTTGAAGTAACGGTTTATGTCGGCTTTGGCGGGTAGACGCACAGTGGCCGCATCGCCGGACGCGTCGTGCCGTTTATGCCGTTTATACTTGCCGCAGATATTTGACGCGTTGTCTGCCCGACTGCGGGCTCGCGCGTTAATCCTGTATCCGACTGATTACGACTGATTTTACGCGGCCCCTGTCGCATTGCACCCATGCCCGATTTGCCCCCTCATCTGTGGTACTCGATCACGAGCTTCGGCGGCGCCGGCCTGACGCTGCCGCTCGCCATCGCGATCGCCCTCTGGCTCGCGTTCGGCTATACGTGGCGGATGGCCGCCGGCTGGCTGCTGCTGCTCGGCGTCGCGGTCGTGCTCGTTACGGTGACGAAGCTGGCGTTCCTCGGCTGGGGCGTCGGCGTGCGGGTATGGGACTTCACAGGCTTGAGCGGCCACGCGATGCTGTCGACGGCCGTTTATCCGGTCGCCTTTTTCCTCGTGCTACTGCCGGCCCGGCCGGCCATCCGGGTCGCCGGCGTGCTGTGTGGCCTCGGCGTGGGCATCGCGGTTGCGTTCTCGCGCGTCGTACTCGACGCGCATTCGCCGTCCGAAGCAATCACCGGCTGTCTGGTCGGCGCGCTGACCGCGCTCGTGTTCATCCGCGGGTCGTGGCATGCAGCGCCGGGCCGGCTGTCCACGGCGGCGGTCACGATCAGTCTCGCGATCCTCGCGTTCGCGCTGCATAACGTGCAGGTGCCGACGCATCGGTGGGTCACGCATCTCGCGCTCAAGGTGTCCGGACACGACCGTCCGTTCGTCCGCGCGCGCTGGAAGGCGGGGCACGATGCGCGACCGGCCGGCGCGCCGGTTTCGCAAACCCACAACACGCTGTCGCCACCGGCTCCGTCGAAGGCCTGATTCAGCCGTCGAGCCTGGGCTTGCCCAACTGACGCAGCAGCCGTTCGCCTTCCCGCGCGGTGTAGCGCTTCGCCGCTTCGCACCAGCCGCGCGCAAAACCCAGTTGATACGGATCCACGTCGAGCTGTTCGAGAAAGCCCAGCGCGACCGCCGCATCGTTACCGTCCCCGAGCACGCCCTGCATCCGCGACAACGTCTTCGAGACGTCGACGCGCGTTTTCTTCGTCGCAAGCGGAGCGAGGAATTCGAGCGTGTAGCGCAGCCGCTTCGCGCGGATGCGTTCGCGATGGCGCGACGCATCGTCGAGCGTCGTGAGCTTCGGCGCCGCGGCGAGCTTCTCGTACGCCTTGCTCACGCTCTTCTTCGCGTGCTTGCGCAGCGTGCGTCCGGCGGCTTCTGGCAATGCGCGTGCGTCGTCCGCCAATGCGCCTTGCCACTCGAGCCATGCCAGCACGAGCACCGCATAACCCGGCGACGCCAACGCCTGCTGCACGCGCGCGCGCAGCGTGAGTCGGTGTGCATTCGCCGCTTCGCGCGTCGCGTCCCAGCGTGCCGCATCGGCGTAGGTGTCAGCGGCGGCGAGCGCGGGTAGCGTCGAATCGGCGAACACGTCCCAGTCGCGCGCATCGCCGAGCAGATCGCCGAGCCACTTCAGCCCGGGCGCGATCTGCGTCGTCCACGCGTCGTCCTGCCAGTGACGGAACAGACGCATCGCGGTCTTCAACCGGCGCTGCGCGACACGCATCTGATGCACGAACTCGACGCTCGCCGCCTCGCGCACCCCCGCTTCATTGCCGAGCCAGTGCCGCGCGAGATTCCAGCCGATCGCGAGCAACGCGTCGCGCTGCGTCGCGTCGCCATCGAGATCGACCGGCGCTGCGTGCACCGGCTCATGTTCGCGCACAGGTTCGCCGCGGCTCAGGCGTTCGACGGCGCCGTCGAGCACCGCGAACGCGGGCAACGCGGCGGCGATATCGCGGGCGGCGGCGAAGAGCGCCAGTTGCGCGTGCGTACTGTGTACGTCCTGCAGATCGCTGGGAACCGGCGTGGTCAGATGAATTTCGCGGACCGGAGTGGGATCGTCTTGATCCAGCCCATCGATGCGTTCGAAGACGACGTCGATCGGCACGCCGTATTGCGTCGGCAGCGACCATCGCGTGCGGGTGCATGCGAACGACATGGTGCGTTCGTATGCACCCGCTTCGTCGAGTATCGACGCGAGCACGGGAGGAGCGGAACCGAATACGGCGAGGGGCAATGTATCGAACGCATCGCCAGCAATACTATCGAGCGGCGCCTGGAACGCCGCGTCGCGAATCGTCATAGCAGGCGCATGCGGCTTGCCGTGCACGGCGATGACGCGTTGCCTCGCCTCCGACACTTCGATCGCGAGCCGCCACCCCGCCGCGCCGAGCGTGCCCTTCGAATCGAAGCCGTACACCGCGAGCCGCGCTTCGCTACGGCGCCGGCGCTTCATGGCGGGCAACGCGGTGAGCGCCGCAACAATCGATGCGTCGGGTTGCGCGGCCAGTTCGTCGCGACGGCGATGGATGCGGGCTGCGGCCCAGTCATGCGCCGCAGCCGCGGGGATATCGAGCACGAGTTCAAAAACGCGGGTCATGAACGCTCCGTGAGCGGCGGACGGCCCGGCGCAAACGCCGCGAGCCGCTCATCCGCGGGACACGTTTTTATCGTACACGAACCGCACCGATCGGGGCTTTCGAGCGATCGACAGCCTAGGTCGCGTACTGCGCGATACCGTTACCGAACGACCAGTTCTCTATCAGCACTTCGACGAGGTTGATGAACACATCCTCTTTGCGCACGCCCGGGTTTTCCGCCAGTTCGTCGGCGATGCGTCGATACAGCGCCTTTTTCTGCTCGACCGTGCGCGTGTTGCTGACGGTGATCTGGATCAGCACGAAATCGTCACTGCGTGAAATGCCGGGATAGCTGGGGTCGAACGCGAAGCTCGCTTCGTCGTGCTCGGACACGATCATGAACCTGTCGGCTTCGGGCACGTTGAAGGTTGCGACCAGTGCGCGCTGGACGCCCTGCATCAGCGCTTGACGATAGGGGGCCGGCTTGCCGGCACGCAATGCGATACGGGTAAAGGGCACGGCATTCTCCAGGGCATCGAAACAGCAAAACCCGCCCGGTCGGACGGGTCCTCCATAATAGGCGACCACCCAGGACGATTTCAACGCAAGGCATTCCGTGGACCTCGATCCCCGTCAGACCGCGGCCGTTCGCGCCGTCATCGAAACCGGCAGCTTCGAGCAGGCCGGTGCGCGCCTCAATCTCACGCCATCGGCGATTTCGCAGCGCGTGCGCGCGCTCGAAACGCGGCTCGGTACGCCGCTCATCGTGCGCACGCGCCCCTGCCGTGCGACACCGATGGGCCAGCGACTGCTGCAGTATCTGCGGCGCACCGCGTTGCTCGAAGACGATTTCGCCAGCGATCTCGCCGGCGCGAACGAGGCGCTGCTGAACGTCGCCGCGGCTGTCAACGCCGATACGTTGTCGACGTGGTTCTTCCCCGCGCTCGCCGACGTGCTGCTGAAAGAGAACGTGCTACTCGACCTCACCGTCGACGACCAGGATCACACACACGCGCTGCTCGCGTCCGGACTCGCGATCGGCTGCATCACGACCGAACCCGCTCCGATGCGCGGCTGTTTCGCCGAACGGCTTGGCGCGATGCGTTATCGGCTCGTCGCGTCAGCGGCATTCGTCGAGCGCTGGTTCGCGGCCGGCTTCACGCGCGATGCCGCGCGGCGCGCACCGGTGATCCTGTCGTCGCGCAAGGACGCGCTGCAGGCGCGCTTTCTCGAGACCCGCTTCGGGCTACCGCCGGACGCGTACCCGTGCCACTACGTGCCCGCGCCGGTGCCGCGCTACATGGCGATCCAGCGCGGCCTCGCGTATGGGATGGTGCCGGAGCTGGAATTCGGCGCCGCGGTGGAGCGTGGCGAGCTCGTCGATCTCGCGCCGCGTCAGCCGACCGACGTCGAGTTGTACTGGCATGCGTGGAAGGTGCAGTCGCCGAGACTCGAGAAGCTGTCGGCGCGGATCGTCGAGCTGGGTCGGACCGCGCTGGGGACACATGTGGGGCCGACTGGTGCCCGCACGCACAGGCGCACGGGATAGCGCGTTACAGGATCGGCGGTTCGGTCGCCGCGCGATGCGAGGCATTCGCCATCGGCTGACGATGCGGCGTGGGCGCAGCCTGGTTCGCAATCTGCGATGTAGCCACGTGTAACGTCGTGGACACCGGACGCGTCTTGCCGCCGCTCTTGTTTGCCGCTGCGATTTTTGTCTTCGGCGGTGTCCGTGCGAGGTGTGCCGCGTGTTTAACGGGCTTAATGAGCTTAACGTGCGAAGCATGCTCTGCCGGTGACGCAGCATGCCGCGTGACCACCTTCGTCGTCCGCTTCGGGGCATGGGAAGCGGTACGTTTCGCCGCACCAGCCTCCGGTGGATTCCATACCTCGACGTACTGTTGCTGCGCCGCCATCGCTCCGCATGACATACATGTCGCGACGATCGCCGCCACTGCTGCTGCTCGTGCTCCCATCTGCTGCCACTCCTCATGTCGCTCGGTTAGCGGGCCGCGATTATAACCAGGCGGCCCACGCACGAACGTCAAGAATGGTGGGTTTCGCTGCAGACATGCGCTAAGCCTTGCGCGGCCATCGCTCACCTCGCACCGCCGAGTTGAACACGACCGCGATCAGCAGCAGCGACAGCACGCCGACCAGAATCGGAAACAGCAGGAACCCAAACGAAGCTCCGCCGCTCAACATGATGACGAGTGGATCGGCACCGGCAGGCGGATGCACGGTACGCGTGAGCTGCATCAATGCGATCGCCGCGCCGACCGCGAGCGCCATCTGCCACAGGCCGCTGCCGGCCAGCCAGAAAATCGCGAGACCGACCGTCGATGCGATCAGATGGCCCCACACCAGATTGCGCGGTTGCGCGAACGGGCTGTCGGGTGCCGCGAACAGCAACACGCTCGACGCGCCGAACGGCGCGATCAGCAGCGGCGCGTCGAGCAGCCTGCCGAGCAGGCCGGTGAGCCCGATCGCCAGCGCGCCGCCCGCGAAACCGCACAGCGTCTGCACGACGAGCGTGCGCGACGTGGAGCGCACCGGGCGCTCCACGAGTCCGGAAGATGGTTTCATGAAATGAGAAAGAAGAAAAAGAAAGAGCAGGCGAGCGCCTGCTCCACATGTGTCATGCCGTTCAGGCAGCCTTGAAGCGCGCCGCCTCTTCGGAGCCCGACGTCGCGTTGCCGGCCGAGTACGAATGCGCGCCGACGCCCGCCAGCTGACCGCCGTCGACGACCAGATACTCGTCGCGGATCGGCTGCTTGCCGAACCAGCATTCGAGAATCTCGCGCGTGCCCGCCGCATAGCGCGCCTGCGCGGACAGCGTCGTGCCCGACGTGTGCGGCGTCATGCCCTGGTGCGGCATCGTGCGCCACGGATGGTCGCGCGGCGCGGGCTGCGGGAACCACACGTCGCCCGCGTAGCCGGCGAGCTGCCCGCTTTCGAGCGCACGCGCAATCGCATCGCGATCGCAGATCTTGCCGCGCGCCGTGTTTACGATATAGGCGCCGCGCTTCATCTTCGAGATCATCCGCTCGTCGAACAGATGCTCCGTCTCCGGGTGCAGCGGACAGTTGATCGTCACCACGTCGCACACCTTCGCCATCGACTCCGCATCCGGATGCCACGTCGCGCCGAGTTCGCGTTCGACCTGCTCCGGCAAACGATGGCGATCCGTGTAATGCAGCTTCACGCCGAACGGCTTGAGCCGACGCAGCACCGCGGCGCCGATGCGTCCGGCGGCCACCGTGCCCACGTGCATGCCTTCGAGGTCGTACGCGCGCTCGACGCAGTCCGCGATGTTCCAGCCGCCCTTGCGCACCCATTCGTGCGACGGCAGATAGTTCCGCACCAGCGACAGGATCATCATCACGACGTGCTCGGCGACGCTGATGCTGTTGCAGTACGTGACTTCCGCGACGGTGATCTTGCGTTCGATCGCGGCCTGCAGATCGACGTGATCGGAACCGATGCCCGCGGTCAGCGCGAGCTTGAGCTTCGGAGCCTTCGCCATGCGCTCGGCGGTCAGATACGCCGGCCAGAACGGCTGCGAAATCACGATCTCGGCATCGGCGAGTTCGCGCTCGAACACTGAATTCGGACCGTCCTTGTCCGACGTCACGACCAGCGTGTGGCCCTGCGATTCGAGATATGCGCGCAGGCCCAGTTCGCCGGATACGCTGCCGAGCAGTTCGCCAGGCGTGAAGTCGATCGCCTTGGGCGTCGGTGCGGTCTGGCCGTCGTGATAGCGGTCGATCTTCGGGATGTCGTCACGCGCATATTTCTTCGGCATGCCGTTGACGGGATCGTCGTATAGAACACAAAGAACCTTGGCCATCTGTCTCACTCCGCTCTGACGCAGTCGCGTGTCGGCACACTGCTGCCGACCGGTCGCGCGACTGCGGAGACGACCGGCAGACAAAGTGTCGGTGAGCGCGACATGAGCGGTCCAATCGTTTGGACAGATGCTTCGATAAGCGCGTCTTATCAACGCGCGAAGAGGCGAGCGATCAGGCGGCGGGCAACAGCGCGTCGAATTCGCGCTGCAGATCGAGCTGGCTGGCCGCGCGCCACATCGCGGACACGAGCGCGGACATCGACGGCTGGTTGCGCGCGATGAGGCCGATCTCGCGCGTGAGTTCGGGCAGCAGCAGCGCGGCGGTCACGCCGTTCTTCGCTTCGAGCGCGCTTAGCAGACTGTGCGGCAGCACGCTGTGCAGCGACGCGCGCTGCACGTGCGAGTACAGCGCGAGCAGCGAGTCCGCTTCGAGCACGACGTCGGGCTGCACGCCGCCGCGGCGAAACGCCGCGTTGATCACCTGACGGTTCTGCATCGCATTGCCGAGCAGACAGAACGACAGCGCGCCCACCGCATCCCAGCGCGTCACGCCGGCGCACGCGCCTTCGCCCTCGCCAGATATCGACGGCGACAGCAGCACATAGCGCTCGCGATACAGCGGCAGCACTTCGAAGCCGGCCTGCACGCGTTCGTCGAGATAGGTGAAGCCGATGTCGAGTTCGTAGTCGTCGAGTTCGCGCAGGATCACGTCGGAGCTGAGCGAGCGCAGCGAATAGCGGATCGCCGGATGCGCTTCGCGACAGGCGGCGAGCAGCAGGCTCACGACCGGCATCGTGGTCGGAATCGCGCCGATGCGCAGCGTCCCGGTCAGACGGACCTGCGCGGCCGATGCGTCCTGACGCATCCGGTCGAGCGCGGCGAGCGTCTGTCGCGCCCAGCCGAGCACGCGCTCGCCCTCTTCGGTGAAGCCGAGAAAACGCCGGCCGCGCCGCACGATCACGAGTCCCAGCTCCTCCTCGAGATTGCGGATCGCCGACGACAACGCAGGCTGCGACACATGGCACAGCTCGGCGGCGCGCGCGAAATGCTGCTCGCGCGCGAGCGTCACCAGGTAGTCGAGCTGACGGATGAACATGAATGCTCCGGAGATTCGCGGGTTCGGCCGACATGCCGACGCCCGGACAGCGCAGCCGTTTGCCGGCGCACATGGGCCTGCGTTATATTCGCACGTATATTACGCTACGCTCGATGCGGCGAACCACCGGTTGCCGTCGTGCTGAGGAAAAGAATGTCCATCGACAAGGGCCGCCATCCGGCCGGACTGGCGGGAAAGATCACGCCGTTGCGGCCGCCGGCTGACCGTCGCCGCGCCGATTCGATCCGCGACGTGGTCGACGCGTTCATGCGTCTGCACGGCAGCGTGTCGCGCTTCGTGGAAACGCTCGCGCGCAGCCGCGGCTTGCCCCTCTCTCTCGCCGCAGCGGCACCGCAGCCGTTCGCGACGCTGCTGTCGTCGCTGCAAAGCCACGCGGAACAGGCAGGCTTTCCACGTCTGCCGGAACTGAATGCGTTCATCGAACGCGCCGCGCTGGCCGAGGGGCTCCGCGACGTGATCTTCCAGTCGCCAGCTGCCGATCAGACCGTCTTGCGCGACGCCGCCGCGGCGCTCGACCGCCTGGACGCGGCGCTGATCTCGCTGTGCGTCGGCCAGGTGCTGGAGCGCCAGGCGCGCGTCGGAGCGCCGGCCGCACACGCCGTCTGACACCCGTTCCGTCACTGCTTCCCGTCCCCGCTACGCCGTTTTTCGTGCGCAGCCAGTATACTTCGCTTGCATTAATCCACAAATGGACTAATATCAGTTAAGAGTTCAATTTAGGACTAAATCATCATGCCATCTGCCGCACGTGCTTCCGCTTCCCAGGAGCCGCATCGCCGGCCAGCCGGGGAACCCACCGCCGCCGAAATGTCGTCGGCGGGCCTGCGCGCGTTCTTCAACATCGCCCGCGACTGGGATCTGAGCGCCGACGAGCAGATCGTGCTGCTCGGCTCGCCCGGCCGCTCGACGTTCTTCAAATGGAAAGCCACGCCGCACACGGCGCGGCTCGGCCATGACACGCTCGAACGGCTGTCGCTCGTGCTCGGCATCTACAAGGCGCTGCAGATTTTGCTGCCGCTGCCGACCGCTGCCGACTCCTGGGTCAAACAGCCCAACACCGCGCCGCCGTTCGGCGGCCGCCGCGCGCTCGACCGCATGCTGGCCGGCAACATCAGCGATCTGATCGCGGTGCGCCAGTACCTCGACGCAATGAGAGGCGGCTGGGCGTGACGGAACCGCACTGGCAGGACCGCTGGCGCTCGTCGCCGCTCGCCTGGTCGCCCGCATACCGCGTGATTCCGACGCGCTTCCCTGCGGTCAACCTGTTCGACCGAGTCGCATCACCCGAAGACTTCGCCGCGCTCTACGCACTCGAGGCGCTCACCAACGACCGCCTGCGCACCGAGGTCGGCGATCTCGATCTGGTGCCGCGCGACGAGCGCCGTTTCGGCATGGGCTGGGGGCCGATCATGGCCGCGCTCACGCATCTGAATCCGGGCGGTAGCCGCTTTTCAGATGGCACGTACGGCGTGTTCTATTGCGCGCGTTCACGCGACACCGCGATCGCGGAAACGCGTTTCCATACCGGCCAGTTTCTCGCCGCGACCCGGCAGCAGGCGCTGCGGCAGCAGATGCGGCTCTATACGGTAATCGCGCACGGCGATGTGGTCGATCTGCGCGACGACCCTTCACTCGATCCCGGCGTGATGTCGCCGACCGACTACGTGCCCGGCCAGATGCTGGGCCGCGCGATACGCGAAGGAGGGGCGCCGGGAATCGCGTACCCGTCGGTGCGCGATCCGGGCGGCGAATGTCTTGCTGCGTTCCGCACGACGTTGCTGCGCGACTGCCATCACGCCGCGCATCTCGAGTACAACTGGAACGGCAGCGCCGTCGACATGGTGTTCGAAGTGAATCAGGTGGGATAGGCGCGAACGCTTGCGGCTACCCGGTGAATTCGGCTGTCCTCTTTACCGCTGGTCCGCAGGGCTTCGTGCCATCGCCCGATCTTTTCCATTGGTTCCATCCACGATCCTCGTCAGAAGGATCTGATCTCATGCAGCCGAATAAAAATACTACCGCTCATCATTCTCCGAATTACCGCCCGGACATTGACGGCCTCCGTGCCGTCGCCGTGATAGCCGTGATGCTGTGCCACGCGGGATACGCTACTTTCGCAGGCGGCTTCACAGGCGTCGACGTATTTTTTACGATCTCAGGTTTCGTCGTCACGACTTCAATATTGGGAGACCTTGCGCGTAGCGAGTTCTCGTTCAAAGGCTTCTACGCGCGACGCGCAAAACGTCTTGCGCCGGCGCTCTACCTGGTGCTGGCCGCGACGTTCGCTTTCAGCATTCTGTTTTCCTTTCCTGACGACAGCTTCCATCTGGCCAGGAACATTCTTGCGGTGGCCACGATGACATCGAACATCTTCCTGGCGAAGCAGACTGGCTACTTCGATGCCGCTGCCGCTGATCAACCGCTGCTGCACACATGGTCGCTATCCGTCGAGGAGCAGTTCTATGTCGTTCTGCCGTTGCTGCTGTACTGGCTGCATCGGAAAGCAAAGAGGTGGTTGTCGCCCGTGTTCTGTGGCCTTGCCGCCGTGTCTTTCATCTCAGCCGTCGTTGCAGCACATCGAGGCACTACGGGCACTTACTATTTCGCGCAGTATCGGGCTTTCGAATTCCTCGTTGGCACGCTGTTGGCAATGTTCGAATTCAGGCGCAAGCCGGTACGTTCGCGCAGGTTCGACGCACTGTTGGTCGCAGGCATCGTCGTCGTCCTGATCGGAGTGTTCGGTTTCAGCGTTACTGCGCAGTTTCCCGGCCTGGGCGCGATCGTGCCTTGCGGAGGAGCGCTGCTCATCATCTTCGCCGGCCGCCGATCAGTGGCACTTGCTCGGATCCTGTCGAATTCGCCTACTGTCTTCATTGGCCGGATTTCATACCCGATGTATCTGTGGCATTGGCCGTTGTTTTTTGCGCTTCGCAAACTGGGTCTGGCAACGCCGATAGGCTATGCGATTGCAATCGCAGTGACGCTTGTCCTGTCCGCGCTCACATACCTGTACATCGAAGGCGCTGCCCGTCGTTCGACGATGCCAGCGCGGGGCGCGCTACTGTGGTTCCTCGCCATACCTTTGGTGATATCTGGTGCTTTGGCGGGCACCGGCAAACTCTCGAACGGCTTCCTTTTTGCCTATCCGGCAAGGATCCGCAATGACGTACGGTGGGCAGGCGACTCGCTGTTTGATATGCCGCGTGGCAAGAAGTGCTGGTCACAGATCGCGGTAACGGATGAGGCAACGTGCGCACTGGGGAACCCCAGCTCGAAGAACAGGGCAGTACTTTGGGGTGACTCGCACGCATACCACCTGATCTATTTCTTCGACCGGCTGGGCAAAGCAAAGCAGATGGCGATTCACGACGTCGCATTTACCCTGTGCCCCCCAATCGAAAACGAGCCAGCGAGGCCGGGGGACATGTCTTATCTCGAAGACCATCTTCATTGCGTCGCACACGACAAGGCAGTGATGTCGTATGTGATGTCGCAACCCGATATTCAGACAGTTTTCATGGCTTCGGCATGGCAGAACTATCAGAACCTGTCGACGGACCCGAATGCCGGCCCGAGCGGGCATGGTTTCCGGCCGGACCAGCTTGAAAACGAACTGGCAGATACCATCGGCAAGCTGACTGCCGCTGGCAAGCACGTTGTGCTGATGGACGACGTGCCGATGATTCCAATGAATCTGATCAACTGCAACTTTAATAACGATCTTCTGCTTCCAGTTCGCCGACAGGCATGTCAGTTCGACGCAAACATTGCGCGCGAGCAACATGCACCGACCCTGGCGATGCTGACACGGCTACAGGCCAGGTTTCCGCAGATCGACATCATGCACACCTACGACGTGCCATGTACGGCAGCAACATGTACGCTCAACTTCGACGGCCTGCCGATCTATCGGTACGACGATTACCACCATTTGAGTGCTGCGGGCAGTTCGCTCCTGTTTCCAAAATACATGGCCCGCCACCCCGGCGAGTTAGATGCCATTTTCAGACACGGAGGGGTGGGAGGAGGATGACTCCGAGGTCACATCGCACTGGGTGGCGTGTTTGGCAGATATGACGCCCTGCGTGTCGCCGATAGTACGGCTACCAGCCTGTGGTCAAGATTGTACGAATGAACGCTATGCAAAGCATGCCTGCTGACAAACGGGAGATATTTGAGGAACGCCTGAAAACGATCATGAGAAGTGCAGGTGAGAAAGCGAAACTCTGTATCGCAGCGCACGACTTTGGTGCCCCCGCGTACTACCCTGCATATATGGTTAACCATGGACTGGGCGCGATGCAGGCGGCTATGTCAGGGCAGACGACGGAGGATGGCGGGCTTCGGTCCGATTTCGATTCGACTAAAGGTTGGAGTGATGCTTTAACAGGGTACCTGCAGTGCGATTAAGGCAATGCCAACGCCCCCGCCCCCTCCGCCTGCGCAGCCGCAACACTCACCGACCACCGATGCGCCTTGCGCGCCTCGACGATCGTCAGTTTGCCGCCCGGCCCGAATGCGCCGGTATCGATAAAAACCTGCGCACCGATCTGCTGCAGTTCGCGCATCGGCGTATGACCGCAATACGTGAGCGAGAGCCCCGACTGCCGGTACGGATCGCTGTTGCCCATCGCGAGCTGACGACCCCATAACAGTTGCTGCCGTTCGTCGTCGGAGAAGTCGGCCGCATCGAGCTGCGTATCGGAGCCGAAGAACTCCGCATGCAGCACGTTGTAGCGCGCGCTGCCGTCGCCGATCACCCTCACGAGCGGCAACGTGCGCAGCCTGCGCGCGTACTGCTGCAGCCGTTCGTCAGGCAGTACCGCGGCCCACGCACCGCCGATCCCATACCACCACTGACGCTTCAACCGCCCTTCAGCGACTGCGCACATCGCGTCCTCGTGATTGCCGAGCACCGCGTAGAACCACGGCTTGTCGAGCAACGCGAGCGCTTCTTCCGACTGGGTGCCGCGGTCGACCAGATCGCCGACCGAGAACAGCCGGTCGCGTGCGGGATCGAAGGCGATTTCGCGCAGCAGATAACGCAGCGCATCCACGCAACCATGCAGATCGCCGACGACGAAGTCGCGACCGCCCGTGTTGACGGGATGATGCTGGACGACGGGAATGGCGGAACTGGCTTGCATGGCACCCATCATAGTCCGCTACGCGTTGTGCGTATGCGCGCTGCCTCGCTTTTCTGTGGCCGGCGAGACACACGAACGACATGCGCAATGGAAAACGGCGCGCCCGGCAATCGCTACCGGAAACGCGCCGTCGGCACGGTCATTGTTGCTGCGCGCGCAGCTTCGCGATCTGATCGACGGTCACGGTCGACTGCGGATTGCCGAACTGCTTCGTTACGTAGTTGGTGATCGCTGAGACCTGATCGTCAGTGAGCTGGTCGCCGAACGACGGCATCAGCACGTCGGCCTGCTTCGTCGTACGGCTCACGCCGTGCAGGATCACCATCGCGAGATTGCTCGCGTCGCCGGCGCCCACCACGCTGTTGTGAATCAGCGAGGGGTACGCGCCCGGCGCGCTTGCGCCGACGCCCTGCCCGGTCCAGTTATGGCAGGTCGCGCAGTTCGCGATGAATAGCTGCGCACCGTTCACCGACGTGACGGTCTGGCCGCGCAGCGCGGTGACGTCGTCGGCGGGCTTGCCCCAGTCGTCGCGCGACCGCGTGACGCCGCCGCTCACCGGCGGCACGCTGCGCAGATACGTCCCGATCGCGTGCAGGTCGTCGTTGCTCAGGTACTGCGTGCTGTCGGCGACGACTTCGGCCATCGGCCCCGCCGCGTTCGCGCGACCCGTCGCGACACCGGTCGACAGATAGCTCGCCAGTTCGTCGTCGCTCCAGTTACCGATCCCGGCGTTCTTGTCCGGCGTGATGTTGAACGCGTGCCAGCCCGCCTGCGTCGCGCCGGAGAAACGGTCACTCGATTTCAACCCCTGCATGAAGTTGCGCGGCGTGTGGCATTCCTCGCAGTGCGCGAGCCCTTCGACCAGATACGCACCGCGATTCCATTCGGCGCTCTGCTTCGGATCGGGCACGAAGCGCCCTTCGTCGAAGTTGAACAGATTCCAGAACACCATCGCCCAGCGCTGGTTGAACGGGAACTTGAGACTGTTGCGCGGCGGCGTGTAGTGCACCGGCACGATCGTGTTCAGATACGCGCGGATCGCGAGCACGTCCTGATCGGTGACCCGCGTGTACTCCGGATACGGAAACGCCGGATACAGCCGCTCGCCGCTCTTGCCGATCCCTTCGTGCATCGCGCGCAGGAATTCGGCGTCGCTCCACTGGCCTATACCGGTGTCCGGATCCGGCGTGATGTTCGGCGTATAGATCGTGCCGAACGGCGTGTTGATCGGCAGGCCGCCGGCAAACGGGCGGCTCTTGTCGGCGGTATGGCACGCGATGCAATCGCCTGCGCGCGCGAGATACTCGCCGCGCTTCACGAGGTCGGGGCCTGCGGCCGCGACCGGCTGACCCGGCGACGCATCCTGCGCGAGCGCCTGGCCGATCGGCGACTCGTCGGGATGCAGGGCCTGCGGGTCGTGCCACGCATGCCACGCGAGATACAGCGCGAACAGCGCGAAGATCGCCGCGAACGTTGCGACACGCATGCGGCGCTTGCCCTGTGCGGGCGCAGGTACCGCGGCGTGACCCACCGACCGGGCGCGAGACGTGAATTTCGTCATGATGGCTCTCCGTCGGTCCGGTCAGATTTCGCGCTTCAGCTTGTCGGCCAGCTTCAGCGCCAGCGCGCCGATCGTCAGCGTGCAGTTCACCGAAGCCGCGGTCGGCATCACGCTGCTGCTCGCGATGAACAGGTTCGAGTGATCGTGCGTGCGGCAATCCGTATCGACGACCGAATCGGCCGCGTCGGCGCCCATGATCGTCGTGCCCATGATGTGATTGTTCGGCGCGAACGTATCGTCGAACGACACCTCGGTGCCGCCGAACAGCCCCGCGATCTGCGCGTACAGCTCGTGCGTGTTCGCGGCGCTCTTCTTCACGTAGTCGTTGATCGAGTAGTAGATCTCGGGCTGCGGAATACCGAGCGCGTCCTTGTGATCCGACGACGGCACGATGCGGTTCTGCGGTTCGGCCAGATGCTCGTGGAAGCTGTTGATGTTCAGCGTGCGCGCGGCGCGGTCGCGGATCTGCCGGTCGAGTTCGCTGCCCGTCACGCCGTTCTTCAGCAGCGCGGCGGTGACGCTCATCGTCGGTACGCCGTTCGACAGGTGCAACTTCTTCGCCGCGTAGTCGGAGCGGAACGCGCCGTCGCGGAAATTGACGATCGACGTCATCTCCATCGGCCCGCGTCCAGGCCACAGCGGCTCGTTCGCGAGGAAGGTCACCCCCGTGCCCGGATGGTCCATCAGATTGCGGCCGACCTGGTCGGAGCTGTTGCCGATGCCGTGCGGGAATTTGTCGGAGGTCGACATCAGCATCAGCTTCGGCGTTTCGATGCCGTTCGCGGCGAGCACGAACAGCTTGCCGGTCACGCGCGTGCTGTTGCCGTTCGGATCCTTGTAGTGGACCGCGGTAATGAGCCCTTTATTGTCGGCCTCGACCTTGTAGACGACCGCCTGCGGAATCAGTTTTGCGCCGGCCTGCTCCGCTTTCTCCGCATGCACGACGCCGTTGTACATCGCGGCGATCGGACAGATCGGCATGCAGTTGTTGTTGCCGCAGCAGGTCGGACGCGCATCGTACGGCCGGCTGTTGCGCGCGACCGGTTCGGGCACGACCTTGAAGCCCTGCGGGTTCAGCACGTCCATGAAACGCTGGTCCATGTACGACAGCGGCAGCCCGTTCATCGGATACGGCTTCGAGCGCGGCGAACCGAGATCCACCGCTGCATCAGGCCCGGACACGCCCAATTGCACTTCGGCCGCGTAGTACCACGGCTCGAGCGTTTCATACGGATACGGCCAGTCGCGGCCCACGCCGTACAGCTTCTTCAGCTGGAAGTCGGACGGCAGCAAACGCCACGTCGCCGCGGCCCAGTGCCACGTCGTGCCGCCGACGAGCCGCACGTATTGCGAGTTGTACGGATACTCGCCCTTCTGGATCAGGTAGTTGTTCTCCGGCGAATACTCGGGATGCGGCGCATACGCCGTCGACGGATATGGTGTCGCGAAGTCGCCTTTGGCGGGCGAGTTGCGGAAGTTCTCGACGATCTGCCAGCGCGGAATGCGCGGCCCTGCTTCGAGCAGGATCACCGATGCGCCCGCGAGCGCCATCTGATGCGCGACGAGACCGCCCGCCACGCCCGAGCCGACCACGACGACATCGGCGGAATTCGAATTTGCCATTATTGCCCTCTCTTGCTGGCTTATTTCTGCTTGCTCGATTATTTGCTACACGGCTTTCGCACGAACGGCATAAGACGAGACGCGCGCGTAGGCACGGCCGGCCCGTCACACACTGGCGGGCTTCTGCGTCCAGTAGAACGGCACGTCGCGGCAATACGAGGGAATCGTCAGGACATCTTTCACCGGCTCGAACATCAGCGCGCGCTCGTAGGCGACGACCTGCACGTGCGGCATATCGCCGACGAGCCCGAGGTACCACGCGCGCATGATCGAGCCGACCGTTTTCGCGAGCGCCGGCTGATCGGCCTGCAGTGCCTGCGTGACGGTATCGGAGGGCACGCCGCCGTGGCCCTGCAGCCAGGTGTTGAGGGCGGCGACGTTCTGGGTGAACTGGCTGTCGGCTTTCGACAGCGCGTCGTAGATGCGCTTGCCGAGCACCGGGTCGAAGGCCGGATGGCCGGTGAGGCGCTGCGACAACGCGACGAATGCATCGAGGCCGCCGCCTGACGGTGCGTCAGCGAACGCCGACGAAATACCGAACAGACCGGCGGGCATGCCGAGCCGTCCGGCGGCCGCGAAAGCGAGTGCGGCAGCCGACGCGCATGCGCCGAGCATCCACGTCCTGCGGCCTGCGGAATGCGTCACCGCGGAGTGGTGCGCATCGTTCTCAGTTGCATCTGTCATGGGGGCTCCAGATGATATGTATTGTGTCGACCAGCGCTGCAGTCGCGGCTCGATGCCGCGGACGCCGCGCCGGCAGTCCGCCCCAAAACCCTGGTCTAACGCACCGCTTCAAGCGGTGTCTTGTGCGCCTGGTTGCTGCATGTGCTGCCTGTGTTGTTTACCGCCGCCCGGCCGGTCGACCGCAAGCCTCCGGCATCCCACCGAAAGCCGTACGCAAGGCGGCGTGCGAAAACTATAGCCTCCGCGCGACGATTCGACAAATCGCGCCGGACCGGCGGGTAGAATCGCCGCAGCGGATTCGTCCGCGGGTTCGTCTACTTTCGGCCGCCTTTTCTACCACATGCCATGACTCTCTACCCACTAGTGCTCCGCAACCGGCCTCGCATGATGATCGGGCTCGCGCTCGGCATCGTCGCGGCGCTGCTCGTTCCGTGGTCGCTGCGGCCGACCGTGCGCGTGCTGATCGCGTGGGACGTCGCAGTATGGGCGTATCTCGTCCTCATGTGGTTCCACATGGCCGCCGCGCATCACGACCAGGTGCGCGAGTTCGCGATCCGCGACGACGAGAACGCGGGTGTCGTGCTCGTCGTGATCTGCATCGCGACGATCGCGAGTCTCGTGGCGATCGTGATGGAACTCGCGTCGGCGAAAGGCGGCGGCACGTCGAGCGTGCTGCATTCGCTGCTGACCGGCGTCACGCTGATGGGCGCGTGGTTCCTGATCCCGACCATCTTCACGCTGCACTATGCGCGGATCTACTTCGCCTCCGGCAAAGAAACGGCGCTGCAATTTCCGGATAGCAAGCTCGACCCGAACTACTGGGACTTCATGTACTACTCGTTCACGATCGCGGTCGCGTCGCAGACGTCGGACGTCGTGCTGCGTTCGCGCGAGATCCGCCGCGCGACGCTCGCGCAGTCGGTGCTGTCGTTCTACTTCAACGTCGCGGTGCTTGGCCTGTGCGTGAACATCGCGGCGGGTTTGCTCGGCTCGTAAGACACCCGCGACGTGTCTCAATAATCGGTCGCGGCGGCGCTGCATGCACTCCCTGACTAAACGACGCCCATTCGTCATGACGCCCCGATGACCGTCGCATGAACGCGCGCTGACATCACGCGCTTCCGCCGTTCTTCAATATCATGCACGCTCCGGTAAAACGCGCGCCGGGGTAGCGCGTTTTACCGGCGACACGCATCGAACGACGCGGCGCACCCTGACCCGCACGACCCGTCACAGCCACGGCAAGCCTCGGCCTGCACCACGACGACCACCTCGCTGGCACAACGCTTGCTGCACTGCATTCACGGCTCGGCCGTGACAGCGCGAGAGGCGCGCCCTCGCCCGCCCACACGACCGTCCCGATAAAACATTGCGGCAGAACGCACACGCGCAGCGCAGCGTCACGCTGTTTGCACTACATTGACCATAGGCGCTCGCGCTCGACGCGCGCCGCGCATCATCCGGCTCAGGTAGCCCAATGGGCGGCTGTGATCGCACTCGAGTGCATCCACGCCGCAGCAGGACGAACTGGAAACGACCGATGGAAGCTCCCCACGCGTATGCGCCGCGGATCTATTTTGTCCACGCTCCTCTTGTCGGGCCGCTCGATGCCTGGCCCGCGCAGTTCGCCCATGCGGCGGCACTCGGCTTCGATCATCTGCTGATCGGCGGGCTGTTCCAGCCGGGACGGGCCGACCATGCGCTCGTCGTCGGCGATCACGCGCGGCTGCATCCCGCGCTCGGCGCCGGCAGCACCGACACGCTACGCACACTCGCCACGCAAGCCCGCGAACACGGCCTGACGCTGCTCGCCGATCTCGCAGTCGATCGCGTCGCCGCCGACGGTGCATTGTTCGACGCGCATCCCGACTGGTTCCATCCATTCGAATCCGAAACGGCCCGGCTCGACCCGCGCCATGCGCATCGCGACGATCACGTTGCCTATCTCAATTTCGCAGGCGACGCCGCACCGCTCGTCGACTGGTGGACGCACACGCTGTTTGCGCTCGCCGATGCGGGTCTCGGTGGCTTTCGCCTCGACTCGCCGCATCGCGTGCCGGCCGCCGCGTGGCGGTCGCTGTGCGCGGCGGTGCGAGCGCGGCATCCGTCGGTGCGCTTTCTCGCCGCGACGCCGGGACTCGCGCGCGCGGACCTCGCCGCACTCGAAGGCGCAGGCTTCGACGCAGTGTTCTCGTCGGTGCGCTGGTGGGACTTCCGCGCTGCATGGATGACGGAAGAACACGCGGTGCTCGCGCGCATCGGCGCACCGGTGGCGTTTCCCGAAGCCCCGTACGGCGTGCGGCTCGCCGCCGAGTTCGCCGGTGCGCATGACGTCGCGCTCGTCGAGCGTGCGTATCGCCGCGCGCTGGCGGTCGCAACATCGACCGGCACCGGCTGGTTGATGCCGATGGGTTTCGAATACGGCGCCGCCGAACCGGTCTCGCTGACCGCGACCGCTTCCGCAAACCATGCCGCGCAATTGGCCGCGCAAGCGCGCTTCGATCTGTCCGACGCGATCGCCGCGGCCAATGCCGTGCAACGCGACACCTGGGCGCTCAACACGATCGGCGAACTGCGCGCGCTGAGCGCCCCGGGCGCACCGGTCGCGGCGCTGCTGCGCGGCGTGGCGCGCGACCTGCGCACCTCGGATGAAGCGGTGCTGATCGTCGTCAATCCCGATCTGCATGCGCCTGTGCGCGTCGATCCCGCGCGTTTCCTCGACGGCGTGCCGGGCAACTTCACGCGCTTTACGGCACTCGATGCTTCCTCTCGCGACGTGCCCCGCGCGCTGCCCGCGTTCACACTCGCACCCGGCGCATGCAGGCTGTTCGGAGCGGTGGCCGAGCCGGTCGTGCAGCTCGCGCCACCCGTCGACACGGGGCACGGCAAGGAGAGCGGCCGCAAGACCGTGGTCGACGCAGTCGCGGCGCCGCGTGTCGCGATCGAGGACGTGTCGCCCGCGGTGGACGGCGGACGCTTCCCGGTGAAGCGGATCGTCGGCGCGCGGGTCGACGTCCGTGCCGCGATCTTCGCCGAAGGTCACGACAAGATCGCGGCCGCGGTGATCTGGCGCGCCGCCGATGAAACCGCGTGGCACGAAACACCGATGGTCCCCGTGCAGCCCGCGGGCACCGACCTGTGGCAGGCCAGCATTCCGCTCGAACGCCTCGGGCGGCACGAGTTCACCGTGATCGCGTGGCGCGACGACTTCGCGTCGCTCGTCGATCACCTGCAGAAGAAGCTCAACGCCGGCCAGACGGTCGAACTCGAACTCGACGAAGCGAGCCATCTGTTCGCACTGATCCTCGCCGAAGTCGAGACCGTCGAAGGCTCGCATGCCGCGCCGCTCGCGGACATCGTGAAGCGCTTCGCGAAGGCCGACGCCGCGACGCGGCTCGACCTCGTGCTCGCGCCGTCCACTGCGCATGCGGTCGCGGCCGCGCGACACCGCCCGTTCCTGTCGCGCGACCCGGCCATCTACAAGATCGACGCCGAACGCGCGGCCGCACGGTTCGCAAGCTGGTACGAGATCTTCCCGCGCTCGATGAGCGACGATGAAAGCCGTCACGGCTCGTTCGACGACGTGATCGCGAAACTGCCGCGGATCCGCGACATGGGTTTCGACGTGCTGTACTTCCCGCCGATCCATCCGATCGGCGTCGCGAACCGCAAGGGCCGCAACAACGCACTGAATGCGCAGCCGGGCGAAGTCGGCAGTCCGTATGCGATCGGCGGTGTCGAGGGTGGCCATACGGCCGTGCATCCGCAGCTCGGCACGCTCGACGATTTCCGCGCGATGCTCGCCGCCGCGCACGAACACGGTCTCGAGATCGCGCTCGACTTCGCGATCCAGTGCTCGCCCGATCATCCGTGGCTGAAGGAACATCCGACGTGGTTCGCGTGGCGCCCCGACGGCACGCTGCGCTACGCGGAGAATCCGCCGAAGAAGTATCAGGACATCGTCAATCCCGACTTCTATGCGCACGACGCGAAGCCCGCGTTGTGGCTCGCGCTGCGCGACGTGATCCTGTTCTGGATCGACGCGGGTGTGCACATTTTCCGGGTCGACAATCCGCACACGAAGCCGCTGCCGTTCTGGGAATGGATGATCGCCGACATCCGCGCGCGTCATCCGGACACGATCTTTCTGTCCGAAGCGTTCACGCGACCGCGCTTGATGTACCGGCTCGCGAAGCTCGGCTACTCGCAGTCGTACACGTACTTCACGTGGCGCGAATCGAAGCGCGATTTCACCGATTATCTGACCGAACTCACGCAGACGCCGGTGCGCGAGTTCTTCCGGCCGAACTTCTTCGTCAATACGCCGGACATCAACCCGCGTCATCTGCAGTCGTCGGGACGTGCGGGTTTCCTGATCCGCGCGGCGCTCGCGTCGACGCTGTCGGGACTGTGGGGCGTGTATAGCGGCTTCGAACTGTGCGAAGCGAGCGCGTTGCCGAACAGCGAGGAATATCTCGACTCCGAGAAGTATCAGCTGCGCGCGTGGGACTGGAACCGGCCCGGCAACATCGTCGCGGAGATCGCGGCGCTGAACCGCATTCGCCGCGCGAATCCCGCGCTGCATTCGCATCTCGGCGTGACGTTCCTGCCCGCGCACAACGACCACATCCTGTTTTTCGAGAAGGCCACCGACGCGCGGGACAACGTGATCGTCGTCGCGATCAATCTCGATCCGTTCAACGAACAGGGCGCGGACGTCGAGTTGTCGCAGGCCACGTTCGACCGCTGGCATCTACACGATCACGGTGCGCTCGAAGTCACCGACGAAATGAGCGGCGCGCGCTTCGAGTGGCACGGCCGCTGGCAGCACGTGCGGCTCGATCCCGGCACGCGGCCGTTTTCGATCTGGCGCATCGCGCCGGTCGGCGGCCTGCCGCGCAGCGAACCGACCACCGAAGACGACGACGCGCGCGCCGATGCGGCGCCCTTCGACCATCCGAACGAGGGTGAGTAAATGGCACACGAGGCACACGAAACCCATGATGCGAACGAAGCGCGAGCCGACGACGTCGACGAACGCGAGACGCACGCATCGACGTCGTCGCAGCACGCACACGCAGATGGCACGAAACCCCGCACCGGCCGCCGCGGCAAACCATCGCTGCTCGGCGACGACCCGCTCTGGTACAAGGACGCGATCATCTATCAGGTGCACGTGAAGTCGTTCTTCGACGCGAACAACGACGGTGTCGGCGATTTCCCCGGTCTGCTTGCGAAGCTCGACTACATCGCGGAACTCGGCGTCAACGTGGTCTGGCTGCTGCCGTTCTATCCGTCGCCGCGCCGCGACGACGGCTACGACATCGCCGATTATCGCGGCGTGCATTCGGACTACGGCCAGCTCGCCGACGTGCGTCACTTCATCCAGGAAGCGCACGCGCGTGGCATCCGCGTGATCACCGAGCTTGTGATCAATCACACGTCGGATCAGCACCCGTGGTTCCAGCGCGCGCGCCGCGCGAAGCCCGGTTCGAATCACCGCAATTACTACGTGTGGTCCGACACGGACAAGAAGTACCTGGAGACGCGCATCATCTTCATCGACACCGAGCCGTCGAACTGGACCCACGACCCGGTCGCGGGCGCGTACTACTGGCACCGCTTCTATTCGCACCAGCCGGACTTGAACTTCGACAACCCGTCGGTGCTGCGCGAAGTGCTGCAGGTGATGCGCTTCTGGCTCGACATGGGTATCGACGGGCTGCGACTCGACGCGGTGCCCTACCTCGTCGAGCGTGAAGGGACGAACAACGAGAACCTGCCGGAGACGCACGCGGTGCTGAAGAAAATCCGCGCGACGATCGACGCCGAGTATCCGAACCGGATGCTGCTCGCCGAAGCGAACCAGTGGCCGGAAGACGTGCAGGAATACTTCGGCAACGAAGACGAATGCCACATGGCGTTCCACTTCCCGCTGATGCCGCGGATCTACATGGCGATCGCGAGCGAGGACCGCTTTCCGATCATCGACATCATGAAGCAGACGCCGGACCTGCTGCCGACTTGCCAATGGGCGATCTTCCTGCGCAACCACGACGAACTGACGCTCGAGATGGTCACCGATTCCGAGCGCGACTATCTGTGGAACACCTATGCAAGCGACCGTCGCGCGCGGCTGAATCTCGGCATCCGCCGTCGTCTCGCGCCGCTGATGGAACGCGACCGTCGCCGTATCGAGCTGATCAATTCGCTGCTGCTGTCGATGCCCGGCACGCCGGTGATCTACTACGGCGACGAACTCGGTATGGGCGACAACATCCACCTCGGTGACCGCGACGGCGTGCGCACGCCGATGCAATGGTCGTCGGACCGCAACGGGGGTTTCTCTCGTGCCGATCCAGAACAACTCGTGCTGCCGCCGGTGATGGGTTCGCTATATGGCTTCGATGCGGTGAACGTCGAAGCGCAGAGCCGCGATCCGCATTCGCTGCTGAACTGGACCCGTCGCATGCTCGCGACCCGCCGCGCGAAGCACGCATTCGGACGCGGCAGCATCCGCTTCCTGCGGCCGGACAATCGCAAGATTCTCGCGTACCTGCGCGAAATGCCTGGCGAAGCGCCGATTCTTTGCGTCGCGAATCTGTCGCGTGCACCGCAGGCCGTCGAACTCGATCTGTCCGAATTCGCCGGCGCGGTGCCGATCGAGATGACCGCCGATTCCGTGTTCCCACCGATCGGCCAGCTCACCTATCTGCTGACCTTCCCGCCGTATGGCTTCCTGTGGTTCCTGCTCTGCGAAGGCGGTGCGCGGCCCACATGGAGCCAGCCGGTGTCCGAGCCGTTGCCCGAGTTCGTCACGATCGTGATCCGCGAAGGCCAGGTCGGACCGACGCCGGAAAACGTCCGGCTGCTCGAATCCGAGGTGCTGCCGTCGTGGTTGAAACGACGTCGCTGGTTCGCGTCGAAGGACCAGAAGCTCAACGCGGTGCGCCTCGCCGCGCTGACAACGATCCCGAACGGCGGCTTCGCGTTCACCGAGATCGAAGCCGACGCCGGCGATCACACCGAGCGCTACGTCGTGCCGATCGCGATCACCTGGGGCGCCGACACGACCACGCCGCTGTTCATGCAGCTCGCGCTCGCGCGCGTGCGCCGCAACCGCACCGTCGGCCATCTGACGGATGCATTCTCGCTGCCGCTGTTCGCGCACGGCGTGCTGCGCAAGCTGCGCGAACGCGCGGTGGTGCCGACCGTGCAGAAGAGCGAGATCCATTTCGTGCCGACCGGCCGCTTCGACGAACTCGACCTTGGTGAACGCCCGGAGATCCGCTGGCTCGCGGCCGAGCAGAGCAACAGCTCGCTCGTGATCGCCGACGTCGCGGTGCTGAAGCTCGTGCGGCGTCTGCTCGACGGCATCCATCCGGAAGCGGAAATGAGCCGCTATCTGACCCAGCTCGGCTACGCGAACACCGCGCCGCTGTATGGCGAAGTGGTGCGCGTCGATCCGGCAGGCATACCGCACACGCTCGCGATTCTGCAGGGCTTCATCGACAATCAGGGCGACGCGTGGAACTGGGCACTCGACAATCTGCGCCGCTCGATCGACGAACTCGCGCTTGCAGTCGAATCGACCGATGACGAACGCGAACGCGCGCGCGCAAATGAAGAAGAAGCGATCGAAGGCTATGCGACGCTCGCGGGCGTGATCGGCAAACGGCTCGGCGAACTGCACGTCGCGCTCGCATCGCCGTCCGACGACCCCGCGTTCGCGCCCGAACCTGCGGACGCGAAGCAGATCCGCGCATGGATCGACGGCACGCAGACGATGCTCGCCGCCGCGCTCGACGTGCTTGCACGGCAACTCGATCAACTCACCGGCGACACGCTCGATCTCGCGCGCAGTCTGCTCGACCGGCGCGCGCGACTGACCGATACCGTCGCGCACCTGGTCGCGCCCGATGCAGTTGCGCTGCGTACCCGCATTCATGGGGACTTCCATCTGGGCCAGGTGCTCGTCGCGCAGGGCGACGCGTTCCTGATCGACTTCGAAGGCGAGCCCGCGCGGCCGCTCGAAGAACGGCGGTTGAAGTCGAGTCCATTGCGCGACGTCGCGGGGCTGCTGCGCTCGTTGTCTTATGCAAGCGCGGCCGCACAGTCCACCACGGAGAACGCACCGCAGCAGACCGCCGATCGCAAGCGCGCGCTGTTCGAGCGCTTCCGCGCCGGTGCGGCCGAACGCTTTCTCGGCCAGTACCGCAGCGCGACCGTGGCCGCGCCGCAGCCACTCGTTGCCGCGACCAGCGAACAGCCGCTGCTCGATCTGTTCCTGATCGAGAAGGCCGCGTATGAAATCCGCTATGAAGCGGCCAACCGGCCGACGTGGATCGGCCTGCCGGTGCGCGGTCTCGCTGCGCTCACGAGCCGGCTGCTCGGCGATACAGGCACGCCGCCCGCGTCTTCCGATGTGGCTGGCGTGGAGAACGACCATGACTGAGCGCGCGGATCTCTCTGCTGCCACCACCGGTTTGCATCCGCTCGAGATCGACGCGCTCGTCGAGGCGCGTCATCCCGATCCGTTCTCGCTGCTCGGGCCGCATCGTACGGACGCTGGCCCGGTCGTGCGTGTGATGCTGCCGAATGCGGCGCACGTCGCGGTCGTCGCTCGCGCGGACGGCAAGCCGCTCGGCGACCTGCCACTGATTCATCCCGCCGGCCTGTTCGCGGGCCCGATCGCCGACGACGTGCCATACCGGCTGCAGATCGACTGGCACGGCACCCCGCAGGAAGTCGAAGACGCCTACGCGTTTCCGCCGGTGCTGCCCGACGAGCCGCTGTCTCGCGTCGCGCATGGCGATCCATACGCGGTGCTCGAATGCCTCGGCTCGCGGCCGACGACTGTCGAGGGTGTGGCTGGCGTGCGCTTCGCGGTATGGGCACCGAACGCGCGGCGCGTGTCGGTGGTCGGCGACTTCAATGCGTGGGACGGCCGGCGGCATCCGATGCGCATCCGCCACGACGCCGGCGTATGGGAACTGTTCGTGCCGCGCCTCACAGCAGGCACACGCTACAAGTACGAGATCGTCGCGCACGACGGCCACACGCTGCCGCTAAAGGCAGACCCGTGCGCGATGCAGACCGAGCGGCCACCCGCGACCGCATCGGTCGTCGCGGACGTCGACGCAATCGAGCGCTTCGCGTGGAGCGACGCCGAATGGATGGGTTCGCGCGACGACCGGCACACCGAACGCCAGCCGCTCTCGATCTACGAGGTCCACCCCGAATCGTGGCTGCGCGTCGACGAGGAAGGTCGCCGCAATCTGAACTGGGACGAACTCGCCGAGCGGCTGATTCCGTACGCGAAGGAAATGGGCTTCACGCACGTCGAATTTCTGCCGATCGCCGAGCATCCGTTCGGCGGCTCGTGGGGCTATCAGCCGCTCGCGCAGTTCGCGCCGTCCGCGCGTTTCGGCGCGCCACAGCAGTTCGCCGCGTTCGTCGACCGCGCGCACGCGGTGGGGCTCGGTGTGATTCTCGACTGGGTGCCCGCGCATTTTCCGAACGACGCGCACGGGCTGATCGAATTCGACGGCACGCCGCTCTACGAGCATGCGGACCCGCGCGAAGGCTATCACCAGGACTGGAACACGATGATCTACAACCTCGGCCGCAACGAGGTCGGCGCGTTCCTGATCGCGTCGGCGCTCGCGTGGCTGATGCGCTATCACGTCGACGGGCTACGCGTCGACGCGGTTGCGTCGATGCTGTACCGCGACTATTCGCGCGCGGCCGGCGAGTGGGTGCCGAATATCTACGGCGGTCGCGAAAATCTCGAATCGATCGCATTCCTGAAACGCCTGAATCACGAGGTCGCGTATGTGCCAAACGCGCGCGGCGCGCTGATGATCGCGGAGGAATCGACTGCGTGGCCCGGCGTCACCGCGCGCATCGAGGACGGCGGGCTCGGCTTCCACTTCAAGTGGAACATGGGCTGGATGCACGACACGCTGCACTACATGCACGAAGACCCGATCCATCGCCGCTACCACCATCACACCATGACGTTCGGGATGGTCTATGCGTACTCCGAGCGCTTCGTGCTGCCGCTGTCGCACGACGAGGTCGTGCATGGCAAGGGGTCGCTGCTCGGCAAGATGCCCGGCGACCGCTGGCAACGCTTCGCGAATCTGCGCGCGTACTTCGGCTTCATGTGGACGCACCCCGGCAAGAAGCTGCTGTTCATGGGCGGCGAATTCGGTCAGATGGCGGAATTCGATCACGACGGCTCGCCGCACTGGCATCTGCTCGACGATCCGCTGCATCACGGCGTGCAGCACCTGGTGCGCGACCTGAACCGGCTGTATGCGGAAGAGCCGGCGCTCCACGCACTCGACAGCGAGCCGGGCGGCTTCGAATGGCTGATCGGCGACGACGCCGACAACAGCGTGTTCGCGTACCGGCGTCTCGACGGCCAGGGCCGCGAAGTGGTCGCGGTCTGCAACTTCACGCCGGTGCCACGCCACGGCTACCGGCTCGGCATGCCGCGCGCGGGGCGCTGGGTCGAAGTGCTGAACACGGACGCAAGTCTCTATGGCGGATCGAATGTCGGCAACAGCGGGTTGATCCATACCGACGACATCGCGAGCCACGGCAAGCCGCAGTCCGCTGCACTGATCCTGCCGCCGCTCGCGACGATCGTGCTGCGCGCGGATTGATGCAGCTGGCTCGCGGGCTGGCTCAATGAAGAACGCGGCAGGTTCAGCCGCATGACGGCGAAACAACGCGCACCGCAAGGCGCGTGCAACACGACAGGGCGGACATCGCACCCATGAGAAAAACAGGAACGGGATTCATGTCGCACGTACTGCCCGACCGTCTCGCGCCGGGCTCGCCCTATCCGCTCGGTGCAAGCTGGGACGGACTCGGCGTGAACTTCGCAGTGTTTTCGGCAAACGCACAGAAGATCGAACTGTGCCTGTTCGATCCGACCGGCCGCAAGGAACTCGCGCGTCTGCCACTGCCTGAATGTACCGACGAAATCTGGCACGGCTACCTGCCGTACGCGCATCCGGGCACCGTCTACGGCTTTCGCGCGCATGGGCCGTATCAGCCGCAGCACGGTCATCGCTTCAATCCGCACAAGCTGCTGCTCGATCCGTACGCGCGCAAACTGGTCGGGCAATTCCGCTGGTCCGATGCGCTGTTCAGTTATCGCGTGCATTCGAACCGCGTCGACCTGTCGATCGACCGGCGCGACTCCGCGCCGGCGATGCCGAAATGCGTCGTCGTCGACGAAGCGTTCGACTGGTCCCACGACTCGCGGCCAAACGTGCCGTGGGGCGAGACGGTGATCTACGAGACGCACGTACGCGGCGCGTCGATGCTGCGGCGCGACCTGCGTGCGCACGAACGCGGCACGTTTTCGGCGCTCGCTTCGCCGGAATTCATCGACCATCTGTGTACGCTCGGCGTGACCGCCGTCGAACTGCTGCCGGTGCATGCGTTCCTGAACGACCGCTTTCTCGTCGAGCGCGATCTGCGCAACTACTGGGGCTACAACACCGCCGCGTTCTTCGCGCCCGATCCGTCGTACCTGTCCGCGCACCGGCTCGACGAAATGCGCATCGCGGTACGCCAGCTGCACGCGGCGGGCATCGAAGTGATTCTCGACGTCGTGTACAACCACACCTGCGAAGGCAACGAGATGGGGCCGACCGTGTCGTGGCGCGGCCTCGACAACGCAAGCTACTACCGGCTGATTCCCGGCGACGAGCGTCATCACATCAACGACACCGGCTGCGGCAACACGCTGAACCTCACGCATCCGCGCGTGCTGCAGATGGTCACCGATTCGCTGCGCTACTGGTCGACGGCGTTCAACATCGATGGTTTCCGTTTCGATCTCGGCGTGACGCTCGGCCGCGAGCAAGGCGGCTTCGATCCGGGCTCCGGTTTCTTCGACGCGTTGCGCCAGGACCCGGTGCTCTCGCAGCGCAAGCTGATCTCCGAGCCGTGGGACATTGGGCCGGGTGGCTATCAGCTCGGCAATCATCCGCCGGGTTTCGGCGAATGGAACGACCGCTTCCGCGACACGGTGCGCCGCTTCTGGCGCGGCGACGCGGGTCTTCGGCCGGATCTCGCCGCACGCCTCACCGGCTCGGCCGATCTGTTCAACCGGCGGCATCGGCGGCCGTGGGCGTCGGTGAACTTCGTCGCGTCGCACGACGGCTACACGCTCGCCGATCTCGTCGCGTACGAGCAGAAGCACAACGAGATCAACGGCGAGAACAACAACGACGGCCACAACGAAAACTGCAGTTCGAACTGGGGCGTCGAAGGACCGACCGACGACCCCGCGATCCTCGCGACGCGCGAACGGGTCGCGCGTTCGCTGCTCGCGACGCTGTTCGTCGCGCTCGGCACGCCGATGCTGCTTGCCGGCGACGAAGGCGGCCGCACGCAGCGCGGCAACAACAACGCGTATTGCCAGGACAACGAGATTTCGTGGATCGACTGGGTACGCGCGGCGAGTGAAGACGGCCGCAGGATGACCGCGTTCGTCGCGCAGTTGATCGCGCTGCGCAGGCGGCATCCGCTGCTGCGCGAAACGCGCTTTCTGTTCGGCGATCGCGAGGCGCTGCCCGGTGTACCCGACGTCGGCTGGTTCGACGAACGCGGCGAACCGCTGTCCACCGATGCATGGCAGGACTCCGAAGGCCGCGCACTGACGCTGCGGCGCGCGGGTCCGGGCCCGGATGGCGAAACCGAAGTATTGTTGATGATGCTGAACGCGTCGGGCGGGGCGCTAACGTTCACGCCACCACCGCAATCGCAGCAGCTGGAATGGCACGTGCTGCTCGATACGGCACAGCCCGATGAGGCACCGTATGCGCTTGCTGGCGCCCAGGTGGAAGTGGCCGCGCACGGTTTCGTGCTGCTGGCGGCGCAGCCGTCCGGTGCAGCCGACTGGCACGCGGGCTGGCGCGCGCACGAGCGGGTGCTGAGCTCGCCGTCGCCGCTCGCGATGGACGATATGGGGCCGCCGGAAGCCAGACCCGAGCGCGGTCCCGGCGCTGTCGATGCGGGCCCCGACGAAGACCTGGACGACGGCGCGGCGCACGAGTGACGTACATGAGTGACGTGCAATGCACCCAACCGAATGGTGATGAATCATGTCCGAACATCCGATCGATCCGCATGCGCATCATCATGCGCATTGCCTGCCGTTCGGCGCGCAGCTGATCGGCGCGTCGTGTGCGAAGCCGCGCACGCGCTTCCGCTTCTGGGCGCCGTCGTGCGATGCGGTGCAGGTGCGGATCGAAAGCGGCGGGCAGGCGGATGCGCTCGACATGACGTCGACGGGCGGTGGCTGGTTCGAAGCCGAAGTGCCGTGCGGCGTCGGGACGTTGTATCGATTCCGGCTGGACAGCGGACTCACCGTGCCCGATCCCGCGTCGCGTTTTCAACCTCAGGACGTGCACGGCCCGAGCGAAGTGATCGATCCGCGCGCGTACACGTGGCAGCACACGCGCTGGCACGGTCGGCCGTGGGAGGAAACGGTGCTCTACGAGGTACACGTGGGCGCGCTCGGCGGGTATGACGGCGTCGCGAAGCGGTTGCCTGCGCTGGCCGCGCTCGGCGTCACCGCAATCGAGCTGATGCCGCTCAACGATTTTCCCGGCGCGCGCAACTGGGGCTACGACGGCGTGCTGCCGTACGCGCCCGACTCCGCCTACGGCCGTCCCGACGATCTCAAGGCGCTGATCGACACCGCGCACGGCCTCGGACTCGCGGTGCTGCTCGACGTCGTGTACAACCACTTCGGACCGGACGGCAACTATCTGCATCAATACGCGAAGGCGTTCTTCCGCGAAGGCTCGCACACGCCGTGGGGACCCGCGATCGATTTCGAGCGCACCGAAGTGCGTGAATTCTTCATCGACAACGCGATCTACTGGCTCGACGAATATCGTTTCGACGGGCTGCGCATCGACGCCGTGCATGCAATCGCGAACGACGGCTGGCTGCGCGAACTGGCCGACACGATCCGCGCGAAGATGCAGCACGGCCGGCACGTGTATCTGGTGCTCGAGAATGAGCGCAACACCGCAAGCCTGCTCGACGAGCACTTCGACGCGCAGTGGAACGACGATGCGCACAACACGCTGCACGTGCTGCTGACCGGCGAACACGAGGGCTACTATCGCGCGTTCGCGGAGCAGCCGATCCAGAAGCTCGCGCGGGTGCTCGGTGAAGGGTTTGCGTATCAGGGCGAAGCGTCGCCGATTCACGACGGCGAGCCGCGCGGCGAAGCGAGCGCGCAGTTGCCGCCGACGTCGTTCGTGATGTTTCTGCAGAACCACGATCAGATCGGCAACCGTGCGCTCGGCGAGCGGTTGCGGACGCTTTGCCCGGATGACGCGCTGCGCGCGGCGACCGCGTTGCTGCTGCTGTCGCCACAGATTCCGCTGCTGTTCATGGACGAAGAGCACGGCTCCCAGCAGCCGTTCCTGTTCTTCACCGACTACACCGGCGATCTCGCCGACGCGGTGCGCGAAGGACGGCGCCGCGAATTCGCGCGCTTCTCCGCGTTCAGTGATGAAAGCCGGCGCGCGCAGATTCCCGATCCGAACGATCCACGGACGTTTGCGGCGTCGTCGCCTCCGTCTGACGCTTCCAAAGCGCCCGACGAAGCCGACCGCCGCGAATGGCTCCACTTCTACCAGTCGGCGCTGACCGTGCGCGCGAAGCTGATCGCGCCGCGGCTCGCGCACGCGAAGGCACTCGGCGCAAGCGTGCTCGCCACGACCACTGGAGAAGACGCGGACGCGCTCGTCGCGCGCTGGCGGCTCGGCGATGGGCAGACGCTGTCGATCGCGCTGAATCTCTCGCGCGACGCGGTGCCGTTGCCCGTCGTGCCCGACGGCAAGATCGTGTTCGAAACGCCGCCGCGCGCACGCGATCGCGCCGACGCGCACGAGTTGCCCGCGTATGCGTGCATCGCGTGGCTGACTGGCGACGTCAGCGATTACGCGCTGCATCACGACGCCCGCATCGTCACGCATCCGGGGCAGCGCACATGAACTCGACGCGACGCTCCAGCGATACGATCGACAGCCTCGCTTCGCGCGCCGGCTTCGAGGTCGAATGGTTCGACGCGCATGGCGCGACGCAGCGCGTGCCCGACGCGACGCTCGCCGTGCTGCTCGAACGCATGGGGTTGCCGTGCGGCAACGCGACGCAGATCCGCCAGAGCGCCGCGGCGATCGACGGCGAGTTGTCCGGCCGTCGCCTGCCGCCGCTGATAACCGCCGAATACGAACGCGCGATCGCGCTGCCCGCGTCATCGATCCGATCGGGCAGCCGCTACCGGATCGAGCTGGAGAGCGGCGCGCTGATCGACGGTCGCTTCACCGCGCCGAAGGGCGAACCCGCATTGCTGTCGCCGATCGGCGAAGCGGGCTATCACACGCTCGTGATCAACGAGCAGCGCGTGACGCTCGCGGTCGCGCCGCCGCGCTGCTACACGGTCGCGGATGCGTGGCAAACGCTGCACGGCACCGGTACGCAACCGCCGCCGCTGTGGGGCATCGGTGCGCAGTTGTATGGGCTGCGGCGTACTGGGGACGGCGGCATCGGCGACTATTCGGCGCTCGCGGCACTCGCCATCGACAGCGCGAAGCACGGTGCGCACGCGCTCGCCGTGAGTCCGACGCACGCGATGTTCAGTGCGGCGCCGAACACGTTCAGCCCGTATTCGCCGTCGTCGCGGTTGTGGCTGAACATCGCGCACATCGATCCGGCCGCCGTGTTCGGCAGCGACGCGGCCCGCGCGGCGATCGACACGGCCGGCGTCGCCGATACGTGGCAGCAACTGGAGCAACTGCCGCTGATCGACTGGCCGCACGCGGTGCCGATGAAGCTCGCGGTGCTGCGCGTACTGTTCGAGCGGTTTCGTACACATGACATCGCGCAGCAGACGCCGCGCGCGCTCGAATTTCACGGTTTCTGCGAACGCGGCGGCCGTGCGCTCGAAGACCACGCGCGTTTCGAGGCGCTGCACGCGGAGCAAATCGCGCAGCATGGCGAAGGTCATTGGCGTAACTGGTCCGATGCGTTACGCGATCCTCGCAGCGCCGAGGTGGATGCGTTCGCCGACTCGCATCGCGACGAGATCACGTTCCATCTGTTCCTGCAATGGCTCGCGGCGAAGGGCCTGTCGCATGCGCAGCACGCGGCGCGCGACGCCGGCATGTCGATTGGCCTGATCGCGGATCTCGCGGTGGGCTGCGACAGCGGCGGCAGCCATGCATGGTCGTATTGCGACGAGATGCTGCAAGGGGTATCGGTGGGCGCGCCGCCGGACCTGTTCAATCAGGCGGGCCAGGCGTGGGGACTCACGACGTTCTCGCCGCGCGCGATGCGCAACCAGGGCTTCGCCGCGTTCATCGACATGCTGCGCGCCGCGTTCGCGCACGCCGGCGGCATCCGCATCGATCACATTCTCGGGCTGCGGCGTCTGTGGCTCGTGCCTGAAGGTGCACAAGCGAAGGACGGCGCGTATCTGCGTTACCCACTCGACGATCTGCTGCGGCTGATCGCGCTCGAATCGTGGCGGCATCGCGCGATCGTGATCGGTGAAGACCTCGGCACGGTGCCGTCGGGTTTTCGCGAACGGCTGACCGAGCACGGGCTCGCCGGCATCCGCGTGCTGTGGTTCGAGAACGGCGAATACGGTTACGGTTTCAAGGCGCCGCGCGACTGGGATGCAAACGCGCTCGCGACGACCACCACGCACGATCTGCCGACCGTCACCGGCTGGTGGCGCGGCGAAGATATCGAATGGCGCAACCGGATCGGCCAGACGCTGCCGCGCGCCGATGGCCGCGACCCGGTGCAGCTTGCGCTCGCCGAGCGCGCGGCGCAGCGCGACACGTTGTGGGCCGCGTTCCAGCACGCCGGTGTCGCCGCGCGAGATGTGCCCCCGCCGCCACAGCACGAGGCGCCGGTCGACGAAGCGCTCGCGTTCGTCGCCGCGACGCCCGCGCCACTCGTCGCGTATCCGCTCGAGGACCTGCTCGCGCTCGCCGACCAGCCGAACCTGCCGGGCTCGATCGACGAGCATCCGAACTGGCGCCGCCGTCTCGCACTTCCAGTCGATGCGCTGTTCGAGGACCCGGCGTTCCGCGACCGGTTGCTGGCGGTCGACCGCGCGCGCGGCGCTTCTTCCACCGACACGCCATGAACGGCCCCCGCTCCACGTACAGATTGCAGTTCCATCGGAACTTCACGTTCGATGATGCGCTTGCGCAGTTCGACTATTTCGCCGCGCTCGGCGTGAGCCATCTGTACGCGTCGCCCGTCACGACTGCGCAACCCGGCTCGATGCACGGCTACGACACCGTCGACTACGCGACGGTCAGCGTCGAGTGCGGCGGCGAGGCGGCGAGGCGGCGCTCAAGCGGCTTGCGGACGCACTGCATGCGCGCGGGATGGGACTCGTCGTCGACGTGGTGCCGAACCATATGGGCGTCGGCGGCGCACATAACGCGTGGTGGCTCGATATCCTCGAATGGGGGCGGCACAGCGCGTACGCGCGGCATTTCGACGTGGACTGGCATTCGCCAGACCCGGCGCTGCGCGGCAAGGTGCTGGTGCCGTTTCTCGGTGCGCCGTACGGCGACGAGTTGAACGCCGGCCGGATTGCACTGCGCTTCGCGGCAGATAGCGGACGCTTCGAGATCGTGTATGGCGAGCACGTATGCCCGGTGTGCCCGGTCGATTACGCGACGATCCTGCAGGCCGCGGACCGCGCGGACCTGAACGCGCTCGCCGCACCGTTCTCAAGCCTGACGACGCAACCCGCCGATCATCCGCGTGCCGCCGCCGCACGCGATACGCTGCGTGAGTTCGCCGCGCAGAACGGCGCGAGTGCGTTCGATGTCGTGCTCGCTGCATATTCGCCAGATGCACCTGATACGCACGACCGTCTGCACCGGCTGCTCGAGCGCCAGCATTTTCGCCTCGCGTGGTGGCGCACCGCGTCTGACGAGGTGAACTGGCGGCGCTTCTTCGACATCGGTGCGCTTGCTGGCGTGCGCGTCGAACGGCCTGACGTGTTCGAAGCGGTACACGCGCTGATGTTCCGGCTGTATGCGGAAAGAACGATCGACGGCCTGCGCATCGATCACGTCGACGGGCTCGCGGAGCCGCGCGAATATTGCCAGCGTCTGCGCCAGCGGTTGACCGAGTTGCGCGAAGGCGTGCCGTATCTGGTGGTCGAAAAGATTCTCGCCCGCGGCGAGGCGCTGCGCGACGACTGGCCCGTCGACGGGACGACCGGTTACGACTTCATGAACGACGTGGGCGCGCTGCTGCACGATCCGGCCGGCGCGGAACCGCTCGCCGCGGCATGGGCCGACCTGAGCGGCCGCAGCGCCGCGTTCGCCGACGAAGCGCTCGCCGCGCGACGCAAGATGCTCGCGGAGAACCTGTCAGCGGAACTGGACCGCAGCGCGCGCGCGCTGCATCGGATCGCGCGCGAAACGACGGAGACGCGCGACTTCACGTACACCGCGATCCGCCGCGTGCTCGCGGAACTGGTCGTGCATTTCCCGGTTTATCGCGTGTATCCGCTGAACGGTCTGCGCAGCGACGACGACAACGTGTACTTCGACGCCGCGCTCGAAGCGACGAAGCGCGCGCTACCGCTGTCGGATCATGCGGTGCTCGAGCGGGTAGACGCGTGGCTCGGGCGAAGTGGGCCCGATGCGGTGGACAGCGCCCCGCTCGCGCAGCCGAATCCTCATGCGGGCGTATCGCGACGCACCGCGCAAACGGCGTTCTCGCACCTCACCGCGCCGGTGGCCGCGAAGGCGATCGAGGACACGGCCTGCTATCGCTATGGACGACTGCTGTCGCGCAACGAGGTCGGCGCGGATCCGGGTGAGTTCGCGTTGAGCGTCGGGCAATTCCATGCGACGAATCTCGAACGTGCGCGCCGCTTTCCACGTGCGCTGATCACCACCGCGACGCACGATCACAAGCGCGGCGAAGACGTGCGCGCGCGGCTCGCGGTGCTGAGCGAAATCGCGGACGACTGGAGCGCGCTGCTGCGCAGCTGGTCGACGCTGAACACGCCGCACCGGCGCGCGGTGACCACGGGTGACGACTGGGCGCCGGGGGCCGCTGCGGAGGCGATGCTGTATCAGACGCTCGTCGGCTGCTGGCCGCTCGATCTTGCGCCCGACGATGAAACCGGCGTGAAAGCGCTCGCGGAGCGCGTCGCGCAATGGCAACTGAAGGCGTTGCGCGAAGCGAAACTGCGCACGTCGTGGCTCGCCCCCGATGAAGCGTACGAGCAGGCGTGCCGTGATTTCCTGTTCGATATCGTCGCGCCGCAGCGACGCGACGGCTTCCTGCGCGAACTGTCGGCGTTCGTCGAGCGGATCGCGCGTGCGGGTGCGATCAACGGTCTGCAGCAAACGATGCTGCGGCTCGCGTCGCCGGGCGTGCCCGATCTGTACCAGGGCACCGAGTTGTGGGACTTCAGTCTGGTCGATCCGGACAACCGGAGGCCAGTCGATTTTGCGCAGCGGCATGCGTGGCTCGTTGAATCCGCCGGAGCCCCGCCGTCGACGTATCTCGACGACTGGCGCAGCGGACGCGTGAAGCTCGCGGTCGTGCAACGCGGCCTCGCGTTGCGTTCGCATCTGCCGGCGCTGCTTGGCGAAGGCGCGTATCTGCCGCTCGATGTCGAGGGCGAGCATGCCGCGCACGCGATCGCGTTCGCGCGGCGGTATGGCAATGCGTGGGCGGTGATCGTTGCGACGCGGCTTGCTATGCCGCTGCTCGATGAGCACGGCGCGCACGACGGCGTGCCGTGCGTCGATGCGGCCGCGTGGGGTGATGCCGCGGTTGTCTTGCCGAACGATCTCGCGTCGCGTGCTTTGTTCGACTGGTTGAGTCCGGCTGCGCCGAAGGTCGATGAGAACGGCAGGCTCTATCTGCGCGAGGTGCTCGCGGCGCTGCCGGTTGCGATGCTTGTCGAGGATGGGGTGCCGCGGGCTTGACGGGCCATCCAGGCGACGCGTCGATAAAGGCTCGCAGGTGGTGCGACGAAGCGCCTACCCCCCTTCATCCTCAAAGTCCTTCGGATACACCCGCACCAGCACGATCCGCGGGCCCCGCATCTTCTTCACAACCACATCGAACCGATCGAACGACACCCGCTGCCCTTCTTCCGGCAGATCGCTGAGCGCCTGGATCACAAGGCCGCCGACCGATTCCGCGCGGCCTTCATCAATGTCGATACCAAGCGCGCGTTCGAGCGACACGACCGGCAAGCTGCCCTTGCCCATCAGCGTGCCGTCATCCATCCGGGTCCAGTCGGCATCGCCCTGACGGAACTCGTCGTGAATCTGGCCGACCAGTGCGCCGAGCAGATTATCGAGCGTGAGAAAACCGATCGGCTGCGCGTTCTTCTCGCCAACCAGCGCAAGATGCGGCGCGCCCTTGCGAAACCGGCGGAACAGTTCGAGCGCGGGCATCGTCGGCTTCACGTACTGCACAGGCCGCGCGTATTTCGCGAGGTCTTCAAGCGTGCTGCCCGCATGGCGCGCGAGCAGCAGGTCCTTCAGGTGGATCATCCCGTCGACGCGCTCGCCCGATGCATCGTCGAACAGCGGATAGCGGCTGAACCGATGCCGCGCGACCACCTGCATGTTCTCGCGCAACGGCAGGTCGCGACGCAGCCCGACCATCTCGTGCGCGGGGCGCATCAGGTCGGAGACGGTCATCCGCGAGAAGTCGAGCGAATGCGCGATCGTGTTCCACTCGTCCTGGTTGTACGCGTCGTCACCGAGCGCAGGTTGCGCCGGCACACTACTTTCGGACGCACCACTTTCCTGCGCCTCCTTCCGATGCTGGACGCCCGCACGACGGCCGCGCAGGATCAGCTTCAGTTCGTCGGTGGAGTAATGCGCGTCGGTACTGTGACCGGACGCCAGGCCCGCGATCCGCAGCACCGCGTTCGCGCTGTTGTTCAACAGCCAGATGGCTGGATACATGGCCCAGTAGAAGCCGTACAGCGGCATCGCGGTCCACAGCGAAATGCGCTCGGCCTGGCGGATTGCGAGCGACTTCGGCGCAAGTTCGCCCACGACGATGTGCAGGAACGAGATGCAGGTGAATGCGAAGAACAGCGAGATCGCATGCGCGACCGGCAGCGAATGAATGCCGAACAGCTCGAACAGCGGCGACAGCAGGCTGGCGAATGCGGGCTCGCCGATCCAGCCGAGCCCCAGCGACGCGAGCGTGATGCCGAGCTGACACGCGGACAGATAGGCGTCGAGCTGACCATGCACCTTCGCGAGCAACCGGCCGCGGAGGCCGAATTTTTTCGCGAGCGCCTGCACGCGGGTCTGCCGCAATTTGACGAGACCGAATTCGGCCGCGACGAAGAAGCCGTTGAGCGCGACGAGCAGCAACGCACCGATGAGGGCGACAACCTGGATCAAGAGAGAAAACTCCGGAGGCAAAAGTTGTCAGTATAGAGGGTGAAAGCGCGGTGAAAGCTCGATGCGTGCTAAACGGCGATGCGGCGTGGGCTCATCCCGCCCGGCGCGTGTTCTCTTACTGAAACGTCAGGCCGACACGAGCGGCACACGAAGTACGAGTGACGCGGTGTCATTCCCATCCGTTGCATCGTGCTGCTCGAACGCACCGCCATGCGCTTCCGCGACGCGCTTGCTCAACGCCAGCACCCACGCGATACGCCCCGCTTCGCGCGGCGCCTGTGCCTGCCGCAACGCGAACGCTTCGAGCAGATGCGGTACGTCGACGTCCTCGCGCAGCGCGGGCGTCACGTTAAAGCGCACGGTGACGTGCCACGCGGTCGTATCGGCGGACGTCGCGAGCGTGACCGGCGAACCCGGCGCGCTCGATTCGACCGCGAACGCGAGCATCAGCCACACCGCCGCCGCGAGACGATCGCGATCGCCGGTGAGTTGCTCGGTCGCGAGCGCGGTATCGACGTCGAGCGGCACGTCGCGCGACATGGCCAGCGCGCTGCGCACTTCGCCGAGCGTTTCGTCGATGAGCGGCCACAACGCGAACGATGTGCGCTCGAGCGCGAGCATGCGGGTGTCGGCACGCGTCGTATCGACGATATCTTCGAGCAGCTTCACCTGTTGCTCGACACCGGTACGGATGCCGCCGAGCGCGCGCTGCGCGGCCGCATCGGCCGCGTCGAACTTGCGCTCGAGGACGTAGGCCCAACTGTGGATGGCGTTCAACGGACCGCGCAGATCGTGCGAGACGAGCGACAGCACATGGTCGCGCATGAACAGCGCCACTTCGGCGCGGCGGCGCGCGGTCCGTTCATAGGCAGCGGAATCGCGATGGCCGGGCTGGGCAGCACCCGCGCCCGCAGGAGACGTACTCACTTCGATGCCCTCTCGTACAGGGATGTTCGTCGAGACATCATTATAGGCAGGCCAGTTCGTCGCCCTGTGCGACGAATGGTCCATCGCATGGTGTAGCACGTAGCGCGCCCGGTCCGCCTCGGTGCGTGCGAAGTTATGTCGAACGAGGCGAATGCACCGCGGGGCGGGCCGTCGTTGCAGCAACGGCCGGATTGGCGTCAGTGCCAATCGCCGGGTTCGCCTCCAGGCGACCGGTCAAACGCGCCTACAATACCGCTTTCAATCGATTTGTCCGAAGGAGTTTTCCATGTCCACCGTCACCACCGAGTCGGGCCTCAAGTACGAAGATCTGACCGAAGGCAGCGGCGCCGAAGCGCTTGCAGGCAAAACCGTCAGCGTGCATTACACGGGCTGGCTGACCGATGGTCAGAAGTTCGATTCGAGCAAGGACCGCAACGACCCGTTCGCCTTCGTGCTGGGCGGCGGGATGGTCATCAAGGGCTGGGACGAAGGCGTGCAGGGCATGAAAGTGGGCGGCGTGCGCCGTCTGACCATTCCGCCACTCCTCGGCTACGGCGTACGCGGCGCGGGCGGCGTGATTCCGCCGAATGCGACGCTCGTGTTCGAAGTCGAACTGCTCGACGTTTGAGCCCGGTTCTTTCTCTTTAAACGCGCTCATGAGCGCCGCCGTGTTCTCCCCCAGCGTCTCGCTGCGCCGCTTCGGCGCGGTCGAGGCGTCGGACGTGCATGCGTTCCATCAAGTCGTGCTGGGTCTCGACGGCTCGATGACGATGGCGGTGGACGGCGTCGGGCAGCGGATCGGGAGCGGTCATGCGTGGCTCGTGCCAGCCGGTGCGCGGCACGACTACGCAGGGCTCGGCGAGAACCGTCAGCTAGTGCTCGATCTGCCCGCGGCATCGCTCGCGGTGCCGGAGCGGCTGTTCGACCGGGCGCGAGCGGTCAGCATCGATGTGTCGACGACCCAGCTCGTGCGCCGGCTCGCTACCGGCGCGACTGTCGGCGATCCCGCCGATCAACCAACACTCACGCCGCACGCGCGGCGCTTCAACTGGGACGCGGCCGCGCAGCTGTGTGCGGCGATCCTCGCGCACACGGGCATCGCGCGTAGCGGCGACGATCTGCCCGGCGCGGGGCTCGACTTCGTGCGGATCGATCGGTGGCTGCGGGCCCGGCTCGCGGAACCGCTACGCGTCGCAGATCTCGCCGCGCATTGCGGCTTCGGGATGCGGCGTTTTCATCAGCTGTTTATCGAGGCGTTCGGCGAGACGCCGCACCGCTATCTGCAGCGGCTGCGGCTCGATACGTCGGTGACGCTGCTCGCCGATCCGCGCCGCTCGCTGACCGACGTCGCGCTCGACGTCGGTTTCGGCGATCAAAGCGCTTTCACGCACGCGTTCACGCGGCGCTTCGGGCTCGCGCCCGGGCAGTGGCGCGCGGTGCGGCAGTAGCGTTTTTCAGCCGCGCTTTTCAGTCGCGCGGCCACCCCTCAGCCCTGACCCAACCCGTGCGCGAGATCGTTACGGATATCGCCCGCATTCTCCAGACCGACCGCCAGCCGCAGCAACCCCTCGGTAATGCCCGCCGCCGCGCGCGCTTCGGGCGTGATGCGGCTGTGCGTCGTCGTCGCGGGATGGGTGATCGTCGTGCGCGTGTCGCCGAGATTGGCGGTAATCGAGCAGACCTTCGCGCCGTCGATAACGCGCCACGCGTTCTCGCGCTGCGCTTCGGGCGTGTCGCCCTTCAGCTCGAACGACACGACCGCGCCACCCGCCTTCTGCTGACGCTTCGCGATCGCGTACTGCGGATGCGATTCGAGCCCCGGATAGAACACGCGCTTCACGGCCGGATGCGTGTCGAGCCAGCTGGCGATTTCGAGCGCGTTCGCCGACTGCTTCTCGACCCGCAGCGACAGCGTCTCCATGCCCTTCAGCAGCACCCACGCATTGAACGCGGACAGCGTCGGGCCGGCGCTGCGCACGAACGGAAACACCTTCTCCATGATGAACTGGCGCGACCCGACGAGCGCACCGCCGAGCACGCGACCCTGGCCGTCGAGGAACTTCGTCGCCGAATGCATCACGACGTCGGCGCCGAGCTTCAGCGGCTGCTGCAACGCCGGGCTGCAGAAACAGTTGTCGACGACGAACAGCGCGTTCACGGCCTTCGCGATCTTGCCGATCGCTTCGATGTCGGCGATTTCGGTCAGCGGATTCGACGGCGTTTCGAGGAAGAACATTTTCGTCTCGGGGCGCACGGCGTTTTTCCATGCGTCGAGATCGGTCGGATCGACGAAGGTGGTCGTGATACCGAACTTGCTGAAGATCTGCGAGAACATCCCGAGCGTCGAACCGAACAGGCTCCGCGAGCTGACCAGATGATCGCCCGACTGCAACGCCGACATCACCACCGACATGATCGCGCTCATCCCCGACGCGGTCGCCATGCAGGCTTCTCCGCCTTCGAGCGCTGCGAGGCGGTCCTGGAACATCGTGACCGTGGGGTTGGTAAAGCGCGAGTACGTGTAATAGTCCTCGGAGTGCTTGAAGCGGTCGGCCGCTTCGGCCGCGCTCGAAAAACAGAAGCTCGACGTGAGGAAGATCGCTTCCGAATGCTCGTTGAACTCGCTGCGCAGCGTACCGGCGCGTACCGAAAGGGTGTCGAAGTTGAGGGAGTCGTCCATGTTCGTTCGGTTCCGTTATACGACCGGCGCGGGCCATTCCTGCATTTCTGAATTCCTGATCGCGCCGGCAACAAAAAAGCCCGCTTTGCGTCGGCATAAGCGGGCTTCGTGTGCGGGGAAGCTGGAGCGTGGCGACATGACTTTGCTCGCCATTCGCTTTAGCTGTTTTGGGTTGCCCCGCGTCCGCAAGCTGAGTTCAAATCGACGCAAGCCCCGATGCTAGCACAGGCACGGCAGGCAGCACGCATCGTGCCGCTTGCCGCGAAGTGCGTCACTCCACCGACAGTTGCAGATGCAGTTGCGAACGCGCAGCGCCGCCGCCGTCGATCGCTTCGCTCGCCGCATCGCGGTCCGACAGCGCATCCGGCGTAAGACGCGCCAGTTCGACGCGGTCGAGGTACTCGGTCGTGATGTCACCGGTGACGTAGTTGCCGTCGAAGCACGACGCATCGAACTCCTTCAGCGCCGGGTTGATATCGCGGATCGCCTGCTTCAACGCATCGACATCCTGATACACGAGGTGATCGGCACCGATCATCCGGGCGACTTCTTCATCCGTGTGGCCGTGCGCGACGAGTTCGCCGCGCGTCGGCATGTCGATGCCGTAGACGTTCGGGAATTTCACCGGCGGCGCCGCCGATGCGAAGATCACCTTGTTCGCGCCGGCATTGCGCGCCATCTGCACGATTTCATGCGACGTGGTGCCGCGCACGATCGAATCGTCGACGATCAGCACGTTCTTGCCTTTGAACTCGATGCCCATCGCGTTCAGCTTCTGGCGCACCGACTTCTTGCGCACCGCCTGGCCCGGCATGATGAACGTGCGACCGACGTAGCGGTTCTTGAAGAAGCCCTCGCGATACTCGACGCCGAGCTTCTCCGCGACCTGCATCGCTGCGGGCCGCGACGAATCGGGGATCGGCATCACGACGTCGATCTTCACGTCCGGCAGCACGCGTTTGATCTTTTCCGCGAGGTAGTCGCCCATGCGCAGGCGCGCGTTGTAGACCGGCACGCCGTCGAGCACCGAGTCGGGTCGCGCGAGATACACGAGTTCGAAGATGCAGGGGTTCAGGCTCGGGTTCGTCGCGCACTGCTGCGAGTACAGGTTGCCTTCGAGATCGATGAAAATCGCCTCGCCCGGCGCGACGTCGCGCACGAATTCGAAGCCGATGCCTTCGATCGCCACCGACTCCGACGCCACGATCCATTCGACGCCTTCCGCCGTCTCGAGCTTGCCGAGGCACAGCGGCCGGATCCCGAACGGATCGCGGAACGCGAGGAGCCCGTAGCCCGCGATCAGCGACACGATCGCGTACGACCCCTTCACGCGCTTGTGCACGCCGGCCACGGCCTTGAAGACCGCATCCGGATCGAGCTGCAGGCCCGAGCTCGACAGCTGCAGTTCGTGCGCGAGCACGTTGAGCAGCACCTCGGTGTCGGAATTGGTGTTGATGTGCCGCCGGTCGATGCGGAACATCTCGTCTTTCAGCTGCGGCCAGTTGGTCAGGTTGCCGTTGTGCGCAAGGATGATGCCGAACGGCGCGTTCACGTAGAACGGCTGGGCTTCTTCTTCGCTCGAAGCGGAACCCGCCGTCGGGTAGCGCACCTGGCCGATGCCGGTGGTGCCCGGCAGGCTGCGCATGTTGCGCGTGCGGAACACGTCGCGCACCATGCCGTTGGCCTTGTGCATGTGGAAATTGCTGCCGTTCGCCGTCGCGATACCGGCTGCGTCCTGGCCGCGATGCTGCAGGAGCAGCAGGCTGTCATAGATCAGCTGGTTGACGGGGGAGCGGGAAACTACGCCTACGATGCCGCACATGGCATGTCCTTCAAAGGTACGAAATCCGTAACGGCGGCCGGTGCCGGGCGGCATCCGGGTCGCGCCGGGGTTCTGCGTGTCTGCCCGGCGGGCCGCCTCGGTTGCGTTCGCCTGGCTGGCAGGTCAGACGCGGACGTAGGCGGCGAGCGGCGCCGGAAGCAGTGGTCTCAGTTCGCGCACGCCCTGCTCGGCATAAGGCCGCAACAGCGCATTGCGCCAGAATTCCTGCTGGGGCAGCTCGGTCAAGCCCGAGAGGGCGACCAGCAGCAGCACCAGCACGACCCCGCGTACGAGGCCGAACAACAGGCCGAGCGAGCGGTCCACACCGCTCAGGCCGCTCGCCTGTACAAGGCGGCTCAGCAGCGCATTCAACACACCGGCCACCAGCACGACCCCGACGACGATCGCGGCAAACGCGATCAGCCACTGGGTCAACGCGCCGCCCGGCCACGTGGCCGGAATCCACGGCACGACATAACCGACGAAGCGGCACGCGATCAGAAACGCCGCCACCCAGCCGATCAGCCCGAAAATCTCGGACAGGAAGCCGCGCCACGTGCCTCGCAGCGCCGACAACCCGATCACCGCCATTACAGCGTAGTCGAATGCGGTCAACATCGCCGGATTACTGTGCGCCGCCGTTCGCGCCCGACGTCAGGCCGGCGTCGCGCACTTTCGCGATCGCCGCCGACGCGGCCGCGCGGTCCGCAAACGGACCCGCGCGCAGCAGCGTCCGGGTCGTGCCGTCAGCCTGCTTGCGACGTTCGGTATATGCGGGCACCCCCGCCGCTTTCAATTTCGTGGCCCAGCTCTTTGCGCTCGTGTCGTCCGGGAACGAGCCGAGCTGCACCGCGAAGCGGCTGCCGGGCGGCGATGCGGGCGTTCCCGAATCGGCGTCCGCGCCGGCAGCCGGCGCGTTGTCGGCGGTCTGCTGGACGGGCTTCGGGTGTGTTTGGGTCTGCGTACTGTTCGTGGCTTCCGGCTTTGCGCTCGCGGCCGCATGGGTTTGCGATCGTACCGGTGCGGCGGGTGCAGCAGGTGCGGCAGGCGCTGTACCGGTCGCGCTTTGCGACGTGCTGCCTGCTGAGGCAAGGCCGGATGCCGCGAGGCCGGCGTCGGTTGCCGGGTTATCCGGTGCGACGCCTGCCTGCGTATCGTCGGGCGCGGTGCTGGCCTTCGGCACCGGGCGATTCGGGATATCGATGGAGATGTCGTCGGTGACGGGCTTTGGATGCGAGTCGAGCACCATCGGCAGGATCACGACCGCTGCGACGACCAGCGCAATCGCGCCGACGAGGCGCCGGCGGGCGCGCTGCTTTTCGGGCAAGGTCGGATCGAGCAGCATCGCGTCGGCGTCGCCGGACCGCTCCGTGCGGCGGGTGCGCCGCTCGGTTCCCCGCGCGGACTCGCCGCGGGTGTTCCGGCTGGAACTGGATTGTGCGCTGCGCCGGGTGGGCGCATCGTCTTTCTTGCCGAACGAGAAAATTCCCATGAATGGCTTGGTCGAGGCTTCCGCGCGTTCAGTGGTGCTGCGATTTACGATAGGCCATCACACCCGCTACCGTATAGAAACTTCCGAAAACCACGATTCTATCATTGTCGGACGCGCGTTTTAGTGCGTCCTGGAACGCTTCCGCTGGCGACGCATGGCGTGTCACGCTGCCATCGGGCCCGTCGACCACGCCGACCTCGCGCAGTGCCGTTTCGAGATCCTCAGCCGAGGCCGCGCGCGGCGTCGGCATATCGGTCACGCACCAGTGATCGATTTCGCCCTTCAGATGCTGCAGCACGCCGGCGATGTCCTTGTCGCGCATCGAGCCAAACACCGCGTACGTGTACGGAAAGAAGCCCATGTTGCCAAGATTCTGCGCGAGCACAGCCGCCGCATGCGGATTGTGGCCAACGTCGAGCACGATCGCCGGCTTGCCCGGCAGCACCTGGAAGCGGCCCGGCAGCTCGACGTTCGCGAGCCCCAGGCGGATGTCCTGCGCGGACACCGGCAGGCGGTCGCGCAGCGCCTCCAGGCCAGCAAGTGCCGCGGAAGTATTGATCAGCTGGTTCGCACCGCGCAGCGCCGGGTACGCGAGCGCGGAGCGCCGCAGCGTCGGGCCGACGTAGCTCCATTGCTGGCGCTCGCTGCCGGCCTGCCCTTCGTAGCGGAAATCGCGGCCGAACAGCCACAGATTGGCGCCGATCCGCTCCGCGTGATCGATCAGCGTTTGCGGCGGCAGCGGGTCCGCGCATATCGCGGGCTTGCCGGCGCGGAAGATGCCCGCTTTCTCGAATGCGATTTTCTCGCGCGTATCGCCAAGGTACTCGGTGTGATCGATGTCGATGCTCGTGATGATCGCGCAATCGGTATCGAGGATATTGACCGCGTCCAGCCGACCGCCGAGGCCCACTTCGAGAATCACCGCATCGAACCCGCGTGCCGCGAACAGATGCATGATCGCGAGCGTCGTGAACTCGAAGTAAGTCAGCGAAATCGGCTCGGCGAAGCGGTGGCGCGCGGCTTCCACGGCCTCGAAATGCAGCAGCAGTTCGGCATCCGTCGCGATCGCGCCGTTAATCCGCGCGCGCTCGTTGAACTCGAGCAGATGCGGCGACGTATGGCAACCGACGGTGTAGCCGGCGCGCAGCAGGATCGATTCGAGAATCGCGCACGTCGAGCCTTTGCCATTCGTGCCACCCACCGTGATGATCGGACAGGCGAATTGCAGTTGCAGCGCGTCGCGCACCTTGCCGATGCGCTCGAGGCCCATGTCGATGCCGACCGGATGCGCGGATTCGAGATGCGTGAGCCACGCGTCGAGGCTGGAGAAGGTAGTGCTCATCGGACAGATCGCTCAAAACGAAGTGAAGCGGAACAGCGGCACCGCATTATCGTAGAAACGCGTGGAGACGGCGCTGGCAACCGCGAAAACGGCACGAGGTCGTCTCATGAAGGCTCGCGAAAAAAGCACGAGGCGACCCGGAGGCCGCCTCGCTGGCAATACGGAACAGGGGCTCTGCGGAACAGCCGCGGAGCGACCGCTCAGGCGACCGCGTCGGCCGGCTGGCGCGTCAGCAGCGCCATCAGCCGCGCGATCTCTTCGCGCAGCTTGCGACGGTCGACGATCATGTCGATCGCACCCTTCTGCATCAGGAATTCGGCGCGCTGGAATCCTTCCGGCAGTTTCTCGCGGACCGTCTGTTCGATCACGCGCGGGCCCGCAAAACCGATCAGCGCCTTCGGTTCGGCGATCACGACGTCGCCGAGGAATGCGAAGCTCGCCGACACACCGCCCATCGTCGGATCGGTCAGCACGGAAATAAACGGCAGCTTCGCTTCCGCCAGCTTCGTGAGCATCGCGGTGGTTTTCGCCATCTGCATCAGCGACAGCAGGCTCTCCTGCATCCGCGCGCCGCCCGACGACGTGAAGCAGATGAACGGCACTTGCTGTTCAATTGCGTTCTGCGCGCCGCGCGCGAAGCGCTCGCCGACCACCGAGCCCATCGAGCCGCCCATGAACGAGAACTCGAAGCACGCCACGACGACTGGCAGCGTATGGATCGCGCCGCCCATGACGACCATCGCATCGGTTTCGTCGGTTTCGTCCATCGCCTCTTTCAGGCGGTCCGGGTACTTACGGCTGTCCTTGAACTTCAGCGCGTCGACCGGCAGGATTTCCTGGCCGATCTCATAGCGTCCTTCCGCATCGAGCAGCCCGTCGAGCCGTTCGCGCGCGCCGATCCGCATGTGGTGATCGCATTTCGGGCACACGTGCAGATTGGCCTCGACGTCGTTGCGATACAGCACCGCCTCGCACGACGGGCATTTGATCCACAGCCCTTCCGGAATCCCCTTGCGGTTCTTCGGGTCGGTTTGCTTGATTTTCGGCGGCAGCAGTTTGTCGAGCCAGCTCATGATGATTCCTTCTTCGGTCATTCGGGCCGGCGGCGGGATCTGCTCCGCTGCCGGCCTGAACGACGGTATAAAACGATGATGGTTATCGGGGCGCCGCGCCGATGCTGTCCATCGCAGCGCGCACTTCGGCGATGAAGCGCGTCAGCGTGTCGGCAGCGGTATCGGGCGGGGCCGTTTCGAGCAACTGCACGATACGGCTACCGATCACGACGGCATCCGACACTTCGGCCACCGCACGCGCGGTCTGCGCATCGCGGATGCCGAAACCGACACCGACCGGCAGCGGCACACGCGACTTGATGGCCGGGATTTTACCCGCGATGCTGGAAACGTCCAGATTTGCGGAGCCGGTCACCCCTTTTAGCGACACATAGTAGACGTATCCGCTCGCCACCTTGCCCACCTCGGCGATGCGTTCGTCGGTCGACGTCGGCGCGAGCAGAAAGATCGGATCGATCCCGGCTGCGCGCATTTTCTGCGCGAAATCGATCGATTCTTCCGGCGGATAGTCGACCACCAGCACGCCGTCGACGCCCGCTTCCTGCGCGGCGGCGGCGAACGCGTCGGCGCCCATCCGCTCGATCGGATTTGCGTAGCCCATCAGCACGACCGGCGTCTTCGTGTCGCGTTCCCGGAACCGCTTCACGTCGGCGAGCACGTGCCGCAGCGAGATGCCGCGTGCGAGCGCGCGTTCCGACGATCGCTGGATCACCGGACCGTCGGCCATCGGGTCCGAGAACGGCACGCCGAGTTCGATCACGTCGGCGCCGCCGGCGGCGAGCGCATGCATGAATTCGACGGTGCGCTCCGGATCGGGATCGCCCGCGGTCATGAACGGGATCAGCCCTTTTCTGTGTTGCGCGGCCAGCGCCGCGAAAGTGTTTTCGATACGGGACATGGATTTATCTCTGCTGAAAACTGCGCTCAGGCCGCTCGGGTGACTCAAGTCGTCGCGGCGACCGGACCGGCAGCGATGCCGGTCGCGGCCGGCTCGGCCGGGGGCTGCGCCGCGATCGCGATTACGCGTTCGCGCGCTATCGCGCAGTAACTCTCGTTGATTTCATAGCCGACGAATTCGCGTCGCTGGCGGGCACAGGCCACGGCCGTTGTGCCGCTCCCCATAAATGGGTCGAGCACACGGCCGCCCGGCGGACAACTCGCGAGCACCATCCGCTCGACGATTTCCAGAGGCTTCTGGGTCGGGTGATCGACCCGCTCGGCGTGCTGCCGATGCAGGCGGGAGACCGACCAGACGTCCTTCGGGTTGTAGCCGATCTCCAGCCACTTGCTGCCAGCGAACAACTTACGCGAACGCGCCTTCTTCGTGATGGCATCGTACGGGATGCGGACGGGGTCGAGATCGAAGTAATACTCCTTCGATACCGCGAAAAAGCCGATGTTGTCGTGCACGGACGTAAAGCGGCGGGTCGTGCCGCCCATGCTGGGCACGCGCCGGTCCCAGATGATCTCGTTGACCATCGTGAGGCGGGTCTTCAGAAAGCTGAAGATCTCCGGCGCGTACTGCCAGGTGCAAAACACGTACAGCGAGCCGGTCGGCTTGAGCTTCGGAATCGCCAGGTCGAGCCAGTCCCGCGTCCACGCGAGAAAGGCTTCACCCGAGCGCATGTCCGAATCGTTGCCGTAGTCCTTGCCGAGCCCGTACGGCGGATCGGCAAGGATCAGGTCGATCGACCCGTCCGGAAGGCTGGCCACATCGGTCAGAAAATCGCGGTTGTGCAGTTCGATGCCGGGCGGCAGCGACGCCGATGCGGCGGAGCGCCCACCGACCGGCGCATCCGACCGCTCCTGCGTCACTTCGGCCGGACCGGCAAGCGCCGTTTCGGAGGCGTCTACCGGCTGCGGCTCGTCGAACTCGTCACGCATCGTCGCGGCGCTCAGAACGTGATGCCCGATCGCTCGGCGACCGTATGCATGTCCTTGTCGCCGCGGCCCGACAAGTTGACCAGCAGGAGCTTGTCCTTAGGCAACGTCGGCGCGAGCTTCGCCGCATACGCGAGCGCATGACTCGATTCGAGCGCGGGAATGATGCCCTCGATCCGGCAGCAGTCATGGAACGCCTGCAGCGCTTCCTCGTCCGTGATGCAGACGTATTGCGCGCGGCCACTGTCCTTCAGCCATGCATGCTCGGGACCGACTCCGGGATAGTCGAGTCCGGCCGACACCGAATGTGCCTCGATGATCTGGCCGTTTTCGTCCTGCAGCAGGTAGGTGCGGTTGCCGTGCAGCACGCCCGGGCTACCGCACGTCAGCGAGGCCGCATGGCGGCCGGTCTCAAGACCGTCGCCGGCAGGTTCGACACCGATCAACTGCACCGAACTATCGTCGATATACGGGTAAAAGATCCCCATCGCATTCGATCCGCCGCCCACGCATGCGATCACCGCATCCGGCTGGCGACCGGTCATCTCGGGCATCTGCACCTTGCATTCGTCGCCGATCACGCGCTGGAAGTCGCGCACCATCATCGGATAGGGATGCGGCCCGGCCACCGTGCCGATGATGTAGAACGTGTTTTCGACGTTCGTGACCCAGTCGCGCATCGCCTCGTTGAGCGCGTCCTTCAGCGTCTTCGAACCCGATTCGACCGGCACGACGGTCGCGCCGAGCAGCTTCATCCGGTAAACGTTGGCCTCCTGACGGCGCACGTCCTCGGAGCCCATGTAGACGACGCATTCCATCCCGAAGCGCGCCGCGATCGTCGCGGTTGCGACGCCGTGCTGGCCGGCGCCGGTTTCCGCGATCACGCGCGGCTTGCCCATGCGCTTCGCGAGCAGCGCCTGGCCAATCACGTTGTTAATCTTGTGCGCGCCGGTGTGGTTCAGGTCCTCGCGCTTGAGGTACACCTGCGCGCCGCCGAGCATCTCGCTCCAGCGCTGTGCGTGATAGATCGGGGACGGACGGCCGACGAAGTGCTTCAGTTCGCGCTCGTATTCGGCGACGAAGTCGGGATCCTGCTGGTATCGGGCATAGGCCGCACGCAGCTCGTCGAGCGCATGGACCAGGGTTTCGGCGACGAACACGCCGCCATACTGGCCGAAATGGCCTCTTTCGTCAGGCAAGTTGTACATTGCGTCACTCTTCTCAGTGAGTGGTGCCACGTCTCTGGGACGCCGGCGCCACCGGAATCATCCGGCGTCCGCTTCGCGCACCGCGCGTACGAACGCCGCCATCCGGGCGTGATCCTTCACGCCCTTTGCGCCCGCTACCTCGATGCCGCTGGAGACATCGACCGCGTACGGGCGCACGCGATGGATCGCGTCACTGACGTTTTGCGCGTTCAACCCACCACTCAAAACGGCCCGACGCGCGAGCTCTGCTGGAATAAGTGACCAATCGAAGACCTTCCCGCCGCCGCCGTAGCCCTCGACATGCGTGTCGAGCAGAAGACCACTGGCGGCTGAATAGTTAAGCGCCGATTCTACCAAATCGGCTCGCTGAGTATCCGCCGCGACGCGCAATGCGCGCAACCAAGGCAAACCCGCAATGCTGGCGAGCGAGTTGCATTGCGCTGGCGTTTCGTCGCCGTGAAACTGCAGCAGGGTCAGCGAAACGTTGGACGTGACCTCCTGCATCCATTCCGGCGAAGCGTTGACGAACAGACCTACCACCGACAGGAACGGCGGGATGTCGCGTGTCATTTCGAGCGCCTGCACGACGCCGACTGAACGCGGGCTCGGCGGATAGAACACGAGGCCGATTGCGTCGGCGCCCAGTTCGATGGCCTGCTCGACGTCGGCGGGCGTCCCGAGGCCGCACAGCTTGATCCGCGTGCGGTGCGGCACGGCGGCGGGTCGCGTCTGCGGGGCGACGTCGGCCGGCGCGGTCTGGTCTGGGTTCATGGTGGAAATCAATCGATCCATAAGGTGCTCCACGGTACGCTCCCGGACTGGGGCGGCGGTACCGCGAATATGTCAGGATAGCCGACGTGAGCGAGGTATAACCCGTCTGGCATGAAGGTCGGCGCCGCGCGCGACCGATCGCGGCCCGCCAGCACTTCCGCGAGCCACCCGGCCGGATAGCGGCCACGGCCGACCGCGACGAGGCAACCCATCAGGTTGCGCACCATGTGATGCAGGAAGGCATTCGCGCGGAAGCGGAAGTGAATGAAGTCGCCTTGCGGGCGCACGTCGATCTGGCGCAGATGCTTGATGGGCGTCTTCGACTGGCATTCCGACGACCGGAACGCGGAAAAATCGTGCTCGCCGATCAGGCACGCCGCGGCGGCGCGCATGGCGTCGACGTCGAGCGGCGTATGCACCCAGCCGGCGCGGCCCACGAGCATCGGCGAACGCACCGGATGCACATAGAGCGCGTAGTAGTAAGTCCGCTCGAACGCGGAAAAGCGCGCGTGAAACGTGTCCGGCATCGGCTTCGCCCACTGCACGGCAACGCTCTCAGGCAAGAACGCGTTGGTGCCGCGCACCCACGAAAAATCGTCGCGTTGCAGATCGGTGTCGAAATGCGCCACCTGGCCGAGGCCGTGCACGCCGGTATCGGTCCGTCCCGCGACGACCGTTTGCAGAGGCGTCTGCGCGAACTCGCGCAGCGCGCGTTCGAGCGTGTCCTGAACGGTCTTGCCGTGCCGTTGCGACTGCCAGCCGCAGAACGCCGCGCCGTCGTACTGGACGCCCAGTGCGACGCGCATCACGACAGCGGCGCGAGCGTCGACAGCAACGCGCGCGCTTCGTCGCGGGTGCCGATGTCGTTCGCGGCGATCACTTCGTTGATCAGCGTACGGGCACCGTTCAAATCGCCCAGTTCGATGTATTCCGACGCGAGATCGAGCTTGTTGCGCGCGATACGGGCGAGCTCTTCGGGCGTGAACGCGGGGATCGGCTGCGCGGGGCTTGGCGGCAGTTCGAGATCGAAGTCGAGGTTCAGCGCGCCGAAACGAGCTGCGCCGAGGCCGGCGATGGCTGTGGGAGTTTCTGTGGCGTGGGTCGGCTCGTGTGGGGTTGCTGCGGGCGCAGGTGATTCGGCTGCCGGCTGTTCGATCGGCGAAGGAGCCTCTGTGTCGGCAAACGGAACGGGTTCATGCGGCGCCGGTTCGGGCGGCAGGTCCGTGGCTTGCTGGGACACATCAGCCACCGGGCCGCTGCGGGGCGGCAACGACAGATCGAGACTGTCGAGCGCGGCTATCGCGTCGCGCGGGAACGACGCCTGCGGAAGCGTCGGTTCGACGGCTGGCGGAGCCGCGTGCGCCTCTTCAGCTTCGATCGAAGAAGGAGCGGCGTGCGGGTCGCTCGCGGTTGGCTGGATCGTCTCCACAGGCGGCGCATCGGCGCCAGGCTCGGCTGCGGCTGAGAGGCTCGCGGCAGTCGTCGCCTCATCCAGCGACGGGGATTCGTTCTGTTTCTCGCCGTCGACAGATGGCAGCGCGGTGGCTTGGGGTTCATCGACCGCATGCGGCAGATTGCCTTCGACAGGCTGGATCGTCTGCACCGGCAGTGCTTCAGCGCCAGGCTCAGCCGCGGCTGCGAGGCTCGCGGCGGTCGTCGCCCCATCGAGCGACGGATGTTCGGCCGTCGACGTCGTGGCAGCAGATGGGGATTCGTCCTGCGTCGCGCCATCGGCTGCCGGATGCTGCGCCTGGAGCCGCGCGGCATAGGCGGCCGCGTCTTTCTCGAGCAGCGTCGCCGGACGCGCCGGGACGTCACTCTGCTTCGCGGCATCGGCCGCCGGCTTCGCCGGACGACGCTTGCGCATCGACAGACCGGTCAGCAGCACGACGAGCGCGGCCCCAATCACCGCGGCAATGCCCAACTGGGTCTGCGTGAACCCGAACTGACCGCCATCCGACAATGACCGGCTTCCAGCCGAAGCAACCGGAACCGCAGGAACCGTTAGCGCACTGCTCCCCGACGCGGCTGGCGCAACGGCGACCGCCGACGCGCCATCGGTACCCGTCTTCGGCTGCCCCGTCGACCCAATGCCGTGCTTCTGCAGTTCCATCAGCACGCGATTCTTCAGCGCGAGCAACTGCTGGAGACTCGACACCTGCGCCCGCGGCTGCGATGCCGCCTCGGCCGATGCCGCGTCCGGCGCGCTCGCGGACTGCTGGATCGCGCCGGTCCACACGTGCGCACCGCTCGCGTGCGCATCCTGCGGCGCGGCGGACGGCTGCGACGCGGCCTGCGCAGCGTCGACCGCAGAAGCCGGCGCAGTCGCAGAAGAGGCGGACATGGCGGCTAATGCAGCCAGAGCAGCTGCCGTGAACCCCGTCGGTTTAGCCGCACTCGCGGCAGCCGCAGTTGAGGCAGCCGTCGACACGCTGGCCGAAGCACTGCTGGCCGCCGCCGCGCCCGACGCCCCCACGGGCGTCCCCGACGCATCGAGCGCCGGCACATTCAGCACCGCGCCGATTTTCATCCGGCTCGGGTCGTGACCCATGAACGCGGCGGGATTCGCGTCGAACAGCGCGCGCGACGCGCGGGCCAATGTCGCGCGGTCGTGCGACTGCGTGATGGCGAGTGCGATGTCGTTCAGCGACTGCCCGACGCGCACGGTGTACTGTGCGGCCGGCAGGCCGATCGCCGAGACAGGCTCGGATGCGTCAACAGGGCTCACAGCACTCGAGGCGCTCGCAGCCGACGCCGGCGCGTCCTGTGCAACACACGTGCCGGTAATAAAGAGCGCCGCCGTCGCGGCCACCGGCCAGCGATAGAGGCGACTACGCAACGCAGGTCGCAAAGGACCGGGTTGTCGAACGGTCATCGGAACTCCTGGCGCGTCGTCGCGCAGCCTTGTCGATGGATGGAGAACGGGATTCGGAGCACACAATGAAAAAAGCGCCGCGGGATACGCGACGCTTGCAGATTAACTACGCGTCGTGAGCGCGTAGTTTACTTTACTTGTCGAGCAGAATGCGCAGCATGCGGCGCAGCGGTTCGGCGGCGCCCCACAGCAACTGATCGCCGACCGTAAACGCCGACAGATATTCGCCGCCCATCGCGAGCTTGCGCAGCCGGCCGACCGGCACCGTCAGCGTACCTGTTACCACCGCGGGCGACAGATCGCGCATCGATGCTTCGCGCTCATTCGGCACGACTTTCACCCAGTCGTTCGCCGACGCGAGGATGCCGTCGACTTCGTCGAGCGGAACGTCCTTCTTCAGCTTGATGGTCAGTGCCTGCGAGTGGCAGCGCATCGCGCCGATCCGCACGCAGAGGCCGTCGACCGGAATCGAACCCGGCGTGCCCATTGCCGGCTTGCCGAGAATCTTGTTGGTTTCGGCGCCGCCCTTCCACTCTTCCTTCGACATGCCGTTGCCGAGATCCTTGTCGATCCACGGGATCAGCGAGCCCGCGAGCGGCACGCCGAAATGTTCGGTCGGCATGCTGTCGCCGTTCATCGCGGCGAGCACGCGGCGGTCGATATCGAGAATCGCGGACGAAGGATTCGCGAGGTCTTCCTTCGCGGCGCCGTGCAGCGTGCCCATCTGCTGCAGCAGTTCGCGCATGTTCTGCGCGCCCGCGCCCGATGCGGCCTGGTACGTCATCGCCGTCATCCAGTCGATCAGGTTTTCGCGGAACAGGCCGCCGAGCGCCATCAACATCAGGCTGACCGTGCAGTTACCGCCGATGAAATTCTTCGTGCCCTTGACGAGCGCGTTCTTGATCACGTCGAGGTTGACCGGATCGAGGATGATGACCGCATCGTCCTTCATCCGCAGCGACGACGCTGCGTCGATCCAGTAGCCGTTCCAGCCGGCCGCGCGCAGCTTCGGGAAGACTTCGTTCGTGTAGTCGCCGCCCTGGCATGTGATGACGATGTCGCACTTCTTCAGGTCGTCGATGCTGGCCGCATCCTTGAGCTTTGTCTCGTTTTTGGCGAACGACGGCGCGTTGCCGCCCGCGTTGCTGGTGCTGAAAAACACCGGTTCGATGAGGTCGAAATCGCCTTCCTGCTGCATACGTTGCATCAGGACGCTGCCGACCATGCCGCGCCAACCTACGAGACCTACGTTCATGACTTACCCTTCGAATGGAAACTTCCCCGCTACCACCTTGCCCGGCGTGACCGCGCGGGGAAGACGGGCGGGCACGACGGACGATCAGCGCTTCGTGATCGTTTTCGGGGTAATCGTTTTGATCGACGTCTTGACGACGATGGCGAACTCAACCGCACGGGCCGTTTTGCCGTGGAGGTTAAAAATCGAGGAGATTTGAGTCATCTTCGCCATGCGCAGAGTCTACACGAAACCCGAAAACAGCGGCATATGCCGCCCAACTATGCCGCTTCTCGCCTGTTTCTCGCGCAATGGACTGCTTTTCGCGGTCCATTGCGCACTACACAACCAGAACCCGGATCAGAGCGCAGCCAGCACCGCGTCGCCCATCGCGGCGGTGCCAACCTGTTTGCAACCCGGCGTCAGGATGTCGCCGGTGCGATAACCCTGCTCCAGCACCTTCTGCACCGCGCGCTCGATACGATCGGCCTGCTCCGCCTTGTTCAGCGAGTAGCGCAGCATCATCGCGGCCGACAGGATCGTGGCGAGCGGATTCGCGACGCCCTTGCCCGCGATGTCCGGTGCCGAGCCGTGCGACGGTTCGTACAGCCCCTTGTTGTTCTTGTCGAGCGATGCCGAAGGCAGCATACCGATCGAGCCGGTCAGCATTGCCGCTTCGTCCGACAGGATGTCGCCGAACATGTTGCCGGTCACGATCACGTCGAACGACTTCGGCGCCTTCACGAGCTGCATCGCCGCGTTGTCGACGTACATGTGCGACAACTCGACGTCCGCGTACTCCTTCGAGACGTCGATCATCACGTCTCTCCAGAATTGCGACGTTTCAAGCACATTCGCCTTGTCGACCGACGTCAGCTTGCGGCCGCGCTTTTGCGCCGCCTGGAATGCGACGTGCGCGATACGGCGCACTTCGGGTTCCGCGTAACGCATCGTGTCGAAGCCTTCCTTCGCCCCGGCAAACGAACCGTCCGGCGCTTCGCGCACGCCGCGCGGCGTGCCGAAATAGATGTCGCCGTTCAGCTCGCGCACGATCAGGATGTCGAGACCCGAGACGATCTCTTCCTTCAGCGACGACGCGCCCGTGAGCTGCGGATAGCAGATCGCGGGACGGAAATTCGCGAACAGCTGCAGATGCTTGCGCAAACCGAGAATGGCCTGCTCCGGACGCAGCGCGCGTTCAAGCGAATCGTATTTCCAGTCGCCGACCGCGCCGAACAGGATCGCGTCGGCTTCCTTCGCGAGCGCGAGCGTGGAGTCGGGCAGCGGATGGCCCTTCGCCTCGTAACCCGCGCCGCCCACCGGCGCCTCTTCGAGCTCGAACCGTTCGCCGAGTGCGTTCAGAACCTTCACAGCCTCGACAACGATCTCGGGACCAATGCCGTCGCCCGGCAATACTGCGATTTTCATGCGGAATTCCTTGCTGGTTGCTCTTGAATTCAGGAAGACGATCGTATCAACCGACGATGCGGTGATTCAGCCACGGCTGCTTCGTGAGACGCTCCGCCTCGAACTGGCGAATCAGGTCCGCGTGACGCAGCGTGAGAGCGATATCGTCGAAGCCGTTCAGCAGGCAGTACTTGCGGAAACCCGCGACCTCGAACGGATATTCGGCGCCGCCGTCGGCCGTGCGCACGACCTGCGCGTCGAGATCGACCGTCAGCTGGAAGCCGTTGAACGCGTAGGTCTCGTTGAACAGGTGATCGACCTGCTGCTCGGTCAGCACGATCGGCAGCACGCCGTTCTTGAAGCAGTTGTTGTAGAAGATGTCCGCGAAGCTCGGCGCGATCAGCGCGCGAAAGCCGTACTGCTGCAGCGCCCACGGCGCATGCTCGCGCGAGCTGCCGCAACCGAAGTTCTTGCGCGCGATCAGCACGGATGCGCCTTGATAACGCGGCTGGTTCAGCACGAAGTCGGGATTCAGCGGACGCTTCGAATTGTCCTGGCCCGGTTCGCCGTGATCGAGGTAACGCCATTCGTCGAATGCATTCGGCCCGAAGCCCGTGCGCTTGATCGACTTCAGGAACTGCTTCGGAATGATCGCGTCGGTGTCGACGTTCTCGCGATCGAGCGGCGCCACGAGGCCCGTATGTACGATGAATTTATCCATGGTCCATCACCCACCAGAGTTGAAACCGGCACGCGCAACGCAGGATGGCGCGGCCGGTGAAATCAAAATACGTCGTGAAGCAACGCGGCAATGCAGCGTCAGTCCGCCGCCTTCTTCAGCGCGTGGCCGGCATCGCTCATGTCCTGACCGAAACCCGAAACCGTATTGCAGCCGGCCAGCCCCACCAGCATGCCGGTCAGCATCAGTAGCGCGGCACGGCGCCAGAATGTCGAGGTTTTCATTGCCTCACCCCAGCTTGCGAATATCGACGAAATGCCCTTCGATGGCCGCAGCCGCCGCCATCGCCGGACTGACCAGATGGGTACGACCGCCCGCACCCTGACGTCCTTCGAAATTGCGGTTCGACGTCGACGCGCAGCGCTCGCCCGGTTCGAGCCGGTCGGCGTTCATCGCGAGACACATCGAGCAGCCCGGCGCGCGCCATTCGAAACCGGCGTCGGTGAACACCTTGTCGAGCCCTTCGCGCTCGGCCTGCGCCTTCACGAGACCGGAACCCGGCACCACCATCGCGAGCCGGATGTTCGGCGCGACGCGACGGCCGAGCTTCTTCACGACGTACGCGGCCGCGCGCAGGTCTTCGATGCGCGCGTTCGTGCAGGAGCCGATGAAGACCTTGTCTGGTTTGATCGACTCGATCGGCAGGTTCGGTTCGAGCGCCATGTACTGCAGCGCGCGCTCGATCGCACCGCGCTTCACCGGATCTTTTTCGCGCTCGGGATCGGGCACGCGACCATCGATCGACGTGACCATTTCCGGCGACGTGCCCCATGTTACTTGCGGCACGATTTCCGCCGCGTTCAGTTCAACCACGCGGTCGAAATGTGCGTCCGGATCGGACGTGAACTGCTTCCAGTATTCGACGGCCTGATTCCATTCGACGCCCTGCGGCGAGAACGGACGTCCCTTCAGATATTCGACCGTGGTGTCGTCGACGGCGACCATGCCTGCACGCGCGCCTGCTTCGATCGCCATGTTGCAGACGGTCATGCGGCCTTCCATCGACAGCGCGCGGATCGTCGAGCCGCCGAATTCGATGGCGTAGCCGGTGCCACCCGCAGTACCGATCTTGCCGATGATCGCGAGCACGATGTCTTTCGCGGTGCAGCCGCGCGGCAGCGGGCCTTCCACCTTGACGAGCATGTTCTTGCTCTTCTTTTGCAGCAGCGTTTGCGTCGCGAGCACGTGCTCGACTTCCGACGTACCGATGCCGTGCGCGAGCGCGCCGAACGCACCGTGCGTCGATGTGTGCGAATCGCCGCACACGATCGTCATGCCCGGCAGCGTCGCGCCCTGCTCCGGCCCGATGATGTGCACGATGCCCTGACGCAGGTCGTTCATCTTGAACTGCGTGATGCCGTACGCGTCGCAGTTCGAATCGAGCGTGTCGACCTGCAGCTTCGAGACGGGATCGGCGATGCCGTGCGAGCGGTCGGTGGTCGGCACGTTGTGATCGGACACGGCCAGGTTCGCGCTGATGCGCCACACGGGGCGCTCGGCCAGCTTCAGCCCTTCGAACGCCTGCGGGCTCGTGACTTCGTGCAGCAGATGGCGGTCGATGTAGAGAATCGTCGTGCCGTCTTCTTCCGTGTGGACCACGTGCGTGTTCCACAATTTGTCGTAGAGAGTCTGTGCCATGGTATGCGGGTAGTAATGACGGAAGCGCGGACTACAAGCGGTCCGTGTCGGTCGATTATGCCACGCAGCTCACGCGTTTTGCTGACCGAAAAAGCGGAAAACCGATAAAAAACATGGGGTTGGCTGGTAGTGCCGATACCTGTATCGGTGTTACCCGGCACTTTGGCGCACCGGCGGATGCCCGCTGACCGGACACACAAAGTAAAACGCCCCGACAGGCAAACCCGTCGGGGCGTTTTACGATGCGTCGTGCGCGAATGCGCAGCGCTTTAACGTTGCGCGAGCGGCTTTGCCTCGCGCGGCGTTTCGCCAACGAACAGCTGACGCGGACGACCAATCTTCTGTTCCGGATCGGCGATCATTTCGTTCCATTGCGCGATCCAGCCCACCGTGCGTGCCATCGAGAAGATGCACGTGAACATCGACGTCGGGATACCCAATGCGCGCTGCACGATGCCCGAATAAAAGTCGACGTTCGGGTACAGCTTGCGCGACACGAAGTATTCGTCTTCCAGCGCAATCTTTTCGAGTTCCATCGCGAGCTTGAACAGCGGATCGTCGTGCAGGCCCAGTTCTTCGAGCACTTCGTAACACGTCTCGCGCATCAGCTTCGCACGCGGGTCGTAGTTCTTGTACACGCGGTGACCGAAGCCCATCAGCTTCACGCCCGAGTTCTTGTCCTTCACCTGTTTGATGAACTCGGGGATCTTGTCGACCGAGCCGATTTCTTCCAGCATGTTCAGCGCCGCTTCGTTCGCGCCGCCATGTGCCGGGCCCCACAGACACGCGATACCCGCTGCGATACATGCAAACGGATTCGCACCCGACGAACCCGCGAGACGCACCGTCGACGTCGACGCGTTCTGCTCGTGGTCCGCGTGCAGGATCAGGATGCGGTCGAGCGCGCGCACCAGCACGTCGTTGACCTTATATTCCTCGCACGGATTCGAGAACATCATGCGCATGAAATTCGCGCTGTACGACAGCTCGTTGCGCGGGTACACGAACGGCTGGCCGATGCTGTACTTGTACGCCATCGCGACCAGCGTGGGCAGCTTCGCGATCATCCGGATCGCCGATACGTCGCGATGCTGCGGGTTATTGATGTCGAGCGAATCGTGATAGAACGCGGACAGCGCACCCACCGCGGCGACGAGAATCGCCATCGGGTGCGCATCGCGGCGGAAGCCGCGGAAGAAAAACTGCATCTGCTCGTGGACCATCGTGTGCTTCGTGACGGTCTCGACGAACTCGGCGTGCTGCTGTGCGTTCGGTAGTTCGCCGTTCAGCAGCAGGTAGCAGGTTTCAAGGAAGTCGGCGTTCTGCGCGAGGTTGTCGATCGGATAGCCGCGATACAGCAGTTCGCCCTTGTCGCCGTCGATGTACGTGATGGCCGAGTTGCACGACGCCGTCGACATGAAGCCCGGGTCGTACGTGAACTTACCGGTCTGGCCGTACAGTTTGCGGATGTCGATCACGTCCGGGCCGAGGGTGCCCTTGTAGATCGGCATTTCAACGCTCGGCGAATTGTCGCTGAACGATAGCGTGGCTTTTACATCAGACGGGGTCATGGCACATCCTCAATCGAAGAATGGAAACAGGGTTTCGATAATCTGCGCGCCCGGCGGCACCGACGACGGTGCGCGCCTGCGCTACTTGCGCTGCATGCGTGGTCCCGCGACGCTCACGCGGTACGCAGCAGCTGCAGCACCCGTATGACATCCGGGTCGGCAAGGTCGCCCTCAGGTTCCTTGCGCACGAGCAGCAAGTCCATCAGGTCGTTATCGCTCAGCTCGAGCAGGCGCGTGAGTGCGCCGACGTCGGCATCGCTGAGGTCATGCTCGTATTTGCCGAAAAAACGCTCGAAAATCAGATCGTTTTCCAGCAAGCCGCGCCGCGCGCGCCAGCGAAGGCGCGCGCGGCGAAGCGGGTCGGACTGATGCGATGTCTCTTGCATCTCAGACAGCACGGCGAACCATCAATTCCTTGATCTTGCCGATCGCCTTCGTCGGGTTCAAGCCCTTCGGGCACACCTCGACGCAGTTCATGATCGTATGGCAACGGAACAGACGGTACGGATCTTCCAGATTGTCCAGACGCTCGCCGGTCGCTTCGTCGCGGCTGTCCGCGATGAAACGGTAGGCTTGCAGCAGGCCGGCCGGGCCGACGAACTTGTCCGGGTTCCACCAGAAGCTCGGGCATGACGTCGAGCAGCTGGCGCACAGGATGCATTCGTACAGGCCGTCGAGCTCGTCGCGTTCTTCAGGCGACTGCAGACGCTCCTTTTCCGGCGGCGGCGTATCGTTGATCAGGTACGGCTTGATCGAGTGATACTGGTTGAAGAACTGCGTGAAGTCGCAGATCAGGTCGCGCACGACGGGCAGGCCCGGCAGCGGACGCAGCACGATCTTCTGCGGCAGATCGTTCATGTTCTGCAAGCAGGCCAGACCGTTCTTGCCGTTGATGTTCATTGCGTCCGAACCGCACACGCCTTCGCGGCACGACCGGCGGAACGACAAGGTTTCGTCGACCGCCTTCAGCTTGATGAGCGCGTCGAGCAGCATGCGTTCATGCGAGTCGATGTCGATCTCGTAGGTTTGCATGCGCGGCGCTGCGTCCTTGTCCGGATCGTAGCGGTAGATTTCAAAAATTCGCTTGGCCATTTCGGGTTCCTTTGATTCGGCTCGGGCTTAGAACGTCCGCGCTTTCGGCGGCACCGATTCGACTGTCAGCGGCTGCATGTGCACCGGCTTGTAGTCGAGGCGATCGCCTTCGCTGAACCACAGCGTGTGACGCAGCCAGTTTTCGTCGTCGCGATGTTCGAAGTCGCTCTGCGCGTGCGCGCCGCGGCTTTCCTTGCGCGCTTCGGCGGAGACCATCGTGGCACGCGCCACTTCGATCAGGTTCGCCAGTTCGAGCGCTTCGATGCGCGCGGTGTTGAACACCTTCGACTTGTCCTTCAGATGCACGTTGTTCACGCGCTCGGCCAGTTCCTTCACCTTCTCGACGCCTTCGGCCAGCAGCTTCGACGTGCGGAACACGCCGGCGTGCGCCTGCATCGACGCGCGGATGTCGCCCGCAATGGCCTGCGTGTATTCGCCCGACGACGATTTTTCGAGCTTGTCGAGACGCGCGAGCGCGAAGTCGGCGGCATCGGCCGGCAGCGGCTTGTGGTCCTTGATGTCCTTCACGTGCTTGACGATATGGTTGCCGGCCGCGCGGCCGAACACCACGAGGTCGAGCAGCGAGTTCGTGCCGAGGCGGTTCGCGCCATGCACCGACACGCACGAGCATTCGCCGACCGCGTAGAAACCGTTGACCGGCTCCTCATGACCCCTCGCCGTGCCCACGACCTGGCCGTGCATGTTCGTCGGAATACCGCCCATCTGGTAATGGATGGTCGGCACGACCGGGATCGGTTCCTTGATGCAGTCGACATTCGCGAACTTCAGCGCGATTTCGCGGATCGACGGCAGACGCTTCATGATCGTCTCGGCGCCGATGTGCGACAAGTCGAGCAGCACGTGGTCCTTGTTCGGACCGACACCGCGCCCTTCCTTGATTTCCTGGTCCATCGAACGCGATACGAAGTCGCGCGGCGCCAGATCCTTCAGCGTCGGCGCGTAGCGCTCCATGAAGCGCTCGCCGTCCGAGTTGCGCAGAATGCCGCCTTCGCCGCGCACGCCTTCCGTAATCAGCACGCCCGCACCCGCGACGCCGGTGGGGTGGAACTGCCAGAACTCCATGTCCTGCAGCGCGATGCCCGAACGGGCCGCCATGCCGAGGCCGTCGCCAGTGTTGATGAACGCGTTGGTCGATGCCGCGAAGATCCGGCCCGCACCGCCCGTGGCGAACAGCGTGGTCTTGCCTTCGAGGATATAGACGTCGCCCGTTTCCATTTCGAGCGCGGTGACGCCGAGCACGTCGCCGTCGGCGTCGCGGATCAGATCGAGCGCCATCCATTCGACGAAGAACTGCGTCTTCGCCGCGACGTTCTGCTGGTACAGCGTGTGCAGCAGCGCGTGACCGGTACGGTCGGCTGCCGCGCACGCGCGCTGTACCGGCTTCTCGCCGTGGTTCGCGGTGTGGCCGCCGAACGGACGCTGATAGATCGTGCCGTCCGCATTGCGGTCGAACGGCATGCCCATGTGTTCCAGTTCATAGACGGCGTTCGGTGCTTCGCGGCACATGAACTCGATCGCGTCCTGGTCGCCGAGCCAGTCGGAACCCTTGATCGTGTCGTAGAAGTGCCATTCCCAATTGTCTTCGCTCATGTTGCCGAGCGATGCGCCGATGCCGCCTTGTGCAGCGACCGTGTGCGAACGCGTCGGGAACACCTTCGACAGCACGCAGACCGACAGGCCCGCGCGCGCGAGTTGCAGCGACGCGCGCATCCCCGAGCCGCCCGCGCCGACGATGACCACGTCAAAACGGCGACGCGGCAGACCTTTCATGATTGCAGCCATTCTTTACACTCTCCAGAGAATCTGCGCAGCGTAGCCCGCACATGCGAGCAGCCAGACGATCGTCAACGCTTGAAGGAACAGCCGCGTGCCGACCGGCTTCACATAGTCCATCCAGATGTCGCGAATGCCGACCCATGCGTGATAGAACAGCGAGAGCAGCGCGACGAACGTGGCGAGCTTCATCCATTGCATGGCGAAGATCGACGCCCAGCCGTCATAGGAGAAGTCCTGCGCACCGAAGAACAGGACCAGCAGGATCACGGTGTAGACCGCCATCACGACGGCGGTAATGCGTTGCGCAAGCCAGTCGCGCAGGCCGTAGTGCGCGCCGACAACAAGACGCTTCGGGCCAATTCGATTGTGGGCTGACATTTTTTAGAAGACTCCGAAGAGTTTTGCCGCAAACGCGAGCGTGAGAAGCGAGGACACGACGAGAACGATGATCGAGCTCTGTTTGCCGCCTTCCTTCGTCAGGCCGCGGTGCGTATCCATCAAGAGGTGACGGATGCCGGCGCAGAAGTGGAACAGGAACGACCACGCGAGAACCAGCGTGATGAGCTTGACGATGACGTTGGAGAGAATGGCCTTGAAGACTTCGAAGCTGAGTTCGGAGGTGAGGCTCTGCGAGAAGAGGTAAAGCAGGAACGGAAGGAAGAGGAAGAGCAGCGCACCACTCGCGCGGTGCAGGATCGACACGCGCCCCGCTAGCGGGAGACGGTATGCCGTCAAGATCTGCCCGATACCGATGTTCCGGAATTCCGGCCTCGGTTTTTTTACGGCTTCAGCCATGCTAGACCCCTACTATGTAGTCACACTAATCCGCGATTTTAGCGCCTTTTTATATCGCGCTGCAGCGAAAACCCACGCTGGACCTTGATATCAGGCGCAACAAAAGCGCGCTCCGGCGGCCTTCCGCGCGATTCGCGCGCGCCGCCGCACCGTCCTTCAACTCAAGTCGTTCTGATAGTAATACCCGGTTGTGACATACCATCCACGACGCACTTCGACCGGGCGATCGCCATAGGTATACGACACGCGCTCCACCGACAGCAACGGAAAACCGGACGGCACATGCAGCAGTTCCGCCACCGTGGGATCGGCGGCGACCGCGCGGATCTTTTCCGATGCGCGGATCATGCGCGTACCGAACTCGGTTTCGAACATCGCATACAGCGGACCCTTGTAGTCGGACAGCCGTTCGAGCGTGAGGCCGCGAAACACGCCGCCGGGCAACCAGATTTCGTCGAGCACCGTCGTCTCGCCGTCGAACTGCAGCAGCCGTCTGATCAGCACGACGGGATCGGCGGGTTTCAGTTCGAGCTGCCGTGCGATCTCGGCCGTCGCGCGCAGGCGCCGGCATTCGAGCAGCCGGCTCACATGTGGATGTTCGACGCCGTCGTCGGCGAGCAGGCGGAGGAAGCGGAACTGCGCGCGGTCTTCATTGTGCGTGGCAACGAACGTGCCCTTGCCCTGCCGGCGGACCAGCAGGTTGTCGGCAGCGAGTTCGTCGATCGCCTTGCGCACCGTGCCCTGGCTCACCTTGTAGCGGGCGGCCAGTTCGACTTCGCTGGGAATGATTTCGCCCGGCTTCCATTCGCCCGATTCGAGGCCCTGCGTAATGAGCGCCTTGATCTGCTGGTACAGTGGGCTGAACGTGGGGGACGTGGGTACGATGCTGGCCGTAATGGCAGGCGCGGCAGACGCAGCAGGCGCGGAAACGTTTGCAGAACCGGCGGACGGGCCGGCCGGCGCAGCACCGGGCAAACTGTCGCCCGAGCCCGCCTGGCCAGTGGAATGCGCAGCGCTCGCCTGGTTCGAAGTCATGTTTCCATTTCATCATAAAGGCGCGTCCGGCGTCCAGCCTTTTCCCGGCAACACTTATGTCTTATATAAGACATAAGATAATGTTGACTTTGCGTCTGCCGACTCCTACACTCCTTCGCGAGCAAGGGTTTGCGGGAAGTTGGGCGGTCGTTGTCCACATGGCCGCCGCACACCGAAAAAGCCGCCCTGCACATGCTGTTACCCCTCACGCAGTCCAGCTTTCGCCTGGCTCGCCGGTCCGTCCGACGCTCACCGAAACGCGCTGTAGCAGGAGCCGGCACGCAGCGGCCACCGCGGTGTCCCAAGCGTTCCGCAATCCGCTCGGTCGCACAGGTTATCCGGCACGGCGACCGCGCCGCAGCGTCCTCCGGCTTCCGTCCGTTACGCAGAAGCCCCCCGCGCGCAGCGAATTCCGCCGTGTTTCACCGACGCTTCTGGTGGCGCGCATATAAAATGGCGTTTTCCCCTAGCGTCTAACGCATCGTCCTGGAGATTTCTCAATGGCTAAGCCCGCAAAGCGTGTTGCCGTCACCGGCGCCGCAGGTCAAATTGGTTACTCGCTGCTGTTCCGCATCGCGAACGGCGACATGCTCGGCAAGGACCAGCCGGTGATCCTGCAGCTGCTCGACCTGCCGCAGGCACAGGCAGCCGTGAAAGGCGTCGTGATGGAGCTCGAAGACTGCGCGTTCCCGCTGCTCGCGGGCGTCGTGGTCACCGACGATCCGAAAGTCGCGTTCAAGGACGCCGATGTCGCGCTGCTGGTCGGCGCCCGCCCACGTTCGAAGGGCATGGAGCGCAAGGACCTGCTGTCGGCAAACGCCGAAATCTTCACGGTGCAGGGCAAGGCGCTGAACGAAGTCGCGAGCCGCGACATCAAGGTGCTGGTGGTCGGCAACCCGGCCAACACGAACGCGTACATCGCGATGAAGTCCGCACCGGATCTGCCCAAGAAGAACTTCACTGCAATGCTGCGCCTCGACCACAACCGCGCGCTGTCGCAACTCGCGGCAAAGTCGGGCAAGCCGGTCGCATCGATCGAGAAGCTCGCCGTGTGGGGCAACCACTCGCCCACGATGTACCCGGACTTCCGCGTCGCAACCGTCGACGGCCAGGACCTCACGAAGCTGATCAACGACGACGAATGGAACCGCAACACGTTCATTCCGACGGTCGGCAAGCGCGGCGCAGCGATCATCGAAGCGCGTGGCCTGTCGTCGGCGGCATCGGCAGCCAATGCGGCAATCGATCACGTGCATGACTGGGTGCTCGGCACCAACGGCAAGTGGGTGACGATGGGCGTGCCGTCGGACGGCTCGTACGGCATCCCCGAAGACATCGTCTACGGCGTGCCGGTCACCTGCGAAAACGGCGAGTACAAGCGCGTGGAAGGCCTGGCCATCGACGCGTTCGCGCGCGAAAAGATGGACCACACGCTGAACGAACTGCTCGAGGAACGCGACGGCGTTCAGCATCTGCTCGGCTGATCCGCGCGATCGAACCGGGCCTGCCGTACTGAGGTACTGCGGCGGCGGGTTCCGGTTTTTTCACGCCCGGCCCTGACGTGCGAATCCGTGTGCGGCACATGCTTCAAGCGCCGCACATGAGGTTCGCGTCCGATCCGGATGCGTTTTGTCCGCCGCGCTGCCAGACCGTGTTGCTACGCCGCCCAGAACGCGCCCGAATCGGTTTTTCCCACGACAAGCCCACGCTCCTCACGTCGAAGATGCGCGCACTCACACCCGCCGAAGTGCTGTTTGACGGCGAAGCGCCCCCTGCCGTTCTGCCTGCCTGCGATCACTACGCCGGCAGCGAAAAGCTGATGCTGAAGTCGCTCGCGCTGCAGCAGCAGCTAGGCCCTGTGTTCGACATCACACTCGACTGCGAAGACGGCGCGCAAGTGGGCCGCGAAGCGGAACACGCGGAACTCGTCGCGTCGTTCATCGGCGGCGAGCACGACCGCTTCGGCCGCGTCGGCGTCCGCATCCACGACTTCGCCCATCCGCACTGGCGCGACGACGTGCGCCTCATCCTGCGCGCGGCGCAACGCGCGCCCGCCTACATCGCGCTACCGAAAATCCGCAACGTCCCCGATGCCGCCGAGATGTGCGCGTTCATCGAAGCAACGCGCCGCGAACTCGGTATCGCGCAGGCAATCCCGGTTCAACTGCTGGTCGAAACGCACGGCGCGCTCGCCAAGGTGTTCGATCTCGCGGCACTCCCCGGCGTCGAGGCACTGAGCTTTGGCCTGATGGATTTCGTCTCTGCGCACGACGGCGCGATTCCCGACAGCGCGATGCGCTCGCCCGGCCAGTTCGATCATCCGCTCGTGCGCCGTGCAAAGCTCGAAATTGCCGCAGCAGGCCACGCGCACGGCAAGGTGCCGTCGCACAACGTCTCGACCGAAGTGCGCGACATGACGGTCGTCGCGAACGACGCGGCACGCGCGCGCAACGAGTTCGGCTATACGCGGATGTGGAGCATCCATCCTGCGCAGGTGCCCGTGATCGTCGCGGCATTCGCGCCACGCGACGACGAAATCGCCACCGCCGCCGAGATCCTGCTCGCCGCGCAGCACGCGCAGTGGGGCCCGACGCGCCACGGCGACACGCTGCACGATCGCGCGAGCTATCGCTACTACTGGTCGGTGCTGCGCCGCGCACGCTCGACGGGCCGCAACGTGCCCGCCGAAACCACTCCGCTGTTCGCATCCCCTTCGTCCGTTAGGTCCGTTACAGGAGCATCGGTATGACGACTCGCACGAATCCGTCCGCCGGCGCGGCATTCCGCGCGGCGGTGGCCGCCGAAAAGCCGTTACAGATCGTCGGCGCAATCAACGCGAACCACGCGCTGCTCGCCCAGCGCGCGGGCTTCAAGGCGATCTACGTGTCCGGCGGCGGTGTCGCGGCCGGCTCGCTCGGGTTGCCCGATCTCGGCATCTCGACGCTCGACGACGTCCTCACCGACGTACGTCGCATCACCGACGTCTGCGACCTGCCGCTGCTCGTCGACGTCGATACCGGCTTCGGTCCGTCGGCATTCAACATCGCGCGGACCGTGAAGGCGCTGACCAGGGCCGGCGCGGGCGCGATGCACATCGAGGACCAGGTCGGCGCGAAGCGCTGCGGACACCGGCCAGGCAAGGCGATCGTGTCGCAGGACGAGATGGTCGACCGGATCAAGGCCGCCGTCGACGCGCGCACCGATCCCGAGTTCGTCGTGATGGCCCGCACCGATGCGCTCGCGGTCGAAGGCCTGCAGGCCGCGATCGATCGCGCGGCCGCGTGCGTCGAAGCCGGCGCCGACATGATCTTTCCCGAAGCGATGACCGAACTCGGCATGTACCGGCAGTTCGTGCAGGCCGTGAAGGTGCCGGTGCTCGCAAACATCACAGAGTTCGGCTCGACGCCGCTCTTCACGGTCGACGAACTGCGCGGTGCCGATGTGTCGCTCGTGCTCTATCCGCTGTCCGCGTTCCGCGCGATGAACCGCGCCGCTGAAAACGTTTACCACGCGATCCGCCGCGACGGCACGCAGCAGGCCGTCGTCGACACGATGCAGACGCGTGCCGAACTGTACGAAAGCATCGGCTACCACGCGTACGAGCAGAAGCTCGACGCGCTGTTCAACCAGAAGAAGTGAGCAGGCCCACAGGAGATTGCAGGAGATGAGCGAGACGAAGGAAAACGCCGCGCAACCCGCCGCCCAACCGGGCGGGGCCGGCTTCAAACCGAAAAAATCCGTCGCGCTGTCGGGCGTAACGGCGGGTAACACCGCGCTGTGCACGGTCGGCCGCACGGGCAACGACCTGCACTACCGCGGCTACGACATCCTCGACATCGCCAGCGCGTGCGAATTCGAGGAGATCGCCTACCTGCTCGTGCACGACAAGCTGCCCAATGCCGCCGAACTCGCCGCGTACAAGACGAAGCTGCACGCACTGCGCGGCCTGCCCGCGAACCTGAAGGCCGCGCTCGAATGGCTGCCCGCCTCCGCGCATCCGATGGACGTGATGCGCACCGGCGTCTCCGTGCTCGGCACCGTGCTGCCCGAGAAGGACGACCACAACCTGCCGGGCGCACGCGACATCGCCGATCGCCTGATGGCCTCGCTCGGTTCGATGCTGCTGTACTGGTACCACTACTCGCACAACGGCCGGCGCATCGAGGTCGAAACCGACGACGAATCAATCGGCGGGCATTTCCTGCATCTGCTGCATGGACGCGCGCCGTCGAAGTCGTGGGTCGATGCGATGCAGGTGTCGCTAAACCTGTACGCGGAGCACGAATTCAACGCGTCGACCTTTACCGGCCGCGTGATCGCCGGCACGGGCTCGGACCTGTACTCGGCGATTACCGGCGCAATCGGCGCACTGCGCGGGCCGAAGCACGGCGGCGCAAATGAAGTCGCGTTCGAGATCCAGTCGCGCTATGCGAGCCCCGATGAAGCGGAAGCCGACATCCGCCGGCGTGTGGAAAACAAGGAAGTGGTGATCGGCTTCGGGCATCCGGTGTACACGATCTCCGATCCGCGCAACAAGGTGATCAAGGAAATCGCGCGCAAGCTGTCGAAGGAAGCGTCGGACACGAAGCTGTTCGATATCGCCGAGCGGCTCGAGAAGGTGATGTGGGACGCGAAGAAGATGTTCCCGAACCTGGACTGGTTCAGCGCCGTGTCATACCACCAGATGGGCGTGCCGACGGCGATGTTCACGCCGCTGTTCGTGATCGCGCGCACGGCAGGCTGGAGTGCGCACATTATCGAGCAGCGCATCGACAACAAGATCATCCGGCCGAGTGCGAATTACACCGGTCCCGAGAATTTGAAGTTCGTGCCGCTAAATAGGAGAAAATAGCGTCCGCTGTTCGCTTCGCGGCGCGTGGAAACCGACCCGAGGGGGTCACACCACGAGCTATTCAAACATTCAACATATCGATAAAGGCTTTCTCCCATGAATAAACTGCTGATCGCCGCCGCTGCCGGCGTGCTGTCCACCGCGATGCTCGCCGCCGCGCCCGAAGCGCTCGCTCAAGGCACGACGACGACGACCACCACCACGTCCAAGGCCAAAGCCAAGCCGAAGGCACCGGCGCCGAAGCACCGCCTGATCAAGCGCAAGGCGAACCCGGCGAAGGAAGCGAAGGTCGATCCGGTACCGGACGGCGCCGAAAAATGGTCGTGCAACGAAGGCCTGTCGTTCGACCTGAAGGGCGACATGAAGCGTGACCAGATCGTGACCGTGCACTGGGGCAGCAAGAACTACAACCTGCCGCGCGAAGCCACGACGACGGGCGCCGACCGCTTCCACGACGCCGCTTCGGGCATGGACCTCGTCGTGATCCCGACGAAGGCGATGCTGTTCTCGGACAAAGATAGCTCGCGTCTCGCCGACGAATGCAAGACCGCCGCGATGATCCAGGGTGCGCCGGCTCCGACGCAGTCGAACGAGCTGATCAAGAACCCGAACAACTAATCGTCCTCACCAGGAACCTCCGATGTCCGCACCGATTTCCAACGTCCGGCCCGAGCCGGACCAAGTACTCGTCGATATCGTCGATTACGTGCTCGGCTACGCAATCGACAGCACGCTTGCGCTCGAAACCGCGTGCAACTGCCTGATCGACACGCTCGGCTGCGGACTCGAAGCGCTCTCCTACCCCGCCTGCACCAAGCTGATGGGCCCGATCGTGCCCGGCACGGTCGTCCCCCACGGTGCCAAGGTGCCCGGCACGCAGTTCCAGCTGGATCCGGTACAGGCCGCCTTCAACATCGGCACGATGATCCGCTGGCTTGATTTCAACGACACGTGGCTCGCCGCCGAATGGGGTCACCCGTCGGACAACCTGGGCGGCATCCTCGCCACCGCCGACTGGCTGTCGCGCAACGCGGTCGCTACAGGCAAGAAACCGCTCACGATGAAGGACGTGCTCGTCGCAATGGTCAAGGCCCACGAGATCCAGGGCTGCATTGCACTCGAAAACTCGTTCAACAAGGTCGGCCTCGACCACGTGCTGCTCGTGAAGCTGGCGTCGACCGCGGTGGTCGGGCAGCTGCTCGGCCTCACGCGCGACGAACTGATCAATGCGGTGTCGCTGGCGCTGGTCGATGGCCAGTCGCTGCGTACCTACCGTCACGCGCCGAACACCGGCTCGCGCAAGTCGTGGGCCGCCGGCGATGCGACCTCGCGCGCGGTGCGCCTCGCGCTGATCGCGAAAACCGGAGAAATGGGTTATCCGTCGGTGCTCACCGCGAAGACCTGGGGCTTCTACGACGTGCTGTTCAAGGGGAACGCGTTCAAATTCCAGCGCCCGTACGGCAGCTACGTGATGGAGAACGTGCTGTTCAAGATCTCGTTTCCCGCCGAGTTCCACTCGCAGACCGCGGTCGAAGCGGCGATGACGCTGCACAGCCAGCTGAAGGCGAAAGGGAAAACGGTCGAGGACATCGCGAAGATCACGATCCGTACGCACGAGGCAGCGATCCGCATCATCGACAAGCAGGGTCCGCTCGCCAATCCGGCTGACCGCGACCACTGCATCCAGTACATGATCGCGGTGCCGCTGATCTACGGGCGGCTCACCGCGGCCGACTATGAAGACTCCATCGCGCAGGACGCACGCATCGATACGCTGCGCGCAAAGATGACCTGCGTTGAAGACCCGCAGTACACGCAGGACTACCACGACCCGGACAAGCGTTCGATCGCCAACGCGCTGACCGTCGAGTTCACCGACGGCACGACGCTCGGCGAGGTCGCCGTCGAATACCCGATCGGCCACCGGCGCCGGCGCGCCGACGGCATCCCGCTGCTGGTGGAGAAATTCCGCACCAACCTCGCGCGACGCTTTCCGGCGAAACAGCAGCACGCCATTCTCGACGTCTCGCTCGATCAGGCTCGGCTCGAAGCCATGCCTGTTCACGAATATGTCGATCTGTATGTGATCTAGTTCGAAAACGTAGCACCGTCATCTCCACGACCCGCGATTCAACCAGGGAAAAACACCATGGCCCACAATCTCCACAAAACCCTCAAGGAATTCGACAGCGGTTCCGGCAAAGGCAAGTTCTACTCGCTGCCGCAACTTGGCAAGGCATTGAACGTCAAGATCGACCGGCTGCCGGTTTCGATCCGCATCGTGCTGGAATCGGTGCTGCGTAACTACGACGGCAAGAAGATCGCAGAGGAGCACATCGAACAGCTCGCGAACTGGAAGCCGACGGCCTCGCGCGTCGACGAAATTCCGTTCGTCGTGTCGCGCGTCGTGCTGCAGGATTTCACCGGCGTGCCGCTGCTCGCCGACATCGCCGCGATGCGTGGCGTCGCGAAGCGCGCCGGCAAGAACCCGAAGGCCATCGAACCGCTGGTCCCGGTCGATCTCGTCGTCGATCACTCGGTGCAGATCGATTACTTCCGCCAGAAGGACGCGCTCGACCTGAACATGAAGCTGGAATTCCAGCGCAATAACGAGCGCTACCAGTTCATGAAGTGGGGCATGCAAGCGTTCGACACGTTCAAGGTCGTGCCGCCGGGCGTCGGCATCGTCCACCAGGTGAACCTCGAATATCTGGCTCGCGGCGTGCACAAGAAGGCCGACGGCGGCGACACCGTGTACTACCCGGACACGCTGGTCGGCACCGACAGCCACACCACGATGATCAACGGCATCGGCGTGGTCGGCTGGGGCGTGGGCGGCATCGAAGCGGAAGCGGGCATGCTCGGCCAGCCGGTGTACTTCCTGACGCCGGACGTCGTCGGTGTGCATCTGAAGGGCAAGCTGCGCGAAGGCGTCACGGCGACCGACCTCGTGCTGACCGTCACCGAACTGCTGCGTAAGGAGAAGGTTGTCGGCAAGTTCGTCGAGTTCTTTGGTGCTGGTACGAAGTCGCTGTCGCTGCCGGACCGCGCGACGATCGGCAACATGGCACCGGAATACGGCGCGACGATGGGCTTCTTCCCGGTCGACGAAAAGACGATCGACTACTTCGAGGGCACGGGCCGTACCGACGCCGAAATTTCCGCGTTCGAAAAGTACTTCAAGGCGCAGGGCCTGTTCGGCATTCCGAAGGACGGCGAGATCGACTACACGAAGGTCGTCACGCTCGACCTCGGCACGGTGGCACCGTCGCTGGCCGGTCCGAAGCGTCCGCAGGACCGGATCGAAATCGGTCACGTGAAGTCGACCTTCAGCGACCTGTTCTCGAAGCCGGTCGGCGAGAACGGCTTTGCGAAGAAGGCCGCCGATCTCGACACGCAATACACGACGACCAACGGCGTCAACGTGAAGAACGGCGACATCCTGATCGCCGCGATCACGTCGTGCACGAACACGTCGAACCCGAGCGTGCTGCTCGCGGCCGGCCTGCTCGCGAAGAAAGCCGTCGAAGCCGGTCTGACGATCGCGCCGCACATCAAGACATCGCTGGCTCCGGGCTCGCGCATCGTCACCGAATATCTGACCAAGACGGGCCTGTTGCCTTTCCTGTCAAAGCTCGGTTTCGAACTGGCCGCGTACGGCTGCACGACCTGTATCGGCAACGCGGGCGACCTCACGCCCGAGCTGAACGAAGCGATCACGAAGAACGACATCGTCGCGGCCGCCGTGCTGTCCGGCAACCGCAACTTCGAAGCGCGTATCCACCCGAACATCCGCGCGAACTTCCTCGCGTCGCCGCCGCTCGTCGTCGCTTACGCGATCGCCGGCAACATCACGCGCGACCTGATGACCGAACCGGTCGGCAAGGGCAAGGGCGGCAAGGACATCTACCTCGGCGACATCTGGCCGACGAGCGACGAAGTCAACGCGCTGCTCAAGTTCGCGATGGACGCCGACGCGTTCCGCAAGAACTACGCGCATCTGACGAAGAAGGGCGATCTGTGGAGCAAGATCGAAGGCGAGGAAGGCCAGGTCTACGACTGGCCGAAGTCGACCTACATCGCCGAGCCGCCGTTCTTCGGCGACGACTTCTCGATGCAGCCGGCCGCCAGCATCGCCGCGGTGAAGGGCGCACGCGCGCTTGGCATCTTCGGCGACTCGGTGACGACCGACCACATCAGCCCGGCAGGCTCGATCAAGGAAGACTCGCCGGCCGGCAAGTGGCTGAAGGCGAACGGCGTGCAGAAGGCCGACTTCAACAGCTACGGCTCGCGCCGCGGCAACCATGACGTGATGATGCGCGGCACGTTCGCGAACGTCCGGATCAAGAACCTGATGATCCCGCTGAAGGCGGACGGCACGCGCGTCGAAGGCGGCCTGACGATCCATCAGCCGGACGGCGAACAGCTGTCGATCTACGATGCGGCGATGAAGTACATCGACGCAGGCACGCCGACCGTCGTATTCGCCGGCGAAGAGTACGGCACGGGTTCGTCGCGCGACTGGGCGGCGAAGGGCACGCAGCTGCTCGGCGTGAAGGCCGTGGTCGCACGCAGCTTCGAGCGGATCCACCGCTCGAACCTGGTCGGCATGGGCGTGCTGCCGCTGCAGTTCAAGGGCTCGGACAGCGTGCAGTCGCTCGGCATCACCGGCGAGGAAACCTATGACGTCGAAGGTCTCGGCGACGACTTCAAGCCTCAGCAGGAAGTCACGCTGGTGATCCACAGCAAGGACGGCAGCACGAAGCGCGTGCCGGTTCTGCTGCGCATTGATACGCCGATCGAAGTCGATTACTACAAGCACGGCGGGATTCTGCCGTTCGTGCTGCGGTCGTTGCTCGCGGCGTAAGCGCATTACTACCCGTTGCGTACGGCGCCCTTCGCGGGGCGCTTGCGCGAAAAAGCCCGGCTCGGTTGTTATACGAGCCGGGCTTTTTTTGGGTTTATCGCGGATTGCCGGGGAAGGCAGATTTGATCGAGCCAGCAATCGGCCTATAATGTACATGTCATGTGCATGTACATAGAGGCAGAAAATGGCGGCAGCAACGGAGCGCATTGTGGTGCAGGTAACGGCGGCTCAAAAGAAAGCGATTGCAGGCACGGCCAAGCGGCTCGGATTGAACGTCAGTGAACTCATGCGTCAGTCTGCGCAAGGTTTCACTCCATCCGAGGATGAGCAGGAAATTCTCGCGCTCGTTGATCGCGTGAATGCATCCACGAAGGAAGCCAACGACGCGCTGGATGATGCGCTGTCGTTCGTCGCCGAGTCGAACAAGCGGATTGCAGCGATGGCCGGGAGAAAGAAGTAATGGGCGTAACAGACAAGGTTTGGGATGCACTCACCACGGTCATCAAGATGAATGACAAGGTGGTTTCGCTGGCCGGCACCGTCAAGGAGCAGCAGACCAAAATCGAGGGGCTGACGGAGCGTGTGATTCGCCTGGAAGCGACGCTGGATATCCTGATGCGCGTCGGCGGCAGCACGAAGAGGCTTCCGCGTCAGTAACCCGGGGAAAAGCGAACGTCGAGCGTGACGTCGTATTGAAGTTCGAAAGGACTGGACAGAGAGAAAGGACGAACGATGCTCAAACTCTTGCGGCGCTTACTGAAAAGCATAAGGAATCGGAGGGGATCATCGCAGGCTTCTTACCTGCCCATCGTTCCCATTTCGACAAACACCGACACACAGTCACACGGTAGTTGCCACTCGCATTCGGTGGCGTCCGGTGGGCATCACACGTCTTCGTCCGACTGCTCGTCTGATGGTGGCGGTCACGTCGGTTAACTTCGGAACGGAAAGCAGACAGGGGGAAAAGGACGGCAGCACGAAGCGTGTGCCGGTTCTACTGCGTATCGATACGCCGATCAAAGTCGATTACTACAAGCACAGTGGGATTCTGCCGTTCGTGCTGCGGTCGCTGCTCGCTGCGTAAGTGCACTGCTTGTTGCGGACGGCGCCCTTCGCGGGGCGTTTATGCGAAAAAGCCCGGCTCGGTTGTATACGAGCCGGGCTTTTTTGGTTTACCGCGAAACTGAGCTCAGTGAAGGCGACGACTAAAGAAAATGGCGTGCGAGGCCGTTGTCTCCGGTCAGGTGGAGTCGCCTCGCGACCAAAAATGACTTGTTCATATAGTCATCGTGGCCTATGATTATGACCATAGGCAAATGACCATGGAGCTTAAAGTGGAAAACAATCATGTTTCCAAGTCCGAATTCAAGGCGAAGGCACTCGAGTTTTTCCGGCAGGTTGAGGCATCAGGCGAAAGCGTGGTGGTGACGGATCACGGCAAGCCCGCATTGGAGGTCAGGCCGTATCGGAACACTGACCGTAACCCGCTGGACATTCTGCGCGGCTCCGTGGTGCGTTATGAGGACCCAACCGCCCCAGTCGATGTTGAGTGGGAGTCGGCTCAGTGATCGTCCTGGACACTCATACCCTTGTGTGGTGGGTCCACGGTGACGACACGTTGAGCAAGAAGGCGAAAGCGGCGATCACGCGTGAGTTGGACGGTGGGCAGATTGTCGTTTCCGCCATAAGCGCCTGGGAAATCGCGATGCTGGTTGAGCGCGAAAAGCTCGTGTTGTCGATGGACGTGGGAAGTTGGCTCGCGACGGTCGGTGAAATTGACGCTGTGCGGTTCATGCCGGTGGACAACGAGATCTCCGTGAAGTCTGTCGAGTTGCCGGGAGAGTTTCATAAAGACCCGGCGGATCGCATCATCGTTGCAACTGCCCGCAAGCTCGCGGTACCGCTCGTCACGAAGGACGAGAAGATTCGCGCGTATGCGCATGTTAAGACGATCTGGTAGTGGAGAAGCGCTCGCGTCAGCCACGCGGGCTAGCCAGTCTATGTGAACGCCCCGCCCCTCAATCCCGCACCGCATGCGGATCCGCATTCACCACCACCCGATTCTTCCCATCCCGCTTCGCCTGATACAGCGCGACATCCGCGGCCTCGATCAGCGACGTCATCGCAGAATCGACCTCCGGCACAACCGTCGCGCCGCCGATGCAGATCGTCACGTACTCCCCGCTCGCCGCATGGCGATGCGGCAGCCGCAGCGACTCGATGCCCGCGCGGATCTTCTCGGCGAGCAGCCGCACGCCGCCCATCGACGTGCCCGGCAACACCACCGCGAATTCCTCGCCGCCGAAGCGCGCGGCCAGATCGCCCGCGCGCCCGAGGCAGCCTTCAACCGTCGATGCGATCTGCTTCAGCACTTCGTCGCCCGCGACGTGCCCGTACGTGTCGTTATACAGCTTGAAGTTGTCGACATCGATCATCAGCAGCGACAGCTCCGCCTGGTCGCGCGTCGCGCGCCGCCATTCGGCGCTCAGATATTCGTCGAGATAGCGGCGGTTCGACAGCCCCGTCAAACCATCCGAATGCGTGAGGCGCCGCAGTTCGAGATTCGCCTCAAGCAGTTGCTGCTGCGACTGCCGCAGCGCGCGGTACGCCTCGTCCCGCTGCAGCAGGTTCACATACGAGCGCGAGTGATAGCGAATGCGCGCGACCAGCTCGATGCGGTCCGGCAGCTTCACGAGGTAGTCGTTCGCACCGCTCGCGAACGCGGCGCTCTTGATCACCGGCTCTTCCTTGGTGGAGAGCACGATGATCGGCACGTCGCGCAGCGCCGGATTCGCACGGTACGCCTTGACGAGCGTCAGCCCGTCGGTGCCGGGCATCACGAGATCCTGCAGGATGACGGTGGGCCGCGTCTGCACCGCCGCGTGCATCGCTTCGTCCGAGTGCGCGCAGTAGTGGAAGTCAATGCCGTCCTGGTCGGCGAGCGCGCGCCGCACGGCTTCGGCGACGATCGCCTGGTCGTCGACGAGCAGCACCATCGCCGGCACGTCGTTGGCCGGCAGCGTATGCAGGGCAACGTGCGCGGCGTCGAACGCCGGATAGGCGCCCTCTGGTGCGGCACCCTTCGGTTGGGCACCCTCCGGCACGATGCGTGCGCCCTGGTCGGGCGCTCCGCTGCGTTCATTGTCCATATTTACCCCTCGTCACTCTCTCAGATACTGAACCCGTTTTCATTGTGTTCTTTTGACGCGCGACAGCAGCTCGTTTGCAATCTGCGGCAACGGCAGAATCGACTTTGCGGCCCCCACCGCCGCCGCCGCTTTCGGCATGCCGAACACGGCGCTCGTCGCTTCGTCCTGCGCAATCGTGTGATAGCCCTTCGCGCGCATCGCCTTCAACCCGATCGCGCCGTCTCGGCCCATGCCGGTCAGCAGCACGCCGATCGCGTCGGTGCGCCAGTGCTGCACGACGCTGTGAAAGAACACATCCACCGACGGCCGGTACGGCGTGTCGGCCGGATCGCGCGTGTAGTCGAGTGTGCCGGCCGCGGTCAGCCGCAGATGATCGTTGGTCGCGGCGAGCAGCACTTCGCCGCGCCGCGGCCGGTCGCCGCTCTGCGCGATGCGCACCTTCAGCGGCGTCTGGCCGTCGAGCCATTGCGCCATGCCGTCGGCGAACGCCTTGTCGACGTGCTGCACGATCACGACCCCGCCGCCGAAATCCGCCGGCAGGCTGCCGAGGATCGCGGTCAGCGCGGTCGGCCCTCCCGCCGACGCGCCGATCGCCACCAGCGTCGACGCGTTGCCCGCATCAGTGGTCTGCCCGTGCCGTGCCGGCGTTCGGCGCACGCCTGGGCGTTCCAGCAACTGGCCGATCTGGTCGATTTTCGCGAGCAGCGGCTGCGATGCATCGGCGAGTGTGTCGTCGGCGAGCGTCGGGGTATCGACCGCGTCGAGCGCACCGGCGCCCATCGCCTCGTACACGCGCCATGCGTTCGCGCCGACGCTGGTCGTCACGATCAGGATCGCGCACGGCGTTTTCGACGCCATGATGCGCCGGGTGGCCTCGACGCCGTCGAACATCGGCATCACGAGGTCCATCAGCACGACGTCGGGTGGCTGCGCGGCGCAGAAATCGACCGCGCGCGCGCCATCGGTCGCCACCCACAGCACGCGGTGCTCGGGTCGCAGCGCGATCGCGCGACGCATCGCCTCGACCGCGAGCGGCATGTCGTTGACGATCCCGATGTTCATGAACGGGCCTCTCCGATCAGATCGCGCACTGCATCGAGCAGCGCCTCGTCGTGAAAACTGCCTTTCGCGAGATAGTAGTCCGCGCCGGCATCGAGCCCACGGCGACGGTCTTCCTCACGGTCTTTATACGAAACGATCATCACGGGTATCGATTTCAGTACGGCGTCGCGCCGGATCAGCGTGACGAGTTCGATGCCGTCGATACGCGGCATGTCGATGTCCGTCACCACCAGATCGAACGAGCCGTTGCGCAACGCGTTCCAGCCGTCCATCCCGTCCACCGCGACGGTCACCGCGTAGCCGCGCTTTTCCAGCAGCTTGCGTTCGAGCTCGCGCACCGTCAGCGAATCGTCCACCACCAGCACGTGCCGGCGCGCTTCGACCGTCGTGCCCTGCGCGCGCCGCACCTTGTCGAGCTGGCCGCCGCGCACGAGCTTGTCCACCGAACGCAGCAGATCTTCGACGTCGACGATCAGCACCGCCTCGCCGTTTTCCATCAGCGCGCCGGCGGCGATGTCCTTGACCTTGCCGAGCCGGCTGTCGAGCGGTTGCACGACCAGCATCCGTTCACCGAGAAAGCGGTCGACCGCGATCCCGCACAGATCGCGGTCGTCACCGATCACGACCACCGCGACGCCGCTGCGGCTATCCGCCGACACCGGCGTACCGAGCAGCTGATGCGCGGTGACCAGCCCGATCGGCCGGCCCTCGAAGCCGAAATGCTGCTGCCCTTCGAGCATGTCGATCTGGTCGCGCGAGAGTTCGAGCGTGCGCCGCACGTGTGCGAGCGGGAACGCGTACGCCTCGCCGCCCACCTCGACGAGCAGGCTGCGGATCACCGACAGCGTCAGCGGCAGTTGCAGCACGAAACGCACGCCCTGCCCCGGCTCGTTGAAAATGCGCACGGTGCCGCGTACCGCCTTGACCATCTCGTGCACCGCGTCGAGCCCGACGCCGCGGCCCGATACGTCGGTCACGCGGTCACGCATCGAGAAGCCGGGCAGCAGCAGGAATTCGAGTAGCTCGTGATCGGTCAGGCGCGCGGCAGTATCTTCGTCGGCGAGCCGGCGGCGGACGACCGCCGCGCGCACGCCATCGAGATCGATGCCCGCGCCGTCGTCGCTGACGGAGATCAGCAGCTTGCCCGCGCTGTGCCGCGCCTCGAGCGTCACCGTCGCTTCGGCCGGCTTGCCGCACGCGACGCGCTGCTCGGGCGATTCGACGCCGTGATCGAGCGAGTTGCGCAGCAGATGGCCGAGCGGCGCATCGAGCATGTCGAGAATGTCGCGATCGACCTGCGTCGATTCGCCGACCACCGAAAAGTGCACGCGCTTGCCGAGCGAGCGCGCGAGATCGCGCACGATCCGCGGATACGTGCGCGCCGCGTCGCCGAACGGCCGCATCCGGCATTGCAGCGCTTCGTCGTACAACTGCTGCGCGAGGTGCGCGCTGCGGCGATCGAACCGGTCTAGTTCATCGATGCGCGCGCCGAGCAATTGCTGCATGTTGCCGAGCGTTTCGCGCACGCCGTTCAGCGCGGTGAGCGCGTCGGCGTCGAGCGACTCCGCGAGATTTTCGTAGAACGTGTCGAGCGCGCGCGCCGCGTCGCGTTGCGTGCGCTTCACGCGCAGCATCGATTCTGCGAACGGCTTCAGCCAGCGTGCCTCGACCAGCGATTCGCCCGACAGGCTCAGCAACCGGTCGAGATTGTCCGCGCGCACGCGCAGCATCCGGTCCGGGTCGCGCGGCGCGTCGACGCGAAACGGTGCGGTGCGTTCGGCCCGTTCAGTGGCCAGCGCGTCCTGCGTGATGTGGGTGGCTTGCGGGAGCAGTGCGGGCTCCGGGACAGGCAAGGGTTCGCTGGATACCGTGGTCTCGCGGGCCACGCCTCCGGGCAGTGCGTCGGCCTGGGCATTGAGCAGCGCGATCGCGGTACGCAGCGTCGCGTCGTCGTCGGCATTGGACGCTTCCGCGAACAGGTTGCCGGTGCCGGCCGCGGGCAACACCCGCGTACCCGACAACGCCGCGAGCCCAGCGGTCCACGTATCGACCTCGTCGCGTGCGACGGACGTCTCCGGATTAGCTTCGCCGATGCGCAGCAGCAGGTCGGCGCCGTGCAGGAGCTCGTCGATATGTTGCGCGGTGAGCAGCAGCTCGCGGTGCTGCGCGGCGACGAAGCATTCTTCCATCGCGTGCGCGACGTCGACGCCATCGGGCACATCGACGATGCGCGCCGCCCCCTTCAGCGAATGCGCGGCACGCATGCAGGCTTCGAGCGCGGCCGCATCGGCGGGCGCGTGTTCGAGCAGCAGCAGCCCGTCGGACAGCACGCGCGTCTGCGCGCGCGCTTCCTCGCGGAACAGTTCGAGCAGCGACAGGCGGGCCGGATCGTCGGCGGGGCTCATCGCAGGCTCCGGGCAAGCGAGTCGAACACGCGCGCGGTGTCGAGCAGACCGATCGTGGTGTCGCGCCACGCGAGCACACCGCGCGCGTGCATCGCGGTGGCCTGCGCGAGCGTCGGCGGCACCGGCATCAGCGCCGACGACGCAAACCGCACCACGCCCTCCACTTCGTCGACCGGAAACACCACGGGCTCGTTGCGGTGCGTGGCCACCAGCATCCGCGCGTACGCGTTGCGGCCCGCGTGGCGTGTCGTGCCGCTGCGGTCCAGGTTCAGCAGTTCGCCGAGCGACGCCGCAACCGTCAGCGTGCCGCGGATGTTCACGAGACCCAGCACCACGCGATTGCGCCGGTGCGGCAGCGAATGGACCGGCCGCGGTTCCTCGACCTGCCGCAGCGCGACCGACGGCAGCGCGAGCCATTCGTCGGCGATACGGAACACGAGCGCGGACTGGATCGTCGCACGGTCTTCATCGGAGAGCGCGGCTTCGGTCGACGCGCGGGCCGCGCGCTCGCGCAGCGCCGCGTATGCGGCGCCCGCCGCGGTGCGCGCGAGGTCGGGCATGCGCGGCGTGTCGAGCAGTGCGCCTGTGTCGTCGAGTGGCCGGTCGAGCAGCAGCGCCGCGCCGCGCTCGAATACCGGACAGTTCAGGCAACGCGTGTACTGCGCGAGACGCGGGCACGAGTTGTCCCCTCCCCGCGAGCCGATGCGGTTCCAGCAATCGTCGACGAATGCGGCTGCACCCGTGGGGTCAGCGATGGGGGTCATGCGCTCCTCATGAAGACTTCACGCGGCCGGGATCGGCCGCCGCCTGGCGCGCGATCGCGCGCTGCGCACGCAGCGTCATCTGCTGCGCGCCCGCCGCGTCGCCGCTCACATCGAGCAAGGCGGCCAGATGCGTCAACGTCTCGTAATGGGCCGGGGCAAGGTACAGCGCCTTGCGATAGAAATCGGCGGCTTCGTTGCCGCGGCCGCGCGCATCGGCAATCAGACCGAGCAGATAGAACGCGTCCGCATCCGGCTCGTGGCCGCGGGTGAACTCGCGCACGATGCGCTCGGCGTCGTCGAAACGCCCGGCATCGGCGAGACGTTGTGCGTCAGCCAGGTCAGCCAGATCTGTTTGCTGCGGCGCAAGCACCTGGGCGGCGGACGCCACCATGGGCGCCGGATGCGCGGCGGCAAACGGCAAGGCGGGCCGTCCCGCCGAGGATACCGCAGCGGCAACGGGCGCGACAGGCAGCGCCGGTGCCATCGAGATCGCCGCCGGTTTGCCCGCCAGCAAAGCCGCCGCCGATGCGGCCGCCGCATACGCGTCGCGCAACGCGGCTGGCATCGTGAGTTCGGCGAGCGGGTCGTGCAGGTCGGGCATGGCGGCGGGTTTGTGCCCCGGCTTCGTCCACCCAGGCGCGGCAGCATTCCAGCGAGCGACACCGCCGCCGTTTTCCGCTTCGTCGGGCGGCGTGCGATAAAACGCGAACGCGAGTGGAATGCGCGCCGACGTCATCGCGTGGCGCATCATCAGACCGGTTTCGGCCGGACCGACGAAGATCGTGCCGCCGTCCGCGAGCTGCGCGTCGAGCAGACGGATCGCGCGATCCTGCGCATCGCGATGAAAATAGATCAGCACGTTGCGGCAGAAAACAAAGTCGTAGCGCGTATCGGTCTGCTGCAGCGGCTCGAACAGGTTGCCCCGCGCGAACCGCACGGACTGCCGCACACGCTCGTGCAACTGCCAGCCGTCGGCGATTTCGGTGAAGTGGCGCGCGCGGAATTCGAGCGCGTGACCGCGAAACGAATTGCGCCCGTACGACGCCTGCTGCGCACGCTCGATTGCCTGACCGCTGATATCGATTGCATCGATGACGAAGCGCGACGGATCGAAGCCCGCGTCGAGCAGCGCCATCGCGGCCGAGTACGGTTCCTCGCCGCTCGAACACGGCACGCTCAGTACGCGCAGCACGCGTGCCGGCGCGCTCGCGAGGCACACCGTCGCGAGCTTCGTCAGCGCGGCGAATGCCTCGCGGTCGCGGAAGAACCAGGTCTCCGGCACGACCAGCGCTTCAACGAGCGCCTGACGCTCGTCCGCCGAATGGTTCAGCAGATGCCAGTACACGTCGAGCGCATCGCCTTGCAGCACGTCCTGGGTCTCGCGAATCCGGTCGTTCACGGCGCGCGTCAGCGTGTTGATGCCGAGCGACGACGCGTCGATACCGGTCTCGGACGATAGCCAGGTTTCGAAGCGGGCATCGACGAAAATCATCGGGATCGCGGGTGGGCGGGGCATCACGGTTGGGCGGCGAGCGTGGACGGCGTCGAGGGAAACAGCAGCGCCTTCATATCGTCGTCGAGCATCTGCGCGGCATCGACCCATTGCACGAGCCCTTCGGCATCGTTTGCCACCGGACCGAGCCAGCGCGCGTGCGGCGTCGCGACGCCGCTGTCCGCGAACGCGTCGCGCTCGATGCGATATGTGCGCGTCGCGCGCTCGACGATCAGGCCAAGCAGGCGCGTGGTTTCGTTATTGTTGTCTCCAATGTCCGCAACCGGTCCGACCGGATAGCACACCAGCACGAGCCGCGTCGAACGCAGTGCGCGCGCGGGCCGGCCGAGCGCGAGCTGCGACACGTCGACGACCGGCACCGGTTCGCCGTCGTGCTCGATCACACCGGCGATCCACGCAGGCGTGCCGGGAATCGGCCGCGCCGGCGCGTACGCGAGCACCTGCGCGATGCAGGTTGCGTCGAGTGCGTAACGGTCGCCGTCGAGTTCGAACTGAAGGAAAAGCATCGTTGTTGCCTGCGCCATCCGGCCCGACGTTCAGGCCTCGATCTTGAAACGCGAGACGCCGGTACGCAGCTGGTTCGCGACCAGCGTCAGGTCGTCGATTGCCTGCGACGACTGGCGCAGCGATTCCGCGGTCTGCTGCGCGGCCTCCGACAGCTGCGACAACGCCTGCGTGATCTGCTCGGCGCCGCTCGCCTGGGTCTGCATCCCTTCGTTGACCATCTGGAAGCGCGGCGCGAGCGTCTGCACTTCGTTGATGATCTGCGACAACTGGCCGCCGACCTGGTGAACGTCGCGCATCCCGCGCCGCACCTCCTCCGAGAATTTATCCATCCCCATCACGCCGGCCGACACCGCCGACTGGATGTCCTTCACCGTCTGCTCGATGTCGTACGTCGCGACTGCGGTCTGATCGGCAAGCCGACGGATCTCGGTCGCGACGACCGCAAAACCGCGACCATATTCGCCGGCCTTTTCAGCTTCGATCGCCGCGTTCAGCGACAGCAGGTTGGTCTGGTCCGCGACCTTCGTGATCGTCGCGACCACCTGGTTGATGTTGATCGCCTTCTCGTTGAGGATCGCGAGCTTCGCGTTGACCGAGCCGGCCGCTTCCATCACGCTGCGCATCGTCTCTTCCATCCGCGACAGGCCCGTGTGGCCCTCGCCTGCGAGCGTCGCGGACTGCTCGGCGACGCCGGAGACTTCGTTCATCGTGCGCAGCAGATCGCGCGACGTCGCGAAGATCTCGCGCGACGTCGCGCCGATCTCGGTCGTCGTGGCCGCGGTTTCGCTCGCGGTGGCCTGCTGTTCCTTCGACGTCGCCGCGATCTCCGCCACCGACGTCGTCACCTGCAGCGACGATTTCTGCGCCTGCGCGACGAGGCTCGCGAGTTCGTCGGACATGCGGTTGAAGCCATCCTCGAGCCGCCCGAACTCGTCGTTGCGGCGCAGATCGAGGCGTTGCGTCAGATTGCCGGTGCGCATCGTGTCGTGCACCTTGACCAGTTGCGCCATCGGCACGGTGACCGCCTTGTACAGCATATAGCCGGTGCCGAGCGCAACCAGCAGCACGATGCCGAGCGCAGTGGCGAGCGTCACTTCGGCGCCGCTCACCGATGCACGGATCACATCGGTCGATTGCTTCGCGCTCGCGCGGTTCTCGGTCACGAGCACGTTGGCCGTGCGGATCACTTCGTTCCAGACCGGCGTCAGTTGCGCGAACGATGCCTGCGTGGCTTCCTTCGATGTGTCCATCTGATGGACCGCATCGTTCAGCATCGGCAGGTAGCGCTCGTACGCGGTACGGAATGCGCGAAAACGCTCGCGGTCCTTGTCGTCGAAGATGGTCGCCTCGTAATCGGACGAGAGCTGCTCGAACTTGCGCAGCGACTCGGGAATCCCGTCCAGGTCCGCCTTGATCTTCGCCGGGTCCCGATCGACGAACGCGGCGCGCTCGAGCATCGTGTAGCTTTCGTTCGACGCCGCGCGCAGCGTCGTCGACAGAAACAGCCCGGGCACCGAATCCCGGCGGATGCTGTTCGCTTCGTCGTCGATCATGTGCAGGCGATCGTACGAAACCGCTGCCATCACGAGCATCAGCAGGAACAGCGCGCCGAAGCTCAGCATGATGCGGCTGCCCAGCGACAGCCGGCCGCCGCCCAGCATAACGGGCAGGTTCTTGTTGCTTCCAGTGGACGACGTGCTGGCCATGTTTCGAAGAACTCTCAGATCGGGACGAAGGGGAAAACGGTGGCGTCCGCAACGCTCGGGCCGAATGTTTCGATCCGGTAAACCCGCTGATTCAGGGCGCCAGTGCGGAGGATACACCGCGCGGGCGGTGGTCAATACGGGGAAAAACCTCTGGAATCGGGTTCATTCAGGGTTCGTTGTGCGAGGGCACGACGGGCCGCCCGCCGGGACCACGGACGCAGGCCGGCCGGGCCGCGCAACGGGCCGCTTGACTGACCGCTTTGGAGCCACGAACCGCGCCGCCATTCAACCCGCCCGGCGACGCCGGTAGAACCATCCGCCAATGCCAGCAAGACCGACGAGCAGCGCCGTTACCGGCACATATAAGTGGTGATGCAACCAGTAGCGCGTGACCCGCCATGCATGCACGTACGGAAAGCGCCTGGCCGCGTCGAAATCCGGCGCCGGACAGTCGCGGCCGAAATGCGCGGCGAATGGCACGGCCGCCCCTTCCTTCACGTAGCGCTGATACAGCGCGTCGTTCCGGTCGGGGTCGGCGGACGAGAAGCCCGCCGCGTGGCACAGCACGGCCGCGAACGCCTGCGAGCGTGGCGGCAGCAGGTCCGCGGCAGAACTGGCTTCGGTCACGGCGATCGCGCGGTAGTGGAAGCGTTCGTTGGGCTTCGCTTCGCTCGATGCGTAGCGGTGCCGCTCGTCGTCGGTCACGAACGGGCCCGGCAGATCGGCGGCGGCGCGCTGCGCGGGCGTGTTGCGCGGCAGCTGCGGCGCCGATGCGCCCGCGGCGCCTGTCGCGTAAGCCGTCTGCATCACCCCCTGGCGCCCGACGCCATACGTGTACATGCCGCCGAAGGTCGCGAAATCCGGGGCCTGCTCGTAGCCCATGATTTCCATGCCGTGCTCGCGCGCGAGCGTCGCCGCGTCGAACCAGCCGCGCGCCCGTGCCGTGCGCCCCCACGCGTGCTGCGCGTCATGCAGCGCCGCGCCGTACGCGGCGGCCCACTCGCGGACCTTCCACGCGGTGACCTTGAAGCCGTTGCCGACATAGTCGACGTCGACGAAACGCGCATCGCCGTCGGCCGGGAAATACGGCAATGCGTCGTCCACGCGACCGTCGCGCACGAGCCGGCGGGCGAGGAGCAGGCGCAGGCTGTCGGCGAGCGTGCGTGGATGCTGGCCTCGCCACGCGTAGTACTGATCTGTCGTGAAGGTCGCGAAACCGGCCGGCAGCGGCACGGGTGCGGTGGCCGGCGCGTGCGCATCGACCCAGGTCTTCAGTTCGTCGCTGGTCAGCACACGCTCGGCGACGTACGCCATGTCCTGCTCATAGCCGAGATCACTGTTGTCCGCATCGAAATAGGGCGTGCCCGCGAACGCGCCGGCGTCCACGCGTGCGCGCTGCGTCGCCGCGTACAGCTGATCGAGTGCATCGAGATACTGGCCGCGCGCAAGCGCGAGCACGCCCTGCTCGCCCTTCACGAGCGCGACGCTGCCGGTATCGAGACTCCCGTCGAGCGTCGGGAATGCCTTCGACGCATCCGCATACGCGCGCGCCGCGCCCGCCACATCGCCGTCGCGCAGCGCGAGCTTCGCGCGCACCCAGTTCGAGAGCGCGCTGCTGTCGTGCGCGATCAACGTCCGTGCGAGATCGTAGCGTCCGGTGCGATACGCGAGCGCCGCGAGCCGGTCCGCGCCGACGGGCTGCGCGATGCCCTGCTGACGGATCGCATCGACGAGCGTTTGCAGCACCGGATTCGGCTTCACGTGCGGCGTCCCGCGCGCGACGTCCGCGTAGCCCGGATAGCCGGTGATGTCGAGCATCGCGTAGTAGTCGGTCGTACTCTGCGGATCGTCGTTCACCACGTCGCCGAGACGCGCGAGCCCGTACGCGACGAGCAGACGCTGCGTCAGCGGATCGCCGATCAGACGCGTCGCACGCGCCGGACTGCTGAGCGCCCACGACGCGATCAGCACCAGCGACTGAAACCCGACGATGGAGCCACGCGCATCCTGCCCGGCGTATAGCGCGACCGCGCGATTCATGTCCGCGGGATCGATGCCGTCGGCGCATGCGGTGCGTCCAGTCAGGTCGGTGTCGTCGCACTGCGCCGTGGCGGAGTGCAGGAAAAGCAGTGCCTCCTCGCCGTAGCTGAAGACGGCCAGCCCCGACGGATCGGGTCCGCCCGCACGGGCCCGCTCGCGCGCGACCGCGAACGCGCGCGCGGCGGCACGGCGTTCTTCGACGGCGTCGTAGTCCGCTTCGGACGACGCGCGCGCATGCATTTCGCCCAATGCGTATGCGACCCACACGGCGCCTGGACCGGCGGTCGCGACCGGCAGATCGAGCGCGGCCTGGAAACGTCGTTGGGCGCGGAGGTCGGCGGCGTCGGCGGCGGCCTGCGCGCGTTTGAGGTCGGCGCGACAGGCGGCTTTTGTGGCGGCGGTGGGTTTGGGCGGCTTGCTGGGTGAAGAAGTGGCGGTTGCGGCGTGGGTGGTGGTTGCGGCGCTCGCCGCAACAGCAATCTTCGCAGCACTCGCCCCCGTCGCATCGCAATCCGGCAACGGCGCGTCGGCCTGCGCTTCATCGACGACACCGGCGAAATACTGCCGCACCGACTCCGGCAAACCATCGCCACGCGCATACGCCGCGTCGCCGTCGACAAGACCACGCATCGCGCCGATCGTCGCGAGCTGACTCGCGTTCAGTGTCCCATTGCCCGGCACGTCCGACGAGTGATCGGGGACCTTCGTGGACAGCGCGGCCGGTGTCGCCTCGTACGCTTTCAGGCTGTCGCTGGGCGCGACGAGATGTGCCGCTTCGTACGCGAACGTATTCGACGGCGTGCTCTTCAGCGTGCCCGCGCGATCGTCCAGCAATTGCAGTGGAAATTCCGGACCGCACGCCATCACGGCGACCGCCGCCGCGGCCAGGGCAGTCACCGCGGCGGCGATCGCGAGGTCAGTATGTTTTTTATGGTTCGACACGGGGAGCGAGCGTTCCTTGAGTGCAGCGAATCCAGCCGACCGTGCGCTGGCGACCCGCGCGCAGAAGCCCGTCCTGCGCGCGTCGGAGAAACAGGCTTTGGGTATCGCGATCGATCACGTAGCCATTGATGCCGTCGGCGGCATCGCAGCGCGCATCGACCCGGATGCGCGCGGGCAGCGGCGCGTCCGCGTTGCCCGCGTTCACGAGCACGAGATCGCGCGCCGCCGACCCGGCCGCTTCACGCGTGCGCACCGTCAGCGCGGGTTGCAGCGGCGTGTGCGCGAGCACCGCACGCCATGTCGCGAGGCTCCATGCGCGGGTGTCGTCATCAGTGGGCAGGCGGAACCAGACGATGCCCGCGAGCCCATCGGGCCGCTCCTTCGCGATGCGCGCGGCGAACGCGGAAATCTCATTGGGCTGCGCGACGAGTTCGTGCGCGAGATCGTCCGACTGCAGCGCGGGCTGCTCGCTTTCGATGCCGGTCACGCGACCGTCGCGGCTCCACGTCACGCGCGTGCCGTACGTCGGCAATGCAACGCGCCACGGATGGCGATTGTGCCGCGCGAACGCGCGCATCCACGCGAGCGCCCGCGTGTCGTCGAACAGGCCCTGCACGGGATTCATCACCGCATGCACCTGCAGCACCGCTTCATCGGTTTGCGCGAGCACGCCGTCGAGCGCCGCGGGACTGTCGAGCCAGGTCGGCAGCGCGGTGATGGAGAGCCGCATGGATGGGTCGAGCCGCGCGCGCAACGCGGCGAGAAAACGCTGGTAGCCGGCGAGCCGCGCGGTCGCGCAATCGTGATCGATCTCGAGGCCTGCGACGTTCACGCCGCGGTGCTTCCACGCATCGAGCAACCGGGTGACATGGGCGATCAACGTTGAATCGTCGAGTCGATTGAGCGCGCCGTCGATCCGCACGACCGCGACCACCGGCGCATGTTCGGACGCGAGTACGCTCCAGTCAGGTGCGACATCGCTCCAGCGGCCGCGCGCATCGAGTTCAGCGGCGAGTATGTGCCAGGTACCGACGAGACCGCCGCTTGCGCGCATTGCCGCGACGACGCCATCGGTCCACACGCGCTGCCACACGTACGCGTCGTTCGGCAGCGGCGACGCCGGCTTACTGCAGCCCGCAAGCGCCACACATGCGCACACGATCGCGAGCCGCACGCCGCGTGCGACGAAAACGGCCCAGGCGACGACGTCGCGTGCGGCGATGGCCCGCATACCGCTTCCTCCCGTTCTCTCCGGTCCCGCGGGTCTCGCTGCTATCGACGCCTCTTCACGCGCGAGCCGCCGTCACTTGAGCCCGAAGTCCACCCGTGTCGCCGCGCCCTTGTCCTTGATGCCCTCGGCGTTGAGCTTCGGCGCAACGATGAAGATCCGGCTGCTATCGATCTTGCCGTCGAAGTACTGCTGCACGCTTTGCGCGCGTCGTTGTGCGAGGTCGCGTAGCGACGCGTCGTTGATCGGCGCGTGCTCGGCGATCGCGGCCTTCATCTCGTCGGCGGGCAGCGTCTTCGTCAGACCGACGAAGTTGCGCGGCTTCTTGAAGTCCGCTGATTTATAGGCCTTCGAGAGGTACTTGTCGTACTCGCCCGGATCGACTGTGACCGACGACGTGTCGACGCTTTCGCCGTTGCCTACCGTGTCCTTGATCTTCTGCTGCTTGACAAGACGGTCGACGTACGCGTTACGCAGCGCGGGTTCGTCGGCGGCGGGATCGACCCGGCCGATCAGGTCGATGCGGATCGACGGCTTGTCGGCGAGCACCTTCGCGATCGTGTCGAGCTTCTTCGTCGCCGCATCCGACAGCGTTGCCGAGCCCGCGTCGAATTCGACATAGCCGAGCTCTTCGCCGCCTCCGCCGAACGCGTTCGCGAGCAGCGAGAACGGCGCGGCGACCGCCTTCTGCAGCAGGTTCAGCACCGCATGCCAGATCAGCCCGCCGATGCTGAACTCGGGGTTCGACAGCGAGCCCGACACCGGAATGTTCAAGTCGATCTCGCCGCGCGAGTTCTTCAGGAGCGAGATCGCGAGACGCACCGGCAGCTTCGTCGCGGTGTCGTTGTCGACGTGGTCGCCGAACGTCAGCTGGTCGATGAAGATGTGGTTGTTCGCGGTCAGCTGATCGTTGTCGAGCTTGTAGTGCAGGTCGACGTTGAGCTTGCCCTTCGTGATCGGATAGCCCGCGTACTTCGCCGAATACGGCGTGAGGTTGGTCAACTCGATGTCGTGCGCGCTCGCGGTCAGATCGAGCGCGGGCTTCGCGATCAACGGATTGACGGTGCCGCGGATCGACAGCGGTCCATTCGCCGCGAGCTTCGCAGCGACGTCGACGGGCGCGGGTGTCGTGGACTGCGTGCCGAATGCGCCGATCTTGCCCGTGATGCTGACAAGGTTCGCGGTGTAGTTCGGCTTGATGAAGTTGTCGGTGTACGTGACGCGACCGTCCTGCAGCAGCAGCTGACCGAAGTGCAACTTCACCGGACTTTGCGGCGGCGTCGCCGCGGTCACCGTCGGCGCGGGACTCGATGCGGGACGGGGCGCCGACGCGGCCGCCGCCTCGGACGCGGCCTGCGGCGTCAGCGGTATCGGCTCGCCCTTCGCGTTCTTGTCGCGCGTGAGCGACTTCGCCTCGCCAGTTTCGTGCGCGACGACGTCGCTCAGATTCAGCTTGCCCTGCGCGTCGAGCAGCACGCGCCCGTAGAAATTCGAGAACGTAACGCGGCCCGCGTCGACGTCGGTGCCGTGCTCGTCGTAACGCGCCTTCAGGTTCGCCAGCGCGAGCGAACGCCAGCCAGCGAACGGGTCGGACGTCGCCTTGTCGAGCATGCGCACGTCGACGAGCGCCACGTCGCCGCGATACGTAACCTGCAACGCCTTCGCCTGCGACATCGCGACGTCGCCGTTCGCGTTCAGCAGCGCGCTGGCGATGGTCGCGTTCAGCTTGCCGCCGAAGTACGGTTCGAACGCCGCCGCGTCGAGCCGGTTCGCGTCGATCTTCAGCGCGAGTTTCAGCGGACTCGCGGTCACGTTGCCGGTCACGCCGAGCGTGCCCTTGCGATTGAGCGTCGCGTGCAGGTCGATCGGCAGTGGATGGCTCAGGTCGTCGCTGATCTGCTGCACCTTCAGTTGAATCGGCGTCACGGCGAGCTTCACCGGGCGCGGCGTCGTTTCGTCGGTGAAGTTCGCGGTCCCATCCTTCAGGTTCAGCTCGCCGATCGTGTAATGCCACGCGGGCTCTTTCGACGAGGCTGCGGTCTTCGCCGGTGCAACGGGCCGGGCCTCACGCTGCGCCGCGGCCCCATGTGGCGGGTTCGCGAGTTCCACGAGATCGATACGGCCGTCCTTCAACCGCTGCGCGTTCACGACGAGCCCCGTCACATCGACGCTCGACACCGTCGCTTTACGCGCCGCCACGTCGACCTGGCCGATCTTCGCGTCGGCCTGCGCGAGCGCGATCGCGGGCTCTTTCGAACCGGCCGCGTTCACCTTCAGCGATTGCAGCGTTACCGTGCTGTCGCCGACCTTCACGTCGACCGGCGACTTGCCCCAGTCCGTGTTCAGGTTCGCTGCGACGGACAGTGTGCCGTCGGCGATCCGCGCGGTCGTCGCCGACGCGAGGTACGGCTGCGCGAGCGGCAGCGGCAGCGACTTCACGTCGAGCTTCGCATCCGCAGTCTGCGCGGCGAGCGTGAACGAGCCGGACGCCGCGACCGAACCGCCGTCCTTCAGCGACGCGGAGAACGCGTAGTGCGCGGGCGTTTTCGCGAGCATTGCGAAGTCGGCGAGCGTCGCCGACACCTGCGTGACGTTCAACGCGACCGGCGGCGCGGGCGTGTCGTCGCGGAAATTCACCGTGCCGCCGGTCAGCTCGAAATGCTTGATCGACAGGTCGAGCGGCGCGGGGGGTTTGTCCGCTGCTTTGTCGGCCTGCGCGGGCGCGGCGCCCGATGCGGCTTCGGATGCGCTCGCCGTCGCTTTCGCGGGTGCCGACGCAGATGCCGGCGCAGCAGCCGTGGCCGGCGCCGGTGCGAACATCTTCTGCACGCTCAGCACGCCGGCTTTGTCGCGAGCGAGCGCGACGGTCGGCGAATCGATGCGAATGTCGTCGAAACGGTAGATGTTCTTCAACGGCTCGAGCGTTGCCGCAGCAACGTGCAGCTGATGCAGCGACACGAACGGCGCATTCTGCGCGTCGCGCGCATCGACGTCGGCGAGATCGACGGTGCCGGAGATGCGCAGCGTCGGCGCGTCGCCGGACATCACGAAGTTCAGCTTCAGATCGCTCGACAGCTTGCCGGTGCGCACGCTCACCGGCAGTTTCGTCGGCACGTACGACAGCAGTTGCGGCACGTCGATACCGTCGAAGCGCAACGCCACTTCCGATTCGCGCGACGCCGCGAACGGCTTCGTCTTGCCGTCGATCGCGAGCGGGCTGCCGTCGATCCGCGCGCGCAACAGCGGCTGCACGAAGATGTCGGTCTTCGACGGCAGCGTCGCGATGAACGGAATGCCGAGCTTCCATTGATCGATGACGTGCTGCTGGCCGAGCAACTTGTCGTCGAAATCGATACGGCCATTTTCGACGCGGATGTTCGACACCGAGAACAGCGTCGGCTTGCTCGACGGCGTGGACGGTGCCTTCGAGAATTTCTCGATCAGGTCGGTGAAATTGAAGCGCTGCGCGTCGTAGCGAACGATGTGAAAGCGCGGCGAATCGAGCTGCACTTCATCGACGATCGGCGCCGCGCGGAACAGCGACGCCCACGACGGCCGCACGATCAGCCGCGCGATGTCGACGAAATCGCCGGTACCGCCGCGCTCGCCGATATGGATGCTGTCCGCTTCGAAATTGAGCGTGTACGGATTGAGCGCGATGCGGCCGATGGTGGCCGGCCGGTCGAGTTGCTGGCTCAGTTGCTGCTCGGCGATATGGCGGATCAGCGGCGGCGCCGCGAAGAAGCCGAACAGCCCGAACAGCACGAGGAAGATCAGCAGGCCGATCAGGATGCGCCGGGTGCGGCGGGCGTGCGCGACAGCGCGCACGGCCTGGAGGGATGAAGCGAGCTTTGCTTTGTCGAGGCTTGCCATGCTTGTTCGTTCGCCGGTGATGCGGCAGCGGCGCCGCCGCGATACGGAAGTCCAGACTGCGGAAGTATACGTCCTGGAAATTTCGTGACGGACAAACTGCAAGAAATCGCATATCCACAGTGGCAGCGCGATGCGGTGCGCATCGGCGCGCCAGCGCTCGGGGCGCTCGCCGAACACGACGCGCCTACCGGGGTGCTATCGGCTTACTACCCGACTCACTACTGACGCATGACGGCCGGCGGCGACCACGACCCGTCGGTGGCCTGCGGCTTCGGCGCGTACAGCCGCATCACCAGCTGGAAGTCGGCGCGCGGCGCCGGCAGCCAGTTCGTGGCTTTCGCGCGCACCGCCGACACGGTCACGTCGACCGACCCATCACGATTGCGCCGCACGCCGTTGCGATCGCCGACCGCGATATGCGCCGGTGCGCTCTCGCCGAGCGCGCCGTCCTTCGTATACGCGGTGACCGACCAGAAACCGCGCACCGGCGGCAGCTGGTTCGGCGCGAAATGGATCAAGTAGCGGTTCGCGCCGTTCAGCGCGTGGCCGTCGCTGTCGAGCGCGACGGTCGCGCGCACTTCGTCGTCCTTCGTGCCGATGCCCGGCTGCGCGAACGCCGCATACGCGCGCAGGCCATAGTCGGGTCCGTAGTTGCCGACGCCGTCGCCGAACCAGCTCCAGCCGTTCGCGTTCAGCAGATTCGTCGGCGGGGTCGCGACGCGGTCGTGGCCGTCGGCGAGACCGGTGGCGATCGCATCGCTCGCGCCGGTCGGCAGCGCCGCCGGCGCACCGGGCGTCACGCCGAGATCGGACAGCGTCTTCAACGCGTGCGGATCGGCGGGCGACGGCGGGTTGTCCGCCATCGCGTCGGCGAGCCGGTTGAAGAACGTGTTCGCGTCCAACGCGGCGACCTGCGTGCCGGGCATCGCCGGCAGCGCGGCATCGGCCGGATTGCCGCTGCGGGGCACGGATGCAGCCGCAGTCGACACCGCACGTGCGTCGCTCGCGGCGTAAGCGCTCAACGGCGCGACGCGGACCAGGCGCTGCAACTTGCGGACGGCCGCGAGATCGCGCGCGCCGGCGTACTGGATGCGCACCGTCAGCCACAGGTTATGGGTCGGCACGTCGAAGCGCTTCACGCCCTTCGGCAGGTCGCCCTGCCAGCCCGGACCGACGAGCGCAATCGTTTGCGCCTTCAGGCCCGCCGGTCGTGCGACGGTCTGCGCGCCTGTCGACCAGACGACGTTGGTCCACATGTCGAGCGCGCGGGCGTCGACGTAGCGGCCGTGCGTGTCGGGCAACGACAGCAGCACCGGCTCCTTGCTGAGATCGAGCCAGCCGGTGGAGTCGAGCGTGTCGAGGCTCGGTGTGGTCGGGTTCGACGCTCCGACGGGCGGCAGCGCCTGCGCATGGCGCAACGTGTTGACAGGCGCCTGGCCAATGCCGTCGCCGACCGCGGCGTCGCGCGCGACGCTCATCAGCACGAGCGGATAGCCGAAAACGTAGGAGTCGGCGACCTCGTCCTTGATCCAGCCGGCGGTAGACTTCGGGCTGCTTCCGGGTGTGGCGGCGCAGCCGGCGAGGAACGCAAGGCCCACGAGCGATGCGCAGGTCCGGTGAAGCGAAAGTGAATCTCGGCGATTTTTTATCATTCGATGGGCGACACGGCGTTCGGTGAAATGATGCGGACCGGAGCGACCATGCCCGCTGAGCCCCCGCTCATTGGCGAACAGCCATGCTTCCGACTCCGACAACGGGTTTTATCGTATCCGTGGCGGCTAAGCAAGTACGATCGTGGGGACACGGCGTTGTCATCTTTCTGTCGTGGGTTTTTGCTGTACGGTCGAGCTTTTGCGCGGTCTTTTCGAACGCACGTGCCGCGCAAAAGTTCGACGTCTTTCATGGTCTTTCACTGTTACTTTTCACAATAATCCGTCCGTCCCCGGAGCGCCTTATGTATGTCCCCGCCCACTTCGAAGAGAATCGTCCCGAAGTCCTGCACGCGCTGATGGCCGGCCAGCCGCTCGGCGCGCTCGTCACGGTCGGCCCGCAGGGGCTCGACGCGAACCATGTGCCGTTCGAGTTCGACCCGACGCGCGGGCCGCACGGCACGCTGCGCGCGCATGTCGCGCGGGCCAACCCGGTGTGGCAGGAAGCGGCCGCCGCGCCCGACGCGCTCGTGATCTTCCAGGGACCGGCCGCGTACGTGTCGCCGACCTGGTATCCGAGCAAGCACGAGACGCACCGCCAGGTGCCGACTTACAACTACATGGTCGTCCATGCGCATGGGCGGATCGTCGTGCACGACGACGAGTCGTTCTTGCGCGGGCTGGTCGCGCGGCTCACGCGAACACACGAAGCCGGCGAAGCGAAGCCGTGGAAGATGGGCGACGCGCCGCCCGACTTCATTTCGCAGATGCTGGGCGCGATCGTCGGGATCGAGATCGAGGTGACGCGGCTCGTCGGCAAATGGAAGCTGAGCCAGAACAAGGAGGCCGCCGACCGGCGCGGCGCCGCCAATACCCTCGCCGCCCGCGACAGCGACGCGCAGCAGGCCGTCGGCCAGGCGATGCGGGACGCGCCGCCGGCGTTCTAGCGCGGCCGGGCGCCTTGCTGCATTAATTTAGCGAAGTGTCCTTGACCTTCCCATCATGGGAAGGTCAATACTGGGTTCATCGTGCGGCGTCATGCCGCCAGCCGACCGACCCATGCCATGACCACCGACCTTGCCACACCCGAACGCCCCGCCCCTGACACGATCTCCCTGCAGGCGGAATTCGACATCAGCGGAATGACCTGCGCCGCATGCGCGACGCGGGTCGAGAAAGCGCTCGCGAAAGTACCGGGCGTCGTGCGCGCTTCGGTGAATCTCGCGACCGAAAGAGCCACCGTCGACACCGACCCGTCCATTGCCGCCGACGCGCTCGTGAACGCCGTTCGCAAGGCCGGCTACGACGCGACACCGGTCGAGCGTGAATCCGCCGCGGCGGACACCGCCACCCAAACCGCCGAACTCGCGATCGGCGGGATGACCTGCGCGTCATGCGCGATGCGGGTCGAGAAGGCGCTCGCGAAAGTGCCAGGCGTCGCGCAAGTGTCGGTGAATCTCGCGACCGAAAAGGCCACTGTCGATCTGCACGACGCCGTACCGCTCGACGCCCTCGTCGCCGCGGTGACGAAGGCAGGCTACGAAGCGACGCCACTCGTCGAAACGCCTGCACCCGCTGCGACGCTGGATCGCGCGGCCCTCGCCGCCGTCGCCGCCCGGCGCGAACTCGTCGCGGTCGTCGTGTCGGCGCTGCTGACACTGCCGCTCGTCGCGCCGATGGCCGGCGCCGGGCTCGGTTTCGCGGTCGCGCTGCCCGGCTGGCTGCAGCTCGCGCTCGCGACCGTCGTGCAGTTCGGTTTCGGCGCGCGCTTCTATCGCGCTGCGTGGCGCGCGGTCCGCGCGGGCGCGGGCAACATGGATCTGCTGGTCGCGCTAGGTACGTCGGCGGCCTACGGGGTCAGCGTGTACGTGCTGCTCGCGCATCCCGGCGACACGATGCATCTGTACTTCGAGGCGTCCGCGGTCGTGATCACGCTCGTGCGCTTCGGCAAGTGGCTCGAGGCCCGCGCGAAACGCCGCACGACCGATGCGATCCGCGCGCTCAACGCGCTGCGTCCGGAGCGGGCGCGCATCGTCGTCGGCGAACGCGAGCACGACGTGCCGCTCGCGCAGGTGCGCGTCGGCATGATCGTCGCGCTGCGGCCCGGCGAGCGCGTGCCGGTGGACGGCAAGGTGCTGCAGGGACGCACGCATATCGACGAGTCGCTGATCACCGGTGAAAGTCTGCCCGTGCCGAAGCAGCCTGACGATCCGGTGACCGCCGGCTCGATCAACGGCGAAGGCGCGATCTCGATTTCGACGACTGCGACCGGTGCGGAAACGACGCTCGCGCGGATCATCCGGCTCGTCGAAACCGCGCAGGCGGAAAAGGCGCCGATCCAGCGACTCGTCGACCGCGTCAGCGCGATCTTCGTGCCCGCGATCCTCGTGATCGCAGCCATCACGCTCGCCGGCTGGCTGCTGGCCGGCGCATCGGCGGAAACCGCGATCCTCAATGCGGTCGCGGTGCTGGTGATCGCGTGCCCGTGTGCGCTCGGGCTCGCGACGCCCGCCGCGATCATGGCCGGCACCGGCGCGGCCGCGCGCCGCGGCGTGCTGATCAAGGATGCGGAAGCGCTGGAGATCGCGCATCAGGTGAACATCGTCGCGTTCGACAAGACCGGCACGCTGACCGTCGGCCGGCCGTCGGTCACCGCGTTCGAAACGAACGGCATCGAACGCGACGACGCACTTGCGCTCGCGGCTGCGGTGCAGCGGCATAGCGATCACCCGCTCGCGAAGGCGGTCGTGAAAGCGCACGACGATAGCGACAACACCCTGCGCCATACGGCAACCGAGGCCCGTGCAGTGCCGGGACGCGGTGTCGAAGCGCAGGTCGACGGACGCCGTGTCGGCGTCGGCAGCAGCGGCTGGCTCGCTGAGTTGCAAGTCGCGCCGCCGGCGGAACTCGCTGTTCGCGCGCATGCACTCGAGCAGGCGGGCAACACAGTGTCGTGGCTGATCGATTTCGGCGTGGACGGCGCACAAGTGTCAGCGTCCGTGCTCGCATTGATCGCATTCGGCGATACGCTGAAACCCGGCGCGCGCGAAGCGGTCGCGCGGCTCGCGCGGATGGGCGTGAAAAGCGTGCTCGTGACCGGTGACAACGCGGGCAGCGCGGCGACCGTCGCGGCCGCGCTCGGCATCGACGAATACCACGCACAGGTGCTGCCCGACGACAAGGCGCGCGTGATCCGCGATCTGAAGATCCGTACCGCGGGCATCGTCGCGATGGTCGGCGACGGCATCAACGACGCGCCCGCGCTCGCCGCCGCCGATCTCGGCATCGCAATGGCGACCGGCACCGACGTCGCGATGCAGGCGGCCGGCATCACTCTGATGCGCGGCGACCCGACGCTGGTCGCTGACGCAATCGACATTTCGCGGCGCACGTGGCGCAAGATTCGCCAGAACCTGTTCTGGGCGTTCGTCTACAACCTGATCGGCATTCCGCTCGCGGCGTTCGGGTTGCTCGATCCGATGCTGGCCGGCGCGGCGATGGCGTTCTCGAGCGTGAGCGTCGTTGCGAATGCGTTGTTGCTGCGCGGCTGGCGCGGCGTGCGATGAGAGGCGCGGGCTAGAACTCGACGTCGAGCTCGTCGATTTCATCGACTTCCTGCTGCGCCTCCGCGATCCATTGCTGCATCTCGGGCAGCGCCAGCACCCGCTGCCCATAGCCGACGATGTCATCTTCGAGTTGCACGTCGTAAGTCACGAAGCGCGTGACGACCGGCGCGTACATCGCATCGGCCGCGCTGCGTTCGCCGAACAGGAACGGACCGCCGTACTGCGCGAGACACTCGCGCCAGATCGCGATCACGCGCTCGATGTCGGACTGCGCGCGCGCCCACACCTTGAAGCCCGGAAAGTGCGCCTTCAGGTTCATCGGCAACGCGGAGCGCAGCGACGAAAAACCCGAATGCATCTCGCCGCAGATCGCGCGGCAATGCGCACGCGCCCGACGATCGGCGGGTAACAGCCCTGCCTTCGGACGGATCTCGTGCAGATACTCGGCGATCGCGAGCGTGTCCCATACCTTGATGCCGTCGTGCGACAGGCATGGCACGAGGATCGACGGCGACAGCAGCAATAGTTCGGCACGCGCGGCGGGATCGTCGACCGACACGACCACTTCGTCGAACGGCAGACCGCTGAATTTCGTCAGCAGCCAGCCGCGCAGCGACCACGAAGAGTAATTGCGACTGCTGATCGTAAGCGTGGTGTTCGCCATCTCTCCTCCTGAACGCGCGGCGGCGGCATGGTGCGTGCACGCACCAAATGACGGCAAATCCAGTGCCGCAGGCGAAGCGGCGCAAATGACATGCCAGCGTGCGCGCCCCTCCGGCATGCGCGGCCCACCGATGGCACATCTATTGCCTCTGTCCGTGCATCTTCCTTTCGGCGCGGCGCCAGGCGATGAATCTCTTCGCGTATCCCGCTTATCAGTCGCTTGCGAACCTGATGCTGCCGTTGCGGCACGGCGCAGCGCTCGTCAACCGCGCGCTCGACGCATGGCCTGCGTTCGACAGCTCGCCGCATGCGCGCGCCTGGCGTGCAGCCGCCGACGTGCTGACGCTCGCGGGCCTCACGCATCGGCGTCCGCCGTTCGCAATCGATGAAGTCGAGATGGACGGAAAGCGCGTCGCGATCGTCGAGGAAGTGGCGGCGGCCACGCCGTTCTGCTCGCTGCTGCATTTTCGCAAGGCCGTCGCGTCTTCGCCGCCGCAGCCGCGCGTGCTCGTGATAGCGCCGATGTCCGGCCACTTCGCGACGCTGCTGCGCGGCACCGTGCGCACGATGCTCGCCGAACACGACGTGTACATCACCGACTGGCATAACCCGCGCGACATTCCACTGAGCGATGGCCGTTTCGGTTTCGACGAATTCGTCGGGCACATCATCGATTTCACGGAACACATCGGACCAGGCGCGCATCTGCTCGCGGTATGCCAGCCGACCGTCGCAGCGCTTGCGGCGGTCGCGCTGATGGCCGCCGACGATCATCCCGCGCAGCCCGCGAGCATGACGCTGATGGCCGGTCCGATCGACACGCGCATCAACCCGACGCGCGTCAACGAGCTGGCGAAGAGCAAACCGATCGAGTGGTTCGAGCGCACGCTGATCGGTGCGGTGCCGCCGGGATTCGCGGGCGCGCATCGACGCGTGTATCCGGGCTTCGTGCAACTGGGCGCGTTCATGTCGATGAATCTCCCGCGACACGTGGAATCGTTCGAGACGATGCACTACGAGCGCGCGAAGGGCGACCCGGCCAAAGCCGAAGCGATCCGCGTGTTCTACGACGAATACTTCGCGACGATGGACCTGACCGCCGACTTCTATCTCGAAACCGTCGATACCGTGTTCCAGCGTCATGCACTGCCGTTGCACGAACTCGACGTACGGGGACGGCGTGTCGAGCCGTCGAAGATCCGCCGCACCGCGCTCCTGACCGTCGAGGGCGAGAAGGACGATATCTGCGCGGTTGGTCAGACGCTGGCCGCGCAGGATCTGTGCGACCGGCTGCGGCCGTACCTAAAGACGCATCACGTGCAGACCGGCGTCGGCCACTATGGCGTGTTCAACGGACGGCGCTGGGAGCGGCACATCTATCCGCGTGTGCGCGCGATGATCCACGACAACGAGCCGCGCGCGTTGCCTGCGGGTGCAGGGGCGCGCGTGCAGTCGATCAGGATGATGACGCCGTCTGTTCAGCCTGCTACGGCTGCGGTTGCTACTGCGGCTAAGGTTGCAACCGCATCGCCATCCGCCCGCGTGCGTCGGGCCGGCGGCGCGTGAATCACGCGGCAACGCTGGACCATGGCGTGATCGCCGGTACTTCACAGGGCCCTTCGACACCGATCGTCGTGAAGTCCGCCGGCGACACAATTTCGAGATACTCCATGTCGGGCGAGTAGTCGAACAGGTAATGAACGATGCCGGGCGCCTGATGCACGCAGTCGCCGGTCGCGACGAGCGTTTCCTTGTCGCCGTACATGAAGCGCGCCCAGCCCTTCAGCATGATCACGATGTGGAAATCGGCCTCATGACGGTGCCATCCGGTGCCTTGTTCCGGTGCAGTGTTCGCCTTGACGAGTTGCGCGATCACTTTGCCGCCGGTCGCCTGCGCAATGCCGAGATCGCGGTAGAGAAAAAAGTCTCGCAGTCCCTGGTCTTCATAGGACGTGTCTTGCGGATGGACATGCGAAAACTGCGTGGCGGTTTCGGTGGACATGATCGCGCTCCCTGAATGACGACCGGTTATGAATGGATACCGCGAGCGCATTCAAGCATCATCCGTTCCACCGATACCGCCGGTTCGCACGGCGCGGAGCGTCACGCGGTCGGGCGGTCACGCGGTCGGGCGAATCATCTGGAACATAGCGCCGATCTCCGCGTAGTCCGCGCGGTAGCCCGCGCGCATCACCGGCTGCGCGGCGTGCGTATCGAACAGACCATCCTTCAGATACGCGTTGTCGATATGCACGCCGACCACCTGGCCGAGCGCGAGGAAGTTGTCCATCGGCGTGCCGTCAAGCGTGTTCAGGCGAATCACCTGCAGCAGCCGGCATTCGAGTGCGGCCGGCGTCTCGCCGACGTGCGGCACGTTCACGTTGCGGCCGGGCATGGGCGTGAGACCGGCCAGTGCGAATTCGTCGATGCCAGGCGCGACCGGCGCCGAGGTCCGGTTCATCTGCTCGGCGAGCGGCTTCGTCACGAGATTCCAGACGAACTCGCCGGTCGCCTCGATGTTGCGGATGCTGTCCTTGTAGCCTTCGCTGGAAAATCCGATGATCGGCGGGAACGTCGCGAACGCGCCGAAGAAACTGTACGGTGCGAGGTTCAAACGACCCTCGGTGTCACGCGTCGAAATCCAGCCGATCGTCCGCGGCGCGACGATCGCCTTGAACGGATCGTGCGGCAGCCCGTGCCCTTGGGCCGGGTCGTAGAAATGATGCGACATGCCGTTAGCCTCCCCCGATCACGCGCCTGCGCAGCGCTTTCACGCGCGCGATGCGCGCGTCGTCCCAATCATAAAAACCGCGACCGCTGCGCACGCCGACATCCCCCGCGTCGACCCGCTCGCGCAGCAGCTCGAGCACATCTTCGTCTTTCGCGAGTTCGGGCAACAGATGCGTGCCGACGTTGAACAGCGTGTCGAGCCCCCCGAGATCCGCGCTTTCGAGCGGCCCGACGATACTCCAGCGCCGCCCCAGCGACGCCTTCATCACGCGATCGACGATCTCCGGCGTCGCGACACCCGACCGCACGATGTTGAGCGCCTCGCGCAGCACCGCGAACTGCAGACGGTTGCCGATGAAACCTGGAATCGCTTTCGCGAGCACGACCGCTTCCATGCCGATCGCCTCCATCAGCGCGACCGTGCGCTGCGTGACGTCGATCGACGTCGCCGTGCCGGGCACGACCTCGACGAGCGGAATCATGTGCGGCGGGTTCCAGAAATGCGCGATCAGAAAGCGTTCGGGAGCATGTAACGCGGCCGCGAGACGATCGGGCGGAAAGCCGCTGGTATTGCTCGCGAGAATTGCGTCACCGGCGAGCAGTTTGTTGAGGGACGCGTATAGACGCTGCTTCAGTTCGAACACTTCGGGGACGGCTTCGATCACGAAGGCGGCGTTGGCCATCGTGTCGAGTTGCGCGTGCGTTTCGATGTGCGACAGCGCGGCTGTTTTCGCCGCACGGTCGATGCGCCCGGCGTCGACCAGTTCGTCGAGTACCGCTTCGGCTTTCGGCACAACGCTCGCAAGACGTTCGGCGTCGACGTCGTACACCAGCGTTCGATAGCCGTGCAGCGCGCTTTGCGTCGCGATGCCGACGCCCATCAGTCCGCTGCCCACCACACCGACGACGGTCGTCGGCGCGGGGGCGCCCGAATCACGTTCGTGCGCACGTTCGTGTTGGGACGAATCGTTCACGTTGTTCAAGCCACTCTCCCGCCGCTTCGATGAAGGCCTCAAAGCATAGCGCAACGTGCCTTTTCCGAACGCCGAAAGCAGCAGGGCCGGCGATCCTCGCGGACGCCGGCCCTGCTGGTCCTGCTACCCGACACCGCCCCACGCCGCGTCGGGTTCACTACTCTTCACTGCTCTCGTTAGCCTGCCGCATCAATAGCGCGGCGGCGGGCGACGATCGTCGTGGTGCCGCGGATCCTGATCGTGCGGATGACGGTGCATCCACTCGTCGTGCGCCCAGTAGCGATGGCCGTCCCAGTAGCGGTCGCCATGCCAGCCGATGTTGACCTGCACACCCACCGGAATCATCTGCGGCTGCCCGTACACCACCGGCGGCGGGCCGGCCTGTGCGAATGCGCTGCCGGCTGCCAGTAGTGCGCTGCCTGCGACCGCGGCCGCGATGATCGTCTGCGAAATCCTGTTGCGTGTCTTCATTGAACACCTCCCGTTTTTTCAGGTTTGTCGCGAGGCAGCCAGTTAGTCCGACGTGGTCGGCTGCGTTGGCCCCGCGCTTGAAATCCACTTTAACGACGCATGCACGGTGAATACGTGAGGACTTGTAAGAGCAGATTTCACGGCGGCCTGGCGTCGAAAACGCCACGCGACGAGGCAAGGCCGCATTTTCCGTGGGCTTCGGATGCGGTTGCCGGAGGGACATCGACGGCTCGCTGGTCAGCGTCCGTTACATCCATTTCGCGTTCGAAATATCGGGTAAGACAGGAACCGGTGTGGAAAAGCAAAAACGCGGCGCATCCTGGTGGATGCGCCGCGTTTCGATGTTGCTTCAGGCGTGGCGTCGAGCTCAGCACGAACCGTGCTGCCCATGCCGGGCAAACGATGTTCAGTCGATCAGACGAACGCCGAACAGCGTGGACTGCGACTGACGCACGCGTTGCGCTTCACGTGCGCGCGCTTCGTACGAGTAATCCGAGTCCAGCGGCAAATGCGGCGACGCGAAGAGGCCGCTGACCTTTTGAAACAGTGCGAGGATAAAGCTCATGGCGACTCCCGGTTGATAAAGGCTAGGGTTTTCCCTTAAGACGCATCATAGGGTTTTCCCTAGACAATGTCTAGTGCGACGCAACATTTCTTTATGTGGCAGCTTGTCGCACAGCCGGGCAGCCGTTGATGCGTTGCATCAACACAACATCTTTATCCGGACCCGTTTTTAGGGCGCATGGCAGTTTTTGGCCGGTTTCGCATCCGATCCGGCGCGTTCGATGCTTTTCGAGCGACAGGCGCCCGTAGCAAAACACGCACGGTCAGTGCGAGTTCGCCGGCTTCGGCTTATGGGCGTGCTGCGTTCTAGCCGGATGCCTGGCCGCGGCAGCCGGACGCGACGGCGCAGCAGCCGCGGGCGTAGGCGGTGTGACGGCTGGTGCCGACACGGTCGCCGAGTCGGTGTCGAGCAGCGTCGCGAGCGTGGCCTGCTGGTTCAGCATCATCTGCTCGATGCGCTGCTGCTGGAACGTGGTGTTGCGCGCGAGGCGCATCAACAGCAGCGTCTGCGCGATGCCGACCACGACGGTGACGAGCAGCGCGCCCACGACGATCGACAGCATCCACTTCATCCGCCGCGAATGGTCGAGCGCGGCGCGACGCTGGTCTGCGATCACGCCGTACAGCGCATCGACGGTATCGGCGAACGCGGTCGCGCGTGCGCGGTCGAGTTCCGGGGTATCGCGTATGGTGTCGTGCGATGTCGAGGGCGGTGGTGGACGAAACGCCGTCGGGGCTGGGGGCACGTCTGCGACTGGTGGTGCATCGTGCTGCGAACCAGCCGACGCTCCCGCTTCACGCGACGCCGAGGCGGCCTTCGCAAACGTCGCGGCGAAACGCTGCGGCGGTGCTGGGGGTTTGCCGTTCGCTGGCGTGGTGGGCGTAGTGGGCGCGGAGGACTCATCGCTGATCTGACGCAACGCGGCGACGCTGCGCACGACGCTCGCCGCCGCCATCGACGACGACGCTGCGCCGTCGGCTTCTTCTCCCGCCGCATCGCGAGCCGCGACAGGTAGTGCTGTCGCATCGGCATCGGCATCGACCGCGACCGATGCCGACGCAGGTTCGCCACTCCACATGTCAGGAGCGGGCACATCGTCTTCCGTTCGAGCAGGACGTGAAGCACGGCGTACGGTCTTAGTCTCCGCGGTGGCCGTCGCATCGTCGGTCGCGCCGATCGCCACCCGCACCGCGCCCGGCAATTCGAAGCCCGACAGCGTGCCCTGACGAACGTCGATGTTCATCGCTTGCAGCGTCGCGCGCGTGGGGTCGTCGGGGAACAGGTCGAGCGTGCTGTCGTCGGCGGGGACGTCGCTCAGTTGGGCGAGGCGCTGCGCAGAACGTGCGGCGCGAGCCAGCTTGTCTTCGGTGTCGCTCGAGACCGTCGATGGGCGCGCCTTCGTCGCGCCGGCGCGGCGTTGAGGGGAAGTCGGGGATGCTGAGGAATCTGCGGGATTGGCCATACGTGTACGAAGAAATGACGGTTTCGCGAGCGGTCGTCGCCAGACATCGGGCGCCGGTCGCCGACGCGAGGCCGCCGGTGTTTTTTCAAGGCCGCATTGTCGCACGGCCGCACGCGCGCGCCGCAGGGCATCGGGCCTTCCTCGCGGAATTCCTTCACGCAGGGCAGTTGCCGCAGTTACTGCGAGATTGCCGCGTATTCGGTTGCCGACACGCGGTGCAGCGGTGATCACCACCTCGTCGAGATCGGGCGCGTCGTCACTCTGCTGCATCACGAACTGCTTGACCCACGGACTCGCGACGCCGGGCGCATCGTGCAGCGAATGGAACGTCATCGAGCCGCGCTCGACCAGCAGTACTAGCTGACGCCGCCGCTCGACCGTGATGAAACGCCGCTCGATCGGCTTGATGCCCACGAGAACGATCAGGATCCGGCTGTGTTCCAGCCCGCTCGCGACGGCCGCGCATTTGTTTTATCCTTGGGCTCGACGCGCGAGGCCACCAGGCCGCCGCGCGTCGCACGCATCCCCGAATCTCCGAGTCCCTGAGTCACATCAATACCCGAACCGCCGTATGAGCCTATCCGCCGCACCGTCCGCATCCGCTTCCGCCGCCGCGCCATTGCGCGAGCACTTCACGCGCGTCGTGCTGCCCCTCTGGCGCGGCCCCGGCTTCAACGCCGCGCTCGGCCTGCCGTTCGAGGCGATGCAAGGCGACGGCCGCGCGCCGATGCCTGTCGTACGCTACCGCGCGATGGCCTGCGCTCGCCAGCTGTTCGTATTTTCGCAGGCAGGCGACACCGCGCATGCCGATGCGCTGTTCGACGCGTTGCGCCGCTACTTTCATGACAGCGCGCGCGGCGGATGGTTTTACAGTGTCGACGAAAAAGGTGCACCGCTCGACACGACCAAAGACCTGTACACGCACGCGTTCGTCGTATTCGCGTGCGCCGGGTACGGCGCACGCACCGGCAACCGCGACGCGCTCGATATCGTCCAGCGCACGTCCGCGCTGATCGCCGAACGCTTCGCCGCGCGCGAAGGTCTCTTGAACGCGGCGCTCGACGCGGCCTTCACGACGGTCGTCGGCACGCCGCTGCAAAACCCGCTGATGCATCTGACCGAAGCCTGGCTCGCCGCACGCGACGCAACCGGCGACGTCGCATTCGACGATGCGCTCGCGCAACTCGGCGCAGCCGTCGAACGGACCTTCGTGCATGCGCCGACCGGTTGCATCGCCGAGCTGCCGCTCGGTCAGCCGGACAATCGGCTCGAACCCGGTCACCAGTTCGAATGGTTCTGGCTCGTGCGTCGCGCGGGCGCACTCTTCGAACGCACCGGTCTCGATGCCGCCTTGACGCGCGCATTCGCGTTCGCGCAGCAGCACGGCATCGATGCCACGACCGGCGCCGTGCACGCGGCACTCGACGAGAACGGACACGTGAAGGACGCGACGCAGCGCATCTGGGCACAGAGCGAATATCTGCGCGCGCTCGCGACGCACGACGATGCCGCGATTCAAGCCGCGTTGCCGCAGCAGATCGCACGCTTTCGCGAGCGCTTTCTGCAGCCGCACGGCTGGTTCGAATGCAAGATGCCGGACGGCGCCGTCGCGCGCGCGGACTTGCCGTCCACCACGCCGTACCATCTCGCCACCGCGTATGCGGCACTGCCGGTCTGACGGCGACACGTGCGTCACGCGTTCACTGCGAGACTCACAGCACGTTAAGCGGCGTCTTCAGATAACGGATGCCGTTCGCCTCCGGCGGCGGCGCGACGCCCGCACGGATATTCAACTGGATCGACGGAATCAGCAGCGTCGGCATGCCGAGCGTCGTATCGCGCGTGGTGCGCATCGCGACGAAATCGTCCGCACTTACCGTGTCGTTCACGTGGATGTTTGCGCGCCGCTGCTCGGCCACCGTCGTCTGCCAGCAAGGACCGCGTCCGTCGGGCGGATAGTCGTGGCACATGAACAGACGCATGTCGTCGGGCAGCGCAAGCAACCGGCGGATCGACGCATGCATCAGATGCGCGTCGCCGCCCGGAAAATCGCAGCGCGCGGTGCCGACGTCCGGCATGAACAGCGTATCGCCGACGAATACCGCATCGCCGAACACGTACGCGACGTCGGCGGGCGTATGGCCCGGCACGTGCAGCACGGTTGCCTCGAGCGCGCCGACGCTAAAGGTTTCATCCGCACGGAACAGCCGGTCGAACTGCGAGCCGTCGGGCGCGAACGTGGACTCGAAATTGAAGATCGGCGCGAAAATAGCCTGCACGTGGCGGATGTGCTCGCCAATCGCGATCGCGCCGCCCAGCTGCTCGCGCAGATACGGCGCCGCCGACAGATGATCCGCATGCGCATGCGTTTCGAGCAGCCACTGTACGTCGAGCGCCATGTCGCGAACGAATCGCACGATGCGGTCCGCGCCGTGGGTCGATGTGCGTCCCGCAGGCGCGTCGTAGTCGAGCACCGAATCGACGACCGCACACGCGGAGCCGCGGCCCGCATGCACAACGTAGCTGATCGTCGACGTGACGGGGTCGTGGAAAGCTTCGATCTCGGGCGTCATCGCAAGTCTCGTTCATCGAAAACAACACGATAACGCACGACGTGTGCGCTGTGCGCCGCATGCGCAACCCGCGGCGAATTCCGCGGTACCTCCAGTATCATGACCCGATTCGCCGCCGCTGCCGATCACGTGCCGCATCACATGCCGCGTGAACGACACACCGTCATCCCACTCGTGGAGACAGACGCATGACCCGATCATTTACCTCGTCGAGACGCCTTCTGTTGCAAGCCGGTGCTGCGCTGTCGGCCGGCGCGCTGCTGCCGGCACGCGTCGCTTTCGGCGCGGACAGTAATGGCAATGCAAGCGCGGCCGCAAACGGCCAGGGCAACATCACCCAGCGGCTCGCGCAATACATGGTCGCATCGCGCGACCGGCCGCTGCCGCCCGACGTCGTGACCGCCTGCAAGAACCATATTCTCGACACGTTCGGCGCGATGGTGTCAGGTGCGCGGATGCGGCCCGGCGAGATGGCCGTGCGCTACGTCCGGTCGCTGGGCGGTACGCCTCAGGCCTCGGTGATCGGCGCGGACTTCCGCACGACGACGATCAATGCCGCGCTCGCGAACGCGATGTGCGCACACTCCGACGAGACCGACGATTTCGAACCGGTCACCAAAGCGCATCCGGGCAGCTCGACCGTGCCGGCCGCACTCGCGATGGCCGAGCAGGCAGGCGCAAGCGGCACGGCGATGATCCGCGCGGTCGCGCTGGGCTACGACATGGCTTGCCGTCTGCTGATGGCGCTGGGACCGGACCTCGTGCGGCAGACCCATCGCAGCGCGGAAGGCACGTCGTCGACCTTCGGCTCGCTGGGCGCGGCCGCTTCGCTCGCGCGACTCGACGAGCAGCAAACGTGCTTTGCGATTTCGTACGCAGCGCAGCAGGTGTCGGGGTTGTGGAGCTGGGTCAAGGACAGGGACCACATCGAGAAAGCATTCGATTTCGCGGGCATGGGCGCGCGCAACGGCGTGCAGGCGGTGACGATGGTGCAATCGGGCATGACCGGCGTCGCCGATGTGCTCGACGGCACGCACAATCTGTTCATCGCCCTGTCGACACAACCGCATCCGGAAGCAATGCTCGATGGCCTCGGCAGCCGCTTCTATGTGACCGGGACGGCCATCAAGACGTACTCGGTCGGCTATCCGATCCAGTCGCCGCTCGATGCATTCCTGACGCTATACCGACAGTACGGTCTGACGCCCGACAACGTGCGGAGCATTCGCGTGCGCGTGCCGACCGACGCGGAAGGGATAGTCGGCGACAGCGCGATGCCCGACGTCAATTGCGCGCACATGGTGGCCGTCGCGCTGGTGAAGGGTCGCGTGTCGTTCGCGGACAGTCACGATGTCGCGTTGATGCACGATCCGGCGATCCTCGCGCAACGCGCGAAAGTATCGGTGACGCCGGACGCGGCGCTGATGGACCCGGCCGCACCGCGCGGCGCGATCGTCGACGTCACGCTGACCGACGGCCGCACGGTCAGCCATCACACGCGGTTTCCGCCGGGCACGAAGGAGAATCCGCTGTCGACCGACGGCGTTGCTGCGAAGGTCGGCGATCTGATGGCGCCGGTGCTCGGCAACGAGAAAACCCACAAGCTGATCGACGCGATCACGCGGCTGGAAACGATCGACAACGTCGCGAGTCTGCGTCCGTTGTTCACGGTCTGATCAATCAGCGAGCGTCAATCCCAGCAGTTACGAAACGCGACCGCGGCAACCACCGGCACGCAGACGACGAGCGGAATCGCGAAGTAAGGCACTTCGAGGTCGACGACCCAGCTGTACACGAGCCAGCCAATGCCGGCCGCCAGCGTCGCGATGCCGACGAGCGCGGTCAGCACGTTCAGCGTCACGTTGGACGGACGGCGGCGAGTCCGTTCTTTGGCAGGAGGCGTTTTCATCGCAGTATCGGTAGAAGATGACGGATGCGCGGCGCGGCGCGGAGTGCAGCACGGACCCGTGCAGTCGATTTTACCCCTGCCGCCCGACCCGGGCCAAAAGCACGCCACGCACGTTTTGCGATGAATTTCGCGGCACGGTGCGCTACGATTGCGTGCGCTATAACCCTCACTGTCTCATCGTTCTTCCTTCGAAAGGATTACGCCATGACCGAGCCGACCCAGTCTCCCGCCGAAGCCCAAGAGCCTCACGGGCACGGCCGCCATCTGCGGTTTCATCTGCCTTACGCGCATCTGTCGTCTCCCTTTGGCGACGACTGGTTCGCACTGAAGGCCGAGGCGTTCGCGCGCTTCTTCGGCACGCCGACGTTCCTCATCGCGCAGACGTTTATCGTGATGCTGTGGGTGATCGCGAACGTCAGCGGCATGACGAAGTTCGACATCTATCCGTTCATTCTGCTGAACCTCGCATTCAGCCTGCAATCGGCCTACGCCGCACCGCTGATCCTGCTTGCGCAGACACGTCAGGCCGATCGCGACAAGGCGCACGCCGATGCGGACGCCCAGCATCGTGAGGAACTCGCGCATGCCGCGGAACAGCGCCAGGTGGAGATGGCCGTGCAGACCGAGAAACTCGCCACGCTACTCGAACAGAACACGAAGCTCACCGAGCTCACCCGGCAATTAAGTGAACGCATCGAGATACTGACGAGCGAAATGCATCGCAAGTTCGTCGCCGCGAACCCTTGATGGCGGTAGCAAGCGGCGCAATCTTGCTGCCGTAATGGTTCGAAAGAAGGCTGTAGCCAAACCTTCGCGCAACGTCGCTAGCATGTCGATATCGCCTGTGCCGTCACGAGGTATCGCATGCTGAGCCATCACGAACTCGCCACCCTGCTGCTGTTACGCGATGCAAACCTGCGTTTCGAGGAATTCGACCCCGACATGCTTGCGCTGTGCCGTTATGAACTCGTCGAGGTGCGCGGGCGCGACCCGCGCGGCTCGAAGCTCGAACTGACGACGCGCGGCCGCGATCTGCTGCGGCGTCTGCGTCTCGACGGCGCCATCGATCCGCGCGATCTGCAGTGACGGCGGCGCGCGCGATCTGGCGGCGCGCGGCGAACCGGTCGTTCATCGTCGATCCCGCGATCGGCAGGTCACCGGTCCGCAATGCGCCGCACATACGTGGAACATGGATCGTCACATGCCGCCACAGGTCATTCGGCGTTGACGTGAAAAACCGTCGCGTGCACGTCCTTCAGCAACGCGCGACGGCCGAGGCCGCCGCTGTCGATCGGTCCATACGCGCCGCCGGCAAAGAGACGCAGCACGGTATCCGCGCGACCGATACGCGTCGCCGCCGCGTTGTACAGTCCCGCGCGTCGCTGCAACCATTCGCCGAGCCGCCGATAGTAATCCGCGGCCACGGCCGCGCGCTGCCGGATCGACGACGGTGCGCCGGACGACACGTTGCGCAGCTTGTCCGCGCGCGCGAGCGCGGAGGTCGCCATCCGGTGGTAATGCGTTTCGCCGGCCGAGCGCGCCATCTTCACCTTGTCGCCGAGATCGCGATCGGGAGAGACGCCGCAGCTGTTGTCGCCGTGCTGGCGATACAGCACGAGCGGATCGTCGATCGCCGCGATCTTGCCCAGCGACGTCGCGACGAACCACGCCCACGTGTCGTGCGACATCGGAAAGCCCGGATCGACCGGATGCTCGGGCCGATCGCGCCAGTCGATGTAGTCGTAGATCGACCGGCGCACCACCGTCGACATACCGAACAGCACGTACCACGGGTTCGTCGTCAGCGGTTCATGGAGACCGCGATATGACCAGTGGTCTGCCGTATTGTCGGCACGCACGTTCAGATCGCCATCGACCACATTCACGCCGTGCACGACCAGCATCACGTCGGGGTCCTCGAATTCCTTCGCGACGCGCTCGAGCTTGTTGTCCGCCCACACGTCGTCCTGATCGCAGAACGCGATGAAATCGCCGCTGCACAGTGAGATCGCCTTAAAGAAATTCTCATGAAAACCGAGGCGCTGTTCGTTACGCACGATGCGCACCGGAAACGCTACGCCGCGCGCAAATTCGGCGACGATGTCGTGCGTGCCGCTATCGGGGCTATCGTCGGTAATAACGAGTTCGAAGGGGAGAAGCGTTTGCCGGCCAATGCTGTCCAGCTGTTCGCGGATGAAGCGTTCGCCTTTGTAGGCAGCCATCGCGATCGATATTTTCATGGCAGTCCTCGTGTAGGGGTCCGATGGAAATAACGCGTGGGGCGTGAAATTTATCGTAACATCGACACGCAGACTTGCGTGCGTTCGTGCCTCGTAGCCGGGGGTTTACGCCGATGCCGTCGATGCGTTTATGCCTTGTTTTGCAGGGTTTCTGTAACGTTCGATTGCATGTCGATGTAATCAGCGTTAACGATTGTTATAGAGGTAGCCGTGCGTTTTGGTTCGTGAGAGCATGCCCGCTCACATTCAACTTCGATGGAGATGACCATGGGCATCCTGAACACGGTAGGTGAAATCGCCGGCGCGGTGGCGGCTGTCGAGGCCGCGGAAAAAGTCGATCCGGACGCAGGTCTGCTGACGAAGGGCATTGCAGCGGTAGCTGGCTTCAAGGGCGCCGAAGCAGTCGAAGGCCTCGTCGAAAAGAAGAAGGAAGACACGGCAGACGACAACACGGCCACTCCCGACGCCGACACGTCGACGACGTAATCGCAGCGAATCGAAACAGATCGCAGCAGACAGAACCGGCACCGCCATGCGGTTGCCCGCTTGATGCCACATCGGCACAGCGGGTCCGCATGGCGGTTTTTCTTTCTTCAGCCGCCGCCGGCACCTCCATCCGTCCGCACTCATTCCCTCCGTTTTCCGCAACAATCATCAGAGGATTTTTTCGAATCACCTTGACGCGGCGCGCCACGGCTTCCTAGAGTGGGTAGAACCAGTGCGGGCACGGCCCGAAGGAACCGGCGATGACAGATCTCCTCGATCGGGCGCGCGGCGCGCTGCACGCACAGCCGTTCAGCGTGCTGCTCGGTGCCGAACTGATGCACGTCGGGACCGACGAACTGACGCTCTGCCTGCCGATCCGCGACGAACTGAAGCAGCAGCACGGTTTCGTCCACGGCGGCGTGCTCAGCTATCTCGCGGACAACGCGCTGACCTTCGCAGGGGCGCTCGCGCTGGGGCCGCGGGTCGTGACCGGTGAATACAAGATCAACTATCTGCGGCCCGCCGTGCGCGGCATGCTGCTCGCGCGGGCGCGCGTGGTCTACGCGGGCCGTCACCAGGCGACCTGTCAATGCGACCTGTTCGTACTGGACGAACGCGACGAACGGCTCATCGCGGTCGCGCAGGGGACGATCAACCGGATCGGCGACGGCACCGAAACGAGCGCGCCGGGCTGGGCGCCGACCAAGGGTGGGGAGTCGTAGCAGGCAAAAAGAAACGGGCCGCTCGCAAGCGGCCCGCCATGTGCAGAATGCAACGCGCGGATTATTCCGCCGCGTACGTCCTCTGTTGCTGTTCCCCCAGCCCTTCAATCCCAAGACGAATCGTCTGACCCGGCTTCAGATAAACGGCCTCGGGCTTCACGCCCATGCCGACGCCGGGCGGCGTGCCGGTCGAGATCACGTCGCCGGGTTGCAGGCTCATGCACTGCGACAGGTACGACACGAGCTTCGCGACACCGAACACCATCGTCTTCGTGCTGCCGTTCTGGTAACGATGGCCGTCCACTTCGAGCCACAGGCTCAGGTTCTGCGGATCGGCTACCTCGTCGCGCGTGACGACCCACGGGCCGATCGGGCCGAACGTGTCGAAGCCCTTGCCTTTGTCCCACTGGCCCGCGCGCTCGATCTGCCATTCGCGTTCGGACACGTCGTTGATCACGCAGTAGCCCGCGACGTAGTCGAGCGCATCCGCTTCGTCGACGTACTTCGCCGGCTTGCCGATCACCACGCCCAGTTCGACTTCCCAGTCGGTCTTCTTCGAGCCGCGCGGAATTTCGACGCCGTCGTTCGGACCGGTGATCGCGCTCGTCCACTTGTTGAACACGACGGGTTCGGGCGGCACCGGCAGGTTCGACTCGGCCGCGTGGTCCGCATAGTTCAGACCGATGCAGACGAACTTGCCGATCTTTGCGACGCACGGCCCAAGACGCGGATTACCTTCCACCACCGGCAGCGATGCCGGGTCGAGCGCGCGCAGCTTCGCGAGACCGGCATCGGTCAGCACGTCGCCTTCGATATCGCCCACCACCTTCGACAGATCGCGGATTCTGCCCTGCGCATCGAGCAGGCCCGGCTTTTCCTGACCTTTCGGTCCATAACGAAGCAGCTTCATCGTGGCACTTCCTCTTTATCCAATGACCTTCGAACAAGAAAACAATCCGTTGCGGGCTAGTTCGACCAGCCGCCGTCGATCACGTGCGCGTGGCCCGTCGTGAACGCCGATTCGTCGGACGCTAGATATAGCGCGAGCGCCGCGATCTCTTCCGGCTTGCCGACGCGGCCCATCGGCTGGCGTGCGACGAACGCGGCCTGCACGGCGTCGACCGACGCGTTCTGCGCGGCGGCCTGCGCGACGATCCGCTGTTCGAGCGACGGCGACGACACGGTGCCCGGGCAAATCGCGTTACAGCGTACACCACGCGCGACGAAGTCCGCCGCAACGGCCTTCGTCAGTCCGATCACCGCGGCCTTCGACGCGCCGTACACGAAGCGGTTCGGCACGCCCTTCACGCTCGATGCCGCCGACGACATGTTGATGATCGAGCCGCCACCCTTCTCCAGCATGCCCGGCAGGAACGCTCGGATGGTGCGGTACATCGCCTTCGCGTTCAGGTCGAACGCGAAGTCCCAGTCTTCTTCGCTCGCTTCGAGAATCGAGCCCGCGTGCACATAGCCCGCGCAGTTGAACAGCACATCGATCGGGCCCAGCTCCGCGGCCAGCGCGGTAATCGCCGCGCCGTCGCGCACGTCGAGTTTGCGCGCTTCGACCGGCTTGCCGGCGAGCGCATCGATGCGGATGTCGGTGGCGATCACGCGCGCGCCTTCCCGCGCGAACAGTTCCGCCGTCGCAAGACCGATGCCCTGCCCCGCGGCGGTGATGAGGGCCGTCTTCCCGGCCAGTCTTTGTATCATCTACGGCTCCAGTTGAAATGGTATGTGCGTCATACCCGGTATTGCAGCGCGCGCGTCATACGCGCGTCGTCACCGGTCTGAAAGGAAGGCGTTGCTGTCCGCGGTCGCGTGATGCGGACGGAATCGCGCAAGCTTCCCACAAGTGCGCGGCGCGTGCCGCAAAACGCGCACACGTGAAATTACAGACGATAGAACGCCGCGGCGTTCGTGCCGAAAATCGCGTCGCGCTGCGCAGCGGGTAGCGCACGCAGCAGTCGTTCGGTCGCGGCGTGCCACTGCGCGTAGTCACCGTTCAGGTTCAGTACCGGCCAGTCGCTACCCCACATCAGCCGCTCCGCGCCGAAGCACGCGAGCAGATGGTCGACATACGGCTGCAGCGTTTCGACGGTCCAGTCCGCCGACGCTTCGGTCACGAGCCCCGACAGCTTGCAGTGCAGGTTCGGCAACCGCGCGAGCCGCGCGATGCCGTCGGCCCACGGCTGCCAGCCGGCCTTGCCGTCGCGTATCGGCGGCTTCGCGCCATGATCGACGACGATCCGCAACGCCGGAAAACGCGTGGCGAACGTTTCGAACGGCGCGACGTGGCGCGCGAAGATCAGCGCATCGAAAGCGAGGTCGTGTGCGAGCAGTGCATCGATGGCGGGCGCGAGTTCGGGATTCGCGATCCAGTCGTCGTCGGGGATGTCCTGCAGCATCGGCCGGACGCCCTTGAACTTCGGATGCGCGGCCAGTTCGTCGATCAGCGCGGGTGTGTCGGGCAGCAGCATCGGCACCCAGCCGACCACCCCCGCCACCGTCGCATTGTCGCGTGCGAGTTCGAGCAGATAGCGGGTTTCGTCGACGGTCGGCGCGGCCTGCACGACGACCGAGCGCGCGACGCCCGAGCGTTCGCGCAACGGCGCGAGATCGACGGGACCGAACGTGCGGTAGAGCGACGGAAGCGACGGCGTGAGCCAGCCGTAATCGCCGCGTGCGGGGTCCCAGAAGTGCTGGTGCGCATCGATTTGCATCGCCACGATCAGACCTCCGGCAGCGGCGCGCGCGGATCGATCAGCCCTTCGTCACGCAGTGCGCGCCACAGCGCGGCGGGAATCGCGCGTTCGAACGACGCGACGTTCTCATCCAGCTCGGCGGCATTGCGTGCGCCGGTCAGCACGGTCGCGACCGCCGGATGCGCATACGGAAACTGCAGCGCGGCGGCAGCAAGCGGCACGTCGTGCGCGCTGCACACCGCTTCGAGCCGTGCGACGCGCTCGACGATCTCGGGCGGCGCCGCGCCATAGTTAAACTTCAGATCGCCCTGCACGCCGCGCGCGAGGATGCCCGAATTGAACGCGCCGCCGAGCAGGATGCTGACGTTGCGCGCGCTGCACGCGGGCAGCAGATCGTCGAGCGTCGCCTGTTCGAGCAGCGTGTAGCGACCCGCGAGCAACGCGCAGTCGATGTCGAATTCGGCCAGCGCATCGAGAATCACGGCGCCTTCATTGACGCCGAGCCCGACCGCCTTCACCGCGCCCGCCGAGCGCAGCATGTCGAGCGCGCGAAAGCCGCCGCCCGCGGTCAGCTGGTTCCAGAAGTGCGGATTGCGGTCGCCGTGCGTCACGCGACCAATGTCGTGAATCAGCAGGATGTCGATATCGACCATGCCGAGCCGCTGCTGGCTGTCCTCGAACGAACGCAGGATGCCGTCGTGCGTGTAGTCGTAGTGCGCCTCGAACGGCAGCGGATTCTGCCAGCCTTCGCTGCCGTCGTACGGCGTCGTGCGCGGCACGAAGCGGCGTCCGGCCTTCGTCGACAATACATATTCGCTGCGCGGATAGCGACGCAGCGCGTGGCCGAGACGGTGCTCGGCTTTCGTGTGGCCGTAGTGCGGCGCCGTGTCGAAATAGCGGACGCCGGCATCCCATGCGGCGTCGACGGCCGCCTGTGCCTCGTCGTCGGACAAGTCGCGATACAGCCCGCCGAGCGGCGCCGTGCCGAGCCCGAGCCCCGTCACCTGCAACCCGCGTGTACCGATCGCGCGTCGTTGCGCGACGCGCGGCGAGCCCGCCGGTCGAACTCCTTCTGTCATGCCCGTGTCTCCATCAGTGCGGCGTACGCTGCAATCAATGCGGTGCGATCTCGACGACACGCCGCCCGCCGAGCGACGCCGCGCTCGACGGCAGACACGCAGGCCCGACCGGCTCGAACGTCTTGTACGTGAGGATAAACTCCTGGTGGCCGAGCGACTCCGATTTCGACGCCGCACCCTGCGCGACCGCGACGGTCTGGTCGAACACTTCGCGACCCACTTCGTCGAGCGTGCCACGGCCTTCGAGAATCCGCCCCGCGTCCACGTCCATGTCGCCGGCGAGATTGCGATAGGTGGCCGGATTCGCGCACACCTTGATCACCGGCGAGATCGCCGAGCCGACCACCGAGCCGCGCCCGGTCGTGAACAGGATCACGTGTGCGCCGCACGCGATCAGCTCGCCGATCTCCGCGTTGTCGCTGATGTTCGGAAAGCCGAAACGCGGTTCGCCATCGGGCACGACGTCGAGCAGATAGAGGCCACCGGTCGGCGGGACGTCGCCGGGCTTCACGATGCCGACGATCGGCGATGCGCCGCTCTTCGCATACGCACCGAGCGATTTCTCTTCCTGCGTCGTGAGCCCGCCGTCCGCGTTGCCGACCGCGAAGCTGCCGTGGCCGAGGATCGAGTAGTAGCGCGCCGCCTTCTCGACGCACGCGACGATCTCGTCGCCGAGTTCGGGCCGCGCCGCACGCGTCTTCATATGGAATTCGCAGCCAACGAGTTCGCCGGTTTCCTCGAAGATGCAGGTCGCGCCCGCATCGATCAGATGATCGAACGCACGGCCGACCGCCGGATTTGCCGTGATTCCGCTGGTGCCGTCCGAGCCACCGCAGATCGTACCGATCACCAGTTCGCCGAGCGCCATCGGTACTCTCGGCTGCGCCGCGAGTTGCCGCCGCGCGTCGCGCACCCAGTCGAGGCCGTACTGGATCGTGCTGCGCGTGCCGCCCTTCTCCTGGATCGTCAGCACCTCGACGGGCCGGCCGCTCGCGCGCACGGCATCGACGAGGAAATGCTTGTTCATGCTCTCGCAGCCGAGCGACACGAACAGCACCGCGCCGACGTTCGGATGTGTCGCGAGCTGCTGCATCATCTTTTCCGCGTAGCTGTTCGGATAGCAGCCGGGAAAGCCGATCAGATGCACGGCCGGCTCGCGCTCGGCCGCGGGATCGTCGAACGCATCGAGCGGTTCGCGGAACTGCGCGACGATTTCGCGCGCGACGTGATGCGCGCACTCGACGAGGTAAGCCACCGCGACGACGTTGCGGATGCCCTTGCGGCCATCGCTGCGCAGCCAGCCCTGCAGCACGGGTTCGGCGGCGGAAGATGATGCTACGGTTGAGTCGGTCATGATCGTTCCAGCACGGCGCGTAGCCGCTTCAGTGATGCACGTTCAGTGATGCACGAATTCGTGGCCCGCGTCGTGCGTATAAGTGGGCAGGTAGTCGCTCTCGAGATTGTGCGTGTGCAGATGCTCGCCGCGTGCGACCGGGCCCGTTACGTGGCCGATCACCGCACCGTAGCGCAGCACCTTGTCGTCTTTCTCGAGCGCGCCACGCGCGACCTTGTGGCCGAGCTCGATGGTCTTCGCGAGCGTCACGCGCTCGCCTTCGATGTCGAGCACGCTGCCCGCTTCGAGCCGTGCCCCTGCGATCAGGCAGTTGTCCAGCGGGGTCAGCAGGATCAGGCGCGGGTCGGTATTCGATTGACTACTCAAAGGGTCCTCCGGGTTCAATTCTGTCTTCAGTTCTGGCCTTCACCGCTCGCGAGCCGCGCCACCATCAGCGAGCCGAGAATGATCGCGCCGTAGATCGCCTGGATCCAGAACGACGGCACCTGCGCAAGCGTCAGCAGATTCTGTACGACACCGAGCAGCAGCACGCCGGTCAGCGCGCCGAGCATCGTGCCTTTGCCGCCGTCGAGCGAAATCCCGCCGATCACCGCGGCCGCGAACACCGTGAAGATCATCCCGTTGCCCTGGTTCGCGTTGATCGCGCCGACGTAGCCGGTCACGACGAGGCCGCCGAGCGACGCAAGCATGCTGCCGAGCACGAACACGCCCCACGTGATCCGCTCGACGCGGATCCCCGCCGCACGCGCCGCTTCCGGATTGCCGCCGATCGCGTACAGCGCTCGGCCAAGCCGGTGATAACGCAGCATGAACGCGGCAATCGCGAACGCGGCGGCCGCGAGCCATACCGACAGCGGCAGGCCGAGCACGATGGTGGTCGCGAGTTCGAAGAACGACGGCGGCATGTCGAACAGCGTGCCGCCCTTCGTCGCGCCGACCAGCATCCCGCGCAGCACGATCAGCATTGCAAGCGTCACGATGAACGCGTTGAGCCGCAGCCGCACGACCAGAAAGCCGTTGATAAACCCAATCAGCGCACCGACCGCGACGATAGCGAGCAAGCCGACAGCCGCAGGCCACTGCGTGCCGAAGCCGGCGGACGCGACGGGCATCACGAGCATTGCGCCGACCGCGGGCGCGATACCGACCGTCGATTCGAGCGACAGGTCGAACTTGCCGGTCAGCACGATCAGCGATTCGGCGAGCACGACGAGCGCGAGCGCCGCCGACGCGCCGAGCACGCTGATCAGGTTCGCACGGGTCAGGAAATTCGGATTCACGAACGCGCCGATCACGAGCAGCAGGATCAGCGCGGGCACCAGCGCGAGGTCGCGCAGCCGCGCGAATTCGATGTGCCGACGCGCACCACGCGCAGCCTGCCCGACTTGTCCTTGCCCGGCCGCGAACGCGGGACTGGGCGCACTATTCTTCATGGAGACTGACTCCTTCAACGGATGCAATCAGGTCGTGGTCTTGCCAGCCTGCAGGGAATTCGGCCGAGACGCGGCCACGGAACATCACGAGCACGCGGTCGCAGGTGCGCAGGTCGTCGAGCTCGCCGGACACGACGAGCACCGCCTTGCCTTCCTCGCGCACGCGATGCACGACGGCAAGCAACGCCTCTTTCGACTTCACGTCGACGCCCGCGGTCGGGTCGATCAGCACGAGTACATCGGGATCGGTCGCAAGCGCGCGGGCCATCACGACCTTTTGCTGATTGCCGCCCGACAGTCCCGACACGACGTGCTCGGGCCCAGGCGCGACGATGCCGAGCGCGTCGATCATCTTCCGGCCGAACGCGTTCTTCTTCGCGGGCGGCGCGATGCCGAAGCGGCCGAGCATCCGCGCAATCGTCATCGATGCGTTTTCCGCGACCGACTGCGTAAGCACGAGCCCTTCGTGATGGCGATCCTTCGGTACGCAGCCGATGCCGTGCGCGAGCGCTGCGGGCACGTCGCCCGGGGGCAACGTCGCACCGCCGACGCGGATCGCGCCGCGCTGCGGTTTGCGCAGGCCGGCGATCGCCTCGGCGACACTCGTGCGGCCGCTGCTCGTCGCCCCCGTGAGCCCGACCACTTCGCCGCGCTTCAACGTGAACGACACGTCTTCGTAATCGCTGCCACCGAGCGACGCCAGTTCGAGCGCAACCGGTGTATCCGCGGGCAGCGCATCGCGGTCGGCCGCATCGGCCACCGAGAGACCGCCGCGTTCGCCGGTCATCGCCTCGATCAGCTGTTCGCGCGGCAACGCAGACACCGGCGCACTGACGATATGCCGCGCGTCGCGCAGCACGGTCACCGCCTGACAGATCTCGTAGACCTCCTGAAGGTGGTGCGAGATGAACAGGAACGTGACACCTTCGCGCTGCAGTTCGACGATGCGTTGAAACAGTCGCTTGATCTCGTCGCCGTCGAGCTGCGCGGTCGGTTCGTCGAGGATGATGAAGCGCGCGCCATACGACAGCGCCCGCGCAATCTCGACCAGCTGACGTGCCTCGACGGTCAGGTCGCCGGCGCGCGCGTCCTCGCGCACGTCGATCTTCCAGTGATCGAGCAGCGTGCGCGCATCGCGACGCATCGCGTGCCAGTCGATCATCCCGTGCCGGCTCGGTTGACGGTTGATGAACAGATTCTCCGCGACTGTGAGGTCGCGGATGATCGTCGAATGCTGATAGACGCACGCGACCCGCTCGCGCCACGCGTCGCGGTCCGCGATCGCGGGCGCGGCGGCGCCGGCGAAGCGCACCTCGCCGTCGTCGGGCTTGCGCAGGCCGGTGAGAATCGACACGAGCGTCGACTTGCCCGCGCCGTTGCGCCCGACGAGCGCATGCGACTCGCCAGGCATCACGCGGATGCTCACGTCGTTCAGCGCGGCCGTCGAGCCGAAGCGCTTCGTCACGCCAAGCGCTTCGACCACCGCGACCGGTTCGCGGACAGACTCGTTCATTTGACCGTATTGCCCCACAGGTTCTTGTCGTCGACGTTCGCCTTGGTGACGAGCGGCGCCGGCAACTGGTCTTCGAGCACACCCGGCGACAACTGGACGATCGTGCTGTCGTGATCGGTCGGACCCGGCTTGAAGGTCTTCCCTTCGAGCGCGGCCTTGATGTAATAGAGACCGTACTTCGCGTACAGATCGGCAGGCTGCGAAATGGTCGCGTCGATTTCGCCGCGGCGGATCGCCTCGTATTCCTGCGGGATGCCGTCGTTACTGACGATCACGATGTGCTTCGCATTGCCGACCGGAAACAGCATCTGCTTGCGACGCAGCGTCTGCAGCGTCGGCGACAGGTACACGCCGCCCGCCTGCATGTAGATCGCCTTCACGTCCGGGTTCGCGGTGAGCAGACTGTCGAGCGCGGTCGCGGCGACGTCGCCTTTCCATGCGGCCGGGATTTCGAGCAGCGACAGGCCAGGATACTTCCTCAGGCACCCGCGGAACGCTTCCGAGCGGTCGCGGCCGTTCACCGATGCGAGGTCGCCCATGATCTGCACGACCTTGCCCGACTTCACGTGCTCGCCGATGTACTTGCACGCCTTCTCGCCGTACGCGTGATTGTCCGCGCGCACGACCATCGCGACCTTGCCCTGGGTCGGCGCAACGTCGACAGCGACGACCTTCACGTCTTTCGCGGCGGCGTTGTCGAGCGCGCGGCTGATCGCGGCCGAATCGATCGGTCCGACGACGATCCCCTTCGCACCGAGATTCACCATATTGTTCATGTCGGTGATCTGCTGCGCGGGATCGTTGTTCGAGTTGACCGGTGCGAGGATGTCGATGCCCATCTGCTTCGCGTACTTCGGCAGATAGTTGTTGTACGACTCCCAGAACGGCGAGGTAAGCAGCGGCAGGCCGAGGCCGACCTTGCCGATGTCGGCGGCTTGCGCCGCGCTACCCATCGCGAGACTCGCGACGCATGCGGCGGTAAGCACGGCCGGGATGGCGGTGCGGAGTATCGAGCGGCGGACCGCGCGCGGCCCTGTGGGGAATGTCATGTTTGTCTCCTATGTCGATCGCGGTTGAAGCTTCGGCTCTTACCGCGATCTCATCTGCATTGTTTGAACTACCTGAACCGGTCGCGAAGACGCCCCCGGCACATCGTCCTGCGCTTTCTTATATATTGGTGAGCGACGATTCACCAATGAACGTATTATTCATATGCGGACTTTTTGATGTCAAGCAAAGTGCGCTGCAGAACCGTCCGTGTTTTCCCTGGCCGACGGACGACAGGGGTATCGACCCTCTGCGGCGCGCGACGCTCTACACTCTCGCGCCATGTCCATGAAAACTGCAAGGGAACCCCGGCTCACGATGGAAGCGGAAGAAAAAGACGACGCCGACCGTTACCGCGCGCCCGCGCTCGATAAGGGTCTCGATATTCTCGAACTGCTCGCGCAGCAAAAGGATGGGCTGACGCGCGCCGAAATCACGAAGCTGCTGAACCGCAATGCGAGCGAGATCTACCGGATGCTCGAGCGGCTCGTCGCGCGGCAGTACGTCGTGCGTTCGGCGGGTGGCGACCGCTATTCGCTGAGTCTCAAACTGTACGCGCTCGCGCATCGTCATCCGCCGACCAACCGGCTGATCTCCGAAGCGCTGCCGCCCATGCAACGCTTTGCCGACGCAGCCGAGCAGTCGTGTCATCTGGTCCTCTACGACCGCGGCAATCTGCTCGTCATTGCGCAGGTCGATGGACCGGGCACATGGGGGATGTCGGTGCGGCTCGGCTCGCGCGTCGGGTTGATCGACACGGGCTCGGGACGCGTGATGCTCGCGTTCCAGACCGAAGAGCAGCGCGAGCACATGCTCGCCGAGCATACGAAGGTAAAGGGCGAAGTGACGGTCGATCGCGACGCGCTCGACACCGCGTGCACAGAAATCCGCGCGGCGGGTTTCCTGCGCAAAGACAGTCAGCAGACCTTCGGCGTGACCGACCTGACGTTTCCGATTCTCGGACCGTCGGGCCAGGCGATCGCGGTGCTCACGTGCCCCTATCTGCGACGGATCGACGAGTACGTCGCGCCGACAATCGAAGCCGCGACCGTGCTGCTGCGCGACGTGGTCGAGGGGCTATCGATGTTCCGCGAGCAGGGCGCGTAGCGCGCCGTCCTTTTCGCTCTCCCATTCGATCGCTCAACCGCCAATGCCCGAAATGACCGCCCCTGTCGTAACCGTCGCCGATACCTGCGACGACGGATTCGTCGCGCTGCTTTCCGCAGGGCTTGACCGCTTCAACATCGACGCAACCGGCACCGACGACGAAACGCCACTCGCGGTGCCCGTGACGGACCCCGCCACGGGCCGCGTGCTCGGCGGCATCGCGGGACGCACGTCGCTCGGCGTGCTGTTCATCGATCTCTTCTATCTGCCGCCGGAACTGCGCGGCTCGGGACTCGGCAGCGCGATGCTCGCGCAGGCCGAACAGGAAGGCCGTCGGCGCGGCTGCCGCACCGGCGTGCTCTACACGATCAGCTTCCAGGCGCCCGCGTTCTATGCCCGGCATGGCTGGCTCACGTTCGGCGAGATCCCGTGCGAACCGCCCGGCACGCGCCGCGTGTTCATGACGAAAACGCTCGACGCGTAAGCGGCACCCTTAAGCAAAGCGATCGTTTCTGTCGTGCCGCTCAATGCGGCGGCAATTCCCGCACGTCCGCGGTTGGCACGCTGCCGAACGCCTCGCTCAATGCATAGTCGATCAGCTGGCGCGCTGCGTCGTCCGGCGTCGCGAGCTTGCCGCTGCGCTTCATTTCGTCGAAGCGCTCGCGCAGCGGGAAATGCGCGGTGTCGGTGCCGCGGATCACCGCCTGCATGTCGGTATCGACGACGCCCGGCGCCACGCTGCAGATGCGCAGCGCGCGATTCGCGTCGAGTGCCGTGGCGCGTGCGTGATGATCGAGCGCGGCCTTCGTCGCGCAGTAAATGCTCCAGCCGGCAAAAGCGTTACGCGCAGCCCCGCTCGAGATGTGCACGATGCGCCGGTCGGTCGCATCGACGCTCGCGGCGGTGAACGCGCTTGAGAGCATCAGCGGCGCGGCGACGTTCAGGCTCACTGCGCGCGCGATCGCCGCGACGTCCTGGCTTTCGATCGGTCCGACGGGTTCGACGACGCCCGCGTTGTTGAACAGCACGACCTGCTGCGCGCCGCCGACGAAACGCTTCAACGCATCGCCCGCGAGCCACTGCGCGGTCGCAACGGGATCGGCAAGATCGAGCGCGACCTCGTCGTACAGACTGGCGTGGCGTTCCGCCAGCGCCGCGTTGCCGCGACGGGCCACGCCGAGCACCGCGATGCCGCGTTCGAGCAGTTGCGCGGCGAGGGCTGCGCCGAGACCGCGCGTGTGTCCAGTGACGATCGCGCGTGTGGAAGAAGATGAAGTGTGCGAGGCAGTCATGGAGATTCCGCGAGAAAGGAGGGCAATAAGTGGCTCGATGTAAGTGCGCGCAACGGGTGCTCACTGCACGCACTCGAAAGAGAACGGCCTCACATTGTCGTCGATGCGCGGCGCGTGTGTGTGCGAACCGGGCAGCCCGTCCACACACCCGCATCGCACACAACCCTGGAATCGGCGCGCACATGGCGTTAGAATAGCGGCCCCTCTGAAACACGCACACGCAGCCCGTGCGCATTTCCTTCCGCTCCCTTCACAACACCGCGACACCACGACACCGTCATGGCGAAACTTCTGACCGATACCGAATTCCAGCGTTTTTCCGACCTTCAGCAGAAGCAGGCAAGCTTCACGATCAGCGCCGAAGAAGCCGACGAACTGCGCGACATCGTCGCACGTGCGCAGCAGAAGCGCGACGATCGCGCCACCGCGATGCAGACCATCGAAACCCACATCGCGCAATTCGACATCACGCCCGACGAGCTTTTCTCGCCCGAACAGATCGGCGATGCCGCGCGCACCTACGGCCTGATTCCCGCGACGAAGAAAGAGCGCGTGCTGCCGCCGTCGATCACGTTCAACGGCAAGCCGTATCAATGGACCCGCAACCTGCCCGACGAAGTGCGCGACCCACTCTTCGATGCGTTCAAGGCGGGACAATCGGTGAAGGGCTTCATCGCGACGCCGAAGGACGCGGCGCGCTGCGCCGCGACGATCGCGCGGCTCGAGCGCGAAACGGGCGCCGTGTACGCGGATGCGTGGCTCGACGAACTCGCGGTATCGCGCGGCCAGGTCGACGACGCCGCCACGAAGCTCGCGGCCTGACCTGGCGGCTACGCACTTCAGCGCCTGGCAGGGGTAGCAGGTGAATCGAGCGCCATCCTGAAGCCGACGACGCCCGGATCTTCGGTCGTCGTCATCTTGAGGCCGCAACGATTCGCGAGCGCGATCATCGCGGCGTTCTCGCGCAGCACCTCGCCGACGAGCCAGCGTGTGCCGCGCGAGCGCGCGTACGCGATGATCCGCTCCATCAACAGCCGCCCAAGCCCCTTGCCCTTCAGGTCGGAACGCACCGCGAGCGCGAACTCGGCGGTGTCGTTGTCCGGGTCGGCGATCGCGCGCACGACGCCGAGCGTGCGCAGCGCACCGTCCTCGCCGGCGACGGTCGCGATGAACGCCATCTCGCGGTCGTAGTCGATCTGCGTCATCCGCGCGAGCTGCGAATGATCGAACGCGCCGACGGCGCCGAAGAAACGCAACCGCAGATCGTCCCGCGTCATCGATCCAACGAACTCGCGATGCGCCGCCTCGTCTTCCGGCCGGATCGGCCGCACGGTCATGCGCTGGCCGTGCCAGTCGAGTGTCTCTTCGAAGCGGCGCGGGTACGGCATGATCGCGAGCCGGCTGCGCGTCGCGGCAAGACGCACGAGCGGCTCGACGAGCCGCACGCGGTCTTTCAAAACACGCAGCGTCAGCGTGAGGCCGACGATCTCGCGAATCTCGCACACGGTCTGCGACAGCGCCGTCAGCGCGGCGAGCGTCGGCTCCGGCGCGACCTCGCGCGCGTACGGCGAGTTCGTCGCGATGTCGCGCGCGAGCAGCGGGTTCAGCGGCGGCAGCCCGTAGACCTGCATCGGCGCTGCGACCCCGTCCGGCGAAGGTGTCGTGAAGCGGAACACGGGGCCGAAGTTCTCGTCGTCGCGCAGTTCGATCGCGACGTCGACGACGGTCGCGCTGTTTGTTTCGTCCTTCGTTTCAGCCGAATCGGCAACCGTCAGTCCGAAGTGCGCGAAGAGCCGGGCGGCCGCGTCGCCGCGCAGTTCGTGCACACCCTGCGCGAGCGCCTCGCGCGCTTCGGCCTGCGCGGCATCGATCGACGCGGGCGCCTCGGCTGGCGCGCTTTCGGGCGTCTGCATCAGCAGTTCGCGGCCGAGCCGGTAATCGACGAGCCGTGCGAACGCGCGCGCGAGACGCTGCGGCGTCGTGTGCACCGGAATGCCCTGCGCGTGCAGCGCATCGCGCGTCGACGCATCGACGCCGCCAAAAAAACACGCGAGCAGTCCGCGGTACGCGTAGCGCTGATGCTCGATCAGCACGCGCGCGACGTCCACGGCTGGCGCGCTGTGCGTCGATGCGTGCACGACGAACGCGGTGCCGCTCGCGCGATGATCGGCGAGCGCACGCAGTGCTGCGCCGAAGTGCTCGGGCCGCGCGACGTCGCCGAGCACCAGTGGATTGCCGGGCGCCACGTGCGGCAACGCTTGCGCGAGCGCATCGGCGGTCGACGGCGGCCAGTGCGCGAGCGTGTCGCCTGCGGCGGCGAACGCATCGCACGCGAGTGTCGCGACGCCGCGGTCGCTCGCGATCAGCGTCGCGCTGTCGCTCGCCGCGACGCGGCCTACGCCGAGCGTTTCGATTTCGTCGAGCAGATCGTCGAGCGCGTCGACGCGCACCATGCCGGCCCGGCGAAACGCGGCGGTGTACAACGCGTCATCGGGATCGGAGCGCCCTGAACGCAGCGCGAGCACCGGCTTGTTGCGTGCGGCCGCGCGCGCCGCCGACATGAACTTGCGGGCCGCGCGCACCGCGTCGAGTTCGAGCAGGATCGCGCGGGTGCCGGGATCGCTCGCGAGATAGTCGAGCACATCGCCTGCGTCGACGTCCGCCTCGCCGCCGAGCGCAACCGCATGCGAGAAACCGAGCCCGCGCGCATGCGCCCAGCCGAGCACAGCATTCGTCAGCGCATTCGACTGCGACACCCACGCGACACCGCCCGCCGCGACCGTGCACGACGGCGCGCCGAGATGCGCGCGCAGCGCGGGCGTGATCACACCGAGACTACCCGGCCCGACGATCCGCAGCAGATGCGGCCGCGCGGCCGCGAGCGCGTCCTGCACGGCCTGACGATCCGAGTCGCTACGCGCCTCGCCGACGATGATCGCCGCGCGCGTGCCAAGCCGGCCCAGCCCGTGCACGATGCCGGGCCACGTCGCGGGCGGCGTGCAGAGCAGCGCGACGGACGGGGCTTCGGGCAGATCGCTGGCATCGGCTGCGACCGGACGGCCGTCGAGCATGTCGAGCTTCGGATTGACCGGCCACAGGGGCCCGGGAAAACCGCCTTGCAGCAGACGGGCCCAGACCATCGCGCCAACGCTGCCGGGCCGTTGCGAAGCACCGATCACGGCGACGGACTGCGGGCGGAACAGGGCGTCGAGATTGCGGATGGTCACGGGGGGCCTCGGTATCGGGGTAGGCACGCGCCGGGATGGTTGGCAAGCGCGCACGTCAACAGGATAGGCGAAGTTGGGGACGTTCCGGGGTACGCGGTGATACCAACACGTACGCGTCATCCAGCACGGCGACACTGCGCCGCATCGGGATTCCCATAGGCTTGACGGTTGATCTTTTTCACCGCAGTCTTTCCGTCAGCCGGCACCGCCGGCCAGCGACAAGCACCGCACTCAAGGAAAACCCATGTTTGACCACGTCGTATTCGGAGTCAGCGACTATGCAGCGAGCAAAGCGTTCTTCCTCAAGGCACTCGAACCGCTCGGCATAGCTGTTGTCCTGGAGGGGCCGCTCGGAATCGAGCTCAGCTCAGACGGCAAGACTTCATTGTGCCTGTTCCCGACCGAGGAGAAGCCGGCGCATCTTCACCTGGCGTTCGTGGCCGAGAATCGCCAGCAAGTCGACGCTTTCTATCGCGCGGCTATGGAGGCGGGCGGCAAAGACAATGGTGCGCCTGGTCTGCGCCCGCGCTACCACGCGAACTACTATGCAGCCTTCGTCATTGATCCGGACGGGCACAACATCGAAGTGGTTTGCCACCAACCCGAGGCGTAGCCCTTCCAGTCAGGCGGCGCGAACCACGTCAAGTCCTGAACACCGCAATCGCAGCACGCAGCGTGTGCGCCTGGTCCTCAAGCGATGCGGCCGCAGCAGTCGCTTGCTCGACGAGCGCGGCATTTTGCTGCGTCACCTGATCCATTTGCGCGACTGCGAGATTGACCTGGTCGATACCGCTGCTCTGTTCCGCCGCGGCCGACGCAATCTCGCCCATAATCGAACTCACCCGCGTGATCGCGCCGACGATCTCCTGCATCGTCGAGCCTGAACGCTCGACCAGGTTTGCGCCGGTCTCGACACGCGTCGTCGACGTGTCGATGAGCTCCTTGATCTCCTTCGCTGCCGTCGCGCTGCGCTGAGCGAGCGTGCGCACTTCGCTCGCGACCACCGCAAAGCCTCGACCCTGTTCGCCTGCGCGCGCGGCTTCGACTGCCGCATTCAGCGCGAGGATGTTGGTCTGGAACGCGATGCCCTCGATCACGCCGACGATGTCGGCAATCTGCTTCGAATCGTCGACGATGTGCTGCATCGTCCCGACCACTTCGCGTGTCAACTCGCCACCCCGCGCCGCAAGACCCGATGCGTCGTGCGCGAGCGAGCTGGCCTGCAGCGCATTTTCCGCGGTCTGCTTGACCGTTGAAGTCAGCTGCTCGATGCTGGCCGCGGTTTCTTCGAGCGACGCGGCCTGCTCCTCGGTGCGTTGCGACAGGTCTGCGTTGCCCGACGCAATCTCGCTCACGCCGGTATCAATCGACTCGGTGCCGTCGCGAACCGCGCTAACAGTCGTGATCAGCGCGGTCTGCATCTTCTGCAGCGCCGCCGAGAGCTTGCCCATTTCGTTGTTGCTTTTGACGACGACGCGTTCGGTCAGGTCGCCCCCCGCGATACGCTGGAACTGCATGATGGCCGCATCGACCGGATGAACGATCGCGCGCATCAACCCGGCGCGCGCGAGCCATCCACCCAGCAGCGCGAGCGCCATGCCCACGACGACCGCGATACTGACCGCGGCGAACCGGTCCTGCGCAGCCTGGTACTGCTGCGCGCCGTGATCGATCTGCCGCTTCTCCAGCGCGAGCATCGCCTTCTCATAGCCGTTGTAGAGCGACGGTAATTTGTGCGCCTGCAGTTCCTCGAAGCCGTTCCTGTCGCCTGACTTCAGCGCGGCAAGCGCGAGGTCGACGCCCTGATGCAGAAACGTATTGCGCCTGTCCTGCATCTCCTGGATGAGACGGCGGTCCTCGTCGTCCCCACCGGCGATCGACAGGTAGTGGTTCAGACGATCGGTCGATATCTTCAGATACTGGTCGAAACGGCCGAGTACCGCTTTCGCGCCGTCCGTGTCGTTCAGGTCGGCGAGCGACGCATAGGTCGCAAGCGCGAGCCGCAGACGCAGCAACTGGCCCGCACTCCCTTCGAGATCGGCAACGGCCGGCGTATTGACCGTGTACATCTGCTGCAGCGATGCATTGTCTGCGCGAATCGACAGCAGCCCGACGGCGGCACCAACCACCAGCACGACGCCGAAGAAGGCGACGATCAGGCTCAGGCTCGTGCGAATGGATAACTTGCTCAGCATTTTTTGTGTCCCTCCAGTGGGCAAGCGCGACGCCGGTGCGCGCACTCCCCACGGTTTTATGCAACGTTCGGGCATGCGAAGGACAACTTTGCTGGTGGAATCGTTCTTTTTTCCGCGCCCGTTTAATGTCTACGGCAGAAGCGGGCAGAACTTTATGGCGCGGGTGCATTTCGCAACAGGAATGCCGCAGGATGGAACGTACAAGTGGCAATATGCGCGCGAGCTCTGCTCGGCGAGCGATGCCCAATGCGAGAGGGATGACGTCAAACGACGCCCGGAGGGACTGGGTGGGGTGACGGCATGCGGGCCGGTAAGACAAGGGCACACCCCTGTCTTGCCGGCACAGCCGTTATTCTGCGAACGACAAACCTTACAGCGCCTTCTTGAACGGCGCCCCCGAATGCTCGCGCAGTTCGTTGAACACGATCTTCGGCCACGCCTTCTGCGCGACCTCGATTTCCGACACATGCGACGCGAGGTACGTCGGTGCATTCGATGCATCGAGCGCGATCCGCGCCGCGTAGGAATCGGTGAAGCGCCGCAGTTCGCCGGCATCGTCGCAGGTGACCCAGCGTGACATCCGGTAACGCGCGGGCATGATCCGCACGTCGACCTTGTACTCGTTCGACAGCCGGTGCGACACGACTTCGAACTGCAGCTGACCGACCGCGCCGAGAATCATCGCGCCGCCCACTACCGGTCGGAACACCTGGATCGCGCCTTCTTCGCCGAGCTGCTTGAGCGCTTCGCCGAGCTGTTTCGCGCGCATCGGATCGACGACTTCGATGGTCTGGAAAATTTCCGGCGCAAAGAACGGCAGTCCGACGAACTGCAGATCTTCGCCTTCGGTCAGCGTATCGCCGAGACTCAGCGTGCCGTGATTCGGGATACCGATGATGTCGCCGGGGTACGCCTCGGCCACCGTCTCGCGACGTTGCGACAGGAAGCTCACGACGTTGTTCGCGCGGAACGTCTTGCCCGAGCGCGTGACCTTCAACGCCATGCCGCGCTCGAAGTGTCCCGAGCACACGCGGATGAACGCGACCCGGTCGCGGTGCGCGAGATCCATGTTGGCCTGCACCTTGAACACGACGCCGGTGAACTTCGGCTCGTCCGGTTCGACCGCACGCTGCACGGTCATCCGCGCAGACGGCGGCGGCGCGAGGTCGACGAGCGCGTCGAGAATTTCCTTCACGCCGAAGTTGTTGATCGCCGAGCCGAACAGCACCGGCGACTGCTGGCCCGCGAGAAACGCGTCGCGGTCGAACGTCGGCGTCGCCCCAGTGATCAGCTCGATCTCTTCCTTGGCTTTTGTCCACGGCTGGCCAAAGCGCGCTTCACCCGCTTCGTCGCTCAAGGCCTGCAGCGTTTCGACCGCGCCGCCCGCCGTGTCCTGCCCGGCGCGGAACACGCGCACCTGGTCGCGCTGGATGTCATAGACGCCCTGGAACTGCTTGCCCATCCCGATCGGCCACGTGAACGGCACGGCGGCCACGCCCAGATGCTGTTCGATTTCGTCGAGCAGATCGAGCGGCTCGCGCACTTCGCGGTCGAGCTTGTTGATGAACGTGACGATCGGCGTCTTGCGGCTGCGGCAGACCTCGAGCAGCTTCAGCGTCTGCGCCTCAACGCCGTTCGCGCCGTCGATCACCATCACCGCCGCATCGACGGCGGTCAGTACGCGGTACGTGTCTTCGGAGAAGTCCTCGTGGCCCGGGGTGTCGAGCAGATTGATCACGGCGTCGCCGTACTCGAACTGCATCACCGAGCTCGCCACCGAAATGCCACGCTGCTTTTCGATTTCCATCCAGTCCGACGTCGCGTAGCGGCTGCTCTTCCTGCCCTTCACGGTACCCGCGATCTGGATCGCGCCCGAGAACAGCAGCAGCTTTTCGGTGAGCGTGGTTTTACCCGCATCCGGGTGGGAAATAACCGCGAACGTGCGGCGACGGTTGAGTTCAGAGACTGGCATGGAACGGACTTAACTAGGGATCGGCTGGCGAATCGGATCTGGCCGGACGCACGCACAGCGGCGAACGCGGCGGCGATGGCTGCGGAAGGGTCCGGGCCGCATCGTGCGCGACCCCGTGCGAAATGGTTGCAGCGGTCGCGGCGGGAATAACACGAGCGGCGGGGAATGCTGGAAACGCCAGCACAGAACAGCGCCGGGACGAATGATACACGTCGCGGGCGGCAGCGTCCCTAAACGGCGGGGGTGCTATACCCGCGTGCCTGTCGATCCGCCTTGTCGTGCCTTACGCAAAGCTGTCCGCATGCCCGGCTCGCTGCAGCAAAATACGAGGGAGGTGCAGAATGATTTCGCAGCCGGGAACATTGCGCGCGTGCACGGTTCGTACCGGAAAGCGCTCAGGGCATCGCGCCCGTGGGTGCGCCCTCTCATCACCTGTCAGCCAGCTGAGAATCCAATGGAATCACGCCAGGGACGTTCAGTCGAAGTGGATTTCTTTCGTGGTGTCGTGCTGATCGTCATCGTGCTCGATCACATGCCGGGCAGCGTGCTGTCGCACTTGATGCTGCATGCGTATGCGCTGTGCGATTCGGCCGAGGTATTCGTGTTTCTCGGCGGCTATGCATCGGCAGCCGCTTACATGGCCGTACTCGCACGCGACGGTGCGCCCGCGGCGCGCGCACGCTTTTTCCGGCGTTGCGGAGAAATCTACCGCGCGTATCTGCTGACCGCGCTACTCACGCTGCTGTCGGGCGCGTTGCTGGCGCTGCTGCACCTGAACCATCCGATGGTCGATCTGACCGGCTGGCAGCCGTTCGCAAACCATCCGATGCGCACCACGTTCGACATCGTTCTGCTGCGGCAGCAGCCCTATCTGTCGAGCGTGCTGCCGATGTATGTCATATTTGCGCTGTTCGTGCCGCTCGTAGTACCGCTCGTACGCCGTTCGCCGGCCGCGGCGCTCGCGTGCAGCCTCGGCATCTGGTGGTTCGCGCCGCTGATCGCCACGATGCTGAGCATCGCCGACGTCGCCGGCTGGGCGTTCAATCCGTTCGCGTGGCAGTTGGTGTTCGTGCTCGGTATGATCGGTCGGCTGCATCCGCCGACGCCCGCGTACCTCGCGTCGCCGGCCGGACGCTGGTTGTCGCGCATCGCGCTCGCCGCGGTGATCGGCTTCGCTGTCGTCAAGCTGTTCATTCTCGTTCAACCGTTGCCCGGTGCCATGAAGCAGCATCTGTCTTTCGTGAGAGTCGTCAATTTCGTCGCGATCGCGTGGGTCGTCGCGCAGTTCGTCGCGCGCGGCTCCGTGGCGCGGCTCGCGCAGCGTCTGCCGGCCGTCGTCACGGTGGGACGCACGGGGCTCGTGTGCTTCGTCGGCGGCACGCTGATTTCGCTAGTCGTCGATACGGCGACGCCGCACGGCTGGCACGGTCTCGCCGGCTTCCTCGCCGCGCTCGCGGGCGACTTCGCGGCGATCGCCGTCATGCTCGCGCTCGCGAAGACCTGGCGCAACTGGCGCGGCCCGCACACGCGTGCAGCCGTGCAAGGTGCACGAGCCGGATGACGGCGGGGATCGCGCGCACCGCGCCGCCTCTCGCATCGCTCGCACATGTGGCGATGCCGGCAAGCGGACCGGATCCTGCGCGCGTCCTCGCGACGCTGCTCTTCATCGGACTCGCGACCGCCGCGCGTCCCGCCGCCGCCTATCACGCACCACTTGTTCCGCCGCGCTGCACGGAATTCGCCGGGCTCGTGTTGCCCGCCGCGGCAATCGGTCTGCCAACGCGCGGCGCGCAGGTCGACTACGCGACGGTGATTCCCGCGAGCGCGCCGGGCAATGTGGACGGCGAATACTGCCGGATCACCGGCAGCATCAAATCGATCAGGATCGGCGCGCCCGACATCCACTTTGAACTGAATCTGCCGCGTCGCTGGAACGGCCGAGCGCTGCAATTCGGCGGCGGCGGCTATAGCGGAATCGTCGTGAGCGGAACGGGCACGGTGCCGTTCTCGCCGGACAAGCCGCCGCTCGCGCGCGGCTATGCGACGTTCGGCGACGACTCCGGCCACGTCGGCAATCCGGCCGTCGCGGCGTTTGGGCTCGTCGACGAAGCGGTGATCAACTTCGGCTACGCGCATCTGAAGAAAACGCATGACGTCGCGCTCACACTGATCGCGCGCGGCTACGGCCGGCTGCCCGACCGCACGTATTTCGCGGGCGGTTCGACCGGCGGCCGCGAAGGCTATACGGCCATCCAGCGCTTTCCCGACGACTACGACGGCGTGATCGCGAACTCACCCGCGCTGAATTTTTCCGGCGTGCGCCTGCTCGGCGTGAAGCTCGGACAGGCCGAATACCGCAACATCGGCGGCTTCATTCCGCCGGCGCTGCTAGATCTCGTCTATCGCCGCACGATCGAAACCTGCGACATGCTCGACGGTGCCGCCGACGGCATCATCAGCAACGTGGAAGCATGTCGCGCGCTCGAACCGCAACTGATCAAGTCGCTGCGCTGCGGACCACATGCCGACAGCGACGACGAGACCTGCCTGAACCCCGCACAGGTCAAGACACTGTCCGTGTTGCGCGACGGGCTCACGCTGCCCTATAAGCTCGCGTGGCAGGTCAACCGGTATCGCGGCTACAACGTCTTCCAGGGAACGCGCTTCACCGGCATGCTCGGCCTCGCGCATACGGCCGAGCGACTACCCGACCCGGCGTTCCTCCCGAACGGTTATCTGTTTGCGCAGGGTGACGCGTACATCCGCTACTTCGTCACGCGCGACGGCAGCGTCGATTCGCTGCAGTTCGACGTGCAGCGTCCGGACGCGTATCTGCCACGTCTCGTCGATCTGTCGGGAACGATCGGCGCGATGAATCCGGACATGTCGCGCTTCATCGCGCGCGGGGGCAAGCTGATCACGCTGCAAGGACTCGCCGATGAAGTGATCAGCCCCAACCAGACCATCGCCTACTATCGCGCGCTCATCGCGCGCTATGGCGCTGCACAGGTGGACGGGTTCATGCGGCTCTATATGGTCCCGGGATTCCAGCACGGCAACGGCGTCTTCATCCCGTCGATCGACATGCTCGGTGCGCTCGACAACTGGGTCACGCATGGCGTCGCGCCGCAGACGCTCGTCGCGACCGATCTCGCATCGGCGACCTACGGGCGGTCGCGTCCGCTGTGCCGGTTCCCCGGGTTTCCGCGCTACGTCGGCTACGGCAGTCTCGATCGTGCGGAAAATTTCCGCTGCGCCGGATCGCCGGGCGACAGGTGAGAGTTTTCGGGACCAGCGCGCGAAGGCTCGTGAAGCGTGATCGATACGCGATCGTGCCGCGTGCTTCGGCGTGAGCGAAAACGTGCGTCGCGATGTGCGGCGTGCCGGTTCAAAGTGAGTGTCCGCATGCCCTCCCGGCTTTGTGGCGAAACCCGCAGAGCCTTAACCATCAAGGCTTTGCGGGTTGCGTTATCGCCTTTGCACGGCGCTCGAACGACTCACTTACAGCGAGAACGCTGGACAACCCATCTGCGCGAAGGCCCTCGACCTCATCGATCTGCGGGTACATCGCCAGGCATCGCACTACTCACCCAATACCGTCCAAAGGTGAGCGTTTTCGGGACTTGCGCAACGGTGCGCACGCGATCGCTTTTGTCGTCACCCTTGAATGCCAACGGCCGATGCATCGCGTGAATGCATCGGCCGTCGAAAGGGTGTCGCGTGTCGCAGCGGGCGTCCGTCAGTTCTCGATCAGGAAGCGTTCGCGGTTCTTGCCGACCAGCCAGCCAGGCGTGCGGCCACGGCCGCTCCAGGTTTCACCGGTCTTCGGGTTGCGGTAGCGCGGCGGCAGCGGCGGCTTGCGCGCGGTGACCGGACGCTTCGTCGAGAAGCCAAGCTCCTCCGCGGTGATGCCGTACTCGACAATCTGCTGCTTGATGTCGGCGATCGCCTGCGCCACCTCCTTCTCGCGCGCGACGGCCACGTCCCTATGAAGCTTTTCGAGCTGTGCTGTCAGTTGCTTGTAGGTGGCCATGAAGGGTGTCTCCAATCGGTTTATCAACGGACTGTGACCCTACCAGATCGAAAAGGTGCCGGATAGACGTATTTCGCCTCAGGCTTGCCGGGCTTGCCTCGCGCGCGGATGAAACGTTTAATCGTCTAACGCTTCGTACAGCCGTCGCTCGTAGTCGAGCGCCATCGGAAACGGCTCGACCGTGCGCAGCTGGATCAGCAGGATGCCGATCATGTCCTCGACCGGATCGGCGAACCAGCTCGTGCCGAACGCGCCGGGCCAGCCGAACGAACCGACGGAGCGATAGCCGAGCGGCAGTTGCTGTGCGGGATCGTCGACTACCGAAAGACCGAGCCCGAAGCCCTGGCCCGCCCAGCTCATGTGTCCGATCGCCGGCATGCGCCGCTGGTCGCGCGTGAGGAAGTTACTGCGCATCAAGTCGACCGAGCGATGCGACAGCAGCCGCGTGCCGTCGACCCGTCCACGCCCGAGCAGCAGCCGGGCGAACTGCAGGTAATCGTGCGCAGTCGACACGAGCCCCCCACCGCCACTCTCGAAGCGCGCCGGGTTCGTCCAGCGGCTATCGGCGGCCCGCTCCTCGACGACACGCCGACGGCTGTCGGGGTCCACGCGCCATGCCGTCGCGAGTCGGTCGATCTGCGACGGCGCGACGCAGAACGTCGTATCGCGCATGCCGAGCGGCTCGAAAATACGGCTGCGGAAAAATTCGCCGAGCGACATACCGCTCACGCGCTGAATCAGTACGCCGAGCACGTCGGTTGCGATGCCGTAGTGCCAGCGCGCACCCGGCTGGAACATCAGCGGCAGCGTCGCGATGCGCGCAAGCCAGCGGTCAACGTTCGCGTGTCCGTCGAGGCCGTTGAACACCGTCGCATAGGCGTCGGAGAGCGGCCCGGTCGACGTGAAGCCGTATGCAAAGCCCGCGCGATGCGTGAGCAGATCGAGAACAGTGAGCGGCGTGCGTGCGGCGTCGGTCGCATCGAGCGACCCGGCCGGATCGCGCAGTACGCGCCGGTCCGCGAGTTCGGGCAGCCAGCGGTCGATCGGTGCATCGAACGATAGTCGTTCTTCTTCGATCAGCATCAGCGCGGCTACGCTCGTGACGGGTTTGGTCATCGAGGCGATCCGGAACAGCGTGTCGCGCTCCATCGGCAATGCGTCAGTTTCATCATGCACGTCGCGTGAACCCAGCGCGTCGCACTGCGCGATTTCACCGCGCCGCCACGCGAGCGTCACCACGCCGGCCACCTCACCGCGCTCGACGTATGCCCGCATCGTCTCGGTTATCCGCGCGAGCCGCGCCGGTGAAAACCCTGCTGTCCCCATCGTCGATCCTGCAACCTGGTTGTTCTTCAAGACCGGGCCCACGTGCCGGTTCGCTGTGTTTCCATGTTCCCGTTCCGCGATGTCGTGGCGAAAAATCTTCAAACCTGAGGGTACGCCTGCGCGTCGCGTGCGTCATTCTCCCGCGCTTCGAGCACGCGCAGCGCTTCGTTGAGCCGTCTCACACGATGGGCTTGCGACGGCACGATCACCGCGACCGAGACCGATTCGATCCGGTTGCGCCAGTACGACAACGGAATGCGGTCCGCGGACGATATGCGCGCCATCACGTGTTCAAGGTGTTCGATATCTTTTTCGAGTTGCAGGTGGTTCATTGTGTTTCCCCGGAATACCTATTCAATTTTCAATATCAAGCATTAATCATGCCTCGTGCAATAACCGAAAAAGCATAAGCAAATGCCGTTTTGACTGCCTTCTTTGGGCTGTTTGGAAAAAATTACAGCGGGTATCCGGGTATCGGATAGCCGCACAAATCAAATGTAAAACCGCGGTTTGCGGAACTCCGTTAGGCGCCGCACCGAAACGGACGCTTCGTCTGAAGATAATCGGCGTAAGAAACGGAAGATTAACGTCAGCCAGTCGGACTGTATATTCACCGTTTGCGGAACAGCCAGCCCGGAATGGCAAATCGGGGACGCCGACATTCCGACATAACCGAGACCGCGGTGAATCCCGACGAAGGACAATATGAGCGCGTTGTCCATCGTATTTATGACACCGCCGCAATCCAGCCGCACACCCGACGCATCGGCGCGAACCGCGGCCGCCCGCTATCGGGCACTGCGCGTCGCGGACGACAGGGGTGACGCGGGCGCAGGCGATGAAAGCGACAAGACCGCGCTCTCCGTGTCTACAACCTGATCGTGCCGGGGGAGGTGTCGGCGGCATTCGGTTTGCGGCCGAAACTGCAATCGATCGATCAAAAGACCTCGACGAACCGCCAGCCGGACCTGATCCGGCGGTTGCTGCATCTGCCAGGCGCGGTCGCCTGACGGGCGATTACTTCGCCTTGCACGCGTACAGCAGCGTGCGCTGGCCGTTGTCCGTGGACTGGCGCACGGTGTCGAACGCACCGCCGCAGGCCGCGCGCGCCTGCTGCTCGCACGAGTCCTGACCGTCGGGACATTGCACCTGCGTCGTCGGCCGGCCATCCGACAGAAACAACGGCGCGCTGCTGCCGCAGCCCACAAGGGCGGCGCACCCGGTGACGGCGAGCATCACACCCGCCCAGAATAAACGACGATTGTGTTCCATGAAGAACCCCGATCGGCTTCTTGTTTTTCGACGGCACGATTGTGCCACGCGTACCTTGCAAATCGTCACTCGCATGCGGGTCAGTCGGGTGCGGCCAGCGTCTTGCGCAGCGACGACGCATGCGGATCGCTATAGCGCGCCGTCTTCCTCCGGCAAACGGAGATTAACCGGTTTTAGCGTGTCGAATAAAAACGGTGGCAGAAAGGGTTGACCTCGATCGCTTAAGGCGCCTGCCTTGCCGTGATGGATCGCCGCATAGATGCCGTTGCCTTCGTGCGGATAGCCGATCGTCGCGTCGAGAAACTTTGTGAGATGGCGGCATCGCGCACAGCATTCCCGCCAACGACGCTATGATTACCGGCGGCATCGCGGACGCGACCCGTTTTGCCCGCCCGCTCTTTACATGACCTTTCGAAAAATAACGGAAATAATCGCGCGATATAAACGGCTAGCCGGGCGACACGATCGAACGTCCGCTTGCCGAATGCACCTTGTCTGGAGACTCCATGTCCTTTGTGATCGTCCTTGCCGCTCTGCTGTTCCTGATGTTCGCCGCGTATCGCGGCTATAGCGTGATTCTCGTCGCGCCGGTCGCGGCCCTCGGCGCCGTCCTGCTAACGGATCCGTCCGCGGTCGCACCGGTGTTCTCGGGCATCTTCATGGACAAGATGGTCGGCTTCGTGAAGCTCTATTTCCCGGTGTTTCTGCTCGGCGCGGTATTCGGCAAGGTCATCGAGCTATCGGGCTTTTCGGAATCGATCGTCGCCGCGGCCATCCGCTATATCGGACGTTCGCGCGCCAACGCGGTCATCGTCGCGGTCTGCGCGCTGCTCACGTATGGCGGCGTGTCGCTCTTCGTCGTCGTGTTCGCGGTCTATCCGTTCGCCGCCGAACTCTATCGGCAAAGCAACATCCCGAAGCGCCTGATGCCGGGTGCGATCGCGCTCGGCGCGTTTTCGTTCACGATGGATTCGCTACCGGGCACCCCGCAGATCCAGAACATCATCCCCACGACGTTCTTCAAGACCACCGCGTGGGCCGCGCCGGTGCTCGGCATCGCGGGATCGCTCTTCATCATCGTCGTCGGTCTGACGTTTCTCGAGTGGCGCCGCCGTGCCGCGATGAAGACAGGCGAAGGCTACGGCACATCGCTCGTCAACGAGCCGGAACGCGTCGAGGCGTCGCATCTGCCGCATCCGCTGCTGGCGGTCGCGCCGCTCGTGCTGGTCGGCGTTGCGAACTTCGTGCTGACGCACATGATCCCCGACTGGTACGGTGCGTCCTACACGGTCACCCCGGATGTGCTGCCCGGTGTCCATGCGCCGATCACGACATCGATCAAGAGCGTCGTCGCGATCTGGGCAGTGGAAGGTGCGCTGCTGCTCGGCATCGTGCTCGTCGTCATCACCGCGTTCGGTCGCGTGCGCGAGCGCTTTGCGACGGGCACCAAGGCCGCGGTCGCGGGTGCGCTGCTGGCGTCGTTAAATACGGCCTCCGAATATGGCTTCGGCGGTGTAATCGCCGCATTGCCCGGTTTTATCGTGGTTAGCGATGCGTTGAAGAGCATTCCGAATCCGCTCGTCAATGCGGCCGTTTCAGTGAGTTCGCTGGCGGGGATTACCGGTTCGGCATCGGGCGGCATGAGCATTGCGCTCGCGGCGATGTCCGATACGTTTATCAAAGGCGCGGAAGCCGCGCATATCCCGCTGGAAGTCCTGCACCGTGTCGTCGCGATGGCGAGCGGCGGCATGGATACGCTGCCGCACAACGGCGCCGTCATCACGTTGCTGGCCGTGACCGGCCTCACGCACCGCGAATCGTATCGGGACATCTTCGCGGTGACGATCATCAAGACGCTGGCCGTGTTCTTCGTTATCGCGCTGTATTACGCGACGGGCCTCGTCTAAACATTGGAGAGCGCAGCAATGTCCGGCCTTCTGCAAAGAGAGGCCGGCGTTGCTGTCTGGGCAGGAGAACCGACGCCCGCCGCAGAGTGGGCGGGCTCGTTGAAACAATCGGGCGCATCATGCGCCCTTTTCACATGCTCATGCTGCCGCTGATGCGGCGACCGGTGCCGTTGCGGGTGCCGCCGACGCCTTCTTTGCCGATACCTTTTTAGCTGCGGCCTTTTTCACCGGCGCTGCTTTAGCCCGGCCTGTTTTCTTCGCCGTTTTCTTCACGGCCGCTTTCTTTGCGCCCACCGCCTTCGCTTTTTTAGCCGCCGACTTCTTCCCGGCTACTTTCTTTGCAGTGACCTTCTTCGCAACCTTACCGCTCTTCGCCGCCGCTTTAGATACAGTCGCGGCACCGTGTGCAGCACCGGCAATCAGAAATTTCGAGCGATCCTTGACGTCCTTGATCCATGCCGGCGGGCGCGCATGGCCGCTCCACGTTTCGCCGGTCTTGGGGTTCAGATACTTCGGCGGCAGCTTGCCCTTGGGCGCGCCTTTAGCAGTTTTAGCGGATTTCGCCGCACCATTTGCCTCGCCTCGTGCGCGTTCCCTGCGTGCTTTAGCGCGCGATTCGATATCTTCGGTGGTCAAACCGTGCTTGATCATCAACGAACGGATCTGGTCCAGGGCGGCTTGCGCACGCCTGGCGATGATCTTTTCCGCCTGCACCTGCAGCTTTTTCATACGTGTTTGAATCTGTTCTAGCGTGGCCATTCGAGCCTCCCGTTAAGTAACGTGGGGCCACTATGCCACGAATGGTAAAGGCGACGCTACATTTTAGCGGTTCGGTTACGGCGTATTTCAACAGCGACACTTCTGAAATCGACGCCTTTGGACGGACCCGGTGCATGAATACCGGCGCAATACGATCGCAAGGTTGCCGTGTTCGACGCCGTGGCCAAAGCCTGTTTCGTACTGCCGGATCGCACGGCCTGGCATTCGATTACTTACCGGGAGATCTATGCATCGGCCGATACCTGGCGGCATGCCGCATTTCAGATTTTGCGGTAACGAGACAGGCTGCATATTCAGTTAAAGCATCGAAGGACACCTGACTGGAACCTTCCACGCCGGTCCACTAAAACCCCTCCGGACCTAAACGTTCCATGCGCGACGCACGCGTTCGCGAATATCGGCGAGCCGTTCAAGCGGCTCGTTCGCGAACACAAAGCGCAGATAGCGTTCGGCCTGCGGGCCCCAGCCGGTCATCGGCGTCGCCGCCACGTCGCCCTTTTCGAACAGCAGGCGCGATGCGTCGGTCGAAGCGAGACCCAGTTGCGCGGTATCGATCAACAACGACCATCCACCGTCGGGACGCACGAGCGGTAGATCGCGCAGTTCGTGCAGCAGCAGATCGCGACGCGCCTGCCACTGCGCGACCGCTTCCGCGACGCCATCGTTCCTGGCCGTGAGCGCGGCCGCTGCGCCGGGCATGCCGATACCGACCTGGCACACCACATTGGACAGACTGGTCAGTCGCACGTCTCCCATGATCGCTTCCGGTCCGACGATCCAGCCCACGCGCCAGCCGATCATCCGGTATTCCTTCGATACCGACCCGACCGTGATGGTCCGCGTGCGCATCTCGGGCAACGACGCAGGATGCAAGATCTCGCGGCCGTCGAACACGATGCGCTCCATCGCCGCGTCGTAGACGAGCCACGCATCGGCGCGCCGGCAATGCGCGGCAATCGCATCCCATTCGTCACGCGTCGCGACGAAACCGCTCGGCATCGAAGGCGACATCACGAGCAGCGCACGCGTGCGTGGACCGATCGCGGCCGCGAGGCTGTCGAGATCGAGCCGCCAGCCGTCGGCACCCGGAATCAGTCGCGCGAACTTCGGTTCGCCGCCCGCGAGTCTCACACGATTGATGAGCCCCGCGTAGGTCGGATCGGTCAGCACAACCTCGTCGCCCGGCTCGAGGATCGACAGCAGCACGTTGAGAATGCCGGCGAGACCGCCCGCAGAAATCACGCATTCGCGTCCGGCGTCGTAAGCGGTGCCCGCACTTTTCGCGACCCGCGCGGCCGCGGCCTCGCGCAACGCACGCTGACCCGTGAACGGCAGATAGCTGTTCGCATCGTCGTCGTCGATCGCTTCGTGCGTGCGGCGAATCGCGTCGGCTGGCGGCCGCAGATCGGTGTCCAGATTCTCGAGCCGCAAGATGTCGCGATCGTTCGATGCGTCGGCCGCGTCGCCCATCTTGTCGACACCGATGCCGGGAATATTGCGCAAACGCGATACCGTCATATCAGTCTCCTCGCCGTCAAACTCGTCACACTCGTCGGGCAGGCGGCGGCCACCGCAGAATGCTCGACGAAGCCATGTATCTGTTTACCGTTTCCGGTTCCGCGAGACTACTCCGGTCTCGGGTCGAACCGGTTGCGCTCGCACATACGATCGCGCGACGAAACCGCTGGATTGGTCTGATAGATCGGCGTTAGCCCCACCTCGACAAGCCTCTGTCGACGGCTCACGATGGCGGCGTCAGCAGAAGTTCGATCGTGCGATCAGGCTGACTCGAGTAACAACGGCGTTTAGGCGGCCCGTCCCCTTTGGACGGGCTTTTTTTATCGTGTGCAGTCAGAGCAATGCTATCTGCTGTTGCTGCACAACCGCAGGACGTTCGAGCGAGAGCAGCGCCTGCTTCCTGTGCAGGCCGCCCGCGTAACCGGTGAGATCGCCCGCGCTCGACACGACGCGATGACACGGCACGACGATCGACACCGGATTGCGCCCGTTCGCCGCGCCCACCGCACGCGCGCTACCGGCCGCGAGACCGAGACGCCGCGCGATGCGTCCGTAGCTCTCGATCTCGCCGTACGGAATCCTCACGAGCTGATCCCAGACGCTGCGTTGAAAGGCAGTGCCGCGTGGTCTTAAAGGCAGCGCGAAGTCTTGCCGTTCACCTGCGAAGTATTCGGCGAGTTGCACCTGCGCGTCGTGCAGGACGCGCGGCAACGTACGCGGAACATCCTGCGGCGACGCGCAACGCAGCGTAACGGACGCGGAATCCATCGAAGGAAAATACTTCTGTCCGACGAAAAAGAGGCCGGTCAACGCATCGTCTTCCGCGCGCAGCAGGATGTCGCCAAGCGGACTCGGCACGAACATGCAGATCGTGGTCATGCCGCCCTCGCCTGTTGCGCGGCCGCATACGCGACGTGCTGGACCGCATACGCACGCCATGGCGCCCAGCATTCGCCCTCGTCTACGTGTTCGTCCGCTGGATACGCATTCGGCCAGCCGAGCGCATGCATCGCGATGTATTGCACCGACCATTCGTCGAGGCCGACGACATGGCGCAGATGTGCAAGCGTTTCGTCGAGCGGCGTGAACGGCTCGAGAAACACGCGTTGCTGCGCGACCTCGACGGCGAGCGTCAACACGCACGCAGCGGCATACGCCGGCAAACCGGTTGCACAGAGCGCATGTGCAGATACTTCGACGAACGCCTCTGCGCGGGGAAACGCGCGACGCAACCCTTCGGGCGCGTACGCAACCGGCGTGCCGAACGTGTCCGCGATACGTTGCAACCACCCGTGCGCTTCAGCAGGCGACCATTGACGCAGCGCGATCGCTCTCAGCGCGGTTTCGAAACCGTCGAACGCACCGGGCACACGCAGGCCCGGCGTCGACGCGGCCAGCTTGCCGAGCTGCGCGTCGATCAGATCGGGCCGGCAGTCGAGATCGAAAAAGCGACGAACCTGCGCGAGCAGCGACGGCACCGCGAGCGTCAACGATGAGGACACCGCGATCCGCAACGCCTGACGCTGCGGCAGGTGCGTCGCACGCAGCCAGCCGGTCAGATGCGCGCCGTCGTGCGGCACCTCGAGTGCACGCACGTAGCTGTCGTGCGTCACGCGTTCGACACCGCCGATCGCCTGACCGGTGAGGATATACAGGAGCGCGTCCCACGCGAACGGCGGCCGGTACGGCAATTCGAGCGTGAGCGTATCGGCGTCGGCGGTCGCGGTCACTGCGCGTTTGCGCAGACGCGCGGGACTGAATCCGTAGCGTCGACTGAACAGATCGTTGAAGCGCCGCACGCTGCCGAAGCCCGACGTCAACGCGACCTGCGCGGCCGGCAACGCGGTTTCGGCAAGCAGCCGCTTCGCGAGCAGCAGACGCTGCGTCTGCGCATACTCGATCGGCGACACACCGAACTCTGCTTCGAAGATACGCCGCAGATGACGCGTGCTGACACCGACCCGGCCCGCGAGCGCCGTCAGGTTGCCTTCGTTCAGAAAGCCCGCGCCGATCAGCGCGGCCGCCGCCTGCGCGAGCCGTCGCGATACATCGAGCAGACCATGCCCCGGCGCAAGTTCGGGACGGCAGCGCAGGCACGGCCGGAAGCCGGCCCGTTCCGCAGCGGCCGCATTCGGATAGAAGCGGCAATTGTCGAGCTTCGGCGCACGCACCGGGCACACCGTGCGGCAGTAAATACCGGTCGACGTCACGGCGACGAAAAACCAGCCGTCGAAGCGCCGGTCGCGGGCCAGCACGGCCGAGTAGCAGGTATTGCGATCGAGGTCCATGGCGGTACTGTAGCCTGGGCGGCCCGCGAACTCTGGCCGGAATCGGACATGAGTGTGAAGTGGAGGCGGGCGGGTCCGGCGGGTTTCGATGCTACGCTCACGAACCCACGGTACGCCATGGTAAGTATCCATCGACGGAGGAAGACATGACCGCACTCCCCTCAAAGCAACCGACATCGCCTGCCGCGCCGCTGGTCGCTCACTATGCGGCGATGGCGCGCAACAACGCGTGGTCGAACGCGCGCCTGTTCAACGCGTGCGTCGCGCTCGACGACGACGCGTTCGCCGCGCCGCGGACGAGTTTCTTCCCGTCTCTGCGGCTCACGTTGAATCACGTGCTGCTGGTGGATCGCTACTATCTGGATGCGCTCGTCGACGGCGGCGAAGGACTCACGATCTTCGACGACGAGGAGCCATGGCCGCGTGCCACCGATCTGTGGGCCGCGCAGTCGCATACCGACCGCGAATTGATCGCGTTTTGCGATGCGCTCGACGCGACCGCACTCGATCGCGAAGTCCGTATCGACCGGGGGCCCCGCATCGGCATCCATCGCGAGACGGTCGGCGTCGTGTTGCCGCATCTGTTCATTCATCAGATTCATCATCGCGGCCAGGCGCACGCGATGCTGTCCGGCACCGCGATCGCGCCGCCGCAACTCGATGAATATTTTCTGATCGCCGATACGCCCGCGCGCGACCGCGAACTCGCCGCGCTGAAGATCGAACCATATACAGGCCATTAAGTGCGCCGCCGTCGCGCCGCAGCCTAGTATGCCGGTGCTACACAGGCATGACATCGAAGCACAACACGGCATCCATGCGGCGCACCGCTCCGGGGCATGTAAAAAGGCAAACGGCGAAATCGCGAGTCGCGTTAAACTGGCTCCGATCACTCTGCGGCAGGTCAGGCGCGCCGCAGCGCCCACGCCCGGCAAAGCGCGCCAGTGTGAGCGCTGCACGACAGACGGCGCGCACACCAGCCCGTACAATGGTTCGAACCAACAATGAAACGAGGACAGTCGATGCGCACTACCGGGTCTTCCGGGTCCATGGCCCTGCTCACCGAATATGACGACGCGACGGCGCGCGAACTACGTTCGCTGCGTCTCGAATCGACAGAAGACGGTAAAGGCATTCTTCTGGTCGAGGTCGACGAGCGCAAGCCCGGCATTCATCGTGAAGTGCGTTACGAAATCACACCCGCCGAACTGATCGCCGCGATCCGCGCGCACGGCGCCGAACTGCCCGGCGAACAGCACAACCACCGTCAATAAAACCCTGCGCGGCGACCGGTTTTCCGGGCGCCGCCGTTGCAATTTCCTCCGTTCACCCCATCTTCCGGTTGCTTCCCGCGGCTTCTGTCCGACGGTTCTAATGCGCTCGCGCGGTGGACCGGACCGACCGGCTGCGGATCCACCGCCACTGCTGTATCGCACCCGCTTCACCGACCGCATCCGGGAACTCTTGCACGTCTCGAAAATGCGTCCATAATCGTTGGGTTCCCGTCAGATCGCGGCCCGCCAGGCCGCCAGGTAAGTCGATGCTACATGACCTCGTCGAGCAGTACGGGCCTGCGCTGGTTTTTGCCAATGTTCTCGCCGCTTCGCTCGGGCTGCCCGTGCCCGCGATGCCGACACTCGTCCTGTTCGGCGCGATGGCGGCCATGCATCCCACTTCCATCGGCACGCAGTTGCTGCCGGTACTCGTCCTCGCCGTCTTCGCGACGCTGATCGGCGACAGCGTGTGGTTCATGGCCGGCCGCCTGTACGGCGGCAACACACTGAAAACGCTGTGCAGACTGTCGCTGTCACGCGATACCTGCGTCAAGAAGACCGAGCGCTTCTTCGGCCGCTGGGGCGTGCGCGTGCTCGCGGTGGCGAAGTTCGTGCCGGGCCTGTCGATCGTGTCGATTCCGATGGCCGGCGCGATGGGCACGACCTACCGCGCGTTCCTCAGCTATGACGCGATCGGCGCGGCACTGTGGGCCACGGTCGGACTCGTGCTCGGTGCCGTGTTCGCGCCGCAGATCGACATGCTGTTTGCCGGCGCGAGCCGCCTCGGCAAACTGACAGCCGTCGTCGTAGTCGCGCTGTTGCTGCTCTATGCCGCGTACCGCTGGTACCGGCGCCGGCAGCTCATCAAGAAGCTCGCCTCCGCGCGGATCAGCGTCGACCAGCTGTATCAGCTGATGCTCGAGAAAGCGCCGCCGATCGTGCTGTTCGATATCCGCTCGCGCGAAAAGCGCACGCTCGACCCGTTCGTGATTCCGGGCTCGATCTTCGCGGACGAGCGCGAGCTCGACCAGATCGTCGCGAAGTACCCGCACGACCACAAGATCGTGATTTATTGTTCGTGTCCGAACGAAATTTCAGCAGCATGGATGGCGAAAAAGCTCACCGACGCCGGTTTCAGCGACGTCGTGCCGCTGCTCGGCGGCCTCGACGCATGGCGCGACGCGGGCTGCGAGCTCGAGGCGCTCGTCGAGGAATCCGACCGGTCCATCGACGTGCATATCGCACCGAAGGCCGTGTAAGCCGGTATAAACGCCCATGCCGTGCAATCGCCGCGCCCAACCCCATCGCGGCGCGCGTCAAGAGAAGAAGGAGTGATTCGATGGGAGCAGCTCAGGATGTAGTGGTTCAGCCGGACGTCGTCGCCGACGCACCGTTCTCGAATCTGTCCACCCGGCGTCACCAGATGTTCCCGAAGCTCACCGCCGAAGAAATCGAGCGCATGCGCCGTTTCGGCGAAGTCCATCGCTGGCAGCCCGGCGAGATGCTGTTCGAGACCGGCCTGCCCGGTCCCGGCATGTTCGTCATGCTGACGGGGGTCGTGAAGGTCTATCAGCGCGACGGCCTCGGGCGCGAGCACGTGGTGACCGAACATCAGCGCGGCGATTTCATGGCCGAGGTCGGTCAGCTGTCCGGCCGCCCCGCGCTCGTGAACGGCGTCGCGCTCGAACCCACCGAGTGCCTGCTGATCGTGCCGGAAAGGCTGCGCGCGTTGATCGTTGCGGAAGCCGATCTCGGCGAGCGCATCATGCGCGCGCTGATCCTGCGCCGCGTATCGCTGATCGAAAAAGGCGCGGGCGGCCCGATTCTGATCGGCAAGCGCAATGATTCGCGGCTCGTCGCGCTGCAGGGCTTTCTTTCGCGCAATGGCCATCCGCATTCGGTGATCGACGAACGCGACGAGGATGCACTCGGCCTCATCGAACAGTTCGCCGCACGCCCCGAAGATCTGCCGCTCGTGATCTGTCCGGACGGTTCGGTGCTACGTCATCCAAGCGACCCCGAACTCGCTACCTGTCTCGGCCTGCTGCCGGATCTCGACAATTCGCGCGTGTACGACGTCGCGATCGTCGGCGCCGGTCCGGCCGGGCTGGCTACTGCGGTGTATGCGGCGTCGGAAGGGCTGTCGGTGATCGTGCTCGATGCGCGCGCGCCCGGCGGCCAGGCGGGCGCCAGCTCGCGGATCGAAAACTATCTCGGCTTCCCGACCGGTATTACCGGGCAGGCGCTCGCCGGTCGGGCGTTCGTGCAGGCGCAGAAATTCGGCGCGCACGTCGCGATTCCGGTGAAGGTGAAGGCGCTGCATTGCGACGAGCAGCCGCACCGCCTCGAACTGAAATGCGGCGGCAGCGTGTCCGCGCAGGCCATCGTGATCGCGAGCGGTGCGGTGTACCGGCGGCCGGCGATCGACGGCCTCGAGCGCTTCGACGGCCGCGGCGTGTACTACTGGGCATCGCCGGTCGAGGCGAAGCTGTGCAAGCACGAGGAGATCGTGCTGGTCGGCGGCGGCAATTCGGCGGGGCAAGCCATCGTCTACCTCGCCACCCAAGCGAAGCGCGTGCACGTGCTGATCCGCCGTAGCGACTTCTCAGCGACGATGTCGCGCTATCTGATCGACCGCATCGCATCGCTGCCGAACGTCACCGTTCATCCGCATTCGGAAATCGGGCGACTCGACGGCGACGACAGCGGGCTCACGTCGGTCGGACTGAAAAACCCGCTACCCGACGGCACCCGGCAGTTCGACTCTCGCCATCTGTTCCTCTTCACCGGCGCCGATCCGAACACCGACTGGCTGCGCACCTGTGGCGTGCGGCTCGACCCGAAGGGCTTCGTGCTGACCGGTGTCGACGGCGACAACGCTGCCTGCGCGCTCTCTACCAGCGTCGACGGCGTGTTTGCGATCGGCGACGCGCGCGCCGGCTCGACGAAGCGCGTCGCAGCCGCGGTCGGTGAAGGCGCAGCGGTCGTCTCGCAGATCCATCAGATGCTAGCCGTCGACGCAGCCGAGGCCGTCGCACTCGGCGCTTGAGCCATACGGGCAGGCAACCGGCCGGTTGTCTGCCCGCGCTCACCATCCCGCTTACCACTCCATTTACCACCCGTTACACATCCCAGACTCTGCTTGCACCCATCAAGCTTTCTGTATCGTAATATACCGTCAGCAATTTGATAGCGCCTGACGGCGTGACGAACAGCAACCCTGTTGGATGGAACCAGAGGATGGACATGATTCAACGCGTACTGTTATTCGCAGCGCTCGGCATCGCGGCCGCCTGCGCTTCGGCCTCCGCATCCGCGCACGTCAATGTGGGCGTCTATCTGGGTGCACCTGGACCGGTCTACGCCGTCCCGCCGCCGGTCATCTACCAGCCGCCGCCCGTCATCTACGCGCCCGGACCGCAGGGCTACTACGGCGGCGGATATGGTGGCGGATACCGCGGCGACTGGCGCGAACGCCGCTGGCACGATCGCGGCGGGCACCGTGGCTGGGATCACGGTCGGGGTCATGGCGGGGGTCGCGGTGGGGACTCGCATCGCGGCCGCCACTGACGTTCGCTCGTCCTTCCCGCAGGACTCGCGCGACGGCACTCGCAGTCCACTGGTTCACGTTACAGTAGCGGTTCCGTGCGGCACCCGGCCTGTGCCGGAGCCGCCTCTAACCGCTAACTGACTGCGTGAACACTCTCCCGCTCTCCGCAGCACGCACGCTGCACCTGGCCGCTCAGGGCCTGTTGAATCCGCCGCGCCGCAAGGCCACCAAGGCCGATGTACTCGCCGCGATCCGGCAGATGGCGCAACTGCAGATCGACACGATCCACGTCGTCGCGCGCAGCCCTTACCTCGTTCTGTTCAGCCGCATTGGCGCGTACCTGCCGCAGTGGCTCGACGAGCATCTCGCGGAAGGCCGCCTGTTCGAATACTGGTCGCACGAGGCGTGCTTCGTGCCGATCGAGGACTACGGCCTGCTGCGTCACCGGATGCTCGATCCGTCGGACATGGGCTGGAAATATGCAGCCGAATGGCACGGCCAGTACCGCGACGAAATCGCGGCGCTACTCGAACACATCCGCGTGACCGGTCCCGTGCGTTCCGCCGATTTCGCGCGAGAAGCGGGCACGAGCAGCGGCTGGTGGGACTGGAAACCGGAGAAGCGGCATCTTGAAGTGCTGTTCGCGATCGGCAAGCTGATGGTCGCCGAGCGGCGCAATTTCCAGCGCGTCTACGACCTGACCGAGCGCGTATTGCCCAGCTGGAACGACAAACGCGATCTGCCTCCCGCCGACACCGTCACCCGCACGCTGCTCGAACGCAGTTGCCGCGCGCTCGGCATCGTGCGCGCCGACTGGGCCGCCGACTACTACCGCCTGCCGCGCCGCCCCTACACCGACGCGCTGCATGCGCTCGCCGATGCAGGCGAGTTGCTGCCGGTGCGCATCGAAGGATGGAAGCACGACACGTTCGTGCATCGCGCGTTCGAGTCGCTCGTCGACGATGCCGCGAACGGCCGCATCGCGTCGAGCGTGACGACGGTGCTGTCGCCGTTCGACCCCGTCGTGTGGGATCGCAAGCGCGCGGCGGCACTGTTCGATTTCGACTACGTGATCGAATGCTATACGCCGGCCGCGAAACGCAGGTACGGGTACTTCGTGCTGCCGTTGCTGAGCCGCGGCAAACTCGTCGGCCGCGTCGATGCGAAGGCGCATCGCGCGACCGGCGTGTTCGAGCTGAAGGCAGTGCATCTCGAAGACGGCGTGCGGATGAGCGGTCGTCTGATCGCCGATCTGCGGCGCGCGCTGCAGCGCTGCGCGCAATGGCACGGCACGCCGGAGTTGCAGATCACGTCGGCGCCGGCGCAGTTGAAAGCCGCCCTGCTCGCCGACGCGGACAGCGACTGACGCTCACGTTCACATTCACACTAAGCGAAACGCGGTCCACGCGAGCGGCAGCGAGAAGCGCCACGTCGGAAATGAAAAGCATGCGAGGGTCAGCGGACTGAAACGGTCCGCTGTTTCATCACGGATGCGTGCCGGTGCAATAAAGCCGCGCGTACATCAACGATCGATCTTCACACGCAGCTCACGTGCGGATTCGAGCAGCCCTTCGTAGCCGGAGCGCGCATGCTCCGGCAGGTCCGGGTCGCCGACCAGCGTGCCGAGCGTTTCGATCAGGCTGTACAGGATGCCTCTTGCGGCGCTCGTCGCGATGCTGCCGGACGACACGAGTTCGTCGACGTGGCTCACCGCCGCATCGAGCTGTTCGAGATCGGGGGCTTCGCCGGTGCGCGGCTTGTCTGGGACTTCGCGGGTCATGAGAAACGGCTCTCCTTCCAGGCGGCATTGAACGGATTGTTCATCCTGTTATATACCGATCGCGTGCGGCCGTCTATCCGACACGATGCGGCACACGGTCACGTTTCGCCGCGTGCTTGCGGTTCGTCGAGCGCGCCATTGCGACTCTCCGGGTCAGTCCGACTGAGCGGATTTTCCATCGTCGCACGGCCGCATGCAAAGTTTTCCCGCATTGCGGTCACGCACCGGGAAAACGTCTCGTCGACGGGTCCTATACTCGTTGATATTCGTTGCACCACAGTGCATCTATTCCGGAGATTCGTCGATGAGCACCGCCCCCTCGTTCGAACGGCAACTGACGCAATGGCGCCACCAGTTGCACCGTCATCCGGAAACCGGCTTCGAGGAAGCGCATACGTCGGACTTCGTCGCGCAGGTGCTCGCCGATCTCGGCATGGATGTGCAGCGAGGCATCGGCGGCACAGGGCTCGTCGCGAGTCTCACGGTCGGCCACGGTCGCGGCGTGATCGGTCTGCGCGCGGAGATGGACGCGCTGAACATCGCCGAAGATGCAGCGGATCGTCCCTACGTCTCGCAGATCGCGGGCAAGTCGCACGCGTGCGGCCACGACGGCCACATGACGATGATTCTCGGCGCCGCGCAACTGCTGTGCGAACGCCGCGACTTCGACGGCACGGTGCGCATCGTTTTCCAGCCGGCCGAAGAACATGGACGCGGCGCGAAAGCGATGATCGACGATGGCCTGTTCGGCCGCTTTCCGGTCGACGAAATCTACGGCGCGCACAACATGCCCGGCATGCCCGCCGGTCATATCGCGACGCGTGTGGGCGGCATCATGGCAAGCGAAGACAACTTCACGATCCACGTTAAGGGACGCGGCACGCATGCAGCACGGCCGCACATGGGCGTCGATCCGATCGTGATCGCCGCGCAGATCGTGCTCGCGTTGCAGACGGTCGTGTCGCGCACACTCGACCCGAGCGTGCCCGCGGTGATCTCGTGCACCGAGCTGTTCACCGACGGCATCCGCAACGCGATCCCCAGCAACGTAATCATCAAGGGCGACACGCGCAGCTATACACCCGACGTGCAGGCGCTGCTCGAACGTCGCATGCGCGAGATCGCCGAAGGGTTGTGCGCGCTGCACGGTGCGCAATGCGAATTCACGTACACGCACGAGTTCGCGCCGACCGTGAACTGGGAATCGTGCGTGCCGACCGCGATCGAAGCGGCGACCCGCGTCGTCGGTGCGCAGAACGTCGACGCGAACGTGCAGCCGATGATGATCTCCGAAGATTTCGGCGCATTCCTGCGCGTCGTGCCGGGCGCATTCGTCTTCATCGGCAACGGCGATGGAGACGGTCGCGGCAGCACGCCGCTGCACAACGCGCACTACGACTTCAACGACGACGTGCTCGTCACGGGCGCGCGCTACTTCGCGGAGATCGTGCGGTTGCGTTTGCCGCGCGTTACGGCTTGACTCCTCATACGCATGACGGAAACCCTCATGACGACAACGTTCTTTGCTAACCCACAAGCCATCCGCGCACCCTATAGCGACGCGCTCCAGCTCATCATAAGCGTGGCACGCGCCGACGAAAGCCGACGCTGGCTCGCGCAATGGCCAGTGCTGTCGCGCGAACCGACGCCGCTATGGCATCTGCCCGATCTCGCCGCGCGCATCGGCATCGCGCAGCTCGCGATAAAGGACGAATCGAAGCGTGCATCGCTTGGCAGCTTCAAGGCGCTTGGCGCACCGATCGCGCTCGCGCGGCTGATTCTCCGGCTGCCGGTCGCGCAAGCGTGGCATGCCGCCGATCTGTTCGCCGGTCGACACGCGCAGGCGCTCGATGGCTTCACGGTCATCAGCGCGACAGACGGCAATCATGGGCGCGCGCTCGCCGCCGCCGCGCAGTCGATCGGCTGCCGCTGCACGATCGTGATTCACCGCCACGTGAGCGAGGAGCGAGAAGCATCGATTGCGGCGCTCGGTGCGCAGGTCGTGCGCATCGAAGGCAACTACGATGCATCGGTCGAAGAAGCTGCGCGGCTCGCGGCGCAAAACGGCTGGCATGTCGTGTCGGACACGTCGTGGGACGGCTATGAAGAGATTCCCCGCGACGTGATGCAAGGCTACGGTACGATCGCCGCCGAAGCGCTCGAACAATCCACCGCAGAACAAAAACCCGCCGACGGCACGTGCCCGTTCACGCACGTGTTGCTGCAAGGTGGCGTCGGCGGTCTTGCGGCAGGCATCGTCAGTTACTTCACGGAAATCTGGGGCGCGCGGCGGCCGACGTTCATCGTCGTCGAACCGCAACAGGCCGACTGCCTGCTGCAAAGCGCGCTCGCGCAGCGCGCGGCGCACGCGACGGGTTCGGTCGATTCGGTGATGGCGGGGCTTGCCTGCGGCGCGGCGTCGCCGCTCGCGTGGCGCTTTCTCGCGGAGTCGGTGGACGCGTTCATGACGGTCACCGACGACGAAGCCGTGCACGCGATGCGCGTCGTGGCGGACGGCAGCGCGCGGGACGTGCCGATTGTCGGTGGTGAATCGGGCGTGGCGGGTCTGGCGGGTCTGCTTGCGCTCGCACGCGACACCGACACCGCATCGCGCGAACGCGTGGCACTCGACGCAAGCTCACGCGTGCTGCTGATCAACACCGAAGGCGCGACCGCGCCGTCGGTGTATTGCGAACTGGTGGGGCGTAGCGCGGACGATGTGCTCGCCGCGCAGCACCGCCACGTCACACGGCAAGCACAGCAAGCGCAACAACAGCAATCGCAGCAATAAGCGACTCGCAGCACTCTAGCGACGCGAGTCGTCCCTGCAGCGTGCCGGATTACGCTTCCATCAGAACCCGATCAGAACCCAAACGGATGATGTCCGGAATGGCCGGGGCCGTCGTGTCCGTCTTTCACGAAGCTGCATTCATTGGCGTGGCCGAACAGTCCCGGCACGCCGAAAAACTGCTGCGGCACGTAATCCGGCAGATCGTCCTTGTCCATCGCGAAGACAAAGAACTGGTTCGGATTGGCAATGCCCGCCGGATGATTGGAATCGGTGATCGTGCCGAGAAAGTCGTTATCGTTCGCGATGAGGAAGGTGTGCTTGCGCACGCCGTTCATCGTGATGTCAGGACCGAACGTCAGGCTTTCGAGCTTCGCGGGAATGTCCTTCGCACTGAAGCCGTGCGAGGTCAGCACAGCGACCACGTCGAGAAAGAGCGACTTCGGCAGCGCAAAGGGCCCGAGGCCCGACTGGCCGCTGGCCTGGCTGACGTCCTGCGCACCGTCCAGGTCGACACGAAACACTTGCTTGAACTTGGCGGTCGAATCGTCGCCGAGTCCCTTACCGTCGCGTTCATCCATCAGGAGCACGTGATCGTTGACCGCGACGACGTCGCTGATGGTCGGATAGTTCGGCTTCGACGCAGTGCCGATATTGGTCAACGGATACGCAAACTGCTGGCTCTTGCCCGTGCGCAGATCGACGCGGAGGATCCGGGTAAAGCCGCCATTGGTCCCGCCGTCCTGCAGCAACGGACTCTGCATCGCGCCGAACAGCGTTCTGCCGTCGGGTGAAATGGCCAGCCCTTCCATGCCCTTGTTGGCGACGCGGCCGGACGTGTTGGCACTGATCTCCGTATTGCCCATGGGACTGAGCGTCGATACGGCGAACGAATCGGGTACCTTGATCACATCGATACGACGTCCCGAGCGGCGGTCGAAGCGATAGATGTACGGGCCGTACTCATCGGAGATGAACACGCTCTGTCCATCGTTGCTCACGCGAATGCTTTCGGGATCGAGACGCGCATCGAGCGGATTCGTCGACAGATGCGTCGGGTCGAAGTTATCCGAGCGCCCGGTGAAGTAGTTCGTGTGGTTTTGACGGTTCAGTGCCGGCGCGCCGTTCGGCACACCAGCCGCGGCGCCATTGCCGTAGACCAGCCGGTCGGAGGTGTGCAGCAGCGTCGTGTCGACCAGCTTCGGTGTGAGGGTGTAGGGCAAGTCCGAACCTGCCGGCGCGGCCGACAGCGACAGATGGAAAGTCTGGAAGCGGTTGATGTACGACACCGTGTCGTCGATTGCGGCGTTGAACGGGATCGCGTTAGGGCCGCGATCAGGCAAGGCGACGAACGTGTTGCAGCCCGCGAAACTCATTCCCGAGCCGAGACCGCCGAGCAGATTCCCCGGCGCGCCGTTTTCGAGCGGCGCCGCCGTTTCGCGGGACAGGTCGGAAATCGTGCCGCTGATCTGGCCTTTCGCGATCAGATCGACGGTGGCGTGGACGTTCGACATCGCAAAGAGCGATGCGATCACGGTCAGCGCAAGCTGTCTGGATTTCAACACGGAGTTCTCCTTTGGATTGTTTTGGGCAGAGCGTCGATGCGCTCGCGGAAAATCTCCGAAAGTTTCGGTAAGTTTCATGTCATGCGGGTGAAATCGAAGTTGATGTCGTCGCGGTCGTGCGATCACGGGCCGGCGATGCGGCGCGTGCAGATCGGGCGTGGGAAGCGTGCGGCGTTTGCGGCCTGTTCGTGCGGAACCTTAACGCGACGGCAAGCGCCGCCGCGGTTGTGCGAACGGCGCCAGGACGTTCATAACGACACGAAGATTCCGCTAGCTCAGGCGATGAGCTTCTCGAAGCAGCGGGCGTTGATCAGCCTGCGACAAGAAGCCGGCCCAATGCCGGCATCGATCATCTAAAAGGCACTCTTTATAACGCCCCCATCGGCTCGCAATGCAGCGCCCGTCGTTGCCGACGAAAGCGGACTGGCGATATACGCCACGAGGGACGCAATTTCCTGCGGCGAACTAAATCGCTTGATGAGCGATGTGGGACGGACGTTCTCGAAGAACTCCTTTTCGAACGCTTCAAACGATTTACCGTCTGCCTTTGCGAGCGTCTCCACGAATTCGCCCACTCCACGCGATTTCGTCGGCCCGGGCAGCACGCTATTGACGGTGATTCCGGTGCCGGCAACCGCTTCGGCGAGCCCACGCGAGACTGCAAGCTGCGCGGTTTTCGTCATCCCGTAGTGGATCATTTCGACTGGAATCTGCACTCCGCTTTCGCTCGAAATAAAAATAATACGCCCCCAGTTGGCACGCCTCATCGCAGGCAGAAACAGGCGCGCGAGTCGTACACCACTCAGGACGTTGACGTCGAAGAAACGCAGCCAGTCCGCGTCGGGGATCTCTTCGAAAGGCTTGGGCTCGAAGATGCCCAGGTTGTTGACCAGAATTTCCACGTCCGGATAGCGTCGCGCGAGTTCGTCGGCCGAAGCCGCCGTACTGAGATCGCCGGCAAATCCAGCCACATCGCCGCCCGTCTGCGTTTTCAGTTGCGCGACCACGTCATCCACCGATGACTGGGAGCGGCCGTTGACGATCACCCGCGCGCCCTCCTGCGCCAACGTGCTGGCAATAGCGAGGCCGATGCCGGCTGTGCTGCCGCTCACCAGGGCGAGTTTGCCTGTCAGATTCAGATCCATGGATGACTTCCTTTTAATGGCCAAAATAGAGATGGCGGCATCAGGTCTTGAACACCGGATGCCGCCAGGAGGTTCACGTCCGTGTAATCGATGCGCCGCCGTCGACCAGTGAAGCGGTACCGGTCACGAAGGACGAATCGTCTGACGCCAGGTATAGCACCGAACGCGCAAGTTCTTCCGGCTTCGCAACGCGCTTGAGCGCATGCAGCCCCGTCACGAACGCCTGCGATTCGTCGGTGTCGTTCATGCCGCGATACATCTCCGTGTCCACGGCGCCCGGCAACACCGCGTTGACGCGCACGCCTTGCGCGCCGTACTCGGCGGCGAGTGCCTGCGTCAGTCCGATCAGTCCGGCCTTGCTCGCCGCGTAGGCCGCGGTGCCGGGAAAAGCGAACGAGTAACCGACGAACGTCGACGTGAAGATGATCGATCCACCGCCCCGCTTCAGCATCTCGGGAATCTGGTGCTTCGCGCTCAGGAAGGCACTGGTCAGATTGGTCGCCAGCGCGGCGTTCCAGCCTGTTTCGGAAATACCGGTGGTCGGGCCCATTTCGCCCAGCGTACCGGCGTTGTTGTAGGCGATGTCCAGATGGCCGAAGCGGCTCACCGCGAGCGCGACCAGCGCCTTCGCGAAATCCTCCGATTGCACGTCGCCCGCCAGATAGGCGGCTTCGCCGCCCTCGCTGACGATCTCCGCGACGAGCGTTTCAAGTTCCGTCGCGCGGCGCGCCGCAACGACCACCCTGGCGCCTTCCTTCGCGAACAGCTTTGCCGTAGCACGGCCAATTCCTGCACTGGCACCGGTCACGATGGCGACTTTTCCTGTCAAGCGTTGCATGTTCAATCTCCTGATCCAATTCGTCGACCAGTGCCCTATGCCCTGATCCTTGGAGAGCAATATAGGCTTCAGCTCTGATTGCAGAAAGGCATAAAACATGGTCCTATCATTCAGTCTTTGTGAATGATAGGAAGCATCCATGGACCGCCTGCGCGCCTTCGAGGTTTTCGTGACGGTGGTGAGCCGTGGTGGCTTTGCACGTGCGGCGGATGTGCTCGGCACGTCGCCCGCCAACGTCACCCGCTATGTCAATGAGCTGGAAGCACACCTGGGCACGCGCCTGCTGAATCGCACGTCACGCACACTCTCTCTTACCGAGGGCGGCGAGACACTTTACGCCCGCTGCAAGTCCATCCTCGACGATGTCGCTGAGACAGAGGGACTGGTGTCGTCCGCGTCGGTCGAACCACGCGGACGACTGCGCGTCAATGCGCCCGTGAGCTTTGGCATTCTGTATCTGGCGCCGCTATGGCCCGAGTTCATGCGGAAATATCCTGGCATCGAACTCGACGTTGGACTGATCGACCGCGTCGTCGATATCGTCGATGAAGGCTACGATCTCGCCATTCGCATCTCACGCGCCGGCTCGACTAGCCACGCGGCCCGCAAGCTCGCGACATCGCAAAACATTCTGTGTGCGTCGCCGGCCTATCTGGCTCGTTTCGGACTTCCGACCGCGCCGGCGAACCTGATCGAGCATCGCTGCATCGGGTACACCTATGCAGCCACTGGCGACGACTGGCAACTGGTCGACGGTCGTGGCAAGACTCACACTGTGCGGGCCAACTGTCACATGCATACCAATAACGGCGATACGGCGCGCGCAGCGGCGCTGGCCGGGCAAGGTGTGATCTGGCAACCCACGTTCCTGGTCGGCAACGATCTCCGCGCCGGCACGCTCGTTCACGTGTTGCCCGAGTATCGTCTGCCCGAGATCGACATACTCGCGATGTACCCGAGCCGTCGACACCTGAGTGCCCGAGTACGCGTGATGGTCGATTTCCTGGTCGATGCGTTCGGCGGGGCGCCCCCATGGGATCGGGGTGACGGACGTGGGGCAGGCGTCACGCCGGGGACGAGTTGAGGGCGCGTCCAGAACGTGCGTCCGGCAGGTTCGGACAATCGGTTTCTGGAAGCGGGGGATCTGTCTCCAATGCCCCGCCCTCAATGCGCAAGCACAGCAAACTCGTCGGCGATCGCCGCGATCAGCGCCTGCATCCGCGCGGTCTTGTACAAATCCGCGTGCGCAACGAGCCACGCATCGAAGCGTTCGACGCGCTGCGGCATCACCCGCACCAGTTCCGGTTCGAGATCGGCACGAAAGCACGGCAGTTCCGCCAACCCGATACCCGCGAGCGCGGCTTCGAACAGGATCATCGTCGATGCCGTCTGGAAGACCACGCGCCCGCGCGTCGTCCGCTCGCCGCACAGCGAGTCCCACATCGACGGCACGACCGGCTGCTGATACATCACAAGGTCGTGGCCCTCGAACGCGTCGCCCTCGCGCGGTTCGCCGCGCGCCGCCACGTACGCGCGCGACGCGTAGATGCCCGCCTCCAGCGGCGCGAGGCGGCGCGCGATGAGATCGGGCGAATCGGGCCGCAGTGTGCGAACCGCGAGATCCGCCTCGCGCCGCGTCAAGTTGGCGATCTGCGGCGACGTCACGCAGACGATATCGATGCCCGGATGCGCGAGCCGTACACGCGCGATCGCGGGGATCACGAAGCGCTTCGCAAGCGAATCGGTAGTCGCGACGCGAATCGTGCCGCTCAGTTGCTCGTCGAGACCCGCGACGCTGCGCTCGATCTGTAGCGCCGCCTGCTCCATCGCCTCGGCCGGTCCGAGCAGCGCCTCGCCGGCCGGCGTCAGCACGAAGAGCGCCGGCGTGCGCAGGAAAAGCCGCGCCGCGAGCGCCGCTTCGAGCGCCGCGATGCGCCGGCCGACCGTCGCCTGATCGACTTTCAGGCGCGTAGCCGCCCCGCGCAGCGTGCCCGCGCGCGCGACCGCGAGAAAGTAGCGGGCGTTGTCCCAGTTGAGCATCGAACTCATCGGCGATTTCATTGCGCTGTTCTCCGTGCTTCGTCTATGCCTACCCGCTCGCCGCCATTCTCGCGCGAACCGGCTGATGCAGATCTGCATCAGCTTGATGCGAAATCGCTGCTTTATTGCAGCACCTCAAGTTTATAGACTGTCGACCATGAACGAGGAATCCACCATGACCGACTGCACGCTCGACGCCTCCCCCACGCTCGCACCCAACGATCCCGACGCGCGTCGCCTCGCCGCCCGTCGCCGACTCACGCTCGGCCTGGTCGCGAGCGGGATGTTCATGGCGGTGCTCGATACGACCATCGTTAACGTCGCGCTGCCCGCATTGCGCACGAGTCTGCACGCGACGGTTGCGGGACTCGCGTGGATCGTCGATGCGTACACGCTGAGCTTCGCCGCGCTGATCCTCGCGGGCGGTGTCGTGTCCGACCGCTTCGGTGCGAAGGCGGTCTATCTGTCGGGGCTCGCGCTGTTCGTCGGCGCATCGGCTGCCTGTGGACTCGCGCCGTCGGTCGGCATGCTGGTGGTTGCGCGCTTCGTGCAGGGCATGGGCGCGGCGCTGTTCCTGCCGGCGTCGCTCGCGATCGTCCGCAGCACGTTCGACGACCCCGCCGAACGCGCCCGCGCGATCTCCGTGTGGGCAGGGATCGCATCGGTCGCGGCGGCGATCGGGCCGGTGCTGGGCGGCATGCTGGTGGACGGCTTCGGCTGGCGCAGCGCGTTTCTCGTCAACGTGCCGACTGGCATCGCGGCGCTCGCGGGCGCGTGGCTCGTCGTGCGCCACAGCACACGCAGCCGCGCACGACGCTTCGACTGGGGCGGTCAGATCGCGAGCGCAGTCGCGCTCGGCGCGCTGTGCTACGCGGCAATCGAACTGCCGACCCGCGGCTTCGCGGCACACGAAGTGTGGGTGGCCGCACTCGTCGCCGCGCTCGCGACGTTCGCGCTCGTCGCCTTCGAACGACGTGCACACGATCCGATGGTGCCGGTCCACTGGTTCCGCAACCGCGTGTTCGTCGCGATGAACCTGACGGGCACGCTCGTCTACATCGGCTACTTTGGGTTGCTGTTCGTGCTGAGTCTTTATCTGCATGGCGAGATCGGGCTCGACGCGCGGCAGACTGGCCTCGCACTGCTGCCGCTCGCGGTCAGCCTGTCGCTCGGCAATGTGCTGTCGGGCAAACTGCACGGCCGCTTCACCCCGACCCAACTGATCACGACCGGCCTCGGCGTCGCCGCACTGGCCGTCCCCGCGATCGCCGCGCTGCTCCAACTGCGCGCGCCCTGGCTCTTCGTCTATGCGGCGATGGCCGCGTTCGGCGCCGGCACGTCGGTGTCCGTCGCGCCCATGATCTCGACCGTGCTCGAGCAGGTGCCCGGCGAACTCGCTGGCGTCGCGTCGGGGCTGCTGAACGCGCTGCGCCAGTCCGGCAGTCTGTTCGGCGTCGCGATCGCGGGCGCGGCGACGATCCTCGCGCCGCATCTGTCGAACGCGTTGTGGGTGGTCGGTGCGGTCGGCTTCGCGACCTATGCGATCGCGACAGCGGTGGCCGCGTATGCGGTGACTGGGGTGACTAGGCGCGGCGACACCACACACACCGCGCACTGAAGCCACACCGCGATGCACTCCTGGCGTGCACGCGCGCGCCATGCGAACGCGGCACGCGCCTCATCCGCGTGCATCGCAAGCACCGCGACTACAGCACGACGACCTGGCCACAAGGCTCACGCCCGAGTGGCACGCTTATCGCTTAAGGAACCCCCAGGAGCCGGTAGCAGCATCCGGTTTGAGTAGTCACAATCTGGCAATGGATGACTAGGGTTCCGGCCCGCGCAGCGATCATCGCGATCGTGCAGCGTGGGTGCTGGTCCGAGAGTTGTCGACCTCAGGCGAGGTTACACGGCGGGATAAAAGCCCGGGAGAGAACGCGATGCGTCGCGCCGCTCCTGCCGTCGATAACCGCCCCTGCGAGGTCAACCTCATGCGCAAGCTCCGCCTGTTCGCCGCTGCCGTCGTTCTCTCCGTTCTGTCGCTGTCCGTTTCCACTCCCTCGTTCGCCGCCGGGCGCAAGGACTTCAAGGTCTGCTGGACCATCTACGCCGGCTGGATGCCATGGGGCTACGCGAAGACCCAGGGCATCGTGTCGAAGTGGGCGAAGAAGTACGGCATCTCCATCGACGTCGTGCAGCTGAACGACTACATCGAATCGATCAACCAGTACACCGCCGGCAAGTTCGACGGCTGTGCGATGACCAACATGGACGCGCTGACCATCCCGGCCACCGGCGGCGTCGACACGACCGCGCTGATCGTCAGCGACTATTCGAACGGCAACGATGGCGTGCTCATCAAGGGCAACGGCAAGAAGCTCACCGATCTGAAAGGCCAGTCGATCAATCTCGTCGAGCTGTCGGTGTCGCACTATCTGCTTGCGCGCGGCCTCGAAACGGTCGGGATGAGCGAACGCGACATCAAGGTCGTCAATACGTCCGATGCGGATATCTCCGCCGCGTTCGCGACGCCATCGGTGCACAACGCCGTGACGTGGAACCCAATGCTCGCGCAGTTGAAGGCCGGCCCGAACGTCACCGAAGTGTTCGATTCGAGCCGCGTTCCCGGCGAGATCATGGACATGATGGCCGTCAACACGAAGACGCTGCAGGACAACCCCGCACTCGGCAAGGCGTTGACCGGCGCCTGGTTCGAGATGATGCAGCTGATGCACGGCGACAGCGCCGACAGCCGCGCAGCGTTGACGTCGATGGCGAAAGCATCGGGCACCGATCTCGCCGGCTACAAGGCACAGCTCTCGACCACCGCGCTGTTCTACACGCCGCAACAGGCGCTCGAATTCGCGACCAGCCCGAACCTGCCGAAGATCATGACGCGCGTCGCGCAGTTCTCGTTCGATCACGGTCTGCTCGGCCAGGGCGCACCGGACGCCGGCGCGGTCGGCATGGCGTTCGACAAGGGCGTCGTGATCGGCAGCAAGGGTAACGTGAAGCTGCGTTTCGATCCGACGTACGTCCGCATGGCCGCCGAAGGCAAGCTCTGACCGCCGGCCGATCCGCTTCAAGGAGAGTCCCATGCGGCTCATCAACCGACATCCTGGCCGTACCGGCGCACTGATGCTGCTGCTGTTGCCGTTCGTGCTGCTGATCGCGGTGTACTTCACCGGCTCGTCGATCCGGCTGCACGCGAACCCCGACGACAAGCTGCTGCCGAGTGCCACCCAGATGGGCGACGCGATCCATCAGTTCGCGTTCACCGAAGACAAACGCACCGGCGAGCATCTGTTGTGGCAGGACACCGTGTCGAGCATCAGGCGGCTCGCGATTGGCCTCGCGGTCAGCGCGGCGCTTGCGCTTCTGTTCGGCATCGCGACCGGCAGCCTGCCGCTCGTGGGTGCGACGCTGTCGCCGTTCGTCACCGTCGTGTCGATGATTCCGCCGCTCGCGGTGCTGCCGATTCTGTTCATCGTGTTTGGTCTCGATGAACTGTCGAAGGTCGTGCTGATCGTCGTCGGTATCACGCCGATGATGATCCGCGATCTTCAACAGCGCACGCGCGATATTCCCGAGGAACTGTGGGTGAAGGCGCAGACGCTCGGCGCGACCAGCTGGACGCTGATCCTGCGCGTGATCGTGCCGCAGTTGCTGCCGCGGTTGCTCGTCGCGTTGCGGCTCGCGCTCTGTTCGGCGTGGCTGTTCCTGATCGCCGCCGAAGCGATCGCGTCCACCGACGGCCTCGGCTACCGCATCTTCCTCGTGCGCCGCTATCTCGCGATGGACGTGATCCTGCCTTACGTCGCGTGGATCACGTTGCTCGCGTGGCTGATCGACGAAGCGCTGCGACGTCTCACGCAATGGGCGTTCCCCTGGTATGGCGGGGGCCGCTCATGATCGAAGTACGCAACGTCTGGAAGCAGTACGACGATCAGGTCGTGCTCGAACGCGTGAACCTGCGTATCGAGGACGGCGAGTTCTGCTCGATGGTCGGCGCATCGGGTTGCGGCAAGTCGACGTTCCTGCGACTGCTGCTCGGCCAGGAGCGTCCAACGCGCGGCGAAATCCTGCTCGACGGCGCACCGCTGCCCGCCGAGCCCGACGCGCATCGCGGCGTCGTGTTCCAGCGCTACTCAGTGTTCCCGCATCTGAGCGCACTGCACAACGTGCTGCTCGGCCTCGAACTACCGCGCGCGCGTCTCACCGGACGACTGTTCGGTTCGCGCCGGCTCGCCGCACGCGACGAAGCCGTCGCGATGCTCGGACGCGTCGGTCTCACCGATGCGCTCGACAAGTATCCGCATCAGTTGTCGGGCGGCATGCAGCAGCGGCTCGCGCTCGCGCAGGCGCTGGTGATGAAGCCGCGCGTGCTGCTGCTCGACGAGCCGTTCGGTGCGCTCGATCCCGGCATCCGTCGCGACATGCACGAGCTGCTGCTCGGCCTGTGGCGCGAAACCGGCCTGACGATCTTCATGGTCACACACGACCTGAAAGAAGGCTTCACGCTCGGCAGCCGGATGCTCGTCTTCGACAAGGTGCGCGTCGATCCGCAGGCGCCCGGCGCCTATGGCGCGCGCATCACCTACAACATTCCGCTCGAACGCAACGGCGATGTGCAGCACGCCGCGACGCCGCATGCCCTTGCGCTCTGATGCCCCGTTTCTGGAATCCGGTATGAACGTTATGAGCTCTCCCGTTTTGTTTGAAGAAACCGTGCCCGGCGGCGGCCATGCATCGCTGATCGTCAAGCGCGGGCAGTTGCTGCGCATCGCCGATCTGCGCGGCGGCGCCAACGTCGCGCTGCTGCTGTTCAACGCCGCCGAAAAGAGCGAACGGCTGAACCTGCCCGACACGCTCAAGTGCCAGCACACCGCGAAACTCACGAAGGGCCACTGCCTGTATTCGGACATGGGCCGCGTGCTCGCGGCGATCGTCGCCGATACCTGCGGCTGGCACGATGCGATCGGCGGCGTCTCGAATGCCGAGGAGGTGCGCGAGCACTACGGCGCGGGCCGCTATCAGGAACTGCGCAACGCGTTCTATCGCAACGGCACAGACAACCTGCTCGTCGAACTCGGCAAGTGGGGCCTCGGCCTCGCGGACCTGCTGATGACCGTTAACCTGTTCAGCCGCGTCGACGTCACCGAGGCCGGTGCGCTCGATTTCGTGCCCGGCAACTCGCAGGCCGGCGACACCGTCGACCTGTATGCGCCGATGAACACGCTCGTCGTGCTGACCGCGATCCAGCACCCGCTCGATCCGCATCCCGAGTACGCGCCGAAGCCCGTGAAGCTCACGCTGTCCGCGGCGGACCCGCAGGTCGCGGACATCTGCCGCACGTCGTGCGACGAAAACGTCCGCGGCTTTCTCAATACCGAACGGTTCTTTCTCTGAGCGGGACACGCGATGACGACATCTCTTTCCTTCACCCCAAGCCCGCGCGATCCCGCCGATGCCGTGTCCCGCGAAGTCCTCGCCGCCGGCGAGCCCTGGCTGAAAGAACTGAAGGCGGGCCAGACGCTGCGCATTCACGATCTCGAAGGCAACCAGGCGGTCGATACGCTGTTCTACAGCGCCACCGATCCGCGCGAGCGCTACGACGCGCAGCGCACGCTACGCCGCCAGCGCAGCCTCTATCTGACGACCGGCACCGTGCTCTATTCGAATCTCGGCAACCCGCTGCTGACGATCGTCGCGGACACCTGCGGACGCCACGACACGCTCGGCGGCGCCTGCGCGCAGGAGAGCAACACCGTGCGCTACGCGCTCGAAAAGCGCTACATGCACAGCTGCCGCGACAACTACCTGCGCGCGTGCGCACACGACGGCCGCCTCGCGAAGCAGGACCTCGCGGCGAACATCAACTTCTTCATGAACGTGCCGGTCACCGCGGCCGGCGGCCTCACGTTCGAAGACGGTGTGTCGGCGCCCGGCAAGTACGTCGAACTGCGCGCGGAGCAGGACGTGATCGTGCTGATCTCGAACTGCCCGCAGCTGAACAACCCGTGCAACGCGTACAACCCCACCCCCGCGGAGCTACTCATATGGAACTGAAGACCTTGCGCGACTGGCTGTTCGACATGCTGCGCGTGCGCGCAGAACGCTATGCGCCGACACGCCGCGATGCGGCTGCGCATCCGCTGCACGGCACGCGACGCGCAACGACGCATAGCCGGCACGCACGCGACGGGCAACGTCCGCTGCGTTGATGCTCACCGACGTGCGCGGCGCTGCCGCGCACGTTTAGCACCCGGCCGCGGACGACCGCGGCACGCATGCTCACGTGGCGGGACGACCCGCCCACGCATTGAATGTCCACTCATGTTCGATTCCGTTCTCATCGCCAACCGTGGCGCCATCGCGTGCCGGATCCTGCGCACGCTGCGCGAACTCGACGTCAAGGGCGTCGCCGTCTATAGCGAAGCCGATCGCGCGAGCCGTCACGTGAGCCTCGCCGATGCCGCGCACAGTCTCGGCGACGGCGCGGCCGCCGTCACCTATCTCGACGTCGAACGGCTTCTGCAGATCGCACGCGCCGAACACGTGCAGGCGATCCATCCAGGCTACGGCTTTCTGTCCGAGAACGCCGCGTTCGCCGAAGCCTGCGAAGCGGCCGGCATCGCGTTCGTCGGACCGACGCCCGACCAGTTGCGCGCGTTCGGTTTGAAGCACACCGCGCGCGCGATCGCCGCCGAACAGCAGCTTCCGTTGCTCGAAGGCACCGGCCTGCTCGACGACGTCGACGCCGCGCTCGAAGCCGGCGCGCGCATCGGCTACCCGGTGATGCTGAAAAGCACGGCCGGCGGCGGCGGCATCGGCATGCGCGTGTGCCGCTCGGCGGAAGAACTCGCCACGCAGTTCGACGTCGTGAAGCGGCTCGGCCAGAACAACTTCAGCGATGCCGGCGTCTTCATCGAGAAGTACATCGCGAAGGCGCGTCACCTCGAAGTGCAGATCTTCGGCGATGGCCGCGGCGCGGCGCTCGCGCTCGGCGTGCGTGACTGCTCGGTGCAGCGGCGCAACCAGAAAGTGCTCGAGGAAACGCCCGCGCCGAACCTGCCCGACGGTGTCGCCGACGCGCTGTGCGACGCGGCGATCCGGCTCGCGCAGGCAGTCGATTACCGCTCGGCGGGCACCGTCGAATTCGTCTACGACAGCGACGCCGCGCGCTTCTATTTTCTCGAAGTGAACACGCGTCTGCAGGTCGAGCACGGCGTCACCGAACAGGTGTGGGGCGTCGATCTCGTGCGCTGGATGATCGAACTCGCCGCGGGTACGCTCGCGCCGCTCGACGTACTCGCACAGTCGTTGCATCCGTCGGGCCATGCGATCCAGGCGCGGTTGTACGCGGAAGATCCGGGCCGCGATTTCAAGCCGTGCCCTGGTCTTTTGACCGACGTGTCGTTTCCCGCCGCCGATGGTCGCGCGCTGCGGATCGACACCTGGATCGAAGCGGGCTGCGAAGTGCCACCGTGGTTCGATCCGATGCTCGCGAAGGTGATCGCGTGGGCGCCTTCGCGCGAAGCGGCGCGCAGGTCGATTGACGCAGCGCTGGCCGCGACGCGGCTCTATGGCGTCGAAACGAATCGCGACTATCTGCGGCAGATTCTCGCCGACACGCCGTTTGCGAGCGGCGCGCCGTGGACCCGCTGTCTCGAAGGACTGCGCTATCGCGCGACGACCGTCGAAGTGTTAGGCGGCGGCACGCAGACGACGGTGCAGGACTACCCGGGCCGGCTCGGCTACTGGGCAGTCGGCATCCCGCCGTCGGGTCCGATGGACGACCGGTCGCTGCGGCTCGGCAACCGGCTGCTCGGCAACGACGCCGACGCCGCCGCGCTCGAAATCACGATGAGCGGACCGACGCTGCGTTTCAACACCGACGCGGTCGTGGCCGTCACCGGCGCGACGCTCGACGTGATGGTCGACAACATCGCCCAGCCGATGCACACGGTGCTGCTCGTCGCGGCCGGCTCGACGATTTCGCTGGGAGCGATCCGCGGCGCGGGCGCGCGGGCGTACCTGTGCGTGTGCGGCGGCCTGGATGTCGCGCGTTATCTGGGCAGCCGCAGCACGTTTACGCTTGGGCAGTTCGGCGGGCATGGCGGCCGCGCGCTGCGGACTGGCGATGTGCTGCATCTCCTGCCGCTCTCATCGCTCGCCGATCGTACGGTGGGCACCGCGTTGCCCGCCACGCTCACACCGATGCTCGATGACGTGCGCGTACTGCGCGTGATCTACGGACCGCACGGCGCACCCGAGTACTTCAGCGCACCGTATATCGAACGGTTTCTCGACACCGAATGGGAGATCCACTTCAATTCGAGCCGCACCGGCGTCCGGCTGATCGGACCGAAGCCCGATTGGACGCGCGCGGATGGTGGCGAAGCGGGGCTGCATCCGTCGAACATTCACGACAATCCGTATGCGGTCGGCGCGATCGATTTCACCGGCGACATGCCGGTGATTCTCGGCCCTGATGGTCCGAGTCTCGGTGGCTTCGTGTGTCCGGTGACGATTATCGAAGCGGACCTGTGGCAGATCGGTCAGTTGAAGGCGGGAGACAAAGTGCGCTTCGTGCCGGTCGATGTCGCGACTGCGCGCGCGGCGGCGCTGGGTCGTGAAGCGGAAATCGCGAGCCTTGCAGCGGACCCGTGTGCGGCACCGCTCGATTCCGAGGTCGCGGCATCGGCACCGCTTACGCTCACGTCGCCCATCGTGCTCGACATCGGCCACGCAGACGAACGACTCGTCGCGCGCCTGTCGGGCGACACGCATCTGCTGCTCGAAATCGGCCCGGCCGAACTCGATCTCGCGCTGCGCTTTCGTGGCCACGCGCTGATGCAGGCGCTCGAAGCGAGCGCGCTGCCCGGCGTGATCGACCTGACGCCCGGCATCCGCTCGCTGCAGATTCACTACCGGCCCGAGCAACTGCCGCTCGCGACGCTGCTCACCGCCGTCGAAGCCCTCTGGCGCGACGTGCTGCTGCACGACGATCTGCGCGTGCCGTCGCGGATCGTGCATCTGCCGCTGTCGTGGGACGACCCCGCGTGCCGTCTCGCGATCGACAAGTACATGACGACGGTGCGACCCGACGCGCCGTGGTGTCCGAGCAATCTCGAGTTCATCCGCCGCATCAACGATCTCGATTCGATCGACGCGGTGAAGCAGATTGTCTTCGACGCGAGCTATCTGGTGATGGGGCTCGGCGACGTGTACCTCGGCGCGCCGGTCGCGACGCCGCTCGATCCACGGCATCGTCTCGTCACGACCAAGTACAACCCGGCCCGGACGTGGACCGCGGAGAACTCGGTGGGGATCGGCGGTGCGTATCTGTGCGTGTACGGGATGGAGGGACCTGGCGGCTATCAGTTCGTCGGCCGCACGCTGCAGATGTGGAATCGCTATCGCGAGATCGCGGACTTCGCGGGGCGCCCTTACCTGCTGCGCTTTTTCGACCAGATCCGGTTCCATGAGGTCTCCGCCGACGAACTGCTGCGCATCCGCGCGGACTTTCCGCTCGGCCGCTATCCGCTGAAGATCGAGGAAACCGAACTATCGCTTGCCGACTACACCGCGTTCATTGCGCGCGAGGCTGATGGCATCGACCGCTTTCGCTCGCGGCAGCGGGCCGCGTTCGAAGCCGAACGGCAGCGCTGGCATGAAGCGGACACGAGCGGCGACGCGCCTGAGGCGGTTGCGTCGCTGGCTGCACCGATGGGTGATGCGCCGCTGCGCGACGGTCAGGTCGCCGTCGACAGCGAGATCGCCGGCAACCTGTGGCAGGTGCGCGTGAATCCCGGTGAGACGGTCGCAGCCGGCGACGTGCTGCTCGTGATCGAGTCGATGAAGATGGAAATTTCGGTGATCGCGCCGTGCGCCGGCACGATCGGTGAGGTGCACGTCGCGCCCGGTTCGCCGGTGCGTGCGGGGCAACGGGTGGTTGTGATCGAAGCCGCTTGAACCGTCTGCGTGCGGCTCCCGAAAACTCTCACCTATGGTCTAGGGACGCTCAACGCGACACTAGCGCGACACCGCCGGTCGCACGAACAATCGCCGCGTCAGATCGAACGCGACCAGGTTGCCGGCCACGACGAGCACGAGTCCGATCACTGCGAGCGCGGACCATTGGTAGCCTTCGAACACCGTCGATACCGCCAGCGCGACGATCGGGAACAGCACCGTGCAATACGCGGCGCGCTCCGGGCCGATCCGGCCGACGAGCATCAGATACGCGGTGAAGCCAATCACCGAACCCGGCACCGCGAGGTACGCGAGCGCGCCGACGTAGCGCACGGTCGGCTCGATGGTGAACGACAGGCCGGCGAGCGCGCTGCCGACCGTCAGCACCGTCGCGCCGATCAGCATTGCCCAGCTGTTGGTGACGAGCGGATGCAGACCCATCGACTGCATCCGGCTCGACAGCAGATTGCCCGCCGAAAAGCACAGCGTGCCGAGGAACGCGATGCCGAGACCAAGCCACGTCGCGTGATCGCCGACGTGGCCGGCCATCTGCTGCACGAACAGGCACACGATACCGACGAGCCCCAGCAGCGCACCGAAAATCGCGGCCGGTTGCAGCGGACGCCCCATGAACAGCCGGCCGTTGATCGAGTTCAGCAGCGGCGCGGTGGAGAACACCACAGCCACGAGACCGCTCGGCACGACCTGCTCAGCGTAGTAGAAGCACAGAAAATTCACGCAGAACAGTGCGAGCCCCTGCGCGACGAGAAAGCGCCACGCGGCGCGCGGCGGCCGCATCGGGCGGCGCATGATACGCAGCAGCGCGAACAGCACAGCCGCGGCGATCCAGAAGCGCCACGCGATCGACACGGGCGGCGCAACGACGCCGAGCTGCCACTTGATGGCAATCCAGGTGGTGCCCCAGATGAGGACGGTGAGCGCGTAGAGCGACAGGTTCATGATGGGATGCGTGCGGTAAGACGAAAACCGGAAACGGCTAAGGGGACCGACTATGCGCGCCGTGCAGGCCAGCGCCTTGTCCAGGATTGCGCAGATTTTCGCGGGGGCGTCCGGCTCCGGTTATCACACCGTATACTGCGAAACATCATGTCCCGCCGCCCAGCCGATCCCGCGCCCGTTCCGCAACCCGATGCCGCCGACACCCCGTTCGGCCTGCAATCGGTTTGCCATACGCTGAGCGATGCTAACGCGACGCTCGAACGCTTCGCGTGGCTCGGCGACCATCTCGCGATCGCCGAATGGACCCGCATCACCGACGAGGCGGAAACGGTCTACGAGCAGCCGGGTCACCACACGCTGTCGTGCTATCTGAACGGTGGCTACCGCACCGAGCGTCAGAAGCTGCCGGGCCGTTTCGGCGCGCCGAGCCGGCTATGCGCGCTGCCCGGCGATCACGAATCGCGCTGGTGGGTGCGAGGCGAGATGCACTTCATGCATCTGTATTTCCTGCCCGAGCACTTCACGCGGCGCGCGGTGCAGGAACTGGATCGCGAACCGCGCGAACTGACGCTCGCGGACCGCACGTATTTCGAGGATCAGCGGATTGCGAACCTGTGCCAGTCGCTGATGTTCGAGCGTTGGGACGATCCGGATGGACGTCTGCGGACGAACGAGACCGCGCATGAAGTATTGAGTCTGCTGTTGCAGGCCCAGGGCGTGAGTCGTGCAGGGGCTCCGCTGAAAGGCGGTTTGTCGTCGGCGACGCGCCGCCGGTTGCACGACTACATCGACAGTCATCTGACACAGTCGATCACGCTCGGCGATCTCGCTGACGTCGCGTGCCTGTCGGAATACCATCTCGCGCGGATGTTTCGCGTGTCGTTCGGCGCGCCGCCGCATGCGTGGATCGCACGGCAACGGCTCGACCGTGCGCGTATGTTGTTACGCACTACCGGGCTGCCGCTCGCTCAAGTCGCCGTGCAATGCGGCTATGCGAACGCTAGCCATTTCAGTCATCGGTTTCGGGAGGCGTTTGGGGCGGCGCCGGCGGGATTTCGTCAGGCTGTGCGGGAGATTGAGGCGGCTTGAGGTGCAACGCACTGGACTGAAACACTCCAGTCACGATGCCTGGGGCCCATCTTCTCTGATTCAGTTCGCTTGTCTACAGGCTGATCGAGGGAAAATGCACGCTCACCCAATCATTGAACTGCTGGACCGTAACGCAATCGATCTGTCTGCTATTCGCTGCATCCCACAGATAGATTGATCCCCCATCTTCCAGCCGTCGTTTGAGAATATTGAGCTTCGCTTGCAGCCAACTGATGGTCGTCGCTGCATCGTATCCGTATGCGTCGATGAATGAGGCCCACGTATCGCGGTCAACCCTCCCTTCACGCTCGAGCAATCGATCCAATTTCTCATTGAAGGCATGCGCGTCGCTCAAAATGTGCATATGGATTCCCGATTCAGCCGCTTGCCTGCTCCAATAGCCGTCCCTCGCTCACTCAATTCGCTCGACAAATTTTGTGCGATCAAACGGAGCCTCATACGGCTCTGGCCAGAATTCGACCATGCTAGAGATTTTGCCGTCTTCGACCGTAAAAAACGAAATCGCTCTTGCACGCTGAACGCCATCGGTGACGGACACATCCGACACAGCCGCCTCTCCATTCCCGACGATACGATTGATCGTGAAAACCCAGGGACCTTGCGCTGGATATTCCGTATTGAGCTGCGTGAAATTGGCGGCACCCCGAATGCGCTCGTTCGATTGAGGCCACTCAAGGACAAAGTCTTGTGCCAGGACCGCCGCGACCGCTTGAAAATTGTTTGTGGCCATAAGACGCCAAAACTCCTGAACCACAAGAGAGGCGATATCGGAAGAGGTAGTCATTGTGTCAGGCGCGAAGGGGATTATTTTCGAGAGTCTACCAAGCACAGATTGTCGACGATCTACACGGTAATGTCGTCCGGTTGAATCCGCAACCCGGAGCGGTCGCTGAGGTGCACCCGGTTCAGTCTACTGCCGATCCTGACTGCAACGGCTTCCATTCCCGCCTGAGAAGCCCGTATACCCAGGAATCCGATATCTCGCCATCCACGATGCAATCTTCTCGAAGCGTACCTTCGCGGACAAACCCGAGTTTCTCCAGCACGCGGCTCGATCCCGTGTTGCGCGTGTCCGTCTCGGCCTGAACACGATTCAGGTCCAGCGTGTCGAAGGCCCACTGCAACACAGCGCCTGCGGCTTCAGTAGCGAAGCCTTGGTGCCATGCCACTTCATCCAGGCAGTAGCCCATTTTCGCGCTACGATAGTTCGAATCCCACCGGCCCAAACTGCACCAACCGATGAACACACCGTCGGCGGCACGCTCGATGGCTAGCCGCGCGCCGCTGCCTTCCTGTTCAATCTGCCTGCAACTCTCGATAAAGCGCTCTGCTTGCGCCCGCGTCTTCCAGGGTGATGCGTCCCAGTAGCGCAACACGCGCGGGTTGCTCTGCAGCGCAAAGACGGCGTCCGTATCGGCTTTCGTGAAAGCGCGCAATAGCAGGCGAGCGGTATGCAGTGTTGGGGTTGGCAAAGACATGTGCGCGGTGTGTAAAGGGAGTTCTGTGGACATTGTCTTGATCGGCATCGATCTTACCAAAAGCGTGTTTGTACTGAATCCGCGACGACGAGCAGGAGCGTGCCCGGAGTTCGGAACTTGACACCCCGAGTGAGTCGCTCGACAACGGACTTCGAACGACGAGCCGCGTCGAGCGGCCCTGATTCCTCTGGCCAGACTGCCGTCCACCACTTCGTCACGATTTACCACAACTCGTCCATTCGAGACTTTTAGTCTATACCCATCCTGGCACGCCCCAGGTAAGCGCGTACCCAACCAGAGAGACAGAGCTCATGAAGATCAGGGAATTCGGCGTCGAGCGCTGGATGGACCAGTACGAAAACCACTGCGAGCTGAATCTCGCCGAGACCTGCGTCGAGTCGCTGACGGTGGAAGAACTGCTCGATCTCGCCGGCAAGAAGGACGCGATCCTCGCCGACATCCTGCCGATGAAGCTGACCTACGGCGCGATCGACGGCACCGAACGCCTGCGCTCGAACGTCGCGTCGCTGTACGACAGACAGGCCGTGCCGAACGTGCTGATCACGCACGGCGCGATCGGCGCGAACGCGCTGGTCTACGAAACGCTCGTCGAGCCTGGCGATCACGTGATCTCCGTACTGCCCACCTACCAGCAGCACTATTCGATTCCGGAGAGCTACGGCGCGCAGGTGGAGATCCTGCATCTGCGCCCCGACGACGGCTTCCTGCCCGACCTCGACGCGCTGCGCCGGATGATCAAGCCGCACACGCGGATGATCTCGATCAACAATCCGAACAATCCCACCGGCTCGCTGATGGAGCAGCCGTTTCTCGAAGCGCTCGTCGAGATCGCGCGCAGCTGCGGCGCCTGGATCCTGTGCGACGAGGTCTATCGCGGCACCGATCAGCACGGCGACGGTTTCACCGCGTCGATCGCCGACCTCTACGAAAAAGGCATCGGCACCGGCAGCATGTCGAAGACGTGGTCGCTCGCGGGGCTGCGGGTTGGCTGGATCGTCGCGCCGGTCGAGCTGATCCATCGCGTGCAGATTCATCGCGACTACAACACGATCAGCGTCGGCATGCTCAACGATCTGTTCGCATCGATCGCGCTCGAAAACCGCGCCGCGCTGCTCGGGCGCAATCACGGCATCCTGCGCACGAACCTCGCGTTGCTCGACGCATGGATCGCGAAAGAACCGCTGCTGTCGTACGTCAAGCCGAAGTCCGGCACGACCGCGCTGGTACGCGTCGATCTGCCGGTGTCGTCGCGCGACTTCTGCGTCGCGCTGCTCGAAAAGACCGGCGTGATGTTCACGCCGGGCAGCGCGCTCGACATGGAAGGCTACGTGCGCATCGGCTACACGAACAGCCGTGAGGTGCTCGAAGCGGGGCTCGCGCGGACGTCGGAGTTTCTGGCCGCATCTCTTGCGACCTTCCCCGCGGCGCGCTGACACGGTGACGCGCGACAAGCGTCGTCACCGAATCGATCCGCGGTGAAGGACCCGGACGTCGCGGCGAGTGTGTTGAACGCCGGCTAAAGAAGCCGGCGAGACGCTCCCTGCATTCAGACCGAAGTCGCCAGATACGCAGGCGTCGCCGACGACAGCGACTGCTTCACCTGACGACCTATCTCGTCGACGAGAATTTCCTCGAGGTTCTGTTCGACGCCTTCCAGTACGATCCGCACGACATCTTCGGGACGGCTCTTCGGTCCGGTGACGCCCTTCGTCATGTCGGTGTCGATATAGGCCGGATGCACGGCGATCACGCGTGTCTGCTGGCCGTGCAGTTCCTGGCGCAGGCCGTTGGTCAGCTGCCAGCCCAGCGCCTTCGAACCGCTGTACGTCGCGAGACCCGGCGCCGTGAACCAGCTCAGCACCGACAGCACGTTGACCACCGCGCCGCCGCCGTTGCGCTTGAGCACCGGCGCGAATGCCTGCGTGACGGTCAGGAGGCTGATGCCGTTTGTCTCGATCAGGCCGCGCAGGCGGTCGACCGCTTGCGGATCGAGCAGCAGACCGCGGTCCGCCGCACCGGCGTTATTGATCAGCAGATCGACATCCGACGCACGCGCCGCAGCGGCTGCAATACTGGCCGGATCGGTAACGTCGAGCTGGATCGGCACGACGCCGGGAATATCGACGCTCGCCGGATTGCGAGCGGCCGCATACACCTTGGCCGCGCCCGCTTCGAGCAGTGCTTTCGCGAAATGCAGGCCGAGCCCGCGATTGGCACCCGTGACGAGCGCGGTTCTACCTTTGATCTGCATGTTGTTTCTCCAGAATCACAGGCCGGTACGTATCGTCGCGATGCACGCCCAGCCCGTTCGATGGACTTCGTCGAAGTCGGAAAGACGGTGCGAATCGGCTCTCAGAGTGCATACTCACTCACGAAGGCGATCGGCACACCGCCGACACTGGAACGAACGATATCTGTGCATACTCACTTGGTCAAGCGCACGGCAATTGATTTTTCTGATCAGTGCGTGCGGCGAACCGCTATCGGAGCGCCCGCTCCAGCACCTGAGCGACGTGCAGCGCGGCGACGCCCGCGCCGTCCTGGATCTGATGACGACAGCTCGTGCCGTCCGCGACTGTCAGTGTGCCGGCATCGGCGTTGCGTACCGCCGGCAGCAGCGACAGCTCCGCCATCGCCTGCGACGCTGCGTAATGCTCCGCCTCGTAGCCGAAGCTGCCGGCCATCCCGCAGCACGACGATTCGATCGTCGATACCTTCAGTTGCGGAATCCACCCGAGCACCGTCTGCACCGGCGTGAACGCGGCAAACGCCTTCTGATGGCAATGGCCATGCACGAGCGCCTGCGTAGTGTCCACGAGCGGCTGCAGATCGAGACGCAGACGTCCCGCGTCATGTTCGCGCACGAGAAATTCCTCGAACAGGAACGCGTGCTTCGACAACCGGGCCGCGCGTTCACCGAAGCCGTAGTGCAGGAACTCGTCGCGTAGTGACAGCAGGCACGACGGTTCGAGTCCGACCACGGGCACGCCGCGCGCGATAAACGGCTCGAGCGTATCGAGCAAACGACGCGCCTCATGCTTCGCTTCTTTAACAAGACCTGCCGCGAGAAACGTGCGGCCACAGCATAACGGCCGGTCGCCCGGTGTCGTATTGAAATGCACCGTGTAGCCCGCCGCTTCGAGCACACGCTGCGCAGCGCGCGCGTTGGCGGGCTCGAAGTGATCGTTGAACGTATCGACGAATAGCAGCACTTCCTTCTGTGCGACCGTGTCGTCGGCACGCGGTGTAGCAACTTGCGGTACAGCCGTCGCGAGAAACGACGACGTGAAGCGCGGCAGCGTGCGCTGCGGCGCGAAGCCGAGCGCGCGCCTCGCCCATGCGGACACGAGCGGCACGTTGTTCGCGAACGCAACGAGCCCAGGCATCCTGCTCGCGAACGGCGCATAGCGCGGCAGATAAGCGACCAGCTTCTCGCGCAACCCGACACCATGCCGCGATGCCCACGCCGCGCGCGCTTCGATCTTGAGCTTCGCCATGTCGACGCCGGTCGGACAATCGCGCTTGCAGCCCTTGCACGATACGCACAGATCGAGCGCGTTCTTCACCTCGACGCTCGCGAGCCCCCCTTGTCCCGCGTCGCCGAGTTGCCCCGACAGCGCGAGCCGCAGCGTGTTCGCACGACCGCGTGTGACGTGCTGCTCGTCCTTCGTCACGCGATAGCTCGGGCACATCGTGCCCGCGTCGAACTTGCGGCAATGACCGTTGTTGTTGCACATCTCGACGGCCTTCGCGAGACCGCCGGTCAGGTCGCCACCGGTGCCGGGCGCGGTCTGCGCACCCGTCAACGGATCGCGCTCGACATTCCACGCGGACCAGTCGAGCGCAGGCGTCAACGGTCGTTCGCGATAGCCGGGCGCGAAGCGAAAATTACGCGCATCGTCCATCGCGGGCGGCCGCACGATCTTGTCCGGATTGAAGCGATTCTCCGGATCGAGCAGTTGCTTGATCTCGCCGAACGCGCGGTTCAGTCGAGGCCCGTACTGCCACGCGATCCACTCGCCGCGGCACAGCCCGTCGCCGTGCTCGCCCGAATACGCGCCCTTGTACTCGCGCACGAGCGCAGCCGCCTCGTCGGCGATCGCTCGCATTTTCTTCGCGCCGTCGCGACGCATGTCGAGAATCGGCCGCACGTGCAGCGTGCCGACGCTCGCGTGCGCATACCACGTGCCTTCGGTGCCGTGGCGGTGGAACACCTCGGTCAGGCGGCTCGTGTAGTCGGCGAGATGGTCGAGCGGCACGGCGCAGTCTTCGATGAACGACACCGGCTTGCCGTCGCCCTTCATGCTCATCATGATATTCAGGCCGGCCTTGCGCACTTCCCACAGCGCCTTCTGCGCATTCGCGTCGGGCATCCGCACGACCGAGCCCGGCAAGCCCAGATCGCCCATCAGTTCCGCGAGCCGCCCGAGCGCCGCCAGTTGTGGGTCGAGCGTGTCGCCGGCAAATTCGACGAGCAGGATCGCCTCAGGCTCGCCGACCAGCGCCTGCTCGATCACCGGACGAAACGCCGGGTTGCTCATCGCGAGATCGATCATCGTGCGGTCGACCAGCTCGACCGCGACCGGATGCAGCGTGACGATGTGCTGTGTGAGTTCCATCGCCTGCCGGAAGGTCGGAAAATTCACGACACCGAGTGCCTTGTGCGCGGGCAGCGGCACGAGCTTCAACGTCAGTTGCCGGCTGAACGCGAGCGTCCCTTCCGAACCGACCAGCAGATGCGCGAGATTCGCGCTGCCGTCATCGGTATAGGCCCGCGGATTCTGGCAGTCGAACAGGTCGATGTTGTAGCCACCCACGCGGCGCAGCACTTTCGGTATGCGCTCGACGATCTCATCGCGTTCGCGCAGCGCAATGCGCTTTACCCCATCGACAATCTGCCGCATCCGCGCATAGTCGGGTCTCGTGTGCAGCGACCCGAAACGGGCTTCGGTGCCGTCGGCGAGCACTGCGTCGATCGCATCGACGTTGTGCACCATGTTGCCGTATTCGATCGAGCGCGAGCCGCACGAGTTGTTGCCCGCCATCCCGCCGATCGTGCATTGCGCGGCCGTCGATACATCGACCGGAAACCACAGACCGTGCGGCTTCAGCCACGCGTTCAGATGATCGAGCACGACGCCGGGTTCGACGGTGACGGTGAGCGCCTCCGCATCGAACGCGACGATGTTGTTCAGCCATTTGCTCGTGTCGATCACGAGCGCTTCGCCGACCGTCTGCCCGCACTGGCTCGTGCCCGCGCCGCGCGCGAGCACCGCCGCCTTCTCGCTGCGCGCGACGTCGAGCGCGATGCGCAGGTCGTTCTGGTCGCGCGGCACAACGACGCCGATCGGCGTGATCTGATAGATCGACGCGTCGGTTGCATAACGGCCGCGACTCGCCGCATCGAACAGCACGTCGCCGCGCAGTGCGCTGCGCAGACGGCTCGCGAGCGGCGTCGGCGCACGCGAGCCCGCCGGAACGAGATGGATCGGCTTGACGAGCAGCGAAGAAGTGGAATGCGTCATGGCGTGGCCTTCGAAAGAAGTAGCGCGGCGCGCGCTTACGCAAGCGTCAGTTGCAGCGGCGCGAGGCCATCGATCTGCGCGGTCACCACGCCGCCAGCCGGCGCGAAGAACATGCCGGTGTACGAACCGGTCGTGACGATCCAGTCGGGCGTCACCGCAAGGCCACGTTGCTGCGTGCAGTGATTGACGAGCCACGTGAGCAACCGGCGCGGATCTCCTGCCGGGTTCGCGGGCGTGCCGTCAAAAACGTCGCGGCCATCGAAGCGCAGATGCGCCGACGGCGCAGCGAACGGAAAATCCGCGCGATACGGCGCGGCCTCGCCGACAATCAGCGCACCGTGATTCTGCAGATCCGCGAGCTGCGCGAAGCGGTCGACGTCGGGCCAGCCCGCGAAACGGCTCGCGACGATCTCGACCGCAGCCGTCATCTCGCCGATACCGGCCAGCACGTCGGCTTCGTCGTACGCTTCCGCGCGCGGCTCGAACGTACGCCCGAAGCGGAACGCGATTTCCAGTTCGATGCCGCACGGCAGCGACGTATCGCGAGCGACGCGCGCACCGCTCGCATATAGGCCGCCAGCAAGCAACGGTGCGCCCTGCACCGGTCCACTCTCCGACTTCGCGCCGATCTTCCAGCCGCCGATCCGCGCATCGGTGAGTTGCAGCAGTTCGTGCTGGATCGCGTAGGCGGTCTGCGCATCCGCGGGAATTTCGTTTGGTGCGAGCACGGCAATGCGGGTGTGCGTGCGGCGCGCATCGGCGAGCGCCAGGGTCAATGGATGTGCCATCGCGTTCATGCTCCGGCCGGATGGGCGCCCGGTGCCTCGCCCGTTTCAAAGCGGCTGTCGGGCTGCATGCGGAACGCGAGCACGACGCCGACCGCCATCAGCAGCATGCTGCCCGCGAACGGCAATTCCCAGCTGCCGAACCTGTCGATCAGGAAGCCCGAGAACACCGGCGAGATAATCGCGGCGAGCGCCGAGCCGGTGTTCATCATGCCGCTCGCGGTGCCCGAATACTCGGGTGCGATGTCCATCGGGATCGCCCACATCGGGCCGATCGTCATCTCGGCGAAGAAAAAGCCAGCCGACAGACACACCATCGATACGTACAGGTTGTGCGCGAACATCAGCGGCACGAGCGATGCGAGCGTGAGCAGCATGCAGATGGCCACCATCCAGCTGCGCGCGCGCCGCAGGTTGCGGGTGCGTTCGAAGATGCGATCGGTGACGATGCCGCCGAGCGTATCGCCGAGCACGCCCGCGAAGAACACCGCGGACGCGAACACCGCCGACTTCTTCAGATCGAGGTGATAGCTGTGCAGGAAGTACTGCGGAATCCAGCTGAGAAAGAGCCACAGCGTCCAGCCGTAGCAGAAGTAGACGACGGTCACCGGCGCCATCCGGCGGAACAGACGGCGCCACGGCACGTCGGCGGCTTTCGGCTTCGGCGCGGGCAGCACGTCGAGTTCCTCGGTGGTGATGCGCGGATGGTCCTTCGGATATTCGGTGAACGTGACCGCCCACACGATCACCCACAGCAGGCTCACCGCACCGCAGATATAGAACGATTCGCGCCAGCCCCACGTCGCCATGACGAGCACGATCGCGCCCGGCGCGATCGCGTTGCCGATCCGCGCGGCTGCATGCGTGATGCCCTGCGCAAAGCCGCGCCGCTCTTTCGCGACCCAGCGCGACATTGCGGCGGTCGCCGCCGGAAACGTCGCGCCTTCGCCGAAACCGAGCAGCAGACGCGCCGCGAGCAGCGACACGAGACCGCCGGCGAAGCCGGTCAGCAACGTCGCCAGTGCCCAGATCGCACCGCACGCAATCAGCGTGCGCTTCGCGCCGAAGCGATCGCTCACCCATCCGCCGATGATCTGGAAAACGAGATACGGATACGCGAATGCGGAAAACACGAGCCCGACTTCGGTATGGGAGAGACTGAATTCCTTGCCGAACCCGGCCGCCGCGGTGCTGACGTTCACGCGGTCGAGGTAGGTGATGAAGTACATGATGCAGAGCATCACTAGAACGATACTGGTCGCACTGTTCACACGAAACCGCTTCATCGTCAGTCTCCGTTGCTGGTCGGCGGCGCGCCGGAATGGCGTGCTTCGCCGCTGTCCGCCGCGCACTCGAGGGCGGTCGAACCCCTGCATATCAAGAATCGCCGCGCTTTCAGGGACGCGGTTAAACGCATCGCATGTCGCGGATCGCCGCGCTCTACCGGCGCGGTTCGAGAGAGGCGGGCGCGTGACGAAACACGCGCTCGCCCTGTTTTTTTCAGTCGCTTTTCAATGAACGAACCCCTGGGGGAAGCCAGCGCCAGTAGCCGGCTTGCGCGTCGTCATGCGGCCGCCTTCAGGCGCGTCGCGTGCGACTGCTCCCTCAACCAGGCCATCGCTGCGGGCAGACCGCTCGTGGCGAGCGGCACGCCAGCCAGTTGCAGCCCCATCTCGCAACCGGCGAGCGTCGCGAGCAGCGTGAGGTCGTTGCAGTCGCCGAGATGGCCGATACGGAACATGCGGCCTTTCATCTTGCCGAGCCCCGTACCAAGCGACATGTCGAAGCGTTCGTAGATCAGCTTGCGTACGGCGTCCGCATCGATGCCGTCGGGCATCATCACGCCGGTCAGCACGGGGCTGTACACGTCCGGGTCCGCGCACTGGATCTCGAGCCCCCACGCGCGCACCGCGCGACGGCACGCTTCGGCGAGCCGCGCATGACGCGCGAACACGTTGTCGAGCCCTTCATCGAGGATCATGTCGAGCGCTTCGGAAAGCCCATACAGCAGATTCGTGTTCGGCGTGTACGGCCAGTAGCCGCTCTTGTTCATCTCGACGATCTCGGTCCAGTCCCAGAAGCTGCGCGGCAGCTTCGCGTGCCGGCTCGCCTCGAGTGCCTTCGGCGAGATCGCGTTGAAGCTGATGCCGGGCGGCAGCATCAACCCCTTCTGCGAGCCCGATACCGTGACGTCGACGCCCCATTCGTCGTGCCGGTAGTCGGCACACGCGAGGCCCGAGATCGTGTCGACCAGCAGCAGCGCCGGGTGGCCCGCCGCATCGATCGCGCGACGGACAGCCGCGATGTCCGACGTGACGCCCGTCGACGTTTCGTTGTGCACGACGCAGACGGCCTTGATCGCGTGGCCGGTGTCTTCGCGCAAACGCGCTTCGATCATCTGCGGCTGCACGCCGCGTCGCCAGCCTTCGATGCCCGGCAGTCCGAGGAATTCGGGCTTGAGTCCGAGGCTCTCCGCCATCTTCTTCCACAGCGTCGCGAAGTGGCCGGTCTCGAACATCAGCACGGTGTCGCCGGGGCTCAGCGTGTTCGCCAGCGCCGCCTCCCACGCGCCGGTGCCGGACGCCGGGTAGATCACGACCGGCTGCTTCGTCTTGAAAATCTGTTTGATGCCGTCGAGCACCTTCAACCCCAGCTCGCCGAACTCCGGTCCGCGATGATCGATGGTCGGGTAGCTCATCGCCCGCAGAATGCGGTCGGGCACCGGGCTCGGCCCCGGAATCTGCAGGAAGTGACGGCCGGCAGGATGGAAGTCCAGTTTCAGCATGCGATCTCCATGAATTGAATTTTGCATGCAAAAAACTATAACAAATGAACCGCCGCTAACCCAAGGTCAGAATGGCCAGGGTATACGCCCACCCTTGCGGGGCCTTCATCTTTCGATAAAATGGCCGTAAACCAGTTTTGGGAATTTTTGTATGCAAAATTCAGACCTCGACACGGATTTCCCGTCCGCTCCGCTGCTGCCCAAGGTGGAACGCCAGCGGCTGCACGACACGGTCGTCGAACATATCCGGCGCTTCATCGTCGAGGGCGTGCTGGAGTCGGGCAAGAAGCTGAACGAGCGCGAGCTGTGCGAAACGCTCGGCATTTCGCGCACGCCGCTGCGCGAAGCGTTGAAAGTGCTGGCCGCCGAAGGGCTGATCGAGATCGAGCCGAACCGCGGTGCGTCGGTATCGAAGATGTCGGAAGCGGAGCTGCGCGAAACCTTCGAGCTGATGAGCGGCCTCGAAGCGTTTTCCGGCGAACTCGCGTGCGAACGGATCACCGCCGCCGAACTCGCGGAGATCAAGGCGCTGCACTACGCGATGCTCGCGTGCCGCGCGCAGAACGATCTGCCCGGCTACTACAGCCGCAACCAGGCGATCCACGAAAAGATCAACGAAGCGGCGCGCAACGGCGCGCTGCGGCAAACCTACATCGCGGTGAACCGGCGGCTGCAGGCGCTGCGCTTTCGTTCGAACTTCCAGGTGCCAAAGTGGGACCGCGCGATCCACGATCACGACGAGATGCTGAAGGCGCTCGAAGCGCGCGACGGCAAGCGGCTCGCGACGATCCTGCGCCAGCATCTGCTGGACAAGCGCGATGCGGTGCTGCAGTTGCAGTCGAGTGAGAATGCGGCGGCGGCTACGCTGAAGGCTTAGGTCGACGCACTCACTTCAGTCGTCGTCGCCGGCCCGGCTGCGCACGTAGTCGATGTGCGTCTGCATCGCGGTGCGCGCTTCTTCCGGACGCCGCGTGCGAATCGCGTCGCACAGCGTGCGGTGCTGCATCAGCAGCAGCGCGGACGCGTCGTCGTCGCGCTCGCGCAGTCCCGTGCCGGTGGTCCCGATGTGTTCGCGCAGCATGCCGATCACGCTCGTATGCAGATGCAGGAACATCGTGTTGTGCGACGCCTGCGCGATCGCCTCGTGCAGCCGCGCATCGGCGGTGGCTTCGGCAGCCTTGTCGTCGCGACGACGCGCACGCTCCAGTTCGCGCATCTCCGCGCCGATCCGCCGCAGATCCGCCGCATCGGCGCGCTGCGCCGCGAAGTAGGCGGTCGCTCCTTCGAGCACGCGGCGAAATTCGAGGATGTCGTCGCGCAGCGCCGGATGATCCGCGACCAGTTGCCCCCACGGCGACGCGATGCCGGTGCGCAACTGGTCGGTGACGAACACACCCGCACCACGCCGACTCTGCAACAGCCCGCGCGCCGCGAGCCGCTGGATCGCCTCGCGCACCGTGTTGCGCGCGACGCCGTATTCCGCGGCAAGCACGCGCTCCGCGGGCAGACGGGTGCCCGCACGCCACGTGCCGTCGAGCAGCGCGGTCTCGAGCTGGCGCATCACCGCTTCGACCCGGCCGCGCACGGACGTGCCGTCGTCTTTCATCGCTTCGTCTCCATCACTGAATTTTCCGCTGGTCTCAACAAAGGTCCGATCGCCACTGGTCCAACCAATTTGAACCGCGCGCGGGAAGCGGGAATTATGCGCCATCGACCTCGCCTCGAGGTCCAACGCCGGACGCGCCTCGAAGCGTACCGGCCAGCCACGGAGACACGTCATGCACGAACGGTCCTATCCGGCGACGCGGCCGCGTCACGTCTATCTGTTCGCGACCTGTCTCGTCGACATGTTCGTGCCGCAGGCCGGCCTCGATGCAGTGAAGCTGCTCGAACGCGAAGGGCTGACCGTGCATTTTCCGCGCGCGCAAAGCTGCTGCGGACAGCCCGCATACAGCAGCGGCAACCCCGAGCAGGCACGCGCGGTCGCCCGCGCTCAGTTCGATCTGTTTCGCGAGCCGTGGCCAATCGTCGTGCCGTCCGGTTCGTGCGCCGGGATGATGCGTCACCACTGGCCAATGCTCTTCGAAAACGACGCCGACGCGCTGCCAAAAGCCGAGGCACTCGCCGCGCGCGTGTACGAACTCGGCGAATTCCTGCTGCGCGTGCTGAACCTGCGCTTCGATACTCCCACCGATACCGCGCTGGCTCCAGAGACCGTCGTGCTGCACACGTCGTGCGCCGCGCGACGCGAGATGGGTACGCGCGTGCACGGCGTCGAGATCGTCGATGCGCTGCCGGGTGTCACGCGCGTCGAGCACGTGCGCGAGTCCGAGTGCTGCGGCTTCGGCGGCACGTTCTCGCTGAAGCATCCGGACATTTCCGGCGCGATGGTGCAGGACAAGATCGCATCCGCGTGCGCGACGGGCTGCAACCGGCTCGTGTCCGCGGACTGCGGCTGTCTGCTGAACATCGGACACGCGGCCGCGCATGGGCACGCGCCGTTGCCTGTCGAGCATCTCGCGACGTTTCTGTGGCGGCGCACGGGCGGTGCTGTTAGTGAATCAGGAGAAGCCGCATGAACGCACGCGAACGGATACTCGGACGCCTACGTTCCGCCGCGCCCTCGGCCGCCGACGTATCGATCGACGAACTCGACCGCCGCATCGACGCGCATTACGCCGGCCACTACGCCATGCAACCACAATCGATGCAACAGCGAATCGAAGCGCTGCAAACCGCGCTGACTGCCGCGCATGCGGATGTATGGTGCGCCGACATTGCGTCGTGGCCCGCGCAACTGGCCGCGCGTCTCGCGGCGGACGGCGTGCGTCGTCTGCTGCTCGATACCGCGACGCCCGAAGGCGCCGCGCTCGCCGCCGCGCTGCCGCCCGACGTCGATGCGCGCACGTACGCGCAGCCGATCGAACGCTGGAAAGCTGAACTCTTCGACACGATCGACGCCGGCTTCACGGTCGCGCGCTCGGGCATCGCGTCGACGGGCACGCTGATCCTCGCGCCCGATGCGGGCACGCCGCGCACCGTGTCGCTCGCGCCGCCGTTGCACGTCGCGCTCGTGCACGCGCACACGCTGCACGCGGACCTGCATGCAGCCGCGCGCGCGGAACGCTGGCGCGACGGCATGCCGACCAATCTCGTGCTGGTCTCCGGACCGTCGAAGACCTCCGATATCCAGCAGACGCTCGCGTACGGCGCGCACGGTCCGCGCAAAGTGTGGGTCGTGATCGTGACCGGCGCCGCGGATGCCGACCCGGATGCAGACAAAACGACGAATGAAGGAGCCGCCCGATGAGCGCCCAACCGCTGCACTTCGTCCCACAGGCGGACTTCAGGGAACGTGCCCGCGCCGCGCTCGACGATCCCAAACTGCGCAACAGCTTTCGCGGCGCGATGGACTTCCTTCAACAGAAGCGTGCCGTCCAGTTTCCCGACGATGCCGAACTCGACGCGCTTCGCGATCTCGGCGAAGCCATTCGCCAGCACGCGCTCGCGCGGTTGCCCGATCTGCTCGTGCAGCTCGAGGCGTCGCTGACCGCAGCCGGCGCGCACATCCACTGGGCTGAAACCGCCGACGACGCGAACGCGATCATCCACCGGATCGCGCAGGAACGTGGCGCGCGACGCGTGATCAAGGGCAAGTCGATGGCGAGCGAGGAGATCGAGCTCAATCATTACCTCGGCGAACGCGGCATCGACTGCGTCGAGTCGGACATGGGCGAGTACATCGTGCAGCTGGCCGGCGAAAAGCCGTCGCACATCGTGATGCCCGCGATCCACAAAACGCGCGGCGACATCGCGACGCTGTTCGAACAGCACATCCCCGACACGCCGTACACGGAGGATGTCGACGAGCTGATCCAGACCGGCCGGCGCGCGCTGCGCCATGCGTTCGTCGATGCGGACATCGGGCTGTCCGGTGTGAACTTCGCAGCCGCCGACACCGGCACGCTATGGCTCGTCGAGAACGAAGGCAACGGTCGCCTGTCGACCACCGTGCCCGACGTGCACATCGCGATCATGGGCATGGAGAAAGTGGTCGCGAAGCTCGAACACATCGTGCCGTTGTCGAGCCTGCTCACGCGCTCGGCGACCGGCCAGGCGATCACCACGTACTTCAACCTGATCTCGGGACCGCGCCGCCCAGGCGAACTCGACGGTCCGCGCGAGATGCACGTCGTGCTGCTCGACAACGGCCGCACGCAGGCCTACGCGGACGAACAGTTGCGCGCGACGCTGCAATGCATCCGCTGCGGCGCCTGCATGAATCACTGCCCGGTCTACACGCGGATCGGCGGCCACGCGTACGGCACGACCTACCCCGGCCCGATCGGCAAGATTATTTCACCGCATCTGCTCGGCCTCGACGCGACCGCCGATCTGCCAACCGCATCGAGCCTGTGCGGCGCGTGCGGTGAGGTGTGTCCGGTGCGCATTCCGATTCCGCAACTGCTGATCCGGCTGCGCACCGAAGCGAACCGCTCGCCCGACGAAACGGTCGCTCATCCGCTGCGCGGCCAGGGCGCGAACTTCAGTCGGCGCGAACACATCGTCTGGCGTTTCTGGAGCGGCGCGTTTGCGCATCCGCGCGTGTACCGGCTGTTCCGCTGGGCCGCGACGCGGCTGCGCGGGCTTACGCCATCGCGGCAGATGGGCTGGACACGACATCGTTCGCCGCTGGTGCCGGCACCGCGTAGCCTTGCCGATCTGCTGCGCGAACGGGGTCAGGCGGAATAGCGGCTACGCGACGCGACCGCCCTGGCACGCGCCGCATTCGCTACACTTGTCCGGCATCGAGGACAAGGAGGCGGCATTCATGGCAACGAAAAAGGCCCGGATCCTGACGGGCATCGGCGGCTGGACGTTCGAGCCGTGGCGCGGCGGCACGTTCTACCCGGAAGGGCTCGTGCAGAAACGCGAACTCGAATACGCGAGCCGCAAGCTCACGTCGATCGAGATCAACGGCACGTTCTACGGCTCGCAGAAACCGGAGACGTTCGCGAAATGGCGCGACGAAACGCCGGACGGCTTCGTGTTCTCGCTGAAAGCGCCGCGCTTCGCGACGCATCGGCGGGTGCTCGCCGAAGCGGGCGAATCGGTCGAGCGTTTCTTTTCGAGCGGCGTGCTCGAACTGCGCGACCGGCTCGGCGCGGTGAACTGGCAGTTCGCACCGACCAAGCAGTTCGATGAGGAAGACTTCGAAGCTTTTCTGGACCTGCTACCGAAACACGCCGACGGACTGACGCTGCGTCACGCAGTGGAAGTGCGGCACGAGAGCTTTCAATGCGACGCGTTCGTTGTGCTCGCGCGCAAGTACGGCATCGCGATCGTGACGGCCGGCGACTCGAAATATCCGCAGATCGCCGATGTCACCGCGCCGTTCGTCTATGCGCGGATCATGGGCACCATCGAGGAAATGCAGCCGCTGGGCTATGACGAAGCCGCACTCGACCGCTGGGCCGGGCGCGCACGCACGTGGGCCGCGGGCGGGACGCCGGATGGCCTCGAAACGTTCGGCAAGACGCCCGCGAAGGAAACCGCGCGCGACGTCTGCCTGTATGTGATCAGCGGCTACAAGGCGAGCAATCCGGCTGCGGCGATGGCGTTGATCGAAAGGGTGTCGGGCTAGCGTTGGGAGTTGCATCGGAGCCAGCCCCGGGTGAGATGTCGCCACGCCATACCTGTCTGGCGTGACAATGCTCGTGTTTTATGACGCCGTGAGATCGACTAGGCATTCTTCCATCGCCCGCACCGGAGAGACATCGCTAAATCGCGCCAATCTTTCTTCGATCACGCTTTCGAAGCGGGCCTTGTCTTCACGGTCACCCACAACCTGAATGCATTTCTCGATGAATGCGTCTTTCGATTCCGCGATGTATCCGGTCAACCCCAGATGATCCAGAATGGCCGCGCTGTGATTCTTGCGCATCATGTCGCCGCGCAACGTCACGACCCGGGTATGACTGTGCAGGGCATCGAGAGTCGTGTTGTGGCCGGACCAGGATGGGTTGTCGATGAACAGATCGGCCATGTTGCTGGCCTTCATGAATCCGTCCTTGTTCTGCGGGCCGAGAAAGACCAGATGATCGTCGGCGTCGAGTCCGTGCTGCGCAAACGAGTCTACGAGTCGCTTCCTGAAGATCCTGTGCGGCGTACTACCTTTGTCATTCGATGAAATGAAAACAAATTTCGCCTTGTCGACCTTCAGCGCGATTCTGGCGAACAGGTCATCGTTCTCCGGAAGGTACTTGAACACGGATTGAGGCGAGAAAAACACGACGTCGTCTTCTGCGAGACCGAACTCACTTTTGCTGGCCGTGACCTTTTCATATGAGTAGGTATACGTCACACCGAGGCCCGGCAGTCTCACGAGCTTTTCCGTGTAGTGCTCCTGCCCGTCCTGCGGCTCCATCAGATCCGACGACAGGACAAAATCGACGTTTCGCGACCCCGACGTGGTGGGATGCCCGAGCATCTGGCACTGAACCGCACAGAAGCGCATCTGGGAGAGCAGGAACGTTTCATTGTCCATGCCAAGCTCGGGGAAAATGAGAACATCCAGCTCGGCGTTGTTGAGGCGCTCGACCATCGACGAGAGCGTCGTGCATCGCACGTAGGAATCCGACAATTCCTTGATCTCCTCCGTCCGACTGTCGACGGTGCCGCCCATGTGAAACGAGTGGACCTCGAAGCGGCTTCTGTCGATATGCGTATAGATTCCATGCAACGGAATCTTCCAGACAGAATGATGGTAGAAGAATGCCGTGCAGAATCCGATACGGATCTTGCGTCCGGCCGTCGGACGAGCAACGTCGACAGGGCTCCGACCGATCTCCTTGCTGAAGAAGATCTGTAACACACGAGACATTTCGTGGCTGTAACGCTGCATGATGGCCTTGTCGTTCTGGCCTTGATACGCGAGCAGGAACAGCGTGCGCCAACCGTCGTCCGGCCTTCCCTGCTCCGGGTATTGCGGATTGGCAATCACCTTCGATACTTCTTCATGAACGGTATCGAGTTCGCGTACCAGCGATTCCCGTTGACGCAGCATCGCATCCGTCGATTCGTACGAATCGGAAAGCGTGAACACAGGCTTGGCGAAGATCGCCTCCACGTTTTCCGGATGAACACGGAGGAGAAGCTTGAGCTTGTCGATTGCCTTGTCCCGCTCTCCTGAACGAAGCAGCGCGAGAGACGATCGCATCAGCGGTTCCGGTTGTTCGGGGTTGATGGCAAACGCGAGGTGATAGGCGCGCTGAGCCTCCTTCATGTCATCGAATGCATTCGCGCAGATGTTGCCGTAGTTGATCGCATAGACGGTGCACTCCGGATCGAGCTTCATCGCGTGTGCAAAGGCTGTTTTCGCTTCGGACGGCCGGAACAATCTGTCGTAAAACACGCCGGCGTTGTTGTGATATGTCGCATCGTCGGGACGCGCGGCAATGGCCTTGTCGAGGCAGACCAACCCATCCTCGAAGCGCTCAAGCTGTTCGTAGGCTCGCGCCAGTACGAAAAGCAGATCCGGGTCGTCGGGCAAGCCCTCGGCTACGATATCCTTCGATAGTGCGTCCAGCGAGTCGATGTCGCGCCCGCGCATCAGATCACGCAGAATCCACACAAGGATCTGCTCCTTGCGCGGCATCTGTGCAACATGACGACCAAGGTCCGCCAGGCGACTGCCAGGGTAGGTGTTCTGAGCCCGCTCTTCAAGATAGGTTTGCAGGCCAGCGCCCATTTGCATGGGTTCAGTATGCCGATCATTCATTGGAATGCTCTCGCCCGGTGCCCATTGATATGGCGCTCGCCCCGCCAGGTTCCGGTAATTTGGCCGCCCTTCCCGGTGCGCGATCGAAGAATAGATACAGCGCCCGGGACTTGACGGCAAGAGGTTAAAAGGTCGAGTCACGTAGCCCGCGAGAGCGCTACGTGACCGCGGCTGAGGTAGCCGGAGGAACTAATGCATCACCATTGGTAGCCGACACCCAGCGTCGCGCCGTACTTGCCGCGATTGTTCGTGGTGAAAGCGCCCTTGTAGATCCAATGTCCGTTCTCGGAGATAGTCGACAGGCCAAGCGCCACCGCCGTCTCTCCTTGATACGTACCACCGGCCGCGGCCAGCATGCTTCGTCCCGGTACGTACGCCTGCGGAAGCCCGGCGACGGCAATAGCCGCTGCCGCCGCGCTCTCAGCATCGCGCCGAACGGAGTTGAGCTGATTGACGTTCACCGCATCCGTACCCGCGATACCAGGGGCAAGATTGGTGATTCTCTGCTCGTGACCCGGCGTGCCGAGCGAAACGGTGTGCGACTCAGTCGCCACAGAATTTGCCCCCAGTGCGACCGAATCTTCCGCCTCTGCCCTCGAGTTCTTACCCACAGCGGTCGAGTTCCTGGGCAGCGCGCTCGCATGGTCGCCGACCGCAACGCCGTCACGCGTAGCCGCGTGGTCGCCGCCTGCAAAACCGGTGGTCGAACTTGCGTGATCCCCGACCGCTCCTCCGGTCTGCGTCGACGACAGGTGACCGCCCGCGAAACCATCCGTCGATCTCGCGCCTGCTCCGCTCGCGCCGCCGTTGCGAGTCACCGCACCGTTGCCCGCTGCACCGCCATCGACGGACTGGGCGTTGAAGCCGATCGCCGCACCGTTTTGTGTAAGCGAATTTGTACCGCCGGCATAACCGAAGATCGACCTCGAATTCGCACCGCTTGCACCGCCGTCGACCGTTGTCGCACCTTTGCCTGATGCAGCACCGTCCACCGACTTTGCATTGGCGCCGCCAGCAAAACCATTGTTGGTCGACGCATTGTTGCCTTCCGCGCCGCCATCGACAGATTTCGCGTGGCTGCCTGTGGCAGAACCGTTGACGGTGGACGACTGGTTGCCGCTGGCGGTGCCGTCGATCGAATGCGAGTTCGCGCCCGAGGCCGTACCGTTCACGGTGTTCGCGTTGTTACCGCTGGCCGTGCCACCGACCGAGTTCGAGTTTGCACCCGAGGCCGTACCGTCCGTCGTCTTCGCGTTGTTGCCGCTCGCGGTGCCATCGATCGAGTTCGAGTTCGCACCCGACGCCGTACCGTTCGTGGTCCTCGCGTTGTCACCGCTCGCGGTGCCACCGACCGAGTTCGTGTTTGCGCCCGACGCCGTGCCGTTCACGGTGTTCGCGTTGTTACCGCTGGCCGTGCCACCGACCGAGTTCGAGTTTGCACCCGACGCCGTGCCGTTCGTGGTCTTCGCGTTGTTACCGCTCGCCGTACCATCGATCGAATTCGAGTTTGCGCCCGACGCCGTACCGTTCGTGGTCTTCGCGTTGTTACCGCTCGCCGTACCATCGATCGAGTTCGAGTTCGCGCCCGAGGCCGTACCGTTCACGGTGTTCGCGTTGTTACCGCTGGCCGTGCCACCGACCGAGTTCGAGTTTGCACCCGAGGCCGTACCGTCCGTCGTCTTCGCGTTGTTGCCGCTCGCGGTGCCATCGATCGAGTTCGAGTTCGCACCCGACGCCGTACCGTTCGTGGTCCTCGCGTTGTTACCGCTCGCCGTACCATCGATCGAGTTCGAGTTCGCGCCCGAGGCCGTACCGTTCACGGTGTTCGCGTTGTTACCGCTGGCCGTGCCACCGACCGAGTTCGAGTTTGCACCCGAGG